>NZ_JBMOUE010000002.1:0-1197396 GCF_049319685.1 Chryseobacterium sp. Mn2064
CTTAGTAGCGGGAACCGGACTCGAACCGATGACCTTCGGGTTATGAGCCCGACGAGCTACCTACTGCTCCATCCCGCGATATTGGATTGCAAAGGTACGAATATTTTTTACAAATCCTAATTTTTCTTTTAAATAAAGGGCTTTTATGAAAACTATTTTATTATTTGTATCTTTGTTTTATGGCAAAAATATTGAAAATTTACCCGGACAACCCACAGGAAAATCTTGTGAATGAAGTCATTAAAACATTAAATAACGGCGGACTGATTATCTATCCTTCAGATACAATTTATGCCCTAGGCTGTAATATTTTTGATATAAAAGCCATGGAAAAACTTGCTCAACTGAAAAAAATGAAGCTGGAAAAGTCGAAATTCTCCATAATCTGTAATGATCTGAGTCATCTTTCCGACTTTACAAGACCTATTGATACTTCGGTTTTCAGATTTCTGAAAAGTCACCTTCCCGGTCCCTTCACCTTTATTCTTGAAGCCAACAAAAGTTTACCATTAGCATATAAAGGGCACAAAACAATCGGTATTCGTGTTCCTGATCACCCGATTCCTCAGCTTATTGTTGAGAAACTGGGTCATCCAATTGCCTCCACCTCTATCAGAGATGACGATGAAATTATTGAATACTCTACTGATCCTGAGCTTATTGCTGAGAAATATGATCATTTGGTAGATATAGTCATTGATTCCGGGTATGGAGACAATGTTGCTTCTACTATTGTAGATCTTACTTCCGGAGAGCCTGAAGTTATCCGTCAGGGTAAAGGAATTATTTAGTGTAAGGGTTAGAGTTCAAAGTTTACGGTTGAGAGATTAGGTTATGGGGATTAATGGGAAATATTCTATAGGAATTTTACTCACGTTTGTGCTTTTGGCAGCAGCAATGCTTTATCTTTTTCCTGTAATTGCACGTATGACGGGAATACAAGGGATTACTGCCATGAGTTTCTTTTTGAGTAGAATTGGAATCTGGTGTATTTTACTTATTACATTTCTATATAGCTATTCTATTGAAAAAAACTCTTTTCTACTGAAAAAGGAGAAAGAATACTCTATCCTTTTCTATATAAAAGCTACTGTCTGTTTATATTTGATCTGTAATGTTGGTGGTGCATTTTTGAATCTGATCATTCACTTTTTCACCCACGAAAAAATAAGCAGTAAGCTTTTTGAACTTTCTTTACTTTTCAAAAACAATTATTTTTTAATTATTTTTACAAGCTTTACGGCAGGTGCTGTAGAGGAATTACTGATGCGGGGATACATACAGCCCAGAATAGAGAAGATATACAACAGTCCTGTATTAGGAATCCTTGTTTCTGCTATCTTATTCGGAATTCTTCACAGTACTTACGGAACCATTGGTCAGGTTGTTGTTCCTTTCTTTATTGGTCTCGTTTTTGCCATTTTTTATAAAAAATATTCAAATATCAAGATTCTGATCATTTGTCATTTCCTGATTGATTTTATATCTCTTATGATCATGAATTCTATTGATAGTAAACATTTATCTGTATTTTAACATTATGAAAATTATCACATCACCTGCGAAATTAATGAATGTAGAAAACTCAACAGACCTGTTGAAATCTACCACCCCGAAATTCATTGAAGAGGCAGCATTGATACACTCTTATTTAAAAGAAAAATCGCCCAAATATCTTTCCGAATTAATGGAAATATCGGCTAAACTGGCGGACGAAAACTGGGAGAGAAACCAAAAATGGAAGTCAAAACCTACGGCCAAAGAATCTGCACCTGCCATGTTCGCATTTACGGGAGAAGTATACAGAGGATTGGATGCCAAAACACTGAGTAAAGATGCCGTAGATTACCTGCAAAAAAACTACAGAATGCTTTCCGGATTATACGGACTTCTAAAACCTTCCGATAAAGTGATGCTTTACAGATTGGAAATGGGCCGCCCTTTCGAATTTGATCAGTATAAAAATCTTTATGAATTCTGGAGAGAAAAGATCACAGATCAACTGAACACTGAAATGAAAAAAGGAGAAATACTGCTTCACCTTGCCAGCAATGAATATGGAAAAGTCATCGACAGAAAAAAACTGAACCATACCGTTGTTGATTTTGATTTCTATGAATTGAAAGACGGAAAACTGAAAACCATTGTAGTATATACCAAACACGCCAGAGGACTTGTAGTAAGATTCTGTGCTGAAACCAATGCCAAAACACTGGAAGATGTAAAAGCCTTCAACTACGAAGGTTACAGAATTGACGAAGAGAAATCTACCGATACAAAACTCGTTTTCACAAGATAAATGAATATTCCAGAAATTCGAAATATTGTATTTCCAAAGGTTTTGAAGCTTGTTTTTTCGATGAGTTTCGTGATCTCCTGTGCGCAGGAAAAAGAGGCATCAATTAATGGGTTTCTGGACAATCATACTTTCAACAGTTCTTATAGCGATACTGTAAACTTTAAGAAGGACAAAATTTTCTCTGTCACAAAGTTGAAGAAACCTGAAAGAAAAACTGGCAATCTGGTTAATCGCGACGGGCTTTCTTATATTCAGGAATCGTACACAGAATATCTTCCGGATGGCAGGAAACTGTATCAAAGACGTCATTATGACACCTATTCGGTTGAAGAAAAATTTCATTATAAAAATAACCTTCTTGTTCTTAAAGAATCTGTAGAGGATAAAAAACGTTATCATTATAACTGGCTTTTTTACAACAAAAAAAATCATCTTCAGGAAGAGATCAATTATAAAACAGACGAAGGAAAATCTTTTATTTATGATGGTTATATACAGTATAACTACTCTTCAGAGCCTAAGAAAACCATTGTTAAAATTATTGATTACGGTTATGATTCCTTAGCAAACCCCGAAGAAGAATATATTTTTGAATTTCCTTATCTTACTAAGAAAACACCTTTATATCAGTCTAAAATCCATCGTTATCAATGGATGAATGGAACCTATAAACCTATTGACATTAAAGATTACGTTATTAAAGACAGAGATGTAACGTTCAGCTATGATAAAAATGGCTATTTGCTTTCAGAAATATGGCTGGCCCATCATCAATCTCTGGAAAATAAAACGGAATATTATTATTCGAACGACTATAAAGAACGTACCGAGCAGCAATATCATATGCTTGGAACAGAAAAATCTACAAAAACTGTTCGAAAATATGATGATCACAACAATCTTATTTTTGAGCAGAGCATAGAATACACAGGCCATCCTTTATCCGCCGAGTTTTTTGAGTATATTTATGATAAGCAGGGAAACTGGATTTCAAAAAAACACTATCGACAAGATACTGACAAAGGCCCCAACAGTAAAAAGGAACTCGTTGATTACGAATATCGTGAGATACAATATTACACCCCGAATTCTCAACCCAGAAGTTTCACTTTACCTGATTTCCCAAAAGATGCAGACAATATAAGAACCCAGATTCCCAAAGTATCCACGGAAAAACAGAATACAATTGATGCTTTTCAGAATGCTGTGAAAACAGGAAACTTCGATACTGAGATTACGCTGAAAAAAGCAAAAACCCTAGAGGAATTTACCCCTAACTTCTGGACTTTAAAAGATCAGGATTCAGGAAATCTGGATGACAATACTGAAGATGAAGCTGTTTGCGTTTACGAAACACCAATAGAAGATGATTTTGGTTTCACCCAGGTTTTGGCCATTTACAAAAAAGAAGGTGAAAACTGGGTATTGTGGAACCAGTTCGGCAACACAATCCTTCCTACCGAACATGGAGGAATGATGGGCAATCCTTATGAAGGCATCAGCATCAAAAACAAAACAATTGTTATCAATCATTTTGGAGGAAGCCGTCAAAAATGGCATTATACCCATAGATACAGATTTCAGAACAACAACTGGTATTTAATCGGTGCCTCTGTAGATTTTGGATCACCATGTGATTATTTCCAGTCGCTGGACTATAATTTGTCCACAGGAGATGCCATATTTGGCTATTCATCCGAAAGCTGCAGTAAAAACCATTCGGTACAGACAAAAAGCTGGAAAGAAAAAATCAATCAAAAAATTCCTCTACCCCGAATGGATGAATTTCAGGTAGGCGAGAATAAAATTGAACTAAAAAGTAAGAAAACAGAGATGTTTTACTAAATAAAATGACAATATCAGAACTTAGAACAGAATTTTCTGCACAAATTTCACAACTATATACAGAATCGGAAAGTACATTTATCTTTCAGATTTTTGTAGAAAACATTCTGGAATTAAATACAATTCAACAACGAC
This sequence comes from Chryseobacterium sp. Mn2064, assembly GCF_049319685.1. Lineage (NCBI taxonomy): Bacteria > Pseudomonadati > Bacteroidota > Flavobacteriia > Flavobacteriales > Weeksellaceae > Chryseobacterium > Chryseobacterium sp. Mn2064. The sequence continues at coordinate 4,280 of NZ_JBMOUE010000002.1, forward strand.
AATTGGCTGATCAGGAGGTTTCTTCAGAGAATGAGGAAAAGTTTCAGCAAATTATTTCAGCATTAAAAACCGGAAAGCCTTATTTACAGATCTTGGGAGAAACAGAATTTTACGGAATGAAGTTCTTTGTGGATGAAAACGTCCTGATTCCCCGTCCGGAAACGGAAGAATTGCTGGAAATCGCCATTCATAAAATCCAAAGTTTACCGCTTAGCCATTCTGTTCTAAAAATTTTGGATATTGGAACCGGAAGCGGAATAATTCCATTAGTGTTAAAAAAACATTTCCCCAATGCTGAAATTTCATCAATCGATTTTTCTGAAAAAGCATTGAAAACTGCCCGCAAAAATGCAGACTATCACTCGCTTGATGTTCAATTTATCCACGCGGATTATCTTCAGTTCGCCTTGGAAGAACGTTACGATGTCATTATTTCCAATCCACCGTACATAGGAATTGAAGAAGAAATAGAAATTGCAGACTCCGTTAAAGAATTCGAGCCTAAAATGGCCCTTTTCTCTCCTACCTCGGATGCATTGATCTTTTACAGAAAAATTGCAGAGGACGCAAAAGAACATTTAAAAAATGATGGACTTTTGTTTCTGGAAATCAATCAAAAACTAGGTCCGGAAACACTGGAACTGTACAATTATTTATCTAACGCACAATTATTAAAGGATTTATCTGAAAATGACAGGTTTATTTATGGGAAGAAATAAGTAATTTTAACTTCCATAAAACTCAACCTATGAAATCTTTTTCATTGAACATTGCCCTCAGTATTTCGGTTATTTTACAGCTTATTTCCTGTGTAAAGTATCCCAAAGATATTGTTAATCAATACCACCAAAGAGGAGAACTCAACGGTTCGGTTCTGATTGTCAAAAATAACAGAATTATATGCGATACAACCTTGGGCTACAGAGACAGAGAAAAAGGTTTATTAATCGATAAAAATACATCTTTCTATATTGCTTCGCTAAGTAAATCGTTTACTGCAACAGCGATCATTCTATTGCAGCAAAAAGGATTGCTGGCATTTGATGATAAAGCATCTCACTATATCCCTTTGCCGAAATATGCTCAAAATATCAGCATAAGACAGCTTCTGCATCATACTTCGGGAATAAAGGATTATGAAGCTCTGTTTTCCAAGAAAGGACTCACCAATCAGGAAGTAATGCAATGGCTTTTTACGTTGGAAGGTCTTGATTTCACTCCTGAAAGCCGTTTCAAATATAGCAACAGTGGATATATCATTCTTTCTCAGATCATTGAAAAGGTTTCATGCCAATCTTACAGCTCTTTTATCAACCAAAATATCATCACACCTTTGAAAATGAAAAACACATATGTGTATGAACCATCGGTGATCATTGAGAATAAAGCACTGGGATATAACCAACAGAAAAAGCGGGATGATTATTCGATTTTAACGACTGGTGATGGCGGCATCTAATCTACTCCTGAGGATCTTTTTAAGTTTGATCAGGCATTACGAAACTACACGCTCATCAATAGAGATAATACAGCTCTTATGTACACTCCTGCAAAGTTATCGAATGGGAAGCTCTTCAACTATGGATTCGCATGGTTCATTGAAAATAATGCTAAGGAAAAGTCTGCCATGCACACAGGAGGTCTCAACGGTTTCGCAGCACTGTTCTGGAGAGATCTGCAGCACAACAGCTGTATCATTGTACTGACAAATCAGGGCGATGCTTTTCCTTTGGAGAGCTTTTTACATGATATCAAAAAATCAATTCAATAAACAATGGTAATCAATTCACACGAAATCAACGATACAAAAATTGCAGAGATAATATCTGAAGAAATGCTTATTCAATCGGTTCAGGACGGATGGGATCTTATGGGAAATATATATTATCAGGGTTTTGATAAAGTCATTCTGTATGAAAAGAACATTGTACCAGAATTCTTTGATTTAAAAACAAAAATGGCGGGAGAAATTCTGCAAAAGTTCTCCAATTACCGCATTAATCTAGCTATCGTAGGTAATTTTAGCCAATATGAAAGCAAAAGTTTAAAAGATTTTATTTTTGAAAGTAATAAAACGAAGCACGTCAATTTTGTAGAAACACTGGAAAGAGCATTACATAATTTTTCCTAACAGTACTTTGTTTGATCTATTTTAGATAAAAGAAGAAAATATGTAGCATTTTTTTCAATATCAGCATACCCATACGGCTCATTTTTAATGATTCTCTCTAAAACGCCAGGAAACACACATTAAAAATAATCTTATCAAACAATTAATTGTATAAAATTTTAAATCAAAATACAGTAATTAAATTAATTGTCGCTGATAATTTAAAATTAATCCTCTGAAAATGAGAAGGTAAATATTTTATTCGTATATTTGCAAAAAACACGAGAAAATATGAATCTTACTTATTTAATGGCTTATACCGCCACTTAACTCAATTTACTTTTTCGACAATCCAGATGACATAGAATGCTGCTCTATGGGAATATTCTTATGATATCTATTGTTGGCTTTTGAAACAAAAGGTCTCATTACGCCATTCTTTGAATAGAACAATTCATTGTTTCAGTGAACTGTTAAAGACACTTATTCCCTTTGTGGAACTAAGGCTGCCGGAGATGCAGTTCTTCTAAAAACAACATAACCATCAAAAAACATAAATACACAGATAAAAAATTATAAAGAACATTATGATTAAAAAATTATTTCTACCAATCGTCTTAGTAAGTTCGTTTTCATATGCTCAGATAGGGATTAATACACCCACTCCTGACGCCAGCGCTGCCCTTGATATTTACAGTCAAAATAAAGGAATGCTGATCCCAAGACTTACCACTGCAAAAAGAGACGCCATCTCCAATCCGGCCAACTCTCTTCTGATCTATGATACCGATAAAAAGTGCTTAAGTCAGAATATTGGAACCCCAACTTCTCCAGATTGGTTATGCATCAGCAATAATGCTGTAAAAATGTTTTATATGCCGAGTGTATCTTTTGATACTTCTACCAGCGCAACAGGGAGGACTAAAGATTTATATACCTTGTATAAAACTCAATTCGGGTCACCCAAAGCAAAGAGTACAAGTGCTCCTGCATCTATTCCTTTTTTCCCGTCCAGCAGAGATCTTTACTATTATGTAACCGATGCTGATCCTAATGTATTCAGCAATATTACGATTTCTGATGACGGTGTAATGAGGTATGATGTAAAAGCTGCAGCTACAGACTGTTCTTTTATCAATATTGTTTTTGTTGTGAAATAATTGAGCTATGCTAAAAAACACTCAAATTATACGACATAAACAACTGCTGTTTATCGGTTCATTGTTCATTTTCTCACAGAATATCAAAGCACAGAACGAACAGGGAACAGGATATCCGTACTTTGTTAATTTCACCCAGGGATTACAACCTCAGGAAGCTTATAAAGTGACTACAAGCGGGGTTCAGAATGATGCTACCTTTACGACAGACGGACTACGACTGACCCGGAGTGTAAATAATATTTCAGGAGGGGTTATTCTGGCTGATAAAATATTCAAAAGCGATCAGGGAATCAAGTTTGAATTTGAATTTGCGATTTATGGAGGAAATACCAATGGCGGAGACGGAATTTCTATATTCCTGGTTGATGGATCAATCCCTAAAGAACAGCTTAATCTTGGATATTTTGGTGGTGGATTAGGATACAGTTTTGTACGTGGCGGAGAATCCACAGAAGGACTTAGAGGAGCTTACCTAGGGATAGGTCTTGATGAGTTTGGAAATTTTAAAACAAGCTTCAACCAAGGTGAAAGGGTAAGAAACGGAATATTTGGAGTAGGACTTGCGGATGGACGAAGCAATGTTTCGCTAAGAGGTAAACGTGGAAACCAATCTCTGTCTTCGGCTGAGCCTGCAGGATACAACGGTTATCCGTTACTTTACAGTATTGCAACCAATGCCTCTCCTTCCAGCAACAACAGATCGGCTTATCTGAATCCTTCTACGGGAAAATATGTTGGTATTCAAAACACAGCGCTGCAGCAATTCAGTGTTGAAAGCGGCGGAACAACGATTCCTCTGAATGAAAATGACGCAAGATACCGTAAAGCCTATATCGTCTTAGTTCCCAATCCTGCCGGAGGATATAATATAACTCTGGAAATACAGCACGGAACTGTAAAAGAAAAAGTAATCGATAATTATTATTATCCAACTTCTCTGAAATATACGGAAACCACCATTTCCAACAGTACTGTAAGAACATTGGATACTTCAGCACCTGCTACTTTCAGAATTGGATTTGCAGCATCTACAGGAGCAGCTAAAAATATACATTTATTGAAGAACCTGGGGGTAACAAGACCTTACGCTGCAGAAGTAACAGATGATCTGTTTGCGGGTTGTCCGGGGATAAAATCAACTTTTTATCCTTTGCTTAACGATGCGGCTTATTCTTCAGCAAGTGGTCAGAATCCGCCTACCCTTTCCTATAATAATCTTGATTTTAATTCATTCCGTTTTTTGGATAATAATGGTGCTGTGATTCCGAATATCACAGGCGGTGTTTATACTAGCAGCCAAGGGACATGGACTTATTCAGCGACTACCGGAGCTCTTTCTTTCAGACCTGCAAATGGATTCACCGGAGTAGCTCAGATACAATATGATATTAAAGGTGGCGGACGCAATGGTACAGAGGATCCTTATAATAAGGAAGAATACAGATCCTTACCGGCGCTTGTACAGGTCAATATTTCAAGTGCCAATAATTGTAGTAAAGCCTGCGTTATTTCCAACAAAAATGTAACACAGAATATAACAAAGTAATGATATGCAAACCAGCTTCTAGGAGCTGGTTTTTTTATAACAAATGAGACTTGTTATGATATGTAAAATACTGAACAGCATCTTCAACTGCTTTATCAATGGATTGATACTGAATGCCTAACTCTTCTATCGATTTTTGGTTAGAATAATAATTACAGATCTGCAATGCTTTCATATTGGAAGAACTCAGATTAGTCTTTATTTTTAATTTTCTCAAACCATCACCCATTAATCCTACAAAACTTAAAACCATATTGGGAATAGCTATCATGATGGGATTTTGATTGGTAATCCGGTTTACTTTATCAAAAAATTCTTTATAGCTTAAGTTTTCATTGGTTAAAAGATATTTCTCCCCATTTTTACCTTTTTCAACAGCATTGAGAATCCCGCTTGCAGCGTCTTCCACATGTACAAAGTTCTTGCCTCCTTTCGGATAAAAAACTATATTTTTCTTCCATGCCCAAAAGATAATCTTTCCGGAACTTGGCTTGCTGTCATAGGCTCCGATCATAAAAGTTGGATTTACAATAACCACCTCTGTATTTTTACGGTTCTTTATAAGATAGTCTTCAGCTGCAAGCTTACTTTGAGCATAGAATGAATGGGTAAAAGGATAAAGCTGCGGAGCTTTTTCAGTTCCCCAGAATGCTGTATTTCCAAATCCAAGAGTATTGGCTGTACTTACAAACAAAAATCTTTTTACTCCCATCCGTTCTGCATGGGTGAACAAATTCACTACCGTTTCATAGTTTACTTTTCTGTATTCATCATAACTGAGTAGGTTTTGCCGTGTTTCTGCTGCAATATGAATGATACAGTATACATCGGTAAGAAATACTGAAAGATCGGACAAGAGATCTGTTTCCACCAGTTTCAGATTCTTGTTTTCTTCGCCCAGCCAGTTGCTTTTCTTACGCACCAGAGCAATAACAGAATAACCATTTTGTAATAATTTAATGATAACATTAGTTCCCAGAAGCCCTGTTGCCCCGGTTACACAAACTTTTTTCATGATTCTATTTCTCTTTTTATCGCTTGAGTCATCAATGGAAGCTTTATCCATATCGGCAATATCTTCATAATCAGCCAACTGATTGGATTCACCATAATTACGGAATCTTTTTTAAACAACTGACGGATACTGTACGATGCCACTTTATCCGGATTCAAAAGGGTTAGTTTTCCCAAAAAACCTTGTTTTTCAATTCTTTTGCAAACATCCATATTCGTTTTCATAGCTCCGGGGTTTACTACACTTACAAAAACACTTGTGCCTTTCAGTTCTTCATGAAGCCCTCTGGAAAATGAGTGAATAAAAGTTTTGGAAGCAGGATAAACCGTTTTGAACCCTATCGGAGAAAAAGCGGCCATACTGGAAACATTTAAGATATACGCTTCAGGTTGCCTCATGAGATTAGGAAGAAGCTGATGGGTAATAAGGGATGTTGCAGCCACATTTACCTGCAGAATGGTATTGATATAATCTGCCGTAGCTTCTGTAAACTTTTTTGTACCGCCCAGACCAGCATTATTGATCAGAATATGAATATCAAAAGAACGGTTAAGCCATTCTGTAAGCTTCAGTACATTTTTATGAACCGAAAGGTCTGTTTCATAATAATGAACTTTTACCTCATACAATGCTTTCAAGTCTTGGGAAAATTCTTTCAGGTTTTGATTCGGCAGACTTATCAGAATCACGTTAATGTTCTTTTTTGCCAGATTTTCGGCAAACGCTTTTCCCAAACCCTGGCTTGCTCCTGTAACTACTGCATAAGATTCTTTGGTCTCCATAAGATTAAATTTATGGGTACAAATCTATTGTGAAAGAGATCTGAAAATGTTCGAGATTATCTGAGTGAACCAGTTTTAAAGGCATAAAATAAAAATCCACAAACAATTAAAAATCAATTGTTTAAAATATTCAAAAGTAAAACTTTATAAACCGGAACTTATTTTTTGAACTCAGAAGGTGTTTTACCGGTTACTTTTTTAAAGGTAGTATTAAAGGAAGTCTTAGAATTGAATCCTGATTCGTAAGCGATTCCCAGAATGGATAGTTTATTGTGAGTTTCTTTCAGAAGTTTTTGAGCATACTCCACCCTAAATTCATTAACGTACTGGAAAAAGTTTTTCCCAAAACCTGTATTAATCACATAGGATAAATGGTGGGTAGAAACAGCGAGCATTTCTGCAAGTTTGATAAGATTCAATTCACTGTCTAGGTAGGGCTTTTGAGTATTCATAAGATTTTCCAGTGATGTTTTAATCTTAGACAGCTCTTCGTCGGAAATCAGTTTTTTCTTAATTTCTTCAGAATCGGTGTTATCATTAATGGAAATCAACTCTTCTCTTTGTTTCTCTTCCAAAGGATAGATTTCTTTCTGTTTTAATGAATAATATCCTACGAAATAGATTACTAATAAAAAGACGGTATTGATGAAGAAATTCAATGATTTAGGGTCATAAAACAGATTGTAAATCACATAAATGACATTCACAATTAAAAGGACAAGGATAATGTACTCCAGCCAGTTCAAATTAATTCCTTCTGTATTGGAAGAAAACTGCTGAATCTTCTTTTGATGTTTTCTAATCGTAATATACGATAAGCCTGTATAAAAAAGGGCCTGAATAAGGATCAGCATAATACTCAGATACTCAAAAGGATTTGAATATCCTAAGGCGATGCCACCCAAACACATCAGAAAAGCTGCTGGAAAGAGCAGGAATTTTAAGTCTTTAATTCCAAACTTAAAGGAGGGATTGGTATAAAATAGTACACTGAAATAAAAGAAAACCGGCGTCAAATACTGAATAAAACGAACCAAAAACAAAGAATGGAATTCGATTGCAGAACCGGTAATAAGGGAGAAAATTTCATCCAGCCAGAAGGTAGACCAAAGAAATAAGAAAATACCAAACCAGAAGTTGGCTTTTCTGTTTACCTTCAGAGGATTTGTTAGTTTAAGCAGAGAAAGCAAAACCAATGAACCATAGATAAGTATCACGATGAAACTGTTGAATGCTGATGTGTTCATTGGCTTTGCTATTTAATTAATCTCTATTTCCTGATAATTTTGTTTACCTGCTTGGTATTATCACCAAATATGATCTCTACAAAGTACATTCCAGACTGATATTCGGCAATGCTTATTTGAGAGGTATCTTTTACTGATTTTAAGGTTTTCCCGGAAATATCAATCAGCCTGATCTCCTTTACTTTTACCTTAGAATCTACATGAACAAAATCAGAGGTCGGATTAGGGTAAATTTGAACATTTGCCTTTTTATTAGCAGTGGCTTCGCTCGCAGAAAGAAATTCTAAAGAATATTTATACACTCTTCCGCCGTTCCCTGTTAAATATAAATAATCACCGCCCACTTCCATATTGGAGATTGTAAATCTGGAATTATTATCATAAATCATATTCCAGTTAGCACCTCCGTCGGTTGTTTTAAAAACCCATCTGTCGTTGGCCATATATCCTGTATTCTGATCAATAAATTTAATCTTCCCAAAGTTAAGGTTAGGTGCTTGAGATTGGGTCCAGGTAGCTCCTCCGTTTAATGATCTGTAAAAATCTGTGTTGTTTACCAATGCAAAGATTTGGTTTTCATTGATAATGTCATAAATTATATTGTTAACAGGTACGTTAAGACATACATTCCAGGTAACTCCACCATCTAAAGTTTTATAGAGCTGCCCCTGGTATTCGTATTTTAAACCGTACCCTAAATTATTATTGAAAAATTTCAACTTGCCAAATACCATATTTGAAATTTTCTGCCAAGTTGTGGAACCGTTTTCGGTTTTAAATAATCCTCCATTAGAATTACTGTATCCACCACTTACATATCCCACATTTTCGGAGGCGAAACTCACCGAATGTAACGGGTTATCCTGAATCACACTACTGGACGACCAGGTCTGAGCTCCGTCTGTCGTTTTGTATACCCATCCTTGAACTGTTCCGATAGAATATCCAAGATTGTCATTTATAAATGTAAACCCATTACTAAGAGACCCCTGATGAGGAGGAAACTGAACTTTCTGCCATGAATTTCCGGCATCGGACGTCTTAAAGAAGCCTGCTTTATTGGTTTTAAAATAAGCGGTATTCGTTGTTGTAAAATGAAGTTCATTAATAAGGTCATAAGTAGGAGCATAATTCGTCCAGTTGCTTCCTCCGTCTTGTGTCTTTATCGTTCTTCCATTATTACCAGTACAAATAGCGGTTTGGGAATCAAAGAAATACATTCCGTTCAGATCATAATCGCTATTATAGCTTCCAAACAATAAAATAGGACTAATCATCTGCCAGGAGGATCCTCCATTTGTTGTTTTGAAGATCATTCCGTTTTCTCCAACTGTAAATCCATTATTTTCGTCAAAAAACTGCATTCCATATGCTGCAGCCTGGTAAGAATTATAATTGGAAGTCGTCGTCCATGTCTGCCCACCATCCGTAGTTTTGAGCATATTTCCATAACGTTTGCTTACAAATCCTACATTCTGAGACGGGAATACAACGGAAAAATACTGAGGATTTGAAGTTGTATCGGAAGCTGTTGTTACCCAAGTATTTCCTCCATCTACAGTTCTCTGAATTCTGCCATCAGAAGTCGTAGCAATTGCCGTATCCGCATTGGTAAAAACAGTAATCATTGCAGACATTCCGTTAATTGTTGTGTTAACAGGAAATGTAAGTCCTTTGTCTGAAGATTTGAAGATTTTTGTCTGTCCTGAAATATAAACAACGTCATCACTGATAAAGTTGATTGAGTTGAAGGAAGATCCTCCAACAATATTAACAGGACTCCAGGTTACTCCATAATTATCAGAACGGAGAATGACATTATCCCCTACAATAAATCCAATATTATTTCTGAATTTAATATCAAGGGGAGTAAAATTAAGAGTTTGCTTAAGATTCCAGGTAACTCCTTTATCATTTGTAGATAGAAGCTCCTTGTTGTTGTTGATAATAAAGCCTAAATCATTATTTGAGAATGTAATTTTAATGGCTTTAGAATCCGATGGATTTGGCGTCAGCCTTGTAAAATTATTTTGTGATAAAAAAAAGTTACTGGCCAATACCAAAAGAAGGTTAATAGTTTTTTTCATGTATAGTTTTAGTTGATTCTCTTTTTTATAAAAATCTGGTAGCCCAGATATAGTAACGGAAGAGACATAATTCCGAGGTAGGTCATATTATCTATTGCCTGCTGTGGATGTATGGCAATAGAATAAACCAATCCGAAAAAAGCTCCTCCAAGGTGAGCCGCATGGCCCAGGTTATCCCATTGTTTGGGGTTCAGCATCATGTACACGGAATATCCAAAATACAAAGTACCAAACAACCAACCGGGTAAGAAATTGACACTGATCTCATTGGGAGCCATCGCTATAGAGGCAAAAATGATTCCTGATACTGCGCCCGATGCTCCAATAGCAGAATACCAAGGCTGTCTCTGGTAAATTTTCAAACTGAATAGGTTACCCAGAAGCATCGCTCCGAAATAAATGATCAGAAATCCTATCTCTCCAAAAAAGCTGATAACGACACCCTGAAAAAAATACAGGGAAAGCATATTGAAAAACAAATGCATAAGATCTGCATGCAAAAAGGCAGAACTTACAAGTCTTATATATTCTTTACGATTGGTAATAGCACCTACGTTGAATTTATATTTTTCAAATAATGCCATATTATTAAAGCCCATGTAACTGAAAATACATGTAGCTGCGATAATAATCAAAACAATTATATTCATTTTAATGTTTTTTTATGATTAAAAGAAGCCCTTACTTATTCTGTTTCGTTGCTTCCACCATCTTCAAAAAGATCTCCGATAACTCCACCATCTTCATCTGTATCTCCAATGGATTCCGGTTCTTCGTACACTTCCGGTTCTTCTTCTATCGGTTCCGGAATGGTAATATTAATAGCTTTTACTTTAAATTTCGTGAATTGATTTCCGATAGCCTTTATTCCTTTTACCGCAATAAATTCATCGATATTTACTGTTTCAGGATCGCGTTCTTTGCCTTTATCTTTTGCAAAAATGATTTCCGCGGTAGCATCATTAGCCACAATCACATTCTCTATGAATGATTTCGGATGTTCAGATGGCATGAAGGTCTGTACATTCACCGTATTTTCCAACAGGAATCTTTTGATGAAGTAGATATCTTTCTCTCCATCATAATAAATACAGGTGATAGGCTGCTCAGGCCTCCATTTTTCCAACACCAGGTATTCGTCATCGAAACGGTTTCCAAGGTCAAAAGACACTAGTTTTACTTCCCCGTTTGTATTGATTGTCAGAATTCTGTCATCTCCTTTGAAACTTCCCAATAGGGTTCCTCGTACATCTGCATTCAGCCTTCTCACAGTATCATCAAACCAGATTTTTCTTGGGGCAAGCGTAGATACTCCTTCTTCTTTCATATCTACTTTTTTCACCGCATACTTGGTTACCAGATTTCCTTTCGAATCACGCCCTTTGATCGCAAGATCCGAGAAGTTGATCTCCATTTTGTTTTTTCGGATTCTTGGATTCGGTTTCAAAAGTACAGATACCGTTTCTGCTTCTCCATTAGGATTTGCTGAAAAATAAAGAGTTTCAGATCCTTTTTTATCGGAAGCAAGAGGATAATCTGTATTCCTTGTTACTCCAGTTACGGAGAAACGCTTCATATAATAAGGTCCTTCTCTACCCTCGCGGTAGATCATATTGTAGACTGTTCTTTTATCATTTTTCTTCCAAATGGCAACGTGCAGAATATCTTTACCCACAAAGGTTTTCGCTTCCACTTTTACCACCTTCATACTTCCGTCCTTTCTGAATGTAATGATGTCGTCAATATCGGAGCAATCGAAAAGATACTGGTCTTTTTTCAGTGAAGTTCCGATGAAACCTTCTTCGAAATTGGCATAGAACTTTTCATTGGCAACGGCTACTTTTGTGGCATCAATGGTATCAAAAATTCTAAGTTCTGTTTTTCTCTGCTTGTCTTTGCCGTATTTTTTCTGGATATTCAGGTAATAATCAATAGCATACGATACAAGATTGGCAAGATTGTATTTTACCTGATCTATCTTACCTTCCAGAGAAGCAATATTTTCTTTGAATTTATCTAAATCGAATCTTGAAATTCTTTTGATTCTGATCTCTGTCAATTTCAGAATATCTTCCTCCGTTACCGCTCTCAGAAGATGTCCTGTATGAGGTTTCAATCCTGCATCAATGGTTTTCAGTACATCTTCCCAGGTTTTTACCTCTTCGATATCGTGATAGATTCTGTTTTCAATAAAAATTCTTTCCAAAGAAGAGAAATGCCAGCTTTCCTGCAATTCATGAAGTTCAATTTCCAGTTCTTTTTTAAGCAAAGAAACCGTATGATCTGTATTCATTTTCAGAATATCAGACACATTCATGAACATAGGTTTATCTCCCACAATCACACATGCGTTCGGGGAAATTGTTACCTGGCAGTCCGTGAAAGCGTATAAAGCATCAATCGTTTTATCAGGCGAAACATCGTTATGAATATGGATCAGGATTTCTACCTTATCTGAAGTATTATCTTCTATCTTTTTGATCTTGATTTTCCCTTTCTCATTGGCTTTTAGGATAGAGTCAATAAGATCTGTAGTCGTTTTGGAGTATGGAAGTTCAGAAATAACAAGAGTATGTTTATCCGTCTGGGTAATTCTGGCCCTTGCTCTTACTTTTCCACCTCTATGGCCGTCATTATATTCGGAAACATCCAGATAACCGGCTGTTAAGAAGTCCGGATACAATTCAAATTTCTTTCCTTTTAAATAAGATACAGAAGCGGTGATTAGCTCATTGAAGTTGTGAGGCAGTATTTTGGTAGATAACCCTACTCCAATTCCTTCCACTCCCTGTGCAAGAAGCAGAGGGAACTTTACCGGTAAATCAATAGGTTCATTGTTTCTTCCGTCATAAGATTTTGTCCATTCCGTAGTTTTCGGGTTGAAGACTACTTCCAGGGCAAAAGGAGTTAATCTGGCTTCAATATATCTCGCCGCCGCCGCAGAATCTCCTGTATAGATATTTCCCCAGTTTCCCTGAGTATCTATCAGCAATTCTTTCTGCCCGATCTGCACCATGGCATCTGTGATGGAAGCATCACCGTGAGGGTGATATTTCATCGTATTTCCTACGATATTGGCCACCTTATTGTAACGGCCGTCTTCCAGTTCCCGCATGGAGTGCATAATTCTTCGCTGAACGGGCTTCAGGCCATCAAACACTGAAGGAATAGCCCTATCTAAAATTACATAAGAAGCATAATCCAGAAACCAGTCTTTGTAAAGACCGGAAACTTTCTTCAGGCTTTCCCCCTCATGCGAATATTCGTCTGTCGTCATCTGTTTTTAATCTTTTTTCTCTTTATTAGCTTTTACTACTTTATTCAGAGAGAGTTTTAAATCGTTTATTTCTTTTCTCGTCAAATAAGAGATTTCATATTTCAGCATGGTAGAACCACTGTTCTTACTGGACACTGTAATGTATAATCTTTTGATCAGTATAATGTTGATTACATCATATTTGATCAGTTTATATTTGGGGAATTCGTCATGCAACGGCTTGTTCAAAAAAGGAATGATATTCCTGTTTTTAAAGTTCAGAGCTTCGCCATCGCTGTCGTATTCAAAAATTTGCCGGCCCATAAAATAAAAAGTGGCCAGCATAAAAACGGGAACAGCAATCAGTAAATAACTTTCATCTCCCAATGTTTTGAATCTATATTTATTAGCCATAAATGTGATGATTCCAAACACAGCTAACATAATAAGGAGGGTACTTATAGAGTTGTAAACTGATGCCTTGTTACGGTTACTTAGTCTCATTTTGTATTTGGTTGTAATTTTTAAATTTCTACTTCATCCCAAAAAAGTGTTTTATTAGTGTTGTTGTGTTTACGATTTAATTTTTAATTCATCATTTGGGGTTTATCTAGCTCTCTATTTCATCCAGCATTTTCTTCTTATCGATATCTGTATCATCTTCTACTACTAGATTTTCAAGGATAAAAGTCTGCCTGTCCGGTGTATTTTTTCCCATATAGAACTCAAGAAGCTGTTCAATCGTCTGATCTTTTCCTACGACTACAGGTTCAAGACGAATATCTTTTCCGATAAAGTGTTTAAATTCATCCGGGGAAATCTCTCCCAATCCTTTGAATCGGGTAATTTCCGGGTTTTTACCAAGTTCGTTCAGAGCTTTTACTCTTTCTGCTTCGGAATAGCAATATCGGGTTTCTTTTTTATTTCTCACCCTGAATAATGGAGTCTGCAGAATATACAGGTGACCATTCTTAATCAAATCCGGGAAGAACTGCAGGAAGAAGGTAATCATCAGCAATCGAATGTGCATACCATCCACATCGGCATCGGTAGCAATAATGACCTGATTGTATCTCAAATCTTCAAGACTTTCCTCAATATTGAGAGCGGCCTGAAGGAGGTTGAACTCTTCATTCTCATACACCACTTTTTTGGTAAGGCCATAGCAGTTCAAAGGCTTTCCTTTCAGAGAAAATACAGCCTGTGTTTCTACATCTCTTGATTTTGTGATAGATCCTGATGCGGAATCTCCCTCGGTAATGAAAATCTGGGTATCTCCTTTTCTTTCTGCTTTCTGATCATTGTAATGCTGTCTGCAGTCTCGAAGTTTTTTATTGTGGAGAGAAACTTTCTTAGCTCTTTCTCTTGCCAGTTTCTGGATTCCTGAAAGTTCTTTTCTTTCTCTTTCTGAAATCAATATTTTTCGCTGAATTGCCTCTGCAATTTCCGGATTCTTGTGGAAGAAGTTATCCAGTTTGCTTTTAAGGAAATCAATAATGAACGTTCTTACCGTTGGCCCGTTAGGCCCCATATCATTAGATCCCAGCTTGGTTTTAGTCTGAGATTCGAAAACCGGTTCTTCAACGTTGATGGATATTGCGGCAATAATAGACTTCCTGATATCGGAGGCATCAAAGCTTTTGTTAAAAAATTCACGAACTGTTTTTACATACGCTTCACGGAATGCATTAAGGTGAGTACCTCCCTGCGTTGTATTCTGTCCGTTAACAAATGAAAAATAGGTTTCCGTCTGCGATTTATCCGAATGGGTAATGGCAACTTCAATATCGTTATCTTTTAAATGAACGATCGGATAAAGAATATCACTTTCCAATTCTTCTTCAAGGAGATCTTTCAGACCATTTTCAGAGAAATAGGTTTCTCCATTGAAAAGAATTTTCAGTCCCGGGTTCAAATAGGCATAATTGCGGAGCATTCTCTCGATATACTCTTTTCGGTATTTGAAGTGCAGGAATATATCTCCATCAGGAATAAAGGAAATCTCCGTACCATTTCTGTCGGAGGTCTCTTTTTCATCAAAATTTTCTTTGATAAGTCCGCGGGAGAATTCCGCTGCTTTCATTTTTCCATCACGGAAAGAGCGCACTCTGAAATAATCAGAAAGAGCATTTACCGCTTTGGTACCAACACCGTTCAGACCTACCGATTTTTTGAAGGCTTTACTGTCGTACTTACCTCCGGTATTCATTTTGGAAACGGCATCTACTACCTTTCCCAAAGGGATTCCACGGCCAAAGTCACGAATCGTAACTTTACCGTCGTCCAGTTTTATTTCAATTCTTTTCCCTGATCTCATCCTGAACTCGTCGATAGAGTTATCAAGGATTTCTTTAAGCAAAATATAAATACCGTCATCGGCAGACGACCCGTCACCAAGCTTACCGATATACATACCGGGGCGCAGACGGATGTGTTCCTGCCAATCGAGGGTTCTGATATTATCTTCTGAGTAGGTTGGATTTATTTCTTGTGACATATATGATTTCAGCAAACATACAAAAGTACAAAAATGTATAAAATTATCCGAATTTTTTCTGTCTGTTTTTTATAAGAATTCTCCGTAAATATTACTACAATATCAATCAAATACTTAATTTAGTATTTATTTCTCTAAGCCTGAAAAAAGTATTATTTTTTCCTTCTTTTTATTAAGAATAGCTATTGTTTTATTATGTAATCTATCAATTCCGGGCAGATAATCTATAATCATCAACATCTGATTAAGCAACTGTGGTATTCAGCTGAGTGATCATTCTTTTTAGTATTGCAGGAACAATAAGCTGATGAAAAGGACGCACAGGGAGAAAATACAAAACACCCAGCCAGTTATGAAATTTTACTGTTGTGGAAATGGTTAAACAGTTCTCCTTATTTTTATCTTTTGTAGGATCATACAATAGAGACACACGAAAATCAAGATGTTTATCATCCTCTCCAATGATGATCTCATGATCTGTTTTATCAAATATCTTAAAAATGCCTACTTGCTCTCCTATTTCACATGTAAAGTCATTCATATTTTTTGTCTGCTTGCCGTTATCTCCCGTTTTAAGCCCAAACAGCTTTACCATTTTATTTCTGAAAGCAAACATTTTCTTACCCCATTTTGGACTGCTGCTAAAGAAGATTCTCCCAACTTCTGAGATATCAATATTTTGTGGAGCGCTTTTCATTTCACCTTCAAAACTATCGGTATAATCAAACGTATTTTTTCTGTCAAACAAAATAGATTTTGCCGGAAGTTCTATCTTCTTAATTTTCATGATCATGGGGTTTTATTTGTTTTTTTCTCTAACAAATGTACTTAACCTCCAGCATATTTAAAAGAAAAATCTAAACAAATGTTTAAAGTATTGTAAGACCTGAAAAACACCAATTTCATAGAAATTAAACAACACGATAGTTTTCTCCCGAATCATGTTAAACCATCGCAAATAATTCATTACATTCGGTCTTTACAAAATCGCTTTTATGATACAACTTCCTTTGTCTAAACTTTCGAATGTAGGCACCACTATTTTCAGTCAGATGACCCAGCTTGCCAATGAAAATGAAGCCATCAATCTTTCTCAGGGTTTTCCGGATTTTATGCCGGATCAGGAATTACTCAACCATGTAGATCACTTTATTAAAAAAGGATTCAACCAATACGCTCCCTTAGGAGGAATGATTGGCCTCAAAGAGGAAATCGCCAGAAAAATTGAAAACAGTCATCAGGCAGTCTATCATCCGGACTCTGAAATTACCGTGACTGCAGGAGGAACTCAGGCTATTTTCACCGCCATTGCTTCGTTTATCAAGAAAGACGATGAAGTGATTATTTTCGAACCTGCTTATGATTGCTACGAACCCACTGTAGAGCTTTTTGGCGGAGTTGTAAAACGGTTTGAAATGAAAGCTCCTGATTATACAATCGATTGGAATTCCGTAAAAGAACTGATCAGCGAAAAGACCAGAATGATTATTCTCAACAATCCAAACAATCCTTCAGGAAGAATTTTAAATGATGTAGATTTTCAGGAACTGATTAAGCTGGTTAAAGGAACTTCTATCCTTATTTTAAGTGATGAAGTATATGAAAATATAGTTTTTGACGGCAAACAACATGTAAGTATCTGCAAATATCCTGAGCTTAAGGAAAGAAGTTTGCTGGTTGCTTCTTTTGGTAAGTTATTTCATGTAACAGGCTGGAAGGTGGGTTACTGTGCTGCTCCCAAAAACTTAACTGATGAATTCAGAAAAGTTCACCAGTTCAATGTGTTCTGTGTCAATACTCCTATTCAGCTTGCTTTGGCAGAATATATGAAAAATGATGAGCATTACACGCACCTGAATGATTTCTTCCAGGAAAAAAGAGATTTTCTCAGAAGTGGTCTTTCGGGAACTTCTTTTGAATTATTAGATTGTGAAGGAACCTATTTCCAGGCAGTAAAATATGATAAGATCTCAGACAAGAATGACTTTGACTTCGCTACAGAATTAACGGTTAATCATAAAGTGGCAAGTGTCCCTTTCTCGTCATTCTATAAAAATAAACTTAATGAAAATGTAATCAGGCTTTGTTTTGCCAAGAAACAGGAAACTCTGGAAAGAGCGATTGAAAATCTCTCTAAAATTTAGAAGCCTTTTTAAAAAAACATCGTTCTTCTTTTATTTTTTCTCAACATAGTGATTTATATTGAATATTTCCTTATATTCGTAACTCTAACTGGCTAAAAACCAAAATCATGAAGAAGGAAATTATAAACAGAGGAAGAAAACTAAATAAAAAAGAACTCAATACCATCCAGGGAGGGCGCAGAATATGTCATCCACCAGGCACTTCAGAATGTGCTTATTACGGTAAATTCTGTGGAGAACCGGAATGCCAGGTTCCACCTATCCTTAATTAATATTAGCTAAAACATACAGGCTGTATAAAACCTGATTATCAGCCTGCTATCTTCATTTTCATAACTAATAAACGATAAAAACCAGCCTTTACAGACTGGTTTTTATTTTGAAGATCAGGTTTTTAAACCCTTATTTATAAAAACATTCCACCGGATGCTTCAATTCTTTGTCCGTTGATCCATCCTGCATCTTCTGTACACAGGAATGCTACAACACCTCCGATATCGTCAGGAAGCCCTACTCTTCCTAATGCTGTAGAACCTGCTACCATCGCATTAATTTCTTCATTATCTCTCACTCTTCCCCCTCCAAAGTCTGTTTCTATTGCTCCCGGAGCCACTACATTGGCTTTAATCTTTCTTGCTCCCAGTTCTTTAGCCATATATTTGGTAAGCATCTCCACTCCAGCTTTTATAGATCCGTAAATAGAAGATCCCGGTGTTGCAAATCTTGCCAATCCCGAAGATATATTCACGATTCCTCCTCCGTTATTGATAAAAGGTAAAAACTTCTGAGTCAGGAAAAACACCCCTTTGAAGTGAATATCCACCACATCATCCAACTGCTCTTCTGTTACTTCTGTAATAGGCGAATATAAAGCGGTTCCTGCATTATTGATCAGATAATCAATATTTGGGCTTCCGGTATTTTCCTGCAAATGATGGGTTACTTCTTTTACAAAAGCATCAAAGCTTTTAAGATCTTTGGTATCCAGCTGATAAGCAACTGCCTTTTGACCCATTGCTTTTATTTCCTCAACCACGGCTTCTGCTTCCTGCTGGTTGCTTCTATAAGTAATGATAACGTCTAGTCCTTTCTTAGCAATTTTAAGTGCAGAGTTTTTACCTAATCCACGGCTACCTCCTGTCACTAATGCAATTTTCGTTTTTGTTTCCATTTGTTTGAATATTTTGATGATACAAAGTTGAGATATTTTAAGAAGGAAGAGTTTGCTCAGATCAATCCAAAATTTGCAAAATTCAAATCATGAGCGAAACTCTAAGGGAGTCAAAGAAGTTTTCTTTTTAAAGAAATTGGAAAAATGGGCAATTTCTTCAAATCCTAAAGCATAGGAAATCTCGGAGACATTCCATTGGGTCTGTTTCAGGAGAATTTTTGCTTCCTGGGTAATACGGTCTGTAATAATTTCTGTGGTTGTTTTGCCTGTACTTTCTTTAAGCTTTTTATTCAAATAATTAACATGAACAGCCAGTCTGTCGGCGTAATCTTTAGCAGTTTTCAGCTGCAGCCTCTGCTCCGAAGATTCTACGGGAAACTGTCTTTCCAACAGCTCTACAAATAGAGAAACGACCCTCATGGAAGCATCGTTTGAGGTTGATATTTTAGATGCAGGTTGCAGTTTCTGTCCGTAATGGATTAGCTCTAAAACATAGTTCCTGATCAGATCATATTTGAAAATATAGTCTGAGGCGATCTCTTTTTTGATCTTTTTAAACAGATGTTCAATTTCATCAGCCAACTCATCATCAATTTCAAAAACAGGAACTGTTCCCGGCTGAAAAATAGGCAGGCTTTCCAAGCTATTCTTCGATCTGTCTTTCATAAAAAAATCTTCCGTGAAAACACAGAAGCTCCCCGACTGGTTCGGATCTTCAGGAACCCAGTGATAAGGAACCTTTGGCGTGGCAAATAATAAAGCATTCTGCTTAATCGAAATCACTTTGTCCGCATATTCTGCTCTGTTTTTACCTTTAATAAAGCTTATCTTATAATATTTTCTCCTGTTATAAGGCATTTCGGAGGTAGATCTTACCCTTTCCAGCGTCTGTGCAATATCAAAAACATTGAAGTGTCCAATATCTTTATGAAGACCTTTTGGGAAAATACTTTCCAGATCCTTGCCTAATTTGGCTGCCATTTCTCTGTAGAAATCTTCCAGTGAAGTATGAGCTATCTTTTCCATAACAGATTATTTGTAAAATTCAAATATGCAAAGTTATAACTTTTGAAATAATGAAGATCTTTTCTTCCAATTACAGCATTCGTTTTAATGGATCGTCATTCTTCAATTTATTCTAAGATGATTGAAAAGCTACAGATTTCTTGCCAATATTCCAAACTCTTTTTTAAAAGCAAAAGAAAAGTGAGACAGGTCTTCAAAGCCTAAATCAATGTAAATATCTGTTGGTTTTTGCCTTTTTTCTTCGATCAGAAAACGGGCTTCCTGCAATCTTCTTTTCACCAGCCAACGGTTAGGCGTTTCATTAAAAATTTTCTTAAAGTCTCTTTTAAAAGCAGATAAACTGCGTCCGGTAAGAAAAGCAAAACGTTCCAGGCTGACATTAAATTTGTAGTTTCTCTGCATAAACTCTTCAAGATCAATACGCCCCGGAATTCCAAAATCAAACAGAATATCGGACAATTCGGGGTGCAGCTGCAAAAGAATAAGCAGAAGTTCTTCTCTTTTCACATCAGAAAATGCATTGTTTACCATCCCCGAATCTGTATAATAGGGCTCCAGCGAAAGGAGAAGACTATTGATCAAGGGATCTTTTTTAAGCTGAATAAAAGCATCATTAGACTGATGGTTCTGAAAAGACACCTTATGCTTTTTATGAAATTCCTGTAAAAAGGGTTCGTCAAAAATGAAGATCACCTTTTCAAATTCATTATTATCCCTCTGCTTATTATACCGCGCCAGCCTGTTCTTCCGTACGATACAGCTGTCACCAGGTTTCAGAGTGTAATGCTTATTTCCGTCATAGCCGTTCATCATGCCTTTTGCAAGAAACAAAAAGAAATGTTCAGTAATAAACTGCTCCGGTGATATGGCAGGACCTACAAAACAGGATTTTATTTCAGTTATTTTCATGAGATATTATTTTACAGTTTTCCACCATGGTTTAAATATCTGCGCAGGATCATCCAAACGTACCATTTCTCCAATCATAGGTGTGGCAAGGCGATAAGGCCTCCCTTGTGAAAGTTGGGAAATCTTCTCCAGCGGTTCATTCCATGGATGTCTTGCTAAGGTAAACTTAGAATGGTGAACGGGCAGCATATTCTTCGCTTTTAATTCGGTAACGGCCTGAGCAACTTCTTCAGGAAGTTCATGTACAGACTGCCATGCTTTATTGTACTGTCCGCATTCCATAATAGCCCAGTCGATAGGGGGATATTTCTCAGCTATCTTTTTAAAACGATCACTATACCCTCCGTCACCGCTGTAATATACATTCATAGAAGGTGACTGAATAAAGAAAGACAGCCATAAAGCCTGTGAACTTTTAAATCCTCTCCCGCCATCGTGATGGGTGCTTTCTGTAAAGATAGAGAAGCCGGGTTTCACTTCCTGTCGGTCTCCCCAGTCCTTTTCGAGAATCTGTTGCTTTGTATAGCCCCATTTTTCGTAATGGGCGCCTGCTCCAAGTCCACAGATCACATATTGTACTTTAGATTGCAGCGCTTTTACGGTTTCATAATCGAGGTGATCATAGTGATCATGAGAAAGCAGCATATAATCGATCTGAGGCATATCTTCGGCAGTGTAAATATCACTTCCTCGGTATGCTTTTACCCCCCATGGCAACGGTGAAGCCTTACCGCTAAAGACCGGATCTACTAAGATTTTCACCCCATCCAACTGCAGAAAGAAGGAAGAATGCCCAAACCATACTATGACATTCTTGTCGGCAGGAATATTTTTAAGATCTGTTTTTACCGAAGGCAGGCTGTCTGAAGGTTCAGTATGCGGATATTCTTCAACCAGAGACCTCCATATTTCACCTGACATACTGTAGCCTGGTGTAATGGTTGGTTTTTCTATCAGATTTCTGAATTTCCCACCTTTATAATGAGGTGACTTTTTAATCATTTCCAGTCGGTATCCTTCCGGTAATGCTCCAAATTGAGGTTTTTTCATATAGAAGTAAACAACGGAAACACCAATCAGGATCAGACAGAGTAAGACAACGGCTGTTCTCTTTATGATCTTTAGAAACTTCTTCATAAGGTGGCCGCTGTTTTAATATCTTTGACTTCCAGTATAGGCTTATCGTACCCTTTAGCAACACAATTGATCATGGCTGAGCCCACTTCCTGCATTTTACAGATCCAGCCGGGAAATATGATATACCATAAAGGAGCTAAAGCATCAAACACCCTGTAAATAAAACGGACATTCTGCTGACCTTTTACGGGCCTCATAAATCCCGGACGAAAATTGTATACAGCTTTAAAAGGCAGTTTGAGTAAAGCATTTTCTGTTCTTCCTTTTACCCTTGCCCACATTACCTTTCCCTGTTCTGTGCTGTCGGTTCTGTTTCCTGAAACATAAATAAATGTCATTGAGGAATTGATCCGGGATAATGCTTCTGCAAAAGGAACCACAAAATGATAGGTTTTTTGGGTAAAACTTTCTTCGGTTTCGCCGACAGAACTTGCTCCTGCACAAAAGAAGCAGGCATCATATCCTCTAAGTTCGTCCGAATAGTTCTTTATTTCTGAAAAATCTTTTACGACAAGTTCTTTCAGTTTATGATGCTGCCGGTTGAGCGGTTTTCTCCCAATCACCAGTATTTCTTTTACATCCGGATTTTGAAGACTGACGAGTAAAACGCCCTCTCCTACTAACCCAGTTGCTCCTGTGATGATTATTTTCATTTTAAATTTGGTTAAATTTGATTAAACTTTCTGCAGCAGCTACTATGGCTTCTTCTGCACTTCGTGGCTGCCATCCTAAAAGACTTTTTGCTTTTTCGCTGCTGGCTCTTTTGACAAGTCCTAAATGGGGAACAATCATATTGAGCTTCGGATTGAAAACAGCAAACAACCTTATCATCCAATTAGGAAGTTCTTTTGTCGGAGCTTTATGAGCTATATTTCCCAGATTCTTTCTAAGAACCGCTGACACTTCCAGCATAGAAAGGGCTTCTCCCGCCACCGCAAGAAAACGCTGTCCATTAGCTTCAGGCATCGTCATTGCTTTAAAGTGAAGATCGGCAACATCCCGTACATCTACAAATCCGGTAATCAGTTTGGGACACCCTTTCATCTCACCATTCAACATCTGCTTAATCACCTGCAAGGAATGTGCATAATCTGCAGACAAAACGGGTCCCAATACAGTTGTTGGGTTTACAACTGATAATTCCATTCCATTTCCTTCATTTTTTATAAAATCCCATGCTGCCTTTTCTGAGATTGTTTTGGAACGCTGATAAGGAGCTACGGTATCATTAATGACTGTCCAGTCTTCTTCCGTATAAGGCGTATTTTTAAATGTTCCATAACTTACAGCACCAAACGCAGAAGTCAAAACCACTCTTTTCACCCCTGCTTTTTGGGCAGCCCGCAATACAAAAAGAACTCCGTTCTTAGCCGGAATCACAAAGTCATCCTCTGTTTTCGCATCGGTATGAGGGGTCGGTGAAGCCGTGTGTATAACATACTGACAGCCTTCAGCTGCTTTTTCCCAGCTTGCTTCATTTTCAAGGTCTGCTTCTGCGAAAGAAAGGTCTTCAAAAGACTGTATTCCACCTTCTTTAAGCATTTGCTTTACCAGATCAGCCTTTTTAAGGGAACGGATTGCCGCTTTTACTTTAAATCCATTATTAAGAAGGGTGATGATACAATATGAGGCGATAAAGCCTGAACCTCCTGTCACTAAAACTGTTTCTTTATTTTCCATTTGTTCAATATTTATAGAGCAAATATCAGCAATAGGCAGCATATAAATTGTGTTGAAAAGTCCATTTTTATTGTGTTGAAAAGTCCAATACATTTATTGTATTCAAGTTAGTTTAATTATCAACACCAATCGTACTTTGTTTAAAAAATTAATCATTTTTCTTAATTGAGTGATATATTTTCGTTTATTTTTATTACATTCGTCAAAACTAACTCACTAAAAATCAAAATAATGAAAAATCAAATCTCACAAATCGGCAAAAAGCTTAACAAGCAACAGCTAAGAACAATTCAGGGAGGTATGCTGGATTGTATGCAACCGAGGATCTGCACTCCGGATGTCCCATGCGAAACCTATCCACCAGATGATGTAAGAAACTGTACAACCATTTCAGTAGGCTGTGCACAAAAAATCTGCAGACCATAACCCCAATACTTCTATACCATAATCACCCAATTCAAAAATTATATCGTATGAAAAATCAGGACTTAAACCACGGAAAAAAATTAAATAAAAAACAATTAAGAGTCATTACCGGGGGAAAAGAAATGTGTTTACTCCCGGACCTTACCTGTAAAAGATTTTCATTGGCCTGTGCAGAACCTCAGTGCCAGCCTACTATTGAACTTGAATAACATCCATACAAAACTTAAACTAATAACAAACTCATTTAAAATCAATTACCATGAAAAAACAAATGTCAGAGAATGCAAAAAAATTAAGTAAAAAAGACCTGAAAAACATCGTTGGAGGCGTAAAATTATGTATGCAAGATAATGCATGCACACAAAGTAGCTCTTCATGTCATGAGTCAACGTGTAAACCGGGAGGTGGAGGACCTGTAAAATGTACAGATATCTTGAATAAATGCGTTGTTTATTCCATGGGATGTATAGAACCTCAATGCCACTTCGATACAGGTAGTCCGTTTTAGATATAAAGGCCTATCATTGGCTTTTACAACATCTCTAAAAAGAGCTTTTCAATTCAAGAACCTTAAAACTAACTAATAACAAATTCATTTAAATCAATTACCATGAAAAAGCAAATGTCTGAGAACGCAAAAAAACTAAGTAAAAAAGAGCTGAGAACAATTGCCGGAGGTGTAAAACTTTGCAAGAGTGGCGGTGTATGCGTGCAACATGGTCCTGCATGCTATGAACCAGATTGTAAAGATGGCGAGGGAGGATCTGTAAGATGTACAGATATAGTTAATAACTGTGTGATGTACTCTATAGAATGTATAGAACCGAAATGCAGATTCGATATAGGCATTCCTCTTTCTTAAGTAAAAAACAAAAAAGCTGCTCTCTGATTTTAGGGAGCAGTTTTTTATTACTGTATAGGAAACTTAAACAACAGTTCCCCCAATATTTTCCAAGATCCATTTCCCTTTTACATACTTTGCTTTATAATCATTCGTAAAGCTGCTTCCGGATTCATAGATATAGACCGTATCCGGATCTTTATCGTCTTTCTGGATTTTCGAAAGACTCCTGTTTGTAACATCTGTCATTCTTACATAATAGGGTTGCTTCTTTGTACTTTCAGGAATAAAAAGGACTCTATATTGGGGATTGATCTGATGAAAATAATCGCAGTCGCTTTTATAGACAGAAAATGTATACCGTAATTTTTTCATCATCTCTGCATTAAAATCCGGCAAAAGATCTTCGTACAGCTGTGCAAATTTATTTTTTTCAGATCTGAACATCGGATTCAAATCATCAAAATCATTGATTCCGTCTCCGTCTGTATCTTTACTCTCAGGATTCAAGCCAAAGCTTTTCTCAAAAATATCATTATATCCGTCCTGATCGGAATCTTTCATCAAACTTTTTAAGTTTATTTTGAAGAGTTTACCATCTTCCATTGCAGAATAATCGTCATATCCCGGAAGACCAGGCACTTTTACAATTTTGACCAAACTTCCTTCGAGCTGTAGAAAACCATCTTTTATCATAGGCAATTCCTGAGTTTTATTGAAATAATAATGACTGAAGCTCAAACCAAGGAAGTAAGCAGCATGTTTATTATTTTCAATGGTAAGTAACCAAAATCCCAATCGGTTCTGTCCCAGAGCATATAAAACATTTCCTGTATCTTGCTGAAAGTGAAAGAAAAACTGATCTGAAAACTTTTCCCGGAAGAGTTTAAAGTCTGTTTCCTGCTTTTTATATATTTTATCTAATTCTTCATAGTTTCGGGAAGGATGAGAGGCAATACTGTCTTTCTTAAAGCTTCTGAATTTTTTGAGGTTTACGATATCAAGATAATCAGGCTTTTCGTTTAAAATTTGTTGTGCGGTATAAGGTTTAGATTCTTTATACCCTTCGAACTTTTGATCATTGCTATTGATAAAGCATCTTTGTTCAATGGTTTGAGAGCAGGAAAGAAACAGAACCGGAAGGATAAGATATAGAATTTTCATGATTAAATTTTGTGGGGATGAATGCAAAAAGCGCTCCCAAATTCATGGAAGCGCCTTTCTATTACAAACTAACTTTAATATTTTCTTATACGTTGAATCTAAAGTGCATGATGTCACCATCCTGTACAATATATTCTTTACCTTCTACAGAAAGTTTTCCGGCTTCTTTAATCTTTACTTCAGAACCGTAAGTAATGTAATCGTTGTATTTGATTACTTCTGCACGGATGAAACCTTTCTCAAAATCGGTGTGGATTACCCCAGCAGCTTGTGGAGCCGTCCATCCCTGTCCGATCGTCCATGCTCTTACTTCTTTTACTCCTGCAGTAAAGTATGTCTGAAGTTTTAAAAGGTCATATGCCTTTCTGATCAGACGGTTTACTCCTGGTTCTGTAAGCCCTAGCTCATCAAGGAAGATTTCTCTTTCTTCAAAAGTCTCCAGCTCGTTGATATCAGCTTCAATTTGAGCGGCTAATACAACTACCTCTGCTCCTTCGTTCTGAGCCATTTCTGCAATTTTACCAATCCATTCGTTTCCGTTTTTGATAGAGTTTTCGTCTACATTACAAACGTAAAGTACCGGCTTGTTGGTCAAAAGCTGAACTTCTCCAATGATTGATTTTGCAAAATCATCGGTTGCAAATTCTCTCGCATTTTTACCATCTTCAAGGAATTTCTGTAAATTCTGAAGGGTTTCATACGTAAGGATGTCTTCTTTCTTACCGGATTTGATGAATTTTTTAGCTTTTTCAACTGCTTTTCCTACGGTTTCAAGGTCTTTCAGCTGTAGCTCGATATCAATGATTTCTTTATCTCTTAACGGATCTACTGAACCTTCAACGTGAACAATATTTCCATTATCAAAACATCTTAAAACGTGGATGATAGCTTCACACTCACGAATGTTAGCCAAGAACTGGTTCCCCAATCCTTCTCCTTTACTCGCTCCTTTCACAAGACCTGCAATATCAACGATTTCCACCACTGCCGGTAACACTCTCTCCGGTTTTACGATTTTCTCCAGTTCAAAAAGTCTCTGATCTGGTACAGAAACCGTTCCAAGGTTAGGTTCAATGGTACAGAAAGGGTAGTTTGCTGACTGAGCTTTTGCGTTACTCAAGCAGTTAAAAAGAGTTGATTTACCTACATTCGGCAGGCCTACGATTCCACATTTCATATTGTAAAATTCAAAGTTTAAGGTTTAAAGGCAATTCAAGGTTTTTCTCATGGTAAGCATTATACGCAGAATCTTGAATTACGAGTGTGCAAAGATAGTGTTTTTTAAGGGAGTTTCATAATAAAAAATCTGTCAGTACTCTGACAGATTTTTCAAACGGGTTGTGTTTTCCTGTTTTTATTTTAAGGATTGGTACCTGTGGCATTCTGCGCCAGAGGAACGTCATTAGGGGCTTCCTGTAAAGCTTTATCAAGGGTGAACAAAGATTCATCCGTAGCTCTGTCTCCTCCTGCAATTTTCAATTTATCAATTAAGTTCTGTGCTAACGTTTCTTCTTCAATCTGTTCCTGTACAAACCACTGCATGAAATTCCAGGTTGCCCAGTCTTTTTCTTCCATAGAAAGGTCTACGATGTTGTAAATGGCTGTGGTATTATCTACTTCGTGTTTAAAAACGCCATCGAAGCAGGCTGTAAGTGTTTTAGGATCTGCCGGAGGGGCTGGTATGGCATTTACTTTAGGCTTTCCACCTCGGTTGAGAATATATTCCATGAATTTAATCGAATGGTTTCTTTCTTCCTGAGAATGGCGGTACAGGAAGTTGGCAATTCCCTGGTAGCCTTTATCATCCGCCCATATTCCATACGATAAAAATACGTGTGATGCGTGAATTTCTTTGTTCATCTGATCGCTAAGTGCTTTTTCCATTTTTGTGGAAAGTCTTTTAGTATTCATAATGTTTTATATTTTGGTGATTATGATATTCTTCATGCAAAAATGATTCCCATAGATTTATTTTCTTTATAAACAATGATTCATATAAAATTAAAATATCTGATTATCAATATTTTAAATGCATAATTTATAGTTATTCTAAAATAAAAAACCCGATTCAGTTAAGAACCGGGCCTTTATTATTGATCAGCTAAAAATTATTTTATCTTTTTCGCGAAGTAATCACTTTCATTGCCTAATCTGTCAATCGCTTTAATGGCTATGGCATTCAGTTTTTTACCGTCTTTGAACTTAGGAATATCTTTTGAAATGGTATCCAGCGTTAAGATATCCGTCTGCCACACTCCGTCATATTGAGTAAATAGCACCCATTGGAAAACATTTGAAACATTTTTAATACTCCAGCTGGTCTGTGCAAAGCTTCCATTATCCGTTACAAATAAAGTGGGTGTTTGCATTGGCACTGTTTTGATCCATGGTGATTTTGGAATCAGGGCTTTTTCGCTGTAAGGACCATTCTTCAATACAGGCAGCATATTAGGATTTTTGGTAAGTCCGGCAATGCTCCAGTGAATTTCCCCGGCATCGTTTTTAAGAATCTTTCTGGAGATCTCAATCTGATTTTTAATTTCCGTCGGACGATCTGAAACTCTGATTTCTACCGTATTCAGTCCCGGCCATAAGTGGCGGTTCATTGTATTTTCAGACTGCCACCAGCTTAGCAGACCTTCAAAGCTCTGGCCTTTAGATTCAATAGGCCAGTATAGCTGTGGAGAGAAATAGTCTACCCAACCTTTATTCAGCCATAATTTAGCATCGGCATACAGCTCATCGTATTGTGATGATCCTACTACGCCTGCCGGATATCCCGGTTTCCAGATTCCAAATGGACTGATCCCGAATTTCACATTGTTTTTTTCTGCATGAATTTCTTTGTAGATACGTTCTACGAATTTATTCACATTATCTCTTCTCCAATCGGCTCTTGATAATGTTCCGCCGCTGCTTACATAGGCATTCCAGGTTGCATTATCAGGGAAATCTGCTCCTTTATTGTAAGCGGCGTAAGGATAAAAATAGTCGTCAAAGTGAACCGCATCTATATCATATCTTTTCACGATATCTCTTACTACGTTGGAAACGTGCCCCTGTGTTTTCGGATTGGCAGGATCAAACCAGTACATTCCGTTCTTTAATCTTACGACAATATCGGAAAGCTTGTTGGCCATCGACAGCTTACTCACCGAACCTCCATTGGTATGATGAGCACGATAAGGATTCAGCCATACATGCAGTTCCAATCCTCTTTTATGGGCTTCTTCAATCCAAAACTGAAGCGGGTCGTAATTGGGAGAAGGAGCTGTTCCTGTTTCTCCAGTCAAAAAGTAAGACCAGGGCTCAATATTACTGGTATATAAAGCATCGGCAGAAGGTCTGATCTGAAAAATAGCCGCGTTGAAGTTGTTATTCTTCAACATATCCAGCATGCTGATGGCTTCTGCTTTCTGCTGTTCTACGGTAAGATCATTTCTTGAAGGCCAGTTGATATTGGCCACACTCGCGATCCAGGCTCCACGGAATTCTCTTTTGATTTCGGGAAGATTGGTTCTGAAGTTGTCATCTGTAGAGGCCACCGTTCCTGGTGTTGTCGCAACAGGTACTTTGGGTGGGTTTGTATTATTGGTAGGTTTGGTCGGATTTTTTGTGGATGGTGTTTTTACAACATTGTTCTGAACGGAACATGAGGTAGTGTAAGAAGCAAAAACACTCAGTAAAACGATAAGTTTTAATTTGTTTATTCTCATAGTCTTGAAACTATATTATTTTTTATTTCTTAGAGATTATTATGCCAAAATAAGCATTTTACCGGGTTTATATAGAAAAAAAGCCTCGAAAATCGAGGCTTTGATTTTATGTATAAGATTTTTTATTATGCTTTTGCAGATCTTTCTACTCTTTTTCTTTCTTCTTCAGAAAGGATTTTCTTTCTCATTCTGATGAAGTTAGGAGTTACCTCAATTGCTTCATCACCCTGGATGTATTCCATACATTCTTCAAGAGAGAATAAGATTTTCGGAGCAACACCAGTATCTTTATCTTTACCAGAAGCTCTCATGTTGTTCAACTGTTTTGCTTCCACGATGTTTACAACAAGATCTCCAGGTTTGTTTTGCTCACCAATGATCATCCCCGCGTAGATTTCCTCACCCGGATCTACGAAGAACTTACCTCTGTCCTGTAGTTTAGCAATAGAATATTCTGTAGCAGGTCCTTGAGTTTTGCTGATCAGTACTCCATTGTTTCTTCCAGGAATAGCTCCTTTGAAAGGCTTATATTCTGTGAAACGGTGTGCCATGATAGCTTCACCAGCAGTAGCAGTCAACATCTGAGAACGTAATCCGATCAAACCTCTTGAAGGAATTTCGAATTCCATGTGCTGCATTTCTCCTTTAGTTTCCATGATGTGAAGGTCACCTTTTCTCTGAGTAGCAAGGTCGATTACTCTTGATGCATACTCTTCAGGAACGTCTACTACCAAAGATTCATAAGGCTCCAGTTTCTGTCCGCTCTCATCTTCTCTCAAAATAACCTGTGGCTGACCAATCGTCATTTCATACCCTTCTCTTCTCATTGTTTCAATCAAAACAGATAAGTGAAGAATACCTCTACCGAATACTAAGAATGTATTTGCATCGTCAGTCTGTTGAACTCTTAGAGCAAGGTTTTTCTCTAATTCTTTTGTTAATCTTTCTTTCAGGTGGTTAGAAGTAACATATTTACCATCTTTACCGAAGAAAGGTGAATTGTTGATAGAGAACGTCATGTTCAGCGTTGGCTCATCGATAGCCGTTCTTTCCAATGGTTCAGGATTTTCAAGATCTACGAATGAATCACCAATCTGGAATGAATCGAAACCTACTACAGCACAGATATCTCCTGCCTGTACTTCAGTTACTTTTTTCTTTCCTAATCCTTCGAAAACGTAAAGTTCTTTTACTTTTCCTTTTACCACTTTACCGTCTGCCTGAGCAAGACCGATCCACTGAGATTCTTTAATTTCTCCTCTTGTTACTTTCCCGATCGCAATTCTTCCTAAGAAAGAAGAGAAATCCAGAGAAGTAATCTGCATCTGAAGGTTACCTTCAGTTACTTTTGGAGCCGGTACATATTGTAAGATACCATCCAATAATGGTAAAATATCTTCAGTTTGTTCTAATGAAGTGTTGAACCAACCTTGTTTAGAAGACCCGTAGAATGTAGGGAAATCCAACTGCTCTTCAGTAGCCTCAAGGTTGAAGAACAAATCAAATACCTGATCGTGAACTTCGTCCGGACGGCAGTTTGGTTTGTCTACTTTGTTGATTACCACTAGTGGTCTCAATCCTAGTTCCAAAGCTTTCTGAAGTACGAATCTTGTTTGTGGCATTGGTCCTTCGAACGCATCCACCAACAGGATTACCCCATCAGCCATTTTTAATACTCTTTCTACCTCACCTCCGAAATCGGCGTGACCAGGGGTATCAATTACGTTAATTTTTGTGTCTTTATAAGTAACAGAAATATTCTTGGATAAGATGGTGATCCCTCTTTCTCTTTCAAGATCGTTGTTATCCATAATCAACTCTCCACTCTCCTGATTTTCTCTGAAAATATTGGTAGCGTGTATAATTTTGTCAACCAGGGTCGTCTTCCCGTGGTCAACGTGTGCGATAATCGCAATATTTCTAATGTTTTGCATAAAAGATTTTTACGGGTGCAAAAGTAGTGAATTTTAATGAAAAAATATTTGCTTATCTAAATAATTAATATTTTGTTTAAAATACTAATTTACAATACCATAAAAAAGACCGGTTAAAAAACATTCTTTTTTTATGGTTCGTGCACAGGCCTGGGCCGTACATAGATTCTCTTCAAAAGACCTTTATTACCACTCTGGCAAAACCTTTGCCTAATATGAAAACTCCATGTTCTGCGGTATTTTAATACCGATTCTGATATTTTATTGATCTCTTGAACGGTTTTATTTGTCTTTTCAGTATTCATTGAATTCTGTGATAAAGTTAGGAAAAAACAGACAATCAATTTGCTCTGATCTCCTTACTATTGTATCATTCGTAAAAATATTTTGAAGATCGTCTGTTAATGCCTTATGAAACGGTAAAGTAATACAACGTCTATTAAAACCACAATGAAAAACTTCACCAGAAACGACTTCTTAGAAACTTTATGATGAAACAGGATCATTCCTAAAGCGGCGCCTACTACTCCACCCAATAAAGAAAGGCCTAAAAGAGTGTTCTCAGAAATCCTCCACTGGTGTTTCCGGGCTTGCCATTTATCAAATCCAAAAGCACCAAAAGTGATCAGATTAACAATCAGCAGAAAAGTAATCATCCTTACGTTAATTTTCCAGCAAAAATAAGACTTAATTGATAGAGTAAAATACTTTTAGTGATTGACTATGTTTCCAGAACAGGATTTTTTACATTTGCCATTCGTAAAAAACAAATCAATGACAGTACAGGATCTTGCAGGAACTTATTCTATTAAAGGAAGCAATCAGGAAGAATCTTCCGATATTTCTTACTATGGCACTTTAACCTTAGCGATCGATTCCTTTAACCGAATAGTCGCGCAATGGCTCATTGGCGATCATGTACAGCATGGCACGGGGTTTTACAAAGATCAGATCTTGGTTCTCAATTTCAATTATGAAGGTGATGATCAGAAAATCTACAAAGGAGTGGCCGTATACCGTTGTTTAAGTAAAGATGTTCTGGATGGCTTTTGGTCTGAGAAGCATGGCAACCCTCTGTATTTGGGGAGTGAGTATTGTGTGAGGGTGAAGGGTTCGGAGTTTTTGAATTGAGATTAACTCTTAGTCTATAAATCTAACAAAGTAATTTTCATATGTAAATTATAAAGGTAATTCATTCAAAATCTTTTTTTGCAGCCTCCAGCCTGGCAAAAACCTATCCATAAGAATAATAAAATTCTTATTATGGTTTCTTTCAAGTAAATGAACCAATTCATGTACAACAATATATTCAATACAGTCAATCGGTTTTTTTGCCAATTCTATATTAAACCAGAGCATTCGTTTTTCAGTATTACAACTTCCCCATTTAGTTTTCATTTTTCTGATACCAAAATTAATATCCTCTAGATTCATCAATTGAGCATACTTTAAGATTAATGACCCGATCTTTATTTCTAATTCTTTCTTATACCAATTATAAAGTGTATTTTGCTTTTGCTCTATAGTTGCATCAGCTACAGCATATAACTCAATAGTATTATGCTTTAAAACTAATTTAGGTCTCTTACTTTCGATCACCTTCATTAGATAACGTTTGCCCAAAAATTGATGACTTTCTTGCGTGATCATCAGTCTTGGTTTTTCTCGTTCTTGGCTTCTTATTTTCTCTTGTTCTCTTTTTATCCAACTGAGCTTAGTAGCTGCGTATATTTTCACTTTCTCAAGATCATAAAATTCGGGTGAAGCAATGGTCACCCGCCCATCGGGCGGGTGCACACTGAGATGTAGATTTTTAATCTTTTTAAAAGTAATCTCAATTTCTACGGAACCTATATAGAGTATACTATTTGACATTAATATTCATCTTTATGAGCATCAATGATTTTATAAATTTCTTCCACTTTATTGATATCAACTACCACATCATAAATTGCTTTTTTCACCAGTTTCTGTTTAGCAATATTCTCTCTAAATCCATCCTGTTTAGCATATTGAACCGCTTCTTCCAAAACTAATGCCAACTGTTCATCACCATCCAAAGTATGATATAATGCTACTTTTCCTTTGGTATTTAACGATTTCGGAAGATCATCATGTTTCCCTTGATTGACCTGACGAATAACTTCTGCCATTTCTTTTAAGTACTGTTGATAATTAATTATTTCTTGCTTTCTCCTTTCAATTAATTCCTGTAATAAAATAGACATTTGGTCAAAATATTTTGGATCCAGTAAATGTTCCTCTACAATCTTACTGCGTACATTATTTTCAATAATCTCAGCCACAGCTTCATGATTACCTTTAATTTCATTAGGCAAGCTGTTAATCGCAGAATCTATATTAATTTCGAGTAAATCTAATAAAGAAGTATTTTCAAAAGGTGAAATTACTTCTGATTCGTCTGCTTTTATATAAGTATCAATTAAGAAACGCATATCTGCTTCATAAGCTTTTAAATTAATGGTCTCTCCTGAAGCAATACGAATGATCTCTCTTAAACTTAAATATTCATCTAACTTATCATTAAATCTTTTGATTTCTGTGTCAGTAAATTCTGCAGCAATAAAATCTGCCTTCACATTGGTATAGGCACGAATATATTCTACAATAGCTTTATATAAAGCCATACGTTTATATTCAGTAGCTTTTAAATCTTCTGGATTCTCTGTATTTCCACAGAAATAATGAATATACGACAAATCATCTTTAGGCTTCTCTACATTCTCGCAAATACTTTCTACGATCTCAAAAGCGGTAAATAAGCGATCCTTAGCAACCTTTAAGCGATCTTTTAATTGTATGCTTACTTCTTCCTGAGTAAACTCTTCACTATCTAACTCTGAAGTATAAACATTTATAGCATCCTTCACGTTTCCAAATAACTCCATATAATCGATGATATATCCATAATCTTTATCATCAGTATCTAAGCGGTTTACTCTACAAATAGCTTGAAATAGCGTATGATCCTGCATCTTTTTATCAATGTAAATATAAGTACATGGCGGTGCATCAAATCCTGTCAGTAATTTAGAAACTACAATAAGCAGTTTCATTCTTGCAGGCTCTTTTCGGAAACTTTCCTTCGCATCAGCTTCATACGTTTCCGTTTTAGATTTATTGCCTTTTACATTTACCTCTTTTAATAAATCTGTATACGTTTTATAAATAAATTGTTTATCTGTTTCATTATCTGTACCGGTATCTTCCAATGAAACATCATTTGCATTGGGATTATATGAAGTAATGATAGCACATTTATTTTTGAGTTCGGTATTCAAAAACAAATTATAATATTTTGCGGCTTCATATATACTTGAGGCTACCAAAATAGCATTTCCCATCTGGTGTTTCAAACGAGGTTTAGTAGAAAAGTCTACAATAATATCTGCTACAATTTTTTCCATTCTACTTTTCGAACTTAGAACATTTTGCATGGTTCCCCACTTCTTTTTCAGTTCGTTTTTTTGGAAATCATTGAGCCCTGCAGTTTTTGCTTCAAACCATTGGTCGACTTTAATTTGAGAGGTTAGATTTTGTTCAATAGCCCGACCTTCATACATCAAATCTTTTACTACCCCATCCGCTACTGCTTCATTAAATTTGTAAGTGTGTATGTATCTTCCAAAAACATCCATTGTTGTTTTCTTATCTTCTTTTAACAAAGGAGTTCCTGTAAAGCCTATAAAAACTGCATTATGCAAAACGGCTTTCATTACTTGATTCAGTTTACCGCTTTGTGTACGGTGGCACTCATCTATAAACACAAAAATTTCGCCCTGTGTCTGTACAGGATTATTTTGTAATTCTTTAATGAATGTATCAAAATCAGTCTCTGTTTTATTACCAAATTTGTGAATTAACGAACAAACCAATCTTGGTCTTGAAGAAGTTAAAAATTGCATTAGCTCTTTTCCTGATCTTGTTTTGGCAACATCCGTTTCTCCCACATCTTTAAATACCCTTTCTATCTGGTCATCCAGTTCGGTACGGTCTGTTAATATTACTATTCTTGAATTAGCAACATTCTCCAAAATCCACTTACCCAGCATAACCATCATTAATGATTTACCAGAACCTTGAGTATGCCAGATAATACCACCTTCTTTTTTACGGATAAATTCCTGTGCTTCTTTCAAAGCAAAATACTGGTGAGGGCGAGGAAGCTTCTTTTTACCTGCATCAAAAACAACTCCGTTATAAATGATATCTAAAATACGTTCTTTAGCACATAATTTCTTTAGATATTTATCTAATTTATAACCTTTATTATCGTTTTCATCTTCTTTCCAGGCAAGGTAATATTTATTTTCAGTTTCAATGGTTCCATATTTCAAACCTTGTGTATTATTTCCTGCCATCAGCAGCTGAACTGTGGTATAAAACCATTCATTGAATAATATTCTTTGATTGGAAATAGATTGATTAATACTTTCAGAAATATCTGTAGTTCCTCTTTTTAACTCCAAAACACCAATGGCAATACCATTGATGTACAAAACCACATCTGGGCGACGGTTGTTTTCACCTTTTGTTAATGTAACTTCTTCTGCAATACCGAATTCATTTTTGTCAAAATCATTCCAATCAATGGGAAAAATAGTATCAAATTGTTCACCCAGATCGGGACGTGCTTTCACTCCATAACGTAACAACGAATACATTGCTTTGTTTCGGAGATACAAATTACCTGAAGTAGAAGTTGCGAAATCATATACTTCTTTTATTGCTTTATCTGTCAACGTTTCTGAATATCCTCTATTCAACAGATTCTGCTTCAGAATTTCGTTCTCTACATTACTATTGTGTTCTCGTTTTTCCCAATTGCCATAATAAGTATAGCCTAGCTCTTCTTGAAATAATTCAACTATTCTGTTTTGAGTAATTCGTTCTATAGGGTTGATCATGGGTTAGTTTAATTTTTATATATTTTATAACGTTTAAAATAGACCAAAAATCGCTTAAATGCTCATCATCACTAATTCTTTCTGCTATGATTTTATTTTTGCGTGGTATTAGTCTAATTCTATCTCCTTTTACTTCAATAGAAGGACTGTTGTCCCAGCCCTTTGTTCTATGAATTTTTACATCATCAGAATCAGGAAAATATTTAAACTTAATGAATTCCAGAAGTACATCGTTAAAATAACCACGAGTATTTCCCTTATTAAGCTGATAAGCATATTTATTATCTGCGAGCTTAATAATTTTAGACTCACCATAATCAAATAACTCTTCACAATAAACATACAAATGATGAAATTCAATATGTTCTAAAGGTTGAGTAATAAAATTATCTAATGGGAAAGTGTCACTATAATTAGAAATAATTTTTTTGAGAAAACCTTCAACATTCTTATAATCAAATTCTTCCTTATCAATTAACGCAATAATTTCTGAGGCATTATTTTTAGATAAAAATCCTAACCAATTTTCTCTTCTGGCACGATATGTTGATGTATCATTTTTAAGTATATAATAAGCATCACCTCTTTTATCAAAATAATTTCCTTTTGTTAATAACGCTCTTTGTAACAACTTTTCACTATGGTCTAAAATATCGAGATTAAACAATGTAGCTAATTGTTTATGGAAAAAATCAAAATCTTTTTTATCTCCTTTAGCAAGATTCAGAAGAAATCCAATCTTTCCTTTAAAATTAGAATGGCTTTCAGCTTTACTTATTAAATCAATCCATAAATTATTATTTACAGCAGTCTTATCTGTTTTTATTAATTCCCATTTTCTCTTTTCTTCATTAATTTGGTCATCAGTAAAAACAATGCTCTTTTTATTATCTCTTTTTTCTAACCAGGTATAAATATCACATTCATTATCTTTCAAAAATTGATTAATCAAATTGATATCATTAAATGCATTTTTATAGAGAATGGGACTATCAAAAGTTTGATTATTAAAAAGATTAAACATGACCCTTAAATAATCTTTAAATAAATTTCCTTTTTTTATCCTATCACTGTTAATTTCTACAAATGAAAGAATGATATAGTTCTTTACTAAATCAACCCAAGATGTCTTAGAATCAATATTAAACCAATAGTTATAAAATTCCGAACTATGTTCACTAAAAAAATATTCTTCCTTTGATAATTCATTACAATTATCAAGTATTTTAAAATAAGTACTTAATCTATTTCTTATTAGAGCATTTATTTTATTTTTGGTAAGTTCTTTTGTTAATAATTTCGATGTTAGATCAGAGTAATAATTTTCAAAATCAAAATTATCCTCTTCATTATCACTTTGTAAAATATCTGTAATTCTTTTGTCGTCTTTTGAAAATGACGAACCAGAGATTTCAGCAAACCTAGTAATGTCAATTAATAGTAATCTTTTAAAGAAGCGATAGTATACATCATCAATATCAAAAACATTTGTACTTTTTTTATCCCAAAACAAGTCATTCCATTCAATATCAAATTTACCTTTATAAGTCTTCCAGGTCTTAGAATCTATCCATTTTTCTTCTTCTATTTTTCCAAATAACCAAGCTTTAAAATTTTCAAAAAGAGATAATTCTTTCCCCCTGGCATTCATTTTCACATACAAATCATCTGATAAATTAAAATCCAGTAAATTTAAAAAGTCAAATTTCAATAAATTTGTTTCAGTTAAAATTTTCCAGTAATTTATTAATTCTTCTCTGTCTAAATATTGAGCTTTATAGTGAATAGCTTGTAACATATTCAACATTGCTTGGACTGTAGGATCATTTAACCAGGATTTAGAAAAAAATTCCAAATCAATAATTTCTTTATAAAACTTTCCTTTCTTTAACTCTGACTGTACCTCTTCATTCTCAAATAGTAAACTAATTTCCCGGCTAGTCAAAAGTTTAAGACAAGCTGATGAACTTTTTCTTGTTTTGTATCTAAATCTCCTCAGTATTGCTATTTCATTCTTATAATCTAATCTTTTTGCGATATACCAATGAATCAAAAATAATGTTGTTAACCTTTGTTGTCCATCTAAAGGAATTAAATAAACTAATTCTGATTTATCCCTTGATTTATCCGTGATCTTAATATCCTCTATATTTAAATCTATTGTAAGAGCATAATCCTTTATACTGCTAATTAATGACTGAATAGCCTGTTTATTTCTTCTATGCTCCTCTTCATTTCTTAATCCATAGATTTTACCATACACAAAGTCCAGAGAAAGCTCCGTCTTCGTGTGTAACGAATTAAATATCGAATCCAGGAATGATGTTCTAACTTTACTTGCCTTTACAGTTTCTCTTCCTTGCGCATAATCTCGTTGAATAGGTGGTATTTCTATCCCATAATGTTGTATAATTGCCCAAAAAGTTTCAATTTTTCCCATTCCATTAAATATTAGTTGGTAAATAGCCTTTTAAACGTTGAGCAATAGCTTTACAATAGCTATCACCATCTTCTTTTGTCCAGCTTTCGATATTAACATTATCACTAAAGATTTTATTAAAAGCATTTAAAGTTTCAATAGGTATAAAAACAGGCTCTTTGTCATCATTATAGCCACGCTTATCGAATTCAAGTATTTTAATACGCTTATCTTTAAATGATTTGTTACCTAAAGCACTATTGGTATTCTTATCTAATAGCAATAAATTATCAACGGAATGGGTAGTTTCCTCAATCTCTTTTGAGAAATCTTCGATCAATTTCATTAATGCTTTATTCTTATCCAATTCATCAATATCAAGTTTTTTTAACTCATCAATTAACTCATCCTGTAAAGGTTTTTCTGCATACAAATGCATATCTGTAATCCATTGGGTGTAGATTTCCATGCTCTCAAATCCTTTCGGATTTTGTGGATTAATATGTTCAATACTCCATTGCTGTTTTACATACAAATCAAAGGGAAATTTGTAACCAGCCATGTTCTCTAAATAATAAAAAACATTATACAACAACAGAACATTCATTGTTTCATTATAAAAGTATTTATAATTTAAATTATCTAAAAGATAAGGCTTATGTTTAATCTTATCTCTTTCAACAGTTTTATCAAATTCGACCCTAACGATTTCCATTAAATCTTCTTTGAATTTATCGCGATTACTTCCCTTACTTATTTCCAGTATTTCATCTAAATTTTTAATTCTGGAATTGGTAAGAAATCCTATAAAATGATAAAGTTCTTTATCTTCAAACCAATTAATAAATTTATAATGTAAGCGTAAAACCTGATCCCAAGAGTTGCCGATATTTTCATTTTTGTTAAATGATGATTCTATTTCTCGATAAGCAAAATAAGAATCGCTATTTTTACACTTTTGTAATTCTAAATCAAACAAAAAGTCGATTCTTGTTCCCTGCTTATATTTTGATTCGTCAGGCTGGATAAAGTACCAAAATCTTTCGTTTTGAAGTTGTTTTTCAACCCCATCCCATTCAGTAGCAAATTCATTTATTTTTAATACAGCTATGGACTCAGGTTCTCTGTTTTTAATGTCTAATATAAATAAGGCTTTTATAAGTTCTGAAGATGTTAAGCTAATTTTCCCTTTATTATTATTCAAAAATACTTTTATTATTTCATCATGATTTTGGCTGGCTTCCAGAGAGTACCAGATTACCTTAACACTTTCTGTGAACTTTTCAATAAAATTATTCCTTTCACCTTTATCCTTCAGATTAATTTCTATCCAACGTATCAAATAACAGCTTACAATAAAGAAGTGATATATATCTACATTATTATATTCCATATGTTCAGAAATATATTGACTCCATAATGTATTTACAGCATTTTGATCAGCATAATTAAACTCTATAAATTCATCATCTTTTATAGACCTTAAATCTAAACTATAAATAGTATCTAAATTATTTTTTAAATAATATCCGCTTCTTTCCCTTGTTTGGAAATCAATTTCATACAAAGAATTTGATTCTATCCATTTTTTATGTTCTAAGTATCTTAAAATAAGATATATAGTAGTAGTTCGCTGTTGACCATCTACTACTTCATTTTTTTGATGTATTTCCGTACTATCTGTTTGTATTTTAGGTTGAATTATTTCAAGAGATTTTAGGATCAAAGGCTGCAAACAATACATCCCCATATTTTTATCAAAAGAATGAATATCATTTAGCAATTCTAAAATTTCCTTTTTCCCCCACTTGTAACCACGTTGGTATGAGCCTATAATAAATTTTTTATGAGCCAAATCTTTTAGTGGAAGTAACACTAATGTATTATGATGGAGTTTCTTATTCATGAAAAAAACGTTATTCTGAGGCAATAAGATATCAATTGGTTTTTCGGGTAATGTCTTATTACACTCATATTCTTCGGAAAATGCAGTATCTAAAAATTCACCATAAGCACGCAAACCACTCAAATAATTCTGAATGGTATTAGGCGCTTTTTGTAACTTTTCATCCATACCTTCTTTGGAAAGCATTTCCGTAATATCCTTTAAGCTTTCTTTAGTATGTAAAGATTTAATATCGACTTTTATTGCAGATAAGGCATTACGCACATAGCTGTCATAACTAATGGCACAGCCTTCGGATACTATCTTTTTGTGAATAAGCCACTGTATAAAATGAGTTTGTTTGTTTTTGTTCAAGGTTAAAGTTTTTTTGAAAGGACCATGGCTGGTGAAAATGTTAAAATTTGTTTTTATATTAATCGTACTCTCCCTGTCAGCAATTCCTGCATCATCCCTTGTTTTATCTGTCGGGCTTTTGCTAGTTGAGCTTCCAGAACTTCCAGTTCAGCATCCATATCCGATAAGATCGTGGCGATACGAGTT
The DNA here is from genome assembly GCF_049319685.1 of Chryseobacterium sp. Mn2064. Taxonomy (NCBI): domain Bacteria; kingdom Pseudomonadati; phylum Bacteroidota; class Flavobacteriia; order Flavobacteriales; family Weeksellaceae; genus Chryseobacterium; species Chryseobacterium sp. Mn2064. The sequence goes on from NZ_JBMOUE010000002.1 coordinate 45,924, forward strand.
TGCTCGTTGAATGATGGAATTATAATTTCAATTTGCTCGAGAGTATTTTTATTCAAACTTGGTACTCCAGAAGCTTCATTGTATTCTCTCCAAGGAATTAAAAGGAACTGATAATAGATGTAGATTGGATTAACTCCCAAAAAAGAATGTGTGAAAAACAGTGTATCAACAGTCCAAAATTTACCTACCAACAAAACAGGTTTATCAATTGTACCTTTTCTCCCAATTCCAACAGAGATTCCATCATAAAGATAATTATCCACGAATGTCAGAACTCCTCCAGTTCCATAAACAGGAATATCTCCGCTACTTAAGTGTTTATAATCTCTACCGCTTCCAAACTTCAAAACCTCCCCCAACTTCTTCACTTCCCAACCCTCCTTAGGTGTCAACAATTCCTGCATTGCACCTTGTTTGATGAGGCGTTTTTTGGCAATGAGTTGCTCCAGACTTTCTATCCACGCATCGGCATCACTCAAGGCTTCCGCTATCGCTTCTTGCTCGGGTAAGGGTGGACAAACAAAATTAAAGTTGACAAAATCTTTTTGATAAAGATGAGTTATAGTAGAACCAGCTGTAATTTTTAAAAGAAAATCATCAAAGTAGAATGACATCAAAACGTAATAGAAGAATCTATTATTAATTTCCTTTGATTTAGGTCTTATAACAAATACTCCACTGTTTAAAGTTGTAGGTGTGGGTAAAAAATCAATATAAGCAATTTTTCCAATTGTGCCGTCTTTTGTCACAAGTACATCATCATTTTTCAATTGAATATTTCTATCTTGGTCAAATCGTATTTTTTCAACAAATACACAATTATCCCAATCAATATATCCATTTTTAAAATCAGTTCCAGTTACCAATCCATAATTACCCCCATCAAGATATTCTGCAGTTGTCAATCCTTGCCAACCAATCCTTGCTTTTATAGTAAAATTTTTCTCTAAATTTATTACATTCCAATCTTTCGGTAACAAACCAATCTCTGTATGCTTCATTATATGTTCCTTTACCATACCAATCCCATTTTTTGCAGGTGAGCCAATACTTTTTGCGAAGCTTCCGCTGTTTGGGTTTCCAAAGTAGGTAAAGCCTGTTGGTATCGGTCTGCCAATTCCTTAATGCGTTGCGTCAAGTTTTGGCTTAGTTTTTCCTGTTCGCTGTTCAGGGCATTTTGCAAAACGGGTATCCATTTATGGTTGATCACCATATCTTTTATTTCGGTTTCGGTTAATAAAGGATATTGCGCCACCACTTTGAGTTCCAAATTCTCTTTGGCTATTTTGATGAGTTTAGTAATTCCACCTAAAGCTTCCTGCGTATCGATATAATTTTTGATGTATTTTAATTCTTCTTTAGAAGCATTTTCGGCTTTACGTACTTTATAAAAATCTTTTACATTTTTAAGATTGATTTTTTCCAAATCGCTGAAAATACCTTCTTCACCACTGTTTTCTTCTTCTATTTCAGCAAGAGCTTCTTGCGTAAGATTCAGTTGATTTTCTAAATCCTGTAAACTCTCATATTCTTTCTTAAAGAAATAATTAATCATCATTTCCGGAGTTATCATTCTTCCTTCAATTCCAGCTAAGCCGAGGATATCTTTATCTTGAGCTATCTTACCATCTTTCCCTTTTTTCCCTTTAATGACCAATCGGGTATATTCATTTCCTGCTTTCCAGCCATCCATTGAAATGGAATAGAAGTCATCCTGCATCACTTCGTTCCAGTATTGCATCAAATGCTGATACATTGAATAACGATTGATTAAAGCATTATTTTCAAAATGACTTAAGATCGTTTGTGCTGATATTTCAAAGGCTTCTTTTATTCCAAAACCTTTGTCCAAATTATTCCATGTCGTTTGTTGTTCATTCAACCATTCATCAAAATCATTATGCATTTTCTTATTAAATGTAACAAATTCCGGATGATTAAAAATCGTAGCTTTAATTTCTTCAGCAGGCACTTTTAGTTCAAAATAACTTGTTCGTAGCTGGCTGAACAAATTTGCTTTCAATGACGGGAACAAATCCCAATACGCCTGCAAACTATCCACATCCTTTTGGGGAATACCACCTAATAAATGTCCTGCTAAATCCTGAATATCTTCAGCTTCCTGAGTATCAATATAACGTGGAATGTTGAGGTTATAATCGTTTTTAGGGTCCGAAATTTCTGTCATTGATACCATCCGGCTAAACTTCGGCAGTTCGGCAAAAGCATCAAACACATCAGTAATCTTGCGAATGTCCTGTTCACGCAAGCGGTTTTTATTACCATCTTTTACAAAGCCTTTACTGGCATCAATCATAAATATTCCTTTTCGATGTTCGGCATTTTCTTTGTCAAGAACAATAATACAAGCCGGTATACCCGTACCATAGAATAAATTGGCAGGCAAACCTATAATCGCTTTGATATAACCTTTCTTTAAAATATTTTTACGAATTTCTCCCTCAGCATTCCCACGGAATAAAACCCCGTGGGGCAATACAACAGCTCCTTTTCCGTTAGCGTTCATTGATTGCAAAATATGCAATAGAAAAGCGTAATCACCATTCTTTTCTGGTGGAACTCCTAAGGCAAAACGATTGTATTCATCATTTTCTATATTTACCCCATTACTCCAACTTTTTAAGGAGAATGGAGGATTGGCAACAACATAATCAAATTGTTCGAGTATCTCAGTAGAATTAGTAGTACCTGACAATAAAGAAATAGGATCTTCTTTCATTGGTTTTGAAATATCAACAGGAATTTTTTTCCGATATGCTGGTCTTGAAAGAGTGTTATCTGCAACAATTGTTGCCGTTTCGGCGCCATGTAAAATCATATTCATATGCGCTAAATTGGCAGTTGTAGTTTCTTTTTCCTGGCCATAGAGATCAATATTTTTGCCCGCTTCATTCATTACTTTTAATAATAATGAACCTGAACCGCAGGTAGGATCATAAGCTTTTGTTTGGTTTGAAGAATTTTTTTGATTAATACCAATCACTTTCGCTAATACTCTTGAAACTTCTGCGGGGGTATAAAACTGTCCTTTTGATTTTCCACTTTCAGTAGCAAAATGGCGCATCAGATATTCATAAGCATCTCCTAAAATATCGTCTCCTTCCGCAGAATTACCTGAAAAATCCAAACTTGGATCATTAAAAATACGAACCAGATTAGAAACTGTATCTACTAGATCTTTTCCTTTACCTAATTTATTTGGGTCATTGAAATCAGGAAACTCATTAAGTTTATTAGCTTCCTTAATAGGATTCAGTATCTGTTTATTGATCTTATCACCAATTTCCGCATTACCGATCAAATTAACCATATCATCAAAAGACGCATTTTCAGGGACAGTAATCGCCCCAAACGGATCGCCTTTGTATTTATCTGAAATGTACTTTACAAATAACATCGTAAGCACATAATCTTTATATTGAGAAGCGTCCATTCCGCCTCGTAATTCATCACAACTAGCCCATAACGAGCTATATAGCTCAGATTTTTTAATTGCCATTAATATCTACTTCAATTTAAGCGTTAAATATAGCCAAAAAAAGTAGTTTTTCTATTCAATACTTTTTTATAGTAATCAACTTTTTAATACTTTTTTATAGAATATGCCAGTGTTAAATAAATAGCTTTTTCTAGAAATAAGAATAATTACAAAAAAAATCTCCACCTTTTCAGGTGGAGATCAACATTAAATCATCGTTAAAGCTCCGAGATAGGAACTATTGCAGGCAATGTCTTCCTCTGCCCTATTCAAATAAGCCCAGACCTGCATTTCTTTACCTGCGTAATATGCTGGTAGAGCTACCTCTTTTGTTAAAGCGCTTCTTTCAGCCATAGCTTCAAAAACAGCAAATGAATCCAGCTCTTTGTTATAACAGATTACCGTCACCTGATCTGTCCCAGCCGCGTTTCCCTGCGTCGTATTGTCTTCCCAGGTCAGGCTGATTGTATTTCCAGCCTGAGGAGTGGCGTTTACATTCTGAAAACCTGTAAGATCACCTTTCGTAATCAGAATCTTGTTATAGATCAGTTCCGGAACATCTGCGACCATCTGAACCGCTTCGTTGATGGTGTAAGATACTGCCAGATTGATTCTGGACTTCGACCCGCTGTTCAATCCGAAATATTTTTTCTGGATGGAACCTAAAGGGCGTAAAAAGCTTATCACAAGCTTAAATTTCATCTGTTGAACCATTTGTTTTTCGCTGGGAGGTCTGTTGCTGGGAGTGGGAATACTTCGGATAATATCCTTACCGCGCCAGTTGGCTCCTACAATTGTTCCTACTTTTCCTGAGAATCCACCAAGGATTCCTTTTGTTATTCGTGCCATTTTAGTGTGTTTTTTTGATTACATGAACGAATGTATAAAGGAATTTTCAATGGACCATCACCCGTGAAAATAATGACTGTTTTTGATAGGTTTTGACGTCTTTTGACCGGTTTACAACCTACTTTCTTCGAGTCTCCTTCGAGTGTCCTTCGGATGAGCTTCGGAAAAATGATTCTTTTTCCGAAGAACAGTCGAAGGAAATCCGAAGAAGATCGGGAGTATTTTGGTTTCAATTTTGAAAATCATCAGAAATCGGATCATTTTACAGTTCTATTCTGAGAGCCTTCAAATACTTTGCGCTCAAGGTGGCAGTAAGAATATAAATCAGGCTATTGGGATTTCACAATAAAGCATAAAAAAAGCCTTCATGGTTTGAAGGCTGTATTGAAAAACGATTTTGGATAAAATATTTTATTTCCGATCTTAACATGGGGAATCTTCTTCGATTTCCTGATGCGGTGTAAGGTACTGTCGCTGATATTCAGCAAACGTTTGACATCGGCACTGTCATAATACGGAAAATGTTCAGGCTCTTTATTTTGCAGGGCCCTTAAAATTTCAACAAAAAGAGCCATTAATTCCTTAGTAGAAGGGTCTGCTCCCGATTGAGGATTGACATATTGTTTCATCACTTTAGTTCTTTGGTGTTATAGGCAGTCGTACTTATTTTTCATAAAATCTAACGATAATATTCGCATATCATGATCAGACACAAATAGACTTGCTTCAAAATAAATACCAATAAATAACTGATAATCAAACAACAAAAAGCCTATTTTAATATAATAAAAGATTTTTCACCATTTTTGGAAAAACCTTAACGAGATTGATAAAAATTATTTGTTAAATGATTTAAAAAAGATTAAAATAAAAAAATTGATTTTTTTTAACAGGTACATTTTTACTCATACTCCCGGCTGTCTGAAATACCCACTGTAACAACAAGATACCACAACCGTTCAAGAGCAGTAAATATGTTATTGATGCTTTAAGATTGATTTTACTGTTTCATAGGTTTAACCAAAGTCATCAATATGATCATTATTATAAACAATATCACTAAACCTGTATATCCTTTATAACTTTCTTTAAAATCATATTCTAGAAACCGTTCATTTTTAATAAACAGGAAGTTGACTATTAACATCACTACTGGTAATAAAAAAAAGAAAATATTCTTAGACTGGAGAAGAAAATAGTTTCCCAAAAAAATATTATCAATAGTTGAAAAGCTTACATTAATAAAAATTGAAATGATCACAATCAACCAAAATTTTTCTACTCCCCGGTCTTTATATTTAAACTTATCCATTCTTTTATACAAACAGTCTAAATGGAAAATTAAATAATCTATATATTTTATCACTTTTTAAAAATTTGTTATTGAGGCCCTGGCTTCAAATCATGGAAAATACTTTTGTCTGCCATCGTCTGGAAACGGCCTTTCTCAATACCCTATTGAAGAACAGTATCCATACTCCAAGATTCACTTGTTATGACGGTCCAACCGCAAAATAACGATTATTTATAATATCTGGAAACTATTGTCAACATCTTTGACAAGGGATTGCAAAAGGATCTGAACATCCTGAAATATAAGTCCCTTTCGAAATCTCTGCGAATTTCGTTCACAAAACAAAAAAAGCTGCCTCTCAAAAGAAGCAGCCTATAGATTGCTGATCAATCTAACAATTATTTTTTAGCTTTTACATCGATGGCGATCTCGATATCTTTGCTGATCATCCATTCTGCAGGATCTGCTTCTGAAGTACCGAATTTGATTCCCCAATCTGCTCTGTTCACTGTAAATTTAGCCTGAATTGCTGCTGAATTTTCTGCAACGTCTACTTTAGCTGGGAAAGTAACGTTCATTGTTTTTCCTGATAATGTAAGGTTTCCGCTTACTGTTTTGTTTGCTCCTGCTACTGCATCTTTCGGAGCCTCCTTTAAATCTGTAACGCTTGTGATTTTAAAGTCTGAAGTTGGGTTTTTCGCTACATCAAAGAAGTCAGGATTTTTTAGGTGAGCTTCAAGGTCTGCCGGTTTTTTATCTTTTTCTGTTACTGAAGCCGGATCTACTTTGATAGAATTCATATCAATAATAAAATTACCCGCAGCAACCTGACCTCCGTCTACGCTAAGATCCCCTGATTTTACCGTAAGCGTTCCCCAACGAGGAGCCATTCCTCCTTTGTGGAATGCTTTCCAGTTGACTACAGAACCTACTGTGTCTACTGCCAATACTTCTCCTTTGCTTTCTGCTACTTTCTGTTCCTGAGCTGTAGCTGCAGTATCCGCAGATTTTTCTTTATTACATGATGCTAAAAGCAATCCTACTCCTACTAATGCAATTACGCTAATTTTTTTCATATTGTTGAAATGTTTAAAAAGTTGATTGAAATTTTGTTGTTTTCGGGTACAAAAATAGAAAAACCTTGTTTCCAGAACCTTAACATACATCAAGAAATTAAAATAATGTCAGAAAAAGGGAGATCAAGATATTCATCTCTTTACTTTTTAAAGGCCCAACAATCTTGATTTAAGGGTATTGAACTCTTCTTCTGATAATGCTCCGCTCTGTTTCAGCTTCATCAGTTTCTCTACTTCTTCAGCATTAGACGAATGATTTTGGGTATAAAATTGAGGAGTAGCAGCTTTTCGGCTGTTTGGCGTACTGTTATATTTTGTATTAAAAGCATTCACCTCCATAGTAAAAAATATAATTGCTTCAACAAACGCAATGATACAAGGAACAAAGGTCCAGCAAAATAATAAATAAAGAATCCCGGCAACAGGTTTATTCAGGTAAAATTTGTGAACGCCAATTCCTCCAAGCAAAAGAGCCAGAATACCGGCTGTGTTTTTATCTTTCATACATTATAAATTTCCAGCAAAGAAAAGTGATATTTCAAGGCAGAACTTACGGGAAACCATAAAATCATATTTTCAATAATCGACGGTATCATTTTATTCCCTATTGTCTGTATTTTTCTATTGTATATGTTGTTTCGGAATATAATAAAAATGTAATTTTGACACTTCAAAAAACGCAGATTTTAAATCAAATATGTCAAAAAAACTAATCTACCTGTTTGCTTTAGGCGCAGTACAATGCCTTCATGCACAAACAAAAGCTGAAGAAGCTTTAAAAACATTCGAACAAAAATATCCTCAGGAAAAAATACATCTCTTATTAGATAAAAGCCGTTTTGTGGCAGGGGAAAACCTATGGTTTAAATCATTTGTATTTGACGGTTACAATACTTCGTCCATTTCTACCTCATTATTTGTTGAGCTTTACGACAGTAATAAAAAACAAATCGGTAAAAGTCTCATTCCGCTGCTTAACGGTGAAGGAAGTGGAAGTATTCTGCTGCCCGTGACCTTAAAAGAGGATGTTTACTACATCAGAGCATATACTTCCTGGATGGCGAATTTCAGCGAAGATTTTCAGCTTATCAAACCAATTACGGTGTATAACCCAACGTCTTCTGAGAAACTGACCGCCACCACCACAACACACTGGACGGCTTCTGTATATCCTGAAAGTGGAAATTTTATAGACGGCATTTCTACAAAGGTTGCGGTAAGGCTTCAGTCCAACGGTGCTGAACCTACTGATTGGGAAGGATATGTAATAGATTCTGAAAATCCTGGTGAAAAGATGGCAGCTTTTAAAGGGCTGGATCAAAATGTAGGGTTACTGACCATGACTCCCAAAAGCGGAAAGAAGTATCAGCTGGTCATTGAGGATAAGCAAGGCGGAAAGCAGAATATCCCTTTACCGGATGTTTCGCCATCGGGAGTAAGCCTACAGGTCATCTCCGGGAGTGATGCTGTGAAATATACTCTGAAGTCTAAAAACCTGCCCCAGCAGTCTCAACATTACAAAGTACTGGGAACCATCAACAATCAGTTGGTTTATAAGGCTCAAGTGAACAAGGTTGCGGATGAAATTCAATATTCTATTCCCAATAATCAGCTTGTGAATGGAATTTTACAGCTTACGGTTTTTGATGATAACGAAAATATAGTAGCCAATAGGTTGTCTTTTGTGCAGCCACAGCTGTTACAAGTGAAAAAACCGACATTGCAGTCTCTTTCGCTGGACCATACGCCCCGCGCAAGAAATTCATTTGACATTTCCAAAAATCCGGAGTATTCCGGCTATACGGTGTTGGTTCTTGATGCAAATACCAAGAGTACGGAAGATGATCAAAGTCTGTTGAGTTCTTTATGGCTTACCGGTGACATTACTTCAAAGATTATCAATCCAGCTCAATATTTTACCAGCAACCGTAATACGGAAGCTCTGGATGCGCTTTTAATTTCGGAGAGATGGAAACGTTTTGACTGGAAATCCATCATTTCAGGAAATTATCCAAAGATCAAATACCAGCCTGAAAGTTATCTTTCTTATAAAGGGAAAGTGAGTGTTCAGGGAAAACCGGCTCCCAATACAGATGTCAATTTAATTTTTGATTCCAGTTCGGGGTCTAAAATTTTTCAGATCAAGTCTGACGCCAGTGGTTTTTTCGTCATGAATAATTTAATTTTTGAAGACTCTATGAAGTTTTCTTATCAGTTAAACAGTGACACAAAAGACCCTAATACTAATTATTCAGTTTATTTCCAGCCTAATTTCGGTTTTATACCGTATATGAAGAGCCTGCCTTTATCTTCCTACAAGCTTACGCCGAGATCTCAGGATGATAAACCGTCTGAGGAAACTACCCGTTCTTTGGCCAGTCTGAATACACAGAAACTCATCAATGAGAAGGTAATCAATATTGAAGAGGTAAAAATAAGAGGTGAAATAAGAAGTAAGACCAAAAAATTAAACAGTGAGCTAAGCAGCGCTTTATTCAAAAGTGCCCGTGAAGATGTGTTTGATTTTGTGAATGATCCCAGTGCGATCATTTCCACTAATATCCTACAATGGCTACAGGGAAGGGTGGCCGGACTAAGGATAGAAACGCAGGGTGGTACTTCTACCCCTTACCTGCAAGGACAAAAAACAGAGGTTTATCTTGATGAGATGCCTGTGTCTACCAGCCAGATTGCCAATATGTCGACCTCTGACATTGCTATGGTAAAGGTGATAAAAGGTTTTTTTGCAGGAGGTTTCGGAGGAGGTAACGGTGCCATCGCCATCTATACCCGCCGAGGAGGAGGTTCTACCGGAAAAGTGATTGACAGAAGTCTACCCTCCCAATTGAGGCAGATCACATTATCCGGCTATGATAAAGAAGTTCCTTTTGAGGGCCCTATCTATGGGAATGACAGTTTCAAAAAGATTCCACAGGATACCAGAAGTGTTTTATTCTGGAATCCTAATCTTGAAGTGCAGCCCCAGGAGCCTACATCAGTAGAGTTTTACAATAATGACGATACCAAAAAATACCGCGTTATTATTATAGGACATGATAAAACGAATGAGGTTCCACTTTATTATAATGAAGTACTCCCTTAATTTGGATAAAAAAAGTCTGGTTACTGCTGTGGTAGCCAGACTTTTTGTTTATTTTGGTTTATCCCTATTATTAAAGTTTCCAAGAACATCCATTTTTACCATTAAATGCTCCATTCGTAATTAAGCCATTCTTTATTTTCCATCTTCAGACCCATAAAAATTCAGTACTTCACCAGTATTTTTATTGATATTGATGTATATTTTACAGTATCTACAATTGTCACTTTTTACTACAATATGCCAAATTTTATTATCTTCAATCAAACTGATTTTATAGGGTTTAGCTTTCTCAGGATCAAGAAGATTCCGTTTTTTAATTAATATATCAACATATTTTATTATCGTTTCTTCATCGGGTATTACATCTATTCCATAGCGATATACAATTGAACAAGGTAACTGATCTATTCCTCTGTTTTTATCTTTGCATTTTTTTTGTACTTTTTGCTGTGCTATCAAAGATAATGGAAATATACATAGAAATAATGCTAATATAATCTTAAGCATAATTAATGACTTTTGTTGTTTAGGATCAAAATTATTGGATAATATATTTGATATATTTGCGGGAGAAATACTATTAAATCTTAATGATTTAACAACTAGATCGGAAGGAGGTCTTTTTGTTTTTCTATCATTGGAATAATTTGAACCTACATTTCCTAAATGATCTCGATCTTTTCCTTGCCCTTCAAAATTTCTTGATGTATACACAACATCTTTGCCAGAAGGCGCTATGTTATTTAATTTTCCTTTCTTATCCATTTCATAAATGTCTTCGTTTCTTCCATCCGGATCTATGAATCTCAAAGGGTTATTATATGCTTATCGGATGGTATCATCTTCTATACTTTCTCTGCCAACGGAGCCACCACACGCTCCATCTTCCTAAATCCGGCATATAAAAACGTGCACCGTAATCATACATTCCCGTCCCCTGTGGTTCTTTCACGTTGTACTTATAGCCATAATACCCCCCAAATTAGAACTGCCTGCCATTCCTTCGATGTGATTTAATCTAAAAGGATAATAGTTGTTGGTATCTGTCACTTGAAGAGCTCCTGTGCTGTTTTTAGCACAGTTTACCTGGGTATTTCCCAAGTGGTCTTTATACTGGTAAATATAACGGTTTTATTAGCTTAATATCAATAGACTTTGCGAAGTGGTGTTGCTAGTGGATGAGACTTCTATTATTTATTTTCACAATCAGTTATCATAAAAATTTTTGTTTTATCAATATCTTTGACAAAACTTTTATTTACAAAATATAGCGCATACTCATTAACTAGCGATTGCCTCCCTTTAGGAATATTTGAAATACTTAAATTTGTTTCTTTAAAATAAGAATTAAAAAAATTAATAATTCTAATGTCATTTTCTTCACCTAAATCATAAATTATTAAAGAGCCTTTATAATCATAAGTTTTAAATTTATTAGACAAATGGTCATTATAATTCATTGTTGCAATACCAAATAAATATTCATCTTTACATTTTTTAATTAAACTTATTTTTAGATACAAAAATTTCTTCGAAGAAATTTTTGTATCTAAGTAATTATATAGTTCTTTTTTTTCAAAAGTTTGAGCTGTACATCCATAGCTTATTAATAATATCAATAATAAATTAAAGATTCTAGTCTTTTTTAAATTTTCCTTCATAAGCTTTAATTATTGAGTTGTATTCCCAGATTCACATTCTTTCAGAATATAGACAATCTGATGTTCCGAAAATTTGCTCTTTTTCATAACATTAACAAACTAAATTTAATAATTTTAATTTGTCTGAAAAACAGGGAAGCTTACCATATTATCCCAAAAATAATTATATAAAGAAATAGCTTTATTAGTCTAAAATGCTTAAATACCGGAAAAAGCTGCATTATTCAATGCAGCTTTATTATGTTTCGTAATTTGCAAAAATTGAATTTTGTTAAAAGAATTTTATTTGATACAAATATTTTGATCCTCTTCCGCAGTATAATAATTGTTATACTTTATTATAGTTGAATCATTTAAAATGTATATTTTAGGTGAGTCACCACCTTGTTGGATTAAACCACTTACAGATGTTACTTTAAAGGAATATTTTTTCCCTAATTCAATTTTAGTACAAGTATTATTGTTAGTCGGTTTAAATATTTCTATAATATCCATGTTATCTGCTATTAATATGCTAACTTCTTTATTTTCTTTAAAAGAGATTATTTTCCGTGTTATATTAGCAGGTTTTGAACTAATAATTACATTGTTTGTTTGGCAACTGTAAATAAAGAAAAAAAATAAAAAAACTATATTTTTCATAAAATTATTTTTTTAATCTTTTATGATCTGAATAAACTTTATATAAAGACTGTGTCTGAATTTTTCCATTAGCATCTTTTTTTCCGGCAAAACCTTAATAATACTTTCTTGTTGTTGTTCCAACAGTCTCAAATCTTGTTCTAGCTGATATCACCAAATTATCATATGGCATCATGCCTCTTGTTTGATCATGGAATTTATCAAATATTGGATTAGGATTTAATGCTGTTTTTATCGGAACGTCTGTTTTTGTATTTAAAGATTCTTGGGTAATAAGAACATTTTCGACAACTTCATGTGTTATTCCTGTGCCTTTTTGTGTTCCTATAAAACTTTCTGCACTTCCTAATACATCAGGATTTGTATACTGAGTTCCTGTACTAATTCCGGAGGCTGAGTCATAATCGGCACCATCAAAAGATCCTCCAGTCATTAAGCCTCCACTTGGTGTTACATTGTTATTCTCAGCATAAATTCTGGAATCAATATTGGTATTCTTTATACCATCATATAGAACTTTATCAGTCGCTGAAAGCTTATTATACTCACTTTTACTTAGCTTTGCAGTTTCTAATTTCCCATTTGAATCCTTTGTCATAGCAAGACTACTATTGGCATTTAATTGTTCAAGTGCTTTATCTGCTAAATTTCCTAAAAAATGAATGCCTTTATTTTCCATTCCATCAGGATCAATAAAACGAAGTGAATTATTAAATGCATATGGGTAAGTACTCCAACTTCTTGATTTCTCCGAGAGCGGATCTATCACCCCCATCGTCCAATATCCGGCATATAAAACTTCGCTCCATAGTCATACATCCCAGTTTCCTGCAATTCCTTCCCGTTATATTTATAGCTATAATACCCTCCAAAGCCAGAACTGCCTGCCATTCCTTCAATGTGATTCAATCCAAAAGGATAATAATTGTTGGTATATGTTACTTCAAGAGCGCCTGCGGTCTTTGGCAAAGCTTACCCTGATATTTCTAAGGTGGTCTTTGTAGTTATAAATATAACGATTTTCTGTGAAGCTGTAAAAACCTTCCGTAGTGGGGACAAAATCAAGAAGCCATTTCGGAGCAATTGGCTTCAAACCATCCTTATTTTCAGCTTTGAAAGCTTCGTGTTCAAAATCTACACTGGTCTTACACCACAGACAGGGCTCAAGGGTTTCATAAAGTTTATACTGGAAACCATCAAGATAATCGGTAATATCATTAGTCTTTGATTGGCCTTTTCCATCTCCACCGGAAGTATTTATCTTTCGAAGCTTTACCCCATCTGCACGATAAAGATAACTCAACTCAAAACTTATAGTTCCGCCAAGAGGATTATTCTGAGCAATTGAAAAATAGTCAGGCAAATTAAGATGATTATAAGTAATATAATAGATCCCCTTATCTTTCATATTAATCATACTTCCATTCAGATTATAATCAATAGCATTGTTTCCGCCTTCATAGCCGGTATCATTCAACGCATCTTCTATTACTTTATTCAATTGGTTTCCTGTGTATTGATAGGTAAGATCATCGACTAAGGTAGAAGTTAGTCCGTATATGGGAACTGCCCAACGTTTCAGAGTGCCAATGTTTCCGTTCATATCATAGGTAAGGTGTTCATCAAAATTTCCACTGACCCCTGTTGAGGGTTCCTTATAAAAAGCTTTGGTTAATCTGCTAACCTTCTCATATTCGTAATCATAACGTTTCAGCAGATTTTCGGAGCCATTGTTCCAGCTACTTCCGCAATATTTCCATTGTATTTTCCAGTCGACTGAGTGTTGACAGGATTATTATACCTTATTTCATACCAAAATAGTTTTCCATTCAAATTAGAAGGATCATTAATCTTAGTCATCCAGCCTCTGATATTGTATCGGTAATCGATCTGCTGAAGTGGTGAAGCCGCTGCAATCCCTCCTATTTTCTTAGATTCAAGCTGGGAAAGTTCATTGTATTTGTTCTAGGTAAGGTATTCTACAGGATTATTATCTACCTGATGTTTGTGTACCAACAATCTGTTTTGTAAATCGTATTCAAAATTCTCTGTGATCACCCTTTCTGTATCGGAAGTCGGTCTTTTATGTCTGGTAAGGGTCTTTTTACAATACAAAACCACGGCTATTGAGCCGTGGTTTTTTTATTATTACTTCACCACACGATGCAATCTTACAGCAACGAGGGGAAGGAGCATAAATCATTCTAATATCATTTTGCTAAAACATGTTTTTAAATTTTAATAATTTTTCTTTTAATTCTTCTTTATTACCCGTAGCTTTAAACTGGTTATCTTTTTGAAATTTATTTTGTAAACTTTCAATTTGAATTAGATTTATTCCAAAAAAATCATCTTTTAGCATTCTATAGTCATGATCATCCATATAAAAAGTAGCACCAATATTATAGAAATAATTAGCACAATCTTGTTTAAACTTTACACCAACATTATCATTGTAAAATATTTCATCTAGTAAATCAATATTTAAATATTTATAAGTATACTCGATAAGTGTATAAAAAGAAAAAGAATTAGTGAAACTTCCAATCAAGTTCAAAATATCACTATAAGTAATTTTCTCCCATAGCTCAGGTAAACACACGAATAACTGAACAGAATATGTAGAGTTAACTTTTTCAAAATTGTAAAAAAGAAACTCTAAATAACTTACGGATAGTATCTTTTGTAAATAATTATGCTTTTCTATATAGAATCTATCGATTGGATAGTATTTTAATTCTTCTATTTTTTTATTGTTAGATAGAGAGTCCGACAACTCCTTAACATATAATGCTACATCAATTTTTTTCATTATTCTCCAAATTTTGTTATTTTCGCTTTACTTACATCAATACCTGACTTAGATAGTATTGATTTATAGCTATTAGCATCTACAACTGTCGGGGCATAGTGTCCTGAAATATTATTAATATCTGTAACAATACCGTTTTCCAGAATAATCTGTCCTGCTGCTTGAACATTCTTTGCTTCACCAGATAAGTAATAATGGCCAGAACCTGCTTTAAATTCTCCTGATTCCGTTACTACAAAATCAAATCGACCATTTCCGCTTCCTCCTACGGAAATATTCCCATCTTTTATTGCCACACTTAAACTTTCACCTGCTTGTGGTGCTGTACTTTTAGCAGATATTAAATTAATTGATTCTTCAGCCTCAACAGCAGCCATTCTTTTCATGCCTCCTGCTTTAGAAAGAGCCTTGCCGCTTGCTACAATAACTGCGGCAGAGCCTATTGATTCAGGATCTCCCTTTGCTACTCCTTTTGCTGTTTGAGCAAGTGCTTTCGCTCCTGTGCTTTCATATAGAATGTTTCCAGCCTCTCCTACTGCTGCCTTTGCACCGCCATGTTTATATGCTCCATAAACTTTTTTCCCGGCTTGATAAGTGTCATGTATTCCTGCATACCCCATAGTAACAGGATTATATTTCACACCTGACGAAACGATCCCCGTTATAGCATTTCCAGCTCCTCTTCCAAATCCGTTTGCAAAACTCTTAACCTGTTTCCAAGTTGGCCAAGGCCACATTCCATCCGGATCAATAAACATTACAGGATTATCAAGTGCATAATTATAAGGAGAAAATCTTCTTCCTAATTCAGCAGCTGGATCAATCACCCCCCATCTTCCTAAATCCGGCATATACATCCTCGCACCATAATCAAAAAATCCGGTTTCCTGTAATTCCTTACCATTATACTTATAGGAATGATAACCTCCGAAATAAGAATTGCTTAATCCTCCAGAGATATGATTCAACCCAAATGCATAATAGTTGTGAGTATCTGTTATTTCAAGAGTACCATTACTATCCTTGGCAAAACTTACCCGGGCATTTCTAAGGTGATCTTTATAATACTAAGTATACTTATTGTTTTTTTTAATAAACATATTATTTTTATATCCAACATATTATTTCACCACACGATTCAGTTTTGCAGCAGCTAGGTCATAAAAATGTAACCGCTTTATAAAAAAATTAACGATATGTGAGTTTTTTTATCTGCTATACAATAGTAAAGATAATTAGTTCTTCGATTTCTTAGAGAGGTTTGTATTAAAATCTTTAGGAAGATTGTTCAAATCTAGTATTTCGATTTTATTATTTTTGTCATTCCAAAAAATAAAATTCTTATTATCCTTATACCATTGCTTCCAATCAATATAATTACCTTTTGTAGGAGATATTGAAAATTCAAAGCTTTTATCTTTATGAGGTTCTATGGTAGATAAATCGGATAAAGATTTACATGCCTTATTTAAGTCACTAGCATTCTTGATTACTTTCTCACCAACAAACATCTTAACTACATTTAAATCTTTCTTGTATTCGTTCCGAGCTCTAATAACTCTGTAATCAATTGATTTACAAGAGTAAATGAAAGCAAAAAGGATAAACATTATTAATGATTTTAATTTATTCATAATCTATTTTTTTACAACATTCCCTCTATTTAATTCATATGAAACATTTGTAACTTTTCCATTTTTGAAAAAAGGAGTTGTTACTGTTCTCGAAAGAACTGGAAAAGTTCTACTGAATCCATTCTGTTTTATTGTTTCTCTTTCAAGTAAATCGTTAGTAATAACGGATGCTCCCCTTTCCCAACCTCCATTGATTTTACTTTCAGCATTAGTGATTGCCATATCATGATGCCCTGTTTTTTCAATATTTACATAATCATCATGTCCTCCTGAAAGGAAAGTATTCTGTTCATATACTTCATGTCCAAAAATACTATATTTACTATATGGCCCAGTTTCTTTACTAAAACTATTTACATCATCTATATCCATATTTACAAAACCTCCAGCTTTATTTCTGGATGCTATAGGAACGCTGATATCACTTTCAGATAAACTGAAAACATTTTTATTACTAGATTCAACTGCGGTGTTCAATACATTATAAAAAGCTTTTTGTTCTTTATTTAATCCCGCTATTTGTTTGTCGTTTATATTTATTTCAACTTTACCATCTTTTACAGATATATAATTGCCTCCTAAACCTTCATTCATTAAAGTTGTTGCTTTATCAATAGCAGATTGTTTTCCTATTAAAATAATATCTTCATTTTGCCTCCCATCCGGATCAATAAATCTTAATGGGTTGTTAAAAGCATAATTATAAGGACTATGTCTCGTCATTTTCTCTGCCAGTGGATCAATCACCCCCCATCTTCCTAGATCCGGCATATAAAACCTCGCTCCATAATCAAAAAATCCGGTTTCCTGTAATTCCTTTCCATTATACTTATAGGAATGATAACCTCCGAAATAAGAATTGCTTAATCCTCCAGAGATATGATTCAACCCAAATGCATAATAGTTGTGAGTATCTGTTATTTCAAGAGTACCATTACTATCCTTGGCAAAACTTACCCGGGCATTTCTAAGGTGATACTTGTATCGGTAAATATAACAATTTTCTAAACCCGTGTAGAAAAGCCACTGCTGATTTAGCAATGGCTCTTGTCTTATTATAGAGGAAGGATGAGCATAATGCTTGCTCCATCAAGCAATTTCAATATTGACAATCTTTTTCTGATAAAATACTTTTATAATATTTTAAACCACAAGAACAATATTTCGCCGTCCGTTATTTGAAAAACTCTAATAATAGAAAAAAGTAATCTGGTATTTCCATTAGGTATTTATACTAAGAAATGTAAATGCCACATAAAATAATTTTTGTGCATTAAAGTGATATTACATCTTATTTTCACTTTTTAACATCTATTATTTCTCCTCCTTTAGAAATTTGATACATTTTTAATAAAGAGAATTTGCTTAAAAACTTTTTAAATTCTCGAGGATTAACAATTTCAGCATCAATAATTTTACCATTAATGTAAGTAATTTTATAGTCTTTATTTATACCAATAGTCCAGAGTCTAGTATTTTCGTCTAACCTATCCGAATAAATTGCCTGATCCAATAGCTTTGTATTATTTCTTTTATCAATTTTAAAATTTAACAATTTAAAATATTCTTGACATTTATTTACTGTATTAAAATCACAAAAAACAATAATATTCTTGTTTTGAAATGTAAACCATTGATAGTTACCGGCATTTTTATAAAGTTTAAAGTCTTTGTCTAATGTTTCTATATATAAACCAATTTTATTAGATGTCGAATCTGAAAATATACTTATAGCTATATAATCTCCATATTTAAAAGGTCTTTTTAAAGTGTCTTTCACATAAAGCTTAATGGCTTCGTTCGTTATTTCTCCTAATTTCTCAACCTTATTTTGTGCTGAATATTGAGAAAATAAAAGAAATGATATTAAAAATATTAATCTTTCCATTTTTCTTAATTTTTATGATACCCATTCTTTATTGAAGTAACTTCTTCTTGATTATAGTAAACAGTTTTGGCCCCAGTATGATATCTAGGATTGTACATAAATAATGTTGCTGTTCCTGGAAACCTAGAACTACTATTTTTATCTCCTTGACTTACAGGTTTTCCTATTAGGTTTACTTTTTCAAAATCATTTCCATTTTGCCCCTTCATTCTTATATCATATCCACTAGGACTAATTTCATATACATTATTTGGGTGGTTGTGTCCAAACAAAGTAATTGAATTATCATCGAAATAATTTATAAAAGGGTGGATTGATACGGCCCCTGAAGTAGCGGGTTTGTCCAATACTCCATCTTTTCCAACTATTGATTTTTGATTACCATCTTTTAAACCTGTTCCTATTATAAACTCAACATCTGCATTATTAGAAATGTATTTATGTACACTTAAGGCTTTACTCTCATTATCGAAATCAATTAAGCTATATGTCTGATTACTACCATTAGAGTATTCTATATTTCCTGTTGTCGTATGTTCAGCGATATAACCTTTTTCTCCAATATCTACTCCTCCATCATTTTTTGCTTTAAGATTACCGCTACTATCAAAATTCTTAGAAGCATAAATAACGTCTCTATCTGACTCTCCTTTCCATGTTATACTCCCATTTCTATTTAGCTCATAAATATCTTCATTTCTTCCATCCGGATCAATAAATAGTAGAGGGTTATTATATGCATATCGATAAGGAGTCCATCTCCTATCTTTTTCTGCCAGTGGATCAATCACCCCCCATCTTCCTAGATCCGGCATATACATTCTTGCTCCATAATCAAAAAATCCGGTTTCCTGTAATTCCTTACCATTATACTTATAGGAATGATAACCTCCGAAATAAGAATTGCTTAATCCTCCAGAGATATGATTCAACCCAAATGCATAATAGTTGTTAGTATCTGTTATTTCAAGAGCGCCTGTGCTGTCCTTGGCAAAGCTTACCCTGGCATTTGTAGTTATAAATATAATAAAAATGCCGCGCAAAAGAATTCATGCGGCAATGAAGCAAAATTATAGTAATATAGATTTGTGTTTATTTTGATTCTTTAATCTATAAATATATATTTTGTTTGCAGTCTTTGTTGAATCAAGCTCAACTTTTATTGGAGTCTTTTTTACATAATCATGTCCATCATCATATTCTACTACTTTTTTTATAGGATAATTAATAGTAAATATGGAGAGTCATTAAAAATTTTAAAACTATACTCACCATTAAATCCCGTATCAACTTTCTTTACTAACAAAATAAAAGACTAAAAGTATTATAACTACAAAAGATACTGCTAAAGTTTTTTTATTCATCAATTAATTTTTAAGAGTAAATCCTAAAGTTTACTGACGGAAGGCTCATTGTTTGTGATTTCTGTTGTCCATATCTAAAATATTACCAAACCCCACCATAATACTATAGAGTAGTTGCCCGATCGGAATTATTAAAATTAATCTTTTCTGTTTGTTCTTCTAATTTTTCCAATTCTAGATTACAAACACGATAGAATTAACAAGTTAATATTTACAAACATTCATAATGTGCTGTCCAAGATTTTGTTTCTTTAATATCATTTTTGTTATCAAAAACTAACAAATACTTATTAATACTACCACAATTTCTTAAGCCTTCAGATGAGTTTGATATCACATCAACCCTTAAAGAATCATTTCTTATTTCTGTAAAAATAGCGATATGCGATGGACCTTTAAACTTATCTTTTGAAAAAACAGTTTTATTTTTATAATAACTTTCAGGCTTCCAATTTTTTTTCCAATATTTCTTATTTATTTTTGACAAACAATTACTTTTTTCAATTGCTTTTGTTTTTTCAATATTTATCCAATTAAAATAATTATCAGATTTATATATAGGATAAAAACTTTCATAAATACATATTCCATAGGCTTTAGGTTTCAAAATATCACTATAATATTTTTCTATTCCCTTATCTACAAAATCTTGTTTTATAAATTCAATGCCTTTCTCATATCTCTCGCATATGCATTGACCAGATATGAAGACATTAAAACTTAAAAATAAAATAAGTATTGAATATTTTTTCATTTAATTAGTTTTTGGGGTTAACATAAATAGATTTTTTTTAATATCAATTTTCTTGAAATTATATTGCATAACAGCAGGAGCTTTTTCGAAAGGTGTAAAATTTTGTATTGTTCCTTTATATAAAATTTCCATTGGACTATATGAATTTCTTTGACCAAATGGTAAGCGAAACTGCTTTGAAGCATCTAACTCAGTCCTAATCGTATTCATAAATGTTTCATTTGCACCAGGTAAACCATAAATTGAACTTTGGTCTGACAAGCCATTATACATGTGACTTATTTCGTGCATTGTAACCATTCCATAACCCATAGTTAAAGGGTTTAAAGCTTTGCTGGTTCCTGCTATAAAGCGATCTATTTGATCCGTATTTATATTTAGATCATAAACATGTGTATAGCCAGAAACTCCATCAATTTTTTCTCCCCTACCTCCAATTTCTTGGATGGAAGACTCTTTCGTATTATCTGAATTGATTTGATAATCAGCTCTATGATTATCAATCGATCCTTTTATCATATCGCGAGCTGATTTGCTGCCACCTGCATCCGATGATTCAGTATAGTTTACCTTACCATCATCACCAACAGATAAAGTTAATCCAGTTTCTTTTTCTAAATCGCCAATAATTTTACTTTGTGTTTCAACAGAAATATTTTTGCCAAAGGTAATGTCATAATTTTGTCTTCCATCCGGATCAATAAACCTCAATGGATTATTAAAAGCATAATTATAAGGGCTATGTCTCGTCATTTTCTCTGCCAGTGGATCAATCACCCCCCATCTTCCTAGATCCGGCATATAAAACCTTGCTCCATAATCAAAAAATCCGGTTTCCTGTAATTCCTTACCATTATACTTATAGGAATGATAACCTCCGAAATAAGAATTGCTTAATCCTCCAGAGATATGATTCAACCCAAATGCATAATAGTTGTGAGTATCTGTTATTTCAAGAGTACCATTACTATCCTTGGCAAAACTTACCCTTATGTTTCCTAAGTGATCCTTATATTGATAAATGTACTGATTTTTCTGATAATCATAAAATCCTTCAGAAGTAAGCGAAAACTATTTACCATTTAAAATGTAAAGACTTCTTTTAATAAAAATATAGCTGCGCTATAAAACACAAAATCCACCAAAAAATGGCGGGTTTTGTGTTTTATCTGCTCAAAGTAAGAGACTTTGACTTTGCCAGCGGAGTAATAATTATTCCTGACAATCTTCTAAATCACTATTAAAACCTAACATTTGCTTTATCTCTTTTGTTCTATTTCCCATACAAATAAAATAAATCTTTCCCTTATCATCAAATCTAACCCCTAAATGAGGAGGAGGATCATACATTATGTTTTTGTTAAAGGGTATTGAATGAAATGTTTTGGTTGTCTTAATATTTTTAAAATATTTATACAGAAGAATTTTATTATCAATATTATCCGTAATTATTACCACTTTGTATCCTTTATACTGAATAATAGTATCATTATCTGTAACAGCTCCATTGCATTCAAAACAATTATATGAAAGACTAAAAATTTTATTTCTTGGATTTTCACTTTCAGATGACAAACCCATTAACAAATATGTTTTTGTTGGGTTAAATATTTCATTTTTTGATGAATAATAATTTATATAAGTATCAACAATATGATTTATATTAATTTTTTGAGCTGAACAACTACAGAATAGTCCTATAAAAAGTAATATTAGAAAAAAATTATTCAAAATTTGTTTTTTGACTATCATAATACATATATTTTTTTAATTGAGAAATGTAAACTCTTAGTTTTACATTAGGATTATCTTTTGCTACATTAATATCACAACCACCTTTCAGGCAACGAACATCTCCGCTAGGCCTGTATCCTTTTGAAGATGATTCAAATCCACTTGCAGGATTCCAAATTCCATCATTAGGGTGGTTATGATCTTGAGCAGAAAGTGTACTTGGATAAAAATAATCACCATTAAAAGAGAAATTAGACATCCCTAAGTCTTTAGCATTAAATGGAGATGCTGTAGGCAAATGAAAAGTTCCAACCACTGAAAATAGACCCTTAGAGCCATTAAATAAAGCATTTGAAGATTCTACATTAGTGTTGTTATACATATATTCTGCAACTTCCTTTGCTTTTCCTTCATTATTATAGAAGCTTAAAGTTGTCATCCTGTCCGAAAAATTTCCTTCTGAATCTTTTACAGGCTCCTTTAAAGTAATTTCCTGTTTATTCTTTTCAATGTAACCTTTTTCTCCCACATCAACACCACCATCATTTTCAGCTTTAAGATTTCCATTATTATCAAAATTTTTAGAAGCATAAATTACATCTCTATCTGATTCTGCTTTCCAAATTAAATTTGCGTTTTCATCTAGTTCATATATGTCCTCATTTCTTCCATCCGGATCAATAAATAGTAGAGGGTTATTATATGCATATCGATAAGGAGTCCATCTCCTATCTTTTTCTGCCAGTGGATCAATCACCCCCCATCTTCCTAAATCCGGCATATACATCCTCGCACCATAATCATACATTCCGGTCTCTTGAAGTTCCTTACCATTATACTTGTAACTATAATACCCTCCAAAGCCGGAACTGCCTGTCATTCCTTCGATGTGATTCAATCCAAAAGGATAGTAATTGTTGGTATCTGTCACCTCAAGAGCGCCTGTGCTGTCTTTGGCAAAGCTTACCCGGGCATTTCCCAAGTGGTCTCTATACTTGTAAATATAACAATCTTTCTTTGAGAAAAAAGTAAAGCTTCTGTACTTGCTGTGACTTTAATTTATTTATGAATATGAGCGAAAAATCCAAGTGGAGAGGTATTTCACAAAGGTCAAAGCTGAGAAACACTAAGTTGATAGGATTAGTTTTGAAAAATTCCCAAATCTTTAGAGACAAATAACTTCAATTCTATTATTATTTCTACGTTTAAATTCAGTTCTTTCTAAACAAAATATAGGATATTTATCTCCGCAATTTTCTATTTCAATGATATTATTAAATTCATTCAGTTTTTTGCTTAAGCTATTACTTAGACTTTTGGTATATGACATAGTTCCTTTTGAAGCTCCTCCAAAAAAATGTATTCTGATTTTAAATTTTTTATCATTATACCTATTAAGAAAAGTAGATAATTCATTGATTTCAGAATCATCAATGAATCTACCATCTCGATGACTAAACATATTTAATAATATTATATCATTTGATTTAACTTCTTTAGGATAACCAAATTTAAAATCCTGAGACCAAATACATTGTGAGAAAAAGAAGATTGTTAAAATCAAAAATTTATTTATGTAAGTATTGTATTGCATTTGTATGTTCTTTTGTTGCGTTATTAGAATTAATTATTGTTGGAGAGTTATATTTATGATCTTTTGGTCCTGTTCCAAATAATGTAAACCCCCATTTTACGGTAAATGATGCCTTGCCATTAATAATCATTGAAGATTGGGCATTCCATTTTACTGCTGAAGAAGAGTTTTTATCAACTTTTTCTCCAAAATATTCTCTTTGAGGAGTATCGTGAAGTCTATTAAGCCTTGGAACATCAAAATATTCAGCTTTTGTAAAGTCTTTTGATCCTTGAACAAGACCTTCGCCGTCTAATCTCTCATCCAAAACGCCCGTTATAGAACTTTTTTCGCTTCCATCATAATCAGGAGTATTGGATATATAGGTCTGAAACCATCCAGAACTCGAACTCTTGTCACTTGGTATAAAAGTCATTGTAATTTCTGGAGCTATAAGGCCATCTTCGCTACTATTTTCAACCCAATCATTCATTACTAACGATCCTGATCCGTTAGGTAAAGTGTATTTGGATGAATCATTTTTATTACTAACGTATGCAAAGGAATTTTCTCTTCCCTTATAGTTTTTATTAAACTCCTTCTGACTGTTTGTATTTTTATCCCAAGATACTTCACCTGTTTTTTTATCCTTAATCCAACCTTCTGCTTCCCTTCCATCTGGGTCAATAAATCTCAAGGGGTTATTAAAAACATAATTATAAGGACTATATCTCGTCATTTTCTCTGCCAACGGATCTACCACCCCCCATCTTCCTAAATCCGGCATATACATTCTTGCTCCATAATCAAAAAATCCGGTTTCCTGTAATTCTTTACCATTATACTTATAGGAATGATAACCTCCGAAATAAGAATTGCTTAATCCTCCAGAGATATGATTCAACCCAAATGCATAATAGTTGTTAGTATCTGTTATTTCAAGAGCGCCTGTGCTGTCCTTGGCAAAGCTTATCCTGGTATTTCCAAGATGATCCTTGTATCGGTAAATATAACAATTTTCTAAACCCGTGTAGAAAAGCCACTGCTGATTTAGCAATGGCTCTTGTCTTATTATAGAGGAAGGACGATCATAATACTTGTGTCATCAAGTAATTTTACTATTGACATTTTTTTCTTATAAATTCCTGTACACTCCCCAAGTCACCAATATATTATTAGATTAATTATACTTGCTAACTATTTCCTTAATTAATTCTTTTTTCTTTCCTTCAACAATATACACTTTCGATAAATTTCCTTTTTTATCAATCTCATTTTCAAAATGGATAATTTGCTTAGGTATTTTTTCATTATTTTGTATTAGTTTTCCTTCTGATTCTATATAAATAGGAAATCCATTTTTATCAAATTTTGTTTTTACAATAGTTTTATATCTGGGATCTGTAAAAGTTTCTTTTTCATTGATTTGATATCCGTTTTTTTTGTAATAGATATTTCTTTCATGCAATGTGAGATCATCGTTAGAAACTATAAAGCTTTCAACCAGTTCTTTTTTATCATTATAAAAATAATACTCTTTAAGGTATATTTTATTGTTTTTATCATGGAAAGAAACTGTCTGATAAGAATCAAAATAATTGTATGTCACAATTTGAGTCGAATAAGTATTAGGATTAATCTGAGCATTGCTTGTTTGAATTATTTCCTTGATAATTCTGTTCTGAGAATCTAAAAAATATTTAACTCCTTTAAGAATTTCTCCATCAGATAATTTTTGATTAGTAATCCGGTTTATCAACGCCGAATCTTTATTATAATAAAATTGATTACTTAACTCTAACTTCTCATCTTTCTTTTGATAGATTTCTTTTGAAATTCCACCTGACTGTATAAATTTAGAGACATTAAAATCTGGAGTATAATGTTGGCCACAACAGAAATTGCTAATTAAAATTAATACGATAAATATTGTTTTCATTCTCTTGGTATTGCTTTATAAATTCCTTTGCTTGAAACTTGAAAAATGCCAGGTAATAAACTTTTTCTTGCTGTATTTATATCTGGGGCAGAAGCTACTGGATTACCATTATCACCTGGATGTGAATGGCTAAAAATGTTTTTACTTGTATCAACACCAGGTAAATTAGAAAGTTGATGATAATATCCTGACATCAATGATACAGATGGAATAAACGCACCAAAGTCATATTGTCCATCTTTCCCTTCAACTTTAGTATATCTTGCAAGATATCCATTTTGTCCATTTATCCCAACAACAGCTTTATCTTGTCCATTTTGAGTGTATTGAAATAAATCAAATTCGTTTTTTGCTGTAGAATATTTATCTAAAAAGTCATAAAAATTTTTTCCTAAAGATTGACTTTCAAAGTTAATTGCTTTATATGGTACTTCTTTTGTCGCAGTTTCACCCGGCCTAGGATTATATTCTACAGGAACACTTGTATTAAATGCTTCGTCTATTTGATTATTTCTTTCCATTGTAAATCTTATATCTTTTCCATTCTTATCAGTTTGTCTTTTTCCTGTATTATTTACAGCAAAAACGACATCAATGTCATCATTATCTTCAACTTTATTCAATTGTCCGGTATCTGTATTAAAATTCCAAATGTCTTCACTTCTTCCATCCGGATCTATAAATCTTAAAGGATTATTGTATGCATATCGATAAGGAGTCCACCTTCTATCTTTTTCTGCCAGCGGATCAACAACTCCCCATCTTCCTAAATCCGGCATATAGAATCTCGCTCCATAGTCATACATTCCGGTCTCTTGAAGTTCCTTACCATTATACTTGTAACTATAATACCCTCCAAAGCCGGAACTGCCTGTCATTCCTTCGATGTGATTCAATCCAAAAGGATAGTAATTGTTGGTATCTGTCACTTCAAGAGCGCCTGTGTTGTCCTTGGCAAAGCTTACCCGGGCATTTCCCAGATGGTCTTTATACTGGTAAATATAACGGTTTTCCGTGAAACTGTAAAATCCTTCTGCAGTGGGAACAAAATCTAATTTCCATTCAGGAGGACCACCAATACCAATTGAGCTGTTGATGTTTTTATAAGCCTGTTCTTCAAAAGCGGTTTCAGTTCTGCAGGTCAGACATATGCCGCCACCTTCAAAATAATTGTATTGAAAACCATCAAGATAATCGGTAATACGGCTTAAGCCTGAGGACCCTCTTCTTCCTTCCTTAACATAATTTTTACGAAGCTTTACTCCATCAGCCCGATACAGATATCCAAGGCTCACACTTGAAGGTTGTCCATTACCAAGCGGATCTACCTGAGTAATTGAGAAGCTATCCGGCAGATTCAGAGTATTGTAAACGATAGTCTGAATTCCTTTATCTTTCATGTTGATCATATTCCCGTTCAGATCATAGTCTATTGTATTATTTCCCCCCTCATATCCTGTATCATTTAAAGATGTTTCGATCACCTGTCTCAAACGGTTTCCTGTATATTGGTATTCAAGATCATCTACTTTTGTTGATGTTGTTCCAAAAACAGGGATTGCATATCTTTTTAAGAAGGTTATATTTCCGTTTAAATCATACTTTAAACGTTCATCAAAATTCTTATTATGGGGATTGGTTTTATCGGGTTCTGAATATTCAGCATCGGTTAATCTGTTAAGTTGATCATAGGTATAATTATACCTCTTTATATTATTAACAGTTGACATATTCCAGTCTATTTCTGCAATATTTCCGTTGTATTTTCCCGGAGCAACATCTGCATAGACCGGATTTGTATATTTAATCTTATACCCAAATAATTTCCCATTCAGATTAGCTGGATCATTAATCTGGGTCATCCAGCCACGGATATTGTATTGATAATCCATCTGCTGAAGCGGTGAAGCAGCGGCTATTCCGCCTACTTTTTTAGAAGCCAGCTGGGAGAGTTCGTTGTAAGTATTCTGAGTAAGGTATTCAACAGCGTTATTGTCGACCTGATGCTTATGTACCAATAGCCTGTTTTGGTGATCATACTCAAAGGTTTCTGTAATTACTTTTTCTAAGTCCAGATTCAGTCTCTTATGTCTGGTGACTGTTTGATTAGGCATACCGGAAAAGTTGATTTCAGACTCTGTAAAGGTATATCCTCCCAAATGGTTAAAAGACCGTGTCCCGATCATTCGTCCCTTGGTGTCATAGAGCATAAAATTTCTGGTCCAGTCTTCATTTTCAATATTCCGTACATAAGAAGCCAGCAGCATACCGCTTGCATATCCTGCCTGACTGTTAAGCATAACTTTCTGGTTAAAGATAACTCCCGGAAGATTGGTCGGAAACCATGGATCTCTTGGGAAAGAATCATAGTAATTAATGGTCAGAATCTTGATCGAAGCGTTAGGATAAGCCGTGTTGGAGTAGTTAAGAGCATCTGCCCCGCTATCGGGAATGGTTGCTCCCCCACGCAGCTCGTTATTGCTTCCTTTAGCTTCCACATTGGTCTGTTCTGCCAGTCTTCCAGCCAGTCCATATGCATTTGTTCCGGTATAAATGCCGGTATAAGCAACTCTTCCCCATGCATCATATTTTGTAAACATCCACTGTTTATTGATTCCCAAATTAGCATCCTGTGTCATCACCAGACGGTCTTGCTTATCATACACCATATATTCCCAGCCTTTTCCCGGAAGCTTTTTGGCAACCAGTCTGTTTCTTCCGTCATACTGATACTGATAGCACAATGTATCCAGTACAGAGCCTATGGCGGGAGCAACAACAGCATTAGGAGGAATGACCAGCGCCAGCTGATCGTATTCATTATAAACATAGTAGGTATCGGCATTCAATGATGAATCTACCGATTTCCTCACTAGAATTACCTGTCCCTGTGTGGTTTTATATTCAGTGGTTTTATTCCCATCTTCGTCCGTGACTATTGTTTTAAAAAGCGTTCCTGCAGCAAAGTTACCTTGAAGACTCACATCAGAAAGGGTAACTCCCTGAGGCCAGCTGGTTGCAATGGTATATCTTCTGACCTCCTCTGAAGTATTGGTTCCATATTCAAATGTAACCGGCTTATTACTCCATGCTGTTCCCGGTTGCTTCTGCTGAAGGACTCTGTCTAACGGAGACCTTTCCAGCATTTTTTCTCCATAAATTTTCTCTGATCCGTAAATGGCAGGATCAAGAGCATTCTGGATAGGGTTTCCATATATATTCCCATTTTGTGTTCCTGCCTGAGGGATCGGAAGATATTCATTAGCCTGTCTTCCAAAGGCATCATATTCTACATGAGATACTATATCTCTTCCTAATGGGGTTGCATTTACCTGAACCGTTTGTTTTGCTCTTCCAATTCCGTCAAAATACTGTACACTCACCGCTGTTTTTGCACTTTGTCCTACAGGATAGTCTATATATACTTTTGTTTTTACATAGTTTTCCGTGTTACTCTGCGCATGCACTATATCGACCGCTGATAGTAAAATGGCAGATTGTATGATTAGTTTTTTCACAATAATTAGTTTTTATAGTTGTACTCAAATTCTTTTACCGTCTTAAGTGAAATATTACCAGACTGATCGGTCTGCTGTTGTTTAATTTCCTTAAGCCTATTGGCTGAATCATAATAATAGAACTCTTTTATTCCTGCTGGCTGGGTAATACTTCTTACTCCGATAAGAGAATCATAGGTATAGGAAGTAACCTGCCCGCCCATTGATACGATTTTAGCTCTGAAAACATCTACAGCAGATAAAAGGAGTGTTTCCGGATCTCCTGCTGCAGTAGAAGCATCAGCATCGGAAGCCTGAATAAAAGCGGACAGTTCTGAGCTTGCAAACTGTGTGATGCGATCATACGCTACTCCTTCTATTTTAGCAATAGGGACGGTACTGTTGTATCCCCAGATAATAGATACCGGAATTCCTTCTTTTGTTCTGTATTGCTGAAGATTTCCAAAGGAATCATATTTTTCATACAACACTTCAGGTATAGCAGAACCTGTATGAATATCATAGGAGGCTATTGAACTTGGCAGCAGATTGGATGGGTTACCATAAAACGTCTCAGTTTTTTCTTTAGTCTGATTATTCTTTTTAATTTCTGTCTCCAGGGGAATGCCAATCATATTGGCAGCAATCAGGTTTTGGTTACTTTTTTCTATTGCATATTGGTAAAATGTTTGATTCACATCACCTCCAACAGTACTCTGAACAACAGATACAGGATAATCCTGAGTATTATAGGTATTATTGGTAATGGTAGTTACTGAACTTTGAACTCCATTTTTGTAGAAGTACGAAATATCTTTCTGTTTTGAAGGCAACGTTATCCCAAATTTTGAAAAGCTTTTATAAGGAACATTTAACTGTATTCCTGGATAATGATTCTCCAGCCCTTGATAATTAGGATAAGAGAAGTATTCTGCAAGCATACTTTTGGCATAGTTGTCTACAATTTTAATTCCATCATTTTTTTCAAACTCAGTAGTTACATATTCATTTATCGTTTCTGAAAGAACTTGTCCTGCTTCATTGTATACCATCTTCGATAATGGCTGCCCTCTTCGATGATCAAGGTTAGGGATCGGTACTACTGGCATAATTGGTACCAGCCCTCCTTCATTCGGATAATCTAATGGGGAACGGAAAGTGTGAACTATTCTTCCTTTGCTGTTTCCATTTTTATCCAGTTGTTTTACCGTAAC
The DNA here is from genome assembly GCF_049319685.1 of Chryseobacterium sp. Mn2064. Taxonomy (NCBI): domain Bacteria; kingdom Pseudomonadati; phylum Bacteroidota; class Flavobacteriia; order Flavobacteriales; family Weeksellaceae; genus Chryseobacterium; species Chryseobacterium sp. Mn2064. The sequence continues at coordinate 76,457 of NZ_JBMOUE010000002.1, forward strand.
ATATTTATAACCAACATCCGAACCTTGTGTTTTGTCTGTAGGAATGATATTATAATCTGTTGTAATATCTAAATTTGCGGTGTATAAGATACTTGGGTTTGTTTTGTTCTGATAGGAATAGCTATCTGAAAAACGCATCACAGGTTCTGGAAAAACCAATGTTCCGCTGCTTCGCAAAGTATCATTAATATTTCTATAGTCATAGCTATAGGTTTTAAGAGCATCCGTAGAAGAAGGGGTATCATAATACATAATTTTATTGATTCTTAATCCGCCTCCTAAACGAATTTTTTCATCAACAAATATATCTTCTATGGTGGTTGCCTCAAAAGTATCCCATGTATCAGCAGGAATGGAAGGAACATATTTCCCCCCTAAAGAGGCCCAATATTCACCTGTCTCCACAAAGTGAATGGGAAACAGGTCTGTCACAATTCCTCCTTGGGTATCATCAATCCAATTTCTAATACATGTAGGCGGCTCTGGTCTATTACAGGTTTGATTACCATGCTCTATATATAATCCTGGTACGGGAACAAAAGTTCCGTCTGGATTTTTTTTAAAAATTGTCAGATTCCAATTAAAGTTAACAAGCGCACCCAGCATATAATGAAAATTAACAGTTTGTGGCGTTATAACATTGAAAAAAAACTGTTTGACATTAGCGTCCAGTTTCCCGAAGTTGATAGATGAAGTATTGGAAACGGTTTTGGTATATCCCATTACAGGATCATTCCCGGTACCACTGTAATAATTACTATAATCATTAAGACCAAAATCAAATACACTCTTCCCTTTCGTAGGATATGTTATTGAATTTAATACATCTGTTTTAAATCCGTCTTCAGAGCCTTTATAATATCCCCACTTATCTTTTTCAAGAAGAATATTAGATGTAGTAGTATAGCTTAAGGTATACTCTTGGTTTTGAATTCCTGTAGAAGTTGGGATCTTGGTAACTTTTGTTAATAATAATTTTTTAAGATTTTTCTGTTGACCGTTAGGGGGCTGATAAGCTGTATTAGTATATCCATAATCAAAAATATATTTATCCGTAAACTGAGCTATTCCCTGTCCCGGATAATTGGATTGTACCGATTTTAATTTATAAAGTTCTGAAGGTTCTGTATAATTGCTGTCCTGCCTTCCTTTTTCATAGGCAAGATATACCGTCCCTCGACCTCTTACTTCAATACTTGTAAGAAGTTTTGTCTGGTTACTGCTATAAGAAGTCTCTGTTTCTATTGCCCCCGGCATGCTTGCTTCCGGATTTTGTGGTGTTCCCGTTTCCCATTGTGTATTGTTCATATAATAAATATCTGAAGCAATTCTTTTGGTCGTTCTTGGAGTTTCTTCAAATTTCACTTGTGAGGCAATTCCATAATTGAATGTCACCAGTGTACTGTTATTCTGATCCTGTATTTTTGTGAGGTGAAAGGCGGTCCAATAATCCGCCAGATCAACACTTGGACTGACATCTCCTTGTGCTGTGATAAGTCCTATTTTAACGGAACTAATGGTTCGCTGAGACTTCTCCATGGCCTCAAAGGTATATCTGATTCCTTTGTCATCAACTATGGTAAACAAATTAATAATTCCCTGAGCATCATTATTGATAAGAATCTTAAGATTATTTTTATCCAGCTTTTCTACTTGATAATTTCCGGCGGCGTCCTTTATAACATAAAATCTCCCAGATTGTCCACTGAAATTATATTGATAAAGATCGTACTCTGTATCAAACTTACCCATAGCCGCTTCATAACGGAATTCATTCATATTAACAGACTCTCCCCTTATCATTTTGGCTGTAGAATTATACTGTTCGTTGTAAATTCCATATTTAGTTTTAGGTGGAGAAGAAAACAATACCGATCTGTTTTTTTCATCAGGATTTCCACCTCTTACAGTTCTGGATATCGTACCTCCGGCAATAAGACTCCATCCAAGGCCTGTTTCTCCCGCTCTGTCTTCCGGTTTGGCGCTCAATGGATGGTATTTTAGCTGAAGATCTATCTTAACATTTGGATTGCCTGTTGGAATACTAATCAAAGGAATGGCAATATCCGGAATCCCTGTATAATAGCTTACAGGAACTTCTTCAAATTTCATTAAGTTGTTGGCTGTAGGAGCAGGGGCAAACATTTCATTTATATTTCCCACATAACTTCTGGGTGCTGAAGAGCCGGGAGAAGACTGAGCTATAAGCATATTTCCCCATAAAACCGCTATCAGCATAACGGATGAAGTATTTTTTTTCATGAATATCAGTTTATTTTTTAATCAGCTTTGCTTTCGCTGTTTTATTCGTATATGTTTTTATAAGTACAAGATACGCTCTGTTGAAGCTGATCACTCTGAACAGAGTTTCCTGTAATAAGATACTGCTGCTCAATCGCAGTATTCACCTTGTTTAGGAAATCTTGCGTTGAGGATTCAATATCTTTTTGCCATACAACTTCCTGAACAGAAATATCCAGGATCGTGCATAAAGTCAATGCACAGAGATAAGGTGTTCTCAATTTTGTGTTATTTTTTTGAGTTAGTAATTAGTTTTATTAAAACATAGTAGCTTTAATGTTTTATAAAAAATTTTGATCATCAATGTTTGTCATAATTAGGATTTACTCTTACAAAAATTAATTATTTTATAAAATCTCTTATTTACTTCACAAAAATAGATTATATAAACGACAAAATGTGTCGTATTTTATACAATACCCCCAAATTATTATCTTCGTGATTAGTCACAGCAACCCTTTATTTGATTATAAAACATATCTCGTTGTGAATTGCTTTCAAAAATTATTATCTTCGTGATTAGTCACAGCAATTTCTTATCATGGTTGTGGTGAGTATGGGTTGTGAATTGCTTTCAAAAATTATTATCTTCGTGATTAGTCACAGCTAAATCGTGGCAGTTCTCAGATCTGCCCCTGTTGTGAATTGCTTTCAAAAATTATTATCTTCGTGATTAGTCACAGCGGACAAGATATTGGAGCAGTTCCAGTACTTGTTGTGAATTGCTTTCAAAAATTATTATCTTCGTGATTAGTCACAGCAAGTAGCAGCAGTTGATTCAACCTCATTTGGTTGTGAATTGCTTTCAAAAATTATTATCTTCGTGATTAGTCACAGCACTTTGCCAAATAAATTACTGTGAGTGTTAGTTGTGAATTGCTTTCAAAAATTATTATCTTCGTGATTAGTCACAGCTTAATTTTTTCATTTCTGTTGCTGCTGTCAGTTGTGAATTGCTTTCAAAAATTATTATCTTCGTGATTAGTCACAGCAAGAGTTCTGATAATTCAGACGCTATAGCTGTTGTGAATTGCTTTCAAAAATTATTATCTTCGTGATTAGTCACAGCTAAATACTGATTGGCTATTAACAGGAAACGGTTGTGAATTGCTTTCAAAAATTATTATCTTCGTGATTAGTCACAGCCAGAAACAAAGGTTCGTAAAGAGATTCTTGGTTGTGAATTGCTTTCAAAAATTATTATCTTCGTGATTAGTCACAGCAACACTGGATAAATCCTTGCAAAGCGATTGGTTGTGAATTGCTTTCAAAAATTATTATCTTCGTGATTAGTCACAGCTATTGAATGGATTAACAATCGCTGATATTCGTTGTGAATTGCTTTCAAAAATTATTATCTTCGTGATTAGTCACAGCTTATTGAACTCGATGGTTCTGCCTTCTATAGTTGTGAATTGCTTTCAAAAATTATTATCTTCGTGATTAGTCACAGCTCATTTCTTTAGCTCTACCCTCAATTGGAGGTTGTGAATTGCTTTCAAAAATTATTATCTTCGTGATTAGTCACAGCTTTTACAGACAATATATCTCTTCAGGAAGCGTTGTGAATTGCTTTCAAAAATTATTATCTTCGTGATTAGTCACAGCCGGCAACCGCACAAACTGGAACCGGAACTGGTTGTGAATTGCTTTCAAAAATTATTATCTTCGTGATTAGTCACAGCCATACCTCCAAACACTTCCTCAATCGGCAAGTTGTGAATTGCTTTCAAAAATTATTATCTTCGTGATTAGTCACAGCACTGTCCCAACATTGTGTGTCTGAGAATTCGTTGTGAATTGCTTTCAAAAATTATTATCTTCGTGATTAGTCACAGCAAGTCATTTTTCCCGGCTTCACTAAGCGCGGTTGTGAATTGCTTTCAAAAATTATTATCTTCGTGATTAGTCACAGCTTCAGTCTTCCATGATGCCCGGATCAATGAGTTGTGAATTGCTTTCAAAAATTATTATCTTCGTGATTAGTCACAGCCTCAAAAAATAATCTACTGAAATTCAGTAGATTATTTTTGTTTCTAGAATATGAAATTTAGAATAATTCAAGCTGTTGGAAGGTTGGAGGAGGCTCTTCTCTATTTCTGGCAAAGAATATCTCAATATCTCCAAATTGTTTATCAGTGATACACATAATGGCCACTTTCCCGGCCTTTGGAAGCATAAATTTCACTCTTTTAATATGAACTTCGGCATTTTCACGGCTGGGACAATGACGTACATACATAGAAAACTGGAACAGATTAAAGCCATCATCAATAAGCCCCTTCCGAAAGCGGTTGGCATCTTTCATATTGGCTTTGGTCTCTGTCGGCAAATCATATAATACTAAAACCCACATAATTCTATATGCATTAAACCTTTCGGCATTCATATCAGTTCGGGATAAGAGATCAGGCGTTTTTCTCCTGTATAACATTTATACAATGATGTGATGGTTGTTTTCACAGCAACCAGTAATGGTCTTGTTTTATCGTCTATTTTTACATCTTTAGTTGCAATCTGTAAAATAAAAGCTTTAAATTCTTTAGTTAACTCTTCCGTTGCAGGATTAACAGCCAGCCATTGCATGACTAATAAATCAATAAAAGGGCGATAAGGCTCCATAAGGTCATCGGCCAAGCAATAAGGGTTGTATTTATTCTTGTGGAAAATACCCAGTACAGGAAGTAAACCTGTTTCCACAATGGCTCTTGCCACAATACTTCTGAGAACCGAATACCCAAAATTGAAAAACTGATTGGGAGAATCTCCAAAACGTTGCCTCAAAAAATCAAGACTGATGAGATATTTCCAGTAATGTTGTGCAGCGATCCCTTCCATATTAGTAATATCACCACTTTTTACACTATTCTGATAGTCTATCATCGGCTCATAATAATTTCCTAACCGTCTTAAAACTTCTTTCTGGTTTTCGATTTTACATTCGACTGTCTGTTTCCAAAGTTGTTTTTTCAGCGGTTCACTGGCTTCCAACTGATCTTTTACCCGATCTGAGTGTTCTGTATGGCCATAAAGAGGAAGCATAATTCCGTGTGGTAAATGATGACTGTCACAGCTAATGACCACTACATTATTCCCCATCATTTTTTGAATAAGATTATGGGAAATGGTAATCTGATAGTGGTCTAACATCAACAAGCCTAAATCTTCCACTGGAATACTCCCCTTTTCCGTTTTGGTTTCCGGACAAAGGATTTTCATTTGCTCGTCTTTAAGCTTAAGATAAGCAGAGTTACCGATATAGATGGAGCGGGTAATCATAATATATTTTATTGATTCAAGATATTACCTAAACGATCAATCTCCAGTTTAACAAAAATATCTTTTATCGACTTTTCATTATGAGAAGCCGTCTTAGAATCGAATGAACCCGAAGCTTTTTGTTTCTTTTCGTTCCACGTCATATCCATTTCTTTAGGATAAATATTTTTAGCAAATGAATTTTGACTGAAATAAATTGTATATCCAGAAAAGTCATTTACATTATAAATCCTTTCTAGTTGCGTTTTATTTAACTTATTAAAATCAATAAGATGCGGCTCCTTTGTCTCATCTTCTGTTGGAACATAAACTAAGTCTAAAGGAGATAAACTTTGATATAAAGATACTCCGCTTTCATTTGCTTCAGGAACAGCTGGTAAGCCTTGCTTTAATCTTTCAATAACTATATCTAAACGAATACTTTCATATTTCTTTTTCCCATTCTCATCTTTATATATCGCAAAAAATAAATTTGGAGAACCTTGAACATATTTATTTATTTTATTTCCCGTTTGCCCTAAAGCAAATCTTCCCTTTCCTTTTTCATATAGTCTAACTTTGATAATCGGTTGATGTGATTTTCCATCATTATACTTTTTAATATTCTTATTCAAATCTTCAATTCCTTCTGATGAAAAAGCTAACTCCGGATTGTTTTCTTTTGATTTAAGGTAATTTTCAAGTATTTTCTGAATTCCTGTATCTGTAATTTTATTAATTTTCTCAAAAGTAAAACTTGAATCTAAAGATTTTCTTGTAGCTGTTATAAATTCGCCATTGCTAGTTTCTACCCATGATAATTTAATTTTTCCTGAAACGGTTTCTTCATGTAAAGATTTTCTTATAGCCCAATTCGTACCCATCTGCTCTATTCTTTCTTTTTTCTTCACCCCATTTTTTTCTATATATTTTTCATAATGATTGGTAGCTTTATTAATAACACGAAGATTTTGCTTAAAGCTCACAATAATTGTTTCCAGATTATTTTTAGCATCAACGGTAAAGTTCTCCCAAGGCTTCAAAAAATATTTTGGGACCTCTCGCTCTACCCTTTTTTCTGTTTGACTGTCTTTATATGATGTTTTCTCAAACTTCATCAGTTTCTTTTTCAAATCATATCTCTTCATTTCTGATTTTGCAGATTGATTATTGAGTAAGTTCACGTGATCTTTTGTAGCACAAGCAATCACTAATGCATCTAAAGCATGATGACGATGGTCAATTCTTTTCTTTGAAAATCCTTTTGAAAGCTCAACCGGAACCGTTGGCAAATATTTTTGGTGATTTTCATTCCAGGTTGTGAAATCTGTTGATTTAGTCAGTTGATTCATCCTTTCAAAACGAGGCAAGATCAATTCATTCCAAACATCATTTAATCCCCAATCCTGTTTAAGCTTTGTAGTTATTTTTCCATTTCCGGGAACTATATTTTTAGAATTCACCCCTTCGTCTGTTCCGTCTTCCATTCTCACGATATTAGAAAGGACTCCTGAGATATATTTACTGATATGACGTGTATCATTAAGCTGGCGTTGAATCATTTCTTCCGGAATATCTTCTAAAAGCAAATTATTCCTTTTCTCTCTATTCTTCGCATAATGTTTTTTGACAAAATCTTCATATTCTACGACTTCGAAGACCTTTACTCTTTTTCCAAAGCCAAGTTCAACAACCGTTCCTCCAAACTGTTTAATAAATCCTAAACCGATATAATTATCTTTCAATTTATTAACCGCCGATTCACAAATAATTTTATTACCCAGGCTATCATCAAAATATCTACTTTGCGGAATAATATGTTCTATTTCATATTCTGGGGTAAATAACTTATTTAACGGAATAATCTGTCCTGTATAAGGTGATTTATATTTCTGCTCCAGCCAGAGTTTGTATCTCTTTAAATCTGATGGAGAAGGTTGTGCCGTTTTACTTATTTTCAGAATATCATCATCAATTTCAATGTCTGATTTTAAAATTCCCTCTTCATAAATTTTCAAAATCTCTTGCTGCATTGGAGAATAAGGCCGAACATTTTCAACCGAATGATCATTCATCATTTCTGCTAATAAAGCTTTGATACGAAGATTGGTATTTTCGTTTTCCGTTATTCTTTTTGTAGCATCCGCTCTTTCATCTTTGGTTTGTTTCATTTCCCTTCCAAGCTCAATATGAATTTCATTGAAGAAGTCTTTAGCTCCTTTACCATATTTCAACCAGATATCTTTGACTACACGAAGTGTCTCTGTAATTATCTGTTCTACAATTGGGTTACGAAGTGAATGCTGTTTAAATTCTTTTAGAAACTCTTCCAAATCGTCGGCCGAATTCCATTTCCCAATAATGGAAGCTTCTGAATGCCTTCCGTAGACAATATATTGCGCCAGCCATAATTGTAAACCTTGGAAATCATTTTCAGCAGTAAGATGAATTGCCTTTTCTCTCACTCTATCTTTAATATTTTCATCAAATTCACCGGTAATAATTTTGTGAATTCTATCTTTCGAATACTTATCGATATTGGCATAATTCCAATATTTGCCCAGTCTCATTAAAGGCAGCAATTTCTTAATTGCTTTTTCTGAAAAGGAACCATACTCACTTTTAAAAGGAGGAAACTTTTTGAACGCTTCAAAGAAAGAATTTTCATCCAGATTATTTTTCCCTGCAAAAGATTTTAATGCTTTTTCATATTCTGTTTTGTCATTTACCGAATAGATGATATGCCAAATCTTCTGTTCTATTTCTCTAGTCAAAAAGTCATCAGAAATATTATCCACTTTCTTCAACCTTTCTGAAATCATTGTTTTCGTTTCATTGCAAGGATATTTCTTATCTTCAACGTAATTCCAACGATGGGTTTTTTCATCGATTTTAAAATATTTGAGTAAAGCCTTTTGATTAATTTCTTTTCTGTCATTTAAAAACTCAAATAGATTTTCGAAATCCTTGGTTGTATTTAAAAAGCCTTTTGTAACGTTATCATCATTATCCTTTTTATATAGATTCAGATTAAAAATCCATTGCCACATTCTAAATTCCTGAAAATACGGATTGGATTTCGGAACAACTTTAAGATATTGTGTATGTTCTACCCCATCTTGATCCTTGTACTTTCTGAATTCCAAAGTACAATTGGAAATAGATGACTTTTTGCTTTTCAAAGGTCTTTGATAAAAAATAATATCCTCCATAAAGAAATGAACAAATTCTTTTTTACTTAGAGTCAATTGATGCGCTTCATTATTTCTGTATAGCTCTCGAATGCAATCGTTATAGAAATCATCACTCTGCAATTCATGGTGGAATTCTTTTTGCTTTTCTAAAATCTGTTTAAGTTCTTCTTTATAAAACTTCCTTTCGATGGTACGAACCAGTTTTCCTTTGATTTTCTGTGTAGGGTTTTGAAGAAATGTTTCGTAGATATATGTTCCAACGGTTTTATGGGAATTTTCAATTTCCTGTTCAGTTTTTGTCTTTATTGCGATCCAATCTTTTTCAGAATCTACCGCTTTAAAAGTTCTTTTTGTCTCGCCACTTTTTAAAGTAGACTCCGTAACAATAAACTCTTTAGTTCGTCCGATCCAATCTTCTGTTTTTACAATCTGTTTTTCATACTTCCAACCATTTTCAAAATATACATCATAAAGAGTTTTTCCATTAACATTCTCTCCAGAATCAACAACTTTTTCTACTTTTAGCTTTACAAAAACCTTATCTTTTTCTTCTTCAATATCTTCACCACGCAATTGATAATATCCACGCTTTTGATTAAAATTTAAAAGAATCCAAGCTAGTTCTTCTTTCTCTATTTTTTGTGAAAGTGCCTTTTTACGGAGATAATACATTGTCCAGTCATAGGGAACTTTTAAATACTGTCCATTTGCTTTAAAATCTTCGAGCATCTCGTTGAAAGAAGTTTGAAATAAAAATGAGAATTTCCCTTCAATACTTTTCCAGGCTAGTTTTGGTTCGGTTTCAACTTTAAACTTGCCAAATCGTTTTTCAAAATCAATCTGAGAAGCATAATGCTCTGGAAGAAAGTTCAAGACATTTAAAACTCTATGAAGCCTTTCTCTTCTTAATAAAAACCTTTCGCGTAGTCTTCTTACTCCCCGGTAATCGGTTCTTGCAGCAGTTTGTGAAACAGAATTGCCTTTTCCGAATTCTCCTAAAATATCCTGAGACATAGGGATTATGCGACTTCCCATTCCAAGAATTTCGCCATACTTATTTTCAAAATTCTGTTTAATTAAAGCCCAACCAATAGAATTAGTTCCCAAATCTAAACCCAATATATTTTTAGTCATCGTTATTAATTTTTTATATTGTATCTAAAATAGAAATAAAAAAAATATTCAAAATACGGATTCCCGTAAATGCATTAAGGCTTTTTTCTTCTATATTTGTATTAATAATTTTGAAAAGCAATTCACAATAAGGATTATTCCGTTGTGAAAACATTCAAGGCGGGGCAACTCGCCTTTTTTCGTTTTAAAACCCTATTTTAGCGAGCCGAAAACAGAACAATGACGACCGTAGCATTTATACAGAAGCAACTCAATATCTCTGAGAAGAGCATCAACAATACTTTACAATTATTAGCAGAAGACTGCACCATCCCATTCATTGCCCGTTACCGAAAAGACAAAACAGGAAATCTGGATGAAATACAGATTGAGCAGATCGCTAAAATCAGTAAACAGTTCGAAGAAATTGTTAAAAGAAAAGAATCTATTCTAAAATCTATAGAAGAACAGAATTCCTTAACTCCTGAGCTTCAACAAAGAATTGAGGAAAGTTTTGATCTTCAGGAACTGGAAGATTTATACCTACCTTTCAAAAAACGTAAAAAAACCAAAGCAGATACGGCAAAAGAAAAGGGTCTTGAACCATTGGCAAAGATCATTATGAGCCAGAAGAGTAACGACCTTCAGTTTTTGGCATCCAAATATCTGAACAGCGAAGTTACGACTGAAGAAGAAGCTTTGCAGGGCGCCAGAGATATTATGGCAGAATGGATCAACGAGAACATGTACGTCCGTAAAAATCTCCGAAGAATATTTCAGCGTAAAGCCGTAGTAACCTCTAAGGTTGTAAAAGCTAAAAAAGAGGAAGAAGAGGCGCAAAAGTTCTCTCAGTATTTTGAATGGGAAGAAAACCTCAGCAGAACTCCATCTCACAGACTGCTCGCCATGTTGAGAGCAGAAGCGGAGGGCTTTGTAAAAACAAATGTTGGAATAGATAAGGAGGAAGCTATTGACTTCATAGAGAAAGCCATCATCAAATCCAACAACGAAAGCTCGGATCAAATTGCAATGGCCATCAAAGATAGTTATAAAAGACTTCTGGAGCCTGCCATTTCCAACGAAGCGCTACAGGAAGCCAAAGAAAAAGCAGATCAGAAAGCGATTGAGATTTTTTCTGAGAACTTAGGCCAATTACTGTTAGCACCACCTTTGGGAGAGAAAAGAATTCTAGCCATTGATCCCGGTTATAGAAGTGGCTGCAAAGTAGTCTGCCTCGACGAAAAAGGAGATCTTCTGCATAATGAAACCCTCTACCCTCACGCTCCACAGAATGAAAGCGGAATGGCGATGAAGAAAATCCGTTCTATGGTAAATGCTTATAATATTGAAGCGATTTCTATCGGAAACGGAACAGCAAGCCGCGAAACAGAGTTCTTCATTAAAAAAATCGCGTTTGACAAACCGCTGCAGGTTTTTGTAGTTTCCGAAGCCGGAGCATCCGTATATTCTGCCAGTAAAATTGCCAGAGAAGAGTTTCCAACGTATGATGTAACGGTACGTGGCGCTGTTTCCATTGGAAGAAGACTTTCTGATCCGTTGGCTGAATTGGTAAAAATTGATCCAAAATCCATAGGAGTAGGTCAATATCAACATGATGTAGATCAGACGCAATTGAAAAACGAATTGGATTCTACGGTAATGAGATGTGTAAACTCCGTGGGAATCAATTTAAATACGGCCAGCAAATCTCTGTTGAGTTATGTTTCCGGAATCGGTGAGAAAATGGCAGAAAATATTGTTAATTACCGTGCGGAAAATGGAGCTTTTGAAGATAGAAAGCAGTTGAAAAAGGTTCCAAGACTTGGTGAAAAAGCTTTTCAGCAGGCAGCGGCTTTTGTGAGAATCTCCAATGCCAAAAACCCGTTAGACAATTCTGCGGTACATCCGGAAGCCTACGGAATTGTAGAAAAAATGGCTAAGGATCTGGGAATTAAACCCAACGAACTTATTGCCAATAAAGAGAAAATCGCTTTAGTAAAACCAGAAAGCTACATCACTGGAGAAATAGGAATTCTAGGAATCAAAGATATTTTAAAAGAGCTTGAAAAACCGGGACTTGATCCTAGAAAAGCAGCCAAAGTTTTTGAGTTTGATCCGAATGTAAAAAGCATTAAAGATTTAAAAACAGGAATGATTCTTCCGGGGATTGTCAACAACATTACCGCCTTCGGATGTTTTGTAGATCTGGGTATCAAAGAGAGCGGGCTGGTTCATATTTCTCAACTTAAGGATGGCTTTGTATCCGACGTGAATGAAGTCGTAAAACTTCATCAACACGTTCGTGTGAAAGTAACAGAAGTAGATGAAACGAGAAAAAGAGTTCAGCTGAGTATGATCCTGTAAATTTGCTTTTACTGTCTTAAAAACAATTAAAACATCACATTTTGAAATATAAAAATCTAATTTTCGACCTGGACGGAACTTTATGGGACTCCCGCGCCACCATCATTGGCATATGGAACGAAGTTCTTCAAAAGCATCAGTTGATTGAAAGAGATCTGAAACCAGAAGATATGGATCCGTATATGGGCCTTTTAGCCAAAGATATTATAAAAGACATCGTACCTGGTATTTCTGATCTGCAGGCCGAAGAAGTTCTTGCCGAAATTGTAAGCCATGAAAACAAGGTTCTCGGTACACTTGGCGGAATTCTATATGAAGGCGTGGAAGACACGTTAAAATACCTGGCGCAAGATTACAGACTTTTCATTGTAAGCAACTGCCAGGATGGTTATATTGAATCATTTTTAGCCCACTATCAATTCGGCAGCCTTTTTGCAGATATTGAATCTCATGGCCGGACTCAAAAAACCAAGGCAGAAAATATAAAACTGATTATGGAAAGAAACCATATGTCTATTGAAGACAGTATCTATATTGGGGATACGCAGACAGATTACAGTGCTGCATCAGCTAATGGATTACCGTTTATATTTTGTGAATATGGTTTTGGAAATCTGGAAAATCCTTTATATGAACCTTCGATTTTAAAGTTTGAGGACCTACAGAAATATCTCACAGCTATTGCAAAATAATGAAAATATCCAGGCTTATAGAAAAAAGACTCATTCACAGACCTACCCGATTCTTCGATGAATCTGGTAAGCGGATTTATAATCAATTTGAATATGATTTCTCGTATAATCCGGTTCACAAAGACAGTGAAAGGGAAAGAGTTTTTGCCAAAATAATCGATATGCTTCCGTTTTTACTGGTCTTTTATTTTATTTTCCACCTGCCTTTCTTCGGAAGTTTTCTTATTTCTATTCCCTGTGTTATTATTTCAGGCCTATTTTGTGAATGGTATTTTGGAACAACTTTGGGAAAAAAGGTTTTTGGACTTACCGTACTCGACGACAGCGGAAATGATCCGGGATTTATAAAGTCTCTGCAAAGAAATATGTTGTGCCTAATTAATTTATTGCTATTTCTTATAGATTATCACCCTCCTATCAATGATACCTGGAAAAAAGAATCTTCTCAAACAAATTTCAGTATGAATTTCAACAATAAGTTCTGTAAAACTTATGTTATCAAGGAAGACAAAATAAAGGCTGTAAAAGAACGCCTTCATCAAGGAAGCCTTTCAACAAAAAGTACATGATCATTTATCATAAAAAATGCGACTTAGTAGATAAGTCGCATTTTCTTTATTTATAATCTTTAGAACTTCTTCTCGGTTCTTTAACTTCCGGCCATTTTACCGTTTCGCCTTTTTCATCTTTTGGCATCACTCTTTTCTCTCTGTCTGCAAATTCAGGATCCTCAGAAGCCATATAAGCCAATGCTGCAGTTAACACAACGTTGTTTTTTACTTCGTCAAAAACGATTTTATCATACGTATCTTTTGTGGTATGCCACGTGTATCCAAAATATCCCCAGTTCAGAGAACCTAAAGAAATTCCCGGTACTCCTGCCGCTACAAATGAGGCATGATCAGAACCTCCACCTCCCGGCATTCCAGGGAAATCTGTTTTAATATGTGTTCTTACTGATTTTGGAACTCCGTCCAGCCATTTACCAACATAGTCATAAGCTTTTACAAACCCCTGACCACTGATATTCACCACCCGACCTGTACCGTTATCCTGATTGAATGCGGCCTGCACTCCTTTTATGATCTGAGGGTTATCTGCTACAAAACCTCTGGACCCATTCAGTCCCTGCTCTTCGCTGCCCCAAAGTCCTATAACAATGGTTCTTTTATTATTGGGATAATATTTTTTCAGAAGCCTCATCGTTTCAAGCATCGTAAGTGTTCCTGTTCCGTTGTCGGTAGCTCCCTGAGCTCCATCCCATGAATCAAGGTGAGCAGAAAGAATAACATATTCATCAGGCTTTTCTTTTCCTTTGATCATTCCTATAGTATTGAAGCTTTTGGCTTCAGGAAGGATTTTAGACTGTGCATCTACTTTAATTTTTGGCTGAGCTCCTTTTTCGGCCATTCTGTAAAGCATTCCATAGTCTTCTACATCAATATCAATCATAGGGATTTTAGATGTCTTAGCTCCAAAGATTCTGTTGGCTCCCATGATTCCTGTCCAGTTCGAAATAGCAATTCCTGCTGCACCTGCTTTTTCTAAAGCTTCCGGAAGGGTATTGTTATCATAACCGATATTTTTTACATAGGCTGTGAAATCTTTAGTTGCCTGTTCTTTTTCTGCTTTCAGTTTTTCATAAAGCTCCGGAGTTGCAAATTCTTTAATCTGCTCATCGGAACGGCCTATTTTCTGATATTGCGCCATCAGTACTATTTTCCCTTTTACGGAAGGAAGCCAGCTGTCAAATTCTGCTTTGGAAGATACTTTTGGAAGAACAATAACTTCTGCCTCAATTGCTTTTTTAGTAGAAGGGCTCCATGCCAATTGGGTTGCTGATAGAGATTTTACCCGCGGAGAGATCATATCTACATGAGTGGTTCCTCTCTGCCATCCTTTCCATGTTCCAAACTGCTGAAGATTGGCATCTACTCCCCAGGAACGAAGTTTTCCGGCACTCCATTCGTTGGCAGCCAACATTTCCGGGGTTCCTACAAGACGCGGACCTATGCCATCCAACAGTTCATACGCCATATTCTCCAGTTGAGAATTACTATTTACCTCATCTACAAAACTTTTTACGATAGGGTCAAGCTTTTCTTTTGGGTCTACTTTTATCTGAGCCCATGAAAACTGAGCAGCCAGCATTATTGCGGGCATTGCAAAAAATCTATTTATCCTCATAGTATATATTGATTGCTTTAAAGATAAAGGAATTTAAGGAGATGATGAAGAAATGAATACAAAAAAGTTCCTGTAGAAGGATATTGTGGATGTTTTTCTTTTTTATTGCCAAAAACGCTAATTACTAATCTCCTTTAAAAAGTATGATGGAGTTTCGCGAAGTGAAGAACCTTCTGAATAGTTGGTTTTATCGGCAAAAAGAGATAAAAAAAGCCGACTCAAAAGAGCCGGCGAGGGAACGAATTATTTTTTAGCTTCTTCTACAGAAACTTTTCTAAATTCTTTGAACAATTTGCTAAGTTCTAAAGCTGCTTTACGAGCTCTTGTACCTGCTGCTTTGTTTCCTTTTTCTGCTTGCTGGTTTGCTTCAGTTGTGAACGCTTCAAATTCCGCGTTGATTTTTTCAATTAGTTCTTTCATTTATTTAAAAATTTAGGCTGCAAATATAGGTTTTATGGTGATTCCAGCCTAACCGCAGTGAAAAAAGTTTGACTAAAATGGCTAAAATTTTCACTTTTACACACATAAAAGTACGTTTTAAACATATTTACTCTGTAAACCCCTTTAAATAAAACGATCTCGTAATTATATACCAAAAGTTAAACTTATTAAACCCAAATAACAAAAACAACGAAAAAAAAAATCAAAAATCCAGCTATAAAAGGAGAAAACGCCTCTTTTATTGGAATTTTATTTTAAATTTGAAAAAAACGCTAAATCCATGTTCAAAAAATTATTCATCCTTATTTTTCTATTACCCTTATTTGCTTATTCTCAGGACAAGATCAGTTATAAAGTTTATTACAATAAAAATCTGGAGCAAAACGGTTTAAAAGTACAGGTTGATTATACACTAAAAAAGGCATCAGACACTATTTCTTTTTATTATGCCAACGCAAACTGGGGAGAAAACAACCTATTCAACAACCTTACAATATCCAAAGAAGATAACCCGGATCTCGATATAGAGACTGTGCCAGCCAATAACAAGATCAAAATAACCACGAAAAAGGGAGAAAAACTCTCTCTTATTTATCATATCAAACAGGATTTTAAGGATCCTGATTACAAAATATTCCATCGACCAAGAATCAATAATACTTTCTTTCATGTACTGGGAAAAAATCTGTTTATTGTTCCAAGGTCATTCACCCAAATACCGGAAGACCGGGAGTTTGAATTTTTTATTGAATGGGTAGACTTCCCTCCACAATTTAAGCTTCATAATAATTTTGTAACGCAACTTCGAAAGATGAGAATCAAAACATCGCTTTGGGATGGGCTTTACAGCTCATTATTTATTGGTGGGGACTATAGGTTTCATTCTTTTAAAGTTCAGAACAAACCCGTTTATTTTGTACTGAGAGATCAATGGCAAAATGGCTTTACAGATGATTTTTTATTTTCAAATCTTAAAAAAGCGGTACAGTCGCAAAGGGATTTCTGGAAAGATTATGATCAGGACTATTTTGCCGTTACCATGACGCCTACCGTTTCTCAGAAAGACACTTTATTCAAAGGATACAGCACAACGGGATCTGCCATCAAAAATGCTTTTATGATCCAAGGAACCAATAACCCTTTTAACAGTAAAAATTCATTTCTTTACCTGATGCATCACGAACTGATGCATGAATGGATCGGCAATAAGATTCAAAATAAAAATGAAGAACTTAATTATTGGTTCAGTGAAGGTTTTACGGATTATTATACGTACAAAAACAGACTTAGGATAAAGGATATTTCTATCGAGGAATGGCAAAAACTGTTCAACAATGAGGTGATTCAGAATTACTGGGCCAATCCTCAGCGAAATATTCCGAATTATAAAATAAAAGACGACTTCTGGAAAAACCGGGATGTAGAAAAAATTCCTTATAAACGTGGGGCTATTTTCGCTTTCTGGCTGGATAATCAGATTATGCTGAGAACCCGTAATAAAAAATCGCTGGATGATCTGATGCGTGAACTGCTGCAGATCTGTACTGAAAGAAAAGTGAAATTTACCGATGAACTGTTTCTGGATCTGGCTCAAAAATACCTGGATAAGGATATTAATTATTTCTTTCAGAAACACATCATCAACGGAGAAGATCTTGATCTTGTTACTCAAAAATGGATTGACGGTTTTGAAATTATAACCGTAAACGGCATTCCCCATCTGGGAGTTGATACTTGTAAAGATATAAAATACTGCGTTGAATAGTTTCAATGGAAAATAATATTAAACCATTAAGATCCATAAATCACCCTTCTTTCTTAATGGTTTAATACATCGTGTTTCACAGATAAAAGTCTTTAACTTTTTCACCTGTTCGTTTCAATATTGCAATATTGTCAGGGGTAATTCTCTCCGCAAAAACAATTCTGAAATGATGACTGTATTTATGGGAAAAAGAAAACGTATCTCCAGGGGTAAACTGGATTTTGTTCTCTTCACAGTATCGATAAAATTGCTCCATATCTACCTTTTCCGGTAGTTGTCCCCAAATACTGTATCCGCCTTGCGGTCTGTGAAAATACGCTTCTTTTGGAAATGAGGTTCTCAGGGTTTCTAAAACCAAAGCAGCCTGCTCGTTTAATTTTTTTCTGAATGAACGCAAATGCCTTTCATAGCTGCTGCTTTGCAAAAGTTTAAGAATCAGTTCCTGATAAATGGGAGAAACAGAACGCCCCAAAGCAAACTTTGATCTTTCTGCTTTTGCATAGTACTGACCCGCATACAGCCATCCCAAACGAATCCCCGGCGCCAATGTTTTGGAAAATGAAGAGTATGTCATGACCAATCCTTTTGTATCGAAGCTTTTTATGCAGTTCGGCCTTTTTTCAGAGAAGTAAAGGTCAGAATACATCTCGTTTTCTATGATACAAATCTGATATTTTTCTGCAATGGCCAACACTTCTTTTTTAACGTCATCATTCATCATAATACCTGTTGGATTATGAAAATTTGGCGTTGTAACGAGCGCCCGAATAGTATTTCCAGAACAGACAGCTCTGAAGTACTCTACATCAAATCCATTTCTGTAATGAACGGGAATTTCCACCACTTTAAGTCCTAAGTTGGCAATAACCTCCAGCACTGAAAACACACAGGGACTGTCTACCGCTACGACATCTCCAGGTTGGGAGACAGATTTCAGGGCAATAGCCAGAGCCTGTAAAGCGCCATCTGTAATAATCAGTTCATTCGGATTCATTACGGCTCCATATCCTTTCATTTGCCTGGCAATCTGTTCTCTTAAAGGCTCTAATCCATTGGATGGATAATACCGTAGAAGCGCTGCGCCTTTTTCACGAATGACTTCCTGCATTGTTCTAAGGATCAGTTTTTGAGGAATCAGCACATCTCCAGGAACTGCATTATTGAAAGCTGTAGCTTCTGACGCACTTTTGGAAGTCAGCATGATGTTCTTCATAAACCCTTCATCTCTTACCACAGGCGGCAGTTGTATCTTATTTTCCGGAATATACTCTTCCTGAATATTGGCAACGAAATATCCCGAACGGGGACTGCTTTCTACCAAACCTTTAATCATCAGATATTCAAATCCACTTTGTACGGAACTTGTGCTCAGATTATAATTTTTCCGAATTTCCCGGATTGAGGGAAGGCGGTCGTTCTGCTGTAAAACTCCGCTGCGAATCTGATCTTCAATAACTGAGGTAAAAACTTCATATTTATAAGTCTTCATAATAACTGGATAACTGTACTGAACAAATTTATAAAAATAACCATCTGTACCGATTATATTTTAGTAAACTGTACCCCTTTTGAATGGATTAATCTTATAATTTTGAATAAAAAAAATCATGGATATCATTTCAAAATTTACAATTGGTTCTGAAGAGGGAATTTCTGATCTTATAGCCATCATGGATTCTTCGGTCTATATTCTTCATAAAGATTTTGTAGCGGAAGATGACATTAAAAAATACATCAATACCGAGATTGATCCAAGAAAGATGATCAATGAGCTGAATGATCTTTCTAATCAGCTGATCATGACGTATGCAGATCAGAAGCCCGTCGGATATAGCATTGTTAAAAGCGGCTCCGTATATCCGGGCCTACCTGAGGGAAAAAGGTCTACCGAAATAAGTTTTGTCATTCTGCCTGAATTTGATTCTGCGGAAACAAGACAATCGCTCTGGAAAAAATGCAGATCTGCCGTAAGCTTTACAGAAAGAATTTGGGTCAATATGCTGTCTCACGATCCTCTTATTTCATTTTTAGAGGAAACTGGTTTCAAATCAATTGCTGAAGGCAAATCTGGCCCTTTTGAGCTTCCGTCCCGTCTTCTGGAAATGGACATCAGCAAAAACTAATTTGCAGCAGCGCTTCCTCTTATCAATGATTATAAAAAAAGAACAGGTAAATCTGAATACAAAAGATTTACCTATCTTTGATTTTTATAATTTATTTTTCATGAGCGATCAGCTGGAAACCATAGAAGATTATTACAACCGCATCCGTAAAAACCAGATCAAGGTATTTGATTCTGATGATTTTGAAACAGGGAAATCTCACTTCAATATTTCGATGCGAAAATACTGCAGCTTCAAAAGCCCATACAATCGCCGGGATTATTATAAAGTAAGTTTCATTATAGGAAAGGGTACTTTTCAATATGGCCCTCATCAGTTGTATATTGACCGTCCGGTTCTCTTTTTCCCCTCCCCTAACATCCCTTATTCATGGGAATGTGAGGGTGAGCAGGAAGGGTATTTTTGCCTATTCAACCAGGAGTTTTTCCACGGGAATTCTGAATTCAACCTATTTAAAAAAACTTCCCTATTTAAAGAATGGAGCAAGCCTATTGTTTTCCTAACCGAGGAACAGACGTTACTGGCTACTTTGTATTTTGAGCAAATGCACAAGCTGAATAATTCGACCTACCCTTTCCGTTGCAGCAGTATTAAAAACCATTTGGCTTCTGTTCTTCATCTGGCTCTGGAGAATCGCGTAGACGATATTAATCCTAATGAGCTTCCCGCCAGTGTAAGGCTATACAGATTATTTGACGAACTTCTGAACAAGCAATTTCCGCTGGACTCCCCTGCTTATCCGATGGCTTTGAGAACGCCTTCTGATTTTGCCAGCCATCTGAATGTACATGTGAATCATTTAAATTCATCGGTAAAGTCTGTTACCAACCTTACAACCACTCAAATCATCAAGGAAAGGATGTTTGAAGAGTCTAAAAATCTATTGAAATATACAAACTGGGACATTTCTGAAATAGGATATACTTTAGGGTTTGATCAGCCTTCCCATTTCAACAATTTTTTTAAAAAATATGCGCAGACATCACCTTTGAAATTCAAAAATTCATTTTAAGGATTAAATATTTGATTTTTGTAATTTTTACTTTGTCTTTTAAAATTCATTTCGGCATATCTTGTCTTATTTTTGCATGGTAAAAAAGAATGAATATGTTGAGAGAAGCATCTGAACAGCGTATCAGATTAATCACCATTATGGCCTTTGTGTCGATTCCTTTATCAGGATTTGTCACAGATATTTATCTGCCATCCTTCCCGTCTATGGCCCGAGAGCTTTCGGTATCGGAAAAAGACATCCAAATTACACTCACTTCTTACCTCCTGAGTTATGGGATTTCCCAACTTTTTGTGGGAGGTATTCTGGATAGTATAGGACGTTACAGACCCAAACTTCTGGCTCTGTTTCTTCTTGTTATCAGCAGTATTCTGATTACGATGACGAACAGCATCCTGCTGATCTGTCTGCTTCGTATTCTTCAGGGAGCCGCAGTTTCAGTATTGGTAGTGGCTACACGTGCTATTTTTGTTGATATTTACGATTCGGAACGGGTAAAGCATTATCTGAGCTACTTTACCATTGTATGGTCGTGCGGACCTATTCTGGCCCCTTTTTTAGGAGGATACCTTGAAAAACTTTTCAACTGGCATGCTAACTTTTATTTCCTTGCCTTTTATGCAGGATTTCTTTTCCTGTTCGAATGGTTTTTCAGTGGTGAAAGTTTACCTGAAAAGAAGAAACTTAATCTTTCTGAAAACATCAGCCTGTATAAAATGATGCTTAAAAACAAAATTTTTATGCTGGGGATTTTCATCTTAGGATTAAGCTATTCTATTGTTATGTTATTCAATATTACAGGGCCATTTATTATTGAAAATACATTCCATTTCACACCGGTTGTGATTGGATATTGTACTCTGATCTTAGGATTTTCATGGATGATTGGCGGATTTATAGGAAAAAAAAGACTTACGCTGGATTTTAAGCCTAGAATTCTACAGCCTATTTTATTACAGCTGCTTCTTATTGCGGGCTTAATTAGCATTAGTTATTTTGTGGAAAGCCTTTTTATCATGATTCCTTTTGCCTTTTTTATTCACATCTGTTCCGGGATTCTGTTTACTTCGTTTTTCACAACAAGTATGCTTTATTTCCCTAAAAATGCAGGAACAGCAGGCGGACTGATGGGCGGACTGGTTTATGTAATAACCTCGGTAACCAGTTTTATTATTTCTGTAACAGGAACTGTAACGGAGCAGAAAGGTTTATCCTGGCGCTATCTCATAATAGCCGCAGCACTTCTGGGAATTATCCTGATCATGAATCAGGCAGTAAAAAAAGAAAAAGCAGAGAATTGATCTCTGCTTTTTTTATATCATTACTTCAACATTCACGCTGCATCATCCGAATGTTGTGTATTGTAATATACTATTTTACGTCGAAATAGTTTTAATTAAAACTATTTTTCCTTATATTTGTTATGCAAGGTGATGGTTAAAAGCCTGCTTCTTTATTCTCTTATGATTAATAAAAATATGTCTGTAAAGCCACATGATATTTCAGAGCTTGCCCTTGAACTGGGGTTGGCGATGAGTGAAATGAAAAGCCGTTTGAGGCAAAGGATTCAGACTACGGTTAATGAGTATGATCCTGACCTTTCTTTTGAGCTGATTGAAATTCTAGGGCTGCTTTCACGGAATAACGGTATTAATCAGCAGGAAATAGGAAACAAGGTAAGTAAAGATAAATCCAGCATTTCTTATCTTATCAACAGTCTGGTGAAAAGAGACCTTGTGAAAAGGGTTGCTTATAAAAATGACAGAAGAAATAAGCAAATATTCCTTACTCCCAAAGGTGAGAGTGTTGTAGAAACCGTTTACCCATGGGCTCTGGATCTTTATCAAAAAGCTGCAGACGGAATTGATGGAGAAGAGATTACCCGAGCCTTACTTTTAGTGAAAAAAATGACCGCTAATCTGGAAAACCAGGATCAAAAATTACTATAATATGAGAACAATACTTGTACCTGTAGACTTTACACCCACAACAGAAAACGCAGTAAAAATTGCAGCAGATTGGGCCAAACAATATGATTATCAAAATATTATTCTTTTAAAAACAGCAGGTGAATCGGAGTTTGATTATCTCCACCTGGCAGAAGGTCATGCCTTTGTAAATGAAGAAAGCGTGAATAGTCTTCTGGAAAGAAACGAGTTGTTATTTGATCAGTTAACGGCAATTGTTAAAGAAAAATCTCCTGAAATAAAGGTTTCGAGAGTACTAAGTGATTGGGCGCTCACCAGAAGCATCAATGAACTGCTCAAAAATCAGCCAACGGTGGAGTTGATTATTTTGGGAAGTGATGATCATACCTCCTCTACTGAAAGTTTTGTTTCGGATAATATTATAAGCATTGCGAGAACCAGCCCTGTTAAGACGTTAATTGTTCCGAACAGTTATCAGTACAGTGCAGCAAAAAATATATTCATTCCGTGTGATCTAAAAGGAGTCAAAAGACTGGAAAGACTTTTTCATCATAAGCCGGTCATTCATCAGGAAGATGTACGTCTTCTGTTTTTGAATATCAATCCCCGCGAAAACTCTGATATCAATGAGGATGGAAAAAGAGAGTTAGAGAATTATATTCAGGAACATCTTACTGAAATTCCAAGTACGGTATTTTATTCTCATGACAAAGATATCATCAAGGGAATTCTGAATTTTGCTTCTTCCCATGATACTGATCTTATCATTGCTTTACCGGGCAGACACAGTTTTCTGTATTATCTTGCCAGCAGAAGTATTTCTGAAGGAATTTACCAAAATACCAGCCAGCCGGTTTTAATCTTAAAATAAAGAACAATCCGGTTTTATCTATAAGCCAGAGTATTAATAATAAATCTTTGTATTCTCAAGTCTGACAAGTTTCTGCTCATGCATTTTCCTGATATACCTGATCACCGTCTCCACTCTGAGTCCGGTTAAAGTAGCTATTTGCTGTCTTGTATAAGGAACCAGGAAAGAATATGCTTCTTCGAATCCGAAGTAATTTTTAATATGATCAAATAGCTTTTCAAGTTTAATAATGGGGTCGGAAATGACCAAAAAGCTGGAAATAAGATATCTGAAATGGAGCCTTTCTGCGGTATACTTATTAATTTCCAGCATGAGTTCCGGCTGTCTGAGCAGAATTTGCAGAAACTTGGTTTTTGAGATCTTAATGATTTCACAAGAAGTAATAGCAATGGCATTCACGGCATAATGATGACCAGTAAATAAATAACTTTCTCCAATACAGTGACCATCAAAAGGAAGCCCGTGTACAAACTCTTTACCATCTTCTAAAAAAGTATTCAGCTTTACAGTTCCCGATTTTATCTGAAAATAGTATTTGGCTGCCGTTCCTTCCTCAAAAATATAATCTGCAGCATTATATTTTCCAGTTTTGGCTCCGTGGGCAAATAACAGGTCTTCATTTATGATCATTTTGCAATTATTAGATGAAGTAAAAATACTGAAAGTAGGATGAATATTACTATTCAATCGATACCACATTTATATTTTTCAGTATTTTAGCCAAAATACCCCCTTCTGGTTACATCAGGTGGTAATTTTCTTTTTATGTTTTGCACCCCATTCCGCCAGCGCTGAGATCACATCTTTTAAGGATTCACTATATTCTGTTGGAACATATTCTACCAAAACAGGCTTCTGATCAGTAAGTACTGTTCTTTCTACCAGATGATTGACTTCTAATTTTTTTAATTCGCTGGATAATACCCGGGCAGAGATCCCGTTAATGGTTCGCTGCAATTCATTGAAGCGTGTATGCCCGCCAAGAATAGCGATCATCACACGGATTGTCCATCTTCCGCCCAACACATATAAAGCATCTTCGGTAGCAGCTAAATGGGTGCTGCATTGTGGTCGTGAATAGACTATTTTTTCTTCTTCCATACTCGTTTTTCTATGATACTAACCTAAATGTTATTACTAACCTTTGGGTAACTACTATCTTTTTATTAGTAAATATAAATAATTTTGAAACATCAATTTTAAAAAATAAAAAAATGAAACAAGTACTTCATATCATTTCAAGCCCAAGAAGTGAATCGTCAATCAGTAAAAAATTAGGAAATGCTGTTGTAGAAAAAATTACGGCAAAATATCCCGGAAGTGTTATTAAGAAAAGAGATCTTACTAATCCGCTTTTTCCTCACCTGGAAGAAAACCAAATTAATGCTTTTTTTACTCCTGCTGAACACCGCAGCCCTGAACAGTTGGAGTTTGTAAAACTTTCTGACACAGTAATTGCAGAGCTTCAGGAAGCGGATATCATCATCATTGAAGCGCCATTGTACAACTTCAGCATTACTTCTACTTTAAAATCGTGGCTGGATCATATTGCAAGAGTAGGTGTTACATTCCGCTATGACGAAAATGGTCCGGAAGGCCTGATCAAAAACAAAAAAGTATATCTGGCGTTTTCAAGCGGCGGAATCTATTCTGAAGGAGAAAGACAGGCTTATGACTTTGTAGTTCCTTATCTTCAAAAAACTCTTGGATTTATGGGAATGACAGATATTTCTGTTATCCGTGCAGAAGGATTGTCTGTTCCGGTTATTCAGGAAACGGCACTCCAGAAGGGCATTGAAAGTATTTTAGTAGAATAAAATAAAAAAGACCATCTTTTTAAAGATGGTCTTTTTTATTGATAAACTGACAATCACAGTACTTGCCATAAACTATTCAATGTATTTTTCCTCAACATATGTAAACGTTTTTTCTGTTTTTTAATCTCAACTTTACCACAAAAAAATTATGGAAAATAATACACAACATCAAATTGTTAATCCTAAAGAACTTTTTAATCCTGCTCCGTTTGGTTTTTCTCATAGCATTTCTGTTCAATCACCTTTTCAAATGTGCTTTATTTCAGGACAGAGCGGCGGTGTGGGAGAAAATCATCATCTGGCTGATGACTTTGCCACTCAGGTTCAAAATGCTTTAGAAAACATGAGGATTGTCTTACAAAGCCACGCTATGACATTTGATGATGTTGTTAAAATCACACTTTTAATCGTTGATCACACTCCTGAAAAATTGGAAATATGGGCCAGCGAAGCCAAAAAAGTATGGAATAGCAAGTCACTTCCTACCAGTACTCTGATCCCGGTTTCCCAATTGGCTTTACCCGGAATGTTATTTGAAATAGATGCAATTGCGGTAAAACATTAGTTTTTAAGTCGTTCTATAAGTAATGATGAAAAAGTTTTCACTCCTGTTCTGATGCTTTCTTCATCTACCTGAAAATTCGGTGAATGATTCATCGCTATGACGCCTTTTTCAAAATTGGAGCCGCCCAGGAAGAAATAAACACCTGGTATTTTTTGTTGAAAATACGAGAAGTCATCGTTAAAAAACGGTACCTGGCCATAGTCTGAGACAATGCTGTCTTTACCATAGAGGTTTTGAAGAATATCCGTTGCTGCCACAGCAAGCTTTTCATTATTAATCACTGTAGGATTTTCCTGTATAAATGAAATGGAAACCAACTGATCTTTATAGCCGTTATCTTCAATCGCTTTTTTAATATCGGGAATTATTTGATCCAATCGGGACGCATTCGTCTCATATAGATCTGTTTCAAGGAAGTAGGCTCCATTTTTAGAATAAGAACTAAATTTTCCACCAGGAAATCTGTAATCTTTGAAGGCAGTACCTGGATTTGATAATCCAATTTTAGGATCAACAATATTTTGAATCTCCCAAGGCTTGCTTCCATCAATGAAACGAGAAAGAGAATTGCTGATTTTTTTGGTTAATGCATCGGTATCTTCTTTATTCAGATCATTTTTCATTTGAATCCTTACCCTTTTTTGGTACGCAAACATTTCGTTGGGTTTCACAAGAATCTGCCCTACTGGTATAGCAGTAACGTGCAATCCATAGATTTCCTGAGGATCTATTTTGGAAAGCAGCCCTTTATTCAGCATTTCTTTTGCTCCTTTGAATGTTTCTTCTTCTGGTTGAAATATAAAATAGACTGTCCCTTTCAAATCTTTTTTATGCTTGGCAAGAACTTCTGCAATTCCTAATCCAATGGCCATATGCACATCATGACCGCAACCATGCTGAACTCCTTTTACCTTGGACTTGAACGCCACCGGATCTGGAAAATCATTGGGCAATGCATCCATATCTGATCTCCAGGCTATTTTTTTTCCTGCTTTATCACCTTTAAGAATCCCTACAACGGCATGACCATAAATGTCTGTTTTGACTTCCAACCCTAAGTCACGAAGATAATTTTTGATGAATTCCTGAGTTTGGGCTTCCTGCCCAGCCAGTTCAGGGTTTTCATGGAAACGTCTTCTGATCTCTACGAGTTTATTAAAGATTTGATCTGTTTCATTTTGAACAGCCTGATGAACAGCTTTATCAGGAGAATTAAGCATGGTTCCTTGCTTATTCGCTGACTTTTGAGCGGACAAAATAGAAGAAAGGACACATAATACGGCTACGGTAAGTTTTTGCATGGTGTAAAACAATGGGTTTTAATGTTGGAAATGTTTCAACTAATCATTCATTTATATTACTAAGAACAAGTATAGTACATATTTCATTACATTCAGATTCTAATTTTCTATTTATCTAAAATTTTTTCAACAATAAAAAAGCAAAGAACCTTTTCAGATCCTCTGCTTTCCAATAAAAATTAATAATAGTAAAAGAAATATTAATTTTTGATGATTTTTTTACTAATAGTTTGTCCGTTTTTCAATTTAACTTCCACGATATAAATCCCGGATGGTAATTCTTTTAAACTGATCTGACTGTTATTGAATGGTATCGCTAACTTTTGCCCCAAACCAGTAATGACATTTACCGCTTCTATAGCCACATCGGATTTGATATTCACAATATTTTTTGTAGGATTCGGGTAAATTCCAAGGTTTATTTTCGGAGCAACTTCGGAGGTTGACAGCGCGTTGGTTCCTTTGATACATCTCACAGACTGTCCACCATCTCTTCCCATACTGTTCATGAGTGCGGAAAACTGGCTGATATATAAATGCTGTGCTGAACCTGTATATTCTGAAGGGGTTGAAGTCCATAAATAAAGACGTGTTCCCGGTGAGAAAATACCGTTATAATCTTTCATTCCGGCAGGGATAAGTTTTAAGTTACTATTTAAAGCCGAGCTATACTCAGTAATATTTTCCGCATTAAGCATCTCTTCTACCTCTTCTTTTGAAGGAAGTCTCCAGTTATTTCCAATGGCCTGACAAGGATCTACTCCCACCGATTCTGAAACGGAAGAAATATTAGAAGCATTCCACTGGTCGGAAGGCACACCATTGGACCACCAATTAGCTCCGGAGTTATATCCGGCTGAATAAAAAGAAGCACTTCCTCCAGATAATCCCTGAGGATTGTTAGGAGATGGAGAGGTTCCATTGATTGCTGAACTTCTCACCTGATGTCCGTCCACCCATCTTCCCCATTGGAAAAAGTCTCCGTAGGCATCTTCATCCGTAAGATTAGAAGCAACTTTAGTACTTCCTAAATTTTGCTGGAGCCAGATTCTACCATCCGCCCCTCTTACTGTATGGTAGGCGACAGATTGCCCTCCATATTGGAAATTTACACAACCAACATCACCGGAATTGTTTCCCGGATCGCCACCGCTACAAACTTGTGAAGGCTGAGGTTCTCTCACTGTAAAGCCAAATACATTAATCACCGTATCCGAAGAGGACGTTTTTTTAATGCTGATACTGATGATCTTTTTATTCTGATGTTCAGCATTGATGTTCAGAGCGGTCTGATAAATTCTAGGATTGTTCCCTCCCGCATTATCGAGAGTATTAGAAACTCTGTGAATACGCCCAATTCCCTGAATGGCAGCATCATTTCCATTATACCAATCCTGGAAGTTGACGCCACTGAAAACCTGAGAACTTCCATCATTAAAGTTAACCGTTACCTCACCTGTTGAAGGGCCACTTCCACTTACAGAAAGCATATAAAGAACCGAAGCTGCTGCAGGATTATTAACCGTGAGGTTTCCCGCCATATTAGCGTCCGGAAGTCTCAAAGAGTTATTGGAGGAATAAGAAGCCAGTTGAAAGCTCAAATTAGGAGTAGACGAAACATTGGAATCGATTGCACCATTAGACGGAAGACCATAGGTCAGTACCGGAGAAGCCATATCAAGTTGAAAATCTTTTGAAATAAAAGCAAAATTATCGGTTGCTTTATCGAGACTGGCATTGGTAGAACCCGAAACCGGCCCTACTCCATTACCTATAACATCTGCATTAAAACCTGTGAGATTTAGAACCTGATAGGTTTGTGAAAGAACTTTCCCGTTCAGAACGAGTGCAAAAACAAGAAAAGATATTTTCTTCATAAGGATTATTTGTTTTTAATTATTCTAAGTAAATGCAAAATTAATTGATAAAATCATTATCAACTTATCATTTCCACATATATTATTATCATATAGAATACGATTGCATAAAATTTTTAAATAATACTATTATCAGAATTTATTATAAAATCATTTTGAGATCTCTTGAGAATTAAAAAAAACATTTTTCATCTGTTATTTATTTGAATAGAGAAATGTAAATCTGTCTCTTCCATTATTTAAAATAATTCTAAATTACGTGAAAACAAACCCTCCCCAATGATCCTGTTATAAGGGGTTTCCCATCAATAATTCTAAAAACATCTATAAAAATTACGTATAAATACTGAATCCCGTTTTGTGGGATCTGATTAATTTCGGATAAACAAAAATTGATAACAATGGATCTTTTGAAAAGTAAAAAACCATTTCTGAAAAAAGAGATGGGTTCTCGAATAGTATCCTGAAAGTTAAGATGCTTTAACCCTCAAATTTTAACGAAATGATTGTGATTAACAAAATCCTGAACGTCGACGATTACTATTTCGATGTTTTCATGTCGATCTCGGAAGCCCTTACGGGTTTCTCGATGAACGAATTGCAGGCTACCGGTCTGGCAGAAACCTATTACACCTATATTCTGCACAACTTACAGGGAGCCACCTTTGTAGAATTTCTAACCGTTTCAAAGAATGTGTTTGAAAATTCATTCACGGCCAGCCAATTAAAAGAAACCATTTCATCAGAGATAATGGCAGATCCAGGGCTTCGCGATATTGCCAACAAGCTGATCACCATCTGGTATCTTGGTACTTGGGAAGGTGCCTATGTCAACGATCTTTCTTACAAAGAAGGTCTGGTGTGGAACGTGATACATGCCCATCCACCGGGCGCTAAGCAACCTGGTTATAAATCCTGGGGTATTAAACCTGTAAACAGCAACTCATGAGCGAAACAAACAAAAAAGATGTGATCATCGTAGGGACGGGGATCGCAGGATCACTGATTGCAAAACTTCTGAGCGATCACGTATACGATACTAAGAAAAAGAAAATGGTTCACCGTGCAGACGTCAAAAAAACAGACGATTTCCGTGAACTATCGATATTAATGTATGAAGCAGGCCTGGAAGCCGGTATAGAGCTGGATTCTGTTTCCTCAATGACAACTTATAATGAGTATATGCGTACTTTTTATATGGAGTCGGCAAAGGTTCCGAACTCTCCTTATCCGAATCTAAAACAAGCCCCTTCTCCCAATGTTCTGGATATGGAAAAAATAACGCCTCCATTTCCTGATAAGAAAGGATATCTGGTACAGTTTGGACCTATGCCTTTTGCCAGTGATGCCATTCGAGTAGGTGGAGGGACAACACTTCACTGGCTGGGAACCACACCAAGAATGCTTCCTAATGATTTTAAGCTTACTGAAAAGTATGGTATTCAGATAGACCACCCGCAATCCAAGGAAAAAACACCGGTTAACTGGCCCATAGATTATGAAACATTAAGGCCTTATTATGAAATGGCTGAGTTCGAAATCGGAGTTTCAGGAGATGTTTCCAAACAAAAATATCCGATCAAAGAAAGTACGGCAGATTACTATGGTGATTATGTTTTTCCAATGGAAGAAATTCCTCAGAGCTACATGGATCAAAAAATTATGAAGGGACTTGAAGGAACCTCTGTTCAGTTAAACTTCAAAGATATTCCTTTGCATCTGGTTTCATCTCCGCAGGGAAGAAATTCAATTCCCAATCCAAAATATGGAAAAACAAAAATAATCAGAGCTGAGAAAACTGAAAAAACAGGATATAAACTGGTTTTGGACAGTTCAGAAAAAGAAGAATATAAAGCTCTGGGTTCAATTTGGAATCCTTATATGGGAGAACGTTGCGAAGGAAATGCTTCCTGTGTTCCCATCTGCCCTGTTCAGGCTAAATATAATGCTTTAAAAACGTTAAAGAAAGCACTGTATAAAGTGAATGACAATAATAATCTAAGCCTCAATCCTCATATGGAAATCAGGGCTCAGAGTGTGGTTTATAAATTGAGTGTGGATCAGAACAATGATCATCATACCATTTCAAAAGTTCACTTGAGAAGATATACGTCTAAAGAGAAAACAGATTTTGTGGAAGAAGCTATAGATACTTCCAATTCCATCGTTATTCTGGCGGCCAATGCTTTTGAAAACCCTAAAATATTACTGAATTCAAAATATACAGTCATTGAAAACGGTAAAAAAGTCGAAAAAACGGTAGCCAACAGAAGTGATCAGGTGGGCAGAAATCTGATGGATCACATGGTAATGTTAACTTGGGGATTATTCCCAGAACCGGTTTATCCATACAGAGGTCCTGGTTCTACAACCAATATCTCGTCTTTCCGTGACGGAAGTTTCAGAGGGGATTTTTCTGCATGGATCTCTCCGCTTGATAACTGGGGATGGGGATGGCCTGCATTTTCGCCGGGATCTGATGTTGCAGAATTTTTAGCCGATGGCTTATTTGGAGAAGAACTGAAAGAGGCTTTAACGGACAGACTTTCAAGACAGGTTTTATTCCATTTTGAGATTGAACAGCTTCCTCATCCTGACAACAGAGTAACCATCAATGACCAGTACACAGATGCTTTGGGTATTCCACGTCCTGTTGTTCATTATTCTTTAACAGATTATGAGAAAAAAGGAATGGAACAGGCTAAACTGGCTTCGGATCAGATGTTTAAAAAGCTGGGAATTCAGGACTTTACCACTTATAAAGCTACCGATAACAATACTGTCATCTACAACAATGTAAGATACTCGTACAACGGAGCAGGCCATATTGTAGGAACCCACCGAATGGGAAGTACCGCCGATGATTCCGTAACCAACAGCTACTGTAAATCCTGGGATCACCCGAACTTATATATCGTAGGGGCCGGAAATATGACCACTTTAGGGACTTCAAATCCAACATTGACCCTTTCAGCATTCACAATCCGTTCGGTAGAATCTATTCTAACCGATCTAGAAAACCAATTTAAACAATGAAAACATGAGACAGAGACTTATTAATAAAACACAACCGCTAGAATCATTAGAATCAACAGAAACTTTAGAATCCTTACCTATTGGTTCAGAATCAAAAGTGTCAAGAATGGCTATTAGCGATGAACTCATTCCCAATATTATCCCTGCAAAACCTCTTTCTTTACATACTCTTTTGTTCGACAGCAGTATAAATAAAGAAACTTGGGTGGAAGGTCTGAAATATCATATCAAAAAGCTGACAAACCTTTTACTGAATGATCAGACTCAGTCTTTTGATGAATATTTAGGTAACGAATTTGGAAAGGACACTCCTCAAATTTCTGAGGAAGTAAAAAAAAGATTGGCAGAGATAGATTATCGACCAATCTTACAGGACCTTCTTCAGACGGCTATTCTTATCGAACACTCAACAATTCCGCCTTATCTTACGGCTCTATATTCTATTAAAGACGGAACCAATGCATTAGCTTCACAGATTATCAGAAGTGTTGCTGTAGAAGAAATGCTTCACCTGATTATGGTTTGTAATGTATTGAATGCGATCAATATACAGCCTTCGGTAAATAAACCGCAGAACTACCCTACTTACCCTATGAAATTACCGATGAACGTTGACTTTTTTGTAGGCTTGGAAACATTCTCACCCAACAGTATTGCAACATTTATTGCTATTGAAAGTCCAAGCAGCCCTTTGGTAAAGGCTCCCAAATATAACAACGAGGTAATACCAAAAGCTTCACTCACTCAAAAAGGTGCTTTTGTACAGGAAAATAATTTCTGGACGCTTGAGAACATGAAAGGTTTCATTATGGAAAACGTACATACTATTGGAGAATATTATGATGTGTTGTTTTTCTACATTACTTTCTTCCAAATCATTGCTTATTACCAAAAAAATGGAAGCCTTCCTCACAGCTTCAAAGACTTAGATCAGGGAGGAATTTTCACAGGATTAGCATCAAAACAGATTCGTCCGGAGCAGTATTATGGAAGTGGTGGGAAACTTCATGCAGTAGAAGGTCTTTCCGGAGTGATCGCTGTTTTTCAGGAAATTAAAGGACAGGGAGAAGGCGCCGATGATTCTATCTTTGATGTTGATCCTTCTCAATTTGAAGAAGGTGTTGAACTCGCTCATTATTTCAGATTTAAAGAAGTTTTCCATGAACATTTCTATGTAGGCGGAGATTACAGACCTTTCACCGATGAAAATGGAATGATGCCGGTAAGCACCCCTCCTAACGGAAAAGCATTACCCGTAGACTGGACTGCCGCCTACCCGATGAAGGCCAATCCTAAAGTAAGCGACTACACCAATAAAGAATTATATGAACAGGGCGTTGAATTTAATAGAACCTACAGACGTCTGTTAGACGCAATTCAAGATGCAGTAGAAGGAAAACAAAGCGAGCTGGAAAAATCTATCATGTATATGTACGCCTTAAAAGAGCAGGCTGTTGCCTTAATGAAACAGCCTTTGGATTCTCAGAACAATGCAGGGCCAACCTTCGAATACATCAGTTTATAACCATAAAAACAATATATCATGCTTAAACGTAAAAAAGAAAGTCTTGAAGCAGGAAGACAATTACTCAGCAAAGGTCTGAGCCAAGGCCAAGTGAATTTGGCAGAAATCATGGATGGATATTCAAAACTTCTTATTGATGATCCTGTAAGACCATTCAGGGAAGAAAATCTGTCTGAGATTGAAAGCAGTGTAGATTATGGTATCTTAGAAGCTTTACAAGGGACTTGGGTGAGCTATAATGTCAATTATAATAAAAATGTTACCAGCCCTTCATTAGCAAGTGGAATACACACGACTATTATGCCTTCACCGGGTACCAATTCCGGCACTATTCCAGGTAAATTCAGTTTTGACTGTGAAGAATATATTGAAAAATTAACGTTTACCATCGTTCCGGGCGGAGTTCGTAATCGTGGCGGTGCAAGTGAACTTTTCTGCGGAGCTGTTAAATACGAGCAAAGCATCCAAAGTGTAAATACGGTAAAAGGACAGGAAGATTTAAAGTACACTCCTATTCATGAGGAAAACGGAATGTATCTGTGGTTAAGTGATGTGTACAACCATGCAGCAACCAAAGAATCTATTGAAAGAGATAGAGGTATTCATGCTTTTTCACAGGAAGACTTTGAAAAATATGGCTATAAAGGAGAATACAGAGATGAACCTCTTGTGAAAGTATCCAAGGAGGGAGAGGAAAATAAATACATTCTTCTAAGCCAACTGGAACCCGGACAGCCTTATTATGAAATTATTCCCGCTCAGGAGCTAAAACCGGGAGCAGGTGTTGACGGGCCTTATTTTATTCCAGACTACTCTATTTCGAGAAGTGGGGTTATTCCTCATGGTAGTACTATTACTTTATTGGGTGATATTGCTCCTCAGGGCCAAAGTTATCTCATTAACGGATCTCCTTATTTTCCTGATGGGAAGGAAGCATGGGAACCAGATCATCTTTCTATTTCCCGTACCATGGGAAGCGCAGGCGTAACTCCTGATAATATTATTGATCTCGACCGTCCTGCACCAGCCTGGGTACATGAAACACTGGATGACACGAATGATCCGGGTTCTAATAAAATTTATACTCAAAGAATACTGGCGGATGATCTGTATCCTTATTCTGTAAGACCTGACCTTCGACTTAGAGATACTTTAAGAGGGCAGGAAGTAAGTAACTTTGTTCATATTAAAATGTCATCCAAAATGAAGACTGGTGCACAGGGAGGTATTCTGAATGTACCATTTGTCAACCGCTTTGTTCCTACTGTTGAAGTGGATATGAATATGTGGATTGAAACCATCATTGAAGATGGAAAAGAAGTTCTTCAATTGCAATATGAGCAGATCGTATTCTTCGAATTTGATTTTGGAAATGATGGTGGTACAACTAGCTGGCCACATATTCAAACCAATACTCTTCGTAAATTAAAAGATATTCCAGAAGATCAGAGAAAAGTGATAGAACAACAGTTTCCCGGTACTCAGCCGCAAATAACTGGAGATGGGAGCACAGGATGTCCTTATCATAAAGAATAATCATTTATCATATTACCAAAAGAAAAGAGGCAACACGCGTTGCCTCTTTTCTTTTTATATTGAAATATCGTCTGTAAAAGATCAGATAAGGTTATTTTTCCTGCCTTTCGTTGGGAACCAGATTTTTATACGTCTGATCCACTAAAATGGTGATTGCTCTTTTAACGGCAGCACGTCCATCCGGGCTATCCATATCTATACCACAGAAAACGCTTCCATTCATTGCTGCATACATATTCAGGTAATACAATCCGGCAACAATAATAGCCATAATAGAACGGTAAGTGTCCATTTTCTCTTTGAAATGATTATTCATCATCAATTCAAAAATATATTCACCATTTTGCTCCTGTGTATCTATTAATTTTTTCAAAGATTTTCTTGGCTCGGATATACTCCACAGCAGAAGTTTTTGGGCTTCCTTATTGTTGTATACATAATCAAACTGAGATATGAGCATTGCTTCAATAAATGCTTTTCCACCATCATCTATTTTCGGCTTCATTTTTTCTACCTCTTCTTTGGTTACTTTCCCCCAATAGTCTTGTGAACGCAGATATTCGTCCATCAGACCATCCATACCGCCAAAATAGGTGTAGATCATTTTCTTATCTACCCCTGCTGTGGCTGCAATATCGTTTATTTTTAATCCCGCATGACCTTTGGTTTTCAGAATTTTCCCAACCGCGTCCAAAAACTTTTTTTTGCTGCGCTCTTTGTTTCTGATAGTCCCTGCTGCTGATTTTCTATCCATGACTAAACATTCAATGATACAAGTTTAAGGATTTTTTTATAATTATTAATCACCAAATAGTGTTTTATTTTATAAATATTCCTTTAACCTGTATACAAATACCTTAAAAGCTTTATTCATCATCAATAAATCGTTTCAATTAATTGTTCAAACAATTCAAATTGACAGACCCATAAAGTTTCAAATTCTATATACTTTTATTCTTTATTCTCTGATGCTTTTCTATAACTGATTTTTTAAACCCGAATAAACCGCTTGTAATCAACAAATTATACAAATTGAAAAATATTTTCAATTATTACACACTTTATAGTGTCTTATTTTGTATATTTGCATCAAACTAATAACCATTTTTATATTTTGAACACAAACCCTGTTGAAAAATAAAAAGGATTTCGAATACAAAAGTTAGGGTAAAAGCACCTAATGTAAGCAGCATTGCTAGATTCTAATAATGCTGTTTTTTTTATTTTCTCCAAAATTAAATCATTTTTTTGACAACTCGGGTTTCTTTAGACAAGATAAACGAAATGAGCGTATGAAATTGTACGCAAAGATTGATTAAAAAATCTGTTACGATACCTTCTGCAAATCATGTTGAAAGCTAAAATTCTTTTTCAAACAAGGAAGAAGTACATGAATAATATAAAGTATGGGGTAAAAGATCCTTTCCCAATTATAGTTTTGTGTAAGACTGATCGACCATAAAGGATATAGCTTCTTTAATTTTTTCACGCCCTTCCTCAGTATCTACATCTATTCCACAAAAAAGACTGCCATTCACAGAGGCAAACATATTAAGATAATAAAGCCCGGAAACCATGATGGCCATTATTGAGCGGAATTCTTTTTCGTACTCCGTATATTTATAATCGATAAGTTTAAAGAGGTGTTCTCCATTTTCTTCCTGAGTTGCTGTCAGTTTTGCTAATGACGCACGAGGTTCGGATAAGCGCCATAAAAGTAGCTTTTGTGCTTCTTCACTGCTATATACATAGTCAAATTGTGACATCAGTATTTGTTTGGTGAATAATTTCCATTCCTCATCATCTTCACCTGTAGGCATTATTTTCGCAACTTCTTCAGCCGTAACTCTACTCCAGTAGTCCTGCATTCTGATATACTCATCAATCAGCCCATCAAGCCCACCAAAATAAGTGTAGATCATTTTCTTATCTACACCGGCTTCTTCCGCAATATTATTTACCTTTAAACCTGCGTAACCTTTTGTTTTCAGAATCTTCCCAACGGCTTCTAAAAACTTCATTTTGCTGCGTTCTTTATTCCTGATATTTCCTGCTGCTGATTTTCTTTCCATTACTAAATATTCGACACTACAAGTTTAAGAATTTTTTTTGTCATTTTAGACACTTCGAAGTGTCTTATTTCGTATATTTGCACAAAACTTAACCATTTAAACTTTAAAAAAAGTTAATTGAGTTGAAAATATAGACTATTCTGATTGTACCAATGTGTTTCTTTAGTTGAAAATTAATTGACGAATATTAGGCAGCTGAAGAGGAAAACACGAAACACAGACAGCATCATTACATCGATAGTGATGCTGTTTATTTTTTTTTAATATTTTTTCAGGGCACAAAATCCCTTCAATAAAGGTTTTCCTGCTCATTTCAAGGTCATAAAATTATAAAATTGAGATTTTTTTTCATTTAGACACTTTAAAGTGTCTTATTTTTGTATATTTGCATCAAACTAATAACCATTTTAATATAGTAACACTATCGAAGTTGAAAAGTTTAATACAATTCTGATTGTAATTACAATGTTCCCTCGCTTTAAGACAGTTTAGAACATTAAACAACTAAGGTAAAAACACACAAACAAGACGCATCGTTAGATTACTAATGATGCGCTTTTTTTGAAAACATTTCCAAGATATGCTGTGAACAATTGGGCAGATCCTATAGATAATAAAGTCTTTTAATATGTTTTATAGAAGCTGTTTATTCTGAATAAGACAGTTTTTCGTACGATTTTTCTAATATAAAAGAAATAGCTTTCTTTATTTTTTCACGGTCTGCAGGACAATTAACATCTACCCCACAAAAAATACTGCCATTCACAGAAGCATACATATTAAGATAATAAAGTCCGGAAAGCATTACCGCTATAATAGAACGAAACTTCTGTGCATATTCCCGAAAATGGGAATCTACCAAGAGCTTAAAGACATGTTCCCTATTCTCTTCCTGAGTAGATGTAAGCTTTACTAATGATTTTCTAGAGTCTGATAAGCGCCACAAAATTAATTTCTGCATGTCTCTGTTATCATGCACATTTTCAAACTGGGAAATCAGTAATTCTTCTATAAAAGCCATTCCTCCATCATTTATTTGGGGATTTATTTTACCAATTTCGGGGGTAGTTATCTCTTCCCAAGAGTTTTGTGACTGAATATATTCGTCCATTAGTCCATCCATACCATCAAAATAAGTATAGATCATTTTTTTATCTACTCCGGCTGTAGCAGCGATGTTATTTATTTTTAACGCAGTGTGTCCCTTCGTTTTAAGGATTTTTCCTACTGCTTCCAAAAACTTTTTTTTGCTCCGTTCCTTGTTCCGGATACGGCCCCCCGCTGACTTTTTTTCCATGGCTAACATTCAATCCTACAAGTTTAAGAAAATTTTTCAACTTTTAGACACTTTGTAGTGTCTAATTTTATATATTTGCAAAAACTAAAAACCATTTCGATACTGAAAAACACGAGCGAAGTTGAAGAATTAAGATAGTTCAGACCGTAATTATGTTCCCTCAATTTTAATAACGATTTCGAATACTAAACAACTAAGGTAAACACGAGACATCAGCAGTATCATTATTTTATGATGCTGCTTTTCTTTTGCAACAAAAAAATATTGAATATAAAGAGTGTAATTTTTGAAATTTTATAACATCCTACACAATACTTTTGTATTTATTCCGATTATTTGATGTTGAAATTGGTTTTTACTTTGGCAGAATTTTTAATTATTAAAAAAAATTAAAAATTTATAATCGCCAAAAACACCATAAATAAAGGATTTCTTCCAATATTAAACCCTGAATTTTACAATGTTAAGAAAAATTTTCATCACTTAGACACTTTCAAGTGTCTTAATTTGTATATTTGCGCAAACTAAAACCATTCTGCATATAAAACACAGAAAGGATGAAAAATTAGCATTTCGAACACAATCAACAAGGGTAAAAACACTAACTGTAAATGGCATCATAGGTTTCTAATGATGCTGTTTTTGTTTTAAAAGGAGAAAAAAAGGGGATCAATATATCATCTTTTATCTTATCTCATTTAAATTCTTGATAAAAAAAGTTTTTTTTCAGCTCTTAAAAAAAATATCCTGACCATAATAATCTCTTTATACATTTCTAAAATATTCATAATTATTGAAAAAAAAGCCATGCTTTCAATTGATTTTCTACATATTTGAATGCATTATGGCTATAAAACAGCCAATTCAATATTTTCTTTACAGTAAGTGAGTGATGGGTCATAATTAAATTATGGGAATAATCTATTAAAAATGGGCTGTGATTTGGCATAATTAAGCCTATATTTACCAAAAATTTTAAATTAATGAATTATAAGCTTGAGCTCAACACTCAGGAGCCTAACTCTAAAATTGTTTTTAATACAATCATTTTCGATGCGTTCAAGGTAAATATAGTTGAAAGATATATTGGTTCAATGAAGGCTCGTCCAACATTATGTGAAGCTTTGTTTAAACTCAGAACATTAGACGATACTCTTATCGAAAGAAGAGATGGTAATACAAGAGTAAAGATAAAAGGTAATGATTTTGAAACGTATCAAAAGTTAACCAGAGATCTGAACTCTTATGAGTATAAAAACAAACTGATCAATAGAAAAGAAGTTGAACAAAACTATGTTCATTTCATTTTAAGTTTAGTTATTGCGAACTATCAGCTTAACTAAGTTACTCTTGATATTTACTTCCTGTTAGCAGGTCTATCATTTCATTTTTGTTCATCTTTTTGTAGTAAAAAAATACTTCAAGGTTGAATTATGGATATAATTGAAATTCTTTTTCCAGCCGGAAGATCCCAAAACAGAGTTTGTATTTTACGACTAAAATCCTGACAGATGTTAGGATTTTGTTTTGTATTAAGAATAAAATGTATTTTTGAGGAAAACAGTAACCTAAAACAATCATTTTATGAGAAAAACAGGTATTTCTATAGTTCTTTTCCTGGCAGTTTCACTATCTTTTTCTAAAAAGGAAATACAACCTGATATCACAGGAACCTGGAAAATGGATCTTTATATGATGGATTCTGATACCATTTATTATAAAGACTCTGAAACATATACCCAGAAGTTTTATGAAAAAAAATTGGGAAATATGAGCCAGAAAAGTAAAATCGAAACGGCGGCAAAAAAACTGTTTGATCAGTTTAAATCCACAGAGCTGCTGGTGAATAAAAATACCATCAAAGCCTATACATTCGAAGGAGGATTAACGGAAATCAACATTAAATATAAACAATCTGACGACAAAATTATCCTTGATGAAAAAGATAATCAAAAACACAAGTACATTGTTGATTATGACCAAAAATCTGATTTCCTAACCATAAAGTATGAAGACCCTCACACTAAGATTGTCAACAGATATTCCAGAAAGAAAAATTAAAAAAATATTGATCTAAAGCAGATTATTGGTAATGACATAGGAAATGGCTTCGATAATATTCTTCACTCCTATTCTTTCAAATAATTTGCTTCTGTGAAATTTAATAGTACTGGGAGCAACACACAGCTGTTCAGCAATTTCTTCTATTTTCAGCCCCTGAAGATAGAGTCTGATAATTTCAATTTCTCTTAGTTTTAAATTGATTTTGGTTTCTTCAGACCACTTTCCGGTATAGTGATTATACTTCCAGTAAGCATCTGAAGTATTGGAAATAACACGAATATTTCCGGCATTCCGGTTAAGGGAATTAGAAACAACGCACACTATTTTAGAAACATAACCATTTTCATCGATTTCAATCGGTGTCACTTTGTGATTAACGAGTACATCAACACTATTGGTATATTTCACATGAAAGTCATAGGTAATGGTATGCACTTTCTTTTCTTCGGGGGTAAGGCATTCAAAAAACTTAAAACCATAAATGCTTACCTTTTTTAGGATTTCAAGATCTTCTTTTCTGGTATATTTTCGAAAAAAATTATAGCCCAATTTCTCAATCTCTTTCGCTCTCAGCCCTGAAAAAAGTAGAGGACTATCAGAAATAAACTCCAGTTTTCCTGTCTTTAGACTGGCTATATAGATACAGCCAAAACTGTTTCCTGCAACTGCTTTAAGTACGTTAAGGTATTTTTCCGACGTATTTGTCTCTTCAGCAGGAGGGAAAACCAGCGCATTATCGCACCCCAATGAATTTATTCTATCTCTCATATTATGAACATGATAATAGTAAATACAAAAACTTTGTTATTAGATTTCTTTTTTGCAAACATATCCATAATTACTCTAAATAAAAAATCTATTAAAAATTAATTACGTTTAAACATCAATCTACAAAACAATTATTTTGATATTAAAAAAATCTAAAAAGCATCATTTTTTTACATTCTAGATATTAAATATTTTCTTTTTTCAGAAATTTCAGGCAGAAAAATCGAAAAGAAATGAAGGGCTCATTCATTTTTCATTTCAACAAAAAACTCCATTCTAGACGTAAGACAGAATGATTTTCTTTATCCAAAGAGCTTTACAGTTATCAAAATAAAATTTAATTCATCACATAAGGAATTAAAACTATACGAAAGTATAGTCATATTAAATTATTATTAAATTATTTTTACCCAGATCATAATAACAAAATAAAAAAGTAAAGAAAGAATCTTATAAAATGAAAGAACCTCAACAAAAACTACTGACCAACTGATTATAAAGCTACGAGCTCTGATCAATAAAAAAGCTTCAAGCCATCTTGATTTGTAAATGAATATTTTGCAGTACCGTTAATATCCCGCTCTATTTACAAATATTAACCTAAGCTAATGAGCAGGTTATTGACTTCAATGCTTACCATCAACAATAAAAAGCTTTTCTGTAGCCCTTTATTCACTGCAGGATATCTATTCTAGCATAGTGGATTGAAAAAGTAACAGAAATACATACTTCCCCACTTTTCGTTTACGATTTGAAAAAACAGATCATTCCCTTCTGACTTTTGCTAAAAGCTGTCAGGAGAAAACTGCTATATATATCAGAATAAGATAACAAAATCATTTCACCAGAAAACTCTAATTAAAAATTGAATTATATGAGAAAATTTTTATCTATTATCTTTTTTTTCTTGGCTTTTGCATCGTACGTCCGGGGACAGACGTGTACTCCTGTTCCGGTGCCTTTTTTACAGTCATTCAGTACGGGTGCGTTACCTAACTGCTGGACAAGCCAAAACCCGACTTCTACCTCAACCAACGTGAATGTGAAATGGAAATTCTCAGGAACGGCAGGATACGGAGCCACCGGAAACGGGGGAAAACCTGCGGGAACTTTTGCCTGGGTAGATGCATCAACTCCTAATCTTGGGGAACATACTGTGGAACTCATCAGTCCTGAAATCAACTTAACCGGATTAACGAATCCTTATGTCAAGTTTGAATGGTTTAAAGATCACCTTACTGCACTTAATGGAACTGTACCTCCTGCGGACAATAATCAACTTAAGCTTGAAGTAAATAATGGTTCCGGATGGGTACAGATTTGGGTCAGCAACACCAACAATCCTGAATGGAGAACGGTAGGAGTGCCTTTGGCATCCAGCTATGTAGGGAATACAATTCAGTTAAAATTCACCGTAGATAAAGATGTTGCCGGAAATGGTGATTTCTATGATGATATATTATTAGATGAGGTTCAGGTAATAGAAGCTCCAACTTGTTTTGAGCCTGCTAATCTGGCGGTATCGAATATTGCTCCTACATCAGCGACTCTTAACTGGTCTGCTCCATTAGCCCCCGCTCCAGCTCCGGCAAACGGATACGAATATTATTACAGTACAAGTAATACTCCACCTGCTGCAGCGACTCCGGGAACAGCGAGCGCAGGAACAAGTGCCAATATCTCTTCACTTACTCCAGGAGCTACTTATTACTGGTGGGTAAGATCGGTATGTTCAGCAACAGACAAGTCACTTTGGGTAGGAGGAGCCTCCTTTACGCCTGGACAAATAGGTGGTGGAACGGCAACCAATGCATTTTTGCCGGTTTACTCCTGCTCGGGATTCAATTATTCACAACAGATTTATATGGCTCCAGAAATTGGTGCTGCAGTCGGAGCCAATAATTATATAACGGCAATTAGATTTTTTGTTTCCACAACAGCTGCTGCTCAGGCCAATTACAATCAATGGGTAGTGTATATGGGAAATACTTCACAAACGGAATTTGCCACAACAACCAGTTGGGTTCCTTCTAGTTCTTTAACGCAGGTATATTCCGGAACATTACCTGCAATGACAGCAGGTACATGGGTTGAAATTCCATTGGCAACTCCTTTTTTATGGGATGGAGTGAGTAATGTTGTGATTGGAGTGGATGAAAACGCAACAGGGACGTCGTGTACGGCGAACTGGGGAAGTTATTCTGCAGGAAACAATCGAGGAATGATCTATTACAGCACCACCGTAAACCCAGATCCCACGAATCTTCCTGCTGCCATTAGCCGCTATGCTGTACTGCCAAGGCTTCAGTTAACAGGAACAACGCTGCCCAACTGCACCAATACTCCACCGACTAATATTTCCGTAACCAATCTTACCGCCACCTCAGCAAGTGTTTCGTGGACTGCGGCGGCGAATGCTACTTATATTGTACGATATAGAATACCGCCTTCTTTAACATGGCAAACCGTTAATGTAACAACTCCTTTTACGAATAATATTACGATTACCGGTCTTACAGAAACCACTCAATATGAAGTGGAAATTGCCACCATTTGTGGAACGCAGGGAGCATTTTCTGCTCCGATAGCCTTTAGTACTACTGCTTTGACCTACTGTAATTCCGGAACGGCTACTGTTACGAATGGCTATATCAGCAACATTACTATGATCGGATCGAATGTTCCTTTAACCAGTAATAACTCTGGAGCAACAACGTATACGGATTATTCTTTAGATCCAACAAAAACGATTACCCTTCTGCGAAATTCGACCAATAATACTTTATCAGTCGGAAGATCTATTGTATCCGGAACTTATTCTACAAATGCATGGATAGATTTTAACGGAGATGGAATATTTGATAACAATCCTTCCACTACACCTGGCGGTGAAAGAATTATGAATCTGGGATATTCCAGCACAACTCCTGTTACTGCTAATTTTGATGTTCCTGCGAATGCTTACCTTGGAAACAGTAAAGTAAAGATGCGCGTTATCGTATATTCTTTAACCCCAGTCAATGCCTGTGCTCCTCTTACGAGTAATGGTGAAGTAGAAGATTATTATGTAAAATTCATTGATTTACAACCCTGTACCACTACTCCTCCAACCAATATCGCGGTAAGTAACCTGACTCATAATTCTGCTTATGTATCATGGATGCCGACTGCAAATGCGACTTACGTTATCAGATGGAGACAGGGAACAACCGGAACATGGCTTCCTAGTGCGGCAGGGCTTACCCTTCCGGCCGGACAAAGTTTTCACACAATAACCGGGCTTACTGAGCAGACGGCTTATCAGGTACAAATTGCGACGATTTGCGGAGGAACGCAGGGTGCATTTTCTGCCACCTTAGGTTTTACAACCACTCCATTAACTTATTGTAATATGACGGGAACGGGAACTAATGATTTCATTTCCAATGTGAAAGTAACTCCTGTGAATTTTCCGGT
Organism: Chryseobacterium sp. Mn2064; assembly: GCF_049319685.1. Lineage (NCBI taxonomy): Bacteria > Pseudomonadati > Bacteroidota > Flavobacteriia > Flavobacteriales > Weeksellaceae > Chryseobacterium > Chryseobacterium sp. Mn2064. The sequence continues at coordinate 121,020 of NZ_JBMOUE010000002.1, forward strand.
AATGGATAATACTTCTGTTCAGACGAATTATATTAATTATACAACTCCAGCTACCCTTATTAATTTAGAAATAGGTTCTCAGGGAAATCAATTATCTGTTTCGAAAGCGTGGGATGGTACTCAGTATGCAGATGCTGTAAATGCCTGGATTGACTGGGACAGAGACGGAATTTTTACAGATGCTGAAAAAATAATGACCTCTGCTGCCAGCACATCAACTCCAGTAACCGCTACTTTTGATGTTCCTGCAACAGGAGTTTATACAGGGCCGTTAAATACAACGATGAGAGTTGTTCTTAAAAGAACCAGTGCGCCCATCATGTGTGCGGATGCAGCTAATGGTGAAGTTGAAGATTATCTGGTCAAATTAAGACCTTGTAACAATGCAACGCCAGGAACTCCTGCATTCACCAATATTACCCATAATTCGATTGTTATCAATTGGACAGCAGCAGCCAACAGTAATGCTTTTATTCTGGAATACAGACCTGTTACAGTTCCTGCTTCTGCATGGACGACTTTAAATGTATCAATTTTAGGAGGAAATCCACCAATAACAATTAATACACTGACTCCCGCTACGACTTATGAAGTAATACTTGCTGCTGTATGTGGTTCTACAGGAATCGGGGTTTATACGCCTATTAAAAGCTTTACGACAAGGTGCGATCCTACTCCACCTCATGTAACCATAAGTAATATCACTGCTAATTCTGCGGTTGTAACGTGGAATCCAATTGTGGCCAGTGCGAATTATATTTTAAGATGGCGAGAAGTGGGAACTCTTCCATGGAATACTCCAAATGTACCTCAGCCTCCTGCCAATTCTTATACGATTCAAAATCTTGATTCTTTCAAAACCTATGAGGTACAGGTTGCCAATATATGTGTAGGTGAAACTGTAGAGAATACATGGTCCAATCCTCAAGCCTTTACAACGACCAGAGTTTGCGAAATACCACCACCAGGGCTTACCATTAGCCAACTTACTCCAACCAGTGCGGAAATTACCTGGGATGCTTTTCCTGGCGCAACTTATCATTTAAAATACAGAAAAGTAGGAATTCCGAGCTGGACCGATGTTATGGTTACGACCAATACTTATACTATTCTTGGCTTACTGGAACTTACCAAATATGAAATGCAGGTTGCCAATATCTGTAATGGAACAACGGGACAATTTACCAAGTTGTATTATTTCACGACACCTACCGTGGTATATTGTCCGATGTCGTCTACTAACTCGGCAACAGAGTTTATTTCAAAGGTGACTGTTATTCCTAATGGTAATAAACAGATGATCAATGAATCATTAGCTTCCAATTATTCAAATTTCACAGGAAATCCGTTACAATTTATTGACTTGATACAAGGGGCTACAGACAATCAGATTATTGTTGATAAAACTTTAGGTAATGGTACTATTGCGGGAGTTTCGGTATGGATTGATTTCAACAGAAACGGAGAGTTTGACATTAATGAAAGGATTCTTGCGGACGGACCTAACGGAAATGCTATTGCCAGCGCCACATTTACCGTTCCCAATAATGCTTTTATAAGTATGACGGATCATAAATATGTTGTGATGAGAGTCGCTCTTCAGAAAGACGGAATTCCTGTAAACTGTACCAATTTCCAGAATGGTGAGGTAGAAGATTATACGGTAAGAATATCTAAACCGGAAGTTCCTAACTCAATCAACCAAACAGAAACACATATTTATCCTAACCCTGTAAGCTCAGTATTGTATGTGAAAAATATCAGTCCAAAAGCGAAATATAAAATCTATAGTGCTGTGGGAAGACTTATCTCGAATGGTATCATCCTGAATAATACAATTAATGTAAGCAATCTTATTAGTGGAATGTACATGATAGAGATTGAAGATACCCGTGGAATGGTGCAGAAAAAATTCATCAAAGAACCATAAGTACCTCTATTGATCAACCCTATTATTTTTTAGAAATCATAACCTATAACTTATGAAAAATTTTATCAACAATACAGTAAAGTCTCCCTATAAAATATACGGGTTGGATTTTAGTGAAAAATATTGAATAATTCTCAAAAAAACATATAAAAGGGCCACGATTATTCATCGTGGTTCCTTAAATTTAAAGAATTTTAAATTTAAATACAATTTAACCGCAATATATTACACGCATAAACCCTATATATATATGAAAAACATTCTACTCGTTTTATTATTAATCATTTTTAACATCAATGTTTCGGCGCAGAGAGATACGGATCATTGGTTTGCTCCCTACTATGCCTCAACCAGTTACACACAGGCATTGTATCTCTCTACAGATTCAACAACTCCTTTTGTGGTTACCGTTAACAGTAATAATATCCCTATTGGTACTGTAACCATCAGTAAAGGAGCGCCTCAGACTTTTGTTGTACCTATAGCCAACATTGCTGCTACTGTTACCTCAGAAGCATTTAGTATCATCAATAAAGGGCTGTATGTACAGGCAAGTAAACCTTTCTATTGTTCACTAAGAATGGTCAGCAGTACAACCCACGCAGAAATTGTAACAAGTAAGGGTAAAGCCGGTATTGGTAAAGAATTCTATGTAGCAGGAACTCCTACTACCACATCCAACTCCGGGTACAATTTCACGGCAGGAGTAATGGCAACAGAGAATAATACAGTTGTAACAGCTACCTGGAGCGGAAATATAGCCTTCTTTGGTGCTGCTCCAGCAACCAATACCCATACGGTAACGCTTAATAAAGGTCAGTCTTTTATTTTTGCAGGAGGTACGGGAACCAATGGCCTCAACCAATCAGCTTTTATCGGGGCTAAAATTGTTTCTGATAAACCTATCACCCTTACCAATGGAAATGTCAACGGAAACTTTGGAAACAATACAGGTTCAGGATCAGATGCCATTCTCGATCAGGCAGTTCCTACAGAAAGATTGGGAAGTACTTTTGCTATGGTAAGAACCCGATCTTCCACAGATGACCTGGAAGGAGGTATTGTGGTAGGAACAGAGGATAATACACAGATATTCATTAACGGAGCGAATACTCCAATTGCAACCATCAACAGTGGTGAATTCTATAGAATCAAAGGTAACAATTATGTTCAGCAGGGTACTTCCGGACATTATAACATGTTCATTACAACTTCTAAAAACGTATATCTTTATCAATTGGTTTCTGTAGATAACAGTAGTGCGACCTGTGGCTTTAACTATATTCCGCCTTTAAACTGTTTTTTACCTAGAAAAATTGATGAAATCGGAAAAATCAACGAAATGCCAACCGGAACAGGAACCAGCAGTGTTGTTCCATTCGGTACAATAGTCAAATTAAACATCTTAACAGAAGCAGGAGCCAACGTAACGGTAAACGGAGTGACTCCTACAGCTGCACAGGGGCCTTTCTCTTTAACAGGAAATTCAAACTGGGTTACTTATTCCCTATCTCCAACAGTTGGAAATATAACGGTAATTTCAGACAAAGCTGTAACAGCAGGTCTAAACGGAGGATACAGTACTTCAGGATATGGAGGATATTTTGCAGGGTTCTCTTCTATTCCGCTTATTGCCAAGCAGACGGGAGACTGTATTCCTGGTATTGTGCTGGAAGTTGATGACAGCTATGATACTTACCAATGGTTCTTGGACGGAAATCCAATACCTGGCGCTACAGGTAACGCTTATACTCCTGTAGCTTCAGGAAATTATACGGTGAAAATTTCTGTAGGTTCCTGCGTTCCGGCAGTAACTCCAGTGTATAAAGTGTACACTTGTCTTAATGAGACCACCAAAGCTATGACGGTTTGTGAAGGGTATGAGTCTATTGTACCTCAGTTTACCAATTCTACACAAACTTACGTTCCTAGTACAGTAACGATTATTACACCTCCTGCAAATGGAACGGCAACAGTAGATCCGGCAGGGGTAATCAATTATGTTCCTAACTTTGGGTATATGGGACCAGATACTATCGTGTACAAATTCTGTGGAAACAATCCGGATTTTACAGATTGTGAGCAGGTAACTTTAACGTTAACCGTATCTGAAAGTCCAAAAGTTCAGGATGTAACGATGAAAGCATGTTTTATTCCTCAAACTCCTGTACTTGGATTATTTGATTTGACTTCTGCAGGGGTGAGCGTACAGCCAGGAGTTATAAAACAATATTACCCATCTCCAACAGATGCACAAAACGGAACCAACGAAATTCTTACTCCAGCCAATTATGTTGCTCCAAATGGGGTAGTTTATGTGAAAGTAACGAATGCTAACGGATGTTTTAAAATTGCAGAGGTTACCCTGATCGTAATCCCTCCTACTTATTCCAATGTATTAAAAGATAAAATTATCTGTATGGAAAATACAACAACTTTGGATGCAGGACCAGGATTCGTAAGTTATAAATGGAGTACTGGAGCGACCACTCAAACGATCAGTAATGTAGGAGTTGGAACGTACTGGGTAGATCTTAAAACCAGAGAATGTACTACCAGACAAAATGTAAAAATTTATCCTTCTGAGCAGCCTGTCATTTCTACGGTTAATATTGATAACAATACAGTTACAGTAAATGTTATTGGAGGCACTCCTCCTTACAAATATTCGATGGATAATATCAACTGGCAGGATGATATTGTATTTAATAATGTCCCTCGCGGAATTAATACATTCTATGTAAAAGACTCTTACAACTGCGTTCCAATTCAGGTAGAAGTTACTGTTCCTAACCTGATCAACGTAATTACTCCAAATGGTGATGGTGTAAATGACGTATTGGACTACTCTGCCCTAGCTGGAAAATCAAACCTTGTATTCAGTATCTACAACAGATACGGCAGCAAGATTCACGAAGGAAACAAGCAGAACGGATACAAATGGGATGGTACTATCGCTGGTAAGAAAGTTTCTACAGGAACGTATTGGTTTGATCTGGGATGGAATGAATCCAACAGCAAACAAACTCCTGTAAAGTACACAGGATGGATTATGGTTAAAAACAGAGAATAAACCACTGGACATTCACCTTTCTGTCTATATAAAAAGACAGATTAAGCATGATAAAAAATAACTTACTCGACCTCTAATAATTATTTATTATGAAAAAACTTTTATACGCATTCCTAGTTTTCGCCTCAGGAATGCTATTCGCACAAAAAAGTAATACAGTAAAATTTGCCGTTTACAAAGATGTAATCGGGACCGTAAAGATGTTTGATAATCACAAAAGCGACATTGAAAAGCTCAATGTTTATAAAACGAAAGCCGCCCTTCCTTCCAATTTAAAAAAGTTTGAATATCTTGCTGATAACGGGCTAACAGAAGTGAAACTAAAGAAAAATGCAGGAAATCCGGACAGTATATCTCTTGAATTGCTTAATAGCCAAGGCAATGTACCAAAAAACAGTCCGATATTTGTTGAAGGCTACAAAATTGAAGGCCCGAAAACCAGAATTTACAGCGAAATGATCGACAATATTGAGGTGATAGATTTCAACGGACAGAAATGTTTAAGCATCTCTACGATCCAAAAATAACACTCTGTTTTTGATAAGAATTCATATAATACAAACCCGGCGGTTCTTCTTGAAGAACCGCCGGGTTTGTATTTAGTCTTAAAGATGAGAAATTTAACTTCAACAATTAACTATCATTGAAAAGAAGTTCTGAATTCCAACGGTGACAGATTTGTTTTGTTTTTAAAAAGCTTTGTAAAAGACTGTGGATGTTCGAAACCTAATTCATAAGCGATCTCACTGATGGATAAATCGGTTGTAGAAAGTTTTTCTTTAGCTTTTTCTATCAGTTTGTCATGAATCAGCTGCTGTGTACTTTGTCCTACAAGGGTTTTAAGCAATCTGCTGAGGTAATTGGGAGAAAGATTTAGCGCTTCGGCAATCATCTGAACATTGGGCAATCCTTTTGAGATCAGATCCTGATCATTAAAATACCGGTTCAATAAATCTTCAAGACGGGTAAGAACAGCATGATGACTTATTTTTCTCGTAATAAACTGTCTTTCATAAAACCTTTCAGAATAATTCAGTAAAGTTTCAATATGCGAAATAATAATATTCTGGCTAAACTGATCAATATCCGAATGATACTCCTGCTCAATATTTTCTATAATGGCATTGATGGTTTTTTCTTCTTTTTGGGAAAGAAACAAAGCTTCATTCACTGAATAGTCAAAAAAGTCATACTTTTTTATTTTTTGAGCAAGAGAAGTGTTCCACAGAAAATCGGGATGAATCAACAACATCCAACCCGATTGTTCTTCCGTTGGATTAGGCGTCGTTTCAATTCTAAAAACCTGATTGGGAGCAATAAAAAACATAGTTCCTTCGTCAAAATCATACTCCTGCTGCCCATATTTCAGCTTCCCGGAAATTCCTGTTTTCAGAGAGATCTGGTAAAAATTCAACATCCAGTTGACCTCACCAATATCTTCCGGCCGTCTAACCATACTGTAATCAACAACACTGATCAACGGATGCTCAGGAGGCGGCAAACCTCTTGAACGATGAAATTCAGTGATGGTTTTTATATTTTTGGTGATCCGTTGTTCCATAGAGTAAAGGTATCTTTTTTATTTCATTGTAATCAGTATGTTTTATTCTAAATCATTTTGATAGGCCGTTGCAAAATCTTTAGCAAAATCCTCAAGTTTTATTTTCCCTAAAACAGGTCTGTGCAGGTTATAATCTTCATATAAAGTTCCCGTCCTCTGACTTGCCTGAGTTTCAACAAATCCTTTAGCAACCTGTTCATTGAAGCCAATTTCCAGCCAACTTTTTAAAAGTTCTTCATCCGAAATGATATTCCACTGAAGATCAGGTTTGCCAATTGCAGCTCCCAGTGCCTTTGCAATTTCGTTAGGTGAAACTTCATCACTCGCCACATAACGGAATGTTCGTCTTTCAAATGGAAGTTCCATTTCCTCTGCAATCACATCAGCAATATCTAATGGGGAAACCCAAGGTTCTTTTTGATCACCGCCCCAATTTGAAATAATAGAACCATTATTTTTGATGGTGTTGATGAATGAAAACAGATTGAAATAGATACCAACCGGACGTATAAATTTGATGGAAATATCATCCGGTAGCTCATTCAATATTCTTTCTACATGATGATGAAAAACAATGATGCCCGTTCCTTTATCAGTATGCGCCCCGATGCTGCTGAGGTGAACAACCTTTTTGACTCCCGACCTTTCCACTGCTGTTTTATAATGATGCCCTATTTTCTTGATGGTCTCAATAAAATTAATATTTTTATCAAATAAATCTCCCGCCGCTTCCATGGTTTCCATCAAATAAACAATATCTGCTCCTTTAAAAGTTTGGATTAAGAATTCTGTATCAAACATACTCCCTATCGCTGCTTTTGCTCCCAATGCTTCAATAGCAGGTGTTCTTTCTGAAGCGCTGCTGATCACCGTTACCGAATGTCCTTTTTGTACAAGCTGTTCTGTAAGTGGTCTTCCGATGCTCCCAATGGAACCTGTTAAAACAATATTCATTTTTCTCTTTTTTTATTGATGTAAAATTCTGAATATTACATCACCTGCACTTAGTCGATTCTATCCTCTTCTTAGCCAAAATAATCGGGAGCGCATCGCAGAAATGGTAACAGGGTAAATATAAAACCATCTGCTATTGTATAACAGATGGTTCATAAAATGGTAATCAGATCACTCTGATTATACTATTTCGGTAACTTTGGAGGGGTTATCCTTTGATTCTTTGTGTTTAAGGTTCCAAGAAAAGCTTCTAACTGAAGAACTTCTTCGTTGGTTAAATTCAAAGGGGTAAGCATTTTCGATTTTTGAGACTCCAGGCTCACTCCTTCATGAATGGTAGATCGTTTTTTAGGGGGTTCAGGATTTCCTTTATTATAAAAATGAATAACATCAGCCATTGTCATAAAAGCTCCGTTATGCATCCATGGACCTGTTCTGGTAATTTCTCTCAGTGACTGTACTCTAAATTTCCCAGCATCTTCCCTATTTCTTGTAACCTTGTATCTTCCCAGGTCTTCCTGTTTTGAGCCCAGTAAAGAAGTTCCGATATTTTCAAATCTGTTGTTGGAAAAGTACCCTGAATTGTGACAATTCATACATTGAGCTTTCGTTCTGAAAAGATGCAGTCCCATCACTTCATTATCTGTAAAAGCATCAGCTTTGCCCTCTATAAACTGATCAAATTTACTGGAAGGGCTTTTCACTGTTCGTTCAAAAGTTGCAATCGCCTGGGCAATTCTATCTTTAGTCACTGTTTTTTCACCAAATGCTTTTTCAAAAAGGACTTCATACCCTTTAATATTGGCAATTTTTTCCGTGGCCAAATCAATATGTTCGTTCATTTCCTTTGTGTCCTGAATCGGCATATGAGACTGTTCTTCCAGAGAAGACGCTCGCCCATCCCAGAATAAGGTTTTGGCATAAGCTACATTCAGAATACTCATCGCGTTTCTCGATCCCAGCTGCCGGTCATGCCCAAAAGAGAAAGTTCGGTTGTCACACCATCCCAGTTCGGGATCATGGCAGGATGCACAGGCAATCTGGTTAGAGCTTGAAAGTCGTGGATCATAAAACAAAGTTTTTCCTAAAATTGCTTTTTCAACGGAGTAAGGGTTATCTTCTGGAAACTGAACTTCAGGTAAATGTCCGATTTCGGTAAAATAAGGAACGGCTTCAGAGTTTAGTGTAGGTTCAGGCCATTTTGAAATATCTCTGGAGGAATAGAGTTTTCTAAGTTCTGCTACAAACGAAGTTGTATTATGAATTTCTTTATTAACTTTTGTACTCAAACAATTATTTAAAAGGGAAACTGTAAGAAACAAAACAACGATCCAACTTATTGCATTCTTCATTGATCCTTGGCTTTATGATAAAATAATTAATATTAAAATTGTAAATCGTTTAGTATCCTGGATTTTGCAGCATATTGCTATTGATGTTGATCGATTCCTGCGGAATAGGCACAACAAATTTATCATTAGGATACGTTGGGCTGCAGTTATTGCCAATACAACCGTTATTACGGACAATATTCCTGTGATTCCTCATAAGATCAAAAAAATACTGGTTTTCAAAAACAAATTCTTTTCTTTTCTCTTCCAATAAAGCATCCATAGAAATACTGGTAAGCGACGATAATCCGGCTCTATTTCTAATAGCGTTAATATCCTGTAAAGCCACATCTGTTTTACCTAAATGAATGGCAGCCTCAGCTCTGATAAAATAGACTAAGCTCAAACGATACATCAGACTTACATTCTGAATTTTATATTTCTTTGTGAAATAATAAGGTAAATTGGTTGTCGTATTCCCATTACCTGCTGTTTTTAGATTTTGTGTTTCAAACAGTTGTTTTCGGATATCATTGGAAGAATATAGATTATAGATATCTTCAGAAGCAACGTATGTTGATCGGTTTGTAGTTGTTTTAAAATTATACAAGTTCGCCAAAGGCGTTTCATTTTCGGCAGTATTAGCCAGATACCAGATAGATTCGGGGGCGGCCCATTGAGTTGTCAATTCATTTTTAGAAGTCAGTGTCAAACCAGAACCTGTGATAATCTCGTCTGCATATTGATATGCTTTCTGCCAATCGTTTTTCCATAAGGCGATTTCGGCAGCCAATGTTTTTACAGCGGTAGGATTCATGAAATTTTTACTTTCTCCGCCTGGAATTGCCTGTTGATTTTGGATCAGTGACAAAGATTGAGTAACATCATTTTCAAGCAAGGTAAAAGTTTCTGCTGCTGTCTTCCTGGCTGGGAAATCGATCCCCACTTTTAAAGGAATTGTATTATAGACAATTCCCAGGTGAGATGCATCCGAGGTATAGGTATAATTCTGTCCGTAATATTTAAACAGCTGAAAATGTACAAAAGCCCTCAACGCCAAAGCTTCAGCTTTTATTTCACTGATTTCCGGGACTGAAGCATCCTGAAGATCATCCACATACTGCAGAATAAGATTGACATTATTAATTATCTTATAGTTATCGGAGTAATATAGTTTTAATTCACTTTCAGACTTCTGATCATCAAACTGATAGAGCTGATCTACCTTTGCAGGAAGTGAAATGATATTGGTAGAACTGCTGGGCGGATTTTTGAAATTCCCGGACAATAAATCACCATATACATACGCTGCTTCTGTGAAATAGGTACTGCGAAGTTGATAATAGGCACCGTTTAAAGCTTCCAAAATACCTTTTTTCGTAGAAAGCTGTGTATTGATAGAAATGGCTTCTACCGGCTCATGTTCAAGAAAATCTCTGCATGAAACTGCAGAAACCAGGGCCATTGATATGAAGATTATTTTTTTCATTTTTTACTTTTTAAAAATTCGCTTTAAAACCAAAACTGAAGGTTCTCATTTCCGGATACAGATACCTGAATTCCCTGATTCCATTCTTCCCTGCAGGAGACTTTTCTTTATACCAATACAAAACATTGGTACAGTCTAAAAATATACTGGCACTTTTTATAAAACTATTCTTGATGGTATGAAGCGGAAGTTTATAATTAAGGTTGATATTTTGCAGTTTGATATAGCTGTTATCATATATATACTTGCTGTTGTTGGCTATAGTAGGTTTGGTGGTAGGCTTTCTGTTGGACGCGATATCTCCCGGGGCCTGCCAATAATCTAAAGCGTTGACACTTACGTTACGGTTGATCAGAATTGTATATTTATCTATGAGATCGCTTGCGACCAGTACATTTCCGCCCCATTCGAAATTGACAAGGAACGAAAGACTGAAATCTTTATATCGTATCGTATTATTCAATCCACCGGTAAAATCCGGCTGAGAATTTCCGATAATGGTATAATTGGTTTCATCAAGTGCCGTAAATTGTCCTGATTCTGTTGGAACACCTTTTACCATAAACATATCCATTCCGTTGGCGGGATTTACTCCCAGCCATTCATATCCCCAGATTGCGGATGTAGAGACTCCTATTTTCTGAGCGCGGGCTATGGCTGCTGTGGAAAATTTTTCTTCAAGCCCAAAAAGTGCTGTTACCCTGTTTTTAACTGTAGCAATATTAAATGAGGTAGTCCATGTGAAATCCTTCTTACTGAACCAGTTTCCTTTCATAGAAACTTCTACTCCCTGATTATACATGGATGCTCCATTAATTTCTGCAGTGCTGTATCCTGTTTCCATGGGAACATCTCTGTTCACAATCATATTTGAAATATTATTTCGGTACAGCTCCACGGTGAAATCTATTTTTTTAAACAAACTGAAATCTACTCCCAAGTTAAATTTTTCATTTTTTTCCCAGGTAAGATTACGGTTTTGGGGAGATGATGAATCCGGATAAGCATAGTCATAATTATAGTTGAAGCCATTCCCTGCTACCATATACAGGCCCGAAGAGCGATAACTTCCTATTCTGGAATTTCCTGTCATTCCCCACGAAGTTCGAAGTCTCAAAAAGCTTATCACTGAATTTTCTTTTAAAAAATTTTCCTTGGAAATAAGCCATGATGCTCCAATTCCTCCATTTACTGAAGCATTTACATCTTTTCCGAATGCTGAGCTCTCATCTCTTCTTACAGTGGCGGAAAGGAAATATTTTTTATGAAAATCATAATTCAGCTGAGAAAAGAAACTTCTTCCGCTGTCTTCCTGAGTAAGTGCTCTGAAAATACTCGGACTTATAGCGTCCCAAGGATATTGATAGGTAGAATATTCTTTAAAGTTGGTTCCCAAAATAGCTTCTTTATAATCTTTGGTATGACGGAGCTCCATCCCCAATAATAAGTCTGCATGATGGTTTTTCCAAAACGTTTTTTCATAATATAAATGAGTACTCCAGTTCCATTTTTTACTGTCTGAAGTATTGATTCTGCTTCTTCCCCGAATGGTTTTCGTCATTCCGCTGTCGTTAAGCCCGGACTTCCAATCGATATTCTTTTTATCTGAGAGGTCAATTCCAAAAAGTGTACTTAGCTTTAGTCCTTTGGCAATTTCATAGCTCATATTCAGACTGGAAAGCAGCGAATTATTTTTGACATTTATAATATTCTGATTAGCTGCTGCAAGAGGATTGGCAATACCCGCTGTTCCTGTAGAAGCATACGTTCCGTCTTCGTTATAGATGGCTTTATCAGGTCCCAGAATAAAATTGAAATACGTATTAGGCTGTTCTTTATAAAAGTTATTATAAGCTGCGTAAAGACTGATGTTCAATTTTTTATAATTGAAACCTATGGTGGCATCTATTCCCTTTTTTTCCAGGGAGTTCATCACTTTAGATTCATTATTTTTAGAATAATCCAAGCCGATACGATAGGTAAGATATTTCCCGCCACCGCTTGTGGTAAAATTGGTTCTGTAGAAATCTCCGTTCTGGTTCATCACGTCAAACCAATTCACATCTACTCCATTCCATGCATAACTCTGAGGTTTTGCCCCATTCATCAGATAATCGTTGTAAAGTCCTGCATATTGCTGCCCGTTGAGATATTTGATTCTGTTAATACTTTGAGACACTCCGTATTGTGTGGTAAACGAATAGGAAGGTTTTCCTTTTCGTCCTTTTTTCGTGGTGATCAGAATAACGCCATTGGCAGATTCTGCTCCATAAAGAGCCACAGCCGCCGCGTCTTTAAGAATATTAATACTTTCAATATTATCTGTATTGAGCCTGGCCAATGGGTTAATATTCATTTCAGAATTGGAATCTGCGCCATTGAAGTAGGTTTGAGCAAAAGGATTATCCTCTCTCATAATGATCCCGTCTATGACAATCAACGGTTGTGTGGAAGTTCCGGGAGTTCCAGAAAATGAAACTAAGGATCCAAGCCCCCGGATATTAATATTCACTGGTTTTCCCAATTCGGGACTGCTTACAATTTGTACTCCGGGCGCCATTCCTGTGATCATTTTGTCGATACTTTCGTAAGGCTGTACTATATTAATGTCTTTTTGGGTCAATGTGACGATGGAACCTACAACTTCTTCTTTAAGCTTTTTTGTTCCGTAAGATGAGGTCACAACGATTTCTTCAATCGATTGCACACTTAGTGAATCTTTTTTTTCGGCTGATGAGTTTTGGGCATTGATAGATATGACACCACAAACCATCAGAATGCTTGCGACAGATTTATTCATTACTGCTGGATAGGATTAATTGACAATAGAAAAATGATGACTGACAGTTCAAAAACTGTATTGCTGGTTTAGAATAAACAGAATTTTTGTGATTGGAATAGAAAATAAATGGGTACAATATTTAACAGCCATCTTTATAAAGCTTTAATTAGAATCAATAAAAATAATTGCAAATTTAGGTAAATTAATTAAAACCGGAAGAATCTTCACCCTTATTTTAGGAGGAAACTAAATCGTACAATGATGATGATTACCTATAATTTCAAAGAATTCCTTTATTGGCAGACTCATTAGGCTACATTTTCAAAAGGTTAATCCATATTATATCAGCCATTTAAACACTATCCATATCCTTTCTGTATTGAATACGGCATATTCTCTTATAAAATAGAAGAGTTTTCCTTTAAAATAGCTATAATTTGATTAAATTTACGTCAATAACAAAAGCATAAAAACACCTAGAAATAAATCTGTATGAATAAGAAAAGTGCCACGATATATGATATTTCAAAGAAGCTCAACGTAAGTGTGGCAACTGTTTCGAGAGCATTGAACGACCACCCTAGAATAAGCCAGGCTACCAAAGAACTGGTCCGCAAAACGGCCAAGGAAATGAACTATAAGCAAAATAACCTTGCCAAAGCATTAAAAAGCGGTGAAACCAAAAACGTCGGCATCATTGTTCCTTACATCAACACCAATTTCTTTTCCTCCGTAATCAGAGGGATTGAAGAGGAACTTTCTCTCCTTGGTTATCATGTTATCATCTGTCAAAGTCACGAAGATGTCAATATTGAAAAAAGACAGCTTAACACGTTGTTAAATGCCCAGGTGGATGGTATTTTTATGTCTGTTTCCAAAACAACTACAGATACGGAGCATATCACCAGTATTTTAGAAACGTCTAATACTCCGATTATATTTTTTGACCGTAAAAAAGATATTCCGGGCATCAGCACTGTAACGATTGATGACTACCGTGCCGGATATATGGCTACAGAACATCTTATTCAGGAAGGATATAAGAACATCTGTCATTTTGCCGGAGATCTTAATCTTGAAATTTATCAGAATCGTTTGAACGGTTACAAACAGGCTTTACTGGATCATAATTTACCGGTAAAAGAAGACAATATCATCTCTACAGGAAGTTCGGTGGATGATGGTAGTGAAGCTATCAAGAAGCTATGGAGTAAAAAATCGGTTCCGGATGCTATATTTTCTTCAAGTGATTTTGCAGCTTTAGGCGCCTGTCAGGAATTGAAAAAACTTTCCATAAAAATTCCTCAGGAAGTAGCCGTCATTGGATTTTCCAATGAACCTTTCACCCAGTTTATGGAGCTTCCAATCAGCTCGGTTGATCAGACACCGGGAATGATGGGAAAAATGGCAGGACAGGTATTTTTAGAAACGGTAAAGGAAAACAATTCGGGAGTCTCTATTGAGAAGAAAGTGGTATTGAAGCCACAGCTTCATATCAGGAAGTCTTCGAAAAGGAAATAATGTTCATACAGAATAAATAGATTTATTGTCCATTTTGATCCGTCCTTCATGTTTTTACAAACAGATCAAAACTTATGAATCTTCTGAAATTCATAGGAAAAGAATTGATAATCAAGGTTGGTATGTTTTTTATATTCTTCGGGAAACTTTTCAATAACATCATAATACGTACCCAATTCGGTCTCTATATTCTGGAAGCGACTAAGATAAATCACTTTCCACAAGCCACCGCCTATTGACAATATGTCTTTTTTGTTATCTCCATAATACCATTTTATAATGGGAGTATCGCCTATATTACAGCATACTGTATGCTGATCCAAGATATCTATCCACTGATATTCTACAGGTATCAGGACCTGATTTTCTGTATTGATCAGTCCCCACTTTCCCTGCCCTAATCTTCCCTTATATTCGTCACCATTCCACGACTTGCTATCCCATAAAAATTCGTAAAAAAGCTCATTAGACTCATCATCATATTTCCAATGATAGTCACCTATAAAAATCTTAAAATATTTCTGATCGATCAAAGGAGATATATAATCATAAACAGGCGGTATAATCTGGAAGCCATTAATTAACATAACGCCCCATTTTTTCTGTCCTTCAATCATATTGTAAAATCGAATCATTTCATTTGAATAATCAACGATTTTTGACACCTTAAGTTCCTCTATATTGTTATACTCATCAGTGGTATAAACTTTTCCGTCTTTATACTGAAAGATTGATATTTTAAGTCTTTTAGATAAGAAAATGGTCTCATAAAGTTCTAAAGGATTATCCATATTATTTTGTATATCTTTATATAATGCATCCATTCTATGATCTCTTTGGGTAGTCTCTTACATGACAGGGTTTTATTTTTAATACTCCATCATTGCAGTCCTGAATGCCTTTCAAATATACATCGTTTTTACCTTTAAAAGAAAATGCCCTCTACATCACGTAGAAAGCATTTTCAACCCTAATATTTATATAATCAAAAAACAGTTCTTATAAACTGACCCCTCTTCTCCAGGGGATAAAATCGTTTTGGTTTAAAATAGCGGCTTTGGTTTTCACTTCTCCGCTGGCTACTTTGATGATAAATTCCAGCAGTTCTTCTGCTTTTTCATCAATAGTTTTTTCTCCGGTAATCACGTCTCCAGTGTTAAAATCAATGATATCCGGCATTTTCTCGGAAAGAGAAGTATTGGACGAGATTTTCACGACAGGAACGACAGGATTTCCGGTAGGCGTTCCCAGACCCGTGGTAAATAATACCACATTGGAGCCGGAGCCCACTAAAGCGGTTGTACATTCTACATCATTTCCGGGAGTACACAGTAAATTCAGACCCGGTTCCTTAATATATTCTGTAAAATCAAGAACGTCATTGATAGGCGATGAACCACCTTTTTTGGCAGCCCCCGCAGATTTCATGGCATCGGTAATAAGGCCATCTTTAATGTTCCCCGGTGAAGGATTCATATCAAAACCTGATCCTGCCGCTACAACCGATTCTTCAAAGTCTTTCATCAGCTGTAAAAATCTTTCTGCATCTTCTTCTTTTACGCAACGGTTTACGAGTTCCTGCTCTACTCCACATAATTCCGGGAATTCTGAAAGAATGGTAGCTCCTCCAATTCCGGCAATAAGATCTGAAAGCTGTCCTAAAACCGGGTTGGCTGAAATTCCTGAAAAACCATCGGAACCACCACATTCCAATCCTAAAACCAATTTTGAAATGGGTGCAGGTTTTCGTTCTATTTCATTAGCATTTTTTATTGCTTCATAAGAATCTTTGATAATTCCGGTAAGCATTTCATCCACCGTTCCGGACTTTTGCTGCTCATAAACGATGATGGGCTTTTTATTGTTGGGACTGATCTTTTCTAAAGCATCTTTAAAAATCTGAACCTGTAAATTCTGGCATCCAAGGCTTAAAACAGTTGCCCCGGCTACATTCGGATTATTAACATATCCTGCCAGCAAACGTCCTAATGCCTCCGCATCCTGACGAATTCCGCCACAGCCGCCCTGATGGGTGATGAATTTAACGTCAATATTTTTAAACACCCTTGAATCCTTCTCTTCATCCTCAAGATTTTCCGCGTCCGAGTTATGAATTAAAGATCTTAGCAACAGCTGATGTTTTGTTGTCTTTTCGAATAAAAGTTCTTTTTCAAAAACATCTTTTAGAATTTCCACATTCCTGTTCTCACAGAAAACCAAAGGGAAAAACAACCATACATTTTCTGTACCTACCTGCCCGTCTTCTCTGTGGTAGCCCATAAAAGTTCGGTCTTTCCATTGGTCAATATTGGGAGCAGTCCAGGAAGTGGTTTCTGTTTTACCTTCTACTTTTGCGCTTTGGTGCTTTACATTTTCGGTAGTTATTACTTCTCCCTTTTGAATGGGTTGGTTCGCTTTTCCCACCAAAACCCCATACATCATGATAGAATCTCCTACTGAAAGATCTTCTGTCACAAATTTATGTTTTGCCTTTGTATCTTTGATAATGAGGTAAGTAAAGCCATCCAAATCCACGGTTTCTCCCTGCTTCAGATCGATAAGTGCTACTGCTACATTATCTTTGGGGTTTACTTTCAATACTTTCTTTTGCATGATTTCTAGGAATAAAACTGGATAAAATTGTGATATGCAGTTTCCATATCGTGATGATCAATCTCCCACAATGCTTTTGCTACAGCATCTTTAAGCCCTTTAATCTGAGTAAGATCTGTATCCCAGAAAGAGTTTTCGCTTAGTGAAAGTTCTGCCACTTTTTCATAATCATTGTGACTCCAGATCTCTTTGAATTTCTCAACAACAGTAATTTCATCATTCAACGGAAGCGATCTTTCACCATAACTTCCCTGGTAAAAACGGATTAAACTTGCCAAAGAGAAAGTCAAATTAAGAGGTAACTTTTGATTGATTTCAATATAACCTAAAAGACTTGGAAGAATTCTCACTTTAAATTTGGAAACGAAATACAAAGCAATACTCGGCAGATAGTGTTTGATAAACGGATTTTTAAACCTATCAAAAACATCTTCTGCAAAGTTTCTCAATTCATTTTCGTCCAATCCAAGTGTAGGATTCACTTCGTTGAAAATAGTTTCTTTTAGAAATTGTCCCAGAAATGGATCATCAATTGATTCTTTAACCGTTTCTTTTCCTGATATAATAGCCGGAGCTAACATCAAGGTGTGACCTCCGTTTAAGATTCTCACTTTTCTGAGACGGTAAGGCTGAATATTATCTACGACCAAAATCTGTTCATTAATCTGATCAAAAGGAATTCTTCCTTTCAGGTTTTGAACATCCTGAATCACAAAAAGTAAAAATGCTTCGGAAACCACCATCATCTGGTCTTCATATTCTAACTGTTCTTCATACATTTCCACATCATCTTTTGGATACCCCGGTACGATTCTATCAACCAACGTATTATGGAAATAGTTAAACTGTTCAATCCATTGCACAAAGTCATCTTTTAAATCCCAAAGCCTTGCATAGGTAAGAATAATATCTTTTAAAGCATAGGCATTGTCTTCAATCAGTTCACAAGGGATAATTCTCAACCCTTTTTCTGGTGCTCCTTTGAAATGTTTAAACCTTTCATACAGTAAAACAGTTAATTTAGCTGGAAAGTTTTTGTGCGGCCCCTGATAGTTGTTTTCCAGTTCATCGTAAGCAATGCCGGTTTCTGTCGTGTTGGAAAAAATAAACTCCAGCTCTTCTTCTTTCGCTAAAGCAAGGAAATCATCATAGTTTGTATAAGGATTGATCGATTTCTGAATGGCAGAAATAACCTGTTTTTCATCCACAATTTCCCCTTTTCGGATTCCTCTTGTAAAAAGAGTATATAGATTGTCCTGCTCTTCAAGTTTATGAACAGATCCTCCCTGAGTGGGCTGAACGTTGGCAATTCCAGCATTAAATCCTGCCTTTTTGTTGAGCTGATCAATCACATAATCTGTGAATCCTCTCATGAAATTTCCTCCTCCAAACTGAACAATTTTAATAGGAAGTGTTTGCTGAGAACCAATAAGTTCTCTATTTAGTTTTTGTTTTATCTGATTTTCCATTTCTTCTGATTTGAATGAAACCATCTTTCAACAGATGATGTTTATTACTATTAAATTGCTTTGTATTTGGGAACAAGTGCTTTCATGACACTCCATGCAATGAGGTAAGCTACTGCACAGACTGAGAAAATAATCATATATCCTTTATCTATTCCATCCGAAATAATGGCTCCTGATTTTTCCAGATCATGTAAAAAGTTCTCCGGTAAACGTTCATTGATATATTGCGGATATTTTTCAAGCAATGGAGTTCTGTCAATAGTAGTCCATGCTTTATGCGCATGGTCAAATAATACGCCTGAAGATTTATTGATTAGAAAAGATCCTATTCCTCCTGCCATTCCGCCAATTCCTGTAATGGTTGCAATGGCTTTTTTAGGAAACATATCGCCAACGGTAGAGAATATATTGGCAGACCATGCCTGATGTGCGGCTCCTGCTACTCCAATAATCAACACAGGAATCCAGTATGTTATAGAGCCTAAAGGTTGTGCCAATAGCGCCAGCAGTGGGAAAAATGCAAAAATTAACATGGCTTTCATTCTTCCGGAATATGCATTCATCCCTTTCTTTTCCACGAAATATTTGGGAAGCCACCCACCGATGATCGATAATAAAGTGATCATGTAAAGGACGAATAAAGGAAAGGCACTTTGTGTAGAATCCATTTTGTAAACGGAGCTCAGGTAAGCCGGGGTCCAGAAAAGGAAGAACCACCAGATTCCGTCGGTCATAAATTTTCCAAAGGCAAAAGCCCATGTCTGTCTGTAGCTGAAACATTCTTTGAAAGAAAACTTTCTCTCTGTTGTTACTGAATTTCCAGACGAAACATCATCCTGATCCTGTTGAATATACGTGAGTTCATGTTCATTCACCTTATGATGTTCATGGGGCTTTTTATAATAAAATACCCAAAGCCCCATCCATACAAAACCTAACGCACCAATAATGATAAATGCCCATTCCCAGCCCATTGATTTTGCAATAAAAGGAATAGTAACCGGTGCAGTCAAAGCCCCTACCGTTGCTCCAGCATTGAAAATACTGGTGGCCAGTGCTCTGTCTTTTTTAGGAAAATATTCCGCCGTTGTTTTGATCGCGGCAGGAAAGTTTCCTGCTTCACCTACTGCAAGTACGAAACGGGCAAATATAAATAAGGTAACACTGGTACTGATAATAGCTCCCACGTTATCTACCCTGCCAATTATTTCTTTTGATTGTTCAAAACCTACCAGCCAGTTTCCGGTAAGAACCCCAGAAGTGGCAATTCCGCAGAACGCATGAATAACAGCTCCTACAGACCATATTCCGATCGCCCAGAGAAACCCTTTTTTAGTATCCATCCAATCTACAAATTTCCCGGCAAAAAGCATGCTTCCTGCGTAAAAAATGGAAAATAAAGCCGTGATATTCCCATAGTCATTATTGTTCCAGTGAAATTCCGGAGCGATAAAGTCTTTCCAGGTAAGAGACAGTACCTGCCGATCCATATAATTGATGGTCGTTGCAATGAAAAGAAGCACACAGATAGTCCATCTGAAGTTACTCGGTTTCGAGGATATTTCTTTTTTCATATCAATCGTTAATAGTATTGATTTTTATTGATTTTGACAACAAAATGGAGCAAAAACTCCCTACCTGTACTTATTTAGCACAGAAATGATTAATTTTCTAAACCATTATAATTCAATTAAGGAATTGAGAACAACTCAATTGAAGTTTGCCTTACACTTAGATTTTCATCCATTTGAAATTCTTAATGGCTGACATCAAACGGTAAGGACGATTATCTTAGTTCTTTAATAATCTGAATAGAATTGGCTACGGTATCTGTAATTCTTTCATAATTATACGCTCCGTCATCATTTTTCACAAATAACTGTGATCCCAAACCAACACAGTAAGCTCCTGCAGAAATCCATTGTATAATATTTTCTTTTGTAGGAAGTACTCCGCCTGTAGGCATAATATTCGTCCAAGGCATAGGCCCTTTTACTGCTTTGATAAATTCCGGTCCTCCAACTTGTGTTGCCGGGAAAATTTTCACAATTTCAGCTCCGAGTTCTTCGGCGTACGAAATTTCAGAAACGGAACCACAACCTGGCATCCATGCAATTTTTCTCCGGTTACAAACCTTTGCTACTTCAGGATTTAAAGATGGAGCCACAATAAAATTAGCTCCGTTTTGAATATATAATGAAGCAGTAGCTGCGTCAATGACGGACCCGATTCCCAATATCATTTCAGGGAGTTCTTTTGCTATATATTTTACTAATTCGGCAAAAACTTCATGAGCGAAGTCTCCTCTATTGGTAAATTCGAAAACGCGAGCGCCACCTTCGAAGCAGGCTTTTACGATTTTCTTGCAAATGTCAACATCTGCATGATAAAATACAGGCACAACACCTGTCTGTCTTGCTTGTAACGCAACTTCTATACGACTGAATCTTGCCATAATTATCTTTTTATTCTTCCTCCTGAATTTCCGTTCATTACTTCCAGAATATCTTCTGCACTCGCATAATTGATATCTCCCGGAATGGTATGTTTGATGGCGCAGGCTGCATTAGCAAAACGCAATGCTTTTTCGTCATTAAAGTGCTTTAAGCCATAGATCAAACCTGCCGCAAAAGCATCTCCTGTACCAATTCTGTCTACAACGGGATTTACTTCCAGAAGCTCTGTTTCAAAGTAAACTCCGTCAACCAGAGCTCTTCCCTGCGTTTGCTGTGCACTGGCCGTAACCCCGATCCGTATTTTGTCGAAAATTTTATGAAGAGAAGGAATGTGTTGTTTTAATTCTTTACAGGCTTCCATGAAACCTTCTTTATCTGAGGAAAACTGAGTTTCCAAAATTTCATTAATCTCATTCACTCCCCCAATAAAAATGGTTGAATAGGAAACCAATTCTTTCAATATTTCGTTTCCGGATCTACCATATTTCCATAAGTTGGAACGATAGGCAGGATCTGTGGTGATTTCAATTCCTTTTTTCTGAGCAGCGATCAAACCTTCTTTCAATGTGGTATAAGCATTCTCTGAAATACCTGGACTGATGCCTGTCCAGTGGAAATATTCACAATTTTCTAGTGCTTTTTCCCAATCTATATTTTCTGCCTGAATATTGGCGAAAGAACCATTGAGCCTGTTATAGGCAATTCTGCTGGCACGGACGGATGAACCTACTTCAAGAAAGTATAACCCCAAAGGATGCTCATTTTTATGGATGAAAGAAGTATCTATTCCAAAACTTTTGATGAAAGAAATAGCAGATTCTCCCACAAAATCATCAGAAACACAACTGATATGTTTTACTTCACATCCCATTGTTGCTAATGAAGAGGCTACATTAAGTTCTGTTCCTCCGAAAAAGAATTCCATTTCATGGCTTTGCTTCATCGTCCGGTTTCCTAGTGGAGAAAGACGTATGATCACTTCACCAAATGTGACTATTTTACCTGTCATAATATATACATGTTCAGATTCAATGATTGTATTTGAATGCTAGAAATCAAAATAATTTTTAGCGTTGTGGTAGCAGATATCTGAGATGGTTTTCCCGATCAGTTCAATATCATCCGGAAGTTCGCCGTTTTTCATTTCTTCTCCGAAAAGGTTACACAATACTCGTCTGAAATATTCGTGTCTCGGATAAGACAGGAAGCTTCTGGAATCGGTTAGCATTCCAACGAAACAGCTTATTAATCCCATATTGGAAAGGGCATTCATCTGTTTGATCATTCCATCTTTCTGATCAAGGAACCACCATCCTGAGCCAAACTGTACTTTTCCTTTGATGCTTCCATCGTTGAAATTTCCGATCATAGTGGCGAAAATTTCGTTGTCGGCAGGATTTAAGTTATATAAAATCGTTTTGGTTAATTTATCTTTTCCGTCCAGCGTATTTAAAAACCTGGAAAGTGTTTCAGCCTGAACAAAATCCCCGATAGAATCCCAACCCGTGTCTGGTCCAAGAATTCTGTGCATTCTTTCGTTATTATTTCTTAGTGCTCCCAAGTGGAACTGCTGAACCCATCCGTATTGATGATAAGCTTCACCTAGGAATAATAACATAGCAGTTTTGAACTGATTAACCTGTTTTTCAGCAATTACTTTTCCGGCTAATTTATCGTTGAAAATAGCATTGACTTCCGCTTCTGTAGCTTCCTCAAAAGAAATATTATTTAAGCCGTGATCACACAATCTGCAACCATTTTCATGGAAATATTCGATTCTTTTAAGTAAAGCATCACATAAAGTCTGGTAAGAATTGATTTCAATTCCTGCTGACTCACCCAGTTTTACCATATAATCCGGGAAATTGTGGTTTTCGATCAGAATGGCTTTATCCGGACGGAATGCTGTGCTTACTTTAATGCTAAAGTCGCTTTTGGCAAGATCCTGATGGTAATTCAGAATATCTGTAGGATCTTCGGTTGTACACAGAGATTCTACATTCATCATTTTCAAAAGACCTCTGGTTGATTTTTCCGGAGTCTGAAGCTGAGCGGTAATATTTTCGTAAATCTCGGAAGCATTTTCACCACTTAAAAGTTCATCGATTCCGAAATATCTTTTTAGTTCTAAATGAGTCCAGTGATACAAAGGATTTCTCAGTGTATAAGGAACTGTTTTTGCCCAGGCTTCAAATTTTTCTTTGTCGGTAGCGTCTCCTGTAATGAATTTTTCATTCACACCCATCGTACGCATGGCTCTCCATTTATAATGGTCACCGGCGATCCATACTTTGGAAATGTTTTCAAAAACAGTGTTTTCCGCAATATCTTTTGGAATCAAATGATTGTGATAATCAATGATTGGTTGTTTTTCTGCAAATCTGAAGTAAAGTTCCTCAGCGTATTTATTTTGTAATAAAAATTGATCTGTTATAAAAGGTTTCATTCTAGTCTAATTCTGTTGTTATTCATTCGCAGGTTTTCCGATAGTGGCAAGAATTCCTCCGTCAACGTAAATAATCTGTCCGTTGATGAACTTACTTGCCTCAGAAGCCAGGAAAATAGCTGTTCCTGCAAGGTCTTCCGGGTTTCCCCATCTTCCTTCCGGTGTTCTGCTAATGATAAAATCATTGAAAGGGTTTCCGTCTACACGGATAGGCTCTGTCTGGGACGTCGCAAAATATCCGGGACCGATTCCGTTCACCTGAATATTATGTTTTGCCCATTCTGTTGCCAGGTTTTTAGTAAGCATTTTAAGACCGCCTTTCGCAGAAGCATAAGCCACTACATTATCACGTCCCAGCTCACTCATCATTGAGCAGATATTAATGATCTTTCCAGATTTTCTTTTGATCATATACTTGCCGACTAATTTCGACATGATAAAAGGACCGGTAAGATCTACATCAATTACTTTTCTAAAGTCTTCCACTTCCATATCAATAGCGGGAATACGTTTGATGATTCCTGCGTTATTAACAAGGATGTCTATTTTTCCGTGAGCAGCTTCCATTAATGCTACTTTTTGAGCAGCTTCCAGCTCGTCTGTCACATCAAAAAGGTAACCGGTTGCTTTGTATCCTTTCTCATGGTAATAGTTCAGAGCTTCCTCTAATTTGGAAGGAGTTGTACTTGTGATAGCCAGTTCAGCTCCGGCAGCAGCAAGGCCTTCCGCCATTGCCATTCCTAATCCGTGAGTGCCGCCTGTAATGACCGCTACTTTGCCGGATAAATCAAATAAGTTCATTGAAAAATTACTTTAGTTCGTTTGTTTTGATACCGTCCATATCGCCATAGTCCATATTTTCTCCGGCCATGCCCCAGATAAAAGTATAATTAGAAGTTCCAACGCCAGAGTGAATAGACCATTCCGGAGAAAGAACCGCCTGTCTGTTAGTCATAAACAAATGTCGCGTCTCATGAGGCTGGCCCATAAAATGACTCACCGTCTGCCCTTCCTCCAGATCAAAATAGAAATAGGCTTCCATTCTTCTGGTATGCGTATGAGCAGGCATCGTATTCCAGACACTACCGGGATGAAGTTCGGTCATTCCCATCTGAAGCTGGCAGGTTTCTAAAACAGAATTCACAATCAGTTTGTTGATCGTACGCTTATTGGCATATTTCTCTTCACCCAATTCTACAATCTCAGCATCGCTTTTTGTAATCTTTCTGGTGGGATACGTATGATGCGCCGGTGCGGAATTGATGTAGAAATAAGGCTGTTCATCCCCTGCTTTTTCGAAAACAATATCTTTTGCTCCTTTTCCAATGTATAAAGCTTCTTTGTTTTCCAAATGATAAACGTCTCCGTCTACAATCACTCTTCCAGCTCCTCCTACATTAATGATTCCCAGCTCTCTTCTGTTTAGAAAATGTTCTGCTTTCAAATCATCAATAGGCTCCAGTTTCAGTGCTTTTGAGAAAGGCATTATTCCCCCCACGATCAATCGGTCATACATGGAATACACCAGTTTCACATGATCTTCCTGGAATAAATCATTAATTAGAAACTCCCTCCTAAGATCTTCTGTGGTATATTTTTTTACATCTTCAGGATGATGGGCGTAACGAAATTCTGATTGTGTCATACTACTTTTTTTACTTTTACTTTTTACGGTTTTCTCAAAACCATTTTAATTAATGTAATCGATTGCATAAAATTACACTAAAATTGCAGAAATACTTGTGGGGATAAATATATAATTATTCTTTAATTACTTAACAAAAAATTAATTTTAATTATTAAATATCTGATTATTAATAAAATAAATTTAAATAACCTCTGTTATTTTGAAGAAAAACAGGGGAAATAAAGAGGGAAAATTACCCAAAATCATGAATCAGCATATCCGAAAATATAAAATCGTGCCAAAAAAATAGCAAAAAATAAAAATATAGAATTGCAACCAAAACATCAATTTTGATAAATATCCTATACATACTAAAGAATATTATTAAATAGTATAAAATCTCAACTTAAAAATAAATTGAAAAAGATGACAAAAATCAGAAAACGAATAAAATTTTTCTTCTCGAATCAAAATTCAGGGATTTTTATGGAGGGAAATCAAACTTGATTTTAAGGTTTTTTTAAGTTTTTTGATCATTAAACGTGTCCCAATAGCATTTTTTTTCAAGAAATTAAATGATTACAGAACAAATACACAATATGCTGATTATAAAATACTTAAAATACAAAAACTAACATTAATTTTGTTAAATTCATAAACTTAAACAGGTTAATTAATGAAAAAATAACATTTTTTTCTTTGCGTATTGAAAAATAATATTAGTTTAGGAGCCAGAATAATGTTTTACAAAAAATAACGCAATCGATTGCACTAATGCGTGAAAAAGTAAAGAAAACATTGCAACCACTAAAATCAGCAGAATACTTAAAGTCCTCAACAAAAACGATTGAAAAAACTTTCAACCAAGAATTAAAACTATAAGGATACAAAATGGATAAAAGAGTACAATCAATAAAGTGGTTATATTTAACTGTTTTTCTGCTTCCTGTCCTTGCAATGGCTCAAGAAAAAGAAACAAAAAAAGATAAAGAAACCAAATTGGATGACGTGGTTTTGGTAGGATATACAAAAGTTTCCAAAAAAGATGTCACCAATGCCGTTTCTTCTGTGAAGGGCGAAGCTCTTAGAGATATGCCTTCGACCAATGCTGCTGAAGCCATCCAGGGTAGGCTTGCCGGAGTTCAGGTTTCTCTGAGCGAAGGATCCCCAGGTGCAGATGTAGATATTGTAATACGAGGAGGAAACTCCATTACCCAAAGCAATGCCCCACTCTATATTGTAGACGGTGTACAGATGGATAATGCTCTAAGTATTTTATCTCCGAAAGAAATAGAGTCTATCGAAGTATTAAAGGATGCTTCTTCCACTTCTATTTTCGGTTCCAGAGGAGCAAACGGAGTGGTTCTGATTACCACAAAAGGAGGCCGCAAAAAAGGAAAAACAACAATTAATTATAATGGTTTCGTAGGAGTAAGAAGTCTTCAGAATAAAATAAGTGTTCTGGATCCTTACCAATATGTACTTTATCAATATGAACAATATTATAAGAACGGGGATGTAAAAGATATTGAAACTTTTAATACCCGTTACGGTACTTTTGATCAGCTGGACAAATACAAATCTGTGAAAAAAGTAAACTGGCAGGATAAAGTTTTTGGAAGAGAAGCTTTTAACTACACACACAATGTGGCGATCTCCGGTGGATCAGAAAACTCTGCATTTTCGCTAACACTAAATAATGTTCAGGAAGACGGAATCATGATCGGATCCGGGTTTAAAAGAAATATGGCCAACTTCAGGTATGATTATGATATCTCGAAAAAATTGAGCTTAGGTCTTAATGCCCGCTATAGCCGCCAAACAATTTACGGAGCTGGAACATCCGCCAGTGGATCTCAAGCAACAAACCGTCTGAGAAATGCCATCAGATATCAGCCTTTTGAAGGAGGATCATCGGTGGATGTTGATGATTTTGATCCGCTATTTGCAGATCAGACGAATCTTGTTAATCCTGTTTTATTAGCCAATGATGAAATAAAGGAAAGCGGAAGAAATGACTTATTATTAAATGCAACGATCGACTACAAGATCAGTAAAGATTTTACATTTCGAAGTGTAATCGGCTATGTACAGAGAGATCAGCTTGTTAATCAGTTTTCCGGTCCGGTTACAACCTTGGCAAGACAGAATAATGACCAGCCGGTTGTATTTTTAAGCAATTCTCAGTCCAGAAGAATTACGAATACCAATACCTTAAACTATAGACGGACTTTTGGCAATCATAAACTGGATCTGTTAGCAGGTCAGGAAACAGTAAGAACAGACGGAGAATCGATGTCGATCAATATCAAATGGTTTCCGAAATCAGCTTCAGCTCAGGAAGCATTTGCCAATACTCAACTGGCTTCTCCTCCATCGGGAATGGTTCAGGATGCTCCTAAAACAATGGGAGAAATAGATCGTCTGGCTTCATTTTTCGGAAGGGCCAATTATATTTACAAAAACAAATATATTGCAACGGTATCTATGAGAGCTGACGGATCCAGTGTTTTCAAACCTGGAACTAATCAGTGGGGATATTTTCCGGCAGCTTCATTTGCATGGAAAATAAAAGAAGAAAATTTCCTGAAAAACAATAACAGCATTAATGAACTGAAACTTCGTGTAGGATATGGAAAATCCGGGAACAACAGAATTGGAGCTTTCTTATATGATACCTTCTTTACTTCGTCTTCAGATTACGGATATGCTTTCGGAACGAGTGTAACTCCTGGTGCTACTACCGGAAATATAATGGCCAATCCCAATGTAACCTGGGAAACTGCCAATTCTTATAATGCAGGATTAGATTTCGGGTTCTTTAAAGGAAGACTTTACGGTACACTTGATGTTTACAAAACCGATACTAAAGATCTATTATTATTGGCTAAAATTCCTCAGACTTCAGGATATGAATATCAGTATCAAAACTCAGGAAGCAGTGAAAATAAAGGGATAGAACTTTCACTGGGAAGCACGATTATCAATAAAGAAAATTTTTCATGGAAAATTGATGCCAACATCTCATCCAACAGAAATACCATTAAAAGCTTAGGAAGTAATGCCTCTGCAAGCTCCAATTACTACTACTACCCTTCCGGATGGCAGAATAACCTTTTTGATTTCCTTGTGCAGGTAGGCAAACCGGTAGGAACGTATTGGGGATATGTGACGGCAGGAAGATATGAAGTGAGTGATTTCAACTACGACGCAACGACTCAAGCCTATACACTGAAAGCGGGAATTGCCAGTTCTGCAGCAGTTGCTAATGGAGCAAAAGCAGTACAACCCGGAGATCTTAAACTGAAAGATCTTAACGGTGATGGGGTAATCGACAGCAAAGATATGACAGATCTTGGAAGTGCTCAGCCTAAATTCTATGGTGGATTTACCCAGACCTTCCGATATAAAAACTGGGATATGAGTCTTGTTTTCAACTTCTCCATAGGAAATAAGGTCTACAATGCCAATAAAGTAGAATATACCACTCAATATCTGTATAAAGATAATAACATGCTGGCTGAAGTTGCAGACCGCTGGAGATGGTTTGATAATGCCGGAAATAAAGTAACAGATCCTACCGCCCTTGCCGCTTTGAATGCCAACACTACGATGTGGACACCACCTGCAGGAGCCTATTTCCTACATTCTTATGCTATTGAAGACGGTTCTTTTTTAAGACTGAACAACCTTACCGTAGGATTCAGCCTGCCCAAAGGATCTTTGGATGCTATTGGGGTGAAAAATCTTAGACTGTACGCTACCGTTAATAATTTATTTACCATTACAGGGTATTCAGGATTTGATCCGGAAGCCAATACGAGAAGAAATCCTCTGACACCGGGCGTTGATTACTCCGCTTACCCTAGAAGCAGATTTATATTATCAGGAATAGACATCACTTTCTAAAACAAATCTTATGAACAAAAATAAATTTTCAAGCCTTTTCTTATCTCTTGTGTGCGCAGTTACCCTGAACTCGTGCAGCGATTATCTGGAGGTAGAAAACCTTTCCAATACAGCAGAAAAACAACAGTTCGACTCTGCTCCCGATACATTTGCCGCTCTTGTTGGGGTCTACAACAGTGCAATGGGTGACAATACCTATGGACAAAGGATGAACCTCATTCTTTCTCAGTCGGGGGACGATTACAGAACCTCCGGAGATTATAACGCCAATGACAGAAGAGGAATAAGCTGTTTCGGAGCTGTTCCTACCAATACAGAGCTATTAAGACCTTTCCTTGATACATATACCGGTATTGAAAGAGCCAATCTCGTTATTAAAAATATTCCGATTTCACCTGTTTATCAAGTGGGATCCGCTGCTGATAAAAAACTAATGGATCGTTATCTTGGAGAGGCGTTGGCATTAAGAGCCATGTTTTACTATGATCTCATTAAAAACTGGGGAGATGTTCCTTTTCAGGATGTTCCTTCCGCAGATCTTCCTACCGTATATATTCCAAAAACAGACCGTGATGTCATCTATGATAAAATTTTGGATGATCTGGCAAAAGCAGCTACGTTAGTTCCATGGAAATCAGAAGGTGGAACCACTGCTCAAAGACTTTCAAAAGCAGCGGTAAAAGGTTTAAGAGCAAGAATTGCATTGGCCAGAGCAGGTTATTCTCTTCGCAGAAACCCACAGCTGATGGTACAGGGTTCTAATCCTCAGAAATATTATCAGATCGCTTATGATGAATGTAAAGACATCATCACTTCCGGGCAGCATAAATTGAATCCTAGCTATGAAGGACTTTTCAGATCACTTCATACCAACAGCCAGGATACGACCAATGAAGTTATTTTCGCCATCGGAGCATTCGGAGGAAACTCAAGAACCGATTCCAAAATTGGGTATTACAACGGATTAAGGCATGACGATTCTGATTGGAAATCATCCGGAGGAATCAGTGCTATTCCTACCTACTTTTATGAATTCAGCAAATATGATTTGAGAAGAGATGTTAATATTGCTATTTTCAGAGTAAGCACAACGAAACAGGAGGATCTTCAAACCTCTATCAACTGGAATGACGGGAAATTCAGAAAATCATGGACCAGCATTACCGGAACTTCTCAGAATTTAGGAATCGATTGGCCTATGCTAAGATATGCCGACGTTTTATTAATGTTTGCCGAAGCAGATAATGAACTGCATGGTTCACCTTCTCAAGATGCTGTGGATGCAGTAATGGCTGTAAGACAAAGAGCTTATGCCGGAAATCTGGGTCAGGTAGGTACCATTCCAACTTCCAAAAATGCCTTCTTCAATTATGTTGTACAGGAAAGATTATTAGAATTCGGAGGCGAAGGATTAAGAAAATATGACCTGATCCGCTGGAATCTTTTGGAAACAAAAATCAATGAAACAAAACAGAAATTAACCGATTTCATGAACGGTACCGGAGCTTATGCCAACGTTCCTGAATATATTTTCTACAAAAAGCCGGCTTCAACAGTCGTTAATTATGTGCCTACAAAAACTGCCCAGCAAAACGTACTGGATATGGATTTGTACACCAACGGAATTGCTAAAGCTGATGTTTTTTATAGTCCCAACCAAAGTGTTGCTACACCTTCAGGATATACAAAGATCAGCTGGAGATTGGCTATGACACAGCCATACATCAGTGGAGATCCTGTGAAAAGTTATGCACATTACTTCCAGCCCAACAAAAAGGAACTTCTTCCTATAGCGCTAGATGTGATCAATTCAAATTATAATCTTACTCAGGATTACGGATATTAGACAGCTTAACATTCATATGAAACTACAGGCTGCCTTCTCTCGAGAACAGTCTGTAGTTTATCAAAAAAACTTTCTATGAAACGCTTCTTATTTTTAAAAAATTTCAATCTGTTTTCTATGGCACTGATCGCTATATTGAGCCTTCTTTCTTTCAAAACTAATGATACAATCCTCATTGTTTCGAAAGACGGAAAAGGTAATTTTACAACAGTACAACAGGCTATTGACGCTATTGAAAACCATTCTTCCAAAAGAACCAAAATTTTCATTAAAGCAGGAGTGTATAAAGAAAAGATTATTGTTCCTGAAAATAAAGGTGCAATCTTATTAGAAGGTGAAAATCCTGAAAAAACGATCATCACTTTTGATGATTTTGCGTCCAAAAAAAATGCAGAGGGAAAAGAAATCGGAACTACGAATTCATCTACCATTTTTATCTATTCCAATGATTTTACTGCAAAAAATATCTCCTTTGAAAACAGTTCCGGAAAAGTAGGTCAGGCGGTTGCTGTACTTACTTCAGGGGACAGAATTGTTTTTGAAAACTGCCGCTTTTTAGGCCATCAGGATACTTTATATTTAAAAGGCGTTCAGGATATGCAAGACAAAACAAAACCTTCAAGGAATTATTTTAAAAACTGCTATATAGAAGGGACAACAGATTATATTTTCGGGGCAGGAACCGCTGTTTTCGAAAACTGTATCATCTACTCCAAAGAAACAGCAAGCTACATAACGGCCGCTTCTACTCCACAGAACAATGAATTTGGTTTTGTTTTTATCCGTTCAAAAATTACAGGAAATGCCAAAGAGCAGTCTGTATATCTCGGAAGACCGTGGAGACCTTTTGCAAAAACCGTTTATATAGATTGTGAGATCAATTCAACCATAAAACCCGAAGGATGGCACAATTGGAATAAACCCGATGCAGAAAAGACTACATTTTATGCTGAAAGCAATTCAAAAGGACCGGGTGCAGCTATTAAACAAAGAGTTTCATGGTCACACCAACTTAGCAAAGAAGAAAGAAAAAAATATACTGCAGATTATATTCTTAAAGGCAATGACAACTGGAATATAAAGAAAAGCTTACCCTAAATCACATCCAACTATTTTTTCAAGTATGAAAAGGAACATCATCAAACTGCTCACAATAGGAGTTTTAAGCAGTATTTCTACGCTCATTCATGCGCAGGAAGTATTGAGCTTTCCCGGTGCTGAAGGTTTTGGAAGATTGACAACGGGCGGACGTGGAGGAAAAGTGTATGAAGTAACCAACCTTAAAGATGACGGCTCCGAAGGTACTTTACGGTATGCTTTGAATCAGAAAGGTCCCCGATATATTATTTTTAAAACCGGAGGAACCATTGAACTGCAGTCTCCTTTAAAAATCAAAGAGGGAAATGTGACCATCGCAGGACAAACTGCCCCCGGAGACGGTATTACGATTGCCAATTACGAAACCTTTGTAGGCGCAGACAATGTTATAATACGATATGTCAGATTCAGGATGGGTGATCAGAAAAAATTTGAAGGCGATGCATTAGGAGCAAGATTTGTCAAAAATCTAATGGTAGATCATTGTTCAATGAGCTGGTCAACCGATGAAACCGTTTCTATTTATGCCAATGAGAATACAACACTGCAATGGTGTATTATTGCAGAAAGTCTCAGAAACTCTTTTCACCAAAAAGGCGCTCATGGTTACGGAGGTATTGCGGGAGGTAAATCTGCCTCTTTCCATCATAATATCTATGCGCATCATGACAGCAGAAATCCAAGATTGGGAGAATATGCCGGAAGTAAGTTTGCATTGACCGATCTTACCGATTTCAGGAACAATGTGATCTATAACTGGGGACACAACAGTATCTACGGAGGAGAAGGAATGAATGTAAATATTATAAATAATTACTACAAACCCGGCCCGGCAACTATAACCCAACAGAGAATTGTTGCTATTGATAAAAATGAAAACCCAAAAACAGAGGTCTACAACATCTGGGGGAAATATTACATTAATGGAAACATCATAGAAGGAAATCCGGAGGTAACCAAAGACAACTGGACGGAAGGTGTTTTCAGCCAGATAAAATCATCTTATAACCTTACGGAAAAAGAGAAAAATGCCATAAAAATCAATCAGCCTCATGACATTCAGAATACTATTAAAACACATTCTGCACAGGAAGCTTACGAAAAAGTACTAACCTTAGGAGGAGCTAGTTTGAAACGGGATGCTGTTGATCTTCACGTTTTAAAAGATATCAAAAACGGAAATTTCACCTACACCGGTTCTAAAGGAAGCAAAAACGGAATCATTGATTCACAAAATGATGTTGGTGGATTTCCCCATTTACAACCTGGAAAACCACTCCCAGATTCGGATCATGACGGAATGCCCGACGAATGGGAAATTAAAAATAAGTTAAATCCTAAAATGGCCAACGCCACAGCGCGGGATCTGGATAAAAACTACGACAATATCGAAGTGTATCTAAATGATATTGTGAAAAATATAACCGATGAACAACACTAATAACCATGAAAACTTGTATTAAAATCGGTACACCCCATAATAAAAACTGTATGAAATTCAGCTTATTTACAATACTTATTGCAGGAACCTTTATCAGCCCAACGATTTCGGCACAGACTTCTGTAATAGAAACAATAAAGAAAAGTCCTAAAGCTCCGTTCTCTTATGCAGAACTTTCCGTTAAACAAGGGGGAAAATGGGAAGGCAATCATTACATTGGCGGAGCTTTTCAAAACGTTCAGGAACTTACCCTTCCGGAATCTCACACCGATCATTCTTCTTATATCCGATACGAAGGTATTGGACTGGAAAATAACCAGATTGGCTACAGACTCTATTTGGACTGGAGAAATGCAACAGATATTTTTGGTAAAAAAGTAACAACACTTGTTTTGCCGGAAGTAGGACAAGACGGTTTTGAATCGTATCACCACGATGCTCCCTGGGGACAGGATATTTTAAAATCCGGCCGCAGCATAGGAATTGGCTCCTATGGCAGATATGATGAGCAAAACGATTATGTTGAAACCTTTAAAATTGTAAAAAATACCACCGCAAAAGTAGTCAATGAAAAAGACCAGTCTTATGCCACAATCAATTATAAAGGATGGAAAACATGGGGAGAAGCTGTAGATCTGCAATCAAAACTAACCATTTTCCCAAAAGACCGCTTCGTAAAGGTAGATTTGAATCTGAGCAACACCCTTTCAGGTTTATGTACCGGAATTGTTGCCATTAAAAATATTCCGTTAAAAGAGGGAATCAGTAAAAATAAAAAATGGGCTTATATTGCGACTTATGGGCAGCAGACCTTAGCCCAAAAAGAAGACAATCTGGGAATGGCTGTTTTCTACCCTATTGAAAATTTCGACAAGTATGTAAAAACAAAATCTACTCATACCGTTGTTTTCAAAAAGACAAAGAATATATCCTATTACTTTTTGGGAGCATGGTCTCAGGAGCCCAACGGCCTGACCACTGAAGAATCTTTCTATCAGGATCTGGACCAAAAACTGGATATTCTCGATAAAAACAATCAACTTTAAAGTTTAAAATCATGAACTTTATCAACAACTCTATTAAAGTATATGCATTGGCTGCAGTATGTTCGGGATTCTTACTTTCCTGCGCTCAAAAATCTTTGCAACACTCCGCATCAGAAATACAATCAGAAGTAAAAGGAAAGATTTCAGCCCAACTTCCGTGGTCACAAAGGATGCTCCTTTCCGAAATAAAACGTTTCCCACAGGCCTGGATGCTGGATTACAATAAAGCCCCAAAATGGAGCTATCCAACTGCTATTGTACTGGAAGGTGCCGAAAAGCTATACGAAAAAACAGGCAATAAAGACTACTACAACTATATTGCAACCTTTGGCGATACGATGGTAAAAGAAGACGGAACTATTGTTTCCTACGATCTTTCTAAATACAATATCGACATGTTGAACTGTGGAAATGTTCTTCTTTATCTTTATCAACAGGAGAAAAAAGAAAAGTACTTGAAAGCCTTACAAACTCTCCGTTCTCAGATAGACGGTCAGCCAAGAACCTCAGAAGGCGGATTTTGGCACAAGAAAATCTACCCCAACCAAATGTGGCTGGATGGGTTGTATATGGGAGAACCATTTTACGCACACTACACTCAGTATTTTACCAAAGGAGAGGCTGCTGAAAAGGCTTTTAATGATATCATCAATCAGTTTGACCTGATTCAAAAACATCTTTTAGATAAAAAAACCGGATTATTCTATCATGCCTGGGATGAAAGCAGAGAACAGCAATGGGCTAACAAAGAAACAGGACTTTCTCCCAATTTTTGGTCAAGAGCAATGGGTTGGTACGGAATGGCCATGGTAGATGTTCTGGATTATTTACCCCAAAACCATCCCGGAAGAGCTCAACTACTTTCTTACTTAAAATCTTACTGCGATGCGGTCATCAAAGTTCAGGATAATAAAACAGGACTTTGGTATCAGGTGTTAGACAAAGGAGGAGAAAAAGGAAACTATCTGGAAGCAACAGGTTCATCAATGTTTGTATACACTATGATCAAGTCTGTCAACAAAGGATATTTACCCCAATCATACAAAGCTCATGCAAAGAAAGGCTACAATGGAATCATCAAAAACTTAATTACAGTAGATGAAAACGGAGTCGTAAGCTTAAACAAATGTTGTGCGGTGGCAGGTTTAGGCGGAAATCCTTACAGAAGCGGGTCTTATGAATATTACGTGAATGAGGAAGTCCGCTCCAACGATCCCAAAGGAACAGGACCTTTTATTCTGGCGAGTTTAGAATTTGAAAAATAATTCATGTCAAGGTTTAAAACCTTGACATGGATGGTCAAAACGACTTTACAATAGCATTAGTTATATGAAGACAAAACATATTTTAAATTTCCTTTCCATTACGGCATTTTCTATAGCTTCCGCCTATCTTCAGGCACAGGAAAAAAACAGTGTTTCCGAAGTATGGATTGCCGATCAGGGAAAAAATTACAAAAACCCTATTTTGTATGCAGATTATTCTGACCCTGATGTGATAAGAGTGGATAATGATTATTATATGACAGCTTCAAGTTTCAATGAAGCTCCGGGACTGCCCATTCTTCATTCTAAAGATATGATCAACTGGAAGTTGGTGAATTACGCCATCAGAGATATCATTCCAGCCGAGCATTTCTCTGTTCCCAGAAGAGGAGACGGCGTATGGGCTCCGAGCATTAGATTTCACAAAGGTGAATTTTACATTTATTGGGGCGATCCGGATTTCGGAATTTACATGGTAAAAACGAAAGACCCGCTAGCAACCTGGGAAAAACCCATATTGGTAATGGAAGGAAAAGGATTAATCGACTCCTGTCCGTTTTGGGATGACGACGGAAACGCCTATCTGATTCATGGCTGGGCAGGAAGCCGTGCAGGTGTAAAAAGCATCCTCACTCTTAACAGAATGAATCCTGAAGGAACAAAAGTACTGGATAAAGGAACCCATGTTTTTGACGGGCATGATTCTCACCCAACGGTAGAAGGTCCTAAAATGTATAAAAGAAACGGCTATTATTATATTTTTGCCCCGGCAGGAGGTGTGGCAACAGGATGGCAGCTGGTATTAAGATCGAAAAATATTGAGGGACCTTATGAAGAAAAAATTGTTATGGAACAAGGGTCAACTTCTATCAATGGTCCGCATCAGGGAGCTTGGGTAGATACGCCTTCCGGAGAAGATTGGTTCTATCATTTTCAAGATGTAGATGCAGGAGGAAGAATTGTTCATCTTCAACCGATGAAATGGGAAAAAGACTGGCCGGTAATGGGAATAGATTATGACAAGAATGGAATCGGAGAACCCGTTTCAACCTATAAAAAACCCAACGTTGGACGGTCCTACCATATCACTACTCCTTCCGAAAGTGATGAGTTTAATGATAAAAAGATAGGATTACAATGGCAATGGAGCGCCAACGAAAATATCGTCTGGTCTTCCCAACTTCCGGGACAACAGTTTTTAAGATTATTTTCCATAAAAGTCCCTGAAGGAGAAAAAAATCTCTGGAATGTTCCCAATTTGTTAACCCAAAAATTTCCCGCTCCGAATTTTGCAGCCTCTACAAAAGTAAAACTGACTCCAGAAGATGCCAAAGAAGGAAAAATAGCAGAACTATTAGTCATGGGATTGGACCATCAATCGATTGTCATCACAAACAAGCCGGACGGATATTATCTGCAATTGAGAAAAGCAGAAAAGGCAGATAAGGGAGGAGAAGAAAAAATAGTATTTGAAACAAAGTTAAAAAGCAACGAAGTTTATCTGAAAGTCAATGTAAATGAACCCAACGGATTATGCCAGTTCAGCTACAGCGAAAACGGAAAAGACTTTATAAAAGCAGGTGATATTTTCCAGGCAAAACCAGGGAAATGGATAGGAGCCAAAATTGGTCTGTACAGCATCAGTACATCAAAAGCTCCAAGAGGAGGCTATGCCGATTTTGACTGGTTCAGGATTACAAAGAAATAAATAAGGTTGGAAAACACTAAAACCCGAAGTATTAAATGCAAACAATTACAAGGCACAAAAAAATCCATCTGTAATAAAATTGAAACCCACTCAAATAGCTGAAAATCTTTGATTTTCTTGCGCCATAAAACAGTCTGAAAATTAAAAACCCTTTGCGCCTTTGCGATAACTAACAAAACAATCATGAAGCAAAGAATATATAAAATTACGTCACTATTATTCGGTATCACGCTGCTTATCGGATGCCAGTCCCAAGGCAAAGTCCAAAAAGCCACTCCAAAGCCAAACAAAAAAGTAACGCATATCTACCTCATTGGAGATTCAACAATGGCCGACTATACCGGAAATTATGATCCGGGAAAAGATTATATGAAAGTAAGATATCCCATTACAGGTTGGGGACAGGTTTTTCAACCTTTCTTTGTGAAAGATAGCCTTAGCTCTCTGAAACCTGCTATTACAACCGATTCTGTGGCAGTTATCGACAGAGCTCACGGCGGAAGAAGCACCCGTACATTCTTTCAGGAAGGAAGATGGCGTTATGTATATGAACATCTTCAGCCTAAAGATTATGTGATCATGCAGTTTGGACATAATGATGGTTCAGAAAAACATCCTGAACGCTATGTCAATATTCAGGGATACAAAGAATTTTTAAGACTTTTCGTTACGCAGACAAGAGAAAAAGGAGGAAATCCCGTTATTGTAACACCTGTAGCCAGAAATTATCCCTGGAAAGACGGAAAACTTGAAAATGTACATGGCGAATACTGGCAGGCTCCCATTGATGTTGCCAAAGAAATGAATGTTCCATACATCGATTTAAACAAGCTATCCATGGAATATTTTACAGCAAAAGGACAGGATTTCACCACCAATCATTATTTCATGAATCTTCCTGAAAATATGTATGAAGCTTATCCAAAAGGGCAGAAAGATAACACCCATTTTCAGCCGGAAGGTGCAAAAGTGGTTGCAAAGCTCGTCTATAAAGAATTTAAAAACTTAATTAAAACTCAAAAAAAATAATATGAAGAAGTCTCTTATGATTATCGGTTTAGCCGCAGTAATGATGTTTTCAGGGCAAACATTTGCTCAGAATCTGGATATTTATAAAAACATTGAGTTTAGCATGCCTCAGGTAGCCGAAACTTCTTTTCCTGCCAATACCGTAAACATCACCCAATTTGGAGGGGTTTCCGGTGGAAATGTGAAAAATACTCAGGCTTTCAAAAAATCGATAGATGATCTTAGCAAAAAAGGCGGTGGAAAGCTGGTAGTACCCAGAGGAATGTGGTTAACCGGGCCTATTGAGCTGAAAAGTAACATCAATCTTCACATAGAAGAAGGGGCTTTTATTATTTTCAGTAAAGATAAAAGTGATTATCCTTTGGTTGACGTCAGTTTTGAAGGGTTAAATACCGTTCGCTGCCAGTCTCCTATTTCCGCAAAAAACGCCACCAATATTGCCATTACAGGAAAAGGAATCATTGATGGAAGTGGAGATGCCTGGAGAGCCATCAAAAAAAGTAAAGTTGCAGAATCTGAATGGAAAGAAATCATCAAATCCGGAGGAATACTGTCCTCTGACGGCAAAAACTGGTATCCATCAGAAAGCTACAAAAAAGGACTGGAAAGCAGCTCAAGTTTTAATGTTCCTGATAAAATATCAAAAGATGAACTGGCCAGCGTAAAAGATTTTCTGCGTCCGGTGATGGTAAGTCTGGTAGGTTGTGACAAAGTGTTGTTAGATGGTCCTACTTTCCAGAATTCCCCGGCGTGGAATCTTCATCCGTTAATGTGTTCCAATGTAATTTTAAGAAATCTGACCGTAAGAAATCCATGGTTCTCGCAAAATGGAGACGGTGTAGATTTGGAATCCTGCAAAAATGTACTGATTCATGATAATACTTTCGATGTTGGAGATGATGCTA
The DNA here is from genome assembly GCF_049319685.1 of Chryseobacterium sp. Mn2064. Lineage (NCBI taxonomy): Bacteria > Pseudomonadati > Bacteroidota > Flavobacteriia > Flavobacteriales > Weeksellaceae > Chryseobacterium > Chryseobacterium sp. Mn2064. Next base: position 160,519 of record NZ_JBMOUE010000002.1, read on the forward strand.
TCTGTATCAAATCAGGGAAAAATGAAGATGGAAGAAAAAGAGGAATGCCTACAGAAAATGTCATCATTAAAAATAATATTGTATATCATGGCCACGGAGGATTTGTTGTAGGAAGTGAAATGTCGGGTGGAGCGAGAAATATCCACGTTTCCGACTGTACTTTTATAGGAACAGATATTGGTCTTCGTTTCAAAACCACTCGTGGAAGAGGGGGAATTGTTGAAAATATCTACATCAGAAATATTGATATGATTAATATTCCTACTCAAACCATCGGGTTCAATATGTTTTATGAAGGAGCTTCTCCGGTTTTAGAGGACGGACAGAAACAGGAAGGAAACAAAACTCCTGAGAAGGTTTACCCGGTTACAGATGAAACCCCGATTTTCAGAAATATTTACTTTAAAAACATCAATGCAGTCAACTCTTACGAAGCGATCACTTTATTCGGTTTGGCAGAGATGAACCTGAAAAATATCGTTATTGAAGATTCTAAATTTGATACTAAAAAAGCTCTGACCATTGTAGATGCAGACGGCATTCAGTTAAAAAATGTCACCCTAAAATATTCTGAAGGTACCGGAGCAACGGTTTATAACAGTAAAAACATCAATCTTTCTACGGTAAAATTTGAAACATCCAATAAACCTTATATCAAAGTCTTAGGAAACAAAACAGGCACTCTGCTATTGCCAAAAGAAGTAACAGCAGATAAAACGGCATTTTCCGTAGGGAGTGAAGTTGCTAAAAACGCTGTAAAATAAACAGGATTCTTTTTTGTTGGCCATTGCAAAGACTCAAATGTTAACGATGAGGCAGTATTTTTTACTGCGTAAAAGTTGAACATTCAATAGAACAAAAACTGCTAAAAATCTTAGATGTTCTTGCACCTTAAACACACAACAAAAGGAAAAACCCTTTGCGTCTTTGCGATTTTCCAACCCTCTCAACAAAAAATAAAAACAATTCCTTAAGCGAATGATTTTTAATAAAAGACATACTTATATTTCTATTTTCTTAGTAGGGACGATGGCATTCGGGCAAACTAGCAGACCGAATGCTTCTCCTTACACCAATGAAAACACTTTTGAAAAACTAAAGAAAAAATATCCGTTCATTACGCCTATTGATCGCCCAGTTCCACAAAATATAGGAATTGATAAAGATGTAGAATACGCTGAAATCAATGGTATTAAATTAAAAGCGGATATCTACTACCCTCTTCATCCTTCAAAAAAACATCCAGGAATTGCAATGGTTCATGGTGGAGGCTGGATTTCAGGAAGCAAAGAAAACGAAAAATATATGGCCATGGAATTGGCTTCCAAAGGTTTTGTAGTGATAGCTATTGGATATCGGCTGGCTGATACAGCAAAATATCCCGCAGGTGTTGAAGACATTGAAACCGGTATTGCATGGTTGAGAAAAAACCATAATAAATACGCTTTAGACAAAAAGAAAATAGCCGTATTAGGAGAATCCGCCGGAGCACAAATCGCAACATTGGTAGGCGTTAAAGCTAAAAACAAAATAAAAGCGATTGTAAATGTGGATGGAATTGTTTCCTTTATACATCCCGAAGCCGAAGAAAGCACTTATGCCTCTTACTGGCTGGGAGGTGACCGGGAAGTCAATTTGAAGAACTGGACAGAGGCTTCACCGCTGGAATATGTGGACAAAAACACGCCACCTACCCTTTTCATCAACAGTTCTCAGCCGAGATTTCATGCAGGAAGAGATGATATGATGAAAAAGCTGAAAACCTTTCATATTCCAACAGAATCTCACGAAATTAAAAATTCTCCACATTCTTTCTGGTCGGCAGAACCATGGTTCACAGAAACGTTGAACCATACAGTTGAATTTTTAAACAAAGTTTTACCATAAAGCTTATTTATTTCATGAAAAAACTACTCTTATTGTGCTTTATATCAACGGCTCAATTTCTATGGGCTGGAAATGAACCCTACATCAAAATAAAGGTTGCTCAGGATGGCAGCGGCGACTTTACTACCATTCAGAAAGCGATCAATTCGGTAAGAGATCTGGGTCCTTCAGAAGCATTAATTCTGATTAAATCCGGAACCTATCATGAAAAAATAGTCATTCCTTCTTCCAAACACAAAATTACACTGGAAGGCGAAAATAAAGACAACACCATCATTACCAACAATGATTTCTCTGGAAAACCCGATTCTTTCAATGAAAAAATGACTACGTTCAACTCCTACACAGTTTTGGTGATGGGGGACGACATTAGTATCAGCAATCTGACCATTCAAAACAGTTCTTGCAATGAAGGCCAGGCCGTTTCACTTCATGTAGAAGGAGACCGTTTTGTGATGAGAAATTCTGCTATTTTAGGCTGTCAGGATACGCTTTATGCTGCCACCAATCACAGCAGACAATATTTCGAAAATTGTTTGATAGAAGGAACTACCGATTTTATTTTCGGGCAGGCAATCGTAGTTTTTAAAAACTGTATCATTAAAAGTCTGGCAGATTCCTATATCACAGCTGCAGCTACAGAAGCCGACAAGCTATATGGTTTTGTATTTTTTGAATGTAAATTGACAGCCAAAGAAGGTATTACCAAAGTATATCTTGGAAGACCCTGGAGACCCTACGCCAAAACAGTTTTTATCAATGCAGACATGGGAAAACACATTATCCCGGAAGGCTGGAATCCCTGGAAAGGAGACAAAATGTTTCCTGATAAAGAAAAAACTGCTTATTATGCAGAATATGGAAGTAAAGGCGAAGGAGGAAATATGGCAAAACGGATCAGCTGGTCTCATCAATTAACTAAAAAAGGGTTGAAAAACTACACCTTAGAAAAAATATTGAATGGCTGGAACCCTTATTAATGAATTATTTGACAAACCCAAAGCACAGGTTTTCAAAAAGGGACCTCTAAAAATAGGCAGAATATCATTTTTTATCGAAGATAAAATCTTTGCGCATTAAAACACTGCTCTGTCCTATTATTAGCGTCTTTGCGTTTTCCAACTCAATGTAAAGTCATTATTAACCACACAAAAGAATTTTTAACAATGAATAAAAAGCTTACCCTACTTTTTTTATTTCTCTCCATCATAATATGGTCACAACAACCTACCCTATTTCTGATCGGAGATTCAACCATGGCCAACAAGGAAAATCCTGACAGAAATCCGGAACATGGTTGGGGACAAATGTTGCCATCTTTTTTAACAACCGGAATAAATATTCAGAATCATGCAACCAATGGAAGGAGTTCCAAAAGTTTCAGAACGGAAGGAAGATGGAATACGGTAATGAAGCAGCTTAAAAAGGGAGATTTTGTCATCATTCAGTTTGGGCATAACGATCAGAAAGTTAACGATTCAGCCCGCTTTACCAATCCTTTTACTCAATACAGAGCCAATCTTGAAAGATACGTTAATGAAGCAAGGTCTAAAGGAGCAATTCCTATTCTGATGACTTCTATTGTCAGAAGAAATTTTAATGAGAATGGTGTTTTGGTCGATACACATAAAGACTATCCTCTGGTAGTAAGAACGGTTGCTAACGACCTTAAGGTAGCTTTCGTTGATTTACAGCTACAGACAGAACAGCTGGAGATTTCCTACGGTCCGGAAAATTCAAAAAAACTGCATCTTCACTACAAAAAAGGAGATGATCCTTATTATCCGGAAGGAAAAGATGACGACACTCATTTGTCTAAGTTGGGAGCAGAATCTGTTGCAAAATTAGCGGTAACATCTTTGAAAACCATGAAAACCGGGCTGGAAAAATACATCAGGTAAAACAATTATTCGTTATACAGAACTTCAATACAAGATACAATGAATTTTAAAAAGGAGCTTTTCTTCAATGGGAATTCGGATTGGGAAGATTTAGGAAATGGAATTTCCAGGCAGTTTGTGGGTTATAATTCTCAGGTTATGATGGTAATTGTACGTTTTGAAAAAGATGCCGTTGGAGCTTTACATCAGCATTTTCATTCCCAGATCACGTATGTTGCTTCCGGGAAATTTGAAGTAACGGTAGATGGAGAAACAAAAGTTTTGCACGAAGGCGACGGATTTTTTTGCCCAACCCAATATTTTTCACGGAGTAAAGTGTCTTGAGGAAGGAAAGTTGATTGATTCTTTTACCCCATTCAGAGAAGATTTTCTATGACTTTAGAGTTTAAAATCAAAGCTCGTAATGCTATCAAACCCTAGATTTTCAAACCTTGGTTATATTATTGAAAATTTGTCTTTCTATTCATTTTTCTCGTCAAATTTCTCTTGTTTTTACTATCGTTTCGACATTATGAAAATCAATTGTTTTATTTTTTTTAAATAAACAATAAAATGCAACCGATTGATCATTTTAAATATTTAACATTATAATTATATAAATATTAATATGGTAAAATATAAAATACTTTACTGTTAACTTTATAATTTTGCATCAGAACAAATCACAAAATATAAACTATGAAAACAACGTTCAAGGCTACCTTCCTTACAGTAGCTCTAAGTTCAGCCTTTGCTTTAACAGGATGTGGCCACGAAGAACTTAGCAATGATCTTACAGAGCAGGAAACAAGTATTAAAAATTCTCTGGCACAAAAAATTATTCCTTTAGCTGATTGTATCGCCCCTGGATGGGCCTCTCAAAATGGCGGAACTACCGGTGGTGGAACGGCTGCAGAAACAACAGTTTCTACTTATGCACAGTTAAAAGCCGCTATTGAAAACACTTCGATAAAAGTGATCAAAGTGACCGGAACCATTACGATTACCACTCGTCTCTCTTTCCAGGATCAAACCGGAAAAACCCTATATGGAGCTCCAGGAGCAAAACTTGTTTCTACAAACCAAACCAAGGATGGATCAGGAATTATCAATATCAAAAGATGTAACAATATCATCATCCGAAACCTTATTTTTGAAGGTCCTGGAGCTTATGATACCGATGGATGGGACAATGCTATTCTTGATGACTGCCGAAATGTATGGATTGACCATTGTGAATTCAGAGATGGAGTTGACGGGAATTTCGATATCAAAAATAAATCCGACTATATTACCGTATCCTACACTAAATTCCATTATCTGAAAGCTCCAAAACCAGGTGGTTCAGGAGGAACAGATGATCACAGATTCTCTAACCTTATCGGATCAAGTGATACTGCTACAACAGATGCCGGAAAACTGAATGTCACTTTTGTACGTTGCTGGTGGGCACCGGGATGCAGAGAGCGTATGCCTAGAGTAAGATTTGGAAAAATTCATATCCTGAACAGTTATTTCAACAGTTCTGTAAGTAATAAATGTATTGCTGCAGGGGTTCAGGCTAATATTTTGGTAGAGAGAAATGTTTTTGAAAACGTAAAAGAACCAATCAACCTGATGAGCGGATTCACCGCTGTTACCCAAACAGGAAGCAGCTTTATCAATGTTACCGGAAATACTTCAGGAAGTGGAACCGCTTTCACTCCGCCATACAGCATTGCCAAATTAAATGTAGGAGATGTAAAAGCTGATGTAACAGCTAATGCAGGAGCTACTTTAAGTGGGAATGTCTGCGATGCTTTTTAATAAAAGACTTTAATAGTAATAGTAGTAATAAAAGAAGGAGGGTATCTCAACAATGAGGTGCTCTCTTTTCTATTTTCAGATCAAGTACTAAAGTTGAGAAGTAGAATATTGGATGTATTGAAATATATATCGCAAAGGTTTATTTCCTTATAGAATACTTTTAGAGGCAAAGAAAGAGAATCAACGTTGTTGATTCGATGAAGCAAGTGAATAATATTCGCTTTATCATGATCGATCGCTAATTCATCTTTTCTTAGCGTTCTTAAGAATAAAAGATATTTTAACTAGAAGATTTGCGCCTTTGCGATTATCCAACCAACCCAAGTTGGGAAATCGCAAAGGCGCAATATTTTATCTTAAAAAAACAGATCAAGGTCGCAAGGATTTTATCTACGATAAAATTGAATACTTTATAAAATTAGATATGCTAAAAATATAATGCCGAAAATGAACAAGTTTTTGTATACTTTAAAAATAAATTCTTTATCTATTATAAAAAATTAGCCGAAAATCTCAGATTTTCTTGCTTCTTAAATGATATATAAAGAATAAAAAAACTTTGCGTCTTCACGATAAACCAACAAAAAACAAGTTGGAGAATCGTAAAGACGCAATATCTATCTTAAAATTCGTGGAGCTGTGGATAAAATCATTCTGTTAATTTATTTTTATCCAGCCATTTTGGATATTCTTTACCAATCAGTTTTTCGGCAAAATCTCCAAACCAGTTGTAGCCATTTCTTCTTTCCTCCGAAACTTCATAATAATTGTATTTTACACTTCCATCGCGATCTCCAAACAGAGGTTTGTTGGTATGAATATCATAAAACCTGGCCCAGATGATCGAGTTTTTATCTTCTGCCAAAACTCTTATTGCCTTTCCGTTCTGCTTGGCAACATTATAACTATAGCCTTCAATTTTGTTTTGTTTGAACCATTGTACTGCAGATTTTATGGACTTTTCAATTTCAGGAGTTAGAGGCTGCAACATTAAGAACCTAATAATTCCTACAGATTCTCCGGTTGCCAATGAGATAGGCTCAAAAGCTCTGGCTTTATCAGGTTGCAAAGTGATTTCATTATACTGATCTGCCCAAATAGAAGGATTTCCTTTTTGAAGCACCTGAGTCTTTAAAATACACAAGATCCCTTTCTGAACGGCAATTTTTGATTTTTCCTTTAATGAAGAAGAAACGACATCGAAATTATTCTTTCCTTCCGCAGTATTATACAAAACCGTTAAAGCATTGATCATTGCATTATCATTGTATGTCACCTGCTTTCTGTAAAGGCCTGTGTTCGGATAATACTGAGGAAAACCGCCATTATCATACTGCATCAGAAGTAAATACTGGATTCCTTTTTCTGCAGCTTTTAAATATTCCGGATTCTTTGTGGTGGAATAAGCTTTAATCAACCCATTGATTTCTCTGGAAGTGGCATTATTATCAATAGTAGCATGATCATCACCAGTAGATTTTATCTTTCTTAAAAGGTTCTTGTCGATCGGCAGATTATAATTGACGGTTGATTTATCTTCAAGCTGTTTTCCCCAACCACCATTGGGAAGTTGGTAAATCAGCATTTTCTCTGCTAATGTATCTTTTACCTGTGCTGAAAATTGAACAGCAATCAAACCTAAAGTGAATGTATATATTTTTAGATTCATGTTTATTATTTAGAAATTAAAATTTTAAGAGAACATTTTATCTGCTACTTTTAAACTTCTCCAGCACGATAGCACTCCTACCTTCTCACTCTCCTACTCTCCAACCTTTACCTGCAAAGGTTGCTCAAGAATCTTAGCCTGTTTCTGAAGAATATTTTCCCAATCTTTCTGGGTTTGAACCTGACCACTTTTCTGCCAGGCAAATCCCGCATAATAAGTCAGGGTGTTATGAGGCTGGGTGATGACGTATAAATTACTTTCATCAGGAATATCAGAAGTAAAAGCTATTGATTTTTCAACTATTTTCGGATTGACAACAATTCCTTCTCCCACAAAGGCATCATCTATTTTTTCCCAGTGAAGATAATAGCCTTGTTGATCATTCAGCTGTGTTTGTCCTTCATTTTTATGCAGGGTAATTCCAATGATATAGTTGGGAACCGGTTTTTCTGATTCAAAAGTGGATTCAAACTTGGAAAAATTAGAACCTAGTTCTAAAGAAATTCTTTTGGTTTCTTTTACGCCATACTCACTCCATGGGAGATAGGTAAGTTCAAAAACAGTTCTCAAAGGGCCTTCAGCAATCGTTCTGGAAGTCACGAAGTTTTCTGAAACCTGAAGCTTATCATCTTTCCAGATTCCTATTCCACCCGTTCCCCTGCTGTTTCCTACATGATAGGGATCATAACCTTCCCCTCTTGTATCTTTATGATAATACATTGGATCTGTTAGATAACCTTTATACCATTTATTGATAATAGGCTGATTGGTTCTTTTCAGCCAGATATCAACCCCACTTGAGAGGGTACTGCTTTTTATCCCCTGCAACGCTTCCTGCTGACCTTTGGGTCCATATATGCGGAAGGCAATTTTATCATTTTCCCAGGCATAATCGTCTACTCTTTCCGGGACAAGCCTTGAATAGGTTGAAACCTTACTTTCCGGAATTTTAGAATTTCCATCTGCTATAATGAGGTATTTATTCACTTTTCCAGCCTCAATATGTACTGGGAAAAGAAGTTCTTCGCTTTTACCGTCTCCATCATAGTCTATCCATTGAATGGGAAGCCATTTTCCATTTGAATCCTTTATTCTAAGCTCCTTTTCGCTGTGTTCAGATAGAAATTTCTGTAGCTGGGCAATGGGAACGGCTACCACTTCGGCTCTTTGAAAGTTGAGCGGATTGGTCACCTGAACAGATTGTTGAGCGGATAAAAAACCACAAGCAATGCAACCGATTGCACAATTTAAGCTAATTCGTCCAATTCTTGTTATCAACATAATTTCATTCAATAAGTTAATGATCCAAAAATATAAATAATTCAGCAATTTAAAGGCAATAATCTTTATTAAAATCTCAATTATTTTATAAGACTAAAAGAAACTTTATTACGATCTAATTTTTGAAAAATACAATTTCAGATTTTTTATATTGAATGAAATTATGAAAGTTTTTTTACCGCTTAAAATGATTTATTGGTTAAATGCGTATTCTTCATTTACCTTTTCTAAAAGCTCCCCGGAATCTATATTCCTTGAGAAAATAGGATAATGAAAACGGTCTAATTTATTAAGGATGCGGATCAGTTCCATTTTTTCAGGATATGAAAGGTTTCCTGCTACAATATTGGTAGCCTGGCGGATCTTCTTCATCTGCCTTTCCAAAGCCAGTAATCCGGCTTCGGAGATACAAATCAATTTGCTTCGTTTATCAACGTCTGATTCACTTTGCTCAATCCATCCCTGTCGCAATAGCCTTGCAATAATTAGCATTCCTACAGGTTTATCATGAATGTTTTTCTTAATCAGTTCCATTTTGGTCATCTGTCCAAACGCTTTAAGGTTGATCAGATAGATAAAATCTTCCTGAGTAGAAAATTCTGAATTGGAAATCGCTGATTTTGAGTAGGTTTTTGCATACCGGTTAAGATGCACCAACAATGTATTGATCGCACTTTCAGGGGTTCTGCCATTTTCTTTACCTTCCCAGTAAGGTTCATCCAGGTTATGTTCTTTTGTAACCTCTTCTTTATGAGACATCCATGTTTTAAATCCCTGAATATCGACAGGGTAAGAATCGGGTTGCGTATGCGCCTCTGTTTCAAACTGTTCCAACAGTGTCATAAAGTCTTTGACAAGAGTGTAATTCATTTTGATTAAATAATTTACAAATGTACCTTTTTTTTAATATATTGTTGATTTATGATCTATTTAACACCAACTTATCTGTGTATTCTTTAGCCTTCAAGAAATTTTAAACAAGATAGAACTGATGAAGCTTTTCTTCACATAAAGTCTTGATCACGTCTATCCATCGGTCTTCATCATTTAAACACGATATATAATAAAAGCTTTCTCCTCCTGATTCTAAAAACTGTTCTTTTCCTTCTACAGATATTTCTTCAAGGGTTTCAAGGCAGTCGGAAACGAAAGCCGGGCAAACAACGGCAAGTTTTTTAACGCCTTTGCTGGGAATGGTTTCTAAGGTGTGATCTGTATAAGGTTCAATCCATTTGTCTTTTCCCAATCTCGACTGAAAGGAAACAATTACTTTTTCTTTGGGTAACCCGAGCTTTCTAATAACACTTTCGGTAGTATTATAGCATTGATGGCGATAGCAAAACGGATGACTCGGATTGGTTTTTCTGGAGCAGCAATCGTTCATATTACAGGTTTTGGTAGGATCTGTTTTATAAATATGACGTTCGGGCACCCCATGATAAGAAAACATTAAAGCATCAAAGTTTTCCGGGAGCTTTTCACGAATGCTTTCTGCCAGACAATCGGTATAAATCTCACGGTGATAGAAAGGCTGGATATAATTGATCGTAATTCCAGGGAATTTTTTCTTTCTTACTTCTTCTGCTTTTTCAATAACAGTTTCAGTTGTGCTCATGGCGTACTGCGGGTAAAGTGGAAAAAGAACGATTTCCGAAACACCTTTTTCTACCAGGTTTCTGATTCCTGTTTCAATACTGGGTTCTGCGTATCTCATTCCAATTTCTACGGGTATGTCTACGATCTTCTGGAGTTTTTGCTGTATTTTTTTAGTGATAACAATTAAGGGAGATCCTTCGTCTGTCCATACTGTTTTATAGGCTTCAGCAGATTTCTTCGGCCTTGTTTTTAAAATGATTCCCTGAACCAGCAATGCCCGGAAAAACCATCGATAATCAATTACCTTTTCATCCATAAGGAACTCATCCAGATATTCCTTTACATCATTTACAGCTGTTGATCTTGGAGATCCAAGATTGATTAGCAAAATTCCTTTTTTAGCCAATGTTCCTTTGTTTTATGTATTAGTAAATAGTTTGTATTGTGTAGCGTTTACTCTGCCAATGCTTCTTTATAAGCTTTCAATGCCCGTTCTCTGGCTTTGGTATGTTCTACAATCGGTTCTTCTTTATAGTCTTTGGGAAGCCATTTTTTGATATATTTCAGATCTTTATCAAACTTTTTGGTTTGTTCATAAGGATTAAATATCCTGAAATAAGGAGCCGCATCACAACCGCTTCCTGCCGCCCACTGCCAGTTTCCATTGTTGGCCGAAAGATCATAGTCTAATAGTTTTTCAGCAAAATAGGCTTCTCCCCAACGCCAGTCGATCAGAAGATGCTTAGTAAGAAAGCTTGCAGTAATCATTCGGACTCTGTTGTGCATGAAACCCGTTTCGTTGAGTTCCCGCATTCCTGCATCTACAATGGGATATCCAGTTCTTCCTTCACACCAGGCTTTAAATTCATCTTCATTATTTCTCCATTGAATGTTTTCATATTTCTTTTTAAAACAATGGGTGACAACGGTTGGAAAATGAAACAGGATTTGCATAAAGAATTCTCTCCAAATCAGTTCATTAAGCCATGTTTCATTATGTTCGGCAGCATATCTTACACATTTCCTTACTGATATGGTTCCAAAGCGGAGAGCAATACCCAAATGAGTGGTATGATCCATTGCCGGAAAATCTCTGTATTGATGATAATCTGCAATCAATTTTGCACTCAGCTCCGGTTTCTTGAATTTGATGTCTGTTTTTTCAAACCCAATTTCTTCCAGTGATAGGATGCCTGTAAGTTCATGAGCTGGCAGAAAATGAGTCATATCCGTTTCAACACTTTTGAGATCTTTCTTGCTTTCCTTCCATTTTTTAGAATAAGGCGTAAATACGGTGTAAGGAGATTGATCACTTTTTACTACCTCATCTTTAGCAACGATGACCTGATCTTTGAATGATTTAAAGTTAATATGATGTTTTGAAAGAAATTCAGCCACTTTTCGATCTCTTTTTATCGCTTGTGGTTCGTAATCTTCATTACAAAAAACGGTATTGATGTTAAAGTCTTTCACCAGTTTTTCGAAAATTTCATCCGGACTGCCGTGGAATACATGAAGTTTACCTACATGTTTTTGCAATTCGTTATTAATTTCCTGCAATGCCTGATGAATGTAGTCTACCCTTCTATCATATTTATTATGAAGCTGATTGAGGATTTCTGTATCAAAAATAAAGACAGGAACCACCTGTAAGCCAGAATTTAAAGCATGATAAAGGCCGATATTATCATCCAATCTTAGGTCTCTTCTCAACCAAAATATATTTATTTCATTCATTTCTTACCTGTTCTGATGTTAGTTTATAGAAGACAGTAGTCAATCCATTAAACACTTACTTTTATTTAGAATACAAATATACTAACAATAATAAAATAAAGAATATTAATACACTTATTTTTAACATTAATACGGTATAAAATTTGTAAAACTTATGATAAGGAATTGTAAAAACATGGCTATGGATGATAAAGAACCCGACATCTTACACCTGGCAAGAGATAAACAAATGATTGATGAATATTTCCGCCTTATGGTAAAGAATGAACTGAATCTCGATATGAATTTCAGCAATGAGTATTTGATTACCAAGAATATCGTTTCGAAAAAACTGATTCTGGTAAAAACGTTTTCAGACACTATTCCGATCAATTCACCGCTGTATTTTCTTTTGAACTCTTTGTTCCATAAGATCAACAATAGCATTTTAAAAAGAGCCGAGATGATGGAAGCACTGAAAGCTTTCAAAGAGCATTGAAATGTAAAAATTGTAAAATAAAAAAGCTGCCTCGTATATTTTTGAGACAGCCTTTTTATATGTTTAGCTATTTGCGTATAAATCTGCAGTTTTCTTACACCTGCTCTTTCATATGTTTGGCCACCATGTCTTCCAGATCTTCCAGATTAAAAGGTTTTGAAACATAATCATCCGCCTGAGCTTCCGCAGCTAATGCAACAATATCATTGTTGGCCGTTACGTAGATCACCGGGATGTGTTTGAATTCTTCGCTGCTTTTCAAAAGTTTTGTAGCTTCCACTCCACCGATTTTGGGAATCCAATTGTCCATCAAAATAACATCCGGCTGATAGTCTGCTACTTTTTCAAGAATGTCATGTGATGTTTCTGAAATTTTAACTTCATATCCGTTTTCTTCAAAAATTATCGTGACTACTTCTAAGATAGCTGTATCATCATCAAAGATTAAAATTTTCTTTTTACTCATATTCTTTAGATTATTTTACTAAGATATATTATAGTTCGTTTATAAGATTTGCTAAATTACTAGGTTTAATGATTAAATCATAATTAATTTCTTCTACTGCGTGTCTGGGCATATAATCCACTTCTGCTGTTTCAGGATCCTGAATCCAGACTAAACCGTTGTTTTTCTTAATATACGCCAGTCCTTCTACACCGTCTGCATTGGCTCCGGACAGCAATACGCCTATCATCTTTTCCCCATAAATTTCTGCAGCAGATTTAAAGGTAACATCAATGGAAGGACGCGAATAATTCATCTTTTCGGAGCTGTCCAGCGACAGGTTTTTCTTGTTCTCAAACAACAGGTGATAGTCTGCCGGAACAATGTATATCATTCCGTTCTGAAGTTCGGTTTTATCTTCAATTTCAATCACAGACAACGGGGTAAACTGCTGTAATAAAGTCTGCAGAATATTAACAGCCTGTGCTTTCCTGTGAATGACCAGCAAAACAGGAATACTGATATCATCATCCAGATTTTTTACCATCTCAATGATCACCTGTAAGCTTCCTGCCGAGCCTCCTATAATGATAATTTCTGTTTCTTTTTGTGTTTTCATGGGGGAACAGTTTAATGATGATCAAGCTTCTTCCAGATTTTCTGATCTTCAATTTGATGATAATTCTTATCGATGGTAGAAAACTTGAGTGTTTCTTTAGCTCCTAAAGCAAGAAAGCCTAAATTTTCCAAGCTGTTATCAAAAAGTTTGAAAACCCTTTCCTGCAATACTCGGTCAAAATAGATTAAAACATTTCGGCAGATGATGAGTTGAAAGCTGTTGAAGGAACTGTCTGAAACCAGATTATGTGTTGATAGAATGAGCTTTTCCTGCAAACTTTTATCAAATCTCACACTGTCATAATTGGCGGTGTAATAATCTGAGAAATCCTTCGTGCCTCCAGACTGAATATAGTTTTCTGAATAAAGCTTCATTTGCTGCAGAGGGAAAACACCTGCTCTGGCGGTTTCCAAAACGGAGGGGTTCAAATCTGTGCCATAGATCAGGGATTTATGATAGAGACCTGCTTCTTTCAACAAGATAGCCACCGAATAGATTTCTTCTCCTGTTGAGCACCCTGCAATCCAGATTCTGATCAAAGGATACGTTCCCAACTGAGGAAGGATTTTTCCCCTTAATGTTTTAAAAAAAGAAGGATCTCTGAACATTTCCGTTACGTTTACCGTAACTTCTTCTACAAACCGTTTCAGATATTCCTGATCATTGATGATAGTATATCGAAGTTCTGCAAAACTTGTAAATCTGTCCAGCAGGCAAATACGATTCACTCTCCGTTTAAAAGACGCACGGCTATATCCTGAAAAATCGTAGCCATACCTTTCGTAGACATCATTGATTAGAGATTCTATTTCTTCATCTTTAACGATACTCGGTTCCAGCATTTATGTGAGTTTTTCTATAGCCTTTATTAACAGATCTACATCAATCGGTTTTGAAACATAGTCCTGTGCTCCTGCTTCAATACATTTCTGACGGTCTTCCGGCATCGCCTGTGCCGTTACAGCAATAACCGGAATATCCTTAATTTCCGGGGTATTTTTTATAATTCTTACGGCTTCATAGCCATCCATTCCCGGCATCATCATATCCATCAAAACTACGGAAAACTGTTGTCCGGATTTCAGCATTTCAATAGCTTCCTGGGCCATTGTACAGCTTTCTATAAGATAGCCACGGGACTTTAAAGTCAGTTTTAATGCAAATATATTACGTGGATCGTCATCCACAATTAAGATTTTCTTATTCATCAGAATTTTATCTGTTTAACTTTCATATAACCAAACTCGGAGCAGCGACAACAGCTGATCAATATCAACAGGTTTCGAGATATAATCGGAAGCTCCTGCTGTAATGCATTTTTCACGTTCTCCTATCATGGATTTTGCAGTGATTGCGATAATAGGAAGCCTTGCAAATGCCGGCATTTTCCTGATCTCTTTTATGGTTTCGTAGCCATCCATCTCCGGCATCATCATATCCATCAAAATAACATCTATATCAGGGTTCTGTTTGATTTGTTGAAGGGAATGCTTTCCATCCATTGCTACAATTACCTCAACTTTATATTTTTCCAGCGCTTTGGTAAGAGAAAAGATATTACGTACATCATCATCGGTGATCAGCACTTTTTTTCCACTTAAAACCTCAGTTAAAGATCCCAGTACTCTATTCGTATTATTTTCCAGGAAATTGTTTTTTTCTTCTACTAAATGTAAGAATAATCCTACCTCATCTAAAATCCTCTGATAAGAATGCGCCGTTTTTACCACAATAGAATCAGCGTACTGCTTTATCTTCAATTCTTCTTCTCTCGATAAGTTTTGCTCGGTAAAAATGATGATAGGAAGATTTTCCAGCCCTTCATGACTTTTTATGGATTCTATAACATTGTATTCATCTCCTTTGAGGTTTCCAATATCCAGAATTACACAATCTACCTGATCAGAAGTCAGCGCTTTAACACTGTCTTCAACATTATGCTCTACGGAAAGAGAGATGTTGAAATTGCTTAGGAAATACGATAATGCACTGGCATGTTTGGCGTTTTCTTCAACAATTAATACTTTTTGAGGACCTTTTTTTAAGGCTTCTTCAATTTTCCCGAAAACATCTGTCATTTTATCCAGAGCTACCGGTTTATTGATGAAATCTACGGCTCCTTTCATCAAGCTTTCTTTTTTAAGATGCAGAACAGACATCATATGAACAGGAATGTTCTTTGTAGCCGGATTGGATTTAAGATCATCCATGACTTCCCAGCCATCTTTCACCGGAAGCTGAACATCGAGCAATATAGCATGCGGATGGTATTTCTGCGCTGCTGAAAGGCCGTGATCTCCTCTCACGACTACAATTCCTTTATAATTCTGCTTATGAGCATATTTCAGAAGGGCTTTTGCAAAGTTGGTATCATCTTCTATGATCAGAATGACTTTATCTCCGTCCTTGATATTGTCTCTATCATCTGCTACATCTTCTGGAATTTCCAGATCGTTCAACAGAATGGTTCCAGTTTCTCCGTCATCCAAAATGCTTTTAATTTCTTCAACATCTTCACGGATGATCTCTACCAAATCCTGATCGGTCTCATTGTGAGGGATTTCAGAAACGGCATAAACAGGAATAATAAAGCTGAATTCACTTCCTTTGTTGATTTCGCTTTTCAGAACCAATTCTCCACCAAGAAGTTTTGCAATTTCACGACTAATGGAAAGACCTAAGCCAGTTCCTCCGAATTTTCTTTTGGTAGATCCGTCTGCCTGCTGAAAGGCTTCAAAGATTATTTTCTGCTTGTCTTCTGCAATTCCTACTCCGGTATCTTTTACAGAAAATACGATGAAATCCGGTTTATCTGAATGTTTTCTGATATGAAGCGCAATACTCCCTTCTTTGGTAAACTTCAAAGCGTTGGACAGTAAATTTCTCAGAACCTGATCGATTCTAAGACGATCACTTTCAATGATATTCTGTACGTTTGGATCAATCTGAATATTGAATTGAAGGGCTTTTTCCTGAAATACAGGATTAAAAAGGCTTTTTAAATCTTTCACGACTTCACCAATAATAACATCTTGATATTCAAGAGTCATTTTTCCGGATTCTATTTTGGCAAGATCCAGAATTTCATCAATAAGTGTCAGCAAGCTTGTTCCTGAGCTCTGGATTACTTTTGCAGATTCTACCTGATCTTCGTTAAGATTCTCATCCGGATTTTCGGCCATCAATCTTGAAAGAAGAAGGATAGAATTCAGGGGCGTGCGCAGTTCATGGGACATATTGGCCAGGAACTCAGATTTGTATTTTGTGCTTAAAGCAAGTTCTTCTACCTTTTTTTGAATTTCGTTATTTCTTTCTGCAATCAGATGATTCTTTTCTTCTAATAGTCTGGAACGTTCTTCCAGTTCAGCATTAGCCTGCATCAATTCTTCCTGCTGTACTTTCAATTCTTCTTCTGAAGCCTGAAGTTTCTGTGTTTGTGCTTCCAGTTCTGTATTCAGATTTTCAAGTTCTGAATGCTGAACCTGTAGCTCTTCGGATTGGGCCTGCGTTTCTTCCAGCAATTGCTGTTCTTTTTCTCTACCTTTCGCGGCACTCAGTGCAATTCCTATATTGATACAACATTCTGAGAAATAGCTGATCCTATCTTCATCAAAGTTGGAGGTAGAGCCTAATTCAAGCACACCGATTGGGTGGCCGTCTGCAAAAATGGGAATTAAAAGGATTCCATAAATTTTAATAGTGCTACTTGCAAAAGTAACGACAAAATCTTCTTCATCAAGGTTGTTATACACCTGATTTTTAGCGGTAAGAAAAGCCTGTCCAACCATACCTTCTCCCGGTTCAAAAGTCTTTTTCATGTTCCCCTCCAAACCAAATGCTTTGTTGAGTTTCAAGATTCCTTCATCATAAAGATAGAGTGAGCCGTTGATGCATTTTCCATACTCAATGAGCTGGTGAAGTGCTTTTTGGGCTACTTCTTCTACAGATTTATTCCCAACAAGGGATTCATTCAGTAAAGCAAGTCCTTTTTGGCGCCAATCGCTTTTATTTATTTTATCAAAAGAAACTTTCAGAGATTCCGTCATATGGTTAAGAGAATCCACAAGATCACCAAGATCATCTTCTGCATTGTCTACAGCTTTTTCGCTATAATCACCATTAGCAACTCTATTAGCTATTTTCTGAATAGCACTCACTCTTCTGAACGTTTCCTGATCTTTTTGTTTCAGCATTTTCTCAAGCTTATCTCTTCTGATAAGATCGGCTCTCATTTTAACGTAAAAAAAGATAGTTACTACCACAGCCGCTATAGCCGAAAAGAGGATGAATAGAACTGTTGTGCCAGAAGAACGGTTAAGGTCTTTGTTTTTAACTTCCACCTGGTTTTCTTCGTAACGAACGAAATCAGAGACAATTTTCCGGCATTCGTCCATATAACTTTTACCGGTTACTATTTGCTGCTGAGTCATTATAATACCCTTTCTCCTGTCTTCAACAAGATGTTGCAGATTGTCCATTACCTGGTTGACACTTTTTTTCAGCTCTGTAAGTCTTTCGAGCTGGTTTTTATCCTGTAAGTCTAAAGACTCTGCCTGTATAAGTGCTTTTGGATATTCTCTCAAACCTCTTTTGTAAGGTTCAAGAAAATCTTCTCTTCCAGTCAGCTGATACCCTCTGTTTCCTGTTTCTGCATCTAATAAAGCCACCAAAACATCTTTGACCGCTGTGACAGAACGTCGGCTTTTTGAAAGGCTTTCTCTGTGATTCATCTGATTTTGAATGCTCCAATAGGAAGCTATTGAACTGGCAATTAAAATCAAAAGAGAAAGGCCTACTCCGATCTGGAGATTTTGTATGATTTTTTTAGGCATACCAAATTAATTTAAAGGTAAAGTGAAATAAAAGGTAGATCCTTCATCTACAATACTGGAAACACCTACACTTCCGTGATGTTGTTTGATAATTTCTGAGCAGATAAACAGACCAATTCCCATTCCCTGAAACTGTAGAGATGATTCTTCCACACGGTAAAATTTCTTAAAGACAGCATCCTGCTTAAAGTCAGGAATACCAATTCCAAAGTCGGTAACGTTCACTCTGACTTCCTGAGCTTCTTCATCCACAAACGTGGTGACAATTACCTGGTTATTATGAGGAGAATATTTGATGGCATTGGTCAGGAAGTTGATCAACACCTGTTCTATGCGAATTTCATCCAAAGGAATCAATATATCTGGTTTATTACCATGTCGATCAATTCTCACTTTATTTTCGTGAGTCTGCAAAATGGTGTCTATTGCATTGCTGATCACTTTTTCAAGATTAACAGGCTTTTTATTGATCTTCAATTTGCCATTTTCTATTTTGGAAACATCCAACAGATCTGTAATCAGGGTATTCAGTTTTTCGATCTGATCCTGCACCTTGGTTACAAATCCTGCTTCGGCACTCTCTTTATCGAGTTTTAATTTTCTGTCTAATAATTGAATATAAGCTTTGATACTGGTTAAAGGAGTTTTCAATTCATGGCTGGCGATACTTAAAAATTCATCTTTTTCTTTTTCAGCTTTCTTTTGTCCATCAATATCTGTAAAAGTTCCTACCCAGTTTTTAACGATTCCCTCATCAAATACAGGAGTTACCCGAAGTAGGTGATAGCAGTAATCTTCTGAGCCCATACTTTTTATTCTGATCTCCAATTCTAAAGCTTTTCTTCTTTTTCTGGCTCTTTCAAATTCTTCTTCAATATCGGGATCATCGGGATGCGTTTCTGGGAAGTTTTGTTCAGATTCAGAATATTGGTACCATTTACCATTCACAAAATCTACAATTCCATTTTCATTGGCGGTGAACGCAATCTGAGGTAAAGACTCCAACATGAGGTGGAAATGATCGATCTGAGACTTCATCGTCACCTGTGATTCGCGTCTTCCCTTAACTTCCAGTTCCAAATTCTGCTGCGTCTTTTTCATCGCCACGTTCTGTTCCTGGAGGTTGTAAAAAGTTTTAACTTTAAGTAATAAAATCTCTGGATCTACAGGTTTGGTCACATAATCTTTGGCTCCTGAAGCATAGCCTCGTGTAATAAATTTTTTATCGGTATTAACCGCGGATAAAAATATAATGGGAACTTCTTTTGTTTTACTGTAATCTGCAAGAGTTTCCGCCACTTCAAAACCATCCATATCAGGCATTTGAACATCCAAAATAATTAAGGCATAATCATTTTTCAGAGCTTTACCAAGAGCCTCTTCACCTGAACCTGCTGTATCCACATTGAAATTCTTAGATTGAAGTAACTTTTGCAGTGAATAAAGGTTACTTTGGTTGTCATCAACAATTAAAATCATAGAAGTTAAAATCAATAATTAATTATACTTACTTTAGGCTCAAAAATACTCACAATATTTCAAAAAACGGTAATTTTTAAAGATTATGAACAGATAATCTGTACCACATTTTTAAATAAGAAAAATCAATAGGATTTCGGGTTCTGTATGAAACTAAAAGTGAACTTTTTAGTAACTATTTAAGGGGTTAATTATAGCATTCAGAGATAAATAACAAGAAGATTTTCTGCAACGGGCAAAAGATTAATCAACCATAGCAATAATCCGACAAAATTTAACGCGTTATTTTTTTGATATCTTTAGTTAATATGATGAATAATAGATTATAATAAAAAATCAAAATGAGACAATAGAAAAAAGTAATTAAAGCATTACCCCTATTTTGAAATACAAAATATAATTTTGCGGCGCAAATACATGCTTGACATTATGAAAAAAAACCTTTTTATTCTCGCGACAGCGTTAGTTTCAAACGTTGTTTTCTCCCAAGTAGGAATCAATACTCCATCTCCTACTCAAACTCTAGATGTTAACGGAAGTGCCAGGATCAGGCAAACTCCAGTAGCAACAACCCTTGGAAGCTCTAAGCTTATAATCACCCAAGCGAATGGAGACATCTATGAAATTGATCCGAATGTTCTGACTACCGAACTCAAAATTCCAACCACGGTTCTAAGTGTAAGACTTAATACTCCTGGTACTACCCTTTTGTCGGGAGGCAATATCGTAAATGGGGTAAATTTTGATACCGTAGATATCACACCTGTTGCGGCTATAGGTTCCTGGAATGTGGCTACCAATACTTTCACGGTAAATAAAGCAGGGGTTTTTCAGATTTCTGCGAGTATACAATTGTCTGATTTTAGCAATCCAAGTGCTAATTTCGTGATTGTAACCACTCCTTTTTCTCAAAGTTCAGGAGGACTTTTATTGGCTAATGACAGATATACCGTCAATCAGGTATTATCTTTAAAGCTCAGTCCGGGTGATACTGTGAAAGGGAATATCATTGCCGGTGGCAGCGATTCTTTTTATGAAGAGAAGGCAATCATGTCCATTATCTATACTCCTTTATAAAATTTAGATGATGATATACTTAAATGTACCAGTAGAATTCAGCATTTGCCATCAATTTTACTGGATACATTTAGGTATATTTTTTTGTTTATACTTTTCCCTTTATAGATTCCTTACTCATACAAGAAGTCAATTACAAGTCATTTTAATTTCCAAAGTTGACAAAATGAGGAATATCGGTTACAAAGTTATCCATTGGTAAAAGATTATTCCTGTTACTATTAAAATCAAAAACCGAATTGTTATCAAAAGGAACACGAGGATAATAGGTGAAAGAAATCTGAATTCTGTTGAAAACCAGATAAGGATTATTAATCAAAACACCAATTCCTATTTTCGTATTTACTTTTGTTTTTAGTAATGTATCATTAGGCATTCCCAACCAACCCGCAGCAGCCGTTAAATAAGGACTGAAATGAAAATTCTTCCAGGTTTTATTAATAAACAACTGAAGCTGATATCTCAAAACCAGTTTTTTGGTTCCGATATAATCCGAATTATACACCGGAAATTCATCGGGAGAAACAAGGTTTATTCTATCTTTATATGAATAGTTATGCTGCGGATTTCCTAATGCCAATGTGGGCGAAAAGAAATGCCTTACTTTGGCAAACTTCCAATCCATAAGATTGGTGAAATACGTGCCATCCAAACGGAAAGACTCCCGATTCTGATCATCCTCATTAAAAAACCTCCCAAACTGAGCTTTCAAATTGAAATACCCGATTTTTATAAATGTACCATAAGATGCCGAAACTCCTACATAAGGTTTCACATCATTACTTCTGGACAAACCTCCTGCGGTAAAATTCAATGAACTTCCATAGGCAATATCCTCCGGTAAATCGTACTGGAAAATATTTTTCTGTACGGAAAAGTTTCTGCGGATAAATCCTACAGACATCAGAAAACTGCTGTAAGAGCTAAAATAATTGTATTTGTCAATTCCCGGACTGTCTTTATACTGGTAGTTCTGAAATCGCCCAATCACCGCAATATTACTGGATACTTTCTCACTAGGATCGGCAGAAACCGGAATCTGATATCCTCCCCATAAATCCTGGCTGTATACTTTAATCTGAACTTCAGGATACTTGGTATCCGTTTCTATCGGAAGCAAAACATTACGTTTAAAATATTCAAACGTAAAACCACCGGCCCATTTGGTAAGTGGCGAGAAGAAATCTCTTCTTACATTTAAGTTGACCCTTTCATTTCTTAAAAAATCTCTTTCTCCGAGAAGCTGAGCATTCACGTAAGATCCCCAAAGATTATACGCGGTATAACTTCCTAAAAGATAATCCTGCTTTTCTTTGGAATCGTTTCTGTAAAGGAAATCTAAGGTATGCCCCAATCCCAATACATTTTCTTCTGTAGCTCCCAACCCTATTTTACTTCCTGAATAGCTGATTCTCGGTTTCAAACTCCAGGAATCAAGAACTTTTACCACAACATCAATAGAATCTTTACCGGAAGCACTATCCGAAACACTGATATTAACTCTGTTGATGAAAGGCATTGTTCTCAATAAACGTTCAGATTCGTAGAGTTTTTGGGCATTATATTCTTCACCTTCTTTAAAAAGTAAATAATTATCAACTGTAGAGTGTTTTGTTGTAGCATGAAGATGATCCGTGATCCAATCATACCATTTTAATTTTTCTTTATTGTCTTTTGAGCCATATCCGAAGGGATCAATGGTTTCTATCCTTATATTCCTGATATACTTTTTGTTGTAGGTTTCCTGCAACATTTTTTCAGTTCTGGATTTAACAGAAGTAGAATCTGCTTCTCTACGAAAAATCAGGCGATGGATAAATTTGGTAACCTTTCTTTGATCCGAAAATTCTTCTATTTTGTAATAAAGAGAATCTTTTTTTTCCTGTGCACGCAAAAAGAGAAAACCGCTTAAAAAGAAAATTACTATTACAAAAGATTTAGTCATTAGTCATCAAATTTCAATAGTCTTTACAACATCAATTTATAAGCCAACAGGGATCAAAATTACACTTTTTTGGTTTCGAGACTGATCTTCGCTCCTCTCCTATCTTTATTTTTACTAATGATCTATAAGTATGAAAAAAACTTTCTAACAGCTCAATCTAATTAAAATATCCATCATATCATCAAAATCATCCATTTTCAGCCACTCTTTAAAAGCCCAACTTTGCAACGTAGATAATTGATAAATACAACTTTAAAATATAAAAAATGTCTGTTTCCGATTTATTTAAACCTTTAACATTTCTTCACGGTTCACCTATGAGAAATCGCTTTATGCTGGCTCCTTTAACCAGTCAACAAAGTGATTTTGATGGGACAGCCTCCCAATATGATCAAACATGGATGGAACAATTAGCCCAAGGAGGATATGGATTAATCCAAACAAGCGCATCTACCGTAGAAGCAGGAGCCATTGCTTTCGAACGGCAATTAGGAATTCACAGTGACAAACATTTGCCAGGACTTACCAGAATGGCAACCGTCATTCGTGAAGGAGGGGCTTTATCTGCGGTACAACTACATCATGCCGGCCATAGAGCCGTACCTTCTTTGGGGGGAATTCCCGCTCCGGCATCTGATAAAACGATAAAAAACGTCAAGGCAATCAGTACTGAGGAAGTACAAAGAATCCGTGACAGTTTTATTGAGGCTGCCAAAAGAGCACAACTCGCAGGATTTGATGGAGTTTCTGTGCATGGAGCTTTTGGATGGATCTTATCTGAATTTCTCTCCCCTAATCTCAACGATCGAAAAGATAAATATGGTGGAAGTGTAGAAAATCGTGCCCGATTAACCATTGAAGTGATTGAAGGAATTCGAAAGGCTTGCGGGCCGGATTTTCAGATTGGCTGGCGATTGTCGATTGAACGGTACGGATTACTTTTAGAAGAATTACGCGAAATCACGGCTGAAATTTTTGACAAGGAATTAATTGATTATCTGGATCTAGCACTTTGGGACTCTGCTCAACGGGTAAGAGAAGGAGCTTTTCAGGGAAAAACAATGTTAAGTGTTTTTACTGAACTTCCGAGAAAAGGGGTTCGCCTTGGAGCCGCGGGAAAAATAATGAGTGCTCAACGGGCCGGAGAACTGCTTGATGAAGGTTGCGATTTCGTCCTGATTGCAAGGGCAGGAATTCTTCAGCGGGACTTCCCGTTACAGGTACAAACGAATCCGATGTATGACAGTCCACAACTGCCTGTAACAGCAGATTTTCTTCGAAATGGAGGTCTCAGTGAACGTTTTATTGAAACCATGAGAGGTTGGCAAACTTTTGTAAAACCGGGCTCATAGTGCATTTGAAATCCTAAAGTAGCAGCTAAAAAGCGAACTTATATAAGTTCGCTTTATTTTTTGTCATGAACTTCGTACACTCTGAAAATTACATTGCAAAAGAGCAGAATAAAAAGCTTTTGAAAAATAAAAAAATCTCCATTACAAAGTAAAAATCATCCATTCTTTAGCGGTCTTTATTGCCACATCTTTGCACTGTAATTTAAATTTTTATACAATGAAAAAAACAGCAATTATTATTCTTTCAGATCCTAAAGCAGGTTCAGAAGAAGCAATGGGAAGAGTATTTAACGCGTTGGCATCAGCTTATGAATTCAAGCATGCAGGTGAGGATGTAAAGATTATTTTTCAGGGAACGGGAATCAGATGGCCTGAGCAACTTGAAAAAGCAGATCACCCTATACACGGACTTTATAGTGAAGTAAAAGAATATGTTCACGGCTTATCAAAAGGATGTGTTGCGGTATTTGGAACTGAAGTTTCTGGGTACGAATTGTTAAATGAAAATGAAGTTCCGGGAACTCCGGGCTTACCAAGCTTCCTGAATCTCAGAAATGAAGGATACGATATTTTGATTTTCTAATTTTATTGAAACTGTCCTTTGAAATGATCAGAGGACAGTTTTGATTTAAAAATAATAATTAAATTGCAGGTACAATGTTATCACAATCTGTCTATACGCTTGTAAATGAGCAAAACGGAAATCTGGCTTTCAAGCTTTTTGAGTTTGATAACAACAGTTATTTTGACCATATTCAGCGGAATAATTATTTTACCCTGATTCTGATCACATCCGGAGAAGGCATTGCTACGGTTGACCTTTGCGATTACTCTTTCAAGGAAAATACGTTGTTTGCCTTTTATCCCTATCAGCCTTTTATGCTGCAATCTACAAAACCGATTATGGGAATATCCATACAGTTTCACCATGATTTTTTCTGTATTTACAGACATCATAAAGAAATTGCAGCTAATGGAATTTTGTTCAACAATGTGTATCAGCAGCCCTTTATTGTTCTTAATGAATTGAGCAGACATTCTATTTTAAATTTGATCAATGGTATTGCTCATGAGCTTAAGGCCGATGCGTTCCGAAAGGATGAAGTTTTAATTTCTTATTTAAAAATTTTACTGGTTACCGCTACAAGAATCAAGCTTGAACAGCAAACCATTCAGGATTCTGAAACCATCAACATTAAGCAGCAATTTGTGATTCAGAATTTGAAAAATGCTATTGAAGATAACTTCCGTACAAAACATTCTGCCAGTGATTACGCAGATTTATTGAATCAGACTCCGGCTTCGCTTGCCCGGATTACAAAGAATCATTTTAACAAAACGCTTTCGGATCTTATTACAGAGCGCATCATCATTGAAGCTAAAAGAGAACTCTATCTCACGGATAAAACCATTAAAGAAATAGCCTACGAATTAGGATATGATGATGAATATTATTTCAGTCGGCTTTTTAAAAATAAAACAGATATTTCGCCTCAGATTTATAGAAACACCATTGGTTTTAACAGAGGAGCAGAATCTTAATTATATTATGAAAAATGAAACCTACAACACCTATATGCTTGAATGTATTGAACTTGCAAAAGAAGCACTCTCAAAAGGAAATCCGCCGGTTGGAGCTTTATTGGTTTTTGAAGATACAATCATTGGAAAAGGTATAGAATCAGGAAAATCAAGTGGAGATATTACACAACATGCCGAGATTTTAGCGGTGAAAGATGCCTTAGCCAATGGCTATCGGGATGTTTTGGATCAATCTGTGATGTTTACCACGCACGAACCTTGCATTATGTGCTCATACCTCATCAGACATCATAAAATTGCAAAATTAGTCTTTGGTGTTTCGGTTCCTTTCGTTGGCGGGCAAACTTCGGAGTTTAAAATACTTGAAACAGAAAATGTTCCGAAATGGGGAAAGAAACCAGAAATAGAAACCGGAATTTTGCAGCATGAATGTGAGATTCTGAATGAGCAATTTGCAGAATATCTTTCTCAACAGAAGTAATATTAATCAAAATAACAAAAGCCTTTCAGATTTGAAGGGCTTTCGTATTTACAGTCAGTTTGATAGTTTAAAGTTATCATTGTTTGATTTATTCATCCTACATTAACTGTTGTATTTTTTTGGGTGTATTTCTGTATTTAAGTTTGAAAGAAGCGATGAAATGTGCCGGTGTTTCGAAACCAACTTCATACGCTATTTCTGTAACGTTCTTTTCCGAGTTTTTCAAGAGCTCATAAGATTCTTCCAATCTGCGCTGCATAATCCATTTTCCGGGATTTGTTTTAAAGGTCTGCATAAATTTCCGTTTAAAAGTTGACAGACTGCAGTTGGCAAGAAAAGCATATTGTTCAAGGGAGATATTTTCTTTGTAATTATTCTGCATCAAGGCAACCAAATCAGGATTTTGATGGGTATCTAAACTACGTAATCGCTTTTCAAAATGATATCCGTTGGGCGCTGAAATAACGATTTGAAATAATTCTCTCATTTTAAAAGGCAGTAGGTTTTGTAATCGTTCTTTATCCTGATTGCCCTCAAAATAAAGCTTAATCTGAGTGATAAAGGAGTTCATTACTTCATCTTCTTCCAGCAAAGCAATGTCTCCGTTTAAACCCTCTTCATTTTGTGTATGCAAAGTATTTTTGCCATTGATTATCTTATCGATTTGTGACTGCAGCCAAGTGTCTGAAAAGAACATGATAATAGATTCGTAGCCTTTTTCCTGATCTTCAATTTTGTCTGAAACGAGGTAAGAACCCTTTTTCATAAAAACCCCGGATCCTGAAGAAACCATTCGCTTTGTCCCGCAACCCAAAATTTCTTTTTGCCCCTGCAGAACAATACTGATCATATTCATATGCACACACATGTTGGCTCTGGTAATTTCCTGATGAGTGTGATAATGCATGATTCGGATATCTTCATTCCACGATAAAACGTTTGGGTCTTGTTCGATAATTTTACGGCAATTGAGCTGGTCCATTGTTTCAGATTTTTATATTTTGACAGGTAAAATTGGGATATTAAACATTTCCGGAAAATGGAGAAATTGTACAATTTGATGGATAAAACTGTCCATCAAAAAAAGAGATGCGTGTTACATCTCTTTCATTCAGTTATGGAATTCAATCTTTTATATGGGTTTAAGCTACGTCTATCTCTTCATTTTCAGGATTAAAACGATCCAGAAATTCGAGATATAACGGTACGCTTCTTTCTATCCACTCTTCTGATGGTTCGAATGTCATTCCGTAGTACGCAAAATAGGGCTGATAATCGGCTTTTATCCAGTCGAACATTGCTTCATAAGGATGGGTAAGATCATCAAGATTAAATTTCAGGGGCGTTCCGCGTTGCAAAAGTTCTTCTTTTAATCCTAATGAAATAGCCAAAGCTACTTTCTTTCCGCCAAATTTAAAACCACTTGAGCTTCCGTAGGCCCACCCGTGCGTAAGCACTTCATCGAACCATTTTTTTAATAATGCAGGACCATAATACCAATAATATGGAAACTGGAAAATGATATGATCGTGTTCTTCAATCAGTTTCTGTTCTGCTGCAATATCAAACTTCTGGTCAGGATAAACCTCGTGCAATTGATGGATATTAAACTTCTCCGGAAATTTCTCTAATTCTCTGAGCCATTTCTTGTTGATCACTGAGTTATTCATATCAGGATGCGTAATGATAATTAATGTCTTTTTCATTTTAAGTTAATTATGTAATAAAAAAACTACTTGATTTTGATAAAGACAAAGTTAGATCAGGCTCTCGGGAAGCTATTTCATCAGAGGTTCAAAAAACATCTGCTAAAGTTCAAAATGAAGCAGTAATCTCCTTTAAAAAGGGTTGGGTAGTACGCGGCCACTTTTTAAATTCCGAACTCATCCTTTTTCCAAATTGATAAATTACGCAATGGCAATCCACTGAAAATTCCTATCTCTGGTTGGTCTAGTTGTGACTTCAGCTCCTGATATTTATAACCGTAGACAGCAAGGTTTACTTCCTTTAAATTGGGTAAAGTGTTCAGCACCCGTACATCTGTCACTTTGGTTTGATGTAGATCCAGACGTTCCAGTTTTTTTAAAGGTTCCAACCCAGAAATATTATTCAACTCATAACTTTCTAACAGTGTGAGCCATTTCAGATTGGGAAATTTTGCTATTTCTTTTAAATTAATTTTTCCCTGAAGGCTCGATAAATCTAATTTTTCAACAGAAGGTTGAATTTCGAACGAAGAAAAGTTTTTAATTTCGCTATTATCCAGGTCCAGAACTTTGAGCTTTCTCAGAGTTTTTAATTCCAGTTTTTTCACTCCATTCAGTTTCAGAAATTCTAAATTGGGAAATTGGCTCAGTCCTTTAATTTTATAACCATAACTTGAAAGATTCAGTCTTTTTAAAGATTTCATTTTCGGCATCGAATTAATATCAAATTTTCGAGAACAACTTGTATCCAATGATCTTAATTTCTTCAAATGTTCAAATCCTGTGAAACCTATATTGGAATTAAAAATTAAAAACTCCAGATTTTTTAAACTTCCTATATTTAAAATCTGCTTTGTTTTTTCAACGCTTATGTCTAATTTTTTAAGGTTTTTTAAAGTCATGATGGATTCTGCAGTCTGTACTGAAACTTCATACCCGATTTTTAAAGATTCCAACGCCGTAAACTTTCCGATGGGATATGTTGTCGGGATTTCCTTAGATTCATAAAATTTCATTTCTTTCAGCTGCTTTTTCAGCGGCAGCAGTTTTGAGAAATTTTTGGACTTTATTTGTTCTTCTTCATGATTGACTAATTCAAAACTTGTTAAATTGGGATAGTTTTTGAAATACGTATGCTTCTTGATAACAGATTTGCTGATTTCTATTCTTTTAATTTGTTTGGCAATGGGGAGAAAAGCGTCTACGTAAAATCTGGAATTATAAAATATCAGACTGTCTACTTTTTTAAATGTATCAAGATCATCAATCGTTTTTTCTTTACAATCACCAAAATAGAATTGATTAATATAGTTTTTGAGTGATCGTACGTTTTTCAAATTTAAAGTTTTTTTTTCCTTCACAAAACTACACATCAGTTGTTTATTAAAAGGATTTTCCTGCTCTTCTGTATTTTCAACAATGGTATCGGTATCTATAATGATTTCTTCAAGTTTCTTAAATTCAGAAAGTCCGGCAAAGCTTCCTATATGACAGTTGCTGAAAGTAATATCCGACAACGATTTGCTGAAAGGCATAAAGCTCAGATCTTCAAACTTTGAATTGGAAATGTATATTCTCCTGAGAGATTTCTGCTTTATCTTTTTTGCCTTATACGTGAAGGTTATTGTATCAAAGTCCAATGAATACAGACCTGCGATATTACTCAGTTCCTGAATATTATCTATATGACAGTTTTTGATTGCAAAGTGCTTAATTATTTTATCAAAAGACGTATGAAGACCATTCAGACACGAGGCATCAAAGCTCATATTGGAAAAACGAATTTCGGCGGGAAAATCTCTTACTACCGTGCAGTCCTGATTGAGAAACGTCACATTGTCCAGATAAAAATAGCTACAATTATCCAATTTCAATAATTCAGAAAAGCTGGCAATGGTACAGTTTGTGAGGTCTATAGTTCTTACATTATCGAGATAAGGTAAAAATTTGGAAAAATCATCAATGATTATGTCTTTAAGCTCTAACCTGTAAATAAAATCTTCTTTTTTATAGTCACCTTCAGGGTTTATCCCTAAAATCTGTCTTATTCTTTTCGTTTCTTGGTCGTTTTCCAATAATGTATTCATTTGATCGTTTTCTTTCATTTTGCCGGTTGCTCAATTGTTGGTTAAATAGTTTTTATTCAAATAGGAAAAAGACCCCTTCTTCAATAACAGAAAAAATACTGGTAGAATGGATATATGAGTCGGGGTTACTTTTCTCAATAGCCATAATATTAACAGGTCCTTCAAAATCATCATCAATCTCTTTTATCCAGATTAGGAGTTCTTCATAATTAATAATATAAATTTTATTATTTACTGATCTTTTGGATACATGAATAAAACCATCTATCAGTAAATAATCTTTTTGACGATCCAGCTGTTGGACAATATTTTCCCTATCTTCATGGGGAGTTCCAAGCCTAATATCCGGTTTGCGGACAATTTTCTTTTTACTTATCCTTTCATACATCCTATGGTAATTGAACTCTACAATTTCTTTAACTAAAAAGGGATCTTTAATGATTCTAGATGGTGGAAATTTATACATACCTATATTATTTAAAAGTGCCTCATCGGATAGAAAATCAGTGTACGGCAACATATTGCAGGACAGCCCCATTTAATTTTTTTGTATCATAAAAAATAGATTCCACAGTATGCTCATCTGTTACTTTTAATTTTCCAGGATAATAATGGTCTGAGAGATTGGTTTTAATCGTTTTAATAATCGTCAGGTCAGAATTATAAACAGAATATTCCCACATTTTGTTTTCATTTTGCGAAAGCACGACAATATTCCCATTGGTTAATGTAACCATTTTTGCAGATTCTATGTAATTAAACAATTTAATCTTGCTATTTTTTGTGACGTAAAAGTTGGTATTTATTTTAGTCAGATTTATTTCTTTAAATCCAATTCTTTGTGTTAAAAAGACATAGCCTTTTGAGGAATCGGTAGAAAATCCGTCCATCTTCATCAAATGGGAATCGGTATAAAGACTATCACTAAAATAGGTAAAACCAGGCTGATCTTCAAGGATTTTGCCGTCAAACTTATAAACATGTGTTTTGTAGATCATATGAGTTTGATCCAGATTAGAAGTAGAAAAATAATAATCTGAGCCCACTTTTGAAACTGCTGACACCTCCATCCTACCCCTGTCGTTATTTTCAGAAATCACGTGGGAAACCGGATCTAAAATCTCCGGTAAATAAGCTTCTTTGGCCGCATGAAATTTGTTGAGATCAACGGTAATTATTTCAAGCTTATGATTGTATCGGTCTTCTTCAGAAGCTGCTAAGACATGAATTTTATCTTCTTCAATCATCAGATCTTTCAGGTAACAGGAATAGTCATTTTTAACAGCATATGCCTCACCCTGCTGCTCCAGGTTTACCACAGTAATCATTGGCTGCCATTTCCTCACATAACTTTCTTTTGAATCTCCATACCCATACTCATTGCCTCCGATAATAAATTTTTTAAGCTTTTTATGATAGCTGATTACCTGTGATGAATAAGCAGGCCTCGCCTTTATTACTTTATAGTTCTGATCCGTTGAAATAATCACATCCTTATCATCTTCAGAGCTCTCTGAAAAATGTATCGCCTTATTGACGAACGCATCTCTTTTCTTTTCGTCTTTTTCCAATACTTTGATTCGTCCGACCAGCATATGATTTCCAAGCTCATCAGTAGCTTCATCCATTATAATCAGCCAAAATCCTTTAAAATAAAGAGGGTATTCCTTAATGCCTGAATCCAGGACTTTGGATTTTGGAGCTACGGTATTGGCATGGGAGGAAATGGCTTTTGTTTTAGAGACTGTTTTTTGTTGAGCCAATGCAGACAGCCCTGCTAACAGTGAAATAAAAAGGATATATCTTTTCATGGTTTTATAAAATTTATAAAATGTTTTTTCCTATATTCTGATGGATTGAAATATAATGGTCGTTTTATGAACTCAACTTGTCTTCGTAATGAATTTGGCAGTTTTGCATTCCATACAATCGAACAGATAGCTTGATCCTTCACCAAAAGTCATGGACGTTTCTCTATTAGAGCTTCCATCAAACCGGGCAGCCAGATGCATTTTGTTATCACAGCCCTCACACTTCGGATAATTATCACTGGGTATATCTAAAGAATCTGTGCTGATTTGTCCCAAAACATTGTGACGGTAAGTTGGATAATATCCTTTTGCCAGCTTAGAGCCTTTAGTCTTTATATTGGTGATGCTGGCGGCATAATTTTCTCTTAATGCCACTTCCTTTTCTTCGGGATAGGCAAACTCCAGATTGTCTGCATCAATTATAACCACTTTGTTGCTGCTATCGTGACCACAGTTTGGCATAAAAACCATTTCAAGACCAAGGCTTGTTCTCAATTTAAACTGATACTGTAATTCTGTCCCACAATCGCATTTTGGCCATTCAAACGGTGTGTTGCGGTCTTTTACCGGCAAACCTCCGAAACTTGTCCCACCCATATAACTTTCCGTATCAATTTTAAGCAATAATTGGACGTATTCACTATTGTCTGCGGTCTCTGTCTCAATTTCATCTGCTAATTCAGCGGTGAGAATGAGATTTTTGTCCCAAAATTCTTCCCAACTGAATATCATAAAACCCTGTCTGGCAATATTTTCGATAGCGGAATACATATCATATCCAGGAGCAAAACCATAAACAGGTCCTACTGAACTGCTGTTGGTTTCGGGATCTTTTATGATTTTAAAAGTGTATTTAAAACCCGGCGTATTTGCTCTTACTATATATTCTTCCCAAATGGTTCTAATGATCGAAAACCCGGCATCACATTCCTCATCACTGATTTCCTCTTCATCCTCAAATTTAGGTCCCACCTCATCGAGGGATATGTCATAAATATAGAAAGGGGAATCATAAACATTTTGGGGCAAATCCGGAACAGGTATTTCGAAACTCTGAAAGAATTCTGACAGAGAAAAAACCAGCACAGCTGGTTTATTTATGTCCTGTATTTTTTTTATGTTCATATTTTTATGAAGGCTTAAACCTTCTGGTATTAGTATTTTAATTTATATTGAATTTTCTGGTTCCCAGCATCAATTAAAGTACCCTATCCAGTTATGGCTTAAAAAAGAAAAAAGCAACGGCTGCCCATTCTTTCTTAATTCCGCTCGCATATCCAATCGTACCATGGCTGCTGTTTTCTACGGTTCCATTGTCTTTGATATACCCAATCGTGCCATGGCTGCTATTCTCTACCGTTCCGTCTTTTTTTACATATCCAACGGTAGAACCGCTTCTGTTTTCTATCGTTCCATCACTTTTGATCCGGCCAATTGTACCATGGCTTTTGTTTTCTATGGTACCATCACTTTTGATATAGCCAATCGTACCATGGCTACTGTTTTCTATGGTGCCGTCACTTTTGATATAGCCTGTTGTGCTATGACTTCCTGATTCAATAGTTTGAGCGTTTGCGAATGATATTCCTGCTACAACGATAGCAAAAGTTAATAGTTTTTTCATAAGTTTTTATATTGAATTATTATTAAAGTTATTTCGAGTGATGCCATCAACACCTGTTGTTACTATTTTTCCTATTGGATTTGTAACCAACCATTAAACGAAATTCAACATATTCAAAAATGGTTGAAAATGCTATGAAATGATAGGTAAAATCTTCCGATTGGGGCTTTGTGAGAATTCCTGAATTAGTATATTTTTTCTCTTTTAGAACGGGTGTTTCTGAGGGATAATTTGTCAACAATTCTTCTGACAAGCTATGGAAAATGTCATATGAGCTCACTTTTTTAGAGTCAGCCATTCTTGTGGGATTCATTTTGTTTTCCAGGTTATTCAAAGGTATAACTGTCCTTTAGTGTTATTAGTTTATTACCTATATTGAGTTTCACTGAAATCTTAATATAGATATTGCAATATAGCTAGTTTCACTGAAATATCATGATATTTTCTGTTTATAATATTGTCATCAATAAATTTACCAATAGCATAAATTTAAAATTCATTAAATAATAAAGTATACCCATCCAGAATTTTATCCTGGATGGTTTCATTAATAAGATGTAAGATATTATTGACTAATTGATATTCATTGTGCTCTTCTGCATAACAATGTACTAAATTTAAGTTCAAATCTTTTGCATCTTCCTTTAAACTCACTGTAACAGATCTTCCATCATTTATAGTGAAAGCAGTCGGAATCGAGGGATTTTCATGACTTTCTTTGATCAGATTTACAATTTCACTGATTTTTTCTTTATTATCAATTATGTCGCTCCATGCTCTCCCTTTTTCTTTATAGGTTTCCGATTTTGAAATAATGACAATCAGAGAATAATGCTCATTATTATTCTTTATTTCAATGTCCAGACAGCCATCCAGAATATGAATTTCTATTTTAATCATCTGTAAATGTATTGATTCTATTAAAAAAACGCCCCTAAATAGGGACGTTTTGTAATGACAAAGGTAAAGTCTCATTACGATTACCTAAAATTTCACTATTTATCGTTTGATTACTTTAGTCATTTTTACGACGTTATTGGCCGCATTTATTTTTACCATATAAACTCCTGATGGTAAAGCAGAGAAATCAACTTGCCCTTTATTATTGTTGATTATTTTAACCAGAACCTGTTGTCCAACGGCGTTGTAAACTTCTACCGAAGCGATATTTTTATCAAATGAAACATTTAAAAAATCCTGTACCGGATTTGGGAAAACTTTTAGATGATCAGATACCGGTGATATCTCTTCAACAGCTAAACTGCTTACCGGACACACCAGTTGAATAAATGTATTTTTTTCGACAGTCGTACCATCTCCAAGTTGCCCATAGTTATTGGCTCCACACGCTTTCAAGATCCCATCATTATTGACAGATAAAGTATGCAGCCCTCCTGTAGAAAGCACCATATGGGAATTACTTCCGAGATTAACCCAATTTGAGCTGCTGGTATTGGTATTGTTACCAAATGATCCTGTACTATTACTTCCACAGGCAATCACATACCCTGACATTGTTATAGCTGTGGTGTTAAAATCTCCAGCAAAAACTTTTTCAATTCCATCAGCTGCTAAAAAAGGGGTTGCTTTATCAAGAGAACCTCCATCTGCTAACTGCCCGGCTACGTTAAATCCCCAGGTATAAAGCAGTCCATTAGTTCTTCTCCCTGCAGTATGAGAATTTCCAGCCACTACTTCAGCCCAATTGGTATCCGTACCTATCTGTTTAGGTGCAATACGGTCAGTGAAAGTTCCATCTCCCAACTGTCCATGCCCATTATATCCCCAAGCCCAAAGTGTTCCATCCGTTTTCACTCCTACAGAATAGAAAGTACCTGCTGCAATACTTTTCCAGTTACTTCCTGTTCCTATTTGAGTGGGTGTAAGTCTGTTGGTTGTTGTTCCATCTCCTAATTCTCCACTTAAATTCATTCCCCAGGCCCAAAGCGTTCCGTTTGACTTTATCCCTATTGTATGAGACCCTCCAACAGCAATATATTCCCAATCAGTTGCCGTACCGATTTTTGTAGGAACAGTTCTGTTAGTAGTAGTTCCGTCTCCTAAAAATCCGAACTGGTTATTTCCCCAGGCCCAAAGCGTTCCATCTTCTTTAATAGCAACACTATATTTCTCACTTGGAAAAATCTTTTTCCAATTCGTTGCTGTACCTATTTGAACAGGGTTATTTCTCTGGATACTAGTTCCATCTCCTAATTGATTATTACTATTAGAACCCCAAGCCCAAAGCGTTCCATCCATTTTTATTCCCAATGAATGATAACGACCTGCGCTCACGGTTTTCCAACAGCCTGTCTGAGCAGGAAGCGTTGTAAAAGCTCCTCCTGAAACCCAAGTACTTTGGCTCGTAACACAATTTGCAGCCACCCACCAATAGTATGTTGTATTAGGCAATAAATTGGCAACATTAGCAGTTGTAGAAGACGCTGCAGTAGCTGAACCTGTCATTGTCGGACTGGTGCTGTAAACATAATAATACCCACCATTAGGTGCCGATGTTGAAGGCAGCCAGTTAAGAGTAGCTGATGTAGAAGTAATATTAGAAGGATACATTTGAGCTGGAGGATTACAAACGGCTGCACTTGGTGTCATTTTCACCAAACCAAGCTGCAATGTTCCCAACCAGATTGTTCCAGAAGATTGTGTTCTGACTGCACTAAAATAGTCATCAGGTAAACCTGAATTTGTATTTGTTTTAGTATAGGTTGTACAATTTGTAAAGTTTTGTAAACCTGCTCCATTAAAACCAACCCATACTTTACTGTTACTGTCAACATCTAATGCATTCGGATTGTATGCTGCCAGACAAGAATTATTTTGATAATTGAATGTTATGTTAGTTCCGCTTGTTGTTAAAGTAATTAAACTATCAGAACCTTTTACATAAATAGTATTGTTGGCAATTCTCAATATTTTTTGAGTTCCCTGTGCGATAAAATTGAAATCGGTACCATTAAATTTGTATAACACTCCTCCATTGGTCACCCAAACGCCATTATTACCATCGGTTGCCACTGAATTCATATTTGATACTGAGTTATAGGTTGCCCAGGTAGTACCGTTGAATTTTGTAAGTCCTGCGGGGGTCACCACCCAAAGATTATTTTGTCCGTCAACCGCGATGTCAATAATCTCATTACTCGGAAGTCCCGAATTGGAAGTGGTGTAATTGGTCCAACTTGTACCATTGTACAGGATAATTCCGTTGAATTGAGAAGCGATCCATTTTCTGTTCTGCCCGTCAATTTCAATTTTTACAATAGCATTAGACGCAATACCGGAATTTGTTGTACTATAGTTGGTAAAAGTAGTTCCGTTAAAAGTAGAAACACCATTGTAAGTAGCCAACCATAACAGCCCATTAGCATCTGTTTTTATGTCAGCAATATAATTGCTTCCTATGGCCGAATTTGAAGTATTGTAGGTCGTATAACTGTATGTTTGAGCAAATACCATATACGAGACAAAGAGTAAAAGTAAAAAATAAAGTTTTTTCATAGTTTTTAATAAAATAATTCTCCTCATGTTTAAGTTTGATAACATTTCCCTACTCGTTTAGCTTTTCGGTTTCGCTTCGTTTGAATGGTTTCGGAGCTCCATAAAAAGTATATTCCTCTTACTTTCTTGATATAAAACAAGAATAGGACTCATTGAATATATTTAGGTTTTGAAAGTAATGGATTTCTCAAATATTCCAGTATTGTAAATACTAGCTATAGCATAAGATTCTAAAGAAGTTCTGAAAATTTGATGATGTTTTAAAATATCAGGCAACGTATGCCGATGAGTTGTGGTAAATACAGTATGATTCCATGCATTTTCATGATTTAATTAGTTTTCGATTTAGGTTTTAGTTTTTTACTGAAAACAAAAGTACCTTTAATGATACCTTTTGCAGACTGCAAAAATATATTTTTCTTATGAATTTTGAAAGCAATTGATTAAAAAATAAATGATATTCAATAGGATAACTCACTTTATATGAGCATTATTACTATTTTTCAGTTAAAAAGATAAATTATTGAATTTTATAACAAAAATATGATGTAACATAGAAACAATATTGGGTAACATTGCATAAAAAAAGTCCTAAAAAGGACTTAAATTGATCGTAAATGCAAAATTGATCTAAGATTTATGATAATTATCAATTGTTAGAAGGCAATTATTTTTCATTAAGAATGTGTTGTAATATCAATGCTGTTGCTCTGGCATCATCTAATGCTCTATGAAATTTAAAATCTTTTTTCAGGTTCATTTTTTCTAAAATTCTTTCCAATGAAATTCCAGAGGTAGAAATATTCTTTTTGGCCAGCCAATATACGCCCAATGATCTAATGTCGAAACCACCACCCACAAAGTATTGATGATAATCAAATCCAAATTCCGTAAATTCTTTCCTCAAAAGTGGTAAGTCATAGTATAATCCCCAGCCCGCCAGCGTTGATTTATTTTTTTCGCCGTACCAATCTAAAAACAGGGGAACTGCTTCATCAAAATACTTTTCATTTTCCACCATTTCATTGGTAATGTTTGTAATATCCGTAATTTCAGGCAGAATTGGAAAGTGTTTGGGTTTTATCAACATTGAGAATTCACTTTTTATTTCAAAAGTTTTCTTGTCTAATTTTACAGCCCCTATTTCTATTATATTCGTTTCATTTATTTCATTTCTTCCAAAAGTCTTACAACTTCCTTCTAAATCATAAATGACTAAATCACTTGAAAATTTCATAGTATCGTTTTAAATTCTCTTGCTCCTCAATTTTCATATTAACACATTGCATTATTCTATATCTTTCATAAAGCTATTGCTGCAGGTAGTTAAAATGTATTTTTTATAACAAGTGCTCAAAGGTAAATTTTTACTACGCAATCTATTGGCGTATGGAGTCGCTTTTTCGGATCAACATCTACATCTTTTAGGCTCTGTATCATTGGTATTTTAGGAATTGTGTTATTCAGACACAGGTTTGTATATTTACTTCAAGTTCATCAAGTATTTGTTTAAATATTCCTTATATTTAATTATTATGTTTAAAAGTAAAACAATATTAACAGGAAAAGCAAAAATAGACTTCGAAAAATGGATGCAAGATAAGATAATACTTCATCCGGATATTAACTTTAATAGCATTGCTGATCAATTTCAGGCTACTTTAATAATAGAATGGCTAGATTCGGTATTTATTGTACTGACAATCAACAACACCTATTATGACGGCTTTCATTTTTATTGGGAAATCAACATGGCTAAACCTCTAAGAAGTGATCATTCCTTTGAGACAAGAGAACAGGCTACTATTTCAGCAATTGAAAAAGCAAACGAAATATACAATTCTAAATAATGAGCAACTTTAAGTTGCACGACTTCCTAGAAGAAAACGGATATCAAAAAGAGACTATCCGCAATGCCAATGGAACGACTTTCCGCACCAACTACCAGAAAGAACTTACAGAGAATATTTGGAACTCTCTGACGGTCCACAATGACAAAACAATCACGGGTGCGTCTCCTAAAGATGGATTAGTGTTTAAACAGATTCCTCAACCGACTAAAATTGAGGATGCAGATCTTCTTTTAAAACAAATTGAGGAATTTTAATTTCAAACCTTTTCTTCGCAGTTAAAGGAAAAGAGTTGACAGTACATTACGGATTTCCGTAATATGCATAAAAGAAAATATGTAACTTTAAACAAAATATTAAAATCCATGGATAGAAAAATTACAATTAAGCATGCAACAGGAGATCATCATTTGAGTATTACCAATGAAGATTTTGAAGAATATAAAAATCTAATTACTAATTGCCTGACTGGCACGGGCGCTGTTTTAACTTCTAATAATGAAGAAGATGGATCTATAAAGTTTTTCCCATCCGAGTTTTTGAAAAATAGCGTTATTATTTTTGAGCCATCGGAATTGGATAAACAATTACAATCTCAAGCAATTTAAGTAATAAAGCCCCAATTAAGGGGCTGTTTTATTGAAATAATATTTCAATTTTTTCTAGATCCTGCTTATTTAAATTGGGACGATCTTTAATAAATTTATCTTTTAATTCTTTCATCTTTTCTTCATAAATTTTAACTTGATCTTCACCTAGTGTATTTTTTAAGGATTGAATTTGAGCAACAATTGCTCCAAATGTGATTTCCCATGGTAATGTATCTATCATGTTTATATAATTTACACAAATATAACAAAAAGCCCTCTCAAAGAGAAGGCTGTAAACTATAATCCTGGTAAATTTGACGGCTTTCCATATTCGTCACCTAAAATTTCTTTCTCAAGTTCCCTTATGTACCTTGCATTGGTATTAATTTTTGTTTGAAGGGCTGAAGATCCAATTTCCTTGTGATTAAGCAGTCGCATTAACTCATCAAAAATTGCTTGATTCTGTTTTAAAACTTTTAATACCTCTTTTGAGATCTCTTCTTTATTCATCTTTATTTTATTTTCAATTATCTCTAATATAACGAATTATGATTAAAGATCAAATTCCTAAATAGAATTTTTCACAATTTCTTTTCCTGGAATTGGCATTTCTTTTTTGATCTCCTCTTGCATCTTATCCACGTCCTTGATCCCGGCTTTTCCATTGTTGCTTTTTGGCTGAATATTGGCTGGTTTCCTTTGGCCGGCATCAGCATTTCAAAGAACTTAGATTAAAAAGGGCTTAGACAATAGAGAGTACCTAATTTTTCTTTGCAATTTTTTCAGAGAATAAAAAAATCCCCGGATCTCTCCGAGGATAAAGCTAATTATAAACTCTTAATAGAGAATAATATAAAATCTCCCGAAGGAGAAAACTGTAGATTTCAGTAATCTGAATTTTCAGTCAACAAATATATCTTTTATTTATTTTCCCGCATATGATTGTAGTCATAATTCTACGGAAAATGATAGCGCTTGATTTTGAATTGTTTGTATATTTGAGGTTTAATAATTAAAACTAATAATGACTCATGAATTTTCAATTGCCCCATGGCAACATGGAGGTATTGACCATTTTCTTAACTTGGTTAGTGAAGAAAAGTTAGATTTTAAATCTATGCTTCAACTTTATAACTATTCAGATCTTAAAATAAAAACATCTACAGTCTTAATAGAAACGTCTTTTAGTCAATTCTTGGGGTGCTCAAACTATTTTAATTAAATCTGCTACACCATTTGATGAGTATGTATTCCCATAACAACGGGGATTGTTTATTTTGCAAAAACTAATTTTTTATATTTGCAGACTCTAAAAACTAATCTGTAAAAATCAACTATAACCATGAAAAAAAAATTACACATTTTAGGAACATTGCTATTTTCAATGTTTTTTAACAGTCTTTATTCTCAAACACTGGTTTGGAATGCATGCGGTAGTTTGAGTCTGTCCACCTCAGGTTCTCCTACTTATTTTAATAATTCAAAAACATTTACTGGAGTTCAGCCAAGTAATACAGATGTACAAGTATCAATAGGGCTTTTGGGCTGTAATCCTGTTCCTACTAATGCGGGTGGTATACAATTAAATGGAACCTCATTTAAAGAAACCAATTTATCAGTACAAAACTGCGGAATTTTTGTTAATCCTAGCAATCACTTCGTCATCAGTAAAGAGATTTTTAACCAGGCTGTCGCTGCCGGTGGAGGTACTATAGTATTCAGTAATTTTATCAAAGATACCTGTGTGCCTGGCACAGGTTGCAACTTTGTAAATGATCCATGTCTTTCCATGACTGTTTCCTATGGCGTCTTGTCAACCAACGAAGTTGAAAAGTCAAATGTTTTAGTTCATCCTAATCCGGTAAAAGACGTTTTAAATCTTTCTTATGATAAAAAAATAACAACTGTATCTATTTATAATCTTGCAGGTCAGGAAGTAATCACTAAGGTAGTAAATGCCAATTCATGTAAGATCGATACTTCTTCTTTATTATCGGGTAACTATATCTTGAAAATCACTTTTGGCACTGAAGAAAAAACATTAAAAATTATTAAAGAATAAATGTTAAAAATAATTTGTATCTACAAAGCTGAAAGTACTCAACCTTTCAGCTTTCTTTTTTTTGGCATATGAGAGAGTTATTTAAAAACTCGTAAATATACGGGTATGCTGTAGTCATAACTCTACGGAAAACCGTAAGGCTC
Organism: Chryseobacterium sp. Mn2064; assembly: GCF_049319685.1. NCBI lineage: Bacteria > Pseudomonadati > Bacteroidota > Flavobacteriia > Flavobacteriales > Weeksellaceae > Chryseobacterium > Chryseobacterium sp. Mn2064. The sequence goes on from NZ_JBMOUE010000002.1 coordinate 202,014, forward strand.
GAGTTTGGACTGTTTGGACATTCAAAAATAAATTATTGAAATATCCTGGACATCGGAGGTTATATTTTTGTCTCTATTTATTTCGAGGTTGTTTTCAGGGGTATATAAGTAAAAAAGCTCCCTAAAAAAGGAGCTTGTGACCGCAGAGGTTCATTTTTCGAACACTTTTGTAGAAGATTTAAACAAAATTGCTCAACTATCATCACTGAATTATTAAAATAATATTTTAAAACTCAAGTTAAAAGATTTTTACTAATAAATATATTATTGATTCCGATATAATTATTAATTAAAGGCAGAAACCTCTTTGTTACATCAGATAAAAAGAACAGTAAAAAAGTTATTCATTACGATTTTAAATATATAAAATCGTAATGAATAACTTTTACATAGTGAAATAATAATAAAATTCAATGGGACAATGATGGACTATAATAATAAAATAGCGAAGAAGTTGATTGGTCTGAAATATTATTCTATTTTGAAAAATAAATATTCTACATAAAAATAATTTAAGTGTCTGCGAAAGAAATACAGTTTTAAGAAAAGTTAATCCTTTTTCAAGATTACCTTCTTAATAAAAAATTTCAAAAGTATAAAATCAATTACCTATAAACTAGGCTTTGAACATCCACAGGATTTCAACAAACTATTTAACAATAAACCAATATAATACCAAAAGGATTTGGATAATCCTTGTATTTATCATTCAGTTTTCTCATCAGAGAGCTATTTTTTTTCTTTTTTCTCAGATCTGTTGGATTTTTGTTGAACTGAGCTTTAAAATTTCGACTTAGGTGCCCCTCGTCACTAAATCCAAACTCATAAGCCAGTTGAGATAAGGTTATATCCTGATGTAAAAGCTGATGTGCAATCATATTCAACACATATTCGTTTACATATTTCTTGTAGGTAGAACCTGTAGCATTTTTAAAATATTGGGAAAAATAATTTTTGTTGATACAAAAATGTTCAGAAATGTTTTTAATAGAAAGGAATTCTTTTTCACGGATATTTTCCTGAATGTATCTTAGAATCATTTGTATTTTTTCGTCCTGAGGTCTTATAAGATTAAGCTTTGTTTCTTCCATTAAGAGAGTAAGAATAAGGGATAGTGTGTTTTTTATAATAAGATTCTGATATACAGATACTTTTTTATGAGAATTAATGAGTAAAGAAATCAATTCTCCTACATTTTTACGGCAGGCATCTGATAAACTTATTTTACGATTGGATGAAAAAAGCCCTTGCTTTAGTAACTGAAGATCTTTATTTTGAAAATTCTGAAGAAAAAATGTTTCATTGAATTTGATAATACGAACAGCCGTTTTTTCACCAAAAACGAAGAAATGACTTTCACCAGGCAACGTTATAAATACATCTCCCGAATTGTATACAAACTGATCTTCATTGATATAATGTAACCCTTTCCCCTTTATAATAAACTGTATCTCATAGTGCGTATGTTTATGTACTGGAAAAGACCACTGTTCCTTGAACAGATAATCAATCTCTATATCCTTTGTCAGACTTTTTACATGCATCTTAAAAACATTCAAATTATTCTTTTTTTTCTTCAAGTATTAAGACTTCCATCTTTCTCAACTTTGTTTATACAAAAATAAGTAATTAAACAAGTTTAAATTATGAAAATAGAAAATGAAAAACTGAAAGTATTCATTACAGGAGTAACAGATTATTTAGGAGGATCAGTTGCTGATAAACTAATTAAAAATGGCTATAATGTAACTGGGCTGGTAAGAACCGATGATACTAAAAAAATTGAACTATTGGAGAAAAGAGGAATAAAATCCATAGTGGGAACTCTTGATGATAATGAAATTCTAACCCGGGCCGCACAACAAGCCGATATAGTAATCCATGGAGCTAATGTAGATCATATATCTTCTGTATATACATTAATAGCAGCTTTAGAGCATTCCGGAAAAACATTAATCACCACCACGGGCTCTTCCATCGTTGCAGATTACGCTGATGGGGAATATACAGGATCCGTATTTTATGATGAAGATATGCACCTGAATCCAGTATCTTTCCGAAGACCAAGAGTTGATATAAACAAATATGTTCGTATGGCAGCTATTGAAAAAGGAATCAGAACAATTGTAATCTGCCCGTCAATGGTATATGGAGAAGGCAAAGGTTTACAGTCTGATAGCGATCAAATACCTAAACTTATTGGATTTTCCAGACAGGAAGGAGCTGGACTATATTTTGGAAAAGGTCTTAACAGATATTCAAATGTATTTATTGATGATCTTACGGATTTATATCTTCTAGCTTTGGAAAAAGCAACTGGTGGATCACTTTTTTATGCAGAAAACGGGCATAATTCTTTTAAAGAAATTGCAAGGCTAATCAGTAATTATCTTGGATTTGAAGGAAAAACTCTCAGCATCACTATTGAGCATTTAATTGAGTTTCATGGTGAAGCAGATCGCTTGGGAGTTGCATCTAACAGTCTTGTAAATGCAGTAAATGCAAAGAGAATAGGCTGGAATCCCAAAGGACCTTCTTTAGAAAAGTATTTCTCTGAGATTACTTCATAAATAATACTGAGCAACTCAAGCTGATTGTTTATTAAAACACCAAATAAAGAAATTTCAAACCTGTAAAGTAAAAAGTTTCTTTATTTGGTGTTATTTTTTTATGATAAAATCTAATATGAAAAGTATGCCCTCCTTTTCATCCATATTTAAATAATAATTTATTTAATAAATCTGTTTCCAAGGAAATTCAGAAATATCTTAATTGGTAATAGTTTTCTTAATATCAGCACCATTTTTGCGTCGGTTCCAACAACCGTTCTGAAGGCTTTGCTTTGACCAACAGCAAGCTTATAAAAAACATAAACAATCTTCTTAGGACTGCTGGTTGCGCCAGGTTTTTGAGCTTTCAAAAGCTGCTTATATACATTCTCGGTAATAACATTATAATCTTTGATGGTTTTATCCATACTAAATGTCATATTATCTCCAAAGCTTGATTGAAAACCAACTGGCTCAACCAAATGCAAATCAATATTTAAGGGTTTTAATTCAAAAAAAAACCTTTTGTAAATCCTTCTAAAGCAAATTTAGACATATTATATAACGACCCTAAAGGTAAAGCTGTACTTCTGCCCATTACTAAACTTATATTGATTATTTTACCATATTTTTGCTTTTTGAAATAGGGTAAAATATGACGTATAAGATTAATAACCCCTTTTGGATCAGCCAATTTATTTTCATCCGGATGTTTGAAATCAGAAATTGGGTTCATCTTTGCATAATATCCAATTGTATTGGACACGTCGTGATTGCCGGGCACCATATATGAAGTGGCCTTTTTGCCATTGCATTCCTCTAGTTTTAACTTGTTTTTGGTTCTGTGAACTGTTTCGTAAATATCTACATCTCTACCGCCCACCAAAACGATTTGTTCCGAAGAAGACCCTTCATGTTCTATATGGGGAGATAGTCCTTTTTTGGGTGTGATAATCAAATCCAAAATACCTTTATCCAGTTGGTCCAACATTTCCGGATATTCGCCGAAATTAATGATCAGGTTAAAAGGTAAGCTAGATACATATTGTTTTAAAGTGGTTTGGAAAGTTTCAAACCACATTCCTACACTAATTGTAGGGGTCTGTTTTTCGGTAGACTTTTGGAAATTCTTCTCTACCTCTTCTAGTTTTTGTAAAGGCTCTATAATGGCGTTGAATAATACTTTTATACATTCTGTAGGTACCATTTTTCTGTCTGTACGATCGAATCACTTATAACCTACGTAAGCTTCCAAAGAACTCAAATGCAAACAAACACCCACTAAACAAAATCGTTTCTGACATCCAGAAGGAGGAAAGAAAATTGTCTGCTGAAACATCCAGCTTTATTGATGAGGCTTTTAAAATGACGGTATATCTCCAGGAGTTACTACGTACTGTCAAAGAGGATGTTATTAGAGAGGGCTTTTCAAATAGAGAAGAAGAAATGCTTTTCTTTAAACAGATAAAACCCAATATTCTCGGGAAACTGATTTATTACAACAAAGTCTTCCGAATAGAGACGGCCTTTCCCGCAAATAACGGAAATATTTACCAAAGCTATTTTGCCATGCATTTACGGATATTGAAACAGGAGTATATGGAGCATGTCTGTAACTCGGATTTTTACAGGTATTACCGTTCCGGCAGAAGCGACCGGGACGAACAGTATTTTATGTTGGGAAACATCAATTATCACGACGGCTTAAACAGCTTTGTATTTGAAATAGACCCGAAATTTTCCACGTACTTTGATTATAAGGTCTCAAAAATAATCGGCAACGAACTACAAAGATAAATCCTGAACAAGAGCCCGACATTCTATTACAGAATGATGAAACAAAAGATATTTTCTGGACACATTCAAAAAATGCCCTTATTGAATTGATTTATGCACTTCATGCGTCGGGAGCCATTTCGCATGAGAAAATAGGCATTCGGAAAATAAGTATGGTATTTCAGATGTTATTTCGTGTTTCACTCAACGATATTCATAACAGCTTCCATCACATGAAAACCCGCTCCGGTTTACGGACGTTATTTATCAGTTGAAATCAAGTTTGGATGATTATACGGACAAGGAAGACAGTTGATAATATCCCGCTTTGGTATTTAGACACGTATAGGAATATAGACCCCGTCAAACACTCCAATTTTGTACAGTGAACATCAACACCTGGTTGGATTTTTTATCTCATATTAATGATAGATGAGATAAGAATTACTCTGCAAATAATTCAGCTGTATTACTCAATAGACGAAGTAATTACATAAATTAAAGAAAGCGGTATACCTGATTTTTATGTCGATTTTTTTGACAAATAAAAAACCATTCCATAAATAATAACTATGTGAATTTGCATCATATAAATAATAACAGAAATAATGGTAAATCTGGAATGGTATAGAACCTTTAAAGCAATTTATAAAACAGGTACCTTAACAGGAGCTGGCGAAAACCAATTCATTTTGTAACCGGGAGTCTTCATAATTAAACTTTGTTTTCATTGGATGAGTACAAAGTTTATCCTGATCCATGACTTTGCTTCCCAAGTTGAACCAAACTTGGGAAATATTTTCTCACTTTTGGGTACCTTGTAATTTTTTCTTAAGATATGCTTGAATAATGAACAATCATTCAACGAAAAACATATCAACCAACGTTTAAATTTGTAAATTTAAACCCAAATCTAAGTAATGGCAAATGGTAACATAAATGCTCGAACGTTGCATGAGCTGTATCAGCAGCTTGGCCTTTCTACCGATTCCCTGGAAAAAGAATCGGGCTTTACTATACATTACCTCGAAGACACCTTCAAAGATCTGCCATTCCGTTCGGAACCATTTCGCCCGAACTATTTCAGCTTCCTTTTTATCAAAAGTGCCTTTGGGCATTATACAATCGACGACCAGCGGTTTGAAGTGACCTCAAATACTGTCTACTTTACCAATCCGGGGAACTATAGGATATTTGAATGGGAAAAACTGGAACATACCTGCCTGATTACCTTTGGAGAGGGCTTTTTAAAGGAATATGTACACGATGATGTATATCGTGATTTTTCTTTTTTGCTGTCCGAAATTGTTTCACCACGTGTTTTGACGCAGCATCAGTTTGACCAGGTAGAAGAGTTATGCACCCAGATTCATAAAGAGTATAAAGGCGAAGCACTATACAAGAATAAAATTATCGGCGCGCTTGTTATTGCTTTGCTATTAAAAATCAAAGAATATTTCTTTCAGGATTACAATCCTATTTATGAAGGCAACCGAAGCTCTCAAATTGTAAAAAATTTCAAACTGAATCTCGAACGTCACTTCCGAGATTTGATCAGCGGAAAAACAAACACACAATTAAGGGTTCAGGATTATGCTGATTTGCAATCGCTACACGTCAACTATCTGTCGAGTGTCATCAGCAGTAAAACGGGGAAAACCATTAGCTCATGGATAGCGGACAAAACCACAACAGAAGCTAAAGTAATGCTCCAGGACGAGGCGCTTAATATTAAAGAAGTTGCCTTTCGTTTAGGTTTCCTGGAAACGCCTCACTTCAGCAATTACTTCAAAAAGCATACTTCCATCAGCCCCGCTGACTATAGGAAACAGTATTTCAACAGCCTTTCTTAGATATTTACAACACCTGCTATGATCTTTGTACGTTAGCAGGGTCAAGAATGTACCAACTTTGTCTTATCAAATTAACAATGATAAAAAACAAAGTATTATGAGTACATTAAACAACAAAGTGATCCTTGTGACCGGAGCGTCAAGAGGGATCGGTGCTGAAGTAGCACAAAGGCTGGCTACCGCTGGCGCAAAAGTAATTGTTAACTATGCTGGTGGAAAAGATGCAGCCGACCAAGTAGTTTCTTCTATTAAGGAGCAGGGAGGCGATACTATTGCCTTGCAAGCCGATGTAAGCAATGCCGATGCGGTAAAGCAGCTTTTTGACAACGCTATCAATCATTACGGAAGAATCGATGTATTGGTCAACAATGCTGGCATCATGATTACCAAGCTGATCAAAGACACTACTGACGAAGACTTTTCACGTCAGTTCGACATCAATGTAAAAGGTGTCTTCAATACGCTTCGTGAAGCGTCAACACGTTTGGCAGATAACGGTTCAATTATCAATTTCTCAACTTCGGTAAACCGCCTGATGCTGCCAACCTATGGTACATACGTAGCTACCAAGGCAGCAGTGGAACAACTTACACGTGTATTTGCAAAAGAAGTAGGAAATAGAGGTATCAATGTCAACTCAGTTTCTCCAGGCCCTACCAATACCGAACTATTTACAAATGGCAAACCACAGGAAGTCATCGACCGACTAGCTTCTTTCTCTGCTTTTAACCGTATCGGCGAACCGCAGGATATTGCTAAGGTCATTGTTTTTCTGGCCAGTGATGATGCGAAATGGATTTCTGCACAGAATATAGGGGTAAACGGCGCTATGGCATAACCATGCTAATCAATAACACTTAAAAAGAAAAATATGAAAACTTTACCGATTGCAATAGCTTTTGGACTGCTCGGTGCAATTGCGGTAACCGTTTCGTTCTCACAACAATGGCCTACCTGGGTAATGTTTATAGCGTGGGTTAGCTTTTACATCTTCGGCAAGACGTGGCAAAGTTCACTTTGGGTGTTCCTGCAAATCGTATTGGGTATGTGTATGGCGGTACTCATACAACTAACCGCGGGATTATTAGGACAGTTGATCGGAACATTAGGTTTTGCCGTCTCCGTGTTTCTTTACATAGGATCATTAGCTTACATCGCGGGAACAAAAAAATTAAACAACATACCGGCATGGTTCCTTGGTCTAATCATCCTGTTTGGAGTTCATCCTCCACTTGAACCACTGCCGATACTGCAAATACTTATTCCAATAGCAGCAGGCTTTGTATTTGCATGGCTCAACAATATGGCAGTCGAGAAGATACACGGTTATCAGTCACAGAAATCATAACCTCGCTGTGGTCTATTAAAAAACATTATAAAATTTAAAAAATTCAGAAACAATGAACTCATTAAAAAATAAGGTAGCCATTATCACAGGCTCAGGAAGAGGCTTGGGAAAAGCCATCGCAGAACGTTATGCCGCTTTAGGCGCAGACATCGTGTTGAATTATTCAAGGGACAAAGCTTCGACAGATGAAGTGGAAAGCACCATCAAGGCTATGGGCGCTAAGGTAATCTCAGTACAAGCTGACGTAAGCAAGGTAGCCGATATCAAGTACCTGTTTGGAGAGGCAAAGAAAGCATTTGGCAAAATAGATATTGTTGTTGCTAATGCTGGTATTGAAATGGTGGAAACTCCTGTTACCCAGTTTACGGAAGAGCAATTTGACCGTTTGTTTTCCATCAATACCAAAGGCGCTTATTTCACCATGCAGCAGGCTGCACTGAATGTGGAAGACAATGGCCGGATCATTTATGTAGCGTCAAGCACTACTGCTTTTCCTGTTCCTGGTATGGCAGTTTACGGAGGAAGTAAAACGACTCCAAGATACCTTGTGGATGTGCTGTCAAAAGAGATCGGACACCGTGGTGTAACCGTTAATACCATCATTCCTTTTGCGGTAGATCATTCAGGTATTTTTGCAGAAGAAGGTAGTTATCCTGAATTGAGGAAATCCCTGATTGATAGCTGCCCGATGGGAAGATTGGCAGAAGTAGAAGATGTAGCTAACATTGCTGAATTTTTCGCCAGCGATCTTTCCTCTTTTGTGAACGGACAACATTTATTGGTAAATGGCGGAGCCACCCAATAATCATCACCGATGAGGATATTCAAAAAAATATTACCGGTTCTGCTCCTGTGCTCCTTACAAGCATGTGGGCAGATCGGTAATCATAACCATAAAACAATTACCAAAATGGAATACGGAAAAATCAGCAATGAAAAAGCAAAGGCTGCCATAGAAGCATGGCAAAAGGGAGACCCTACACTATGGCTTTCCTTTTTTACAACAGACGCCAAACTATTTGATGATGGGCATCCGAGAGACTTTAAGAAATTTTCTACTGAGGCAATCGGGCATGAGCGTTTCACAAGCATTGATAAAGTAGAAGATAACGGGATGTCTGTTTACGGGCACTTCCATAGTGATACCTGGGGAGATTTTAAAACATATTTTAAATTTCACCTTGATGCAGCAGGTAAGTTTGACAAACTCGAAATCGGGCAGGCAAGCTATTAAAATTTAAACGTTTGCTTGTCAGTAAAAAGATGACATTTTGAGCAAAGTAAATTTGGCATTCTGAACAAACTAACTTATATTTATCACTGGTAAATTTGCTTTCAAAATATGATTATAATGAAAGCAATAATTTTAAAAGAATTTGGACCAGCGGGTAACTTACAGGTAGCCGAAGTAGCAACTCCTGAGATAGCAGGGAATGAAGTCTTAATTCAGGTAAAAGCATTTGGCATAAATCCTTTGGATGCGCATGTAAGGGCAATACCGGACTGGTGGAAATTAGTTAGCGGCTCAGAGGTTACAGAACCGTATGTAATTCTTGGTTGGGACATAGCGGGTGTGGTAACAAAAGTTGGAGAAGATGTCACTAGGTTTAAGGAAGGGGATGCCGTATATGGCCTGATAAGATTTTTAGGTGCTGGTAATAGCTATGCTGAATATGTGTCAGCACCGGAAGCGGACCTGTCTTTAAAGCCCGGCAATATCAGCTTCGAGGAAGCTGCGGCAGCGACAATGGCAGCGCAAACTGCTTGGGTTTCATTGGTTCACTACGGTAAAATTAAAAAAGGTGACAAAGTTGTAATTACGGGTGCTTCTGGTGGTGTTGGACATTATGCCGTACAGATCGCTAAAAGTTTTGGAGCCTATGTGGTGGCGGTTTCTTCAGCAGAAAACAGAGATTGGGTGCTTAGTTTGGGAGTGGATGAGTATATAGACTATAAAACTCAAAATTTTGAGGAAATCGTCAAAGACGCAGACCTGGTACATGATGCGGTATGGAGCGAAGACGAAACCCACCTTGCCCGGTCACTGAATGCGCTTAAACCCGGTGGAACCTTACTAAGTTTAATGGTTTTTCCGAGTGCTGAGTTTATTGATGCAGCAAAGAAGCAGAAGGACATTACCGTAGTTCGTGCCAATTTATCGGATACGCCGGATAAGCAGCAAGACATTAAAGCCATTAATGCTTTACTTTCTGCCGGAAAGATAAAATCGCATGTATCCCGGGTTTTCCCTATGGAAGACACTTACAAGGCACATCTTCAGATTGAAACCCATAGCACGGTAGGAAAAGTAGTTGTTGTTCCATAAAATGAAATTCAGGCAACAGAATCATTATAAGCAGGTGGTAATTAACCTGCTGGTTTATTTGTGAGGGGAATAGTCATTATTTCGGGGCAATTTAGAATTAATATGAAAATTTAAAAGTTACGATGGCAGTACAGACTAAAAACGACTTCAACGAAATTGTATGTTCCATTACCGAAGAAAAATATTATAAAGATGATCTTTTTTTCGATTATCATTCTTTTGTAAGGGTTTTATCAGGGGAAATGAAAGTAATCCAAGCCGACAAAACCTATGTATTTGGTTCCGGAAGCACTTTCCTTTACCCAAGAAATCAGCTCTGCACCGTGATCAAATATCCCCTTGAAGGCAGACCCTACAAGGCCATTGTAATGACGCTGATACCCCAACGATTGCAGGAATTTTATAAAAGGTATCACATCAAACCAGCCTGCTTACATACTCCAGGAATAAAGGAATTTGGCCCAAGCCCGTTACTGGATAGCCTCTTCGACTCTTTATTACCTTACTTCCGTTTAGAAAATCAATTACCGGAAACTGTAAATGTTCTGAAAATTGAAGAAGCCATTAGCATACTCAGGACAATTGATAAAGAGGTGGATGGTGTTCTTTCTGATTTTTCTCAACCCGGTAAGATCAATCTGTTTGATTTTATGCAAACGAACTATATGTTCAATCTTTCCCTCGAAAAATTCAGTTATTTGACAGGGCGTAGCCTCTCTGCTTTCAACAGGGATTTCAGGGTTACTTTTCATACTTCTCCCCAAAAATGGCTCACGCAAAAGCGATTGGAACTGGCGCAACAAAAAATAAAAAAGGAGAAAAGAAAACCGGTTGATGTGTATTTGGAAGTGGGCTTTGAGAATTTATCCCACTTTTCCTATGCTTTTAAAAAGCAGTTTGGTTATGCTCCGAGCGAAATGCCATAGGTGTAATTCATAAGAAGATCTTTGATTTTCATATTTCCAATGGATATGAAAATCTTAATTTTAAAAGACTAAATAAATAGAGAAATGGCTCAAACATTAGATATACAAATCATCGAGCAACTTCGTGATGTTCCCGACCTGACGCCCGTAACAAGAGATTATTATGAGGACTGGAATATCCGTGTCTTTAACAGGGAGCATTTCGCTTGCAAAAATTACCTTTCACCCAACCGTAGGGATTTCTATAAAATATTATTTATTACCAAGGGCATCGGCGTATTTACTGTAGGAATTAATACCTATTACATCGAAGATCCGACCATCCTGTTTATCCACCCCAATGAAATTATATCCTGGAAAAACCTATCTGACCATTCAGGCGGATATTATTGCCTGTTCAAAAAGCGATATATCGAGCAATTTCCTTCCCTGAAGTCCATTATTGAAAGATACCCGTTGTTTAATAATGCAGCAAAGAGCGTAGTACGGCTGGACAAAGACACAACACAGGTGATTGATGAACTTTTCGCAAAAATGCACCAGGAAGCCATAAATGGCGGTGACTATTATGAGGATAGTTTACAGGCATACATTCAGTTAATGGTTGTAGAAACCATGAAAGCTGCTAACTTTCCGAAACCGGATGCTATCAATGAAGAAATGAGGCATGTGTATCATTTTTTTCAATTATTGGAAGAAGAAGCTGCCAATATCAATTATAGCCAACCGCTGAGAATAAAGACTGTTAAAGAATTTGCCTTGGAACTTGCAATACATCCCAATCATCTCAATGCCTTATTAAAGAAGCATACAGGCCAGAATGTGAGTACGCACATCCGAAACCGCATTTTGGACGAAAGCAAAACATTGTTAGTTCAGACAGACTGGCCTTTACAGGATATAGGGTTTGCGATTGGTTTTGCCGATCAACCTAATTTTACGCAGTTCTTTAAAAAGAATACCGGAGTAAGCCCAAACGAGTTCAGAAAGGAATACAAGAATAAAAGCTAACGCTGCCTTTCCATTAATTTAACTAAAATTTTATTTAAAATTATGCATTTCAAATTTTTAAGGTTGGCCTTCTTTTTTGTAATAAGCTCCCTTTTTTTATCCAATAAATCCTATGCCGGTATTATTAAAAATGATACGCTTGCTGTTCTTAGAAAAAGCCCGCCATATAACAATTCCACGTCAAAAACATTTCCCGATTTCACCTATCAGTCTGCTACAGATACCAATCTGACCAAGCTCCGTAACGTCTATAAATTAGATGAAATTGCAGGCAAAGGAAAGGACATAGAGCGTGCTATAAATTTGTTAGGATGGTTTCATAACCAGGTCCCACATGAAGATGTAAAGAATATACCACTTCTCACAGCAGAGAATATAATAGAAACCTATCGAAGCACCAAATATGCTCAGGGATGTTACGGACTGGCAATAGCTATGAATGAAATTTTTCTTAGTATGGGATTTAACTCGAGGATAGTGATATGTTTCTCAAATCAATACCCTTTCCCCAAAGGAGGCCATGTCATCAATAGTGTTTATATACCTTCGCTTCAAAAATGGATATATATGGATCCGCAAGAGAATGCCTATATTAAAGATGAAAAAGGAAATTTCCTGAGCATCGCTGAAGTGCGTCAACATCTTATTGATGGACGCCCGCTCGTTTTAAACAGTACAGCAAACTATCACGGAGTTCCTACGGATAAAATGGAATACCTGTATAATTTCATGGGAACCCGCATGTATCGGTTTATTTGTCCTGTCAATAGCCATTACAGTTCTGAAACGAGGGACGGGAAAACATTGGAGTATGTAGAATTACTGCCGTATCAATCCGTAGAGCCACCTTTTTCAATATATGAGACACAGCAAACTTTAAAATACAGGGTGGTTTGTTTCCATACCTCCAACGAAAAACTTTTCTGGCAATTACCCTAATTAATAATAATTGCCAGAATTATACATTTATACTCAAGTATAATTAGTTGAATGAAGCTCTGTACTCCAATGGAGAAACGGCGGTTTTACTCTTAAATAACCTGTTCAATGACTGTGGCCTTTCAAATCCTAATTGATAGGCAATTTCTGCAACGGATAAGCGCGTAGTAGATAAAAGAGTTTTAGCCATTTCGATCACTTTATTTTGGATGTGATATTGTGCGCTTTGCCCGGTAGATACCCGCAGCATTTCGCCCAGATAATTAGCTGAGAGATGCAGCTTGTCGGCAAAATATTGCACCGAAGGCAATCCTTTGACCAAAGCATCTTCATTGGAGAAATATTCATCCAGTAATTGCTCGAAACGAACGGAAAGATCATCACTTTGCGGTTTCCGGGTGATGAACTGACGATTGTAATAGCGATTGCCATATACCAGCAATAGATCAATATAGCTAACAATAGCTTCCTGGCTAAAGCCATCTATGTTGGTGTGATATTCACGTTCAATTCCCGCCATGATCTCACGAATATGATTCTTTTCCTTTTCCGACAGGAAGAGTGCCTCTGTTACGGTATAATTAAAGAAACTGTATTTCTTGATTTTTTTAGCCAACGCAAACGACTGAATAAAATCAGGATGGAAGGTGAGCATATAACCATCGGTTACATTTTCGGATTGGCGCTCGACACTTAATACCTGGCCGGGTTTGAAAAAGGACATAACCCCTTCGCTGAAATCATACGTTTTGGGGCCATATCTTAATATGCAGTCAGCCCCTTGCTTTATAGAAATGCAATACAGGTTTAAGATGACCGCAGTGCCGGGCATAGGGTTATTATAATTGACTTTTGAAAAATCAATGATGCTTACCATCGGATGCTCAGGCTTTTCCAGTTGCAGCAATTCATGATAAGCAGCAACGGTATTGACAGTCTGGAATATTTGCTCCTGTCTTTTCATGATTTCAAATTTACTGTTTTTTCGAGAGAGGAGTTTAAAAAATCAGCTTCCTATTCGCCCTTGTGCGAAACAGAAAGCTGCATAGTAATGTGGTAAAAGTCTCTAAAAGGATTGGTAAATATTCCGGTCGCCGGTTTCTGCTCCGATTGGGATAATGGCATCAATCCTGTCCATATCTCTATCTGTAAGCACCACCTCCGTTGCCGCGATATTCTGTTCCACGTACTTCGCTTTTTTCGTGCCCGGTATGGGTGTGATACCTTTGGCAATAATCCAGGCGATAGCAAGCTGTGTGGAGTTCACACCTTTTTCAGCAGCGATCTTGTTGATTTCGTTGACCAGCTCGATATTCTTGTAAAACTGCTCACCCTGAAAGCGTGGGATAGAACGTCTGAAGTCATCGGCATCAAAGTCATCGGGGCTTTTGATCTGACCGGTAAGGAAGCCTCTGCCCAACGGCGAGTAAGCTACCAACCCAATCCCCAATTCCTTTGTAGTGTCATATACACCATCCTCTTCGGCTGCACGCTCAAACAGAGAGTATTCATTCTGTATGGCAGTAAGCGGAAATGCCGCATACGCCTTTCTGATCTGTTCGGCAGTTACTTCCGAGATACCGATATATTTAACCTTGCCTTCCTTCACCAGTTGTCCCATTGCACCAACGGTTTCTTCAATAGATACTTCAGGATCGGGTCGGTGCAGATAATATAGGTCGATATGGTCAGTTCCTAAGTTTTTCAAGGAACGCTCTACAGCTTTTTTCACATATTCCGGCTTACCGTTAATACCCCATGTAAGCTGTTCATTGTCATCAATCTCAAAACCGAATTTGGTAGCAATAATGTATTTATCCCGGTTTCCTTTGATTGCTTTACCCACAAGCCTTTCGTTAAGCAAGGGACCATAAAGGTCGGCAGTATCCAGAAAATTGCCTCCAAGTTCCAATGAACGGTGGATGGTGGCGATTGATTCTTTCTCATCTGCCTTACCGTATGTGTTTACATTAACGGAGGGGCTCATGCCCATACAGCCTAAACCTACCAATGGTATTTCCAGGCCCTGATTTCCTAATTTTTTCGTTTTCATTGCTTCGATTTTTAAGAAGTTATTTTTTACTAATTGATACGACAAAATTATCAGCTGGTGTCAACAGAAATGTTGCCCAATTATCTGATGTTGTATCCGAATTATATTTTTTTTAGAAACAGTGTACATCAGAGATTTTCTGAGTTTCTGGAAAATCATCTTTGAAATTCATAAAAACGACTTTGAACTACATATCCTGTTCAGGCTACTCCAATGCGAACTTTGTACTATAAAATTTCATCAAAATATTTATTCATTATGGATACTACAAAAACATGGCTCATTACTGGAGCCGCAAGAGGTTTCGGATTAGAAATCACAAAAGCAGCCTTAGCTAAAGGCGATAAAGTAATTGCTACTGTTCGTAAAGGAAAGGAACAGTTAGCAGCCCAATTAGAGAGTACCAATCTATTCGTCGTTGAAATGGATGTTACCAACGAAGCGGGTGTTAATACCGCAGTAAAAGAAGCATTAGCACACTTTGGAAAAATTGATGTACTCGTCAACAATGCAGGCTTTGGCCTGTTGAGCGCTGTGGAAGAAGGTAGCGACAGCGAAATACGTCATATGTATGAAACAAATGTATTCGGACTGTTAAAAGTATTAAGAGCTGTATTGCCACATTTTCGTGCACAACATTCAGGGCATGTTATCAATATTTCTTCAGTGGGCGGATTGACCGGCTCTGCCGGTTGGGGACTGTATAGTTCTACCAAGTTTGCCGTGGAAGGTATCACAGAGGCGTTGGCAAAAGAATTGGCTCCTTTGGGAATATACGCTACCGCTGTAGAACCAGGCTACTTCCGCACCAATTTCCTCGATGGTTCATCCCTTACAACTGCTAAGCAGGTCATTGAGGATTATTCTGAAACTTCTGGAAAAATGCGCAGCTTCGCAGGCGAAGTTAGCTATAAGCAACCGGGCGACCCTGCAAAACTGGCAAAAGCTATCGTAACGATTGCTGATGCGGAGCAACCGCCTGTACACCTTCCGTTAGGTAACGATACTTTAAAAGCATACCGCACAAAAACAGCCTCTTTTGAGCTGGATATACAGGACTGGCTTGACGTCGTGACCAGTACGGATCATGATGATGTACATCAACCTGCGGTTAATAATTAATTCATTCAAGTATTAAAATCCCAGGGTTATGTCTCGTCAAAAATCCATAATACTCATGTTCGCCGCCAGCTTTTGCTGGGCAGCGGGCTTTATCACGATGGGCAGCGTATTGAAATCTGTAAATGCTGTTACACTGCTCTTTTTGCGATACTTCATAACTGCTATTGTGCTGGTTCCTATTATCCTGAAAACGGAACGTTTAGATTTCCCAAAGAAAAGCAATATCCTGCCTATCGCAGGGATGGCTGCATTCAATGTACTGCTTATGAATTTGATGATGTTTGAGGGATACAAAACCACTACTGGAACGAATATCTCTATCATATCTGCAATGAACCCATTGACCATATCGTTTTGGTCTTTTGTCATGTTGAAAGCCCGCTTTCGCTGGTTACAGGTTATTGGTGCTTTTGTTGCCTTTTTCGGTGTATTAGTGATGGTGTTTCGTGGAAATTTACAGGCCTTGGCTTCCTTACAATTTCACGAAGGGGATTTATGGATGATTGCCGCTGTGTTTAGCTTTGGGCTTTCTGCTATATGTTCAAGGTTTGCGACCCAATCCATCAGCCCGCTGAATGCTTTGTTTTACTCCAGCATCATCGGTTTGATAGTATTGCTTCCTATAGCAGTAACATCGTTTAGTTCGCCGGAGTGGACTACACAATTGATTGGACAGATCTTGCTGATAGGTGTTGTTTCTACCGCATTGGCGCAATGGTTCTTCAATTTGAGCATTAAAAGTCTTGGTGCGGCGGAATCTGGTTTCATTATCAATTTCAATCCGGTATTCGGTGTATTGATTTCCCTGGTCTTTCTTGGTGAAATGCCTGTATGGGGTCAGCTTATTGGATGGCTTATCATTATGGGCGGGACTACTATGTTCTATAAAAAGCTCTCTCCCAAGCAGGTAAAGAATGTCATTATTAACAAGTAAACTAAATTAAATACATTCAGCTATGAGTAACAATAAAGTTTGGATGGTCACCGGAGCCGCAAGGGGACTGGGTAATGAGATTGTAAAAGCAGCTTTAGCCGAAGGCTATAAGGTCGTGGCTACGGTCAGAAAAAACAAAGAACAACTCCTTTCAGACCTGAATAGTGAAAACCTGCATGTGGTGGTTATGGATGTTACCGATGAAGGGCAAGTGAAAGTTGCAGTAGAGCAAGCCGTTGCTTATTTCGGGCATATAGATGTATTGGTCAACAATGCCGGTTTTGGATTATTGAGTGCTGTGGAAGAAGGAACAGACAAGGAAGTCCGTAATATGTATGACACAAATGTATTCGGACTATTGAATGTATTAAGAGCAGTGCTTCCGTATATGCGGGAACAACGTTCGGGTCACGTGGTCAATATCTCTTCCGTTGGCGGCCTGAGCGGTTCAGCAGGTTGGGGATTATACAATTCTACAAAATTCGCCGTAGAAGGGCTTACGGAAGCATTGTCAAAAGAGTTGGCTCCTTTAGGCATTTATGCAACCGCTGTTGAACCCGGTCAATTTCGCACCAATTTCCATGATGGGTCATCATTGAAAATTGCTGAACATCTTATTGATGACTACAGTGAAAGTTCCGGTAGCATGCGTACCCATATCTCCGAAAGTAATTATACGCAACCCGGTGATCCTGCGAAATTGGCAAAAGCTGTTTTAATAACTGTTGAGAGCAGAAACCCTCCATTACATTTGCCATTGGGAAAAGACTGTATCAAAAGGTATCAGGATAAGACTGCTGCGTTTGAAAAAGATCTAAAACAATGGTATGAAATCGCAGCCTCGACAGACTTTGATGATGTCAAAGGATAAGAAATTATATTTAACAAATTAAATATCAAAACAATGAGCAATAATAATAATAATAATAATATCTCTCTCACCTACAAATTAGGAGGAGAAACTGAAATCAACAGACTTGGTTACGGTGGCATGCAGTTAACCGGTCCCGGCGTATGGGGCGATACACCCAACAGAGATTTAGCAGTGCGTCTATTGCATTCAGCAGTAGAAAGCGGTACTAATTTTTTCGATACGGCAGATGCCTACGGGCCAAATACAAATGAGGTGCTCTACCATGATGCCTTGCACGCATACTATGATAACATCGTGGTTGCGACAAAAGGAGGTTTAGAGCGGAGTGGCCCAAATCAATGGCATATAAATGGCGATCCCGAATACATCGCGTCTACGATCGAAGGCAGCTTGAAGCGCCTGCAATTAGATCAAATGACATTATGGCAACTGCACAGGGTAGATCCCCGCGTTCCCATCGAAGAAACACTTGCACCTGTAGCCGATGCACTGAAAAGCGGCAAGATCAAATATGTGGGATTGTCTGAGGTGGATGTAAAGACCATTGAACGTGCGAGAAAGGTAGTTCCTGTGGTTTCTGTACAGAATCTGTATAATCTAGTTGAACGTTCATGGGAGCCCGTGCTGGATTACACGATTGAGCAAAACCTTGCCTTTATACCGTGGTATCCGCTGGCTTCCGGCCCCGGCAAAATGCAACAGAACATTCAGGCTATTGCCGAGAAACATGGAGCAACGACGGCTCAGGTTGCGTTGGCTTGGCTGCTAAGACGTTCAGCTAACATTCTTTTAATTCCCGGCACCCGTTCTCTTGCACATTTACAGGAGAATATGGCAGCAGTTCAGGTAAAGCTGACTGATGAGGAATTTAGTTTACTTTCAAAATCATTTTAATTATTTAAAAATTCACAAAAATGGCAAACGATAATAAAAAGCCGGTGTGGTTTATCACAGGATGCTCCACCGGATTCGGACGAGAACTGGCAAAACAATTATTTGAAAAAGGCTACAATGTTATAGTTACCGCAAGAAACACAACTAAGTTGAGCGATTTGGTAGCTGGACACGAAGATAACAGTTTGGTACTTCCGTTGGATGTAACCAATAAAGAACAGGTACAAACCGCTGTAGCAAAGGCAGAGGAAACCTTTGGACGTATCGATGTACTCGTGAATAACGCGGGGTTCGGATATTTCAGCAGTGTTGAAGAAGGCGAAGATGAAAAGATCCGTGCGCAGTTCGAGACCAATGTTTTTGGATTGATATATGTTACACAAGCCGTACTCCCTGGCATGCGTAAAAATAAAAGTGGTCATATAGTAAATTTCTCCTCCATAGGCGGCTTACGTTCATTTCCCGCACTTGGATTTTATCATGGAACCAAATATGCCGTAGAGGGAATTTCCGAAACATTGGCTTTGGAAACCGAACCGTTTGGTGTTAAGGTAACATTGGTAGAACCCGGACCTTTCAGAACAGACTGGGCAGGACGTTCAGCATTTATGACTCCTGTAAAAATTGAAGAATATGATGCCACAGCAGGGGAACGCATACGCATGACCGAAGGTTATAGCGGTAAGCAAAAAGGAGATCCTGTTAGAGCGGCAGTGGCTATTATCAAAGCCGTTGAAGCAGAAAACCCGCCAGTTCGCTTATTACTTGGAAAGGGTGCTTATGATCTTGCAAATGAAAAATTAGAATCCCTTAAGGCAAATTTTGAATTGTGGAAAGATGTTACTCTTGGTGCTGATTTTCCCGATGGAGAATAATATTGGAGTATAATTTTCAATAATACTTTAAAGAAAGGATGAGGTTATCAAGCTTCATCCTTTAGATATTTTATCTAATTTATAAGAATTGGCGTCTCTCAAAATGAGCTTTTTAGAATACACATTTGACACTTAAAGTAAATAGACACTATGATAAAGTAATATATTTGCATTATGAAACATATAAAGGCACCCACAGCGTTGACAATGGCTCCTTATAACCAAAGGGAGCTTAAACTGAACGGTTTTTCAGTTGTAGAATCGTGTACGCATACTGTAAACAATAAGGGAGCTATGTATCTGGAAGAGCACATGCTCTTATTCGTGAAGCAAGGTATGAATATCCTCAAGGATGGAAAGACTGAATTTGTGGTACGCAAAAATGAGATGGTATTTCTTAAAAAAGCCACGCTTGTGGAATACCACAAAACGGGAGATACGGATCAGGACAATCTATACATCAGTCTGATGTTTTTTTTAAAAGATGAATTTCTGCAGGATTTTATTAAAATGGCCAATATCAAATCTGTCCATACTGAGGAAAGAGTAAGGATTTTGGTTAAACCTGTAAACGAAAGGCTGTTGCGTTTTTTTGAATCCATAGAGCCTTATTTTAATGAACCTGAGAACATTGATGCCGGACTGATAAAAATAAAGATGCTCGAACTTTTATATGACCTTGCCGGAACAGATAAGAACCTTTTTCAGCAATTGCTACAGATGAAACAACCGGTACGCACAGAGATTCCTGAAGTGATGGAGAAAAACTATACCAATCCTGTATCTTTAACAGAGCTTGCTTATCTCTCAGGAAGGAGTTTAGCTAGTTTTAAACGCGACTTTCAGGCCATTTACAATATGGCGCCTTCTCAGTGGATTCGCAACAAGAGATTAGATAAGGCAAAGGAAGTATTGGAAAATACTTCTATGGCCGTTTCTGACATCTGCTATACACTGGGTTTTGAGAATCCAGCTCATTTTTCAAGAATATTCAAGGAACATTTTGGCTATCCGCCCTCTAATTTACGGCAACAGCAAGCATAAGAAAAATGCACAAAAAAACCGCAGCCTGTAATTTCTGCGGTTTTTTTTATTACTGAGTTAATCTTTAAAATCTGTTGAAAAACTAATTTCTTTCCATTCTTCCAATTCAGTATCAAAAGTCTTGATCTTATCTTTTGCAAGATGATAAGAATCACTTCCTAAACATAGATGAACCGGAGGATTTGGATGATCTGCAAGCATAATCATAACTTCTGCTGCTTTTTCTGGATTACCCGGTTGCTTGCCTGCCAATGTAGCGATGATTTCTTCCTGGGCTTTATGAATTCCATTATAATCATCTATTATGTTTGCAGAAGGAAATACTGCCGAGTCTCCTAAAAAATTCGTGCGGAATCCCCCCGGGGCAATCGTCGTCACCTTAATACCAAGCGGGGCTAAATCTCTTGCCAAACCTTCTGAGAGTCCTGTTACCGCAAATTTGGTTGAGGAATAGACAGA
Source organism: Chryseobacterium sp. Mn2064 (assembly GCF_049319685.1). Classification (NCBI taxonomy): domain Bacteria; kingdom Pseudomonadati; phylum Bacteroidota; class Flavobacteriia; order Flavobacteriales; family Weeksellaceae; genus Chryseobacterium; species Chryseobacterium sp. Mn2064. The sequence goes on from NZ_JBMOUE010000002.1 coordinate 222,997, forward strand.
CCAGCCATAACCCGAATAAAATCCGAACATAGAGGATATATTCATCAAATAACCGGCTTTTGCTTTCCTGAAGTAAGGTAATACGCCTTTGATTACATTAATAGTTCCATATAGGTTTACATCAAAGCTTTGTTCTATTTCATTATCGCTAAGTTCTTCCAATGCTCCACCTATTCCATAGCCTGCATTATTAACAACCACATCAAGCTTTCCGAATTTGTCATAGGTTGCTTTAATGGATGCTGCAACAGAAGAAGGATTGGTTAAATCTACTTCTAGAGACAGGAAGTTTTCTTCATTTCTTGAACCAACAGCTTTTTCAAGTGCACTACGTGATCTTGAAGTTGCAGCTACCTTATATCCTTTTTCTAATAATTTATTTACCAAGGCCAGGCCCAATCCTTTGGACGCACCGGTTATGTACCATATCTTATCCATACTATTAAAATTTTTATTTAACAAAGCTACAGCTGGAAGGCTTTTTTGAAGATGCACAAATCAAACGGAAAACTGCGAATATCAAATGCACTATAAAAATGAATGACTGAATCAGCGAGGTCTATTGTATTTGTCAGAACTGCTTTAACTATAAATCATAAGAGCTGACACATTTTGGTATATGCCAGCTCTCTGTTTAATGAAGTTACTATATTCATATTCGCTGTTTTTAGCATAACCGATTTCATTAATGAAGTTCAGTTAACATAAGTTTTTCTTCTTAATCTACTGCTTGATAAATTTATATGACTGCGTATATTTACCATCACTCACCTTTAAGATATACATCCCCTTCTGTAAATTCTGTACATTCAGTACCTCCTCTTTCCACATTAATTGTTTTACCAATTTTCCAGAAATATCATATATCGAAATCTGGTCTTTATTAGAAAAAGGTAGATGAAGAATATCTTTGGTTGGATTTGGATAAATCAAACGTGCTGTTTTTTCAATATCTTTTACAGACAATGCCTCTTCACCTAATTTAAGCACCCAGCAATCTGCTTGTGTTGGCAGTATTCCTGGTGAGTGATTTCCTGAAACATCTCCATCATTGGAATGAGTTTCCCCTGACATGATGTACCCATTATCTGATGTCACATAAAATGAAGCTAATATATCATTTCCGGTTCCTCCAAAGGTTGTTTCCCAAACAAAACTCCCGGTTTGATCGATTTTAAAAATCCAAAAATCACTTCCTCCGATGGCTCCAATTGTATCTCCTTGATTGAATGAATTGGTTTGTCCCCCTATAATATAACCATTAACTGACTGGTATAATGCCATTGGGCGATCTCGCCAGTTCCCTCCATAGGATTTCTCCCATTCAAGAATTCCCGTATTAGACAGTTTTAATATCCAGACGTCTTCTCCCCCCAAAGCCTGACTCCTTGCTCCGCCTGTCCCTGAAGTGTATGAAGAAATTAGAAAACCGGTATCAGAGGTTTCTATTAAACTTCTAAAGGAATCGGCTCCTCCATTAGTTCCATAGGAGCCCTGCCAGAGCCTGTTACCATCGGTATCTAACTTAATCAACCATAAATCCAGTCCTCCCCATCCAGATAAAAGATTATCGTCTCCTGTAGAAGTACTTCCTCCACAAAAGTAATTACCATCTGATGTTTCAATAATCCTTTGTATTTGATCTGAAGAGCTACCCCCGTAGAAATTTTCCCATATTGTATTACCAGAAGAATCAAGTTTAATAACGATTCCATCGAAACTCCCTGTAAGAGAATTACCAACAAAACTATAACCACAAACTAAAAAATCTCCGCTTGAGACTTGAGTTATGCCCCAGGTACTTCCTCCTGAATTGGGACCGATGAATTTTTTCCACACAATATTTCCCGAACTGTCAATTTTTAACGCAAACATCATTTGATGCTGGGGATTCGTGCTCGGATTGCCAATCATATCTCCATCTGTAGATTTTGTATAACCAGCAATTACAGCCCCGCCATCCGCAGTGAAAACTACAGATGAAGCATATTCATCCTGTGTTCCTCCAATAGCTTTGTTCCAAAGAATATTTCCATTTGGGTCAAGCTTTACTGTCCAAAGGTCATATTGTCCGTGATATCCCGTTACATCACCATCATTTGATTTAGTCATTCCTACAACCATATAGCTGCCATCCTGTGCTTGCTTTGTGTCAACTGATGTATCATAACCAGAACCTCCAAGGCATTTCTGCCATATAATCGGGGGCAGTTGTGCATATAATGGCACTGATATAAGAAAAAAAAGAAAATAAAAAGTAAATTTTTGCATGCGTTAATCAGATTTAGGTTAATTATGAAATTTTTAATTTCGTGAAATTATGAGAGAGAAGCACTTTAAAAGATGTGAAAATCAAACTAAAAACTGCGAATATCAAACGCTATTAAAATTGATAATATTAAACTCTATTTATTCAGGTAATTGCTCGCCTGAATAAACTTTGAATAAATGTGAAGGAATATTAAAAAAATAACAAGAGCTGGCATATTTAAAAAATATGTCAGCTCTCTGTTTAATGAAGTTGCAGTCTTGAAAATGTATTTATTTATCTGCTCTTTTAGCATAACCGATTTCATTAATGAAATTCAGGTATTCTTCAATAGGTTGTTCAAGAGCGGATTTGAACATCTCAAACAATTCTTTAGTGTACGGTTGGGCAAAGTGGAAATCAATTGCTGCCTGGCTTCTCCATCTCTCGTACAATACAAACTTAGTATTGTCACCAGGTACGGTGTGAAAGAAAAATTCGATATTTCCTTGCTCAGGTCTGCTGTTTACAATTGATTTTTGAAACTGATTAATAAAGGTTTCCTGCATGCCATCTTTTACTTTGAAAATCACAACAAGATCAACTGGCGTATCACTCGAAAGAGGGTTCTTGATTTCATTTTTGGGCAAAGGAGACACATCATGGAGATAGAGAATCTCCATTGGTTTTGTTAATGCCGTTTTATTTAATTCCAGCACATCTTTTGCATATTTCTTTGTGAAATGTTCATCCAAAGATTTTTGGTTATCCCATCTTTCAAATAAATAAAAGGTGTTTGGTTTGTCCTTGTGTTCGAATAATTCCATCGATATGTTGCCCTTCTCATTCAGGGCACCATTTTTATCTGCGATAAGTGCTTTTCTTAACGCTTCTTTCTGATCCGCCTTCACGTTAAAAGTGACCAACATGGTTATTCTTTCTTGGCTCACATTTTGAGCAGAGGCAATATTAAAACTTGTCATAAACGTAATAATTATGATTGGAATAATTTTATTCCACAAATTGATTTTTTTCATTTTTTTAATTGTTAGATTGTTAAAAATAAGTGCCTAACCTATATTTAACCACTGATACGTTAGGCAATAACATCATCATGGTCTGTGCCGATGATCACTTCATGCCAAGCCTCAATATCTGCATTAAACGTATCCATCTTTTCTTTGAAAAGTTGCAGTGTATCTTTTCCCAAAGGCAAGTGAACAGGAGGTTTTTCAGCATCAGCTATTTTGAGGATGGCTTGTGCCAGTTTCTCTGCACTACCTGGCTGTTTTTGATTTACCTGGGTAGCATAGCTTCGCATATCACCAACAGTTTCCGCGTAATCTTCAATACTATTGGCTGATCTTGTAAGCGATGATTGATCAAGGAAGTCTGTACGGAAGAAACCAGGTTCTACCGCTGTAGCATAAATGCCCAAGGGAGCCAGCTCTTTTGATAATGCTTCTGTTATTCCTTCCACCGCAAACTTAGTGGAACCATATAGTCCCCATCCTATGATTCCCGTCAGTCCACCTACCGAAGAGAGGTTAATAATATGTCCTTTGCGTTCCTTACGCATATAAGGCAATACTGCGCGAGTGACATTCAATAATCCAAATACATTTGCCTCATAATTGGCTTTAACTTCCGTGTCACTCGCCTCTTCCACGGCGCTTAATAATCCAAATCCGGCATTATTGACCAATACATCGATCCTTCCAAATTTCTCCGTGGAAAGATTCGCTACTTCTTTCGCTTGTTGCTCATTTGTAACGTCCAGAATAGTCACAAACAGATTTTCATTATTCAATTGAGCTTGTAGTTTTTCCGGATTACTACGTACTGTTGCTACTACTTTATCACCTGCAGCAAGAGCAGCTTTGACGATTTCCAACCCGAATCCACGGGAAGCACCGGTAACTAACCATACTTTTTGCTTTTTCATTTTATAATATTTTTAAATTAAATTATACTACAAAGGTTCTTCTATTTTTACATTCCTACATTTCTAAACAGCTCAAACATTTTAACTTTACAGCTCAGTTATAAGTAGATAAAATAAGATTACGTTTCTTCATACCCCAGGCCTATTCAGGTAGAAACCACGTTAGGTAATCTTTCTTTTTGTTTTCTGTAAAAGGTGGCAGGAAGTCGTTTATAGTAACATCCGGATCGGAAAAGAGAATGGACTTAATGTTTGACAAACTATCGAATCCTCGTTTTCCGAAGTATTTTCCTAATCCTGAAGTTCCTACACCACCAAAAGGTAAGGAGGTCAGGAATACTTGCATATTAGTTTGATTAACGGCTCCACCTCCGGAAGAAACACTGTTGATAAAACGGTCAATAGCCTGTTCATCTCTGCTGAATATATAGGCTGCTAATCCTTTTGGTTTCTCCTTGATTACTTTAATTGCTGTTGCAATATCATCGTATGGGATAATTGGAAGAATAGGGCCAAATATCTCTTCTTCCAGCACCTTTTCTTCCCATGAAGCAGGAAATACCAGAGTTGGCTCAAAATAGCGATTTTCGATATCGAAGGTACCTCCATAAACTATGTTAGCTCCTTTAATTACTTCAGCCAGACGTAAGACATCCTTCTCAGAAATGATCCTTGAATAATCATCGCTTTTCGAAGCATCCCTACCATAGAGTTCATCCAATGCAATTTTGCATTCAGAAACGAATTCTTGAGCTATAGATTGGTGTACATAAACATAGCCGGGCGAAACACACCATTGACCTGCGAAAGCTGTTGCGCCCCATGTTATTTTACGTGCCGCTTCTTTTAAATTTGCGGTCTGATCTACTATTACCGCATTCTGCCCACCCAGTTCCAATAGCACAGGGGTTAAATTTTCGGCAGCGGCTTTCATCACAATTTTACCTACCTGGATGCTTCCGGTAAAGAAAATAAAATCGAAGGGCAACTCTAGTAGCTGAGTCATGGCCTCTCTATTTCCCTGCACTGCCGTTACACACTCTTCATTGAAATACTGAGCTATTAATTGAGCGAAAAGGGCCGCAACTGCGGATGAGGAATTTGATGGTTTGACAATAGCCGTGTTACCGGCAGACAAAGCAGCCAGCAAAGGGTCGATAATTAATACTACAGGTGCATTAAAAGGACCTACAATAAGGGAAACTCCATAGGGTTCACGATATATGTAGCCTTTGTGTCCGGTATCTGACATTCTTTTTGGAAGCTCTGCCAATTCTGGCTCCATCCATTTCTTCAGGCTTTGTTTAGTTTCCTCAATGGCTCCCAAACTGGCAAAGATCTCCTGATCCTGTTCAAATTCTGCGGTTTTGAAATCCTTTGCTAACGCTTCTTTAAAAACCTGAACATTTTCTTTGATCATATTCTCAAGGCGGGTAAGCTGATCAATCCGCCATTCATAAGTTTTGGTAGCATCAGTCAAATAATAAGTTTTTTGCTTTTCAAAGATGCTCTTGAATTGATTTTCCATCGTAAATATATTTAATGATTAAATTCTGTAACCGCTTTGATTCCTGATCATCCAACCAGGGTATTGAAGCGGCAGCGGGCTGACAGTATCTATCTTATTTAAATCGTCTGCTGATAGTTGGATATTTACAGATTGGATATTGTCTTTCAACTGGTCAATTGTTTTAGCCCCGATGATGGTACTTGTGATGCCGGTTTGCTGCCTTACCCAAGCCAGGGCAACCTGTGCCACCGAAGCATCATATTGCTGACCGATTTCCTTCATAACATCCACCAGGTCGTATGCTTTTTCTTTATTAACAGGGGGAAAATCGAAATTTGCCCGGCGCGAGCCTTCGCTTGATTGATCTCTTGTGAATTTTCCGGTAAGAAAACCTCCGGCAAGAGGACTCCAAGGAAAAATTGCCAGATTATGATCTTGGGCCATTGGTGCCAGTTCGTGCTCAATATCACGGGTAACAGCTGCATAGTGGTACTGAAGTCCGATAAATTTATGCCAGCCATTATAGTGAGCAATGGCCTGGGCCTTTGCAACCATCCATGCAGGCCAGTTGCAGATGGCGATATAACGCACCTTGCCTGTTTCTACGATGTCATTCAAACTACGGACAATATCTTCAAGATCTGTTTTAAAATCGACCCCATGTACATAAAGAATGTCTATGTGATCCAGTTGCAAGCGCTTCAGACTGGCATCAACTGAATTGAAGATATGATAGCGCGAAAGCCCCCTGCCGTTGGGACTATCATCCATAATACCCATTACCTTTGTAGCGATAATCATTTGATCTCTTGGTACAGCAAGGTCTTTAAGGGATTGACCCAGTAGTTGCTCCGACTGTCCAAAGGAATACACATTGGCTGTATCAATGAAATTGATACCGGCATCAATGACCGATTTCATTAATTCATTGACTTCGCTTTGCTGTAACTTTCCAATATTTTCCCATATACCGGCATTTTGACCGCCGAATGTCATTGTTCCAAAACAAAGTTCTGATACCATCAGTCCTGTGTTTCCTACATAGTTGTATTTCATGTTTTTATTTTTTATGATTGTTAAAAATGCAGCGTTTTCACTCTGCTAGATTTATTAAAGTGTCCAGCCTCCGTCAATAAGGAAATCGCTTCCAGTAACAAAAGAACTTTCATCCGAAATAAGATACCTTACCAGATAAGCGATATCTTGTGGTTGTCCTAAACGGCCTAAAGCGGCATCACGTGCTGCTTGCTCGTTCATTTCAGGTGCGTTTACAGAGATAATGTTGGTCTCTACAAATCCTGGCAAAACGGCGTTCACCCTGATTTTATATTGCCCCAATTCACTTGCTGCCGTTTTGGTAATACCCCTGATTGCCCATTTGGTAGAATTGTATATAATACAACCTGCCAACCCCCTGATGCCACATATAGAAGACGTGTTGACGATGGAACCACCCGTTTTCTTCATTGCTTCCGCAGCGTATTGAATACCCCAAAATGTTCCCTTTTGGTTCACGCTGATTTGCCTTTCAAGTGTTTCTTCGGTCACGTCTTCAATCGATCCGGGCAAATAGATACCCGCATTATTAACCAGTCCATCTATTCTTCCAAATAGCTTGATTGTTTGCTCAACCACGTTTTTCCAATCAGCAGGTTTAGTTACATCATGATGGAAGTAGACCGCCTTTTTACCAAATGGTTTTATGGCTTCTTCTCCTTTGCTATCGTCAAGATCAGTGAATACAACTTTGGCTCCTGAAAGCGCCAGCAATTCAGCTTCAGCACGACCAATGCCGTTTGCAGCACCGGTTACAATAACAGTTTTTCCTTCTATTGCTTTAGCGGTAAATTTTTCCGCAATATTTTCTGTGTTCATTTTTATTTATTTTTTAGGTGAATAAAATCTTCTATAGCTTAATAAACGTCCTGTTTTTACGAACGATTAGACCATAGGTCAACTTCGCCGAGACGGTCAGCTCCTTGTGTAGCTAACATCCATCCGGGATATTCAGCGGGAAGTTCACTTATCGCATCCAGCTGTTTGATTTCTTCATCTGTAAGCTTTAGTTCAGTTGCTGCGATGTTATCTTGCAGTTGTTCGGCACGTTTTGCACCCACGATCACAGAAGTTACTACTGGCTTTGAAAGCAACCAGGCCAATGCTACACGTGCTGCGCTACAGTCGTATTTTTCGGCAATGGGGAAAATTACATCGAGGATGTTCCATGCACGTTCTTTATCTACAATGGGGAAATCGAATGTAGTACGTCTTGATCCTTCCGGCTTTTGGTTTTCCCTGCTGAATTTTCCCGACAACAATCCACCGGCTAAGGGGCTCCATACTAACAGTCCCAGTTTTTCATTTTCCAGCAGGGGAACAATTTCTCTTTCAAGATCTCTTCCTGCAAGGGAATAGTAAGCTTGCAATGATTCAAACCTAACAGTATTCTTTAATCCCGAAATACCTAATGACTGCGCTAATTTCCAGGCTTGCCAATTGGAGCAGCCGATGTAACGCACTTTACCCTGGGTGACCAGATCATCCAGCGTACGCAATATCTCATCTGTAGGAGTGAGTACATCGTTCGCATGAATTTGGTAAAGGTCAATATAATCTGTTTGTAGATTTTTTAGGCTTGATTCAATGGCATCCATTATATGCTTGCGCGATGCACCAACGTCGTTGCGGCCCGGACCTATACGGCTGTAAAATTTTGTAGCCAGCACTATATCTTTTCGAAGAATACCAAGATCTTTCAACGCATGACCAAGTGTTTTCTCGCTTTCCCCGGACGAATAAACATCGGCTGTATCGAAGAAATTTATACCTGCCTCTAAAGCTACTTTTATAAGGTTGTTTGCGTCTGCTTGTCCAACATCACCTATATGTGAATAGACACCAGAACCTGAGCCCATCGTCATTGTTCCCAGGCAAAGTTGGGAAACCAATAATCCTGTATTACCTAATGCTTTGTATTCCATGATTTTTTGACTTTTTTATTGTTCCTTTACTTTAAAAATGTTATGCTGTTGCCTCTTCCGTAGTCTTGATCCATCCCTTGGCGTAATGAACAATCGTCATCAGTTTTTCAGGAATTTTCTTCTCAGCAGCTCGTTCTGTATCCAGAATCATTGTTATTTGATCCTCATTTCCTTCATTGGCCCATTGTGCCCATTTTGGGTTGACTACGATACTTCTTCCGATGGCTATCAAATCCAGTCCCAGGCTTAAGGCTTGGTCGGCTTCTGTGGGTGTGGTCACCTGTCCCGCTGCAATTACTGGTATACGGTTGTTAACATAAGAAGTCAATACTTCAGTGATAGTTTTACCGGTATCGCTGTCCAGTGGTTTTTGTGTCAAAACCTGGAACAATGAGAAATGAAGATAATCTACCTGTTCCTGAATCAATCTATCAACCAAAGCCAAACTATCGGGTAATCTTAATCCTTCTTTAGGCAATTCTTCAGGAGAGATACGGAAACCCAATGCAAATGGACGATCAGCATACTCGGCAATAACACGTCTCACCTCACGAACTACCTCAGTAGAAAAACGCAGACGGTTATCAATTGAACCACCCCATTGATCTTTACGCTGATTGAACATCGGAGATAAAAAGTTTTGATTCAGGAAACCATGAGCACCATGTATTTCAATACCATCAAATCCTGCTGCTATCGCTCTGCGGGCAGTAGCACCAAAAGCTTTGATAATATCCCAGATTTCATTTTCCTCCAAAGCTCTGGGAGTTAACAGATCAACAGGAGTAAAAGGGGTTACCTCTGATTTTATAGCACTGGCACTTACAACATCCCGGCTCGGGATCAAGTCTGTGACTGCTTTGTTTCCTGCGTGAAAAACCTGCAGTATTGCAGGAGCACCGTCACTTTTTGCTGCATCAGCTAATTTTTTCAGACTAGGGATAAAGCTATCATCATATCCGGCAAATTCATGGGTAAAACCAATTCCTTCCGGGGTTACATGCGTACAGCCGGTAATAACCAATCCTACACCTTTTACACGTGCTTTATACCATTCTACTTCTTCATCCGAAATGGTGAAATCATCATTTCCTGCCCATGTAGTCATAGGGGCCATTGCAATCCTATTCTTGATTTGTATTCCTTTTGTCAATTGAAAAGGCTCAAGTAATTTTTTGTACTGTATCATTTTTATTATTGTTTGATACAAAGGTAGATACCGCTTCAGAGGTGGCGGATGCGCAGATGAAACCAAAAAATGCAAATTTCAAACAGCCTATCAAATACTAAATCTCCTGTACTAATATGCCTGAAAATAATTTTGATAGCCTACAAAAAAAGAAAAAGACTGTCTCATGGTTGAGAACAGTCTCTTTATTAATTATCAACTAGTATGTAATCGTTATTTGCTAAAACTTGAAAACTAAATCGCGTTATTGTAACATCTTTAATAAGAAACCAGAAGTTCTTCAGTCCTGAAATATTTTCCATTTTGTCATTCTGTCCTGAAGATTGATAGACTCACCTTCTGTTGAAAATATCCCATTGCCGTGATGATGAAAAGGTTTTATTTTATCTTTCTCAGGGTTTTTCCAGGCAGCTACCGCTTCCAGTACAAAAAGATTATATCGGTCAACGAGTTCGGTATTGACAACCTTGCATTCAATATTAAGCAGGCAATCTTCGATCATAGGAGCTCGGACAATGCTTGCCGGTGTAATGGTTAGGTTAAATTTCTCAAACTTGTTATCTCTGTCGCCAGAACAGTTACCTATGTCCACAACTTTTTCAATGATATCAATACCGGGAATAGATAAAACACATTCCTTGTTTTTCACGAGCGCCTTATAACTGTAATCCCAAGGACCAACAATTGCTCCGATCAAAGGAGGATCGTGCTGTATCATCATTTGAAATCCCATAGTCATAACATTGGGTACACCCTTATTTTGCGTACATACGAGCAAAACAGATCCTGGCTCTATCTGGCGGTAGATCTTATCAACGGGATAGGTTTCCATAACTAATTTATTGAACATTTATACCTATTGGATATCCGAAAATATTACTTTGATCAATTTATGAAACCTTGATTACTATTTTTCCGAACGCACCACGACCAAGGTGTTCATAAGCTTTGACCGCGTCCTCGAAGTTATATATGGTGTCTATTACAGGCTTAATGTGATGCTGTACAAAGGCTTTATTCATTTCTTCAAATGCTGCTCTGTGCCCAACGGCAATACCCTGAATATTGGTTTGTCTGAATATCACAGGCATTAGATCAAAATTTGTCTTTTGTCCTGTCAGGAAACCGATAAGCGAGATTTGGCCGCCAACTCTTGTGGCCAGAACAGAATGATTGAGACCTTCACCGCCTACGACTTCGAGTAAATGGTCAGCACCCTGTCCATTGGTCAGTTTGGTAACTTCGGCCGCCCAATCTGCTGTTTTTACATAATTGATAATTTCCTGTGCTCCAAGTTCACGTGCCTTAATTCCTTTTCGATCACTGCTGGTAGTCACGATTACTTTTGCACCCAAAGCATTGGCTATTTGTATCCCGAAAATGGATACACCTCCAGTACCTTGTATCAGTACTGTTTCTCCGGCTTTCAGATTACCGTATGTCACGAGTGAAAACCATGCAGTCAATGCCGCAATAGGAAGTGTAGACGCCTCCTCATCTGTCAGGTATGATGGAACGTTGACCGCAGATTCTTCGTGGATAAGCATATACTGAGCCAATCCACCCGGCAGGGGGGCACCAAAGCAGAAATCGGGTTCATTAGGTGCGGGTTGTCCGTCAATCCACTTTGAGTATAGGTGAGAGGTGACTCTATCTCCAATCTTGAAACGAGTTACATTTGCCCCAATTTCTACCACCGTTCCTGCTGCATCTGATACAGGGATTAGTGGTTTAGGAATCATTTCCGGTTCATAAATGCCATCTACAATTGCCTTATCTCTAAAATTAAGAGAAACCGCGCCTACTTTAATTAAGATATCATTAGGTCCCGGCGTTGGAACTGCTACCTCATCAAGTGTCAGGTTCTCCAAACCGAAAGCATGTAATTGCCACGCTTTCATCGTTATTGATTTTTCTAACATAGTATTAAAATTTTAAAATGTATATCGACCGTATGTCTCTACATACAGTCACTTCTCTTGCTACTAAAGCAAAACGTTGTTTTTGTGCCTTGATGTTTACAAATGGCTATTACGATAATGTTTGGGTGTGGAAGTCTCCGCCTTTTTAAAAAAATTAATAAAGTGAGGTAGTTCTTCAAATCCCAAGCACCAGGAAATTTCAGAAATATTCCAGTCGGTATGTTGAAGTAAACTTCTGGCTTCCTGCATTATTCTTTCAGAAATAAATTGCGATGTAGTCTTTCCTGTAACTTTTTTTAATGACCGGTTCAAATGGTTGACGTGTACAGAAAGATTGTCGGCAAACTCAATGGGATGTCTTAACTTAATCTGTTGTCTTGGTGATTCTATTGGAAACTGACGTTCCAATAACTCTGTGAACAATGAAGTTATTCGCAAAGACGCATTTGAATCGTCAACAGGATTACTTTTGATAGGTGTTAATTTTAGCGCAAGATGAATAAGCTCAAAAACCAATGCCCGTATGGCGTCATATTTGTAAAAATAATCTGATTCAATCTCTGCGATCATCTTTTTGAAGATAATGCCGATCTGCTCTTCTTGTTCTTCATTTAGTTCAAACAAAGGAATGTTTCCAGGTTTAAACACAGGATAATCGTTGATATTGCCGAAATGATTGAAAAAACCTTCTGTAAATACACAGAAATATCCCGTTTGTTCCTCATCCAACAGTTCCCAAGAATACGGTATGTTGGGGTTTGAAAATAGAAGCGCACTATCCTTAAATTCTAAGCCTTTATCTGCATAAGAAAATTTTGTACGTCCCTTCAATAAGCTAATCTTATAAAATCCTTTTCTGTTGTAAGGCTGACAATTGATCTTATTTGTGGGCGTGCTGTATATCGGAAAAACATTAAATTGGCCGATCTCTCTTTGCAGGTGATCCGGCATCCAGATTAATTTATCATCAAAAAACTGCTGTGCTTGTGTTACTCTTTCCATAAATCTTATCATTTAAGTTACTAGGGGTTAGTAGCCCATACAGATGCATCAGGAATAAATCCTATGTCACTCATACTTAACATATTCACAATTAAATGCGCAATCTCTTTCGGTTTGAGCTTATTGGCTTCATTTGTTATTTCCCGGCCTTCTTTAATTAGAAAATCAGTGATTACTTCACTTGGATTGATCTGCATGACCCTTACATTATATGGTCTTAATTCAGCACGCCAGCATTCTGTTAGGCCGGATACCGCGAATTTGCTTGCTACATAAGAAGACCCATTTGCATATCCGCGAAGTGAAGCTGTAGAACCAATATTGATTATGTTTCCATACCGTTTCTCCATAAAATGCTTTGCAGCTTCTCTTCCAGACAGAAAAAGCCCTCGGACATTTACTTCCCAAACTTTCTGAAAATCTTCTACTGTAGTTTCTACTAGTGAAGCAAATTTTCCTATTCCTGCATTACTGATTAATACATTTACCGCTCCCATCTTCTCTTTGGCATAATCAAATAAAGCCACCACCTCTTCTTCTATCATTACGTTAGCTTTAACGCCATACACGCCAAGTTCTTTAGATGTTTTATCCACTTTGAGCTCGTTTGTGCCGCAAATTACTACTTCAGCTCCTAGCTCTTTTAAAACCTTTGCGGCTTCATATCCAATCCCGCTTGTTCCACCTGTAACAACAGCTTTAACATTGTTTAATTCCATAACAACTTGTTTTTTACAAAATTACGGACATGGATATTGAGAGTGTTGCGAAAATCAAATGCTTTGATGCAAAAATCAAACACTGAGTATTCGGCATTGAGTGGCTGAATGGCAGTCTTAAAGATCTTAATCAATAGGCTTGTTATAAGATTCGATAAATTTTGATAGCAGTGATGTTAAAGTTACCAACTCGGTGTTATTAAAGACCTTACCAGCTTGTTTAGCTGCAGTCTCCCTGAAATTCTCGGAATTTTCAACAATAAACTTGCCTTTGTCTGTTACGCTGAGGTTGAATATCCTGCGGTGTGCTTGTGATTGTTGCTCACTAATCAGACCATTTTCGATGAGAAATTTAAGCTGCCTGGAAATCGCTGGCGGACTTATACTAAATGCCTTTGCTATTTGTTTTCCCGTACTGCTATCGTGGCGGTAAATGTATTCTATAATGTGTAGTGCGTCGCTGTTACTCCCTTCACATTGCCCTTTTGCATATTTGCTAAAATAAAACAATTGGGGCATTGAAAGGACCAACTATAAAGGTTACACCATATGGCTCATGATAAATATTACCCTTATGTCCATTATCTATCATTTTTTTTGGTAATGTTAAGGATTCAGGTGTCATCTATTCTCTCAATTGATATTTATTCTCTTCAATTGCACCTAAGCTTGCAAGGATTTCCTATTCCAGTTCAAATTCGGCAGTTTTGAAATCTTTACCAAGTGCTTTCTTCAATGCTGAAACATTATCTTTTATCAAATTCTAGAGACGAGACAGTTGATCAATCCGCCATTCGTAACTTTTAGTAGTGTCTGTCAAAAAATAAGCTTTTTGCTTATCAAAAATATTTTTATATTGATTTTCCATGTCATTTAAGGTTAATATTTTATAAGTGTTAAAAGGCTCAGAGCAATATCGAAACAAAAATTACGTTCGATAAGCAATGGAGTTTTGACATTCCATGTTTTTCAAATGTGTTAAAAAACATGGAATTTTTACTTTTGGATTGCAAAACATATTAGTTTATGAATTTTGGGCTATAAATAATAGCCTCCTGAAACTTCTATGCGTTGTGCATTGATCCATTTTGATTCATCTGTACATAGAAATGCTACAACACTTCCTATATCATCGGGCAGTCCAACACGCCCTAAAGCTGTTTGTGAAGAAATGACTTGATTTAAATCTTTATTATCTCTAACTACGCCTCCTCCAAAATCTGTTTCAATAGGCCCCGGGGCAACAACATTTACTCGTATACCTCTGGAACCTAGTTCTGATGCCTGATATTTGGTAAGAACCTCAACTGCTCCCTTAGCTGCTGCATAAGCTGCATAACCCTGCGTACAAAAACGGGTCAATCCGCTGGAAATATTAACAATAGAACCGTGGTCATTCATCGTTTTGATGGCTGATTGCGATAAAAAGTATGCGCCCTTAATATGGATATTGAACATCGAATCGAATTGATCTTCAGTTGTTTCTGCGAAGGTGGCATAAGCACCAATTCCTGCATTATTTACAAGATAATCTATCTTATCAGTTTGGAAATTATCTTTTAAACAGGTTCTTAAATTACCAAAAAACAGCTCGAAGCTATTGATATCTTGTACGTCCAACTGTAAAAAAGCGGCTTGGCACCCGTATTTTTCAATTTCCTTCGCCGTTTCCATAGCATCTTCTTTTTTTGATTGGTATGTAAAAACAACATTGATCCCTTTCTTAGCTAAATTTATAGCCATGTTTTTACCCAATCCTCTGCTTGCACCTGTAACAAGTGCAATTCTTTTTTGTTTGCTCATAATATTTAAAGTTTTTTATTATAAGCAAATTTACACTGCCTTTATTCTTTAAAATAATGCAAACTTCAGAAAATATGATGAGATCACTTTTTATTTTCTTTATTCTTTTCCCTCTTGCGAAACTGCAAGGGAGTAACACCAACAATGCCTTTAAAAAATTTTATAAAATTTGTAGTATCCTTATAAGCAAACTGATGGCTGATATCTGAAATGGAAAGGTCTGTCTGAGTCAATAAGATCTTAACTTCTTCAATAATGCGGGTCTCAATAATCTCACAAGGAGAAATATTTAGCGTCAATTTAAGGGTATTACTTAAATGTCGACCAGCAACATGCAGTGAATCTGCAAAATCAGATGTGGAAAGCTGTTTTTCTATTTTTTTTTCGAGTAAGTCAGCTATGTATTCATCAACCAATGATAAAAATTCTTGGGTGATTTCTTCATTTCTTGGTAGCCCTAGTTGATTTTTCATAGCCTAAATTTACAAAAAAATGAGAAAGCAATCGCCTAGTATTGTTTTTTATTGCATCATACATAGAATTTATAATAACAAAAATTTACTTGGGCCGGATTGCTTGCTCCAGAAATAACAGCTGATACTTCATTATGCACTAAAATGAATTTCAGCGCTTTCTATGCTAAATTTTCACTGCCTAATACATTTTTCAGTTCTTCTACAGCTTGGATTCCCTTTTCATAATCAACAACTGAGAATGTTTCTCCTTTATCAAAAGCTTCTCCATTTCTGTTAAACTTACGGTGGTCATTCTCAGCGAATACCTTTTGCTTATTAAATTTCCCGGTTAATAAGCCACAGCTAAAGGAATTCTTGCCAGAATTCCCAAATCTTTTTCAGCAGCAGTTTCAAAAAAAAGATCACGCGGTTTGAGACGGAACATATTAAATATAATTTCTACTGCTGAAATATCAAACCGGCATGCATTGATGGCTGTTTCCACACTCACTCCGTAATGTGCAATTTTACCCTGCTGCTTTAGTGTATCCAATGCCTCAATGGGTCTGTATAAATCTCACCCGGTGGGCAGTGTAACAAAATAAGGTCCAGACTTAAACCTGTAAATTATCAATACAATCATTTACATAGCGGTTTAAGTTAGCCTTATTGTAATTGATAATGCCATGTGGATTGGTTTTTCTTCCTACTTTGGTTACTTTGTGCTAATTTCTTTTTTAAAACTGTATTGGAAGTTATTGTTTTCTTATTAATTTTGTAGTCTATTATTCTTGTTTTCCAGTCTGTTTTTTTTTCTTCTTCATAGATCGTTTCTTCGAATTTCTTTCCTTTTGGAAGAAAGTTAAAATTGATCATTACCGTTCTTTCATTTTCATTAGTGATACCTACTACATACCATTCATTTTTATTTTTCGCTTTACGGACAATCATTATAAAATCACTGGGTTCTGCTTCCAAAATGTAGCTGTCATCCCAGTCTACAGCAGCATCTTTAATAAACTGGAAAGCATTGCTGACTCTTAGCCAATCTACTTCGGATAAGTTCGGGAATGTCCTGTTGGTCGTACCGCTTCATTAGAAAAAACAGAATCAACATCTAATATCGTTAACTTTTAAATACTTATTTAACATCAAAAATTAATTACGAGAGAATATTACAGTTATAATATTTTTTTCAATGCATTTTTATGTTTTCACCCCATCTAGCTTCAGTAAACTCAAATACATGTATCGGTGTTCTTACAATTATGTAAACTTTCCTCTACTCTTAACGGAATATCAATGAAAGTTTGTTTTGTAATTAAGCTTTGATTAACCAATTAAGCTGAGAATCCAGTACTCTTCTTGCTGCTTTAGGCTCTTTTTCTGCAGTTCACCTGACGTTTCACCCCTGAATAAATTACCCACAATGAATTGACTTTCAATTTACCATGAATTACAAAAACTTAATACTTTTATATTTGAACAATAAAAAATCCGGCAAAATTTGTCGGATTTCATATTTAATATATTATTTGAAATAATGGGTGATTTTATCACTTTCAGGAACCACTTTAGAATCAAAATATTCCAGCAATTTTCCTTCCGGGCTGATCAGAAACTTATTGAAGTTCCAGCTTATGGTGGAGTCCATTACTCCATTTTGAGATTTGTGGGTGAGATAATCAAATACCGGAGTGATTTTTGAACCTTTTACATCTACAGCAGTGGTGAGAGGAAATGTTACTCCATAATTTTTTTCACAAAAAGATTTGATTTCTACATTGTCATGAAACTCCTGATCTGCAAAATTATCAGATGGGAAACCTATAACGACCAGTTTGTCACCGTAATCTTTGTAAAGCTGTTCCAATCCTTTATATTGAGGAGTATATCCGCACTTGGATGCCGTGTTTACAATAAGAATGTATTTCCCTTTGTATTCAGAAAAGTCAATTTTTCCGCCATCAATGGATTCAATCTTAAAATCATAAATTGATTTTGCAGGTTTCGGACCTGTAGAATCATCTGATTTAATAAATGATGAAAGGCTTAAAATTCCTATAAGTACCATCCCGATAAAAAGTATTTTTTTCATTTGAAAAAATGATTTAATATTAATATAATTATAAAACTCCAATTATTTGCTTACGGGTATATATTCTGCAAGAAATACTTTGCCTTCTTGATTTTTGAAGATCTTTCCTTCATTTTCAATTTTTTTCAGTACCCTGCTTACCACTTCTCTTGAGGTTCCCAATCCTGCAGCAATTTCTCTGTGCTTCACTTTTACAGGATGATTCCCTGCCAATTCTGTTTTCTTTTTAATATAGTTCAGGACACGCGTATCCAGATGATGAAACATAGCCTCATTAATCATATTCATCACTGCTGAAAACCTTCTTTCATACTCGTGAAAAAAAATTCTATTAATAGCAGGAAATGCAACCAGCCATCTGTTCATAACGGCCAGAGGAACCAGCATCACATCAGAATCTGCTTCTGTTATAGCATTGACTTTGCTGATGTTGTTATTGAATATAGATGAAAAAGTCATCAGACAGTTCTCATCATCTCCTATATAATAATACACCAGCTCTCTTCCATCATTCAGGGAATATACTTTAATTGCTCCTTTTATCAGGAACAAAACATATTTAACCCAGCCGCCTTCATTGATGATCTCCTGTTTGGCTGCTATCTTATCATATTTGCTATGAAGCCTCACCTCTTCCAGGAAATCTTCTCCCAAAAAACCAAATTTACGACTAATAAACTCGTTAACGATATTATTTTTTTTATCCATTTTTTATTATTCCTTATTCTTTTAAGGATTTATATTTCTGTGAATTCTTCAGACATCCTATTCCAGATCTGGTATCATAATACCATTCTCCGATAATAACCGGAGATTTATTTTATAGATTCTGTTTTTTAATTGATTTCCTAGCGCTCTTCAAGCCATTGAAGGAAACGGGAGGCTTTATCTTTTGTAACAAGTGGTTTTTCCGGGGCGGAAATTTTCAGGCTCACAAGGAACTTTCTGGAAAAATAGTGTTCCACTTCCACAATTGCTGCAAAATTGATAAGAAACTGTCTGTTGATCCTAAAAAACTGAACTCCCGACACCAATTGCCCTACTTCATCCAGAGATTGTGGTATTGAATACTCCTTCTGATCAAAGGTTACCAGTACCGTACTTCCAAACTGGCTATAAAAACAAGCAATCTTGTCAACAGGGATATTACTGTATTTATTATTGGAAAATACCAGGAAATTGGTTTTCCCTCTTCTTGTTGTCAGATTATTCAGTATATCTTCCAGTTTCCGGTCTGGTGAAGGAGAATGCTGAAAGAAGTTTTTAAGGTTGTTAATCTTTTCAAAAGCCGACTGAATATCTTTTTTCTCGAAGGGTTTTAAAATATAATCTACTCCGTTACTTTTAAAGGCTTCTATAGCATATTCATCAAAGGCTGTACAGAAAATGACAGGAACGTTTATCCTGACCTGACTGAATATTTCAAAACAATTTCCGTCTGCCAACTGAATATCCATGAATATGACATCCGGTATCTCAGTACCAGAAAGATATTTGACAGCCATAGTAACACTTTCAATATATTGTATTATGGTAGCTTCCGGCTGTACCGCAACAATCATCCGCCCCAAAGCCTTGGCGGTTTTGATCTCATCTTCTATTACTAAAACTTTCATCTACTATTGGTAATTTGACGGTGAAATTAAGATCATTCTGCAATATGGTCAGCTCTTTTTCAGCAAAGTGCTTATAACGTTCCCTGATATTTTCAATTCCTATCCCCGCAGATTCCTGTGGAATATTCTTGGGCTGGAAATTGTTTTCAATAATAATATACCCATCTTCACTGTATAGCTTTATGACTAATGGATGTGCCAGTGACACGATATTATGTTTGATACAGTTTTCACATAGCAGCTGCAGCGTAAATGGAGGAATGTAGGAATTTAATATTTCTTCAGGAATATCTATCTTAAACTCTATGCCGTCTTCAAATCTTGATGTTAAAAGAAAAACATAGGCATCCAGTATTGCAAGTTCCTTTTTTAAGGGAATGAGATCCATTTTTCTATTGTCTAAAGTAAAACGATAGAAATCCGCAAGCCTGACTACAAAATCTCCGGAATTCTCGTCTTTTATATCAATCATAGACTTCAGCGTATTGAGACTATTAAATAAAAAGTGGGGATTAATCTGCTGTTTCAACAGTTCATATTGAGCATTGAGATTATCTGTTCTGATCTGTTCCAGCTCAAATTTGATCTGCTGTGAATTATAAGTCTGATACAAAAGATACAGAAACATATAAATCGTCAGATTAATCAGTATTCCTCTGAATTCGTACATTACTACCATGGTGTTGAATCCATACTTTGGAAAGATAATATGATGAATAAGCACTATGGCTGCCATCATTACAACTCCCAGAGACAGGCTGACCACAAGCTTTTTATTGAAAAAGCTTGTTGATATATTCTGAATAGAAAATTTAGGCAGACTGTAGATATTAAAATACCATACAAATAAAGAGTACAAAAATGAAATGGAAAAATCCACCATCAGCTCTCCCAAGGTAATATGCATGCGGAGTACTTTGGGCAATGAAGCCAGAATTCCCATAAAAAGAGCGCTAAATAGAATAATTCTCGGATCAATCCTGAATATCTTTCTTCCGTTGGTGTTTATATATTTTGCATAGATCATAAATAAAAATCAGGCAGTTAAG
The DNA here is from genome assembly GCF_049319685.1 of Chryseobacterium sp. Mn2064. Taxonomy (NCBI): domain Bacteria; kingdom Pseudomonadati; phylum Bacteroidota; class Flavobacteriia; order Flavobacteriales; family Weeksellaceae; genus Chryseobacterium; species Chryseobacterium sp. Mn2064. The sequence continues at coordinate 243,534 of NZ_JBMOUE010000002.1, forward strand.
CAGTCACAAAGATACAAAAGCTAAATAACGGCACGGCAGCACATCCGCTATTTAGCACTGAGATTTCTATAAAAACAAAAAATTAAGGCATAGCTGCTGCCATATTCTTTACCGGTACCGGCCATATACCACCTGGAGCAGGAAATGAAACCCCTTTATTAGATCCCATTACCATATTATCCTGACCAAAATGGTACAGAGGCCATCCTTTATAAGTAAGTTGTTTTCTTCCGAATACCGTAATAGACCCGAAAAGTGTTTTATCCAATCCGGAAGGAACTACAATTTTATCTGTTTCATAAATGGGCCAAACTCCGTTATTAGAGAAATCAGAGGCCGTAAAATTATTTTTGTTTTGCTTATCATTCTTAAAGGTATACAATGTTACTCCTTTGGCATCTGTAAAATATAATGTTTTTCCTGTACCTTCCGTATAAGTTGATGTATAGTTTTTCCCATCATGTCCTACAAGCTGTGCATTGGTAAGCATAATCGTATAATCAGGTTTTGCCACAAACCATACTCCTCCGATATTTTCCCCACCTGTTTTTCCGGCATCTTCTTTCACATTTGTTCCATTTACCAAAGGTGCATAGTAATAAAGAGGTCTTCCTTTGTAGGTTACCTGCTTTTTCCCTGAGCCCGTCGTTATTGTTGTAAAATCAGAAAGTTCTAATCCTGCTCCCAATTTTTCAGATGAAAGATTATCCACATTGAAGATGGGCCAGATCGGTTCACATCCCCCGGTGCAATTGTTTGCGGCAGTAGCATCATTGGCAAAATAATAAAGTGTATGCCCCTCCTTATCTGTTAATATACTTCCAAGGCTGGCATCATTCCTCAACTGTACTTCTTTAACGGCAGGATCAGATGACTCATCCTGATTATCCTTAGAACATGCAACGGAAGTAAAAAGTAACACTGCTGCTGCAAAGCATCCTGCTACCAGTTTTGATCTGAATTTGATTTTTTTCATTTCTTAACAATTTTAATGAGTATTATTTTTTTTATATTTTATTATTGAAATTACTACAAAGCCCGCTAAGGCATAATGGAAGGCTTCATGCTGAGTATTGCCCTGATTCTGTCGGCACCTTCTGAATTTACTTTTTTCAGTTCCTTTCCTTCATATTTCTGATATTGTATTTCTGAATGTTCCGCAAAAGGTTTATTACTTTTGATCACTTCTACAGACAATAGGTGATCAGGAATTTTTGCGCCATACCAATAAGGATCATCTTTCTGGGACCATGTGATCAGCGTCAGAGTTCTTTCTCCGTTTTCTTTTTTTCCGGGATTGCCTTTCAGTTCATCAATGGCCGAAGCAGTTCCGTAAAGGGTCATCGTCGTCTGCTTTTTGTAATGAAGGGAAGAGGTTACCACCTTTAGATCCATCGCATTAAAATCAAACTTTTCAGGAAGGGAAGCGTTCTTATTAAACGGTTCATACTCTTTTTTGGAACTGCAGCTCACAATAAGCACGGACGTTATTAAATAAACAATTAGATTCTTCATAGCTTAATGGTTAATAGGAGATGTAAATACAAAATCATTATCTTTCATAGGGCGATGGCAGTTGATACACTCATTGGCAAAGTCTGCATTTTTTCCGTAAGGTTCAAGCTTGGGAGATAAAAATCTTGCCCATCCCCATCCTTTTGTAGAAGCGAACTTTTTAGAGTCTTTGATCATATATTCCACCTGCTTAAAAGCTCCGGTAGTAACATTGCCATCACTGTCAATAATTTGATCCCATGCAACTTTCGCAAATATGGTTCCGTCCGGCCATGGATTGGTTTTATGTTCTTTTGCCGCTTTTACAGCAATATCATTTCCGAAAATGATACGCATTGTTCCATTATCAAACCTTTCTGTAGTGCTTATAGGTTTCCAGTTTTTATAATCCGGAATATAGTTGATCCCGTTCAGGGCTTTTGGCAATGAAGCATTGGATGGTACTTCATGTGGTGTATTCACCTGCTGATATTGTTTATTATAGGCAGAAATCTTTGCTGTATCTGGCTTTTGCTTTGGAGCAAGAGAAGTAACATAGTTTTTCAGGATGCGGATATCATTTTCAGAAAGTTTTGCTTCAGGATGAAGTAATTCGTAGCTTTTTAGGGGCATCGCTTTCAGATTAATCTGGTTAAAAGCTTCCCAAAGTTTTGCACTTTGTACAGGAGGAGCCAGTTTATCCCATTCAGAGAAATTCAGTCCTTCTTTTCCTTTTTTAATATGATCTGCCACCAGCCAGTAAGCAGGAGCAATCTGATCAAACCACTTCAGATCTGTCTGATTGGAATGGCAGTCGAAACACGAACGCTCCAATATCGCTCTTACATCACTGGGAACATGAATTTCGCCCGTTATTGGGTTTTGAACAATTTCAGGTCTGTAAAACTGAATGCCAATAAAGATAACCAGTACTATAACCAGAATATTTTTTGTTTTTAATTTTTTCAAAAAAAGATTCATATCTCTTTATTTTTTATTCAAATTTCAGGACTTTGTGAGGTATATTTTTCTGAAAATCTGATCAATCGGACAAATTTTACTTTGAATCTGACATTTGTGATTATGAATTTTTTTAATGTTAAAAAAATAAGTACAGAAATTTCTTATACAAACCGATATGGCTAACAAAAAAAGCTATCTATAATGAAATAGATAGCTCCCAGTTCAAAATAAATAATGAATTGTATATGGAGTTTTAATCTGCTATATAATATTTAACAATCAGGAAGTTATTCATTGTATTAAAAATACAGTGGCACTCATAATGAGATTAATAAATAGAATTGTGAATAATGTTGATGAGTGTCCACTGTATTGCGCAAACCAATCAATCATTCACGTCAAGCGGAAATTCTGAAACCTCCTTATAATATTTTTTTGGTTTGCTAAATACCAGCACAATGAGCGAGATAAAAAAAATCATAAAGAATATAAGAGCTATTATCTGGTATAAACCTGTATTGTCAGTATTGGCTAAAAAATCTTTAAAATTCTGTGGTATCATAAAGAGTTCTGTTATTTCGTTAATTATTACTTACTGTTTTAATTTCAGTTGTTTTTATGTCTGTTCCGAGTCTCTGTAGGTAGGAAATTAGAGCGACGATTTCTTTTTTCTCAAGTTCCCCCTTCGGTCTTTTTGCATAAGCCTCTTTCAGATCGTTTGCCTCCGAGAAAATTTCCTTCACAATTTCCGCTGCCTGATTATCTGCCCATGAATTCGCTGAATCTATCTCAGCTCTGGTATATGGTACATCATATTCTTTCTTCATGAACACAATCTTATCAACCATTTTTGATCTGTCAAGATCATTGCTGATCAGCCATGGATATCGTGGCATAATGGATCCCGCAGAAGTAGACCTCGGGTTGTACATGTGTTTGTAATGCCATGAGCTTGGATTCTTACCGCCTTCCCGATGAAGATCAGGTCCTGTTCTCTTTGACCCCCAAAGGAATGGCCTGTCATATATAAATTCTCCTGCCTTGGAGTATTCACCGTTCTTACCGTTGAACCTAACGATCTCGTCCCTGAAAGGTCTGATCATCTGTGAATGGCAGGCATTGCAACCCTCTCGGATATAGATATCCCTCCCTTCAAGTTCAAGAGGCGAATATGGCTTCACCGCAGAAATAGTAGGTACACTTGCCTTTAGTGACAATGTCGGAATAATCTCCACACCACTTCCGATGGATAATACCAAAAAGGATAATATACTCAACAGATAAGGAGTTCTTTCGATCCATAGATGCGTTCCCTCACCATCCTTTCTCTTGCTGCTAATAACTGCAAGTGCAGGTGCCTCAGCAGGTACACTCTTCTGGAATGATCCGTGTCTGATCGTTGCAATAACATTTACAAGCATCATTATTGCACCTGATATATAAAAGGCTCCGCCCAAAAATCTCATCTTATAATACGGAATGATCGCTGTTACCGTATCGAGCCAGTTTTTCCACATCAATGTACCGTCTGGATTGAACTGTTTCCACATCAGCCCCTGCGTAAATCCTGAAATATACATCGGTACGGCATAGAATATTACCCCCAGTGTACCGAGCCAGAAATGCCAGTTAGCCATCTTTACAGACCAGAGTTTCGTTCTCCACATGATTGGAACCAGATAATAGATCATTCCGAAGGCAATGAAACCGTTCCAGCCCAAGGCTCCTAAATGTACATGTCCGATAACCCAGTCCGTATAATGCCCGATCTTATTAATATTCTTGGTAGCCAAAAGCGGACCCTCAAATGTTACCATTCCATAACAGGTAACCGCCACTACGAAAAATTTAAGAATCGGATTGTCCCTGACTTTATCCCATGCTCCACGAAGGGTAAGAAGCCCGTTCAACATTCCTCCCCAGGAAGGAGCAATCAACATGATCGAAAATCCAGTACCTACAGCCTGTGCCCATGCCGGAAGTGCCGTATACTGTAAATGGTGAGGACCCGCCCAGATATACACAAAGATCAATGACCAGAAATGTATAATGGAAAGTTTATACGAAAAAACAGGTCTTTCCGCTGCCTTGGGAAGGAAATAATACATCAGTCCGAGAATAGGCGTGGTCAGGATAAAGGCTACCGCATTGTGACCATACCACCACTGTACCAGTGCATCTTTTACTCCCGCATACATCGAATACGATTTCCAGCCAGTAAAGGATAAAGGCACCTCCAGATTGTTTAAGATATGTAGCATGGCCAATCCTATCCATGTTCCAATATAGAACCATATCGCTACATAGAGATGCCTAACTCTCCTTCTTGCAATAGTCATAAACATATTAATACCAAAAATCACCCATGAAAAAGTTATTAAAATATCAATAGGCCATTCATGTTCCGCATACTCCTTGGAAGTATTGATACCCATAAAGAAGGTAATAAATGTCGCTATGATCATAATCTGCCATGTCCAGAAATGGACCCATGACAAGGTCGGGCTTGCCATTGGAGTTTTTAAAAGCCGTGGCAATGAATAGTAAACTCCCGTATAGACACTGTTGCAGACAAATGCAAAAATTACGGTGTTGGTGTGGATCATCCTGATTCTTCCAAAACCAAATGCACCATGGGTATTGATCAGCGACTGGATACCGCCCGATCTCAGACTCTGTATCGTGGCATCATCAGTTCCGAACAAAAACTCGGGCAATTCCGGATAAAACAGCATCAGTGCAGCCGTTATACCGAAGGTAAACCCGATCAGACCGAATATGATCGTAGCATATAGGAACGCCTTAACAATATCGTTGTCGTAATTAAATTTCTGTAACTCCATATTACTATTTATTTTTTCTGTTTTCTGCATTCACCTCCTTTCTTATTTTTAATCTTAATCTATCTGTCATCTTTCGGAATAAGTTGTATAGGTAGTTAGATTTATATGAGGTCTATTTGAATTAATTTTCAAATTTATAAAGAGAACTGTTTCTATATATGGTATTATTTATGGAAAATATTGTCCTAAAATAGGGATCTCCAAACCTGTAATAAATAATCCTTTGTTCCCATTTAGAACACTCGTAACAAGAGAAGAAAAGGGTTATAGTTTTCAAGATATCACAGCCACCAACGATAAGAACCAATATTAACCTAACGATAACCTAATATGTTCATGGTATTCTGAATATTCTGTTTTTCAGCAAAAACTTCATAGGTCAGATTTTCATCACTGTCTCTCCTAATAAGGATATGCTTGGGCGAAGGAATAAGACAGTGGTTGATCCCCCCGAAGCCACTCAGTACCTCTTGGTAGGCCCCTGTATGCAAAAAAGCAATATACTGCTCTTGATCCGTATCAGGAAGCATGACAGAGTCAATTGAACCAGAACTTGGATAAAAATCAGCGCTGTCACAGGTGAGCCCACCAAGAAGGAATGGCCTATAATCATATTGCAGATTATTTATAGCAACCATGGTATATTCCTGTTTTATAGCCCATGTATCCGGTAGATGTGTAATAAAAGAACCATCAACAATACCCCAGTTTTTACCGTCGGTAAATTTTCTTTCATGGATCTTGAAAATCATCATCGTAGCGTCCGCAACTGTATATTTTCCGAATTCAGTAACAATATCCGGTTCAGGAATACATTCCCGATGACAGACACCGTGAATAGTGGTAATAATCATATTTATCAAGTCCTGAATTTCATTATCACTCTCAAAAGAACTATGGAATGGCATCCCACCACCGATATCAAGCGTATTAAGTTCCGGATTAGATCGTTTGAAATTACAATAGAAAAGGGTTACATCTTCAAGAACTTTGCAATAACCATTCGATGCTGAAATTCCCTTTTCATAAAAAAAATGCAATGTTGTTATTTTTAAATCTTTATTGCCCTTAATCCTCTTATGATAGAATGAAATGATCTCCTGTGGTGAAAGCCCAAATCTGGACTCATCTTTATAAGAAGCCAAAAAACCCAAGTTCAAACGTACGCCAATGTCAAGCCTGATATTCAGTCTATCGTAATACAGTAATTCACTTTTACTGTCTATTATTGGTAGAATTGAACAATGATCCATAGCTAACAGTGATTTGATTCCCTTCAGATAATCTGGGGTCTTATAACCGTTACAGATTATCCGTGAATCCCTAAGAAGCGTCCCTTCTTTAACAAGCGATTTCACCAGTTCGATATCATACGCTGAGGAAATTTCTATCCCAATTTCAGATTCAAGAACCTTTTTTACTATATGGCTGAAGTGTGAGCTCTTTGTACAGTAATAATAGGAATATTTTCCTTGATATCCATATTTGATCATTGCTTCTTTAAAATATGAATTCATTTCATTGATCCTTTCCGAAATTACAGGTAAATAGGTCATACGCAATGGTGTTCCATATTTTTCTGATAAATCCAGCAGATCTATTCCCCTATAAATTAATTTAGAATCCTTAATATCGATTCCATCAGGTACCTCCTCCTGATCGACCAATAGTTTTTCTTTCATCAACAAAGTTTCATTTTTAAATTAAGTGTGCGAAATTATTACTAATCTCAATATTATTTGCGGTAACAATCATGCAATAAATAGTATTTTATTTACATAATGAACTAAGACTTCTATTGTAGCTGCAATGATCTAAATGTAATTGAGAGAACATAAAATTTTCGGAAAGAGATTCTTCTTCACACCAATTTTCTAAGCAAAACATTTCATATCCTTTATTGGCTACCGTAAAGAAATTTATTGTTCTTAATGTATATAGCGAAATTGCTGATAATGGTAACATGTGTGTTAGGGCTCTTTTCTTTGGTCAGTAAATCTTCTCATTACTCACTCAATAAGATGGAACATCAATCTTTCTTTGGAAATGATCCTATCAGGATTTGCTATAATATTGTTTGCGGAATGCTTCCGGAGTAAGCTGTGTATATTTCTTGAAAAACTTTATAAAATATGAGGTATCAAAAAAATTTAGTTCCATGGCAATATTGGCAACTGAAAGCTCATAATTAACCAACATCCGTTTTGCTTCAAGCAATACTCTATTACGGATGATTTCACCTGCAGACATATTCAAATGGTCTTTACATAGAAAATTCAAATGGTTAGACGTAATATAGAGCAAAGCTGCATAATCTTTAGGAAGCCGCATATCCTTAAAATTATCCTGTATAAGATCAAAAAACTGTTTCAAAAGAATTGAATTATAGCTAGTTCTGCTTAAAACAGGAACATCGGGTCCCAATTCTCTGCTTGCAATAACAAATAGCCTAAGTAGCTCAGCAGCTATCATCATTGGTGTTTGATAAGTATCATTATTTAATTCGTCTAGAAGAACTTCAAAGATTTTAACAACTTCAGATCTCATATCATCTTTAATTTTCATCATCTGTTCATTTGAAAAAATATTAAAAAACGGAAACAGATCTACTGCATGGGAACTCAAAAAAAGTTTATCAAAAAAAATGGCAGAAAAATTCACAACATACCCGTCAACATCACTTTCAAATTCCCAGTTATGAACCTGACCTGGTGACATAAAATAAATACATCCCGGCTCTATAGGATAGCTTTTAAAATCGATAACATGCTGCCCTTTTCCAGAAGTAAAGTATACCAAATGATAAAAAGAATGCTTATGAATATTTTTAATAGGAGGATTGTTCATCAGATATCCCTGAAACCTATCTGCATTAAATAGATCGTTTGATATCTTTTTTGCCACAAGATTGCAGATATCAAATGTTGGATATGTTTTTTTCATTTTACAATTAATTATAATTCACTTAACTTCCGAATACAGTTGTTTTTATTCGACATTCCGTTGATTTCAAAGTTAATCTAAAATTGACAGTTGAAATGGTACTAAATAATGTAAAAATAGTATAATTTACTGGACAGTTACAATTTATCAATATCTATGTCTTACGATACTTCATTGGTGTAATACCGGTCCGGCTAAGAAAAAAACGGCAAAAATGGCTAGAATCTGTGAAACCAAAATCCTGGGCTATTTCAGAAAAATTAGAACTACTATTCCTGATTCGTTCTTTGATCAGTTGTAACTTTAAAGAATAGATATACTCCCGTAGTGACATACCCATTTTATTTTTAAAAGTTATCCGGATTCCGGATTCTGACATTCTAAAAAACATACTTAATTCTTTTACAGTAAGTTTCTCAGGATAACAAATATAACTGTGTATATAATTCTGTATTCTATCTATTAATGTGTCCTCAAGCTTAATAATGTCTTTTTCCGGACTGTCATCAAAAGAGCTATTCAATAGCAATAGAACACTACGAAGAAGATGTATATGTACCTCACCTGTTTTTTGACCATACTGTCGCCACTCCAAAACCATAACCTCAATCATGACTCTAAGCTTTTCAAGCTGAGTTTCCTGAATATACTTTACCTCATTTAACTGAAATTTCCTTGCAAGCCCATTTAAAACATTACTCCAAAAGTCTGTACTACAGTTATTTACACCACCTTTTAAAATACCCGGAAGGAATTTAATAACCATAAAATGGGTTTCTTCATCAATCTGAAAATCATGTTCATCTTGAGGAAGTAGAAAAAAGATGGAATTGGGAAAATAATCAGATTTTATGCCGTTAAGTATATGTACTCCTCTTCCTTTAATAATGTACATGATTTCGTAATGATTATGAGAATGCAAAGGAAATGGCCAAATTTTAGTACTGAAGTCCCTGATAAATAATGCTTCAAACTGAATGAGTTTCATTTTTTTATTTTATCCTAATCTACAAAAAATATATCGATATGTACAATATTATAAATTTTAAGGATGCTAAGTTTACATCCTTAAAAATTAAATGACAGCAATAAAAAAAAACGGACTAGTTATCCCGGTAATGGCATTCTCTGCCGGAGCAATTGTGGCCAATGTTTATTATAGTCAACCCATACTTAAAGATATAGCAAATAGTTTGGGAAAATCTGAAAATGCAGTAGGAAAAATAGCCATGTTATCTCAATTGGGATATGGGCTTGGAATGTTTTTTTTACTTCCGCTCGGAGATAAAATGAACAGGAAAAATTTGATTTTACGGATATGTTCTTTTCTATTTATCATTTTGCTAATAGCCGCGAATTCAACGAACCTTACCTTACTACTTATATACAGTTTTATCATTGGCGTATGCTCAACTCCAGCACAGATCATTCTTCCGATGGCAGCCACATTGGGAAAAGAAAACAGAAGTAAAAATATAAGTATTGTTTTTAGTGGAATACTATGTGGCATCTTGGCATCACGATTAATCAGCGGATGGCTTACAGAACTTTGGGGATGGCCTAGTATATTCATTTTCTCTGCTATCCTGGTATTAATAAGTAGTTTATTGCTATATTTTATCTTACCAGAAGTTCCCATTAAGTTTAAGGGAAGCTATGCCAGCTTGCTTAAATCTACACTTGCCCTAATCGGAAAATATAAGGTATTAAGACAAGCTTCTATTTTAGGCTCCTTAACTTTTGGTATCTTCTGTTCTTTCTGGACGACATTGACTTTCCATTTAAGCGAAAAACCTTTTAATTTTTCTGCTTCAGAGATAGGATTATTTGGAGCTATAGCGATCGGTGGCGCATTAGTAGCTCCTTATTTTGGCAAAATGGCTGATAAGGGACAAGTCTTTAAAAACCTGTACTTAAGTGTAGGAATTTTGTTCTTAAGTATTCTAGCTATGCTACTCTTTCCTTATTCCATATGGATTTTAATCTTATCAATTTTCTTTTTGGATATTGGTGTTCAGGCTACACAAATCACCAATTTTACAAGAATATATTCACTAGATGAAGAGGCTCACAGCAGATTGAATACTGTTTATATGACAACCTATTTCATTGGTGCAGGTGTTGGAACTTTTTTTGGGCTTTTGAGCTGGTCATTTGGTGGATGGTATTTTGCACTTATCCAAATGATATGTTGGAGCGGATCAGCATTGTTAATTGTATTTCTATCAAGTAGAAATAAACTGTGATATATTTAAAACACCTAAATTTCTATTAAATAAAACTATAAAAACATTAAAAACTCCAAAATAATGATTAAAATAGCAATCATAAGCGACATTCACGCAAATATCATAGCATTAGAAGAAGTTTTGAAAGATATTGAACAACGTGAAATAACACAGATCTATTGTCTTGGTGATCTTGTAGATTTTGCTCCCTGGGGAAATGAAACAATTCACTTTATAAGAAAAACAGGAATCCCGTGCTTAATGGGCAATCATGATCAACGTATTGCTTTTAATCAGCCCATTACCCCTCTAGGTCATCATAACAAACTTGAAACAAGAAATCGAATTAAAGCTATTATGCACAGTAAAAAAAACATTACAGAAGACAATAAAAACTGGCTAAAATCTCTTCCTTACAATATGGAGCTTACTTTTAAAACCGGTGATATTGAAAAAAAAATTCTTCTTGTTCACGCCTCTCTGAACAGCAATGATGAATATGTTTATGAAAATGATCAAAAAAAAGAAATAATCGAACAACTTAATAAAAGAGAGATTGATATTCTTGTTATGGGCCATACCCATCATTCGTATATATTGGAAGTGGATTTCAAATTAATCGTTAACTGCGGTTCGGTAGGAAGGAGTAAAGAATTGGATCACCAAGCAACATATACGATATTGACCGTGCAAGAATACAGTACGTCCGCAGAAATCATAAAATTAGATTACGACACAACTCAAGTAGCCAAAGCTATTTATAGCAGTGAAATTCCTGATTTCTACGGGGACTTTTTTTATAATAAATAGTTTCATTATTTCAAAGACCTTTGTATTCCAGGAATTTCCATAACATCTGTATAATAAAATTGCTCCGAAAGAAAATATAAACATTTCATTTAATAGCAATGCTGCGATTACTTCTCGCTGAAATATAGTGCTAATAGCGGAAAAAGTATTAAGCAGGTATCCACATTCTGAACAGCAGTAATAAAAAATATATACAAATTAATCAAGAACAGCAACCAAAATAATTTCTACTAATCAGTAAAAATAACTCAAAACGAAACAAAATAGCCGTTCATTATATACATTCTATATGATAGATTCATAGAACACAACGGAAATTGTACTACCTAACTGATTCTTTTGTTTCTTTTTGCGGTTTTTGCTCCATACAATTTAAGGAACTATAATTTTTTCTCTTTAAATAAGACTAAAGTAATATTTTTCTCCTTCATAATAACTTTCTAGGCTCCCAATAAATCTTTTGGTTAGAGGCGTTTTACGATTCTTTAATGATGAGTTAAAAGTAGATAAAATTTAGGTTTAGTAAAGTAAAAATACTAAAACAATTGTTAAAAAAACTATATTTAAGCATTTCTATAATTTTTCATATCGTTTCTTGACTCACATAGGTTTGCATTAATGAATTATGAGTATGGAAACGACAAAAGAAATCAACGTTTAAAGTACTTTTCTACCTTCAGAAGAACGCTTCAAATAAAAACACGGGCTTGTCACAATTAAGTGTCGAATTAGCATAAGCTTTTGCAATTAAAAAAAGTACTTATGCAACGTAATGACCGGAACAATAAACTATTTAAAGTTGAATATTATGAGTCCATTCGTTTGTTGTTATTGTTTCACCGGAAAAAGGAAAAATTTTATTGACCAGAAATTCATGTACCTCAGGATCAGGGTCTGCGCAGGCATCTGTAAGTACAGTTACCCGGTAATCTTTATCCGCTGCTTCACGCAATGTTCCAAGTACTACACCTGTGGTAGATATACCTGAAAGAATCAAAAACTCAATTCTATGTGCCCGTAATATAATATCAAGATCACTACCTGCAAACGCACTGACCCTCTTTTTTACAACAACAATATCGTTAGCTTCTAATGTGATATAGGGATGAAATGAAGTTCCCTCATGAGATTCGGTAAACATAATCTTGCTTTCCTTTAGAGCACCAAAGCGAGGATGTCTACTATCTATTTCTGGGTGCCCTTCTCTAAATCCCAACCTTACATAAATTACCTTTACTCCCGATTCATGTGCCGCTTTTACTGCTTTATTTATATTACTGAGTAAATTTTCAGGATTCTGTATATGTGCAGTTATAGCATTTTGAATATCCATAACAAGCAGGGCTGTACGGTAATTTTTTTCGTTTTTGTCCATTTTTTATACTTTTTTATTTGTTAAATTGTTATTTCAGTTTTCAGTTCTATTTTTTTTCTTTTAAAGAATAGTGGTACTAGAAATAGTATAATTGCTAAACAGGCGAAAAGTGCCATAAAGGCAAGTGAGTGTAAACCTTTATCTGTTGCACCTGCTTTGAATTGGAATTTTAATGCGGTTCCTGAAAGTATTGCCCCAATGTAACCTACGGTACGAAATAGTCCAAAACATACCCCAACAGCATTTTCAGGAGCTTCGGCGTACAAGGTTGCCTGGTTAGCTACTGTTAAGATTCCCATTGCAGCACCTATTGTAATGGTAATGGCAAGAATCAAGTATATGGATGATGTAGAGTCCAAAGTAAAAATCCCCACCGTGGCAGCTATAATACAGGCTATCCCCATCGAAAGAAGTAGCAGATAGTTTTTATTCTTTGAAACCAGCAAGCTCAACGCCATTGCCATTAATGAAAATGGAAGCATAATGAGTCCTACTGAAGAAGGACTTATACCTTTGGATTGTTCCATCCATTGTGGCAGACCATACAGAAAAAGATAGATGATAAAATTGATACCTATTTGGCGAAGAAAGGTTGTGTTTAAAAAAAGATTCAGGCTTAAAACCTTTACATTTATAAAAGGGTTATGATGTTTTAACTCAATGAAGATTAAGACAATAAGCAAAATAATAGTCAAAGATATTTTTGCAAATAGATATGAAGGGTATAAGATTGTTATCAAAAATGAAAATAAAAATCCTGAAAAGGCAAAAAGTCCTATTGGATCAAGATCGTGTACAATCTTAAAAAATGGTTTCTTATCCTTTTGATCTGTCGGTATATTCTTATCTCTCTTTATCATAGAAAATGCCAGCCCTATCAGGACCAATGGTATGTTAATGAAAAAGATTCCTTTCCAACCAAAACTCTCCAATAATATCCCTCCAAGGAAAGGACCGAATACTAAGGATACCTGTCCGGCAATAGCAACAATACTTAATACAATTCCAGGCACATCCATTTCCTTCGATTTATAACGTTGCCGGATAAGTGTAATAGACGATGGATAAGCGGCCGAACTTCCTAGTCCGAGTAAAACCCGGGAAGCTATAAGCCACTCAAAATCCTGTGCTAACACCCCAATAAGGCCAGAGAGTAAAATTAATACAAAGCCAAAAAGATTGATTTTAGCGGGGTTGAATACATCGCAAAGTCTCCCCATTAAAGGTTGTCCAATTGCGGATGTAAAATACAATGGTATAATCAAAAGGGCTCCTGCTCCTTGTGGCTGACCAAAAGCTGCAACAATAGTAAGTACAGCCGTTGCAAGCATTGTTGAATTCAACGGATTCAGCATATTACCGAGTATCAATGGAGTTAAAAATAACGCAACTCCCCTGTCACTTTTTTTATTCATTTTAATAAAATTACTTTGCAAAGTTACTTTGATTTATTTAAATACCAAAGTTACTTTGCTATTTTTTGTATATTTGTATCATGAAAGATGATAATTTAGAAATTACTGACTTTGATAAAGAAGTCGCTCATAGGGTCAGAGACCTTGTTTCTCATTTGAACAGGAAATTAAGAAAGCAAATAAGTAATGAGGATCAACTCTCAATATCAGAACTCAATGTCATTAAGCTTCTTTTTGAGAATGGAAAAGTACTTCCATCAGAAATATGCAGTCATTTTAATCTATCCTCACAATATGTTTCACAGGTCTTGGGTAAGTTGCAAACATTGGGTCTTATTACCCGAAAACAAGCCGGAACTGATAAGAGGAAAAATTTTGCAATTATTACTAAAGCGGGAGAGAAATGGCTAAAGAATAGCAGGCAGGAACGTGAAGAATGGTTGGCAACATCTATTGCAAGTGTTTTGACAACTTTAGAAAAGGAAGCTATCTTAAATGCAATACAATTACTAAATAAAGCTGTAGGTTCAGAGTAGCAAAGTCTTAATCTGTTATGTATGTAGGAAATATTTTTATCGACTGACAGTTGGTTATGTCATAACAATTGAAAAGATTAAACTTTTATGTTTATAACATTAAACGTTATTTAGCCCACTTTGATAAATTAATAAACATTATTGGGCATTTCACTTTCCGATACGCAAGGTTTTAATGTAGCTTTTTATGCTGTAAGATGAGTAAGATTGTTTTACTGGTGATAAAAGCTATAGTTTAGGCAAAAAGTAATAAGAAAATCATTTCCTTTTAATTCTCTCCCGATGTTGTTTACCCCATTTTTCCATTGAGGTTAAAACTTCCCTGACACTGTGGCAATAATCAGTGAGAGTATATTCTATTCTTGCCGGATAATCGTCATAAACTTTTCTTGATATCAGCTCATTTTCTTCTAAATGTCTTAATTCTTTTGATAACACCCGATTGGTTATTGGCGGAATAGAGGAAAGAATTTCATTAAACCGCCTGTTGCCATGATAGATGGAAATAATAATGGATAATTTCCATTTACCTCCTATTACATATTGTGTATCCTGCACGAATTTGATCTTGTCCTCAAAATTCATTTCTTCAATCTTACCCATTTTAAGTATCCTTTTGTATACAGGTATCAAATGTATATCTTTTTATTGATAATTTTGACATTCACAATAAAATTAATCAGAAATGAGAAAGACTTGGTTTATTACAGGAAGTTCACGAGGCCTTGGCAGAAGCATTACGGCAGCTGTATTGGCTAAAGGTGATAATATAGCTGCTACGGCTAGAAACCCTAAACAATTAGAAGAATTTGTAACTCAATATCCCGATCAAATTATTGCATTGCCGGTAGATGTAACCAGCAGGGAACAAATTAATAAAGCTGTAAAAGATACGATTGAAAAATTCGGTCGTATTGATGTTTTGGTCAATAATGCTGGAGTAGGTATTACAGGTGCAATTGAAGAATTCAGCAACGAACAGATGGATAGCCAGCTACACATTAATCTCAACGGCCCGATAGATGTTGTTAGAGCTGTATTACCTTATATGCGTAAACAAGGTTCAGGAAGTATTTTCAATGTTAGTTCTGTAGGAGGAAGAGTGGGTTCGGCTGGTTTTTCTATGTATCAGGCTGCAAAATTCGGATTACAAGGATTTACTGAAGTTTTAAGTAAAGAAGTTGCACATCTTGGTATTAAAGTTACCTCTATAGAACCGGGAGGTATCCGTACAGATTGGGCTACCAATTCAATGACTTACGCCGAACCAATTGATGATTACAAAAATATCCTACAATCGCTGAAAGATTATATTAAAACCATTATCCCACTAGGTAACCCAGATAAAGCAGCACAGGTAATCATCGATTTGGTAGAACATACAGAACCACCGGTACACCTATTATTAGGTTCAGATGCTGTTGCCATCCTGGAAGTCGTTGATGCTGATAGAAAAGCAGAATTTGAAAAATGGAAACCTGTAAGCATTTCCACCGATTTTGATGATGTAGAAAACCCCTGGCTTTCAGAAGAGAGAAGACAGAATATTTTAAGAGTGAAATAAATGATTTATCAATAAAAATAGAGAAAATGAGTAGTCAAAATAAAAAATTAGAAGGCAAAGTTGCTATTGTAACAGGAGCCTCTAAAGGTATTGGCGCAGGCATTGCCAAAGCATATGCCCAGGAAGGAGCAAGCGTCGTGGTAAACTATGCTGGAGATCGTGAAGGGGCAGAAAATGTTGTAAATGAAATTACGGCTAATGGTGGTAAAGCCATTGTAGTACATGCTGATGTTTCAAAAGAAGAAGATGTGAAAAATATGTTTAAAAAAACATATGAAACGTTTGGCTCCATAAATATTTTGGTAAACAATGCCGGTGTTTTCAAATCAATTCCAATTGAACAAATAACAACAGAGGAATTTAATCGTCACTATAATATAAATGTTCTCGGGAATTTACTCGCTACAAGAGAGGCTGTAAAGTATTTTGGTGACAAAGGAGGCAACATTATTAATATGACTTCCGTAGTAAGTGAAAAAGGTGTCCCAACCTACTCAATTTATTCTGGAACAAAAGGAGCTATACAAAGTATAACACATGCACTGGCAGCAGAGTTAGGGCCTAAAAAAATTCGTGTGAACGCCATTGCTCCCGGAGCTATTGAAACAGAAGGTACACAGGTCGATTTTGCAGGAGATGTTACTGAACAATATATAAAAGCAACACCATTAGGACGTATGGGATATCCGGCAGATGTTGCAAAAGTAGCAGTATTTCTGGCTAGTGATGATTCGGAATTTTTGGCAGATAGCCGCATCGAAGTTTCAGGAGGACTTAAATAAGAAAGTTTCAATTACATAATAAATAAAAAAAAGAAAATGAAAAATCAAAATGAACAGGTTTGGTTTGTTACAGGTGCTTCAAAAGGTTTTGGTCTTACACTTGTAAAACAATTATTAGAAAATGGGAATAAAGTAGCTGCTACCTCACGTGACAAAGAAAGTATTGAAAAAGTAGTAGGCAATAACGCTAATTTGCTGGCACTTACTGTAGATATTACCAGTGATGCAGAAGTAAAAAAAGCAATTGAACAGACTGTTGCTGCATTTGGTAAAATTGACGTAGCCGTAAATAATGCAGGTTATATGCTTTTAGGTGCACTGGAAGAAGTTTCGGATAAAGAATTTCGTCAATCTACAAATGTCAATGTTTTTGCATTTCAAAATGTAATACGCAATGTAATGCCTTATTTCCGCAAACAAAAAAGTGGTCACTTTTTCAATTTTGCTTCATCAGCAGGATATTCTGCAGATGCGTGTGCAGGAAGCTATAATGCTGTTAAGTCTGCTGTAATAGGTTTTTCTGAAGCTTTGGCATTGGAAGTGAAACCTTTCAATATAAATGTAACTATCGTTTCACCAGGGCTTTTCAGGACAAATTTTTTAGGAGAATTTCCTGTTGCTCAAAACACAATAGAAGGCTACCCTACACAATCATTGGTAGATGCAATGAATCAATTTAATGGTCAACAACCCGGAGATCCTAGTAAACTGGTAAAAGTTTTGATTGATGTTGCAGGGAACACTAATGCTCCTTTACATCTGTTAATGGGTAAGGATTCTTATCAGAGAGCTATAAACTATTATAAATCACAAATAGAAAAACTTGAACAATCGAAAGAATTAAGTTTTTCAACTGATTTTGAGTAAAATCCTGTATTTGAACACAACCCCAAGAGATTTGGATACAATTGGGCTCTTAATAAAGCCCAATTTTGTCTATAATTAAAAACAATCGTTATGAGCAATATTCAAAAAGGAATCGCTGTCGAAAATCAACAGTTAAAAGAAGGAAAAAATAGAGTATATTTTATGAGCCAGGGGTACAAACTTGCCGGAGATTTATATCTTCCTAAAGGATTTGACAGAGAGCAGAAATACCCGACCATTATCTATACGCGTGTAGGTACACAAGTAAAAGAGCAAACCGGTGCAACATATGGGAATAAGCTTTCAGCAAAAGGTTATGCTTTTTTTGTTTTCGATCCAAAAAATTTTGGAGATAGCGAAGGTGAAGTGCGAAACTTTGAAAGTATTCATAATATGGTACCGAACACGACTGATGCCATTAGTTTCCTGCGAACTTTGAAATTTGTAGATCGTGAAAAATTTTATGGTTTAGGTGCTTGTGCCGGTGCTCCATATATATGTAATGTTGCCATTGGAGATGCACGTGTAAAAGCAGTGGCAACACTGGTAGGTAATTTTGATGCCGCCGCAAGTTTGTTCGGTGCTTACCCAAAAGCAATTCTCGATCAAATGCTGCAAACAGCGGCCGACGCCAAGCAAAAGTATTATGAAACCGGTGAATATGAAACGGCACCTATGTTTGGAGGAATGCCTTTACCCCCACCGGAGAATGCTTCAAAAGCTATGAAAGATGCGTATGGATACTATTTCCTTAGGGCCGGACAAGATAAGTGTCCCAATTATACACCTAATTATCCAACTATTGGTTTGCCAGTTGATCCTTCAAGGGTATTTATGAATCAGGCAAAATATTTTACTACACCATTTCTAGTTATTGCAGGAAGCGAAGCTTTTACGCATGACATGGATAAAGAGGTTTATGAAATGGCTGCAGGGGAAAAAGAATGGTTTGTAATTGAAGGGGCATCACATATGGATCTTTATGACATTGACCAATATCTTGACCCCGCAATCGATAAAGTAGATGAATTTTTTAAAAAGTACTAAATAACTGAACAATGGCATTACCTGAATAAAGTAATCCTGCCCTCTTGAATTTTTAATCTGAAAGAATATTAGCTGGACAAAAATATTAAATTAAATATGAGTAATCAAAAAATCTGGTTTATTACCGGCGCTTCAAAAGGAATGGGGCTTTTACTATCAAAATTATTGTTGGATAAAGGGGATAAAGTTGCGGCCACATCACGAAATACAGAGCATTTAAAAAAAGGTATAGGCATTGAAAGCGAAAATTTTTTGCCTATAGAATTAGACATAACAAACAGCGAAGCTGTTAAACAGGCAATCAACAAAACAGTTGACCATTTTGGAGGATTAGATGTAGCCGTTAATAATGCGGGGTTTTCATATATCGGTAGTTTGGAAGAATTAACCGACGATGAATTTAGAAAAGCATTAGATGTCAATTTATTCGGAGCGGTAAATGTGATCAGGAGTGCTATGGCACAATTTAGAAAACAGCGCTCAGGACGTATTATAAACATTGCATCTGCGGCAGGCTATATTGCTGGTCCGAATATCGGAAGTTATGTAGCTTCTAAATTTGCAATGGTTGGCCTTACTGAGGCATTAGCTTTAGAAGCGAGACATCTCAATATCAGACCAACAGTGGTATTACCTGGATCTTTCAGGACTAATTTTTTAGATGAAGGCTCTTTGCATTATGCAAAAAAAACTATTCCTGACTATAAAAGTGTAAACACATATCATAGTTATATGAAAAGAGCCGGAAAACAGCCTGGAGATCCAGAAAAACTAGTCACTGAACTTGTAAACCTGGCCAATATGGAAAATCCTCCTGTTCATTTAATACTAGGACCTGACAGCTTTCAAATGATCATGGATAAAAGAGAAAGAGATTTGGAAGAGTTCGAGACTTTTAGAAACATATCATTATCTACAGATATAAATTAAATTAATCGGATTAAAATAATACACTATAAATACCAATCAATATGAAAACAGAAAAACCATACCATATCAAGTCAATATCTGAATATCATAACTTATTAGATATTGAAAAGCCGCAGCACCCATTAATAAGTTTGATTAATCATGAAAACATCAAGAATTATGTTCATGAGAAATTAAGAAATAAAACCTATGATTTCTATACGATCAGTAGGAAAATAAATTATACTGGTACGATGAAGTATGGGCAGAACTACTACGATTTTCAGGAAGGCGCAATGGTTTTCCATGGGCCTAATCAGGTGATTGTTTCTGAACTGGCTGATAATGCAAATCTACAAGGTTGGACATTGTTGATACATCCAGACTTCATAAGGACATATCCATTGGATAAAAAAATTTCCCAGTTTGGTTTTTTTTCTTATGCTGTACATGAAGCTCTTCACCTTTCGGGCAAAGAAGCAACAATTATAGAAGAAGTAATGGATACCATCCGAAAAGAATACAGTTCAAGGATAGATATTTATAGTCAAGATATACTCATCTCACAACTTGAATTGCTATTGAATTATTGTAACCGGTTCTACAATCGACAGTTTATAACAAGAAAAACCACAAACAGTGACTTGCTTTTAAAATTTGAAAAATTATTGCAAAACTATTTCGAGGAAAAAAATCTTTCAACAAATGGGATACCTTCTGTCCAATATTTTTCAGCTGAACTGAATATGTCTGCTAACTATCTAAGTGATATGCTTAGGAGTCTTACAGGTCAAAGCACACAACAGCATATACAGGATAAACTGATTGAAAAAGCCAAACAAATCCTAACCTCAACCAATATGACGGTTAGCGAAATTGCCTACGAACTAGGATTTGAATATCCGCAGTCATTCAGTAAACTTTTTAAGAACAAAACAAATATTACGCCGCTCGAATTCCGTCAATCATTCAATTAAATTTGAGTACACTTAAAATCAACTTTTAATTATGTAAGCTAAACTGAATTTCGGTAAGCATATATGATTTTATGAATATAAACATTTTATGAATAAAACTATTTTTATTACAGGATCATCTACTGGACTTGGTAGGGCAACAGCTATATTATTCGCATCCAAAGGTTGGAATGTAGTGGCTACAATGAGAAATCCGGAGAAAGAGAAAGAATTATCTAAAAAGGAAAATGTGCTGGTTGCGAAATTAGATGTTTTGGATATCGAATCGATCCATCAGGCAGTACATGATGGAATCCAAAAATTTGGAACCATAGATATTCTTTTAAATAATGCGGGCTATGGTGCTTATGGAGCTTTAGAAACATTTCCTAAAGAAAAAATTCAAAGGCAATTCAACACTAACGTTATTGGACTTTTAGATGTAACAAAGACTATCATTCCGCATTTTCGCAAAAACAAAAACGGGCTTATTATTAATATTTCGTCAGCTGGTGGTAGAATGGCATTTCCCTTGGGAACACTTTACCACGGAACCAAATTTGCGGTTGAGGGCATTTCAGAAGCCTTGCTTTATGAAGTTGAACAATTTGGAGTTAGGGTAAAAATCATTGAACCTGGTATAATTGCTACAGATTTTGGGGGCAGATCTTTTGATTTTTCTAATGATGAAAGCATTCAGGAATATCAACCTATGGTAAATGCCTTAATGAATACAATGCCGGAAATGTCGAAAAATGCTTTGTCTGCTGATGTAGTTGCACAATTTATTTTTGAAGCCGCGACTGATGGTAAAAATCAATTGAGATATGTTGTTGGAGAAGATGCTGAAATGCTTTTGAAGCAAAAGCAAAAAATGAATGATGAAACTTTTCATCTAAATATAAAAAAACAATTCGGAATTTAAAGCTGCAACAAAAAGAACTAAAATTTGAAAATAATAAACAAAGATAAATTAGAAAAATAGATTAATATCATTTAAACAAAAGTAAAATAGAACCTTCTTCAAGATTTGATTTAGTGAAAATTTTCAAAATCATTATCAAATGATAAAAAAAAGATGACGAAATACTGAACATACTGTAGACTTAAAAAAACATTATTTGTGCATATTAAAATAGACTAGATACGATATTTTCGTTCTTCTAAATGAGGCAGTTATTTAATGTGAAGTACTACTTTCAAAAATTTATTTAAAGGTCTTGATTTAGATTAGCACTACTTTGCTTTAAATTTCTAAAACTATTTCTAATTACCTGATGCACATCAGATAATTTATAGTAAAGTTTTCCACTAATACTATAATAAGGGATTATTTTATTAGACCGGTAACGTTGCAGAGTTCGTGAACTAATTTTTAATAGCTGTAAAACATCCTGGTTATCTAATAGTTGTTCTCCATCAATACTCCTTAGTCCATTTTGATTTTCTTTTACTTTTT
This sequence comes from Chryseobacterium sp. Mn2064, assembly GCF_049319685.1. NCBI lineage: Bacteria > Pseudomonadati > Bacteroidota > Flavobacteriia > Flavobacteriales > Weeksellaceae > Chryseobacterium > Chryseobacterium sp. Mn2064. The sequence continues at coordinate 265,725 of NZ_JBMOUE010000002.1, forward strand.
CGCTTAGGATATCGAATCTTGTCATAATTCTTTCCATCCATGAAAGAAATTCCGCTTTGTCAATATTCATGATTTTTGTTTTATGGTTACGACAAAGTTTTAAAAAAAAAATAAGAATCTTTCGGTAGTTTCTCGTACTACCGAGAGATTATCTGTGATGGATAATAAATAAAGAGATTGTCTTTCTAAAAAATTTACCCTCAAATAATAAGTATCATTTTTATAGCTTTTTCAATCGTCTTCTAAGAGTTTATTACTTAAATTTTCGTTTAAAAGTTGTAAAAATTTGGTTTTATTTGTTTTTCGATTCTTGATTTCATGTAAAGTTTTGTAGAAATTTCCAAGATCAACATTTAAGGTTTTCTCAGCATACCTTACAATTTCCGAAAACTCAATATTTCCGCCGTTAAAAGTATGAGAAGTATATAAAGCATAAAGAAGCTCTATCAATGAGGACTTTGAAGAAGACCATGATAAAATGAGCTTCTCCTCTATCGCTTTAAAAGTATATCCATCAATATTAGTGATTGCTTCCAATAGGTATTTTTCAAGTAAATCGTTGGCTATGATCTGTGATACGATATGATCATGCGAAGTCGCAAACTTTTCATCGTAGTCATAAAGTCCTGCTTCAAGCTTTGTTTTAAGATCGAACTGATTCCTCACAAAGTACTTGTTGTCAAGAAAAGTTGCTTTACGACGATAGTATTCATAAAAATCAGTGTATTGATCATAAAAAGTTTTAAGCGTCAGGAGTTCACATTCAAAATATTCTTTAAGTACAGCTTTTCCTGCATTTGGAATCGCAACTTCTATCGAAAGTAATTTAGAATAATAAATGAACTTAGAAATAAATTGAGGTTTAATTATTTTAAAGAAATAAATTTCTTCAGCAAGGGCTTCAAATTTGTATCCCGCTAATAAAGTTTTAATTTCCCTAACAGGAATATCAATTTCCATTAATGCTCTTTCACACAAATCAATTTTCTCATATTGAAACTTTGATTCGACCATCTTCAATTTTTTTTCTAAAGAACTTAATTTTATTTTACATTCTTTAATAAATAAGCTATTATCCATATTTTTTATTAAAAAATACGAATTAAATAGGAAGCAGGCTACTCACTACGATTCATCTGGATCTTTTCTACAAATTCAACTGGATTAACACCTACAACTTCTATAAATATTTTAGAAAAATTAGATCTATTCGTAAATCCACATTCCTTTGCTATGGTTTCTATTGAATACTTCCTCCATTCATTGTTTGATGTTAGCATTTGTTTGGCATACTCCACTCTTAAAATATTAATATATGTATTGAAATTTGAACCTTTGTATTCATTAATAATACCAGATAAGTAAGTTGTATTTGTTTTTAATCTTTTAGCTAGTTGGTTTTGTGTTAATCCCTTCTCTAAATAGAATTTATTTCCCTCCATGATTTCTAATTTATTCAGGATATCATTTACAACTTTATCCGTGAGTTTAGATAACTTCTGTGGTAATTTATTCTTCTCATCTAGATATATTAGATCGGTTGCTTGATCTTTTTTAGTTTCAGTATTTGTTCTTTTACGTTTGAGCTGGTAATATTTTACACCAGAAAATAAAATACATGTAGTTATTGTAGCTCCTGCTATAATATAACCAAACAATGAGGATGACTCTAATTTTTCTTTTGAATGTATCAAATCCTCCGTGTCGTACCCTTTATAAATTTTTCCTGATAGATATTTAAAATCTGCAGATAGTATTTTATCAAAACTTAAAAGTTGTTTCGTGTAGTAAAGTTCACCCTTGGCATTTCTTGTATCTCTACAATAATCTATAAGTAATTCATAAGCTTCCCTGACTCCTGGTAAAACAAATTTGTGCTCTACAAAGATTGAATCAATTTTTTTCAAATTTGCATATCCTTCCTTTGCTTGGTTATTTCTAAGAAAAATTTTCCCTTTCAGAAAGTAGATTAGTGAAGTATTTGTAAAGTCGCGTTTCTTTTCTATTCCTATTAAAGCAACATTAAAATCGGACAACGCTGTTTTATCATTCTTTTTAATAAAATTTAAGGCTCCTCTTAATTTATAAAAATAGCTTCTTTCTATATCAAAATTCAGGTCATTTGCAGATTCCTTCATCCCTTCTTCAATAAGTTCTGATGCATCATCTAATTTATTTTGATGGAATAAACAAATAGCCATTTGATTGACGCTATTTAAATAGCCTTTTTTAGTATTGTATTTTAAATTGGGTAGATTATCATTAAGTTTATACACCAGATAATATGATCTACATTTTGAAAAAATTTGAAATGCTTCTTCATAATATCCTAAATAACTCTTTACCACTCCAATATGATATAAATTCTTATAATGTAAATATGAATTATTGGAATTTTTTAGATATCCCCATGCTCTTAGATATTGATCAAGAGCTTTTTGATATTTTCTGTAAGTAAAATAATAAACACTTCCTTTTGTCAAATATGCATTTCCAATAACATCAAGATTTTTTGATTGTTGAGCTGCCCAAATTGTACTGTCTGCATATAGAAGTTTTTTATTTTCTGAAAAGCTTGTTGCATCTCGGTAAGCCTGCGATAATTCTTTGAAATTATTTTCAGCTTTAGCCTGCTTAATATATAAATCAACAAATTCCAATCCTCTTTCATCATTTTCAGCAAAGTTATCATAAGTTGCTCTTAATTTCTCGAAATCAGTTGCCTTGAAAAAAACACAAAAAAACAGCAGAATGATTGACATTCTATTCAAGCCAAAAATAGTTTTCATAGTAAATTATTGTTATCTGGTAATTCTGACATAAAATTAAACAAAATGAACAAAGCTTAAACTAATTTCCAAAAACTGGGAATTACAAAACTTCACAAAAACCACTTAACAACTGAATATCAAAAAGTTACATTACAAATACAATCTGACCTGATTTATAAAAAAAACATTTTAAGTTTATAAATCAGGTCTTTAAACTTTTTTTTTCGAAGGTTTAGCTCTCTAATTTCGTTTCAGAATTCTAACAGTAACCCCTAACACCGGCCGGGATTAATCAACTTTTAAATCCCAAATCATGAACATTAAAACAATCTATATTCTAGCAATCATGTTATTACTCATTATTGCCCAATCATGTCAATCAGAAGAAATTCTAGAGCGCAATGAAATCCCCGAATTAGCAACAGAGGAAAATCATTATACGACTTCGTCAAAATCAGACAGCACTAGTCAAGAGAAAGAAATAGAGATTAAAGAAACCGATCCTCCTAAAGATCGGGACAACTGGAAAGTATCTAATTAGTTTACTTATGGATACAACAAAAGAAACAATTGCTGAGTCAGGTACAGAATGTCCTATAAGCGGAATGTGGAAAGTAGTTGGCAAATACACTACAACGATGTTTATTCTCCAAAAAAGTAAGATGCCCAACTATGGAGGAATAAAAGTATCATGGATATTATTATATAAATGTTAACATTGATATGAAAAATATAACCAAACTAATAGTCAATACAGTAGCATATTTATTTATTTTATTACTTATTTATGCAAGTGTAAGTAAGCTACTTGATTTTGAAAATTTTCAAATACAAATTGCTCAATCACCCTTACTTAGCACATATGCAGGAACAATATCATATCTGGTCATTATAGTAGAACTGATTATTGTTGCGACACTTATTTTTCAAAAAAGCAGATTAATTGGACTATACGCTTCATTAGGTATTATGTCTGCTTTTACCGTTTACATTTATTTAATTCTTGAATACAGTGAATTTGTACCTTGTTCCTGTGGAGGAATTCTTGAAAATATGAATTGGAGACAGCATTTGTATTTTAATGTAGTTTGTGTACTGGTCTTAATTATTACCGTTATTCTTGTTGAAACCAAGAAAAAAATAAAGTTATTACATTATACTTCTTTAATTTTCGCAATCATCATTTTAAGTTCATTGAGCGTATTCCTTTTATACCTTCAATCAGAAAAGCAACTAAGAATAAGTAATAATTTTACTCGTAGATATATCCCCCATGCAATAGAAAATGAAGCATCTCTTGATCTCAATTATAACTCTTTTTACTTTGCCGGGCAGGATGATGGTAATATTTATTTAGGAAATACCACAGCTCCTTTAAATATTACCATAGTAAGAAAAGACCTTAAGGGTTTTTCAAAATTTAGAATACCATTAGATACAAAGGCTCATCCTTTTAAAAGCCTGAAAGTAATGTGGCAATCTCCAAATTATTATATCTATGACGGGACTGTACCAATTATTTATAGAGGAAACTTAGAGAAAACGGATTCGTTAAATATTGTAAGTTTTGATGAAATGTATTTTGATCAACTGCATGCAACTTCGGATAATTCTTTTTTATTTAGATCACAGAGTTCAAAATACAAAACCTTTATCATTGGAGATTACAAAAATCATCGAATGAATCTTCATTATGATCTTCTTGGAACAGGAAATACAGGTTACATAGAAAATGATGGCTTACTTATCTCCGATTTAGAAAACAAATCTTTTGTTTATGTATATTATTATAAAAATGAATTTGTTTCATTTAACAATACATTAGGGAAGCATAACAAATTTAGATTAATCAGCTTCAAAAAGGAGCAAAGTATGGAAACTGTTAAGTTGTCTGATGGAACTACGAAAATCAAAAACCCTTTACAGCAATCCGTAAAAAATGCAGTCATTTCAGATAAGATTTTGTTTATTAATTCAAATTCCAAAGCAATTCATGACGGAATTTTGCAATGGAATAAAGCAAGCATCATTGATATTTATAAGACTGATCAGCAGTATTACTCCGGAAGTTTTTTGGTACCGGATCGCCATGGTGAAAAACTGAAGGATATGTTTATTGATGGTAAGTACTTATACATTTTAATTGGAAATGAAATTGTCAAGTATCAATTTGCGCAACCGATACTTGAACAGCTTCACAGGTAATGCCGAAAACCTGAATTAATTGTAGGCACATCTTAATACTTTATTATTATGAAAAATCTTAAAACCATTCTAGTTCCCGTAGCCATCTTGGTATTTGGTGTCGGAAGTGCTTTTGCCACTAATAAGGCAAAAACAGAAAAAAAAGTAAGCGAAACAGCTTATTACTTTGATGCATCAGCTCCTGATGAGAAATGTATCTTTGTAGGAGAAGTTGATTGCAACCCTACCAGCGGACCCGTTTGTACCGAGTTGATTGGTGGTTCACCAAAAGTTATGCAGCAGTTCTTAAGTGAAACTGAATGCGGAGTAACATTACACAGAAATTAAAAAAGAAGGATGCCCACAGGCATCCTTTTTTAATTCATCCATTCTGCTTTTTTTTCTCCTTTCAAATAATAACCGAACCATTGCAGAACCTTATAATGAAGATCTTTAGCAGTGTTTTTTGAAATAATAATATGCCCCTCCTCTGGATAAACCAAGACTGTTGCATTTTTATTGTTTCTTTTTAGTCCTATATAAAATTCCATGATTTGTCCCCATTCTATATTTAAATCTTTTTTTCCTGTCCATAATAGAATTGGTTTTGATACATTTTCGACATAATATATTGGATTATTTTTGAAGTATAGATCTTTGTCCTTTACAAACGAAGTATTCATTTCGTACTGTCCATTTTCAAACTGCCAGTAAAAAGGGCTTACAAAATATTCATTTAATGAGAAATAAGATCTAACAATATCGCTATTACCAGCACCTGAAACATACGTTGCGAATCTATCTGAATGCGTTGCAATAAAATTGGTAATATATCCACCATGCGAATGTCCAGTTAAGCCCATCTTATTAAAGTCAATCAACTGATTATTTTTCAAAGCATCTATTGATTTATTAACACAATCCAATGCTGCAATTCCAGTTCCTTTTTTATCAAAAACAATATCCGGCATATAGACAAAATATCCTTTTTCAATAAGCTTCCTGATACTGAACCCAACGTCTACACTGTTTTCTAAAAAAAGAGGATATTCATTAATTTTATCGCTCTGAATTTGATAAACATGTACCACCATAGGGTACTTCTTTCCTGCTTCAACATCCAACGGATAATATAAAATACCTTTAAGCTCAACCCCTTCCCTATTTTTGTATTTAATAGTTTCCACTTTAATTTTCGATTGATCCTTATCGTTAGCATTAGATTGAAAAAGTACTTTTTTACGAGATGCTCTGCTTAAATCAATAATCCGTTTGGGTTTATTAAAATTTTCTTCAGTAAATAAATAAGCATTTTTTGCCTTATCTGTCTTCTGATAAATCATTTTAGATGTGGTAAAATCAGTTATTTGATAATACTTGTCAGCATATTTTTCAAATATAGACTTCGTCAAACTCGCTTCATCATTCACTTCGAATATATAGTTAAGTTCGTTAAGAACTTTAGAATAAAATGAAAGCTCAAAAGGATAATTGGCAAAGTTTGATTTATTCTTAAAATCTAAAATTTTACAACTGCCTTTATTATTTGTGAACACTTGCTTAATCTTACTTACTTTACTATTATATTTCCATATACCTGTGGAGCCATCAAAATAGACATTATTCTCATTTGTAAAATAAGCATTCTCAAAGTTCAGATTTTCTACATCTTTATGTCTCATTGTATTCACATCCAGCAACCTCCATTTTCGTCCATTCCTATAAATAAGATAGTTACCATCAGGAGAATAATTGACGTTTGATCTTATTGTATCAATATAATCATATTGATTACTTGATGCATTATAACGATACACTATAGCAGGTACTTTTTTAGCTGTATAGTCCTGCAATTCAGAAAAACTAAAAGCTAAGAAATAAGTCTTATTGCCAATATCCACTACCCTGTTTAACTTGTCCGTTCCCATTACCTTGACCTTTTGTTCTACTGGTGACCAGAGAAACTTTGTTGTTTCTGATTTTTTAAATTTCTCAATAAGGTTATTGTCAGATGTTAACCAGATTTCCGGTGCTTCAGCTGATTTTTTATCTTTAACTTTTTCGGCATTAATCACAATTCTTCCGTCGGATCTCTGGTATGCTATTGTCGAATTAAACTGTAGTGGCTGAAGTTCTGAAAACTTATATTCCAATTGATGCTTCGTATTATAATATATAATATCATTCAACTGGTTTCTCTGTTTTTTTAATATTAAAAATGAATTAACCTGTGCTCCCACAACGTTCGAAATCTGTTCTGCCGAAGAATAAAGCTTATTTTTTTTCCTTTCACTCCATTCTATGATTTGAAATTTGCTGTTCTCTCTAATCTGCAGATAAATACGGTCGTTTATGTAGAATACATGGATGACATTATTAATACGATCAATTATTTCTCCTCTGCTTAAATCGTAAATCTGTACGTTGTCTGAGGTTTTTAGAACAAGTATATCTTCATTTTCTATTGTACCTATGCTTTCGCAAGCGGGTAAAATCTTGTTCTTACCACTGAGATAATCAAAAATTTCTGTTTGATTCTGATATTTTAAAATGAGTTTATCCTTGCTCCATTTATGATCTAAAACCTTTATTCTATAATATTTTTTGTCAGGATTTGATCGATTTATTATGAAAAGACTGTCATTGTTATTATCATACACTTTAAAAAACGCTATCCATTTCCCTTCTTTCGATGTACTTTTTAAATAAATATCATAGGCTTTATTTTGTTCGCTGTAGGGAATGGAATCTTTTTCCGTTTGTGTATATGCCCATTGATATATACAGATTAATAGGAATATCATCAACTTTTCCATCAGTACCCCGGATTTTGCGGATTAAGATTAGGGTTAATGACCATTTCTTTTTCAGGAATTGGAAATGCACTATGAAAACTTTTCCAATTTGGTTTAGATAAAGCAATAATATCGATTTTTTTTAAACGCTTAAGATCAAAAAAGCGATGTCCCATTTCAGCAAAAAACTCATGTCTGGACTCATCTAAAATTTTGTTAATCATTTCCTGTTTTGAAAGACCTATTGGTAAAGGATTCAATCCTGCTCTTTGCCTAATTTTATCCACTATTATTTTAGCTTCCAATATTTTATTTTGATTCACTAAACTCTCAGCATATAATAAATACACTTCTTCGATTCTAAATATTACTGAATTTTCAGTGGTATTGGAATTTGCGGGATTTCTATACTTCATGGGACGGAAATAGGTTTTTTGATTGATTACGATTGGAAGCATCCAAGCTGTTTTTCGTAGATCACCTAATTCAAAGGAATTCACTAAAGCATCCGATAATGAAAAAGATGTTGGTAAGCTTGTCGTAAAATTATAGAGAAGATATTCTTTGGTAGCATCTGTTGAATTTGCAGGTTTTAGCTGCCATAAAATATGTTTTCCTGTTTTGGTAAAAACTTTACTCAAATCTGTCTCCCAGACATATAAAGGAGACTGCGTAATTTGAAAAAGCAGATTTTCTGCTTGACTCCATTTTTCCTGACTTAAAAATACCTTTGCTAATAAAAGTTCTGCCACCTTTCGATTGACATAGATTCTTTCCTGATTCGCATATTGATCATTCAAACCATTTAATACTGTTTGGAGATCACTTTCAAGATTTGAAATGAGTTGTACTTTGCTTATTTTTTTTAGCTGGCTATTGTATAGGTAATCCGTAGTATCCGTATAAGGCACTTCATCAAAAATTTGAGATAGATTATAATACAGCAGAGAGCGAATGACAGTTGCCTCACCTATTAATCGGTCTTTATTTACTTGAGAAATTGAAGAGGATTCTTTAACCCCTTTGATAATTGAATTTGCGTAATAGATGTGTTTATAAGCTTTCGACCACAAATTATAAACAATGGTGTTGCTTGGAATTTGTACGTTGTTGTATACATCGACTAACCCATTTTGAATATAAGGGGCGTAGCAGGTAAGATCGTCTGTATATGTTCCAAGAATAGCTGCTGAACCAGTAACATCCCCTGAAATCATTGAAGAGCTCCATAATTCGGCATATAAACCTGCTAAAGCCGCATTTGCTGACGATACATCTGAGAATACTTCAGACGTTCCTATTTGATTTGTGGGTAGGTCTGTGTCAATAAATTTTTCACATGAAAACAAGCAAGTCATCCCAATACCCAATGACAGACACTTAATTATATTTATGATAGTATTTTTCATTTTGTAAGATTTAAAAGTTAATTTGAGTTCCAATTGACCATGTTCTTAAGGGTGGCAAGAAGCCTGTTGTTACAAATTCCGGATCTAGTCCAAAATATTTTGTCCACGTTAAAACATTTTGCCCTTGAACATACAGAATAACCTCTGTGGTAGCAGCATTATTGAAAGGGATTCTATAATTAAGCTGAACGTTCTTCAATCTAATAAATGATGCATCACCTACTGCTGCGGTACTACGCATGAAATTGGCATGAGCGGCATTCTTTCCCGCATCAACTCCCGTGGAATAAGGCATATAGTACCCCGCTGGATTTGTTTCAGACCAAACATTCGAAACTACCTGAGCCTGATTATTCATCGTTCCTGCAACAGGCATATAACTATGATAATTATAATTTCGCTGTTTTGTAAATTGAAATAAAAACGATAAATCCCAATTCTTATATCTCAACCTGTTTGACCATCCACCATAAAACTTGACTGCTAAATCTTCGATACTTTTATTATCGTCAGGAGATGAAATTTTACCGTCTCCATTGACATCGGCAAATGAATAAAGCCCTGTATTGGGATTGATTCTTAAAAAATTATAGAGTTTAACGATAGATGTACTAGAACCTATGACATATTGATTGGCATAGGTAGAACCTTCAAGTCCCGGAAATGCCAATAAGCAGTTTCGAGGTATGGTCAGATTGAAGTCTGATTGCCATGAAAACGTTTTTGTCTTCACTGGGGAAGTTCTGAATTCAAATTCCCAACCCGTGTTTTCAACCGTTGCAGCCAAATTGGCCTGAACCGAGGTAAATCCTGTTGTTGCAGGCAAAGGCAATCCTACTAGCTGGTTATCTGATCTGTTTCTAAACCAAGAGATATTAAGCCCTATTATATCTTTAAAAAATGAGGTTTCAAGTGCAAATTCAAGCTTCTTTGTTTTTTCCCAGCTAAAATTTCCATTGAACAATCTGGTTGGAACAAGCCCTACTACTCCATTATAAATGCTTGATGACGCTACAGAATATGTATCACGATATTGAGCGTCTCCAATATTATCACTGCCTGCTATTCCGTAGCTTCCTCTTATTTTACCAAAACTCAGCCATTTTTTACTATTCAAAAAATTTTCTTTTGAAAATAGCCATGCTGCTCCCACAGCTCCAAAATTTGCGAATCTGTTATTGGGTCCAAAGCGGCTGGAACCGTCTCTTCTTGCTGTGAAATTAATAATATACTTATTATCCAGCTGATAATTCACCCTTCCAAAAACAGCAACATATTTGTAGTCTGTAGAAATAATATCAGAAAATATCTTTGTTTTTGCTGCATTGATATTCATCATAAGTGCATTACTTTCGAATCCGGAACCTTGAATAGAAGATTGTTTAGATTCAGATGAATTGATCGTAGTTCCAACCAGTACATTTAATTTATTTCTTCCCCATTTATAATCTGCTGTCAATTGAGGTTCTACATTATATGAAAATGAAGAAAAACTACTTGTAAAAGTGCTTGACCCATTGGCGCTTGTAAAATTAAAAGCAGGATTATACCTTGTATGAGGTCTTAAATTAAATTCCTCAAAATTCTGATAATTAAACCCAGAATTAATACTGAAACTTATATTGGGAAAAATCTGATAAGAAATATTCAGACTGTTATTCATCTGTTTTGTATCATTCTGATACGTAACAACCGAGGAAGCCATCGGATTGGTAAAAGTATTGTTTTGCCAGTTTAATGAACCGTCTGCATTATATAATGCTGGAGCATTAGGACTTAAAAAGATGCTTGTAGTTGTTAAATCTTCATTGATCACATTATTAAATTGCTGTGAAAAATTATTTGACAGCGCAATATTTAATTTTTTATCCTTTGATCTATGAGTGAACCCCATTGATAAGGTATTATTTTTATATTGATAGTCGGCAGGATAGACAGTTGTTTGCTCATTATGTGTGACATTAACACGATATGTCCAGCCGTCTGAGCCTCCCGATAAACCTACACTGGTATTAGAAGTTGTGGCAGTTTTACCAATAAGTGTTTTTTGCCAATCAGTGTAACGGTTTTCATCCCAAGCTCCATTTACATCATATGCCGTTGCTGGATATGCAGAAATATTATCATTTGTAAATGCTGATTTACGCATGGCAATATATTCTGAAGTATTCATCATTTTCAGATGAGATGCGACATTACTAAAAGCCAGACTTGAGTTGATGCTAATGGTAGACTTATTTTTACTTCCTTTTTTTGTAGTAATTAAAATGACTCCATTAGCTCCTCTGCTCCCATAAATTGCCGTTGCATCTGCATCCTTTAAAATTTCAAGACTTTCAATATCATTGGGATTTAGGCTATTTAATGGATTAATATTTCTGAAAGGAAGTATTTGTGACGAAAAGGTAGAGATCACAGACGTAGACATTGGGACACCATCCAGAACATATAGCGGTTGATTTCCATCTACAGCACTATTAGATAATGTTCTTAAACTGTTCCTTCCTCTGATCTGCACATCATAGCCTCCGCCTGCAATACCCGAATTTTGGGTAATACTTACTCCTGCCATTCTTCCTTGTGCTGCTGACAGTACATTATTGACTGGTTGATTCCCAAGGTCTTTTGCGGTTACTTTGGCAATACTTCCTGTACTCTCTTTTTCCTTTACCTTATAATATCCTGCATTAATAGTAACTTCTTCAATCTCCTTTTCCTGCCCTCCTAACGTAATATTCATTACCTTACGATCTCCCAACACCACCTTACGATCAGGATAATCCGGATGCCTGAACACAAGAACTGCTTCGGCTCCTACAATTTGAATTTGGTAGTACCCTTTGTCATTTGTAATTGCGACGGACTCACTACCCTGTTGAAATACCGATACTCCCTGTAACGGCTTATTATTCTCTGTGACAGTACCTGAAATGGTACGCACCTGCCCTATTGCTACGCTGGAAGCGAGCAATGTGAAGCCAAAAGCCATTTGAAGATGACTCAGGCTGCAAAAGTTTTTTTTCATACTTTTGAATACGTTTAATTAAATTAAGCTCACGGCTCTTTCCTGCACAGTCTAATGCCAATAAACTATCATGCGGAAAGGGCTTTCTTTTTTCTATGGTTACTCTACACTTTCTGTTTCTTGTATGTTTTTTTAGGTTCCTGATCGTAAATTTATGCCTGGGAGGAAGCATTCTTGTAATAAAAACACTCCCTACCCAAAGCATATCATAAAAATTAATATGAATGAAATTTGTGTTCTCTGAAAGCTGCAAAGCCTCAATGGGTTGTACACCCCATTGTAACGTGTCGTAGATACTCTATGTTGGTAAGCAGCTTAGAAATAGAATAATGTAGAAAAGCAGAACTGCATTGGAAAATAAAACGGCATGGGTACTCTACATTATCCGAGCAGAGGCACTGGTATACCCATAACAACAGATAAGAGAGCCCACGCCTAGGTCGTGAGCTTCAGGCCTATCATCTCGTTGTTATTTGAAAATTACCAGTTTTCTGCTTCGAGATTCTAAGCAATAGCTTCTAATATTTCGTTGAAGTATCGCAAAGTTACATTATCTGTAACCTATTTTACAAATATAATAAAAAAAACAATAGACGACATATATATCTTTATGAAAAGTATTTAAAAGATCAAAATTTACTACATGTATAAATGGCAGGTAGAAGATTTAAAGTTTCAAATTGGTAAATTAATTCAAGTCTATAGATTAAGGAGAGAATTATCCCAATTCCAATTAGGATTGGAATTAAATATTTCTAAAGATCATGTAGGTAGAATTGAAAGAGGATTGACAAATCCCACAATTGAGAATATCGTAAAACTTAGCAACTTTTTAGACATTGATATATTATTTCTTTTCACAAAATTGGACGCAAAAGAAATACAAAAAATAGAATTAGAAATTGATTGTTTGCAAAAAGAGTTTAAAAATAAAAATAAGAGAAAATCCTGACGTAAGTCGGGATTTTTTATACACCAATTTTTTCAGAACATTTTTTGTAAAGCATCTTGCGTTTCTTCAAATTCTTTTTTGGTTTTTAATATACTATTTTTAATAATTTCATAAACTTGAGATACAAGTAACTAATAAATGTTTATAACATGATTCTATTTTCGATGAATATGGAAACCTAGGAGCAAACTTGCTTAATAGAGAACAACTTTTATTGGCACCTCATAATCTTAATCCTAAAAGTCTTTTGAACTATTGAAAATTTCGATACAAATTCTGATAAAATCCATTTAAAAAAAATTAATCAAATGGAATCCGAATCTTTTAAGGTTTCTTAATTAATAAAATCAACATTAAATTTTCTAAAGTGTATCTTCTGTAAAATTTCAAATAACCTAAGAAGAAGATAAAGGTTACTAGTCCATAGAGAAATAGTTTTGCTAAGATGAAAATCGCCTGCAAAACACCATTCCAACTATAATCTACTGAATAATTCAGACAAAAATAAAAAACTAAATACGTTAAATAAACAGACGATATTAATGTTATTACACGAAGAAATCCATATAGAGCAACATAGTTCATTAGTTTAGAGGCGTGTGTCTGCGTGTATTCATAGTTGTAATGGATAAGCAACTGATGATAGTTATTGGCTGTATTTGCGAAAACATCACCCTGAAAACCTATTTGTCCAAATGCATCATTTATCTTGGTCATCACTAAAGTGCGGTAAGGTGACGGTATTTGATTCATATATCTGTGTTTATATTTCAGATAATACAATATAGTATCGAACATTATCAAAGGAAGAATAAAAAATAAACCAAAGTTACTTCTGATCTTTTCTTTGATATTATTGGTAATGCTACTTGGAAACAAAATTTCATATCTTTTTCTCTCCACATCTGATAGTAAATTTTTTGATGGATCACCATAGATTATCCTTGTATATCGCTCAACTGTTAAGGTAGAAAAAAAGCTGAGAAAATGGCCCATACAATATGACAAAATAATATAGAAAACTATGATATACAATGGTATATCAATAAAAGTTGTTTTGTCCTTCAATAAAAAATCTTTAGAAAAATCTGTCAAATCACCTCCTGATCCTATAAGTATAAGATATAATGCTAACGCTCCAGGAATAAAATATCCCATAAAATCATAAAGTGAAAAAGGACCTTTATCCATAGTTTTAATTTTTACTGTTAATTTTCTTAATGAAATAATATTTGCATATAGGAATCCATTATGAAATTATATCATTGGTAATGTTAAAAATGCAAATATCATATTTTTTTATTAATTCTGCATTAAGCGATTATATGGATTGACTATTTTTTTATATGCTTATCTCCATTGAATTTAGATTATCTATGAGTAATATTATTTTATATCTTGATAAAGCGGATTAGAGAAAAAATAGTCAGACTGAATTTAAATTCGTAATTTTAGTTTTATGGATAACCTAACCCCCGAACAAAGAAGAAAAAATATGCAGGCTATTAAGGCATCTGCTACAAAAGCAGAAGTTCTTCTTGCAAAATCATTGTTCAGAAAAGGTTATCGCTATCGTAAAAACAATAAATCTGTTTTTGGAAAACCCGATTTAACTTTCAAAAAAATTAAGCTTGCCATTTTTGTAGACGGTGAATTCTGGCACGGAAAAGACTGGGAAATAAGAAAAGAAAATATTAAATCTAACCGTGAATATTGGATTCCAAAAATAGAAAGAAACATCAGCAGAGATAAAATTGTAGATGCTGAATTAATAAAAGAAAACTGGACAGTGATGAGATTCTGGTCAAAGGATATTGAGCAAAATACCGAACTGTACACCGATCAAATAGAACAAAAAATAAAAGAATTAACAAAAAACTAAAACTATGCCAACTACAGGACAATTTTTTGTAACAACACTTAAACAAGCCCACTTAGAATGGGGTTCTCACCGCCATACGAATACGAGAGGAATCCGTTATGGAGAAGGTTATCTTCAAATACCTGCCTCCGAAGCCTACAGATGCGAAATTACAAATGATAAAGAACCAGCTAGAAGTCAGGTTTATACTTTCAGCACTTCTGATGGTTTTATAACTAACGGCTGGCTGAAAGCATCGGGAAATCAAGCACAAGAAACATATGCCAAACAGTTTCATGGTGATGGTGATTTGCAGCTTCTTGGCGACTGGTTCTATCATATTGGTGCTCAGATTGATGATAAGATTGAAATAAGGTTTATAAACCCTACCGACATTTTACTTACGAAAATCTAAGCCTTTTTTTGTAAATTGCGCTTCAATTTAAGGAGAATGATGTTAGATAAAAACACTATAAAAATAGCTGAATTAGACAATAAAGATTATGAATTTTCAGCAGTAGGAAACGCTTCTGAAGAAAAAGCCGTGCTGACTCATTATCTGCATAATTACCATAATGGTGTTGCTAAGCATTACGAAAAAAAGGCGCTAAGTATAGTAGAAAATTTTGTAAACTACAAAAAAAGATATGCTGAAAAAACTACCGTAAAGTCAGCTGTAAAAAAGTTGCTTTCCGAGGTTGAAAATGTTCCGTTTACCACTCCTAAAAATTATTCTTTTAAATTTATCGACTTATTCGCAGGAATCGGGGGATTTAGAATTGCAATGCAGAATGCAGGGGGAAGATGTATTTATACGAGCGAATGGAATAAAGACGCACAGATTACCTATAAAGAAAATTTCGGAGAAGTTCCTTTTGGTGATATATCCCAGAAAAATATTAAAGACTACATACCCGAAGATTTTGATGTTTTATGTGCAGGATTTCCCTGTCAAGCATTTTCCATTGCAGGCTATCAAAAAGGATTTTCAGATACAAGAGGAACCTTATTTTTTGATATTGAAAAAATCGTTGAGAAACACCGACCTAAAGTTGTTTTTCTTGAAAATGTCAAGAATCTTGTAGGCCATGACAAAGGAAAAACATTTAGAGTCATCTGTGAAATCCTTGAAGAAAAATTGCAATACAGAGTTTTCGCAAAAATTTTAAACTCTATGACCCATGGAAATGTACCACAAAATAGAGAAAGAATTTTTATTGTAGCATTTGATCCCGAGCAGGTACCTAATTTCGCCGACTTCAAATTCCCAGAAGAGATTCCGCTGACGCATACAATACATGACTTTTTAGAGGAGGGAAAACAGGACGAAAAATACTATTATAAAGAAACCCACCAGTACTATCCTGAACTTGAAAAAACAATGACAAAAAAGGATACTGTTTATCAGTGGAGAAGAGTCTATGTAAGAGAGAATAAAAGTAACGTATGCCCTACTCTTACCGCGAATATGGGTGCAGGAGGACATAACGTACCGTTAATCAAGGATGATTTCGGAATCAGAAAACTGACTCCGAAAGAGTGTTTTGCTTTTCAGGGATATCCGATGGATAAATATATCCTTCCTAAAATTGCGGACAGTAAACTTTACATGCAGGCAGGAAATTCTGTGACTACGACTTTGATTGAAAGAATCAGCAGGGAAATTATAAAAGTTCTTTAATATGAGTGTCTGGGAGCAGTATACAACTGACCAGCGGAAAGAATACATACAGTTTCTGCAGGTTTATGGTGCTTTGTCTAATCTTTTCAGACAAAAGCACGGCGATGCTGTTCCCCATCTGGATTCTAAATTTCAAGAAACTGTTTTTGCTAAAATATTTGACAGTGAAAATGTTGATATAGGCAATACTCCTCATGATGTATTATCAGTATTTGGGACAAGGAGAATCGGAATTGGATTAAAGACGTGGATGAGTAGCAGGCCATCTTTCCAAAAGGTCATGCAGCTGAAAAGATACAAGAACGAAATTGACATCTATAAATCAGATGCACATTCTCTTGCTTCTAAGATTTCTTTAATAAAAAATGAAAGAATGTCTGGCGACTATGTTAGACTTGGGCTTACGGAGACAGATAACATTTACCATTATATAACACGAGATAAGGGACTATTCAGTATCCATGAATGTTCCTATCCAAAAGTTGACATTTCTAATATTTCTATTATCGGTTCAAATGACAGCGGAATAGTCTGGTCTGACGGACTGAAAGAATATAAATACACATTTGGTGATTCTCAGATATGGCAGAAATTTGATTCAGAGAAATACAACACTCTCCTGTTAAACCGTTTTGATATAAAAATTATCGAAGATCCGTTTGCATTTCTACTGAAAGCTTATCTCCAGCTTACAGAAAAAGTTGAGAAGAAAAACACAGCAGAGGAGGCTGTTGAAATTTACCTGCCACTCTACTCTTATAAAAGTAAAGAGGTTGAAGAAAAATCAGGCCTGAACGCATGGAATGCAGCTTCTAAAAATAAAGGGTCTAATACTTTAAGGCCATTAAACGAAATTTACATTCCAATACCAATAGATTTCCATCAGAAATTCAAAAATTTTTTCTGCCCAGATATTTTAAAAGTTATAGAAGAAAGAAAAGCCAGCAGAATATTACGGCCAGAAGTCCGTTTTCACTTAGCCCTTCCAGATGGAAGAACTATTCCAGCACTTCTTACTGGTGATAATCTGAAAAACTTTCAATCAGGAAGCTTGACAGAGCGTGACCAGTTTGGAAATATCTATGGACAGGCGGCATTGGGTCAATGGCTTCTTGTTGATGTTTTAGGCTTAAAAAGCAGAACTCTTGTTACAAAAGACTGGCTTGAAAAGAAAGGAACAGATTCAGTCCGTCTTTGGAGAAAAAAAGACCAATACTCGTTAATACATATTGATTTTGCTCCTGTTGGAGCTTTTGAAGATTTTATGAAAGGTGAGCCCGTAAGAGAGAATGATGATGCAGAATAAATTATTAGAATTTACCATTTAAGCAGTTCAACCAAATCTTCAATACTTTCAAACATTTTCAATTCATCAAATCCATAGAAGGCACCTTTCATAGTTTCCTTAGAACCGAACCCATATCTCCTAATATCTGTAATAGAATTTTGAATAGTATATGATGATGCAAAACCGCATAATTCAAGCATCTGCCTTTGTGTAGAATAAATAAAAATGCATGGAAGATTATCTAACGTATCAAGCACTGGCAGATGGTTCCCAAATTGAATAACATTAACTGTTTTTCCATTAATAATAATCTCTGGTTTAATCTTATCAGGTGAGATAGTTTCAAAATCTATTAAATCTGTTTTAAGATATTTTTGAAGTCCTATCAGCGGCACACTTTTTTGGAGAAAATTATCTAAAAAAGCCTGACCTTCGAATCTGTCACGAAGCTCATTTAAATCCTTTACTTTTAAATATCTGATAACTAAATTCTCTAATAAAGAAAGCTCGCGTCTATTGAGAGCAATCTGCCTAAAAGAACTTTTGAATGGCAACACATAGCTTATAAAATTCTTCATAATAAATACAAAGTAAAGTAAATCTTCTTAAAATTAAAATTATTTCTTTACATAATCTCTATCCAAGGACTTTTCACAAGAAAATTTCAGCACATGCTAACTTTAGTATGTTGATTAAAATTTCTACAATATTTAGATTTACGTGTAACAACCTGAAATGAAAAAGAAATCAGAAATACTTGTAAAGTTTGGAGATACGGTAAGATATTTAAGGATTCAAAAAGGTCTTTCACAGGAACAGCTTGCCCACCTTTCTGATGTGCATCGTACTTATGTAGGAATGATTGAAAGAGCTGAAAAAAATGTTACACTGACCAGCATCCAAAAAATTGCATCTGGATTGGGAGTCAGCATAATTGATTTATTAAAATGACAGAGGAACAAATTGAATATCTTACGGAAAATATGGAGTCCGTAAACGCACCGAATTTTAACATAGCAAATGTCGGTCGTAATGGGAATGCTTTGTTTGGTTCCCAGACTGATTTCAAAAATATAATGAAGCGTTATTTTATAGAAAGATGCAGAAATTCTGAATTTATCCAGGTATTAGACCGTGAGTTCGCTGCAGTGAACTTTGTAAAGGCAAGAATTACAAATATTGCAAACCGCCATTTCATTTTAAAATCTGACCTCCAGAATTATTATGACGCTAATTTACAAGCAAGTATTAGTAGCGAAGTCGATAAACAGGGGTTTATAGATAATGCAGTAAACTACATTAGGCAAAGTATGGCTAATTCCCACCATTATAAATATACAATTACAAGTCTCAGGAAAATCATGGAAAAGCAGTATGATTTTATTTTTTCTAACGGATTTCCAACAAATATTCAAAATATAGACAGCGGTGTAATGACAGCTAATGCAGGCGACAGTGCTCAGTTTTTGTTTTTAGCAAGAGCGATACTCGCAGGTTTTAACTGTTCAAATGTCGATGTAAGATCCAGCAAATATGACGCAGTAATAGATTATAACAATATTCTTTTAAGAATTCAGATCAAAGGAGCATCAGGAAATACAATCAGTTTTAAAGACAGAGACAGAGGCGGACAGGGAATCGATTATCAGCATGAAAGAAACCGCGGACAGAGAATAACGGCGGAACACTGTGATATTTACGCAGCTGTTGATAAGCAGGTTGGTATTTGTTATATAATTCCGATGACCTATGTTGAAACGATTCCAGATAATCAAATAACCAGTGTCAGCCTTACTTCTCTTGAAGAATACAAAGAAAACTGGAATATCATAGCAGAAGTTGCCGGAACAAGAAGTATCCAGATATGAAATTAGATCAAACACCAAATTCAAATAAATATTATGTTAGCAGACCAAAACCATTTAATGGTTTACCTATTGCTGATAATGACATCCGTAATGTGCTTAATTTTGCATACGAGATGTGCTTTGGAGAAGGGCATCACAGAGCGAACAGAACCGGCGGACAGTATGGCAGAAGAGCAGGAGAAAAATTCTGCAACACATTTCAGGGAAAATTAGCTGAAGTTGCATTGTATAACTATTTCCAATCACAAAATTTAATTTTAGAGAAGCCGGATTTCCGGATATTAGGAGCCGGACAATGGGACGATTCCGACTTAGAGATAAACGGAATAAAAATTAATGTAAAGTCTGCTGCTTCACAATCAAATTTACTACTTCTCGAAACCAGGGATTGGGATAAACAAGGCAGATATTTACCAAATACTTTATTAAACAACGGTTCTACCACCCAATATGATTATTTTATTTTAGTAAGAGTCAATCCTGATATTAAAAAAATCTTTCAGTCTCGTAAAATATATTACAGCGATAATCTAAACAAGGCTGATATTGAAAAAGTAATATCTGAAAATATCTGGAGCTATGATACTGCTGGCTACAGTACTCATCAAAACCTTGTTGATGCAATTGCTGACGGCTGTGTGTTGCCACAAAACTCAATTCTTAATCATTATACAAAAATGGATGCAGAAAACTATTATATTCAGAGTGGTGATATGTATCCTCTGAGCGATTTAATAAAGGATCTTAAAAACTAGTATATAAAATAATTTATTTTACCACCTATTTACTTAAAATCCAAAAAAGTTGATTCATGAATTTTGCTAAAATCATCTGTAAATCATAGTTTTTTTAACCTTAAGTTTTACAGTAACTAACTGATTATTATTATAGAAGAGCAAAAGTATAAGAACCTCTTTTTTATAAATTAAAACCTCGACGTACACTAGATTTTTTGATTTTTAAACTTTCCCTCCACACATTCTTAAAAGAAAACTCAAACTTCCCCACCTTTTTATCAAATCTCAAATACCCCTGATATTTTTTACCTTTCCGATCCACGAGCCCATCAATATATGCCACCTCCCCTTTATTTAATTTCTCTACCTGCCACGATCTCAATTTTTTCCCTCTGAAAGTAGCCGGAACATCTGTTTTAGAACTAAGATTTGAATCTAAATTCAAATTACTAGTATTACGAGGAAATAAAAACTCAACATACCGTTTATCTGTATTAAACTGAACCGTTGCATTAAAAAGTGTTCCTCTCCTGGAAAGCATATTTTCTATATACAATGGCTTTCCCTCTTTTAGCGTCTTCTTCTGTAATTCATCCAGTGTCACCCCTTTTATCACCAAAGGAATTCTTACCAAATCAACTCTAAGCGGCACTAAGTCATTGGTCAGCTTATCTCTGCTGACCAAAGAAGAAATTACTTCTCCAGTTATAGGATGTATCAACTCCACCACCCGTCCCATATTCCCAATTTCCAGTAATTTTTTTTGATTCCCTTGGCTGGACTGATGCCCAAAGAAAGGTTTTGTGAAATCACATTTCTTCCTGATAGGATGAACCCGAGTTTCAAGCTTTCCCACCTCATTAACCTTTAGAGGCAAGCGCGCATCCAGTATACTGACAGCTGTTCCAAGATCAATTTTCACCGGGATAAGCATTGATGTTTTATATCCCTTAAGCAAAGATTCCAACGCTCCCATACTTTCCAGCTTTTCTCTAGTCAATCCAATCTGAGACATCATTTTCCAATCCACTTGTTCGACATCATATTGATAACGGTCTTTTTGAGTTCTAGCAATATATTCTTTCTGCGCCTCCACTTTATCTATAGAAACGGAGTATTCATTCAGTTTTTCTCTTTCATGATCAGAAGCAGTATCAATATAATGCTGTAAATCTTTTACAGTCTGCTCGGCTTCAAATTCAGTTACTTTAAAAAATGCAAACTCATCCGGAGTTTTTAGCTGATGGTAGAATGTACTGTATATCTCGAGAAAACGTTCATCTCCCCGATCAAAATGCAACCCATTTTTATAAGACTCCCTGGAGACATCAACTATTAGCTCTCCATTAAAATCAACTCCTTGCACTATTCCAATGGTATTTGTTTGGTGGTGAAGAGCAAGTAGTGTATCCTGAATTTTAATTTTTTCAGTAGATCCCTTACCATTATTTGTTTTCATAACACTATATCATTAGAAACTCAAACTAGAAACTTCTTTAATAGCAATTGATTAAGTGATTTAAAGATGTATAGTTTGGCACCAGACTTCATACTCGAATGAAATAATGTTTGTTTTAAATTGAATAAATATCTATTTTTATGAAATTCTCAATTGACTTGTATATTATTCATGTATCAAAGCCAATGAGTTGAAAAAACTAATCCCCGAATGAGTCTAAAACAATCAGTTAAAAAGGAAATTAAATCCAAATTTCCAAAAGTCTATAATCATAAAAACAATACAATTTTAGATATCCTCAGTTGGATATTCAGCAGAGGGTTTTGGGCTGTCTTTTTTATTTACTTAGCTTTAATTTCCATAATTGTTCTGTATACAATATTTATAGATTGGGACTTTTTAAAATTTTTTACAATTAATTTTGACGATACTGTTAAGACTTTTACGACTGGTATAATTACATTAGTTTCGATGAACTTATTTGTAACCAATCTTTTATTAACACATTTAAAAGATGAAAGAGACGAGATTCAGTCTATCATTGATAAGAAAGTAAATTTTAAATTCATTACCTATTTAGGTTTTACCCTTATCATTTGTGTCTTAAGTTTATATTTCGTAAGCCCAAGCATCAGAAATCAAAGTGTGAAAAGCAATATTTTAATCTTCATATTTACTTCATTTGCTACCTATATTTTATTACTGGTTTATTTGTATAATACTGTTTTCAAGTTTATACATAAAACAAAAAGGACAAAAATCGTTAAGTTAGAATTACATCTTGAATTTTATAAATCTTTTTACAATCATTATTTAAAAAAAAGATTTAAGGAAGAATACAAACATTTAATGGAGAATGAATTAAAGTTTATATCATATCCTGTCTGGCAGGAAATTGAAGGAGTTAAACATTATGTAAAAAAGAACAAAAAAAATGTTTATTTAAGTGATATTAATATTTCCGCTATTAAAAACTTATCTGAAAAGATGGGAGATACGAAAAAATATTATCATGAACTACAGTTGGGAAAACTATATGAAAAAACCAATGATATTAAATTATTTGCATTACAACCAAATCCTAATATTATCTACAAAAACATCTATTCATTTTCCTCAAAAAATAATTTACAATCTGACTATTCCCAAGAATATTTACAAAAGTTATTGAAAAAAGTAAATGACAATACATTAAGTAATAAGTTTAATGAGCTTGATGATAACCTACAGAACTTAGATGATATTTACACTGAATTTATTGAATTAGAAAATGAATTATAACTTAAACAAGTATTACGATACAGTCTCTTTTAATTATATAAACGAGATTTTTTCCACAATTTTTCAGGATATTATCAATGCATCTGAAAAAGACCATCCACAATCCTTTGAAAAATTGTTAAATTTTTTATTATACACGTTGCAAAGCAAATCTTTTAATAAATCATTAAATGCATTTTCTAAGTCGGTAAGCTTAAGTGTTAGTATATTCCCTTATTTATCACCAAAGTATAAAACTTCGTTGATCGAAAGAATGTTTGAGTCTTTGCTATCAAAAATCAGCTTCATTAATGATTATGGGAATATTGATGTAAAGTATTTAGAACTTTCTTATTTACCATTAATCAATATTTTAAAATTAATTCTTCAGGATGATGATCATGAATTATTTAATATTGCTACATCTAAATTTGAACAAACCCTTTTTAAAATAGAAAATAAGGAAGACCGAGAGAATTTCTTTTTTTACTTTAACACCACTTTATTGAGTTGGATATATTTTTTAAAACATAAAAACTCAATCACTTTCGATAATTATGACATTAGCTATTTTGAAAGAAATTTAGAAGACAGAACATATGAGTATGGTTTCAACTTTTTAAACCATTTTTTCGACCTTTTTGATAAAATTGAAAACAGCAATTTGTGGGCTGTTAAAGAATGGGAAATTAAAGAAACTCCAGTGAATCAATTTTATAGTGCTTTAACTCCAAATACATGGTTAACATATGGTCTTACAATAATACTTTTCAAATTTGAGCATATTATTAATGTAAACGATGACCTAAGCGAAATTATAATAAGACAAAAATTTAACTTCATTGGAGATGATATCAAAGATATTTTAGACGATATAACACTTCAAAAAGATGAATATAAAAATCTGATTTCTAATTCGGTAGGTAATCAAAATACAGAAACTACACTTAATTTTAAAAAAGAAAAAATTCTCAATGTATTCTCTTTTCTGAAAAAAGAAGTTGAAATAGATTATTATAAAAAGATAAAAGAAATTCCACTCTCTAAAGAAAAAATTGATGAGTTTCGAAATAATGTTGGTAAATTATGGGAAGAAAATACGGTAATTCTTTCTATACTTAAAAGCCTTGGAAATTTAGAATTCTTACCTAACGATGATGAGGTGAAAGGCTATGGTTTCTTTCAAAAACTTTTAAAAATGAAATTTGCTTTCATTGAGGGAGAATACTACCAAGGCATCATTGGATTAAATGACTTTGGTGGTCATCTTGCGAGGAGTATTGACAGTTCATTCTTTGAACTTTTGCAAGATGATAAAATTATAATTTCAGGTGATCCTAAAGGAACCGTATTAAATTTCATTGAAGAAGCACCTGACAAAAGCAATGTTGTAATATTTGCAAACTGGAGCAATGCTGATAAACTTCAGGATTTAACTTATGAACACAATACTACACGTCCCCTTTTCAGCAAAAAATTTAATGGAATTCCTGTCATACACCAGTTTTCGAAATTTAAAAATCATATTTTGGTTGTAGATTTTTCTTCAATTAAAGGCCAGATATACACAAGCAAAAATCCGAATTGGTATAAGAATCAGTTAATTGTTGAAATAACTGAATCGCAAAAAGGAGACATTACCGACAACAAGATTAAAGAATGGAGTGAAAAAGACGGATATCACTATAATGAAGATGAAATCGATATATTGGAAAGTAACAATGTAAATGCGAAGATTATCCTGAAGTACGAATTTATAATTTCTGACGACGCACGGTACATTATTATCGATCCACAGTCATAAATATGTTATTAAAGACTCTATTATTACCTTTTATAAAATGAACAGAATTATAATATCCCTTGCAGTCATTCTATCCATCAATATTGCTGTACAAGAAATTTCCATTAAAGACAACAACCTCAAAACGGCTCTGTTACAGCAGTTCGATCAAAACCATAACGGAAAATTAGAAGTTTCAGAAATAAACACCGTAACCGAACTGAAACTGGATGAAAAGAATATTTCCGATTTAAGCGGCCTTGAACACTTTCAGAATTTGAAAGAACTTAATCTGCGCAAGAATAATATTTCAGATTTTTCTCCTGTAAACAAGCTTACAAAGCTTGAAAATCTTTATATAGGTGATAACAATAAAATTGGAGTTCTAAATTTAAAAGGTTTGGTTAATTTGAAAGGTATTTATGCTTTCAGATTGGGATTAACCAAAATTCAGTTAAACTCTAAAAATATAAAATACATTTATTTACAGGATAATTTTTTTACTGATTTCGACACCAGAAAATTTCCAGTCCTCCACACGCTTAATCTTGACGGATGTAAACTACTGGTCAACCTTGATCTATCAAAAAATAAAGATTTGGTGCAATTGTATCTACTCGGTACATCAATAAAAGAGCTGAATATTACGAATAATAAAACCCTAAAAACATTCTATATCGAACATTCAGTAAAACTGATTAAAGGTGCTGATCAGGAAGCAACGAAACGTGCACCTATTATTACCGTTAAATAAACACAGTCACAATAAGACAGCATATAAGTAAAGAAAATGATTACCATACAAGAACTGCTTTATAATAGAGGGTTAGAAAAGAATGTAAAAGTTAAACTAGTAAGGCACAAAGACGGAAGACAGAATTTATATGATCTTTATAAGAATCACCGGTCAGAATTCCTTGCTTATCAGAGTTCACAATCTAAAGATGTTTTTAAAGATGTCGATTATATCGTTTCGTTTATAGGTGAAGAGGGTATTTTCGCTCGATTTATAGGTGTATATCAAATTACAGACAGAAAAAAGTTTGCTGAAGACTGCTTCCATTATGAAATGATAGAAGTACTTGAGCAATATGACGATCTTAGAGAGAGAGTTATTATCAAGTGGAGCAATGCTATTTCCTGGCATCAATGGATAAAAAATGAAATGGAAGTCATAGAGATCAAACCCGGACTTCATTATAAGCAGTTTACAGATTATTTCGATTTTATTCTAAGTTTTAGCGAACTGAAAGAAATAGTAACCAATCAATACAGTGACTGGAAAAAGGTACTTTCCATAACAAAGGGTGTATATCTTATTAATGATACCCAAACAGGCAAGCTTTATGTAGGATCAGCATACGGTGAAAATGGAATCTGGGGTCGCTGGTCAGCTTACGTTTTAACGAATGGTCATGGAAATAATAAGATGTTAAAAGAGCTTCTTGATTTTGACCCTTCACATGGTAACCATTTTCAATTCTCAATTTTAATGCTACTTCCGAAAACGATAACTGCCGACGAAGCCATCAAAAAAGAACGTCTTTTCAAAAATAAACTTGGAACTAATTCATTTGGTCTAAACAACAATTAATCAACTATTTTATTTTCAACACTTCAATCAGCTCCAATGCCCAGGCACTAGGAAATTTATTCAGAAGTGTGTAATACGGATATTTTCCCGAAAGAAACTTTCTGGCTTGGGTATAATGCGTAGAACTTGGTCTATCGTCAAGATCAAACCCTAATTCAATTACCTCACTTTTCTTATAGGTTTTTCCCTTTATTGCTATAGAGATGTAAAAATCCATTTTATCATCCGGAATCATAAAATCATCATCCTTACTTCTCGTATCCTTTTCTACAATAAAAAAATCATTGTACATTCTAAGATATTCAGATAAATTAATCTTTTTTCGCTTAACAAAAGGGTTAGATTGATACATGATTTCAAACCATTTAGATAAGGTATCATTGTCTACCTCCCATTCTTTAGCGATGTCAGCCTGACTAAATTGAATTTTCTTGTCAAAAAACTTTATTATATCTTCTTTTGAGTAAATAAGAGTTTTTTTCCTAATTGAAATTAATGTCAGGATATGCACATACTGTAAAATAAAAAATCCAAAAATTAAATACAGAACCTTTTCACTGCTGGAAATAAACCGCGTGATATCATCTAGTTTTTCTATACCTGAAGACAAGTTATTGAAATTAAATTCGCTTATATTAATGTTGTTATCTTCTGGCATATTTTCATTACAATAGTGTTTATACCTCAAAATAAAATCATTAAAATTATCTGGTAAATCATCTTTATACTCACTAAATCGATCTTCGATAAATTTTGGATAAACCATTGAAGAATACTTTTGATAAGCAGAAGATTCTAAAGAGTATTTTTTTTGATTTAAATAACTTAGCAATATATCTATCATTTTATAAGACTTTAGAAAGGGCACCATTACAGGCACCCTTTAATTAATATTTACTTTCCTTTTTTAGCCAATACACTTTGAGCTTTTGCTGCAAAGCTTCCTTTAGGAGTTACTCCTCCATTCGATAGAACTGTTGCTTTTTGAATTCTCGCTACAGCGGCTGCAGTAATTTGTTTTTTTGACATTTTTTTTGTTTTAAAATTCTTTCACAAAGGTAATTACTGTAAAAATCAACTAGAAAACTTTCCCCGATAGAAGTACTTTATTGCTATATTTCAGAAGGAACCTGATTTGAATTAACTTGTATATCAATTGCAGTACTACTACGCTTCACGTAATATCGCCAGCTAAAATCAGTATAAATATTAACATTTTCATGCCCTCCGACTAATGTTTTTTTATCGATAAACTTATTGTCTCCAAATAAGAGATTTTCTATTTCAGATGCCTGAATGACAGTATAATTTTGCTCATTTTTTCTATTAGCAATATTGAAAATACTGTTGATATGAGTATTGTTTCGAATATCTTCAAAAGGATGGATCACTACAAGATAGTTTTGTGCTCTGCTGATTGCTACGTTGTAAATATAATCTTTACTTAAAAGTGATCTGGGATCACCAGAGTATCTGTGTCCATTCGGAGTCACTAAGTAAAAAATGATATCACATTGATCGCCTTGGAATCCATGGACAGTATCCGCAGTTATTTTAATCTTACCTTTGAAACCAAAGTCGCCTATCAATTTACTTATAAGTATTGCTTGAGCTTTATACGGAGATATAATACCAATTGTCCACAGTTCATCCCCGATATGTTGTTCTATAAATTTTAAAATTTCAGCAACCAAAATTGTTGTATAAATGTGATAAGAACTAAAGATTAATTTATTATGTGCGTATAATGGATCTTCAGATTTAAGAGGAACTGAAACAAAATTTACTGCACGAGTGAATATATTTCCAATCTTTTGGTTGAATGATCGTAAGTCAGAAGATTTCCTATTTGATACTACCTTGCTGTTATATGAAAATTCACTAAACACATCACCTATTTCAGGTACACTCCTATATTGAATAGGTAGGTTTAAAATTGTATCAATATCTCTTTTAGTTAAATTTTGTTCGTCAGAATGAAAAGAATCAAGTTCAAACATCGAATAGATATTTTCAGTTTTTACATTGATAAGCTCTAAATCAGCGTCGCTTAATTCAGGAATTGGTGGAATCTGTTTTGGATCTCCAGCGATAATAATTTTAGTATTTTTATTTTTCTGCATTGCACACATACAAGCAAATGTAATGTAGGGCAATGTAATCATAGATGCTTCATCGATAATCAGATAATCCCAGAAATCTGTTAAATTTTTTAATTTATCATCGTGATTATATCCCCAATTATAGTATGGGTATCGGTGGATAGTAGAAATAAAAACATTAGATTCCAGTAATTCAGCATAAGCTAAGTCGTTTTTATAATAATGTTCAGGAAATTCATCAGAAGTAGGTCCCGATATTCTATAAAAAGCAGTTATACTATTATCAAAAATTCTTTTAGCAATAACATCACAAGCTTTGTTTGTAGGTGTTAAAACTAATATTTTTACATTTGAATTATTATTGATTTCGGTACTGATTAATTTTTGTATTTCTGTTGTTTTTCCCGTTCCTGGAGGTCCGTAAATATATTGGATTCCGGGAAATGTTGATTTATAATTATCCCAAGGAGCCAATTCTTTAAATGCATTTTTAAGCCTCTCCAATAAATCAACGTTTGGAATATAAAGTAACTCCAACAAAAAGATATTTTTTAATTCATCGTCAGTAAATAATCTTGGAGTTTTTATAATGAGATCCTGATTCTTTTTAGAAATGAACTGTAGTTCTATTTTTTCTCTTTTATTTGTATTGAATATGATGTTAATAGTATCATGTTTAGCCTCATCAATATTTTCCGGAATATATGCACTCGCAGCTGATAACCTATAAAAACCACGTTCATCCATCCGTTCTATTTTTCTAAATCTTATGGTTTTAGATTCATTAGCATCGGAGTTCTCCTCAAAAGTTTTTAGATAGTCCAGATACTCTATAAACCATTGCTTGGAATATTTTAGATCTGATTCATCCAATTCCGATATGCGCGCTGCAATATCAACCCGTACATTATCTTTTTCTTGTTTTTTTATTTGTGCTTCAAACATATCACGAAGTTCTTCCATCGCAGTATTTTTGAGAGCTTCAGTTATTTGCGTGTTAAAAGTATTGTGTCTTTCCTCTAACTTATTTAAACTTAACGAGAGATTAAAATTTTCAAATCTTTGATCAGTAAGACATTCTTTTGCCAAAAAATGAATAGTGAGATCCTTTGTAAAATATAAATTTAATGTATTTCCAGCTGGTATAATATAATAGTTTTGCTGCTTAACCAAATGACCTAATTGGCAAACAATTTCGTCCACAGCTATTCGAACCTCATAAATAAGTTGGTCAGCTTCAAAAAGTTTCAGATTATGTACTTCTTTTTTCCATTCATTATAGTAATAGGTCTTAAGTTCTGATGCATTACTATAATCCAATCTAACTTGATACTCTAAAAATGGGCGATTTGGAAATAGATAAAGATCTCCATAAATAATATTCTTATTCTCAAATAGCTGGTTCCAATCTTTTATAAAAATTTCATTCTTTCCTACAAGTTTGAGAACTTCATCATGTAGTCTAAAACTTCTGTCTACTTCTTTAAATATGATAGCTTCATGAGATTTGTAACATGGGAGAAATCTTAAGCGTTCTCCAAGATTAAAACGTTGCATTAAATTTTCCAATAGTGAAACAGCATTGCCGTTAGTAGTTAGAATCTCAATTTTATTATGAAAAAGATAATGTACCAAACTAATAAAGTCATTTTCTGTTATCTCTGTATTAGAAAAATTATCAAGTTGCCCAAAGCATACTTTTAGTAACATTGATAAATTATCGTCTTCAAAAATAAAGTTTAGTTTCTTTAAAAAAACCTTTTTATTATTATCCTGACCTAACCACTTAATAATTCTATTTGAAAGGTCTGTTAAGTTATCACTATTTTCAAATAAGAAAAAATCTTCTTCTTTAAAATTTAAATAGTTTTTAATTTTCACATCATCAATAAACCTTTCATTTAAAGGTGTATTTTGATAAGCTTGATATAGATATTTAATTTTTTCTAAACTTTCAGTGTCAGCTTTCAAATCATCATATGCAGATGTGTTATTCAGCTTAAAATCTTGGTTAAAATTATAATCATTTTTTTTAAATTCAATCACCAATTTCTCATATAAATTTGGAGCATCATTGTATATATCGGATAGAATCAGAGTTGATTTTATAATATTTCTGTTTGTATCAGAATCAAGATATAGATTATGTTGAATTTTTATCTCTTCAGATAAACTGTTTAATACTGTAAATTTTTTTATTTCTTCATTGCTAAATAAATCAGAAGATATAATAAAAAATAATTGATATATATTGACCAATACTGTATTATCAGACATATTGTGTAAGAAATCTTCCTTTAAATCACTTGTGTTGACGGTAGTTTGTATTTTAAAGACTCTATTGAAAAATGATTTTATAAAAAGGTTTTCATCAATAAATTTATCGATAAAATCTTTGATAATTATTTGATTTTGATGATCTGCTGTCGGTGTTAAAAAGCGATAGGGAATATCAACATTATTGATTTTCACATTTTCCAGAAAGAAAGGTTGTTCGGATACTTTGATTTGAATATCTCCATTTACTAAAATAATTTTGTTTTGTAATACATCAAATTCTACCAGGCCATTCATATGGTAAATCAATCGTAACCAATCTATGTTTGATTTCAGTGGATCACTAATGTCAAGAAAAATTTTATCTAGTTTCTCAAAATAATTTTGCTGACTGATTTCATCCTGTGATAATACCAGTTTTAATATAGCGGAAGTATTTTTATCAGTATTGCTCTCAGTAAAAAATGTGATAATTGAATTAAAGAGTATTTTTTCTTTATAAAATACCATTCCTGCATAGTCTTTAAATTCTTCCGGTAAGGCCTCATATTTTGTATGCAGATTTACATCAATTATGTTTTTTACAGCTTGATTCGGAGTATAATACTGACTTTGCGACAAATTTGATGATATATCGAACTTATTCCCATTTTTAAAAATCGTATTTTCCTGAAAAAATTGAATTCCTGTTACTTTACAGAATTCAAGAATATCCAGTACTTCTTCAATACTCATGCTTGTTAACTGCAATCTTAAATTCCCTATCTTATTTTTGTATACAAAAGGTTCATTTTCAGATGTAAATTCCAAGAACCGTAAATCAGGAAGATAGGTCTGAAAGAATTTATAGCCAACTTGCTGAAAATTTAAATGCTTTTCTGCTGAAACACTCCGGTCATTGTGAAAGCAAACTTTATCTGATTTTATAATGTTATTTTCATAGATGATTAGGTTTAATCCACTTATGTAATTATTTTCCTTTTCAGTCCATTTACTATTTTTATAACTGAACTCAATTTCCCCTATTAGTGATCGAATATTTTGTGTGCTATTTTGACAAATGTAATTAAGCACGTCTTGCCATAGTGGATAAAAAATATTTTCATAAGTAGACGTTTCATCAAATTTTACATAACGCAAAACTGCCGGAGGTTCTCCTAAACCAGTTAGTTGATTTGCGTCAATGGAAAAATGTCTCAAGAATCCTTTATCATAGTAGATTAAGTTTTTAATATTCTCATATTTACCTAAATAATTCTTATATAATTTTACGTATGACAGAACATCTTTTTCTGATTTTCTATGAAAGCCTTCAAAGGCAAGTAGTAATGTATTTTTATCACTATTAGAAAGTTGATCAAGCTGTTCATCCAATACTTTACCAGAAAATATATCGGCAATTGCAACATAATCTTTTAGCTGACTTTTATTTGAGAAATTGTTTCTTAGCGCATCAACAACATATTCTATATTATCTACTGTTATATGAAAACCTAACTTTATTAATATAGATTCAGCCCCATTAAACTCCTTAAACTGATAAAAATATCCTTGATTTTCTTTTTCTTGAAATTCATTAATCGATAAAACCTCCTTATTACTAAATCGTAAAAATTTGATTTTAAAAAGAGTTTCTTTGATGGTATTTCTTTCATTCTGGGAAATACTGACAAGCAACAGTAGTTCATGAATGAATATTTTTATCCTTTCTTCTGAGTTATCAAGCCACCCATTGATTTTACTATCAATGTCTTTCTGAATAAGTAAATGATATAAATTGAAATGTTTTATATTAATATTTTCCTGTATCGAATTTTCTAAATCTGTATAGTCGTTAAAGTAAAACCATCTGTATGGTGCTTCTGAAGAACTCAGGTATACATCTACTTTAGTTTTTTTAAGTCGTACGATTTCTTTTTCTGTAACTACTTCGTATCCCTGCTCATTATCGCTCATTACGGGAATATTGGCAGAAACATATTTTAAAATAGGTAAAATCAACGGTTGGTTGATCCACAATTTATCATTATCAATAGTCTTCTTTGTCGATAAAAGAAGCGGATAAATCTTAATAAATTTTTTAGAATCCTTACGCAGATTCTCTAATAATTTTTCGGAAAAAACTTTCAGTAAGCGAATATTGATATCATCAGAATGTAGAGAAGTTCTTGCTGACTTCTTATAAAATGCATTGGTATGTAGAATGAATTTTAAACCATGCTTCTCTTCTGTTAAAGGAAAGTATAGATAAAAATTCGGAACGTTTTCAAAAATATCCAATGCTTTCTTATAATCTGTGTATCCAAATAAAAATTGGATATCTGTATCTTGATCAGCAATTCGTTGTTCCGTAGTTGTTAAATCATTCTTTTTTCCAAATCTTATGTAATTATATTCTTCCGAGTTTTTTGATATGT
This sequence comes from Chryseobacterium sp. Mn2064, assembly GCF_049319685.1. Taxonomy (NCBI): domain Bacteria; kingdom Pseudomonadati; phylum Bacteroidota; class Flavobacteriia; order Flavobacteriales; family Weeksellaceae; genus Chryseobacterium; species Chryseobacterium sp. Mn2064. The sequence goes on from NZ_JBMOUE010000002.1 coordinate 299,188, forward strand.
TGATTGACTCAAATTCTAAAGGTACGTTTTCGATATCTGTACCATTAATATGTACTTTTTTCAATCCCTGAACTTCAAGGTTTGAAACTTTACTGAGAATTGACATGGAAAATTTAATTCCATCCAGAATATAATCTCCTCCTAAAGTCTTTGCTTTATCAGTTCCAAGTTTAAGGAAGAACATTGATCCGCTTTGATAGTCTTTAAAGGGAATTACTTCTTTGTAATTCGCCAACCACTGTTGAAGTTTACGAACATCTTTATTTGTGAAGATATCATCTCTTTCTCTATAGTAAGCATCTCTGATAATTTCATTAGGTTGAGTAGGAAAGTTGGAGATTAAAATTTTTAAAAGCCACGGCTCCTCAGATAACGTGGTAATTTTTTTTGCATCATTTTCTCTTACCAGAACAAAATTCTGCTTTACAGGTTCAACTACTGGATTCTCATTATATAATAATTTTTCTAGATCATTATTTTTCCAACTAAACAATATCGGACCATAATTGTTTTCAACTAATTCTTCCAGACCATTTTCTTTTCCAACAAGCCTATGTGCTAATTTAAAACCAATTCCAAATTTTCCGATCGTATGTTCTTCTTCTAGCTTTTGTGATACTCCAACATTCAAAATTGATTCCATTGCAGAAAAGTCAAACTGCTTTCCATTATTTAGAACCATAAGATATTCTGAAGGTTTTCCATTATCGTCAATTTCTTCTGTATCTTGTGTCCAAACCATTAAAAAATGGGAGCTATCAGCATCTACAGCATTTTGCAGAAACTCATACACAGCTTGGGCATCCTGTGCCATATCCAGAAAACCTTTTAAAAAGCCTTTAATTCCGTCAGTATGGCCTTTACTTTTTTGTCCATGATAGACATCAAAAAATCCAAATGTTGTATGATCTTTTGTTTTATCGTAATAATGTGTTCCTACAAAATGTACATCTCTATTGCTATCTGATGATTCTCTGATTTTCTCCTTAAAAAACTCACGAAAGTGTCTAAGATCCTTAATTTTCATATATGTGTAAATGAATTTTTGTATTAGTTTTTATATCGGTAATTTACAAAAATCAATAAAATAACAATATAAATCAATCCGCAAAAACACCTAATTTATTAAGTTCTTTTTTTTACATTATTGATTAAGTAAAATCATTATTTTTAAACAATGGAAAAAAGAGATCTACTCATCATAAAATATCTATCAGAAGGCTATAAGGTCACAGAAATCAGCGAACAACTAAGCACCCACCACTCCATCATAATCAGTGAAAGTTTAATCGAAAAAAGATTAAGTGCTCTCCGGAAACAGTACCAGGCAAAAACACTTTTTCACTTAGGCGTTTTACTCACCAAGGAAAAAATTATTTAAAAAGAATAGCCAAAACAAAACCAACAATTAACGAAATAATCACAGCAATAATAATCTTGGAATAATCCCCTTTGCTTTGCTGAACTTCTGTAGTCAGTCTGGAATTTTCTTTATGTAAAGATTCCATTCCTGCTTTCAAAGATGCGGTCTTCTCATTAATAACAGATTGCAAATTCTTTTCGTACAGTGCAGATATTTCTTTTTTATAATTATCCATCTCCAGCTGTCTTTGTTTTTGCTGTTCAGTGAAGTTTTTCTGTGTATCAAGAAGTTGCTTAGAAGAAAGCTCTTGTAGTTTTTGAAATTCTTCCGTTTTTTTAGCAAGCTGCTCGGACAATGTTTTCACTTGCTCAGTAAATTGTTTGCTGACATCTTTTTTAACCTCATCAATAAGCAACACTCTCGAATTGGACTTTTCATGTAATAGCTTCTCTACAATAGCGTGTAGACCAGCTCCATAATCATGAGGTAAATGAAAACGCTTATCTGCAAGCTTATCCAAAAGGGTCTCATCCACTGTATGTCCAATAGCCGTTACTGACACTGCCGGTAAATTAATAAAGAGTTTTGATAATGTAATATCATTAAAGGTCTCCATGCTTTGGCGATCCCCTCCTCCTCTGACTAACGCAATAATATCATACTCAGATTTAGAGACTTCCTTCAGTTTTTCTGCAATGGATGTCGAAGAAGTAATGCTGCAGGTATATTCAGAAACCTGAATATATTTCTGCGAAACATCCAATCCTTCAGCAAAGTCTCTCTGAACAATCGCATTATTCCCATAAATATTCGCAATTCTGATAGGTTCTTCTTTTAGGATTTTATTTCTGATTACCGTTTCCAGATCCGTTGATCCTTTTTCCAGTTTTTCCTGTATAAGTTCATACCGTTGTAACTCTTCTTCCGAGATTGCTTTCTCTTCTTGTTGTATGATTTCATCTATTACAAACCTTAACTCAACAGAAGAGTTTTTTATACTTTTTTCAATATACCCACGTAAAGTATACACCTCATTATTAACAATCTTTGTTCTTAATAATGCTGAAATTCTAACTCCTATTGAAATATTATCCGATTCCGAAAATAAATTATCGTAATAATAATTACCATAGGCCTTACCTCCACCATATGCATATCTACCTTTAAGGTAAATAAGATTTATTGTTGCGTTAATCTTTAAAGCATTGCTAAATAATCCCAAAACAGAGGATGGCGAATAGATTTGAAATGTTGTTTCCTCAGACTGCATAATAATGGTGATACTGAAATTTATTTTACAAAGTTATTATATAAAGTAAAAAAAGCATAAAAAGAAAAGTTATGAATTAATAAAAGAATATGTACCTACAATTATAAATAATGAAATCCAACAAACAGTAATAGTCAGATAATTTATTATATTTGAATGTTTAGACAAAATCAAAAATTATTATCCAAGAAAGAATTACAATGCAATTTAAATATAAGGCTTATAAAAATCTATTAGCGGAGTTAGGCAGAATGGATTATGTTGTGGAATTATCCGAAATTGCAATTAAAGATTTTCTAAAAAATTTAAAAAATGCTGAAAGTCCCGAACAATTTTTAGAAGAGAAATGTAAGGAGCATAATATTTGGGTTTCGTTAGACTCAAGTAACACCAGCTACAACCAATCTATTTTAGGTTATATATCTGGAGTATATCACTTATTCGAAGCATTTCTTTATGAGATGAAAGAGGAATATAAGTTACTTACAGGTGGTGAATCGATCAACTTCAATACCGACACCACAAAGCTAAATCAGATTATAAACTATTTTAAATCCAAAGGTAGATTTAATAATGTAGACTATATAGAATCTTATTTAATAGATATTTTTGAGTATTATCACTGGTTAAGAATTTATTTTTCACACAAAAAGACGGTTTCAATAAACGAAATTAAAAATAAATGGGAACAAGCAAATGTACATTCTAATGAAGAACTTTATGCAAAATACCGTATCAACAATAGTCCGAAAGAACTTAATGAAGTAGATTTTGAAGATTATTTTTTATTCACTCAGATTTGCAAAGATTTAGCATTAAGGATAAGTTCACTCTGTTATCCTGATCCTGATAAATTTGCAAGCTCTTTAAAAAGATTCAAAAAATATGAAAATGAATCCGAAATAATTAAACGACTTGAAATATATCTTCTAAATGAATATGCATTCGTAAAGGAAGATGATTATGATAAGTCATTTTTAAATTCTATCTTTACTCATCTTTAAAGGTATTAGGTCTGTTGGTTAAGACGCTTAAAGCCATTTTTGGAAATATAATTTCAAAAATGATTTTAAGAGACGCAGGTTCGATTCCTGCAATACCTACAATTTTTTAATATAATCTACGATTAGCACCTAAATTCCTCATTTGTAAGGATTTTTAGTTTTCTTATTAATTGATTCTCTAAACGGATAATTTTCTTTGAGTTTTTTGTCCATTACGGGATCGAAAGTCCACGTTTCATCAAGAAAATACCATCCTGTGTCTATCTTCTCTAAATTGTCTGGATTCCTGTAAATTACCACTCCTAAAGCTTTTTGAGATCTGCAATCTTGTTTTATTGCATATGTATAATTTTTTAATGCAGTAATTGCATGTTGAAAATTTATAGAGTGTATAGGAATAAATACAAAAGCACAATCTGTTCTCTCTGAATACATTTTATAAGGGGTTATAAATTCATATTTTTCACATTTCTCCATAGCAACAGAAATTCGTTTTTTGAATTCAATCAATTCAGATCTGTGTAATTTTGCGATAGCTTTAATAATGGGATAATAATGGGTATCAACCGATGAGGTTGAACTAATAATAGCTTGTTTAAAGTTTTCAATTAATCCTGATATATCAAAATCCTCTTGTTTTTTATGTTTCTGTACATTATCAATATACTCTGCATTAAAATGATCTACATTAAGTGTTTCAAAAAAATGACCTAATAAATATTGCTCAGGTAGGCGATGAATAGCGAGTTTATGAAATTCAAAAAAATCTTCCCTAAAATTTAAGTATTCAGATATTTCAGTAGGAGTAATTAGATATTTACAAATATAAAAATAGTCTTCTATATGAAAAAGATGAATATTTCCCGCGTCTGAACTTTCATAAAATTTTTGATACCGTAGAGTTTCTGGAAAATCAACATTCGCAGAATAAATAATAATCTTTTTTATATCCTTGACTTCATTAGCGGCTTTAACATTCATTTTATGACCTCTCTCATTTTCAATGATTATAGAATCATGGACATCAAAATAATGCAATGTATTTTTTATTTGTTTCACTGCTTTATTCATGACTTTATTTTTAAACCAATTTTCATAATTAGAAGAAGTCTGGTTCATTTCTTTAATCTGAAAAATAAAGCAGTATTCATCTAACCAAATCACATTATCAGCAAGTTCCTGTTCACAGTTATCTTTACTTTTAAAGTCGTTATTACCGAATGTAAATTCCTTAAAAAAGGCATTTTGATTAATTAAAGACAATTGACTTTCTGATTTTGTTTTTTCTGTTCCGCTCATTGTATCACATTATAATTATGCTAATAAATTTTCTAAGGTCTGATATGATATATAATTATTTTCCTTAACAACGTAAAAAATTTTAGATGGGTTATTGAATGTTCCTTCATATTGTCTTAATAATTCTCTGTTCTTTAAGAATTCATCAAATGGATTTTTAATCTGTATAAATACTGATATTTCGTAATCAAGTATATCAATATATTTATCTAGTTTTAATAAATCTTCTATCAAACTTTTAGGTTCTCTATTCAGAGCCTGTACTGTTTTTATTTCACAAGCTAAAACTTGTTGGTCAATATTATTTTGTTGTTCATGTAAAATAAGATCTGGATAAACAATACCTAAATTTTGCCTATAGATAGATCTGTCTTTTCTAATCTCACCATTAATGATTAAGTTATCATATTCATAATGATCAGCAACAATTCTCCATTGATGATAAAGTTCATAAGCAAATACTCGTTCAATCATCTGCTCTTTTGCACCATACGGCCAGAATAAATATTTAGGACCTACCCTGATAAGTGCCAGCAAAAAATCGTTAAAATGTATATTTTCACACCATTCTCTATTATTTTCAATAGTGGCTATTTGGTCATTAGTTATTGTGATCATAAAATTAAAGTATTTAATGGCATAATACCGTTGATAAAAATATTATTAGATTATTTTTGATAGTTACTAAAATACGAAAAAGGACTTGAGCTACCTCATCTTTTCCCTCGGCAACCCAATCTCATGTTCCTGTGGATAAGGTTTTCTAAAGGTCATACTAACGTCTTCCCTAAGATTTCTTTGTGTTTCCTGAGATTTTTCCCGATCCATTGAATATCTGGGATCGGGAATAAAAGGCATTTTTGCCATTTTATGAATGGTAATCGTAGGAAAATGAAAATCGACTTCCACAGTTCCCAGCAGCAGATAACATCCTCCTCCCTGAAAAGGATATTGTTTGAGAGAATCCGGAAAATGAGCGGTATCAAAATACTCGCCTTCTGCATCAATCCATGTTCCAAAAAACATTTCATCCCTTTTATTTCCTTCTCGTTTATTTTTGATAGGAACATGTTTTCTCGAAATCAGATAAGCCAGCATTTTCACCTGCTTCTTATGGTATTGTATGAGATTCTTAGCCATGACTGATCCACTGTATTTTGTTTGCAGAAGATCAAAAGGAGAAAAGGAAACCGGAAAACCCAGAATTTCTATTTCATCAAAAGCATCTTCAAACTTATTTCTTTCAATTTTAGGAAGGTGATAATTTTTTTGCGGCTCCTCCAGTAAGATAGGCTGCCGGTAAACCACTTTATTATTCCCTAATAAAAATCTTGCTTCAATAAGCAGCTCATGTTTTTGTTTTCCTGTAAACCGGAATGCACCGATAAAAATCAGGACCTGTAATGTTTCGATGCCTATAGGAATTCTCTTGACAAAATTCTCTAAGGATCGATATTCCCCATTTTTTTTTCTCTCTTCAGGAATCAACTGAGCCAGTCTTCCTTCCAGTTTTTCGATATGCATCAGTCCCAGATAGACATCAGTTCCATATACGCTGGTTTGCCATTCACTGAGATTAACACAGGGATTATTAATGGTAGCACCAGACATCCTAGCTTCATGCACATATACCTCCGTTCTGTAAAAGCCACCTCCATTATTGATGGCACACACCATGAACTCGATAGGATAATAGACTTTAAGGAATAAGCTTTGATAGCTTTCAACAGCATAAGATGCGGAATGTGCTTTACAAAAGGAATATCCGGCAAAAGATTCTATCTGGCGGTAGACCTCTTTAGACAGCTGTTCAGGATGTCCTTTTGCTCTGCAGGATTCAAAAAAATGATCTTTCACTTTCCGAAGCGCCGCCAGAGAACGCCCCTTACCACTCATTGCCCTGCGAAGAACATCACCATCGGAGGCAGTCAGTCCTCCGAAGTGTAAGGCAATTTTAATGACATCTTCCTGATATACCATAATGCCGTAGGTTTCACCCAGTTCCTGCTTAAAAACCTCATGAAAGTATTCAAACTGAGTGGGATTATTATGTCTGAAAATATACTCTTTCATCATTCCGCTTTGCGCTACACCTGGGCGAATAATCGATGAAGCTGCCACGAGCACTTTATAATTATCACATTTCAGTCTTCTCAGCAATCCCCGCATGGCGGGCGATTCGATATAAAAACATCCGATAGTTTTTCCGATACTAAGAAATTCATTACATTTTACTTCATCTTTAGAAAGTGTTGTATTTTCTATATCTATAGTAATTCCTCTTTTTTCTTCAATAAGTTGTACGGTATCATTAATAGTTCCCAAACCCCGTTGAGAGAGGATATCAAATTTTTCCAGTCCTATATCTTCAGCAGTATGCATATCGAATTGCACAATCGGAAATCCTTTAGGAGGCATCTCCAGTACAGAATAATTGGTAATGGGTTCTTCCGATATCAAGATTCCACATGAGTGCATACTTCTCTGGTTGGGAAATTTCTCTAACAATTTCCCATATTTATGAACCAGCCTGAATACTAAATTATCATCATGCTGATTCATGGATTTTGTCGCCAGGGCATCCAGTTCTTCTTTCGGAAGCCCAAATGCTTTTCCCACTTCACGAAAAATAGAACGGTATTTAAACTCAACATTGGTTCCGCAAAAAGCCACATGATCTTTGCCATACTTTTTAAAAATATATTCCAGAATAATATCCCTTCTCTGCCAGCTCCAGTCAATGTCAAAATCAGGGGGAGTCTTGCGGTTCAGATTCAGAAACCGTTCAAAATACAAGTCAAGTTCCAAAGGACAGATTGCGGTAATACCAATGCAATAACTAACAATTGAGTTGGCTCCACTTCCCCTTCCTACATGCATAAATCCCATTTTATTACTATATTGGACAATATCCCAACTAATCAGAAAATAGGCACAGAAATTCAACTGGTCAATGACTGCCAATTCCTTTTCCAGTCTTCGTTTAGCTTCTGTATGATTCATTGAGTACTTTTTTTCCAAACCTTCATAAGCTAATTTTCTCAGCAGCTGAATGTCATTTTCTTTTGAATCCGTATAATACTTCTTGTTTTTAGGGGTGGAAAAATCAAAATCAAAACTGCAGGAACCTATTACTGATTTAGTATTTTCGATAATCTGAGGATAATGAATGTATTTCTGCAACAGTTCTTTTTTATCTATAAAGATTTCTGTAGGCTTACAAATATCTGATTCATTTAACATTGATAACAATGTATTATTGTCAATTGCTCGCAATATCCTGTGCAGGCTATATTCCTGTTTTGTTTTAAATGTTACAGGATGAAGAATAACCATTTTGGGAATCAGCTTTTTCAGTTCAGGTTTTATCAGCAGATTGAGTTCGTCATATCGAATGCCTATATATTCATTATCATATAATTTTTCCGGCAGATTATGCAGAGGATAGATAATGATATTGTTAGGAAGATCAGGATTGTTCTTTGGAATCTTTACATAATCACAATTGTAATTGGTAAGAAGTTTATTGACTTCTCCAATCCCTTTAGGATTTTTGGCAAGGCAGATATAGTATAATTCATGATCCAACCTCACTTCCATTCCCACAATAGGCTTGATTCCTTTTTCCTTACAAAGTTTATAGAAATCATAGATTCCGGTAACGGTATTGATATCCGTTAATGCTAAACATCTTACATTATGATCAACAGCCTGCTGAACAAGATCCTGAATAGAAATTGTTCCATAGCGTAAACTGTGAAAAGAATGACAATTAAGAAACATAACCTAAAATTTTTAGCGTATTAAACCTGAAGCCCTGCATACACTGGTTGTACCAAACCTGTTTTTAATGTTGTCCATTGCCTGATACAGTGAGATCTGTTCCTCAGTATCTTCAAAAAGATTCATCTGGTGGCATCCATGTACCAAGTTGGTAAATTTTACACCCACCATTCTGATCCTGATCCTTCTGGTATAGAGTTTATTGAACAGTTCAAGTACATATTTGAGTAAGGTATGGTCAGCTGAAGTATGGGGAATTCTGCATTGCTTTGTTTCTGTATCAAAATTGGAATAGCGGATTTTTACCACCACTGTGGAAGTAAGCCACTTCTCTTCTCTCAACTGATAACACAGCTTTTCCACCATTCCTGAAAGAATACTTCTCACAGCAAACACATCAATGGTATCCTGTGAAAAGGTATCTTCCGTAGAAATGGATTTTCTTTCAGAATACTGCATGACGGGCGTTTCATCAATCCCATTGGCTTTTTTCCAGAGCACTGTTCCGTTTTTGCCAATCAATTGCTGCAATACGTCAGGCGGGGTATGGGAAAGCGTCTCAATGGTACGGACTCCTAATCTTGACAGTAGCTGGAATGTCTCGTTGCCTACCATTGGAATCTTCTTAATGGATAAAGGATTCAGAAAAGGCTGAACATCTTTTTCTTTAACCTCCAGTTTTCCAATAGGTTTAGATTCGCCGGTTCCTATTTTAGCCACGGTCTTATTGGTAGAGAGTGCAAAACTGATGGGAAGTCCCGTATTATCTGTTACTGCCTGTGCCACTTCCTGAGTCCATTTATAGCAGCCAAAAAACTTATCCATTCCTGAGAGATCAAGATAGAACTCATCAATACTTGCTTTTTCCATTACCGGAACTTTATCTCTGATTACTTCGGTGACAAGCTGAGACATATTAAGATACATATCCATATCACCTTTGATCACCATTGCTTCAGGGCATAAGCGTAAAGCCATCTTGATGGGCATAGCCGACCGTACGCCAAAGAATCGTGTTTCGTATGAGCAGGATGCCACCACTCCACGGTCACCACCTCCAATGATGATCGGTCTTCCCACCAATTCTGAATTCTTTTTCCGTTCGCAAGAGACAAAAAAAGTATCCAGATCCATATGTACTATCGAACGATTCATGCGACAAAATTAGATACTATTTGTCTCAAAATTTATATATTTGTTGGTATAAATTATACCAATGTCAATTTTTTCAGAAAACATCAGGTTTCTGAGAGATCAGAAAAAAATCTCTCAGGCAAAGATTTCAGCTGACCTTACCATTACCCGTGAGCGGTATGCAAAATATGAAGATGGTCGCTCTGAACCACCGATTGAAATCTTATTAAGGATTTCAAAATATCATAAGGTCAGTATTGATTTACTGGTCAGTATTGATATTCGTAAATATCCTTTGGATGATATTGTTAAACTTCCGGGTAATAAAATTATTCTCCCTGTTGTCGTAGATTCAAATGGCGATAATTTTATTGAGATTGTTCCTCAAAAAGCTTCTATGGGTTATCTGAACGGATACAGCGACCCTGAGTATATGGAAAGCCTTCAGAAGATGCAACTTCCGTTTCTGAAAAACGGCAAGTTCAGAGCTTTCCTTGCAGACGGAGATTCTATGCCTCCTTTTGCAGATCAGTCAATTATTATTGGGGAATATGTTGAAAGACCTGAAGATCTTAAAGCCAAAAAAGAATATATTTTTGTTACGACTGAAGGAATTACCTATAAAACTCTTGTTAAGCGGAATTCAAGAACAATCACCGTTGCTGCGGATAATATGTTTTATGAACCTTATGATATTCTTCTTAAAGATGTTGTTGAAATATGGCGGTATGTAAGAGGAATTTTACCCCAGGATTACAAACCACATTATCTGCCTGATGAGGAGAGTTTGAAAAATCTTGTAGATGATGCCAAACGCAGTATCAGCAATTTAGAAAGCAGGCTGCTTAGTATGAAAACGAAATAAAAAACTTCCCCGAAGGGAAGTAAAAACACAAATGATGAAAAAAATCCCGCATAAACGGGTTATTGTAAAAGTAAGTATTTTATTAAAAATTGACAATGAGCCAGCTCAGTTTATTTGATGCAGAAGAATTTTATGAATTTCCAAAAGATCTTTTGGAATACAGGGAGCATTTTTTGAGTACTGAAGAGGCAGATATACTTAAAACATTACTCTTAGAGAATACTCCATGGGAACAGCGTACCCAAAAGATGTATGACAAAATGGTTTTAACCCCGAGATTAACAGCATGGCACGGTGATGATAAGAAATCTTATCAAACAGCAGACAGCAACTCATCAAAAACCAATCCATGGTCTCCTGAACTACTTTCGTTAAAAGAAAGAATTGAAAATGAGTTCGGATACAGATTTAACGGTGTATTATTGAACCTTTACAGAGATAATAATGATTCGGTTGCATGGCATAGGGACAAAGAAAGCAGATATGGGAAGAGACCAGTCATTGCTTCAATCAGCCTGGGACAAACCCGAAATTTCGATTTCAGAAAGAAAGACCATCATCAGAGCAAATACAGTCTGCCGCTTCCCCATGGTTCTCTGCTTATTATGAAAGGTGATTTACAGGAAAACTGGGAGCATCGAATTGCTAAATCAGCCATTCCTATGAAAGAGCGCATCAATCTTACTTTCAGATTGATTAACAATATCTGATTCAACCTTTTATAGCCAAAGGCTTCCACTTCATTCCAACCTATTTTCTTAACGAGCTCAGTCTGCTAACTTCGATGTTAAATTAAATATTTAGCATCATGGAAGACATTCAAAACACTCAACCGGATCCTTCTTTAATCAACATTCTATTGGTTTTCAATCCCAAAACCAATCAGATTGAAGCTGTGAAAACAGTAGACGATAAAGGAGATCTGAAAACAGTACCTAACACCAAGAAGAATCAGAATCAATTTCTAAAGATTGATAAACAGGGTGATCTATTCTCCAACTTTTTCTCCAATTTTTTAAGTCAACTTAAAAATCCGACTCTGTTCAACTTTTTTAAATCGCCACTCAAAGAATCAGAGAAGATCGGAAAACAGATCCAGCATCACCTTACCCACCCCAGTACTGAGGGTGAAGAATTTCTGAAAACCTACAAAATATTAACCCCAAATACCAATACGATGAGTACAAACCCTTTATCAGAAAAAGAATATCAGTATTCTGCTGATCAAATCGACTGGAATATGATGTCAAAATTCGGCTTAACTCAAGAAAAATTAGAAAAAGCAAATGCATTAGATCCTATGTTAAAAGGATTTAAAACCAACGGGCTTGTTCCTGTTACCATTAATCTCGGAACAGCCCTTACCAGAATGGATGCCCGACTTTCACTGAATACCAACGATGCCGGAGATGTGGTCATCAATATTCATGGAATCAGAAAAGAACCCAATTTTAAGTTTAAGTTTTTAGGTCATGAATTTACTGCAGAAGACAAAAAAAATTTAATGGAAAACGGGAATATGGGCCGTGTTGTGGAACTTATTAATCCAAAGACTGATGAAATTATTCCTTCCGTTATCAGTAGAGACCGTCTCACGAATGAACTGGTTGCTTATAAAGTTGAAAACATCAAAATTCCCGATGAGATTAAAGGTATCCAATTAAATGAAGAGCAAAAGCAAACTTTAATAGAAGGCAAGGCATTATATCTGGAAGGCATGATTTCTACCAAAGGAGAGCCCTTTAATGCACATGTTCAGTTTAATGCGGATAAAAAATATGTGGAATTTCTGTTCGATCATAAAGAGCGTCAGCAACAATCTCATTCGGAAACTTCAAGAACATTCAGAGGCAAAGACTTAAGTAATGAACAGTATGAGAAATTTAAAGGTGGGCAAACCATCTATCTGGATGGACTGCTGGATAAAAAAGGCCAGCCCTATCAGGGGTATATTACCCTTAATCAAGCAACAGGAAAAGTGGATTTTTCGTTTCAAAATCCAAATAAAGCGGGAGAACAGGCAAAACCTACGGAAGGACACAAAACACAAACTGCAGTTAATTCAGAAGGTAGAACCAATGAAGCCACTAAGAATTTAAAAGAACCATTACAAAAAGGACAACAAACCGCTAAAGATAAAAGTCAGCAGGCAAAACAAGATAAACCTCAGACTCGTACAAGAAAACGTGGCGTCTGATGTAAACTTTAATAACGATCGATATGAAAGTAATATTAGCAGAAAAACCCAGTGTCGCCAGAGAAATAGCGATAGTCTTGGGAGCGACTGAAAAGAAAGATGGATATATAACAGGTAATGGCTATGCCGTTACCTGGTCTTTTGGTCATTTACTCGCATTGGCGATGCCTGAAGATTATGGTATTTCAAACTTTAACAAACAGGCATTGCCTATTTTACCCGAACCATTCAGATTAACCATCAGAAAAGTAAAAAAGGGCAAGCAGTTTATCGTGGACCCAGGAGCATCCAAACAATTGAAAATCATTGAAAAGTTATTCGCTGCATGTGACCTTATTATTGTCGCTACAGATGCAGGAAGAGAAGGAGAACTTATCTTCAGATATATCTATGAATATCTCAATTGCAAAAAAACATTTGAAAGACTCTGGATCAGTTCTTTAACAGAAAAAGCCATTAAAAATGGTTTTCAAAATTTAAAGCCCGGAGGTCAGTATGATGGCTTATTTCATGCGGGTCAATGCAGAAGCAGAGCTGACTGGTTATTAGGGATTAATACCACTCAGGCATTGACTATAGCTGCAGGTAGCGGATTATATTCCTTAGGTAGGGTTCAGACTCCGGCATTGGGTTTAATCTGCAAACGTTATCAGGAACACAAAAACTTCATCAGTCAGAAATACTGGCAGATTGAGTTATGGCATCAAAAAGAATATATTGAATTCAAGAGTCTTGGAAAACTAAAATTCACAGAAAGAAAACAAGCTGAAGATATTGTAAAAGCATTGGAAAGAAACCCGACAACAGCAACCATTACTTCCATTGAAGTAAAGACATTAAAAGAGCAGCCTCCTCTCCTTTTTGATTTGACAGGTCTGCAAAAAGAAGCAAACAAGAGGTTAAATTTCAGTGCAGAGGAGACGCTGAATATTGCTCAGAGTCTCTATGAGAATAAATTTATTACCTATCCCCGAACGGGAAGTCAATACATCCCGGAAGATCTATGGCCGGAAATACCTGATCTCATCAGAATTCTTCAGGAAAAAGAGCTTTATAAAAATGCAGCAGGTTCACTTCCTTGGGGAAACTTCAGCAAAAGAATTGTCAATGATGTGAAAGTTACCGATCATCATGGACTGCTCACTACTGAAAAAATTCCTTCAGCACTTACGGCAAAAGAGAATGCTATTTATGAACTGATCGCTTTTCGATTACTGGAGGTTGTTTCACAGCCTTGTATCAAAGAAATTACAGATATTGGTTTACAGGTGCTTCATCTTGATTTTGCAGCTCAGGGATGTAAAATCCTGCAAAGAGGTTGGCGTAATATAGCCGGTATTTCTTCAGATGATTTTGAGACGATTGAGGAGTTGCCTGAGATCAGGGAAGGTACAGAACTTAAAATTAAAGATATTACGATCCTCGAAAAGAAAACCCAGGCTCCAAGACTTTATACTGAAGGAAGCCTATTGTCTACAATGGAAAATGCGGGTAGAGATATCGAAGAAACGGAACAGCGGAAAATATTAAAAAATATAGGCATTGGAACACCTGCAACACGAGCATCTATTATTGAGACATTGATTCATAGGGATTATATCAAAAGAGAAAAAAAATCACTTATCCCAACGGATAAAGGTCTACAAGTATATGATCTGGTAAAAGATAAAAAAATAGCCGATGTTTCCTTGACTGCAGAATGGGAATTAGAAATACAGCGTATCGAAAATAATGAATCCAAGGCAGCTGAATTTCAAAAGCAAATCGAAACTTATACGACATCTGTCACTAAAGAATTACTGCAGATCCACATTGAACAGCCTCATCTCCCCAATATTATATGTCCAAAATGTAAAACGCAGTATTTGGTTATTCATGATCATATTGTAAAGTGCCGTGATATTCGTTGCAGTTGGTTGCAGTTTAGAAATATCTGCGGTATCCAAATCTCAGTATATGATATCGAAAGCCTTGTTAACACAGGTAGAACTTCATTAATAAAGGGAATGAAAAGTAAGTCAGGAAAAACTTTTAACGCCCACATTACACTGAATGACAAGGGTGAAAGCTCATTTGAATTTAAATAAAAAGATGATTTTAAAAGACTTATATTTTTATATAAGTCTTTTAAAATTTTCGTTCCATAAGATGAATTTGCAGACTATGCTCATACACTTCTTTGAAAAAATTGCTAAGATTTCCCCAACTGCCCTTTAAGGTTGATGTATGTTCATTGATAAGAGTACTATAATCTGTATCTAAAAGATATCTTTTATAAAAACAATATCCTACAAGATGAGGAGTTGTTTGTACATTCTCTTTACCCAAAACGTCTATACCTAGTTTTCTAGCTTTTTTATCGTCGGTTAAAAAAGCCTGTCGTGTCTTTTGTGCAAAAACAATAGCTGACAACTCACCTTTCCCTAATTTTTTGCGATTATTGAGAATCTCGATATCTTGTAAATCATCAATTGTAATACTATGAGTTGTAAATTTTTGTTTAGATATTTCCCTCTCTAATTTGTTTATATATTCAAGATTGAATCCACTTGTCCTCTTCTTATAAAGACATTCATAAGCTACATATTCAGTCATAATAAAAAAGCACCCAGCTGTCATAGAAGCTTGATAAATTGTTGGTGACAATAGAATATTCCAAACAGAACAAGAGTCAATTACATTGTGAAATTTCAGTTGTGTTATATCAGAATTCATAGATTAGTTTCAAATTAAATAAGGCCAAAAAGTCGGTTAACTCATCTTCATTAATTAATAACATCTCAGCTAAACGGCTTTGCGAGATAAAGGACAGAGAATATGCCTCATGACATGCTCTGACATAGGAAGTTGATAATCCTTTTTTAAGAACCTGAGACTTAGAATATGCGATTTTTTCTGAAAGTCCTTTTAATTCAGGATCTTCTTTTAAATGATGAGGCAGTTTCAAATTTTTAAATTTTTCAAACTGATTCTCATTGATGATATTTAATGATTTCAAACGATAGAGTAAAGCAATTATGCTAACTCTAAACTGCTTTGCAAGATTAAATATAATTTCATCAGTCCATATTTCTACTTTTAAATTTTTTATTGATAAACTGGGCATCAAAAATGCAGCAGCAAAACGATTAGCCCTAATTTCCTTTATATCTTTATTATCCTTTGTAAAAGATACATTATATTCGTTATTAGTGTCAAAGATAGAATGTGCAACTTCATGCGCAATAGTAAAATTCTGCCGATATAAATCTTCAGAATAATTAATAAGGACACATTTTCCTGCTACAGGATGCTGTATAAAAATCCCCAATAAATTAGAATTCATCAGTTCTCTTCTAAAAATATGTAATCCCATATTTCGAAAATCGTCGAAAATGTTCTGTAATAGTTCGTTATTTTTATATCCAAGAAATTCTCTTACATCACCAGCAATTATTTCTGCCTCGTTATAAACATTAGTTCTTTTAAATGGCAGGTTATATGGCTTATTCTTTTTATCAAGTAATTCCCAAACATCTGCCTCACATTCACATAAATAAAGAAACTCTTGAACCCTACGACGATCTTCTTTTGAAAATTCATTACCAAATTGACGATAAAGACTGTCTGCATTTTCTGATGCTGACGATTGCTGATTACTTATAAAATACTTATAATCCTCCTTGAAAAAATCCGCTAATATTAGAATTTCATCTCCTTTTGGTTCTAGTTTTCCATCTTCAAAACGTACTAATCGATTTTGATCAATACCAGTACTATCAGAAACCTCCCGAATAGAATACTCTAATCTTAATCTACAGGAAGTTAATTTTTTTCCTAAAAGTCCAAGATCGAACATAACTTTGAAATATGTTATTATTTCAGTAAATATAATATTTTCAGAATACTTACCAAAAATCAACAGGTAGTTATAATTGTTAAACAATAAAAAATTAATCAATGATCTTGAGATGGGCGAGTTCAGGATCATTTTTAATGCGTTCAATCTCTTTTTCCAGTATTTCGAGAACTTCCAATTTAATATTTTTATAATTCATATCTATCTCTTGCTTCATTATGTCACCTCCTTTTTCATCAACAAAAGACCGTATATTTGGAATAGAATGATAATTCCGGGTTTCTTCAGCTACTTTTTCATTATCCACTACTATTTCTGCATGAAACATTTTCTGTTCAATTCTTTCATCAAAATTATCAGATACAGCCCCTACAAACATTCCCTGACTTAACGTTGAAATTTTGGAAGCCGGTATCAGACTATCCAGTTGAGTGGATATAGAAGTGGACGTATCATTTCTGTTGATGGTCATACTTTGTCTTTTCTGCAGGACTTTTCCAAAACGTTCCGAAAGATTTTTAGCAGTATCTCCCACGACCTGACCACTGAATATGTTCCCCACTGTATTCTGAATCACTTTACTTTCTTTATCCCCATAATCTCTTGTCAACTGGGAGAAATCCTGAAACCCCAGACAAACTGCTACTTTATTACTTCTTGCAGTTGCAATAAGATTATCCAATCCCCGGAAATAAATCGTAGGCAATTCATCAATAATCACTGAACTTTTTAATTGTCCTTTTTTATTGATGAGTTTTACGATTCTGGAATTATAGAGTCCCAGTGCTGCTGAATAGATATTCTGCCGATCCGGGTTATTCCCTACACACAATATTTTCGGTTCTTTCGGATTGTTGATATCCAATGAAAAATCATCTCCTGTCATGACCCAATATAGCTGAGGAGATATCATTCGCGATAAAGGAATCTTAGCAGAGGCGATCTGCCCCTGGAGTTGGTCTTGTGCTCCACCTTGCCATGCATCCATGAAAGGGGAAAGATAATTCTCAAGATCAGTATAAGAAGTTAGGATCGTGAAAACATCAGAGTATTTTTTATTGAGTAGTTCAATGGCATGAGGAAAAGTGCAGTATTTACCATTTTCATATATTTTCAGAAACCAAATAATAGCAGCTAAAAGAATAATGGGAGATTCAACGAAGAAGTCCCCTTGCTTTTGAATCCAGGTTCTGTTTAAATTGAGCATGATGGTATAGGCTGCTTCATAGGCATCTGAAATATCCGTCATAAAATCAGGATTTAAAGGATTACACCGATGGCTTTTTCGGGGATCATCAAAATTGATAACATAAAACTTCGGTTTTACTTTGTATTTATCCTGATGCTTCAATACATGATTATAAGCAATTGTTGAAAGATCATCAAACTTAAAATCATAGATATACATGGAGAAACCTTTCTCTATTTGCTGTTTGATATAATTATTGACAATAGCATATGATTTTCCTGATCCAGGAGTTCCCAATACAATGGTTGCTCTGAATGGATTGACAATATTGATCCAACCCTGATTCCATTTTCCTTTGTAATAGAATTTAGTGGGAAGATTCACAGAGTATTCATTTTCCATCAATTGGGTTTCCTGCATAAAACTTTCATTCTCATTATTGAATACATCATCCATCAGATTATGTTTTAGCAAACGACTCATCCATATCCCTGATACCATTAGGAGAATATATCCTACTAACATTGAAAGCATATATAAAAGAATGCCTGTCCCACCCCATTTCAGCAAAATAGTATTCAAGAAAAACAGCACAGTTCCGACTGCCATGAAGCCGATAATCCGAGTCCAGGTTATCTTCTCGTCTTTTACTCCTTTTGTTCCCAGGCAGCTTAAAGAGAGTAATACAATGGTAAAAAATTTTGTATAGAGACTGTGAGAAAACAAGCCTGCCGTTCTTTGGAAATTCAGCAGTATTCTGTTAATGATTTCCAATGTCCATCCTTTTTCATGAAAAAAGGGATAACAATACCAGTAATAATGCATCAGTACCATTAAAATACTGACGGCGCGCATAAAAGCCATAATTTTAGCTAAGCCCCGTAGATCATCTTCACCCTGCATATCATTTATTTTTAGAGTTAGGATGATCAATTTATCGGGTAACAGAAGTCTGCTTGCTACACTGGCAGTGTCAGGCGTTATAAGGAAGGGTTTGGCACAGTGCTGAAACTTATTTTCTCATGAATCATAGCAGTTGTTGACCAAAGAATTTTTTACATTTGTCTTATAACAAAATATCAATGAAACCTGTACAATCAAAATACACTGAATTACTGGACAGTATCGGATCCGCTATTGAGGTTGCAAGACAAAATGCGGTCAAGGCAGTTAATACTGAGCTGGTGAAAGCCAACTGGGAAATTGGCAGGCATATCGTGGAATACGAGCAGCATGGTGAGGAACGTGCAGAATACGGAAGTAACTTACTGGCAACACTTTCCAAAGATCTGAGGCAGCGTTACGGCAAAGGATTTGGCAGGCGTAATATTTTAGATATGCGCAGATTTTATCTGACTTATCAGAAATGGCAGGCAGTGCCTGCCAAATTAAGCTGGACTCATCTGGTTACTTTGCTCGGTATTTCTGATGATACGGCAAGGAAGTTCTATGAAAAACAGGCCGTGCTGGAAAATTGGGGCTATCGCGAACTGGAAAGGCAGATCAACTCTTCCCTTTTTGAAAGACTGGCATTGAGCAAGGATAAAAAGGGTGTACTGCAACTGGCGGAAAAAGGTCATATCGTGACCGATTCTACTGAGGCTATAAAAGATCCGTATGTCCTGGACTTTCTTAAATTACCTCAAAGTCATCGTGTTACCGAAAAAGCATTGGAACAGAAGATTATTGACAATCTGCAGATGTTTCTTTTAGAACTGGGAAAGGGTTTTACATTTGTAGGAAGACAGTATAAAATATCACTTCGTAACAGGCATTTTTATATTGATCTCGTATTCTATCATCGTATCTTAAAATGTTTTGTGCTTATTGACTTAAAAATAAAACAAGTCGAACACAATGATATAGGACAAATGAATTTATACCTGAACTATTTTAAATCTGAAGAAAATGTAGTAGATGATAATGAGCCTATAGGCATTATCCTTTCTGCGGAAAAAGATGAAGTATTAGTGGAATATGCAACAGGTGGTATTTCTAATAAAATATTTGTTTCCAAATACCAGTTATACTTACCTGACAAAAAGGAATTACAACAAAAAATACAAGCCATTATGCAAAAAGAAGGTTAAGGGTAAGCAATCATCAGACTATCTTTTTCTTCTTTTTTTCCGCTTCCGCATTTGCTGTGAAAAAACCTGTTCTTCACAGTCCTCTCCCTGCACTGTTGGTAACAGTCCGGGAAATGAATCCATTAATCCAATATCATGTAAATCATTATTGTTATCATTTAAAAACTCAAATAGAGGATGTAGCTGACGAGGTAAAATTTGATTTGTTGGGAGTGATTCCGTTTCTGCCTGCTTTTCATTAGAGGGTCTTTTTAAATACTCCTGATCCTTCCATAAATCATTAAAAACAACAGCGGAATATTCTTTTCCCAAATTTGAACCATTCCATACTGTTTTGGAATTGTGATCGATAAATGTCATTCCATAAATACGTCCGGCTTCATTTCTACGGATTACCGTATTAATACCCACAGACTTTAATTTCTCAACAAAATCTTTTTCATGAATACTCACTTTGAGTGCATTGTCAACCCAACCCTTTATTTCAGTTTTATTCGATTGAAGAATAGATTTTTTACTTTTTAAAAAGTGAGATTCCACTGCAGGTAAGAGTGCAGCTTTTCCAATCCTTGAAGCTTTTAATGGATTTCCAATTTTATTTTTGTTTTTATCCAATACAAAATACACCAAACCTCGCTGTGGTTTTCCATGCAATTCACCTTCAATTTTTTCAACTGCTATATTGAAAAGTGAAAGCAGCGCATTGTACTCTCCAAGTGTTTTAAAGGAATACACATCAGCTATATTCCTGATGACAGAGGCGATCTGATGTTTAATATTTCCGGTCTGATAATTAACTGGTTTGAAAACCAGGTTATTTTTCTCATTCTGTCCTTCTGCAGCTGGCCATAAATTATAGGTATTTTCGAGTTGTCTGCATATATTCATCGACCGCCTTTTCTCAAATCGATCTGATAGTTTCCTGCCATTTTCATCAACGCATACAGACACAATATGAATATGGGTACGGTTGATATCAGTATGTTTAAAAACCATGTAAGGCTGTTCACCGTACCCCATTCCATTCATATACTCTTCTGCCATCTTCACAAAATCCTTATCACTGACCTTATCATTCGGATCTGGATTAAGCGATATATGTAAAGTATGTTTTTCCGTCTTTTGATTGGCAACCAGATAAGGATCGAAAGATCTCATGAGTTGGGGTATAGTATATTTCCTATCTGTGGATTCCACCATTTTATTCATCAACAAAATTTGTCCTTGTCCCTTTTCCACCTTATGATGATTATAGGCTAAGGCACCATATAGATTACTGCTTCTGCCAATTTTTGCAATCATTGAACCATCATTTTTCTATATTCTCGTTAGTAAATTCATTAGCCAATTCGATAATTTTCCGGCATAACACTGAAAGTTCAGCAGTGTGTCTCTCCAATTGATACAGAAATGCTGCTGCTTTTTTTTCGGTAAAATGAGTATATAATAACTTAACTACCTGATTGTAATTCACTCCCACTGCTCTAAACTGGGAATAAAAGGAAGTCAGCCTCATGTAAAAATCAACAGTACCTTTATCAATTTTTACTGTTTTTATTTCTTTTGAAAACAATACGGAAGTTATAAATTTAGCTTTATTATCTATTCCAGAGGCTTCAAATAAAGACAGAAATTTGCTGTTGTCTTCATCATCCAGCCGAAAAACATAACGGTGATTACAAGGGTTTATCTTTGGTTTTCGCCCACCTTTACTTCTCTTATTATTTTTCTGATCATTCATAGATATCCATTTAAAGTTTATAAACCTCGACTTCGGAGAGTGTTTCAAAGCTCCCGGCAGGGCAAGTTGTTTTGAGGCACAAAAAACAGTTATGAGGCACTCAAAACACAACTTGCCGTGTTCAGGTGAACACTCTATTTATCGTATTACAAAAAACTATTGTAACAAGCGATCAACATCTTTCAGATGTTGTAATAAACACCAACTCTTCTTAAAATTGTATACAACAAGGTAAACAGAAACAACCGGATATCTGCAATAATCCCCCCTTCCAATAACTGCCAAATAACACCAGCAATTACCTGAAGATCCGTACTGGTTTTGAAGACTCTTTTCTTTACAGAAAAATTTAAAGTTGATGATGAAACGGGTAAATCATAAAAATGTAAAGTTTTAAAACTATAAAAGCGCAAAAGCAGAAAAGCAGTTACAGATATTCAAAAAAAGGTATTCTCTCAACAAAGCAGTTGCAGATATGCCCTGTAAAAATGATGTAAATGTACACATCTTTAGATTTTTAAGATAATACAGGAGTACCCCTACATATAAATCAACTTATACAGATTCTTACCATTCAACATTATAAAACAACAATAAATACATGCATCATGAAAGCAACAAAAAAAACTTTAAAAGTAAGTTTCTCCACTCAAAAAGGAGGTGTGGGAAAATCGACGATTACCATATTACTTGCCAGCGTATTACATTACCGCCTGGGATACAATGTTTTGGTCATGGATTGTGATTTTCCACAATACAGTCTAAGCAATATGAGGGAACGTGATAAAAAAGCAATTATGCTTAATGAGTACCATAAGAAAGCTGCTATGAAACAATTCCAACTGATCAATAAGAAAGCATATCCGATTATACGCTGTAAGGCAGAAAATGCAATAGAAGAATCTACCCGATACATTAAACAAACTACTGTAGTTCCAGATATTATCTTTTACGATCTGCCTGGTACCGCCAATACCAAAGGGGTTCTGACGACTTTGAAATCAATGGATTTTATTTTTGCTCCCATGACTGCTGACCGTTTGGTTGTAGAAAGTACGTTAGGATTTACCAAAGCTTTTATGGCTCTTCCTTCCGGTGAGCATGATCTTCAGGAACAAGCGCTGTGGCTATTCTGGAATCAGATTGATGGTCGGGAAAAGACAGGGTTATACGAAATCTACGAAAAAGCAATTGCGACTCTTCAGATGAATATAATGGATACGCGAATCATGGATAGCAAACGATTTCGTAAGGAATCCGATCATATCGGAAACAGTATTTTCAGATCAACACTGTTACCAGCAGACTATCCGCTTTTAAAAGCAACAAGAATGGATCTGTTTGTTGAAGAATTTCAAAGAATCACAAATCTGTAAAACCCGAAAGATGGCTACAAACAATGATAACAACGATTTAGAGAAGACTACCGTTGATGAAGAGTATTTAATGCAGGTCATCAGTGGTGAACAAACGGCTCTTGACGAACAAAATCATACAACCAAACAAGATGTTCAAAAGTCCAAAGAAAAAGCAAAAACCAATTCTTTTAAAAAGCTGAACTATGAAGAGACCTTTTTAACCAATCGCTTTCCTTCAGGACGGAATGGTAAGGTGGTCTACATACGCCCAGAGTATCACGAAAGATTATTGCGGATTGTACAACTTACCAGAGAAGAAAGGACAACTCTCTATTCCTATATTGACAATATTCTGGAACAGCATTTTCTGGAATATGGAAACGAGATTACGGAGTACTTTAACAATCACTTTAAACCCATTTTATAACTATGGAAACTATCATCAGTATTTGTCTTCTGATCATAATTCTGCTATTACTCCATGACAAAATTATCCGAAAACAATCTCATACTCACAAAACTGAAGACCACGCAAATAATAAAAACCAACCCAATATTATGGGTGAAGCAAAAACTTCACTCCATTCTATGACAATGACTTCCTCTGAAAGACAAGAAAATGAACTTGGTTTTGATCCCTCTAATTTAGACATAGAATATGATATCAGCGAAAATATCAGTCTATTAAATCCGCAGGAAGAGCCGGAATATGGTTCTAATAATGAACCTGATTTTATTGAAGAGGAAGAAGAATGGAAAAAGTATAGAATAATCGGTGAGGATAACAGTTTAGCCCAAGGGGTTACCTTTGAAGAACTAAGCTCTGTGGAGATGTTTGTGAAACAAAATAGTTTTACCGCATCTCAAAAGGAAACAGCAGCAGCGATCGTTCAGAAAACTTATGGAACCGAATTATATACCTTACTTGAGAATTCTATGGAAAATGATTCCCATAAAATAGCATTACTATTAGATAATTCTTTTAACAATGAAGGAATATCCGGTTCTTCCGATATGCGGAAAAGCGATCTCAATGATTTTGAAATAGGGAAATTCATTTGAAGTTCCCTATTTCTTTATGACAGTACTAAATTATTTCATCAAAAACAGCTCTTTGTAAAAGATGAGGTTCACCTTTTTCTGCCACTATTCTATACAATTTTTCCATTTTTTCTAATTGTTCACGACTTTTACAAGCAACATATTTTTGTGATAAATGAAAAATATTCAAATCTTTCCAAATATAGAATAGCTCACTTTTTATTTCTTTTTTCGCATCTTTTTTACAAACCAAAGTCGCACTGTCACTCAATGGAAATATAAAGTTTCCCATAGTCTTATAGTTCAAATTGTCTTCTTCAATAATAGGACAATCCCCTATCAGAGAGGGAAACTTATCATAAAAAGTGATAAAGCAATTCTTATGAATCTCATCTAAACTTTCTTCATTTGAAATGGGCTGTATTGACAGAAGAATTCGTTTTGTTTCCTGAATTATCTCTTTATTATTTAAATTTTTTATAACTTCTTGTGTTATTTTCTTACTTGAATCCATTGGACGTATCGCTAAGCCCAATTGTTCGATAGGAATATCTTTGACAAGATTTCTAGCAATTTCATCAACTTTGGGAACTCTCCACTTTGTTAAATTAGCCAAATAAATCATCCATGTAAGTTCTCTACCACTCATCTGCTGATTTTTTAAAATTTTTGCTAAATTTTTAGACAGTAAAGTATCTACTTCTTCATACATCCTTTCGATATTATCCCCCTTACTCCCATTTATATCAAAAAGATTCCTGCCATCTTCAAAGAAAATAGCTTTAGGACTTTGCATCTTACTGATAATTCTTTTGGATTCTTTGTTATATACCCACAACATATTGTTTTCATCACTAAAATTCTTACTCAGGAATTTGGGTATGTAGTGATGTCTCTTTGATTGTTCTTTCATGGTTAAGTACTATTTTTTGAAAGTACTCAAAATATTCTTTATAAAGTATTATAGAGCCAAACAATTCCTGAAAACACCAAATTCCCAGGTGGCGCTCCCATACCAAACACCTTTGTCTCAGAACCCGTAAAGCACGGGTTTTCATAATCATAAAAACCTATTCATTATGAAAAGACAAAGAAAAAAAATCATGTTCACAGCATTTCTTACGCTTATTGGTCTGGGTATTAATGCCCAGGGAAACGGTTCTGCAGGAATCACTGAGGCTACGCAGATGGTCACCTCCTATTTTGATCCTGCAACGAAACTGATCTACGCCATCGGTGCGGTAGTCGGCTTGATTGGCGGAGTCAAAGTTTACAACAAGTTCAGCAGTGGAGATCCTGATACCAGTAAAACTGCCGCCAGTTGGTTTGGAGCCTGTATCTTTTTAATAGTAGCAGCGACTATCCTGCGTTCATTCTTCCTTTAAAATCATTGATGATGAATACCTATTATATCAACAAGGGAATAGGAAGAACGGTTGAGTTCAAAGGATTGAAAGCACAGTACCTGTTCATTTTTGCAGGAGGATTATTAGGAATACTCGTATTCATCATGATCATGTACATGGCTGGTGTCAATACCTATATCTGCTTACTTCTTGGAGGAACTACTTCTGGTCTTCTCATTTGGAAGACCTTTTCTCTTAACAGAAAGTATGGAGAACATGGATTAATGAAATTGGGAGCAAAAAAGAAGCACCCTCAATATATCATCAGCAGAAAGTCAATCTATAGGTATCTTAAATCGAACGTCAAAAATGCAGCATCATGAGAAATCAATCCAAAGTGGCAACGCTGGAAAGCAGATTTCCACTGCTGGCTGTCGAAGAGAACTGCATTATTTCAAAAGATGCTGATGTTACGGTTTGTTTCAAGGTACGGCTTCCGGAACTGTTTACGGTAGCGTCAGCTGAGTATGAAGCTATCCATTCGGCTTGGTTCAAAGCCATAAAGACTTTACCTGATTACAGTATTGTTCATAAACAGGACTGGTTTATCAAAGAGAATTATCGTCCTGATTTATCCAATAACGATCAAAGCTTTTTATCAAAGTCTTTTGAGAGACACTTTAATGAAAGACCTTTCCTTAATCATTATTGTTATCTCTTTATTACTAAGACTGCGAAGGAAAGAATGAGGATGCAGAGTAATTTCTCATCACTTTGCAAAGGAGTCTTGATTCCAAAAGAAATCAGGGATAAGGAAGTGATCAGCAGATTCATGGAAGCGGTTGATCAGTTTGAAAGGATTATGAATGACAGTGGAAATGTTTTCCTTGAAAAAATGACCGCTGATGAAATTACGGGAACAGCAAAACAATCGGGATTGTTAGAACAGTATCTGACTCTGTCGAGAGAAATTAATCCACCTCTCCAAGACCTCAACTTAGGAGCAGAAGAATTGCGTATTGGTAACAACCGCATCAGCATGCACACTCTTTCGGATACGGATGATCTTCCGGGTACAGTTTCTTCGCACAGCAGATACGAAAAGTTAAGCACCGACAGAAGTGACTGCTTGCTCTCATTTGCATCTCCGGTTGGGCTGCTACTCAGCTGCAATCACATCTACAATCAATATCTGTTTATTGATAACAGTGATGACAATCTGAACAAGTTTGAAAAATCCGCTAGAAATATGCATTCACTGGCAAGGTACAGCAGAGCCAATCAGATCAATAAGGAATGGATTGAGAAATACCTCAACGAAGCTCATTCTTTTGGATTACAATCCATCCGTGCTCATTTTAATGTCATGTGTTGGTCTGATAATGCTGCTGAGCTTAAACAGCTAAAAAATGATACCGGAAGTGCCTTGGCATTGATGGAATGTAAACCCCGTCACAACACAACAGATACTGCAACATTGTACTGGGCAGGAATTCCCGGGAATGCAGGAGATTTTCCGAGTGAGGAAAGCTTCTATACGTTTATTGAACCTTCTTTGTGTTTTTTCACTGAGGAAACCAATTACCAGAATTCACCCTCCCCATTTGGGATCAAAATGGCGGATAGACTGACGGGAAAGCCTATCCACCTGGATATTTCGGATCTGCCGATGAAGCAGGGAATCATCACCAATCGAAATAAGTTCATTTTGGGACCTTCTGGAAGTGGGAAGTCTTTCTTCACGAACCATATGGTGAGGCAGTATTATGAACAGGGAGCCCATGTTCTGTTAGTTGATACCGGAAATTCCTATCAGGGGTTGTGTGAACTGATAAAAGATAAAACAAAAGGTGAAGACGGGGTTTACTTTACTTATACAGAAGATAATCCGATAGCCTTCAATCCATTCTATACTGATGATGGAGTTTTTGATATAGAAAAACGGGAAAGTATAAAAACTTTAATTCTTACACTATGGAAAAGAGATGATGAACCACCTACCCGATCTGAAGAGGTTGCCTTGTCTAATGCTGTAAGCGGATATATTGAAAAGATCAAAAACCATGATCAGCATCCCTCTTTCAATGGATTCTACGAATATGTCAAAGAAGATTACCAGAAAGTGCTGGAGCATAAAAAGGTCAGGGAAAAGGATTTTGACATTGCTAATTTTCTCAATGTTTTGGAACCTTATTACAAAGGCGGAGAATATGATTATTTACTGAATTCAGAAAAGCAATTAGATCTTCTTTCAAAACGATTTATCGTTTTTGAGATTGACGCCATTAAAGATCATAAGATTCTGTTTCCAATTGTGACGATCATCATTATGGAGGTTTTTATCAACAAAATGCGAAGACTGAAAGGAATTCGAAAGCTTATCCTGATCGAAGAGGCCTGGAAGGCGATTGCTAAAGAAGGAATGGCTGAGTATATCAAATATCTCTTCAAAACTGTAAGAAAATTCTTTGGAGAAGCCATTGTCGTTACACAAGAGGTGGATGACATCATTCAGTCTCCCATTGTTAAGGAAAGCATCATCAACAATTCAGACTGCAAGATCCTATTGGATCAGCGAAAATACATGAACAAGTTTGATGACATTCAGGCTATGCTGGGTCTTACAGACAAAGAAAAAGCACAGGTTCTTTCCATCAATATGAATAATGATTCTAAAAGGCTTTATAAGGAGGTCTGGATTGGATTGGGAGGAACACACTCTGCAGTATATGCCACTGAAGTTTCCACAGAGGAATATCTGGCCTATACCACAGAAGAAACAGAGAAAATGGAAGTCATACAATTGGCTTCTGAACTTGATGGTAATGTAGAGCATGCCATCAAGAGGATTTCCCTTAGGAGAATCAAATCGAATACAAAAGAAACTTAAATCATTTAAATTTTACAACAATGAAAAATCTAATCATTACAAGTGTTATGGTTATTGTATTAGCTATAACATCATTTGCAAAAGCACAATTTGTGGTTACGGATCCGGCTAATCTGGCTTCAGGAATACTCAACTCCGCCAATGAAATTGTACAGACCTCATCGACTGTTTCGAATGTAGTTAAGAACTTCAATGAAGTTAAAAAGGTGTATGAGCAGGGTAAGGAATATTATGACAAACTGAAAGCAGTAAACAATTTAGTAAAAGATGCCCGTAAAGTTCAGCAGACTGTTTTATTGGTGGGTGATGTTTCCGAAATGTATGTTAATAATTTCGGAAAGATGCTGAATGATCCCAATTTCAATGCTCAGGAGTTGACCGCTATCGCTAACGGTTATTCAACACTATTGAACGAAAGCACTGAACTGCTTAAAGAACTAAAACAGATTGTCACTTCTACCGATCTATCATTGAATGATAAGGAAAGAATGGAAATTATTGACAGAGTATATAAAGAGGTGAAAGATTATCACAATCTGGTAAGATATTACACCAATAAGAATATTTCTGTCAGTTATCTGAGAGCCAAAAAGCAGAACAACGCGCAGAGAGTTCTCAACCTGTATGGTACTGTTAATCAAAAATACTGGTAAGATGGAACCTACTAATTTACATGAGGTGCTTCGTTCTGTGTATGATGAGATGATGCCGATGTGTGCTGACATGGCAGCAGTTGCAAAAGGAGTTGCAGGGCTGGGAGCATTATTTTATGTGGCCGTAAAGGTTTGGCAGGCATTAAGTCGTGCCGAACCGATTGATCTGTTTCCTATGCTCAGACCATTTGCCGTCGGCATCTGCATTATGTTCTTTTCAACAATTGTCTTAGGCAGCATCAACGGAGTATTAAGTCCGGTCGTTCAGGGCAGCCACTCCATGCTGGAGGGTCAGGTATTAGATCTTAATGAACTCCAGCAGAAAAAAGATCTGCTGGAAAGGGAAGCTATGCTTCGAAATCCTGAAATGGCTTATCTCATTTCTGATGAAGAATTTGACAAAAAATTGGAAGAACTGGGTTGGTCACCTGCAGATCTCGTGACAATGTCGGGAATGTATATTGAAAGGGAAATGTTTGCCATTAAAAAAGATATCAGAGACGGTTTCAGAGAGTTTTTGGAAATACTCTTTCAGGCAGCGGCTTTGGTTATCGACACGATCAGAACTTTCTTTCTCATTGTACTTTCGATTCTTGGTCCCATCGCATTTGCAATATCGGTTTGGGATGGTTTTCAGTCTACGCTTACCCAGTGGCTGACCAGATACATCAGTGTGTACCTATGGTTACCGGTGGCTGATATGTTCAGTGCTATCCTGGCAAAGATTCAATCCCTTATTATAGAAAGGGATATTGAAATGCTGGCAGATCCCAACTTTATTCCAGATACTTCCAATACGGTCTACATTATCTATATGATCATTGGAATCATTGGCTATTTCACTGTGCCTACCGTTACAGGCTGGATCATTCAGGCGGGCGGAGCCGGAAACTTTATGCGTAATGTTACCCAGATGGCACAAAAGTCAGGAAATGTTGCGGGTGCTACTGCTGGCGCAGCGGCCGGTAATATTTCAGGACAACTCCTTAAATAATCAAAAAACAAAAAAATGGAATTTAAAACCTTAAGAAATATAGAGAACAGTTTTAAGCAAATCAGATTGTTCACCTTTGTTTTTGCCATCCTTTGTTTTGGAGTTGTCAGCATTGTTGTGTACAAATCTTACAGTTTTGCAGAAGAACAAAGACAAAAGATATATGTCCTTGACAATGGTAAATCACTGATGGTTGCCTTATCCCAGGATATGTCTATCAACAGACCTGTAGAAGCCAGAGAACATGTAAGGCGTTTTCACGAACTCTTCTTTACAGTGGCTCCGGATAAAAGTGCTATTGAGAGCAATGTAAAAAGAGCTTTTAATATGGCCGACCAATCTGCATTCAATTACTACAAGGATCTTTCTGAGAAAGGGTATTACAACAGGATTATCAGCGGGAATATTCAACAGCGCATCGAAATTGACAGTGTAATAGCAGATTTTAACAACTATCCCTATGCTGTAAAGACTTATGGGAAGCAATTCATTATCCGCGCAAGTAATTTAACGATCCGAAATCTTGTTACGAATTGTCAACTGGTCAATTCCGTCAGGTCAGACAGCAACCCTCAGGGGTTTACTATTGAAAAATTCAATGTCATTGAGAACAAAGATGTTGAAACTGTTAACCGATAAAAACAGTTATATGAAAAAAATAAGATTAAAAATAGAGGACTTCGTTAAAAAAGCAGAAGGGAAATGGAAATCCTTACCTACCAAAAGACAACGCTCTTTGACCAAGATATTTTTTGCAGGGTATGCGATAATGACGATTTTAACGGTTATGCATCTATGGTCAAAAGATTCAAAAAGTCGAACCATTCTTTCAGTTGGACATATCAATAACATTCCAAAGGAGATAAAGATGCAACATCAGCCGCTTGAAAACCCAGCTAATTATTCACCCCATAAAACATCCCCATGAAAGAGACAAGTCAAATCAGAATCACTGAAGGAAGTATACATTCCTCAGACGAAAATGAACCTTTGGATCGTAAGCCAGGGTGGGAAAAATTTAAAAAGCCGATCATTTACTTTTTAATGTTCATTGCTTGTATGGGATCCTTGTATCTGATTTTTAAACCAAAAGATGATAAAACAACTAATCAAGAGGTAGGTTTAAATGCTGAAGTGCCACAAGCCGCGGATGACAAATTACAAGCAGATAAGCAGAAGGCGTATGAGCTAGAATTGTTGGAGCAGAAAAATGAAGAAAAAAGAAATGCTATGACAAGCCTCTCAGATTATTGGAGTGAATCAAACGGCTCGAATCAGCTGATCGCTCTATCTCCAGAATCTTATAACAATGCGAACGCAGATCAGAATGCTTTAAACAGCTACCGTAATGCACAACAAACATTAAGCTCATTTTACAGCAAAGACGACCATGAGGTTACCCAATTAAAAAGGGAAATTAACAGGCTTAAGAATGAAATTTCACATAAGGATGCAGTTCCAAGTACTGTAGGAATTAATGATCAGTTAGAATTGATGGAAAAGTCTTATCAGATGGCTGCAAAATATCTACCTGCGCCAAAACAGCAGGAAGAACCTGAACCAAAGAAAACCTCTGAGGCAAAGCCTGAAGAAAACAAAGTTAAAATAACGGCAGTACAACTTCAAAAACGCAACGTCGTATCCAGTTTGTATCGAGAACCTTCAGACAGTACGTTTTCAGCATCCATCAGTCATAATCGATTTGCGGGGTTACAGAATGAACAGGAAAATACTGTATCCCAAAATAACAGCAGTATCCATGCAGTAATACATGAAACCATGACATTGGTAAATGAAAGTATGGTGCCCTTACGACTAACACAAGGTTTGCTTCTTGGAAAGACAACCATTCCTTCAGGTACTGTACTAAAAGCAACAGGAAAGTTTCAGGGAGGGAGACTGTTACTAGCAATTTCAAGCATTGAATATAAAGGCACTATAACCCCTGTCCAGATTAATATTCATGATAATGATGGGCAGTTGGGGCTTTACATTCCCTACTCTTCAGAACAGACCGCCATTAAGGATATAGCATCCAACATGAGCCAGAATTCCGGCACCAATATTATGATGACCCAATCGGCAGGACAACAGGTTGCTGCCGATCTCACCAGAGGTTTGGTTCAGGGAGTTTCAGGATACTTTCAAAAGAAAGTAAGACAGCCTAAAGTTACTGTTAAGGCAGGGCATCAGGTGCTTTTAGTTTCAAAAAAATAATTAACCTTTAAATTAAAATTAATGAAAATACGACTTAATATATTTTTCTCGGTTCTGTTGATACTCTTCGGTATCTGCAGATTAGCAGCTCAGGAAAATTCAGGTTTCGCATCGCTTTCTCAGGCCAAACTGGAACCGTACAAGATGGAAGTTACGTACAATAAAACAACACATATATTATTTCCATCTCCCATACGATACGTGGATCTGGGAAGCGAAAATTTGATTGCCAATAAAGCGGAAGATGTAGCGAATGTTCTCAGAATAAAATCCTCAGTAAGAGATTTCGAGGAAGAAACAAACTTTTCGGTTATTACTCAGGATGGTAAATTTTACAATTTTGATGTTTTTTACAGTTCTTATCCCGACACTCTGAATTATGACCTTCTGAAATTACAACGACATCAGGAAAAAGAATACTCGACAGATGTCCTGTTTGAAGAACTCAAGGGAGAATCTTCATCATTGACCGAGCTTTTGATCAGAACCTTGTACCAGCTTCCTAAAAGAACAGTAAAGCATATTGGTTCAAAAAGTTTTGGAATTCAGTTTCTGTTAAAATCTCTGTATGTACACGAAGGAAAGTTTTATTTTATTTTTCAAATTAAAAACAAGAGCAATGTTTCTTTTGATGTTGATTTTGTCACTTTTAAAATTACCGACAAAAAGAATCTAAAAAGAACTGTCGTTCAGGATAAGGTATTATCTCCTATCCGGACTTATTCTCGTGACTCTACAGTCAACTACCAATCCGACGGTGAATTTCTTTATCTCATGGACCAGTTTACGCTTTTAGAAGATCAGATAGTAGAGATTGAATTGATGGAAAAAGATGGCGGACGACATCAGAAGATTCAGATAGAAAATTCAGATTTGATCAGTGCCAAAGTGGTCGATGATATTCAATTAAAACTAAACTAACATGAAGAGTTTATTATCGTTAATAACAGTGTTTTTATGTTTTTACGCAGTCAAAGCACAAAGAATGTTACCGAAGCAAAAAAGTATCGGAATCAATACAGGATTACTGTTGAAAAAGTCATCCGGAAATTATTTCGTCAATACCGATTTTATTATCTATTCAAAAAAAGGGAACTATTCGATTTATTCATTTGAATACAGCACACAGATCATTCCGTATAAAACGATTGATGTTCCAGTTGAAAACTACAGTCTTGAAGTCGGTTATAGTTTTAATTTGATTGCGGATCTGACAAAAAGCTTTTTAATCAATTCCACATTTTCCGCCACCGGAGGATATGAGAATATCAATAAAAGTGAGACACTATTCTATGACGGAGCCGTACTCCTGAATGAATCATCGTGGGTGTATGGGGGAAGTGTAAAACTTAGTGTTGAAACCTATCTGTCGGATCGGATCGTTTTAACGGGCTTTTATAAAGCAAAAATAGTATGGAATACTTCACTTGAAAAAATAAGACCTGGCGTTGGTCTTGGAATCAGATTTAACCTATAAAATAAAGATTATTATGAAAAATGTAATCAATATCAAAAAACATTTTTTTGCCGCTATGTATCTTATCGCAACCTTGTTTGCAGTCGAGTTTTGTTTTTCATCTTGTTCAGAAGATGAATTACAGGTACAGAAAAATTTTCCGTTTGAAGTGCAGGTAATGCCTGTTTCAAAATATATAGCTACTGGAGAAACTGTGGAGATCAGATGTCGCATTATTCCTGTTGGATACTATAGTGAAACTGAGTATTTCTTCAGGTATTTTCAGTTTGAGGGTAAGGGTACATTACGTTTATTCAATGAACCTCATTTTTTACCCAACGATTCATATCTCCTGACTGAAAAGGAATTTAGGTTATATTATACTTCTGAATCAACAGTATCTCAAAGTTTTGATATTTGGATTTCAGACAATATGGGAAATGAGCAAAAGCTAACCATACAGTTTAGTCCTCAAAACGCAGAAACTGTATAATGTAAAATATAATGTATTAGGCTATTTTATCAGAAATAACCTTTAATTTTTCTTCCCATTACAGGCTATAAGAAGTAGCCTCTCGAAATAACTGTAACCTTTTTGAAAAAATTTAAGTGAGAAAATTTTTATCAATAGGGTTACTCTTAATGACTTGCGAAAAGACGTTTCCGACCACAGAAAGGAATTGTCTTTTCGCCGAAAATTTTAAATAAACGACAATTCAATATTGTCGTTTATTTTATTAGTTAGAAATTTTACAAATATCCGTTATCGGCAAAAGACAGATAATCTGTCGATGTTAAAATGCAGTGATCTAGTAATTTAATATTTAAGAATTCGGATGCATTTTTAATATTCTTTGTAATTTTTAAATCTTCATTAGAGGGTTTTAAATTTCCAGATGGATGATTATGTGCTACAATTATAGAAGAAGCATTACAGAGAAGGGCTGTTTGCATAATTACCCGAATATCCACTATAGTTGAAGAAATTCCGGATTCAGAAATCTTTCTTATTCCTAAAACCTTACTACTCTGATTTAAATATAAAGCGAAAAAAGATTCTCTATAATCTATTTCATCAGAATCAAAATGTTGTCGAAATACCTCTGCCGCATCATATGAATTACTGATTACTTTGTCGGAATTACCTTTTCGTGAATAGCTTAATTTTATTTCATTGACAATATTGAATTTCATTTGATATGCTCCTATACGGTGGAGACTTGCATTTACCGTATGTTTTAATTAATACATTATTTTCAGTTCATTTTTAAAATGTCTACTCCAAAATGAGCAACGTTTTCACAAAGCTCAAACGCTTTTTGAGACTTCATTTGAGCTGTTCCGCCCATAACTATGGATTGTAATTTGGATTCGTCATCTTTGTAGGTTTTTACATTCTGATAGAAACCTGTTACCGCATTGTAAGCACCGAATAAAGTTCCTTTCGTGGTTTCCATTTGTTGGGCATCACTCATCATCGCATAGGCAAATGCATCATCCACTGTGTTTTTAAAAACCGTAGACAATTCTTCAGCATTTCCTTTCTGCAGATGGTTTAAAGTTTCTTTATTGGGGCAAAGTGCCAATTGAATTAATTTTTTCATTTCAGAATCACCAATTTTAATTTTTGCCCAATAATTAAAAGATTCCTGTAATTGAGTGCTTAGTTTATTTGCTAAACCCATGACTTTGTGAGCATCTTCCAAACGTTGTTTTGCGCCTGATGTATGTCTTATCCTTACGACGTTACTCATATTTTTGAGTGAAGCATTTAAAGTATTTTGGCAAACAATACGAATAGGCGTAAATGCGGCGGTAATGCTTCCGCTTCCGTCATGTGAGGTCGTCAAAAAAATATATTTTTCTGTAATGTCGTCCCCGTTTCCAACACGGATATAATCGGGAAGTTTAGCCGTGATAAAAATTCGCTCACCATTTCCCAACGCTCCCGCAGTCTCGTACAGAATACCATTACCACCTCCTACAATGGCATCGAAGAAAGAAAATGCTTCACGATTTTGTACAATGTGATAATCCTTTCCAACTACTCCCAAAACGGTATTATTATCAGTGCGGATATTGGCAAAATAGTTTGGAACTTCCAATTCGGAATCACTCACTTTTAGTCCATCTTGAGATTCTACTAGCCCTGTACCTTTCGTAAAAAGAGGAGATTTTTCTACCTCGTAGTCAAGGCCTGCAAATCTGATAGCTTCTTCACTTGTCGGATGTACTTCTACAATCTGCCCTAAGTTGTGCCATACTTTTTCTTTTACGCTGAAAAATGAATATTTTCCTGTTCGGTTGTTGAAATTTAAATTATGTGCCATGATATTGTTATTAAATGTTATAAAATTGTTTTTGATTGACTTAAAATGGAAGGTCATCATCCTTATCACTTTCGTTGGATTTAGGTTGACTGATTTCCTTATCATTTCTCTTGTTGACGGGTGTAGACTCACCCTCAGTTCTTTTGTGACTACTATGTAATTTAATTTGTGATGTATGGAAGTTCAGACCTGCGTGTGCTTCTCCATCTTTTCCTATCCATGCTCTTGTATAAACTCTTCCAATTAGCTCTACTAATGTCCCTTTCTTAAGTAATTCAGCTACTTTTGAAGAAATCCAATAAGAGCAGTCAAAAAAAGTTGTCTGTTCGATTCGCTCGCCTTGTTTGTTGCGATAATTGTCATTGGTAGCAATAGAGAAATTGACTACTTGTTTTTTGTTTGACAGGGTGCGGACTTCAGCATCTCTTGTCAGTCTTCCGATAATGTTCATAACTGTTCTTTTTAAGATTGCACATTTTGATATGTTTTAAATCTCTTCACCGCCCTTTCTCTGAAGGCCCTCTTGGGCTTCGCTAAATATTTTTCAAAAGAAAAACCGGAAAAAAGAAAGCAGATAATTTTATAGGGCAATAGAAAAAGTCAAAAGGAAACGGAATAATTGGAGGGTACCTTTAGGGAGGAAACCTTTTATGCCGTAGTCTTTTGACTGGATTAAGCAAGGGCTGAACTATATACCTTAGCTGCCTTTTTACCGGTTTATTGAGAAAATATTTTTATCTATAATAATTTAGCATTGGCTAAAAGCACAACTGAAATTTATCCTACTAGATTCTACACGCCTTTTACTGAAAATTTAAACCTATAAGAAAAGCCGCTCGTTTTTCGGTTAACATAAGGTTTTTGGAAATTGCTAATTGTAAGGTCGGCCAATAATGGACATTAATATCCATAAAAAGCAATTTTTTGTTTTACAATGTCAATAATTATAATTTAAGTCAGAATAAAAATGAATACTGCCGGTATCTCTACAAACACATAAATTTATGAAGAGAAATCACCATATAAAGACAAGAAAGGGTATTTCTATTAGTAAAGAATTACCACAATCTTTATATCGGTACAATGGCATTCAAAAGCTTTCATTCGAAAAATCAAAAAAAATACTTTTAGATTCTGGTTTCAAATTAACAGATGAGGAGGTCAAGGAAATCTCCGATATTATGCATAAGATTGCAAAACTTGTAATAAAAGAATTCATTTCTAAATAATTCATATATTGCACTGGTTACTACCACTTTGAATAAAAACAGAAAGATTATGCAGATAGCAGATTTATACATAAGAGTGTCTACTGATGAACAGGCTGACAAAGGCTATTCTCAACGTGATCAGCATGAAAGATTGGAAAGATATTGTCATCAAAACCAAATTACTATTGGACAAGTAATCTTTGAAGATCATTCAGCTAAGAACTTCAATCGCCCAGAGTGGACTAAATATATCAATTATATCAAAAAAAGAAATCTGAAATCCAACTTAGTTTTATTTACTAAATGGGATCGTTTTAGTAGAAACGCTGGTGATGCCTATCAAATGATAAAATTACTGTTGAGTAATAATATTTCACCTCAAGCTATAGAACAACCTTTGGATATGTCTATACCGGAAAACAAAATGATGCTTGCCATCTATTTAGCTGCACCAGAGGTAGAAAATGATCGAAGAGCACTTAATACTTTCTATGGGATGAGAAGAGCTCAAAAAGAAGGAAGACTGATGGGCACCGCGTCTTATGGTTATATTAATAAATGTACTGAAGATGGAAGAAAATATGTGGCCCTAAAAGAACCTGAGGCTTCAAATATGCGGTGGGCATTTAATGAAATTGCTAAGGGTAAATATGCGACCAACCAGATAAGACTTAAAATGAATAAGATGGAAGGCGCAAAAATTAGCAGTACTTCTTTTTACAGAGCAATAAAAAATCCGGTTTATATTGGTAAAATATATATTAAAGCATACAAAGACGAGGAGGCCTGTATTGTTGAGGCCAATCATGAAAGTCTGATATCAGAAAGCCTATTTTATAAAGTGCAGAATGTGTTAAGTGGAAAAACTTGGGCTGAAAGACCCAAAGGTAAAATTATCACTGCAAATGAATTTCCACTGAGAGGCTTTTTAAAATGTCCACGATGTGGAGGACATATTTCAGGTAGCGGATCCAGAGGCAAGAAAAATGTTTATTATTACTATCACTGTAATTCTAAGTGCGGCTATAGACATAGCTCAGACAAGGTTAATTCTGCCTTTGAAAAAGAATTAGTGAAATATGATTACCATGAAAGCATAAATACGTTATTAAAAGAGATAATATTAAGCAATTTTAAATACATACAGGAAAATATTGATGGAAAGAAAAGGGAACTTTCCGAAGAGATTGTTAATTTAACCAATAGGCTATCTAGCGCTAGAGAAAAGTATCTCGAAGACAGATTGGATTTTGAGGATTATCAGATTATTAAAAATGAAAGTAAAAAAAGAATTGATGAGCTTGAAATGGAACTTCAGAATCAAAGGCTATCACGTAAAAATACAGATATCAGAGCAAAGCTTGACCAGGTTCTAAACATTTTGCCAAACCTTTCTCAACTGTACATTAAAGGTGATAATGAGACAAAAAATTCTATATTGTGTTCGATTTTGGCCGAAAAACTTGAATTTCAAGAAAACGCTTTTCGAACACCCAAATTAAATTCCGCACTGACCCAAATATTACTGATTAACAATCAGTTACAAATTAAAAAAAAAGGAAACAGCACTTCTAAAAATGCTGTTTCCCTTAGAGTGACTTCGGAGGGGTTCGAACCCCCAACCCTCGGAGCCGAAATCCGATATTCTATCCAGTTGAACTACGAAGCCAATTTTATCAGTAATAAGTAATTAATAATAAGTAATGCAAATATTGCCTATTACTAATTACTCATTACTTATATTTTAGAAAGTAATCTTCACACCTCCCAAAATTTGAGCACCTAGAACTTTATATCCTTTGTACGTCTGATATTTTGAGCTCAGAAGATTGTTTCCGAGTGCGAAAATACTGAAATTTTTGTGAATTTTATACTCTGCAGAAAGATTTAAATCTGCATATCCTCCAACTTTATCATTGGTGTTCTCTGTAGACTGGAAAATCATATTCGGAGTTCCCACGCCTTCGATCCCATAAGAGTTTGTCGTTCTGTCACTTGCAAAAATTCCTTTGAACCCTAACAGTAATTTTTTATCCAACATTGTATATTTTGCACCAATGCTTGCATTCAGTAGAGGAACGTTGTAAATATTGTCATAATTCTTCAAACTGTACTTCGTAAACCTTACTTCTCCGTCAATGGCTAGGTTTTCCAATGGGAAATACTGCACGCTTCCTTTAATATCGCTTACATTTCCGTCATCATATACCGCAGAGAATGTATTGGCAAAATTGTAGGCAGAACGGTTAAGCGTATATACGTTATCAAAAAGATCATTGGCTTTAAAGAACATAATATCTCTCATCTTTCCAAAACCTGCAGAAAAGTCGTATTTCAGCGTTTCATCAATGTCTCCTCTCAATCCTACATAGAAATGATATTTGGTCTCTGTTGGCTTTAAATACTGGTCAGAAACGATAAATGGATTTACCTGCAACATATCACCATATGTATTCAGTTTAAGACCTCCGTCTACCCCACCATAGAATTTAAATTCTTTAGCAGCAGCCACCTGAAACTCAGCCTGTGGAAACCAATATGTTTTATTGTTTTTTAAACGTTCAGCCATCAGATCATTCGAATTTTTAGCATTCAGGAATGAGAAAGAAGAACCTAACATCAAATAAGACTCCCCTTTTCTGAAAGTTACTTTCGGAGTAAGGTTAGTATTGAAAAAATTCGCAGTATTCTTATCTCTGATTGCAAAGTCGGTTTTCACAGCTTCCAATCCAACGCCTAAGTCAGCATTCAGATTAATCCCTGATTTTCCTAGCTCTACAGCATGTTTAGAGAAATTAGCCAAAATGGAAACCTGATTTTCCTGAGCATCAAAATGATCTTTAAGGAAGGATGATTTTACTCTTACATCATTAAGAATTTCGTTGGAGTAAAAGTCATAATACCCGTTTACTTTAAATTGATTGACTCTTTGCTTCAGATCAACATCTGCCGAAGGTTCCAAAGCGTAAATTCCATAATAATTATAGTTATTCATGCCATATTCAGCATTGATGTTGAACTTTCCTTTTTCCCCATAAGAGTTTAGAAAAGCAGCAAACGCAGCCGAAGTTTGTTTTGAATTCCAGTCGTACTCCTTTTTAAGACCATTGGTAGAAAGTACGTGAACATCACCTCCTACTTCCAGCTTATTTTCAAGGGTTTTGGAAACATTTCCATCCAATAGAATTTTCCCATAATTTCCCATTCCAAACTGGACGTAGTTATTTTGGGCTGTTCCGTCAAATTTTGGAGTTACATCCTGTCCCTGAATAGTAGATGTTTTAAAATCTGAAACCGCAGGAACATCTGTGATGGTATACTTCACAGGATTCTGGGATTTCTCCTCAGGTGGGTAATTTTTGATGGTTTCTATGGAAGTCTTCTTCTTCTCGATCTTCTTCACTTCCGGTTCTCTTTTTTTGTTCAGAACCAGTTTCTCTTCCTTGATTTGGGAAAACGCCACCGACGAAACCCCTAAAAATATTATAGATAATAATTGAATTTTCTTGTTCATACTCTTTAATTTTAATCACAAAGGATTTAAAAATCTATTGAATATTATTGTTTATTTTATGTATTAGTCCCCCACCTAAAAAATCATGGAAGATTCCGCTACTTTGATTTCGTTTGTATAAATATTCGTAAAAAGTACCTTCTGACTCCTTACCGTTACTTAAATAATACCCGATAAAATGATTAGGATTACATCTAAAATCATTAATCATCATATAGGAAGTATAAAAATTAACCCCTTTTCTGTTTAATGGACCGTAAAAATTACCAATCCATCGCCCTCCGAATATCCTAAGAAGAGTTTCCCCTACATAAGCTGTTAAAAACTCCTCCAAGATATTCAACTCCTGATCTTCAATTTTAGAAAAGTTTTCTAAAATCCTATCTACTTCAATCTCTAAGCTTTTCAATGAAAAATCAAGATTATATCCTTTCTTTTTCATTACATCAGCAAAATGCTCTGCGCAAAGCTTAGGATCTGTTGGTTCAGTCGTTGAATATTCCAGAATATTCTCTCCTAAAAAGATCATTTCTTGATTAATTTCTTCACTTCTTTCGCTTCCGCAACAATTTCCGGGAAGTCTTTATAGTTCGCAATAATCTGATCACAAGTATAACTTGCCTGATAATTATCTTTCAGACCGATATAGTTTTTCGCCATCAGTACCAACGCTTTCGCACCCCAATATTCTTCTGATGAATAGTTATTCGCCAGCTTAAAGATGGTTTCGTTAGAAGATTTGAATGCCTTTCCTTTATTCTGATAATATGCTTTAGCGTACAATGCCTCTGCCGCAACCGAAGTATTTGAAGATTTTTCAAGAGAAGCGTAAGCTGCCTGCGCATCTTTATCTTTTCCTGCGTTCATCAAACTTCTTGCCTTGATTACTTTTGCGGTTTCAATAACTGCAGTTGAATTTTTAGAATTGGCAATCACTGCATTGGCTAGTTTTTCAGCTTCTGAGAAGTTTTTTTCATCAGCGTACAGTTTCATCAACTCAACATTTGCATAATTTTTAATACCAATATTTGAAGAATTTTTGATCCCTTCAAGATACTTTTTCGCTTCTGAAGTATTTCCCTGTGCAATAAAGATTTGAGCTAAACGAGTTTGTGCATCATCCTGGTAATCATTCTGAATTCCAGCCACTTCCTGAAGCACAAGTAAAGCTTTTGTTGAATTATTGGTTTGGTAATAACTTTCTCCCAATTCATACTTAGCCTGGTAAAGACCTTCTCCCGTAGGATTCTGCGTGAGGTACTTTTCATAGTAAGAAATGGCATTTTTATAATCTTTCTTCGCAAAGTATTGTTTTCCGGTAGACAGGTTGATCTCATCAATTTCTGAAGCATCAACATTTACCCCGATATTTCTTGCAAACGTTTCGTATCCTGAAACATCTCCGTTTTTCGTAAACAGAGGTTTCGCAGCCTGAACAATTTTCTGAGCATACGCCGTATTTTTGTACTGTTCACCAAGAGATTTTAGTTCTGAAAGCGCTTTGTCATTCTGATTCTGATCGATATAATTCTGTGCTCTATAAATAGAAGCATTAGCAATTAAATCTTTGTCTGAAGAACTTTTAATTACTTTTCCGAAATAATCATTAGAATTGGAAAAATCATCCTGATCCGCATACGCCGTTCCTATCTCATATTGAGCATCATCATAATATTCAGAATCCGGATATTTTGATAAAAGGTTTTTCAGATTGGTAATTTTTGCCTGAGTATCTCCTTTAAATCCTAAAGCCATGGCTTTTTGGTAAAGGGTATAATCCGTTGCGTCTACATTTTTGTCGTAGATGGCAATCGCTTCATTCAGATCGTTATTGGCATAATGAATATCCGCCAAACGAAGTTCTGCATCATTTTTAAACTCAGGTTTCGGATTGGCAAGGTACTGTTTGAAATAAGTTTCCGCCTGATCAAATTTCTTAGATTTGAAATAAGCATATCCTAAATCATAAGGCAATTGCTGCTTCTCAGGGAAATTTTCGTTAAGAAGTTTCTCGTAACGTACAATTGCTGAAGGATAATTCCCTTTTTGATAATACACCTGCGCCAACCAGTACAAAGCTCTGCTGTTGAATTCTTTATTGATATTGAAACCAAGACTTCTTAAGAAATATTTCTCAGCTTCATCGTAATTTCCTTTGTTAAATTCCTCCGTTCCTAATA
Source organism: Chryseobacterium sp. Mn2064 (assembly GCF_049319685.1). NCBI lineage: Bacteria > Pseudomonadati > Bacteroidota > Flavobacteriia > Flavobacteriales > Weeksellaceae > Chryseobacterium > Chryseobacterium sp. Mn2064. The sequence continues at coordinate 342,151 of NZ_JBMOUE010000002.1, forward strand.
AATAAGAAACTTCCTGATCTACTTTATTGATTTCAGGAGTGGAACTCTGCAGCCTGTCAATTGCATTCAGAGTTTCTTTATAGTTTCCTGAATACAGATAGGATTTCACCAATAAAGACCTCATTTCTGAAGCATTTCCTGCATTCTGGTTATCGTTGATATAACTTTGAATTACGGCAGACGGACTTTCGAACGGGTTACCGATATCATAACTCAACTTCGCATACTGTTCATGAGCCAGTTTTTTCACTTTCGCATCATAATCCATCTGGTAAGAAGAACGGAATGCTGAAAGGGCTTCCTGTTTTTTATCTACTGCCAGATAAGCATTTCCTAACTGGTAGTAAGCATTTTGCGCCAGTGCCGAATTGCTGTTCAGAAGCTGGTTAAAATAAGAAACCGCTTCATCATATTTTTTCAGCTGAGCAGCTACAAATCCCATTTCATATAAATCATTTTCAGATGGATTTTGCTGTACACTCAGGTAATCTTTTAAGTGAGGATAGGCAGAAGTATAATCATTCTTCATGAAATAACTTTCTCCAATGATCTTATGAACCTCTGCTTTATAAGATTCAGAAATACTCTCATTCAACAGGGCGTTTCCTTCTGAAATAGCCTGGTCATAGTTCTTATCATTATAATACATCTGTACATAATAAGGACGAACTAATTTTGAGAATTTATCCTGATTTTTTATTGAATCAAAATACTGGAAAGCTTTATCGTTCTGTCTGTTGCTGTAATACAAATGCCCCAACATATAAGCGATATCGCCTTTCTGAGACTGATCTGCAGATTTATAAGCTTCTTCCAGCGCATCAGTAGCCCCTTTTGAATCTCCAGTCATGAATTTTGCATATCCCAATTTCAGAATATACTGGGTATTCTCTTCTTTTGAAAGCTGGTACTGGTTTACTTTTTTCAGAGTTTCCAAAGCCTTGTCAAAATCCTTCTTTACCAGATAATAATCTGCTAAAGGTAAGTTGGCCTGTGCAAAATAAGCAGAATTTGGATATTCTTTCATGAAAGCAGTTAAACCTTCCTCAGCATGATTTTTCTGAAGAATTACCCCAATCACATTATCAAAAAACTGCGCCGCCTCCTTTTTCGAACGCGACAAATTCTGATTGTAGAAATATTGTCTTGCGTATTCGTATTGGGAGGCGTTGTATATCTTGGTTTGGTAAAGATTTTCAGCGAGATTGAATCTGTAATTTTCTTTCTGGGTAAAATATTGGGATTGCTGAGCCTCGGAGATTCCGAAATACATCACAGCAGCCGCTAAAAGTATTTTTTTTGATTTCATTCTTCTTTATATAAGAAAATTAGTCTAAATAAGTTAACGAAAATATTAAAAACTTATTGTTTAAGCAAGTTTTAGCACATTTAAAGCCATAAAATAACGATTTAATAACAATGAAACCATTTCACTGTTTAATGATAAAAATCCTTAATTTAGTCGCTTAAAATATAAACAAATTGGTAATCAATCATCAAAAACATATTTGATCTGATACTTTTTCAACAGCAGCTAAAAACATACCATTAACTTATTATATATGAAATTTAAGATACTTTTAGCATTAATTTTTGCCAGCCTGATACAGGCTCAGAAATTTAATTTTCCGGAAACGGCTGTAACAGACTCCGTTATACTGGAAAAACAGATGCCGGTTCTTGCTTCACAGCTTATCCCCTATCTACAATCTAAGAAGTATAAACCGAAGAATAATTTAGATTTTTCTGATGGTCTCTTCCGTTTGCAGATCGTCGCCAAAGAGTATAAAAAATCACTTTCTACCCTGGCGGAAAATCGTAATCAATTTGCGGATCACAATATGGCAGGGTACAGATTTCTCGGATATGAGTTATACAGTAGGGCTAAAATGCTTGAAACAGAAGGTAAAATTCCATTTTCCAATGCCCTTCAAACTGCATTCAACCAAAAATATGAAAGCCTCCCTATTTCATTAATTCCAAAAGTCGGATTAGCGGTTAACGGAAGTGTAAGCGATTCCCGAAAGTATTTGAAAAAAGAACTGGACAAGCAAAAAGGAAAAAAAACGATGGATTTTGCTACAGCATTTGCTTTGTGTAGAAGTTATTTAAACTATAAGACCTATTCCAGCATCAAGCCACAGGTGACACAGCTGCTGGATGTAAAAGAAAAAGAAAGATTCGTTATGGAGACTCAGGATCTTCATCTAAAAAACGGAAATACCCTCACGATGACCATTGTCAGAAAAAAAGAAAACACCTCTCCATTGCCGGTTATTCTTACCAATAATATTTACGCAGGTTCATCTGATGATTTCTTTGCAAAAAGAGCTGCCGTTTATAATTATGTGGGAGCTGTGGTAAATACCCGCGGTAAAAGAAACAGCAATGATGTGAACAATCCTTTCGAGCACGAATCGGAGGATATTTATGAAGTGATTGACTGGGTAAGCAAACAGCCATGGTGTAATGGAAAAGTGGGAATGATTGGAGGAAGTTATTTGGGATTCAGTCAATGGGCGGCCGTAAAAAAGCTGCATCCGGCATTAAAAACAATTGTTCCGCAGGTTGCTGTAGGAATAGGAATAGACTATCCTGCTCAGAATAATATATTCATGAATTATATGCTGCAGTGGATTCAGTATGTAACCAATAACAAACTTACAGATGAACAAGACTTCGCCAATTCCACAAAATGGGATTCTATCAATACAAAATGGTACAAAAGCGGCCAGTCGTTCAGATCTCTGGATACCATAAGCGGTAAACCCAGCAAAATATTCCAAAGATGGCTGGATCATCCTGGATATGATCAGTATTGGCAGAAAATGGTTCCCTACAAAGAGGATTATTCTAAGATTAATATTCCTATCTTAACAACTACAGGATATTATGATGATGATCAGATCGGAGCGCTATACTATTTTAAGCAACACCATCAATACAATAAAAATGCAGAACATTATCTGGTAATGGGGCCTTATAATCATGGAGGGGCACAAAGCTTTGGCTTCACGTATCAAAACGGGCAGCAGCCTATTGATCCGGTGGCAAGAATAAGCATTGATGATCTTGCTTTTTCATGGTTTGATTATATTCTTAAAGGTGGTAAAAAGCCAGACATTCTAAAAGACAGGATCAATTTTCAGGTAATGAGCACCAATACATGGAAGCACGTCGCAAGTCTTGATAAAATGCATACCTCTACTTTGAAATTCTACCTTCAGGATCATAAGAATGTGCCTTCTGTATTTAACAAACCTGACACCAAAAGCTTTACAAAACAAACCGTTGACTTTAAGAACAGAGATCAAAAAGAATCTTATTATAAAATCGGAAAAAAAGACAGTGTAAAAGCGACCAATTCAATAGCTTTTGAAAGTGAGATATTCGATAAGGATGTTATCATCAGTGGAAATTTCTCGGGATTCTTCAATGTTTCGATCAACAAAAAAGATTTTGATACAGATACCTATTTATATCAGATTCCACCGAACGGAAAGCCATTTTTACTATCAACCCATATTGTAAGAGCCAGCTATGCGAAAAATAATGAGGTAAGACAGCTTCTTGAACCTAATACAATAGAACAAATTCCAATTAACAATTCCTATTTCATGAGTAAAAAAATTGAAAAAGGAAGCAAATTGCTTTTATTGGTCGGAGTTAATAAAAATCTCAACTGGCAGATCAATTATGGTACAGGAAAAGATGTAAGTGATGAAACGATCAAGGATTCCGGGGAACCTTTGGAGATAAAATGGTACAACGACAGCTATGTTGAAATCCCTGTATACAACGAGTAAAGCCTTATGTTCAGGGAATTTTATCCAAATGTTGTTAACGACTGTTAACATCAAAATAAAAAATCATTACATTTGCTTTTTTTCAAATCAAATATAGTTATTGAATGAGTCAACTTTTTAGAAGAAAAATCTATTCAGATACAGATACTTCAACGGGACTTTTAAGAGTCTTAGGCGTGTGGGACATCGTGTTTTTTGGTATTGCGGCTATTATCGGAGCTGGAAGTTTCAGCAGTTTGGGAGAAGCCGTTTTCAGAGGAGGTCCCGGTGTTATCCTTCTATATTTGATCTGTGGTTTTGCCTGTGGCTTCACTGCTTTATGTTATGCTGAGTTTGCCAGTAGAATTCCCACTGCGGGATCTGCCTATACTTATGCGTATGCCAGTTTTGGAGAACTCATTGCCTGGGTGATCGGCTGGGCTTTGATCATGGAATATTCATTCGGAAATATCTATGTTGCCTTTTCCTGGTCAGATTATTTTACCAGCTTTCTGGGCCGTCTGGGAATGCATATCCCCGATTATTTGACCTGTAGCTATACCGAAGCCCGAAAAGCCTTTCAATATGGCTCAGAAAATAAAGAATTATTAAATGCATGGAATACCGCTCCTCTTCTAGGAAACCTTAAGTTTATTGTAGATATACCCGCATTGGTCATCAACGGATTAATTACATGGCTTTGTTATGTGGGAGTAAAGGAAAGTAAAAACTTCAACAACTCTTTGGTGATCTTAAAACTGGGAGTGATTGTATTGGTAATCCTTGTAGGTGCCGCTTACGTAAATATTGAAAACTGGACACCAGTAAGTCCTACAACGGGAACTCCATCTTTTATGCCTAATGGATTTGCCGGAGTAATGAGTGCTGTTTCCGGGGTATTTTTCGCTTATATAGGATTTGATGCATTAAGCGTGCTTTCGGAAGAAACAAAAGATCCTCAAAAGACTCTGCCAAAAGGAATGATCATTTCCCTTGTTTTGTGTACGGTAATCTATATTGCGTTAACGCTTGTATTAACAGGAATGGTAGATTACAAGAAATTTGACGGTGTAGGAGATCCTCTTTCATTTATATTTGAAAAAACAAATGCTAATGTAGCCTGGATGGAGCTTATCGTTTCCTTCGTTGCTATTGTAGCCATTACAACCGTACTATTGGTTTTCCAGATGGGACAGCCGAGAATCTGGTATGCTATGAGCCGTGACGGATTGATGCCTGCAAGATTTCAAAAGGTACATTCTAAATACAAAACACCATCATACGCCACTGTTGTTACCGGAATTGTAGTAGGTATTCCCATTTTGTTTACAGATAAAACATTCATTCTTGATTTTACAAGTATCGGAACGATCTTCGCTTTTGTACTTGTTTGTGCGGGAGTTCTTCTTCTTCCTGCTAAAGAAAAGATCAAGGGAAGATTTCACCTTCCATATGTGAATGGCAAGATCATTTTCCCTGTTATTTTTATTGGAGGCCTATTGGCTTTCTACAAATGGCAACCGGAATTTTTTACCAGTTTAATGGATTGGGCTGATCCTAAAGAAGGAGAATTCAGGGCCTCTATTTTCTTCTTTATTATCATTAATTTGATTTTATGTGTTCTCACCTTCATCAAAAATCTTTCTCTGATTCCATTAATCGGGCTAAGCTCATGCCTGTATCTTCTTACCGGAATGAGCCACGAAAACTGGTTCTGGTTCGGGATGTGGTTCCTGATTGGAATGGTTATTTACTTCTGTTATGGATACAAAAACAGTAAGCTTGGAAAAGAATTAAAGAATAGCTAGAAATAATAAAAAAGCTTTACAAGGCAAAATTGCAAAAAGGGAAACCATTGGCAGACCGATTTGTAATTTTGCCTTTTTCTTTTTACTCTATGACAAAAATCGGCAACATTATTGCTATATCCTTCAAAGAATCAATAAACTATACTGCCATGTCTGAAAGAATAAAAACCTACAGAGAGTTCTATCAGTTCTACCTTACAGAACACAGTAAAACGGGAACCCGCATTTTTCACTTTATCGGAACCCTGCTTGTATTTTTCGTGATAGGATACGTTATTAGTTCCGGCAAGGAAAGATTTCTTTGGTATATTCCGATTTTCGGATATGGATTTGCATGGTTCAGCCACGCCGTTATTGAAAGGAATAAACCTGCAACATTTAAATATCCTATATGGTCTTTAATTTCGGATTTTAGATTATTTTTTGAACTTTTGATCGGAAAACAAAAATTTTTTATTCCTCATAAGCAACCACAGAATCAGGAATAGAGAATATAGTATACAGGATGTATAAAGGTTAATCTGAGGTTAACCTTAGTATTGTCTTTCAAGAATATCATAATGAATGGTGTTCATTACTTTTTCTGTTAATGCATCTCCTTTCATCTTTACATATTCAGGTTTATAATCTGACAACGTCATGGTTTTATCTTTATTAAAAGTAACCACCACTTCTTCAAGAATATTGTTATCATCTACATAAAATTGAATTCTGTTATCTACAATCCTCCAAAATGAAAGTCTCGGTTCGGATGGACTGCAATCTCCCACGCTTCCCTCCGTATAGTTGTAAACAGCAAAACCATCTGCTCTTATCGCATAATTTCTCATGAGGCGACAGTTGTCAAAATCTTTAACCACTTTCCTATTGTTTTCATAAAAACCTGATTCTTTTAACTTCCAGAAACCTATAACATTGTCTTTTGATAGTTTTTGAGCATTAATAAAAGGAAATACTGCAGTAAGCAAAACAAGAGAAAAGGCTTTATACATGATGATTTGTGTTGTGTTTTTTTATCTAATTTCAAACGAAGATACAATAATTGGAATAAACAGTTTCGGCGGGTGGCTTTGCCACCCGCCGAAATCTCAAGCTTTATCATGAAAGTTTAAATCCTATTTAAATCTTTTCTTAAAGCTAAATTTAAGTTGGTTCATCAAGCCTGGTTCTATAATATCAATTCCCAGTCCGAAATTGCTGTCGGCCACCGTATGATGATCCGTTCTAAATTTTTCAAATTCTGATTGCGGAATTTCTGTGTTCACCAATGGGTTGTGTTCAATATAAACAGTGGCTCCGTTTTTGGTAATCTTCTTTCTGCTTTTATAATCAAAATAAGGGTTACTAATTGTACTTTCCTGAACCGTATACTTCTCTTCACTGTCTATTTTTTGATCTGTATAAAGATTGATTTCATATTTTTCACTCTCGAAATTATGCCAGAACGGAAGATCTTTATGCATAAAATCCCGGGCACTGGCTTTCACAAGATTTCGGTCGAAATACATGAGAAAACGGTTCTTCTCTGCATCAGTATAATAAGGATTATCAATAATAGCAGTGTATTGAATTTTCACCTCGTTCAGTCTTTTATCATCACTTACAATATCTATAGATGCATCTTTGAATACATTACGTACATCCGTACCATTACGGTCGTTGGAATAATTCAAAGCATAAAAAAGAAAACTGTTCCAGCTGTCTATAATTTCTCTTTTGTTGGTACTTTTAAAATACCGTCTCATAGCATTGGCTTTGTTCCCTTTATAAGTGGTAACCAGATTCAGTTTTCCGGTACTGCCCTGCACATTGAAATCTATTTTTTCATCAATACAGAAATAGCTAAATCGATGTGCCTTTCTCACCTGAAGTTCCTGATCGGCTTTCACTTCCAGATAATGCATGAAATAAATAAAACCTCTGTTTTCAATCAACCCAAACTCATCACGAATGGTTGCATCAATAAAGTATTCCTGTCCTTTATAATGAATCTTTACCACTACATGGTTAAAACTTAACAAAGAAGGCAGATAATATTTAATATAATAATCGGTATTAAAATTAACAAGAACTACCGAGGCTTCTACCCCGATATAATCAAGAATTACCTTCAGTAAAACAGACTTTGCCTTACAGTCACCCTGCTTATTCTCATAGGTAACGGCAGGTGCCTGAGGTTTATGTCCATTCATTTCATCAGCATTGAAGATGTAATAAATATGGTTTTGAACATACTCAATCGCAAACTGAAGTTTCTCATCCAAATTAGAGATGGCATCCAGCTTCTCCACAAGATGAGGAGTAAAATCCTGTAACAAAGCTCCTTTGAAGATATCCCCATAAATAGGAACAATATAGTTGGAAAGGTCTTTCCAATTCCTGTCTGTGGCAAAATCTATATAAGGAAATATTTCACGGCCTGAATCTACAGGATTGATGTAATTTTCCTCTTTAATCACAAACCTCTCTCCTTTATTCAGGTAATTGATTTCAGGTTCCAGAACATTTCCCGTTTCATCTCTGAAAAACGTTTTCTTATAAGCTATTTTCTGCTCACGTTCGTTGATAAATGTAAATTTAAAACTGCCATAAGCCCAATAATTGTCAGGGCTTACCCAAACGTACTTTGAAAATTCTTTTCTGAGGAAGTCACGGTCTGTAAAAACCTTCACTCTGGAATCTTCCAAAATCAGCACATCATACAACCTCAAGTCCTTGATGGTTATATTGATCTTTTTGTTGCTGCTTAAAATCCCTCCACTACTCTGATTTTCGCTATCCAGCACTTTTATTTTCGTATCCGGGATCTTATCGATAAGTACTCCATCTCTCATTACACTTATTCTGTGGATCTGATAGACTTCATTTTCTTCCACAATCACGTCAGAAACTGAAGCCCGTTCAAGATTTCCAGGCTCATTCAATGTGTAAGCCATGCAGGCATATTCGCTGTTTTCGGTATTGCTAGTGTAGTACTTTTTATCTAAAAAATAACAGTAGTCACGCCCTTCATCGGTTTGTTTTCTGGCAAATTCAGAGTCTTTGATGAGATTGATGATTTCCTGATCCTCGATATTTCCCGCCCATATTTCAGGTTTTTGAATCCTGTAATTTTCAACTTGCATTTGATTTTCCATATTTGTTGTAAGAATTTTGTGTTTCGGTTATAATCATTAAAAACTTCAAATTAAATGATTAAAAAAGTAAAATACAATAGAAGAACTGCGACAATTGAGGAAAAATTTCGGCATAGTAATTGCGAGGTATGGTCTAAAATCAAGTTTATGAAAATTTTAGCAACAATTCTAAAAGGGACCGCTCCTGCATTAGCATTATTCGCAATGACACAATGTACAACCACTTCAGGGGTATCTTCAGCTGATGAAAAAACATTCATCGTGGGACCACAAACTGCAGACTGTACAGGAGTAGCACCAATGAAATGTCTGCAGGTAAAAGAAAATCCCTCAGGAAACTGGACCAACTTCTACACCAATATTGAAGGCTTTACCTATGAGCCAGGGTACGAATATGTCCTAAAGGTAAAAACAGAAAAAATCGCTAATCCCCCAGCTGACGGTTCTTCTATAAAATACACTTTGGTAAAGCAGGTTTCCAAAACGAAAAAAGAAACAACAGCATCTAATGAAAAAACACTGATCATTGGAGCTCAAACCGTTGACTGCTCTGCAGGAGCCGGACGTATGAAATGTATGCAGGCCAAAGAAAAAGCTTCTGACAACTGGACCAATTTCTACAGTAAAATTGACGGTTTCACTTACGAACCCGGATATGAATATGTTTTGAAAGTAAAAACAGAAAAAATTGCCAATCCACCAGCAGATGCTTCTTCAATAAAATATACTTTAATTGAACAGGTTTCTAAAACGAAGAAATAATAAAAAAACTCCCGAATCTTTTCGGGAGTTTTTTTATTAATAATATTTTCAAGATTGCTTTTATATACCGCCTTCATTTTTCGGAGGATCCGGATATTTACCTTTAGTTGTCTCCCCTACAGTATTGGCTGTTGTCATGGCAACGACAAGATCATTCAGCATTCCGCTGGCTGCTGTGGGCGAATTAGGTAATAATACCAAATTACTTCTGTTGCTTGCTCCCACCGAATGTAATGTATCATAATGCTGAGTTACCACAATAAGAGCAGAAGCTTCATGCGAGTTGATATCTACATTATTCAGCATTCTTACTGATTCCTCAAGACCTTTTGCAATTTCTCTTCTCTGGTCTGCAATCCCCTGCCCTTGTAATTTTTTAGATTCAGCTTCCGCTTTTGCTACCGCTACAATTCTGATTCTCTGAGCTTCAGACTCGTATTCCGCAGCCGTTTTTTCTCTTTCTGCTGCATTGATTCTGTTCATAGCGTGTTTTACCTGCTCATCTGGATCAATATCAGTAACCAAGGCTTTGATAATGTCGTATCCGTAGCTGTTCATGGCTTCCTGAAGTTCACTTTTTACCGCAATAGCCACATCGTCTTTTCTTACAAAAACGTCATCCAGTTTCAATTTTGGAACTTCTGCTCTTACCACATCAAAAACGAATGAAGTAATTTGATTTTCAGGATTTTCCAAACGATAATAAGCATCTCCAACCTGGTTTCTGATAACCTGGTATTGAACTGACACTTTCATTCTGATAAAAACATTGTCTAATGTTTTTGTATCAATAATCACATCCAGCTGCTGGATTCTAAGATTCAACCTCTTAGCAATCTGATCAATGATTGGCAATTTAAGATGAAGCCCGGAATGTTTTACAGCCTGAAACTTCCCAAAACGCTCTATAATGGCTGCAGTTTCCTGCTTTACCACAAAAAAAGACGCGAATAAAATGATAAGCCCAAAGAAAATAATGGGCGCTAAATAAATACTCATGGTTTGATTTTTTTAATAAGTCGCAATAATTTCTCTTTTGTTAAAAAACATCTTGTACAGTGTTTCATTAAATATAATAAAAATAAATTAAGTATCAGAAGATCAGATAAAAATACCGTAATAAGACAAATAGCAATTCTATTTTTGGTTAAAACTATTCCGAAAAAATCCTACTTTTGAATATTCATTTTACATCATGATCAATTCTAAAGAAATATTAAAAGAGCATATCTCTAAATTCACATCTCTTACCGATGAGCAGTTTGACTATGTTTTTGGACATTTTGATTTAATTACGTTAAAAAAAGGTCAGAGCCTGATCGCTGAAGGGGATTTTGTGGATCGTGAATATTTCGTAACAGAAGGCTGCCTCAAAGCATTCTATCTGAATGATAATATGAAAATGTTTATTCTACAGTTTGCCATGCCCACGTGGTGGGTAACAGATTTTGATGCACTTTACAATAAAACCAGGGCTACCATTCATGTAGACTGCATCACAAAAGCCAATATTCTTTCAATTTCTAATGAAAACAGGGAAAAGCTTTGTAATGAAATACACGAAGTTGAACATTTTTTCAGATGGAGAACCAATAAAGGATATGTTGCAGCTCAAAAGCGCCTGCTTTCTTTTATGAATAATGATGCTAAATTCCGTTACGAAGAGCTTCTGGCGATGTATCCTCAGCTATACAATTTGGTTCCCAAGCATCTTATCGCGTCCTATCTTGGTGTTACCAGAGAAACTTTGAGTAGACTTCATCAATAACTTTTTTATTTCAGACTCTCGATTTTCGTGATGTACATCACATAACATTCTCTTCGATTCGGCTGAACTTTGTGTCATCATTTAAAACCATAAAAAATGGACACAAAAAATTTTAAAATCAACAATGCAAATAGTACGATCAACTGGATCGGAAGAAAAGTAACCGGTTCTCATGACGGAACAATTGATGTAAAAGAAGGAAACTTTACATTAGAAAACAATCAGCTTACCTCAGGAAAGTTTGTTATTGATACAAGATCGATCAAAATTCTTGATATCGAAGATCCTGAAACCAATACACAGTTTGCCAATCACCTGGCTTCTGATGATTTTTTTAATTCTGATCAGTTTCCTGAAGCCACTTTTGAAATCACTCATGCGGAACCGGGCGATCACAATCAGTACTATGTCACCGGAAATCTTACGGTAAAAGGAATTACTCATCCTATCGATACAAATTTACAAATTATAACAACGAATAATACAGCTGTTATAGAAACAAAAATTGTAATCGACAGAACGAAATTCAACATCCGATTCAGATCTTCCAACTTCTTCACCAATCTTGGTGACACGCTGATCTACAACAATTTCGATTTAACAGTTCGTCTTGTTGCGGAAGCTCATTAATACAATTCAATCAGTAATAATCTTAAAATTTACCATCATGCCATTCATAAAAGTAGATGTACTTCGCGAAGATCTTACCCGCGAAATAAAACAGGAATTAATCAAAAAAATTAGTGAGGCTGTTACTTCAGTCTTAAATAAAGATCCTCATCTGACCCACATTGTCATCAACGAAATTGAAGATGACAACTGGGGATATGCCGGAGAACAGGTTTCGGTATTAAAAGAACAAGGATTTTCAACAGAAAAAAAATAAATCAGCAATGAAAAAACAAACCGTAATTATAACAGGAGCTTCATCAGGTATAGGACTGGAAACTGCACGTTATTTCTTAGACAGAGGTGATAATGTGATCATTAACTCACAAACAGCTTCCAAATTGGAAGAAGTATACCAGGAATTAGGAGCAGGAGAAAATCTGGCGATGGTTGCCGGAGATGTTTCAGACAAAGCAACAGGAGAAGCGCTGGTTCAAAAAGCTCTAGAAAGATTTGGATCTATTGACGTCCTTATCAATAATGCAGGTATTTTTGAAAACAAACCGTTCCTCGAAGTTACTGAAGAGTATCTGGACCGATTTTTAAGTACTAATTTAAAAGGAACATATTTCACAACACAAGCGGTGATTCCTCAAATGATTCAACAAAGAGACGGAGTGGTCATCAATATTGGGACACCATTGGTATATCACGCGATTGCCCAATCTCCTTCTACCGCTCCTATTTCGAGCAAAGGAGCGATCCACGCTTTAACGCTACAATTGGCTGCTGAGTTTGGAAAAGACAATGTTAGGGTAAATACTGTTGCTCCAGGATTAATCAGAACGCCGATGCATGGTGCAGATATTGACAATAATGCGGGAATTCACCTGATCAAACGTATTGGTGAAGCTGAAGAAGTGGCACAAATGATTCATTCTATTGCCAAAAATTCATTAATTTCCGGTGCCATCATCAATGTGGACGGAGGAATGGGTGCAGGTCACCATTTATCATGAAACTATCATTAATTATAGTATGGCTGCTCAGTTTTCCACTGAGTGGCCATGCACAAAATATAACAGATATGAAAGCCAATCAAACCTCAGAAAATGAAATAAGAAATGTCATAGAGCATTATTATTTCAAAGGAATTTATGAAGGAAATACCGAGCTTCTTTCAAAAGCTTTTTATAAAGAAGCTTTACTTTTCGGTGACCTCAACGGAGCTCCTTATTTTAAAACCGCTCAACAATATATTGAAGGTGTTGGAAACCGAGTAAGCCCTGAAAAATCAGGAAAAGATTTTAAAGCCACTATTATTTCAATTGAGGTCATTAACAGTATTGCTACAGCTAAACTGAATGTAAAAATGTATGATTTTAATTATTATAATTTCATAACTTTCAATCATATAGACGGAAAGTGGCTCATCGTCAACAAAACATTAACCAACGTACAGCCTTAGTTCGGTTTTCACTTAAAATCAACCCATTATGTGGAATAAAAACAGAATTACAAAATTATTTAATATTGAACATCCTATTCTGCAAGGTCCTTTTGGAGGAGGTCTTTCTACAGTTGAACTGACCTCAACAGTAAGTAATCTTGGTGGTTTAGGCGGATTTGGAGCTTACACTCTTTCTCCTCAGGAAATTTATGACACTCATAAAGAGATTCTTCTGAAAACGGATAAACCGTACAATCTTAACCTATGGGTCAACGACCATGATATTATTGATGAAAAGCACACGGAAGAACAATACCAAAAGGCTGTTACAGCTTTCAAACCTTATTTTCATCTTTTAAACACAGATATTCCGGGAAAACTCCCCTCTTTTGAATCAAGATTTCAAAATCAATTACAGGTTGTTTTTGATTGTAAACCGAAAGTCTTCAGTTTCATGTTTGGACTGTTGAGCGAAAATATCATTGAAGATCTTCATCAGAAAGGTATTGTTGTACTGGGAAATGCTACCACGCTTGATGAAGCGATTGCTTTAGAAAAAACAGGCGTAGATGCTATTATTGCCTCTGGGTTTGAAAGTGGTGGTCATCGTCCATCGTTTCTGGATCAGGCGGAGCTTTCAACAACGGGTACTTTTGCTTTAATTCAACTGGTCAGAGAAAAAGTAAAAATTCCTGTTATCGCGGCGGGTGGAATTGCCAATGGACGTGGTATTGCAGCTGCTTTCACTTTAGGAGCTGAAGCAGTACAAATTGGAACGGCATTTCTAGCTACAGAAGAATCGGGAGCTTTACAGATACATAAGGATTTTTTATTTTCTGATGCCGCAAGATCTACGACTCTGAGCAGAGCTTACACCGGAAGATTAGGGCGCGGAATAACAACTCAGATAACGAGAGATGTATTGACTGCTACCGACCAGACACTGCCATTTCCTTTACAGACATATTTCATGGGAGCGCTCCGAAAAGCAGCTTTAGAGCAACAGAAAAATGATTTTGTTTTCTTCTGGTCCGGACAGATTGCACCTATTATACATCATAAAAAAGCCACTACACTAATGAAATCACTAATTGAAGAGGCCTCTGAATTATTAAAGTAAGGAAAATTTATACGGTCATCCCGATTTCTATTCCTTTAATTTTTCTATACAGATCGGTAGCATAATTATCCGTCATCCCTGAAACAAAATCTATGATGCCCAGAACTTTCTGATAATCGGTTCCGTTGTCGTAAACGAATTGCTTTGGAAGTAATTTCAAAGCTTTTTTGTCGTAAGATTTCCTTTCTTCTTCAGGTTTTAGAATGGAAGGAATAAAATGATCCAACAACTCATACATTACGTTATACCCGGCATTTTCAATTTCTACCACCGCTTTATGATTGTAGATTTTTTCCACAGAAAAACTATTGATGTCCTGTAACGCTTTATTTTCTTCTTTATAAATATCCAATAAACCGTTATCCAGATTTCCTTCAAGAATTGTTTCAAAGTTGTGTTTATACATTTCAATTGATTTATTGATTAATGCATTAATTACTTTTGCTCTTAAATACGAAATCTGTTCATTTTCATTGGAAATAGAACTTAGCTTGGTTTCGATTCTTTTAACATCATCTGTTTCAGATTTTACCAGCTCAAAAAATAAGTTTTTACAATCCGCTGTGGAAACAATACCCAATCGGTGAGCATCTTCCATATCAATAATATTATAACAGATATCATCTGCCGCTTCTACCAGCCATACAAAAGGATGTCTCTTGAAAATATGAGGTTCTTCACACTCTGAAATCAGTTGTGTTCCTTTGGCAATTTCAAGGAAAATATCTTTTTCATTCTGGAAAAACCCGAATTTTTTTCTGTGAATAATTCCTTTTTTCTTCGCAACGGCTTCACACGGATATTTGGCAATACTGGCAAGCGTTGAAAAAGTAAGCTGAATACCACCGGCATCTTTCCCTTGCTGCTGTTGAGCCAAAACTCTGATAGCGTTTGCATTTCCTTCAAAATTAACCAGATCTGCCCATTCTTTTTCATTGAATTTTGACTTCAGATCTTTTTCATTTCTTTCGAAGTAGCTCGCAATTGCATCTTCTCCCGAATGCCCAAAAGCAGGGTTTCCAACATCATGACACAAACATGCGGCAGCAATTACATTTCCTAAGTTATATAAATAGAAGTTCTTGGAATCTTCTGAAAGTTCATTTTTAAAATCATCAGCAATAAATTCACCAATAATACTTCCTAAGCTTCTCCCCACAGAGGACACTTCCAGAGAATGAGTAAGCCTGTTGTGCACAAATACACTTCCCGGAAGAGGAAAAACCTGAGTTTTATTCTGTAGTCTTCTGAATGCAGAAGAGAAGATAATTCTGTCGAAATCTCTCTGAAAATCAGTTCTTGAAACCTTGGTATGGGGGTTGTTTCCTGTACGTTGATTGGTGAAAATTTGGTTTAAATCCATCATTTTTCAAAATTACTCCAAATTTTAATTGTACGGAATAGTATTTAGATTTTTATTAAGATCGCTTTTTACATAAATTTGAAGCTAAAGGAACTTATTCCTTGTTTTCCATTTATGATCGATATCACTCACTTTATACAAGATTTCCCATTCAATGATTCCATTGAAAATCAGCCCTGGGAACTGATTAATAGATTGGAGGAAGTTTTAAAAGATAAACTTGAAAACCTATCAGAAGATTATATTATAACAGATCATGTTGCTATTCATAAAACTGCTGTTATAGAGCAAAATGTAATTATTAAAGGCTACGCTATTATAGATACAGATGCATTTGTAGGGGCCAATGCCTATTTGAGGGGCCCAATTTATATTGGAAAAGGGGTAAAAATTGGCCCTGGAAGCGAAATAAAGCAAAGTATTATCTGCAGCAAAACGGCGGTAGCCCATTTCAATTATATTGGGAACAGCATTGTGGGAAGCAGAGTCAACTTTGAGGCAGGTTCTATCTGTGCCAATCATTATAACGAAAGAGAAGAGAAAGAAATATCGGTGCTTTTTAATCAGGAAGTGATCAGAACAGGCTGTTCTAAATTTGGAGCTTTGGTAGGTGATGATTCTAAAATTGGAGCCAATGCAGTATTATCTCCGGGAACTATTTTAGGATGTAAAAGCATCGTCAAAAGATTGGAACTTATAGAACAACTTCTCTAAGCTATTCGCATTTCTTTATTTAAAAAATCTATTATAATGAATACTTTTCTCGGCTAAAGCTACTGTGAAAAGTATCTATCTTTGAAAAAATTAAACCTGAAAATATTTTACGAATGAAAGACAATACATGGCTTCACAGATGGGACGAAAGATACGGAAACGAAGAGTTTGCCTATGGAACTGAACCTAACAATTACCTGAAAGAACAATTAGCCCAGCTCAATCCTGGGAAAATACTATTCCCTGCCGAAGGTGAAGGACGTAATGCGGTTTTCGCAGCTACACAGGGATGGGATGTGTATGCTTTTGACATCAGTTCAAATGGTCAGAAGAAAGCGCTTCAACTTGCTGATGAAAGTAACGTAGCTATTGATTATCAAGTTGGAGAACTGTCTACGTCGGATTATCAGAAAGAACAGTTTGATGTTATTGCTCTGATATACGCTCATTTTCCAGCCAACATTAAGTCTTCAATTCATCAGATGCTTGAACAATATTTGAAGAAAGGAGGTTATATTATTTTTGAAGCCTTCAGCAAAAAGCATCTTGATTATATTGCAAAAAATGAAAAGGTTGGCGGCCCAAAAGATATTGAATCATTGTTTTCCATTGATGAAATAAAGACTGATTTTCCAGATTACAAAATCATTGAACTTACAGAAAAGGAAATCGAGCTTAATGAGGGGTTATTTCACAATGGGACGGGTTCTGTTATCCGTTTCGTAGGACAAAAATAGTTTTAAATCTAGCTTTAAAGATGGTTTAAAGATCGGAATTCAGAAATCCTTCCGTGTATTTTGAGAAAAAATCTGCTTTATACACCTCTCCTATTGGGATTTCTGAATCTTCAATATAGATATTATGATTATCAAATGAATCTATATAACTGATATTGACCACATATGATTTGCTGACCCGCAGAAAAGTTTCTCCGGACAATTTCTGGTGAATTGTTTTCAGATTCATTGCCGTAATCAGTTTCTGCTGTTTTACATGGAGAACCACATAATCTTTAAGACCTTCTATAAATTTGATATCCGCAATGTTTACTTTATAAAATCTGCGTTCTGCTTTAATCAATAAAAAATCTGTTGTATTGGATTCTATCGTGTTTTTTACGGTTTCTTTAGACAAAAGTTCCGTGTATAAAACTGCTTTATCGATAGCCTTTTGCAATCTTTCAGGGTCTATAGGCTTCAAGAGATAATCTACCGCTTCCAGTTCATAACTTTTTAATGCATATTGAGAATAAGCGGTGGTAAAAATAATCAGGGATCTTTTGGGCAGCATCTCTGCAAACTCAAGACCTGTAACCATGGGCATTTCAATATCCAGGAAGATAAGATCTACGTCATTATCTTTCAGAAAATCCAGTGCTGAGGGAGCATTGGAAAACTCTCCCAGGATATCAATCTTGGATGTTTCTGTAATCAGAGAACGCATTTCTGCTCTTGCTAAAGGTTCATCATCAACTATAATACAATTCATAAGGGAATTTTTAAGTTTATCCTATATTCCTGATCTTTTGATTCTATATTGAGTTCAAAGGTATCATTATAAAGAAGCTCCAGCCTTCTGTTGATATTGGCAAGTCCAAGTCCGCTGTTTTTTCTGTCTGAAACAAAATGATCAGCGCTTTTTGAATTCACGCAAACAAAATGAAGCTCTTTATTTTCAATATTGATTTCTATCTTTATATAAGATTCTTTTCCACTGATATCGATACTGTGCTTAACGGCATTTTCAACAAACGTTGTAAAGAGATTGGGAGGAATAAAGGTACTGTTGATGATCCTCCGATCTACTTTGGTAACAATTTCGAAAGAAAAATGATCCCTTCTTATTTTTTCAAGGTTTAAAAAGTTGGATAAAAAATCAATTTCTGAAGTCAGTAAAGTTTTTTCTTCACCGTTTTCGTAGAGCTGATATCTTAAAAATTCTGAAAGTTTGACAATCACCACAGAAGCTTTGGCAGGATCTGTTCTGATGAGTGCTTTCACATTATTCAGCATATTGAAAAGAAAGTGAGGGTTAATCTGGTTTCTCAGCGCACTGAGCTCCATATTCAAAGTAAGATTGCTGAGTTCATTGATTCTTTTATTGTCACTGATCCATTTCTGTAAAAGCTTAACGGTTGTAGTCGTCATAATAATTGGAATACACATCAAAACTCCTTCATAGATGCCTCCTCTTTCACTGCTCCGGCGAATGGTCTCAATCCTGAAATCATCAAAGAAGAACTTAAAACACATACCTATAAAATTAAGACCTACAACTCCCATCAATACAAGAAGTATAAGGTAAGTGATGTATCGTGCTTTAAAGAAAAACCGGGGCACCAACACATAAATATTAATATAAACCATCCCAATTAATGTACTGTACACAAATAAAAGGACATAATACTGATATATCCCCGTGTACCAATGCCAAAACCTGGCACTGTATATCAAAAGAAAAAAGAAAACAAGAAACAGCAGATGCCTGTAGATCCTGTAGCGGTCTTCTACAAGAAAGTCCATCATCAGGTCTTCTTTTACTTTCCAGGGATTATATTTCATAAATGTAAGAGGATTATATCATTCACAAAAATAGTCAATAACGTCAATTGAGGCTAGTTTATTATACAAAACCTGCATTTTATTATACTAATTGTAAAGGTCATGGATTTCGTATAAAATGCAAGCCGTTTTGTATAAAAACAAATCTGTGCGATGATTTTCTGTATTCCTTTGTAGTGTTTAAAAAAACGCATATGGAATTGACAGCTTTTCACGAATTGACACAGGAAATATCATTGGAATGTTTCTTTATGACAGAGGCCCAGCAGGAAGAAAAAGTAATACAGCTTATTGATTTGCATCATTTTGTAGAATGCTTCGATCCGGAAATAAAAATTTTAGGCTACCTCCACCATCCTATTAATATTGTAGAACACGATGGTAATAAAAAAGGTATTCTTTTCTGCGATCTTAAATATGCTTCTGTACCGAACAGCAATGCTTCTGAAGAATTTAAAAGAAAGCACCAGCTTTCAGAGCTGTGGTTCGTTTTTGTAGAGGAAACGTTTGTTCCGAATACGAATAGTTATACAGATGCCATCATCGAGAACAGTCTGGATATTTTTTATGACAAAATTTTTTCATTCAATTTTTTCCAATCCGTTATCCATCCCTTAAAATAAATACCATGAAAACATTGAGAAGAGCTCTTCTCCCACTGGTAATACTACCCTTCAAAAACATTGTTTATGCTCAGAAAAGAGACAGTATTCCATTGAAAGTTCGTGCCTTTTTTGCAGACAAAACACCGCAGGCCAGGAACTTTAATCTTGAATACACCTTTGTTACTCCTTCTTCTTTTTCTTCACAGTTTCAGGGAAAAGATCAGCCGGATAACAAAGTAAAAAGCCTTCAGCAGGTAAAAGCCGATGCCAATATCTTTTTTATTAAAAAAAGAAACTGGCTTCTGAGTACCACTCTGAACTACCGTTATACCTCCATAAAAAATGACGCTCCCATATTGCCGGGTATAGAAACGGAAGAGAACTTCCATTATCATTCAGAGTCTCTGAATTTGAGTTATTTTTCAAAATTATGGAACAAGACGGCCATTTATACTGCGACTGTTTCTACAGATGGTAGTGATCAACATTTTGAAAGGATCAGAGGAATGGTTATAGCCTCTTTAATTTTAAAAGCGACTCCAAAAACAAAAATGAGCCTGGGTCTTGCAGGAATTATTGATCCCAGCACACAAATTCCCATCCTTCCTGTTTTCACCTATGAAAACCGTTTCAACAATGGTTGGGTATTGGATCTCCTTTTGCCAAAAAAGGTACTGATCAGGAAAGATATTTTTTCCAACGGCAGAATATCGCTGGGCACAGAAATGGATAACACCTCCTTCTACACCTACCGAAATAACAATACTTATGAATTCCGACAGGTGGCACTTCATTCCGGAGCGATCTATGAGCATAATCTCGGAGGGAACTTTATAGGAACTTTTAAAACCGGGCTTAGAAATAACCTTAATGCAAGAGCATTCAATAAGCAGGATTCCTTTAATGATTATATATGGAAAGCTAATTATAAACCTTCTTTTTACTTCAATTTAGGGATTTCATACAATCCATTTGAAAAAAGAAGAGCCAAATAAATTTTACTGCATCTCTTTATTATATCAGCTATCACCCTCGTTAAAAACCTGGGAATAAAACCCTTACATTTATCTGTTTCGTAATATCTGAATTTAAAACCGGATCCTTCCAACATCCGGATTAAAAAAAAATTAAAATTTTTATCCTACTCTTTAACTATTTCTAAAAAAATAAATCAAAGTATCATCTATGTGTGAATTTTTAAACATTTATAGATAATTCCTCTTTTCTTAAAAAGAAGATCAGATATTATACCCTAAACGATAGTAGATATTTCATATAGAATAATATACATAATAATATAGAATATGGCTGTACCCAAACAAATATTTCAGACTTTCAAAACGAAAAAACTTCCATTTATTACCCGATATCACATCTGGAATATGAAAAGGAAGAATCCTGAATACAGCTATTTTTTCTACGATGATCACGATATCGAAAAGTTTATTACGGAAGAATTCCCTCCGGAATATATTGAAAGCTACCACAAACTGACTATTGGTGCAGCAAAAGCTGATTTTTTCAGATATGCAGTCTTATATAAAAAAGGAGGTATATATCTGGACATAGACAGCAGCATTACAAAACCCTTCAGAGAATTGATCAAAGAAAGTGATGAAGCCGTAATCAGTGCAGAGAGACACGAGGGTTTATATGTACAATGGGGGCTTATTTTCAATAAAAACCATCCTTTTTTAAAGAAAACCTTAGAACTGATGATTGATAATATAACCAATCACCGCTATCCGAATAATATACATGCTACAACAGGTCCTACTGTTTTCAGCAAAGGCATCAAACAATCTTTGCAGGAGAACCCAAGTATTCCGTTTACGTTATTTGACGGTATTGAGTTCCGCGGTTATTTGAAATTCAAATATAAACTTGGCAAGTTTTTCCTGTACAAGAGCAGATCTGAACACTGGAAGCAGCTACAAGTAAGCCAGGATATTATTATTTAATAGGGAAAGTCAGCATTTAGTGTCCTCCCATCTTTGAGAACAGATTAATAACAATTACTCCAATAACAATCAACGCAATTCCAATAATTGCAGGCAGATCAGGAACCTGTTTAAAAGCTACGACTCCGATAATGGTGATGAAAATAATTCCTACACCGGACCATATTGCATAGGTAACCCCAACCGGAATATGGCGGAGCGTAATACTCAGAAAATAAAATGCACAGGCATAGCCTATCACAGTTACAACAGACGGCCACAACTTTGAGAATTCTTCGGATTTCTTCAGAAAAGTAGTGGCAATAATCTCAAATACAATTGCTAAAGCAAGAAAAATATAACTGCGTCCCATATCATTATTCTTTACACAAAAATAAGAAAACCATTTCGCCATTCCTAGGATCATATCTATAAAGCTTGGGAAATAAATGCTTCAAAAAAATAGCAATACATAAAATTTTATCTCTTTATAGAGAAAAATACATTCTATATTTTAATAAAGTTTTTAAAAGAGCAAAACCATAAACTAAAGACAAATAAAACACAACGAATTTATTTACAGTACATTAAAACAAAACAATGTAAATTCATGAGGTGACATTCATTACACAATTGTGTCACTTTTCATCGTTTTGTCATACTTAATAATTCCCTTTGTCACGAAATATGACAGGAGATGAAAAAAAATTTCGTTAACCAAATTCCTTCAAAAATAAATTTAGTTAACATAAAAAAACAGTTTTACGCTAAAATTTTCCATTCAAAAAAAACACTTAACATAGGTGTTATGCATCACATTATTTATTTTTTGTTTTATCAACTCTACTATAGAAGGCTTTAAAAGGTTATCGTTTTCACATCATTTTACACACAGGATAAAAAATGTATTAATAAATTCTCAATAATGCATTAATTTATTGTAAACAAAAAATCACAAATCAATGAACAAAATACATCGTAATACACTGATATACATCATAATATTTTGCTTTGGCACGTGATTTGAAAGTAGTAATATTACAATTGAAAGATTGATAAAAAAAAGTCAAATAATTAAAAATAATACAAAATGGTAACTTATATCGGTATCGCAACATGTTTAGTAGTATTCACTTCATATTTCATGACAGCAAGAAGAGAAAGAAACTAATAATAAAATAGCATAAGCTTATAGAAATATCTATACTAATTATATTGTTTTATGTTTTTAAGCTGAAAAATCAGTTGCTCTTTTACTCATTGGGGTAAAAGGGCCCAAAAACATAAGTAGAAAAATCTTAGTTTCATAACAAATTTAATATCCAAATGAATAAAGCCAGGTCTACAGTCTGGCTTTATTTTTTGTTTTATTCTTCTCAAAATCCATCTTCTGGGCTACCTTTTTATTCCTATTCAGGATGTGATACAACATCCAATAAAGCTTTATCTTTGCAATATTCAAATTATGAATTGTCGTTATGAATTTGTACAACCTTATTATTCAAGATAAAGAAGAGGTAACCCTAAATGAGGTATTTCTTGATAACAACAACAGAGCGCAGCTTGTACAGCTCATCAAAGAACATACTTATATCAAACAGCTTCAGGAATACGGACTTCCGGTAAACAATAAAATTCTGCTGCAGGGAAGTTCCGGATGTGGAAAAACAATGACGGCAAAAGCTATTGCCAACGCTTTAGGAAAGAATATTATCATTCTGAATCTGAGCAATATTGTATCATCCCGAATTGGAGAAACTTCTCAAAACATCAAAATGATATTTGATAAAGCCGGCAGAGAAAGATCTGTTCTTTTCCTTGATGAACTCGACCAGATTGGAAAAGCCCGAGGCAGCGATGATAAAGATGTAGGGGAAATGAGAAGACTGGTGAATACACTGATTCAATTGATTGATTACTATCCTGAAAATGCCCTTTTACTTTGCGCTACCAACCATCCTGAAATCATTGATACAGCCCTACTAAGACGTTTTCAATTAAAAATCAACTACGAAATGCCGTCCGTTGAATTCTTGGATACTTATTATGACCAACTTCTGAGCCAATTTCCCGAAGATATGAGAACTATTGAGCGCAAATACTCTGTTTCTTTTGCCGAGGCTAAAGATTTCGCTCTTACAGCCGTTAAAGCAGCTTTAATTAATAAACTGGAAACCCAAGAATCTATCCGATCATGAAAGAAGACATTCTGCAAAATCTTGAAAACATCAACCAGCGGATAATCAATGCCTGTAAAAAAGCAGGAAGAAATCCTGACGAAGTTCAATTACTTCTGGCAACCAAAACCGTTTCAGCAGAGCGTATTCAAATTGCTTTGGAAAAAGGATACACTCTCATTGCAGAAAACAAAGTGCAGGAATTAAAAGAAAAATATGAAAACCTAAAGGCAATCCCTCACAACAATCACTTTATAGGACATCTCCAAACCAACAAAATCAAAGATATCCTGAAATATGATGTTACCTGTATACAATCTGTAGACCGCCTTGACTTGGCAGAAAAATTACATCAAAAGCTTTTAACTGAAAACAAAACCATTGAAGTACTCATTCAGGTAAATACTTCAAATGAAGAGAGCAAATTTGGAGTTGATCCGGAAAACGCTATTGAACTTATCATACAAATTTCCAAGTTTTCTACATTACATATAAAAGGATTAATGACCATTGGCCTTTTCAGTGCTGAAACGGAGAAAGTAAGAAGCTGTTTTAAAATTTTGAAAAATCTGCAGGAGGAAATTATTCAAAAAGATATTCCTAACGTAGAAATGAAAGAACTTTCTATGGGCATGAGCGGTGATATGGAAACAGCAATTGAAGAAGGAGCTACTATTATACGTGTAGGAACAGCTGTTTTTGGAACAAGAACTCTTCCAGACACTTATTATTGGGACGAAAGGAATACTGAAGAATAACAAAAGAATATATTGAGCCCAACTCCGGTTTATAAATCGGTATAATTTTTGATTATAAATCATTATAAACCAAACAAATGCATTTATGATTAAAAAATTACTCTTCGGCTGTCTATTATTGACAGTATTATCCTTTTATTCTTGTGAAAAAGAAAACACACAGATGAAAAGTGGAATTTCCATTGAAACCATTTCAATGATCACTGTACTTACTATGGGTGTAGCCATTCTGATTGCTTACAGCTATAAGAGAAGATAAAGCAAACAATACAATATTTCAAGAACCATCTTTCAAACCGAGAGATGGTTTTGTATTTTATACTCTAGTTTCTTTATTTCTATACTTAATTTCATGAATTTATGTATACAATTCATGGGAAATTCATAAAAATATAATACATTTCAAAAAACTTTTACCCTCAGCCATTCTATGAAAAAACCACTTCCATTATTTATTCTTTTCTTGTTTCTCATTAACTGTGGTCATAAACATCAGTATACCGACAAAAATCACATCACCGAAAAGGAAGAATCAAATACCAAGAACGTTTTACAATCTGAATATCTATCCGATTACCCGGTAATTAAAGACTCAGCGAAGTTTATTACGAATCTTCGGCAGACATTTGATCTTTCTATTACTGAAAGTCTGGATCAGCAGAAAAGCGAAAAAATCACATTCTTTAAAAAAATAAAAATAAATGGTTCAGATCAGGATTTCTATCTCATAGAATATGATTGGATAACAGGCCCAACAGCTGAATATCCTTGGAAATTCCAGATAATATTAACAAAGGAGGGAAAGCTTGTAAAAAAGTTATATGCACAAAGATTCGAGCTTGTCCATATCTTCCCACAACAAAACCCTTTTTTATTGACAGTATCATCTACAGGAAAGGGAAATGGGGGACATGATATTTATAAGATGACAGCAGATTCTATGGAGAATGTTTATGAAGGAAAAATCAAAACATATGATGCTCATCAAGACAACAAAGTTTACGAGCCTAACGAGTTAAAATTAACCATTAAAGACTTCAATAATGATGGATTCAACGACGTTGCATTTTCAGGAAAAACAGTACTGATTCAGGGATTAACGCCACAAGGAGACTGGTATGACTCTGAAACCATTAACGGTAAAGAAGTCAATTATTCCGTTGATCATCCTTTCAAAAAAATTCCTGTAGAATATATTTTTCTTTATGATAAAAAAACAGGACATTTTAAGGAAAAGGAAAACTATACCGAGAAATATCATCTATTCGAATAATAATATACCCATGAAATATATCTTTCTTATCATCACCATTACAATACACTTCTCTTTAATCGTTTCTTTACAATTGTTAGACGGTTTTGAAATCATTATTGGGATTTTTATAGCCTGTCTTCTGGTAGGTGCTTTGCTTTACTTTTTAAAATCTGAAAAACTTTTATCCTTCAAAAATTTGGGTTTTGGTCTTTTTTATGGATCTCTAATTTCTCTAGTAAGCACCATTGGCTTTATGATATGGCTTTCTTATAATTTCCCCATTTAAAAGCAGGTAAAAAAATACTACCCCTTCCCCTTACAAAATATCTCACTTTAGAAATCACAGATATTTAATTTTAACAAAACATATTTTTGCAACTATTAACCGTACAATATTAAAAATAACATAAGAATGAACAGAGAAGAACTTGATAAACTTGTAAAATATCAAATTATTACAGATGCATTTGACTATGAAGGACTCGATCCAGATATTGTAGAGAACTATAAATACTTTGAATATAGATTTAATGAGTTATTTACTGAAAAAGCTAATCAGTTTAAATTAAAAGATTGCCATTTTGTTATTAAAAATAATTCTTACTGCAATGCTTTCGCAAAAACTGTAAAGGGGTATAATATAATAGGTATTACAACTGGATATGTTGTTCAGATGCGTAACATATTTAATCAGAAGAACATTATGCATATATTATCAATTGGATTAATAAGTGATCAACAACTTTTAGACGCATATGGCAATTTATACAATCTTGAAAATTTCGAACTTAATAAATTTATGCTTAACTGCTCAATACAGTTTACTTTCAGCCATGAGCTTAGACATATTCTTCAATTTAATAGTTCAAAAATATCTGTTGACAATTACAGAAACGAAAATTTAGATCAGTCTACATTTGAAATAAAAAAACATGTATGGGAATTTGATGCAGACAGAACCGCTTCATTTGAAGTGATGAAATATATTTTTGAAATGAAAAGAAAACATAAAATTAATGATGATAACATATTCAAATGTATGCTATATACCGGTTTAGGCAGTATTTTTATAACAAAAACTTTTTTTTATTTCAGGCTTGAAACTTCAAAACTGAATTTGAATAAAATAGATTTTTATACAAAAAAATATTCTCACCCCCATCCTATTGTAAGAATATTTAATATTATTGATTACTTTTATGATAATATAGCAGATTTTTTTCCCAAATTAAACATTACAAAACAGGATCTTCTAAACAATGCATTAGGAATTATAAAGTTGTACTTTTCATATTATCAGTCTAATCAAAACATCATAGCTGAAATATTCAATGATATAGATAATCATTTAAATGAAATCAACGATTATAATGAAGAACTCTTTGAATTTGCCATAAACGACATATCAATTGTAAACTTACTAAACGCTTCCGGAACCAATTTTCAATAATCTTCCACGATGAGTATTATACAAAACTGATTAAAAAAATAAAAGGTCTTTTGACATGAATGTACCTTACTTAAAATGATAGTTCTAAAAACAATAAAAAACACAAATCCCACTCAATATTGAGTGGGATTTGCTATATTCAACATTATAAACTTTGCTCCGATCTATGAACAACACCAATATTCTTGAAAAATGTCTGCCCAATTTTGGCAAGGAACTTATCTCGGAAATCGAAAAATTCGGAATAATAAAAGAATTCCCCAACAATGATTTTATCGTAAAACAGGGACAATTGATCCGTTATCTCCCTATTGTTTTAGAAGGCAATGTAAAAGCGTACAGTGAAGAAGATGGTATGCAGTTTTTGCTGTATTTTATTCAACAGGGATCTTCCTGCATCTTTAGCTTTGTACACCTTTTCAATCAAAACCCTATTGACTTTTCAGCTATTTCGGAAGGAAAATCTTCTATTCTGCTTATTCCTATTGACAAAGCCAAAGAATGGCTCATTCGCTATCCGTCATTCAACAACCTTATCATTAATGAATTTCAGAAACATTATAATGATTTGCTTCATACCACCAAACAGATCGTCTGCTATAAACTTGAAGACAGACTTTGGAGTTATTTACAGACAAAAGCAAAGGTTTCCAACACTCACGAGCTTGCCATATCTCATCAAAGCATTGCTGACGATTTGGGAACAACAAGGGAAGTCATTTCAAGACTGATGAAAAAAATTGAACTGGATAAAAAGCTAGTACAAAATAATAGAAAAATAAAGTTATTGATCAGTGACTTTTGATACTCATATCAAAAACATTCACTTCTACTTTTGTGGCATAAAATAAACAAATATGAATCAGTACTTAAGTATAAACATCAAAACGCTTGTTTTTGCAGCCACTATTTTAACAGCCACAGAAATGCAGGCTCAAACAACTTCTACTCCACAGCAAATGGTAGATGCGCTACACGGCACTTTTGGAAAACATGACAATGCAAGAGCTGTACACGCAAAAGGAATTATTTTACAGGGAATATTTACTCCGGGACCTGAAGCTAAGAAAATCACCAAAGCTATTCATTTCCAAAATAAATCCACCCCCGTTACGGTTCGTTTTTCAGATTTTACGGGAATTCCAAGCATTTCAGATACCAATCCTTTATCAAATCCAAGAGGACTGGCCATTAAATTCAATATAGAAAACGGACAAACCACTGATATTGTAGCCCACAGTTACAACGGTTTTCCGGTAGCCACAACAGATGAGTTCAGACAGCTATTACAAGCCATCTCTTCAAGCGGACCTGATGCTGCCCACCCAACAGCTCTGGAACAGTTTTTTGTAACACATCCTATTGCAAAAACTTTTTTAACATCACAAAAACCTGCTACTACAAGCTTTGCAACCCTATCGTATTATGGCGTAAACTCCTTTAAGTTTATCAATCAGAAAGGGAAATCAACATTTATCAGGTATCAGTTTATCCCCGTAGAAGGCGAGCACTTTTTAACAAAAGAAGAATTATCGAAATCAAGCGATGATTATTTATCAGAAGAAATTAAAAAACATATTGCCACAAAGCCGGTTCAATTCAAACTATATGCACAAATTGCCGAACAAGGCGATGATATCAGCAATCCGTCCATTGCGTGGAGCGACAGCAGAAAAAGGGTTCTTTTGGGAACAATCACCATCAAAACATTAGGAGACAATAGTGTAGAAGGTGACAAAAAGCTTTCTTTTATTCCGAATCATATCACAGAAGGCATTGAAATTGCTGATCCAATGCTTGAGGATCGTTCAAAAGCCTATCCGATCTCTGTAAAAGAACGTCAATAAACTATCATAAAAAACAAATACAATGAGTGAACCTATTCAATTAATCCCGAACAATTCCCTAATCACAAAAACCCCTGAAGAAGGAAGACAACTCGCCGTAAAAATGGCCAGACTGATTATTAAAGTAACACAGCCCGATGCTGCCATTCGCGAAAAGCTACGTCCGGTGTATGCAGACGACGCATCTATGTTGATCGCTATCGGACAAACCGTAGCTACAGAATTTGCAACCATTGCCGCTGCCAACAATTATTGGAGATAAATTCAAAGATTAAAAACCAACAATTAAAAACAGATCCCTTTCATGAGTCATGAAAGGGATCTGCTATATCCATCAGAAACTTTACATGGACCAACAATCCAAGATCTCCCGAATTTGAAAACCTCCCCAATTCAACCCTATTTTTCAGGTATAAAAAAATCAATATAAATCCATTCCCATTCAAAAAAAAATATAAATTTGTTACAGACAATTAAAAAACACAAATGAATTATGGCATCACTACATGAAACAGGCCACGCACGAAATGTAGCCCACTTCCAGACTTTAATAGAATTCGTAAAAAGCTATTCCAACGCTTACAACCCCTCAAAACCAAGCCTTCAGCTCCCCGCATTACAGGAACTAAAAGCTTCCGCCGACAGTACCTTACAAGAAGTACTCGCAAAAAACACCATCTACAATACTAAAATCAATGAAAGACTAAATGCCTTCATCAATTTAAAATCCCTCTCTACCCGTCTCATTAATGCAATACAGGCTACCGATGCCACTCCGGGAATCATCAATGACGCCAAAGCCTACAACAGAAAAATACAAGGTAAAAAAGCAAAAACCCCAAAAGCAACAGATACTTCCGATAAAGAGACCGCCAAAACAATCTCCACCAGCCAGCAATCTTACGACCAGCAGATACAACATCTCGTAGGCCTCAAAAACGTACTGGAAGCAGAACCAAGCTACTCGCCCAATGAAGACGATTTAAAAATTACCACCCTCAACAGGAAAATTATCGATCTGCAGGAAAAGAATACCGCAGTAGCAACCGCCTATACAGCCGTCAGCACTTCCAGAATCAAAAGAAATCAGACCTTATATACCGGTGAAAACGGAATTTTCGAAACCGCAAAAGATGTTAAAAAATACATCAAATCTGTTTTTGGAGCCACCAGTCCGCAATTTCTACAGGTAAAAGGATTACCATTTAAAAAGCCCCGTTTATCCTAAAAAAGACTTCTTTCCACATCAAACAGATACCTGGAAAATTCATTTAGAATAAACACTATTGCAAAAGGATATTTCCAGACAACCATTAGAAAACAAGAAGATGCCGTTTAGAAGATACCAGTAACAGGAAGATTTTTAACAACCTCCATGAGAATAATAAGACCTTCCAAAAGAAAAAAACCTTCCTCCGGAAGATATATACCATATGCTGCTTTGTAAAATATAAAATCACTCCGCTTTACAAAATCGATCACTTTGCGACACCTTGGAAAACAAAAATCCCTCTCATTACTGAAAGGGATTTTTTATAGTTAAAAAACTGAGATTACATGTAAGCTTCAATAGGCTCACAAGTACATACTAAGTTTCTGTCTCCGTAAGCTTCATCTACTCTCGATACAGAAGCGAAGAATTTGTGGTCTCTTACCCACTCTAGCGGATAAGCTGCCTTTTCTCTGCTGTATGGTTTATCCCAAGAATCAGAGATCACCAACTGTTCTGTGTGAGGAGCATTTTTCAATACGTTGTTAGCAGCATCTGCTTCACCATTAGCAATTTCGTCAATCTCTTTTTTAATAGAGATCAATGCTTCTGCAAAACGATCAATTTCAGACTTGCTTTCAGATTCCGTAGGCTCAATCATCAAGGTACCTGCAACAGGGAAAGAAACCGTTGGAGCATGGAAACCATAGTCCATCAATCTCTTCGCTACATCAGCCACTTCAATTCCTAAAGATTTGAACTGACGGAAGTCTACGATACATTCGTGAGCTACTCTTCCATTCTCATTTGAATATAAGATTGGGAAATGCTCTGCTAATAATTCTTTCAAATAGTTAGCATTCATGATAGCGTGACCTGTAGCCTTTTTAAGACCTTCAGTTCCTAACATTTTAATATAAGAATAAGAAATGTTTAGGATCAATCCTGAACCGTATGGTGCTGCAGAAATACCGTCGATCGCATCTTTAGATCCGATTCTGATATTAGCATTAGAAGGAAGGAATGGTACCAAGTGCTTAGCAACACAGATTGGACCTACTCCAGGACCTCCTCCTCCGTGAGGAATGGCGAAAGTTTTGTGAAGGTTTAAGTGACAAACGTCTGCTCCAATATTTCCAGGACTTGTAAATCCTACCTGAGCGTTCATGTTCGCACCATCCATATATACCTGTCCTCCGTG
Organism: Chryseobacterium sp. Mn2064; assembly: GCF_049319685.1. Taxonomy (NCBI): domain Bacteria; kingdom Pseudomonadati; phylum Bacteroidota; class Flavobacteriia; order Flavobacteriales; family Weeksellaceae; genus Chryseobacterium; species Chryseobacterium sp. Mn2064. The sequence goes on from NZ_JBMOUE010000002.1 coordinate 373,671, forward strand.
TTCGTGGATCAGGTTGGTAATTTCTTTAATATTAGCATCAAAGAATCCGTAAGTAGACGGATAAGTGATCATTACAGCAGATAAGTTTGCTGAATGCTGCTCTGTTTTAGCTTTTAGATCTTCGAAGTCGATTTCACCGTTTTCAAGGTTTTTCACCACTACGATTTTCATTCCTGCCATTGCTGCAGAAGCCGGGTTCGTTCCGTGAGCAGACTGAGGGATCAACACTACATTTCTGTGATCGTCTCCTCTTGAAATGTGATACTGTCTGATCACCATTAATCCTGCATACTCTCCCTGAGCTCCTGAGTTGGGTTGAAGAGAAGTTCCTGCAAAACCTGTAATTTCTGCTAAATCTTTCTCCAGCTCACGGATCATTTGCTGATATCCTTCAGCTTGGTTAACCGGTACAAATGGGTGAACAGCTCCCCAGTTTTCCCATGAAAGCGGTAACATTTGAGTCGCAGCGTTCAGTTTCATCGTACAAGATCCTAAAGAAATCATTGAATGTGTCAACGATAAATCTTTTCTCTCAAGACGCTTGATGTAACGCATCAATTCTGTTTCCGTATGATATTTGTTGAATACTGATTCCGTAAGAATTTCGTCTTTTCTAAGATTTTCTTCTGGAATAGAGTATCCTTCTTTGATCTCTAATTTGAAAGTCTGCTTATCTTTAAACTGAGCAAAAGAAGCCATCAGAACATTCAATTTCTCCAATGTTGTACTTTCATTGATCGCAATACTTACTACACCTTCCGTAAAGTAATTAAGGTTGATTCTGTGATCCTGCATCATTCTCATCAATCTTCCCTTCTCATCTTCACCCATCGTGATTTTTACAGTATCGAAGATCGGCTCTTCTACAGTCTGATACCCTAATGCTTTAAGACCGTTGTTCAAAGCATTTGCTTTAAAGTGGATCTGATCCGCAATATAGTTTAATCCTTTTGGACCATGATATACAGCATACATACCTGCCATTACAGCTAAAAGAACCTGTGCTGTACAGATGTTAGACGTTGCTCTTTCTCTCTTGATGTGCTGCTCTCTGGTTTGTAAAGCCATTCTCAGGGCACGTCTTCCGTACATATCCTGAGAAACCCCGATGATTCTTCCAGGGATATCTCTTTTATAATCTTCTCTACAAGCAAAGAAAGCTGCGTGAGGACCTCCATATCCTAATGGAATACCAAATCTCTGAGTAGTACCTACCGCACAGTCTGCACCCATTTCAGCCGGAGACTTTAGCTTCACCAAAGCCATTGGATCACAAGCTACAGCCACCTGAAGGTCAAGTTTTTTATATTCTACGATATTTTCAGTATAATCCAGAACAATTCCGTTTTTACCAGGATACTGTAATAAAACTCCATAATAAGAAGCATCAAAAGCATGAGTGTTGTGATCTCCTACTAAGATTTCAATTTCTAATCCTTCTGCTTTGGTTTTCAGTACAGAAACAGTCTGAGGTAAAACAAGGTCAGAAATGAAGAATTTGTTAGCATTTGCTTTTTTCTGGTCTTTTGTTCTGTTGTTGAAGAACATATGCATTGCTTCAGCAGCAGCAGTAGACTCATCCAATAGCGATGCATTTGCTAATGCAAAACCTGTAAGGTCGCATACTACAGTCTGGAAATTAAGAAGAGCCTCTAGTCTTCCCTGTGCAATTTCCGCCTGATAAGGAGTGTAGGCAGTATACCAGCTAGGATTTTCAAAGATATTTCTCTGAATAGCCGATGGCAAAAGTGTATTGTGGTATCCGAACCCGATATAGCTTGTATAATCAGTGTTTTTTGATGCCAGATCTTTTGAGTGATTCAACATTTCGTACTCCGAAAGCGGTGCTGAGATCTCAAGATCTTTTTCTAAACGGATAGAAGAAGGAATGGTCTGAGAAATTAACTCTTCAATACTAGAAACGCCAAGTTTCTCCAACATCGCCTGCTTATCGGCTTCATTCAAGGAAATGTGACGGCTCACAAACTGTTCTGTATTCATTTTTATTTATTAGATTTTGTTTGTAAAAAGATGGGTAAAATTACAATTTTTTGGATGATTGTACAAGAGTATAAAACGGGTGATAATTCACAAATGATTTAGTGAATACTGACACAATAAGTGTTTAATAAGCTTTACATAGTATTTACTGTATTTTATTGAATCATTGAATTGATTTTATCAATAATATTCAAAGATATCATGCATCTAACAACAATAAGACACTTAATAATTAATTAAAAATATTACAAAACTTTACATTCTATTAAAATATTTAAGAAAGCTTACCCGTAAAAACAGGATCATTTCGCTTGTATTGAGATCATAAACTGAAGCGTCGAAAATGGAAAATTCAGCTGTCAATTTAGGGTGGTTTTCCATTCAAAATGGATCAGTGAATGGTTGTCTCCAACGCTACTCATCAGGGTTTAAGAATTTTATGAAATTTTATTAATTATATTTATTCTAAATTAATATATTTGCAACATGAATATGATTGTCCCATTTAAAGTACCGCCATTGGCTCCTTACTCATTCAATAACGAAGAGATGTTCTGTGAAAAGAAATCTTGCTGTAAAAAATTCAAAAAAGGGAAAAGATGTAAAAAATGCCCGGGAAGAAAGAAAATGGCTTAGATTAGCTGAAATTTCTGATTAGCATATATACAGCAATCACTAAGATAATAATTCCCCAGATCAGCATCATTATTTTGGGCTGACCAGATTTATTAATTCGCGTGCTGGGCTGTGGCTTAAACATTTCTTCTACTGAATTTTTGAATTTTTCAGTATCATTTTCAAACACTTCGGTAATAGTAATTCCCTGAACAACGGTTTTGTGTAGCAGAGAGTTGGTTGCATGAAGCAAAAGCTGGAATTTTCCGTCCTTAAATTCTGTGATCTTAAAGATCCTCTCTCCGTAAGGCTTTTCCAGTCCGAACGGTAATACTTTCACTACATCGGCATTGCTTGTCTGCCAGCTTATGATGATCTCCTCTCCTTTTTTCGCATGAATTTTATTGGCCGTAAAAGTCTTTATTGCAGGGGGAATATTGTACCTGAAACTTCTCTGATGACTTTCTAAGTTCTGATCGTACGCCTTTCTTCTTACATGATCACTCAATGTTTCATAAGCTTCCTGAATTTCACGGAAACGGTCTGCAAAGAAATCATCATTATCATTTTTATCAGGATGATATTTTAAGGAAAGCTTTCGATACGCTTTTTTGATGTCTTCTTCTGAAGCATCCTGAGAAATCCCGAGAAAATAGTAGTAATCTTTCATTAAGCAGTACAAAAATAAGGATTTATTTTCCTTTGTGTTGGATATTTATAACAAAAGTTTTGGCATAAAAAGGGGTTAAAAAAAATAGTTTTCCTGTCATTGTGAACCAAGATGAAGGAATATCAATGTTATCTATAAAACTGTTAGTTGGAAAACGCAAAGACGCTAAGGTTTTTACAAACTGAATTCCTTTAAGACGCAAGGATTTTATCTCCGATAAAATTATACTTCTCTAAAAATAATATGAATAATTCACCGGTATTTTTGTCATTCCGAGCAAAGCAAGGCATCTCAACATTATCTATAGAAAACACAAAGAAGCTAAGGTTTTTATAAACCGAATATTCCATTATTTGCAAGCTACAACTATAACTTATTTTCGATAAATCCAATCTTTAGTTGGGGCAATCCAATCATTGAGAGTTCTAAACAGAAAACCATGGTTTAGCCCTGTATTAAGCTCTATTTCTTTGAAATCTTTAATTTCAGACCTGGTAAAACGTTGCTCCTGCGACATCTGTACGTGCCCTTCGTCTGTTTTTTCAGTAATGGAAAGTATTTTCCCATATAATCTGAAGTTTTTATCTTTTTCTAAGGAATCCTCTTTAAAAGTAGCTCCTATAATTACAAATTTCAACTGTGAATTTTTTTCATAAAAGGATACATACTGAGCGATATAACCTCCCTGAGACGTTCCTACAACGGTAATATGATTCGCTGCAATTCCTTTTTCTATAAGACTGTCTATTTGTTTTGTTATTTTAAGAGCATACACTGAGGGCTCAGTATTAGCTTTTCGCTTTTCAGAAATAACAACGCTATTTTCACTTTTGAGCTGACGAAGTATAGACTCATATTCCGCTACTCCATATTTCGGATGCTTATCGGTAAAAGAATGGTCTTCCAGGAATTTATTATGCAAAAAGAAAACATACTGCTTATCTTGAGATTTCTGCCCAAATACTATTGCAGAGAAAAATAACATTGCTGCAATCGAAATGTTTCTAAGTTTCATGAGAGTTAAAATAATTATTTAGAAAATAAAGAAAAACAAATTTAGTACATAAATATGTTTTACGGTCAAAGAAAATCGGTTTCTTTGATAAAAAAAGGGTTCCGGGAAGCTTTGCTTCCCGGAACCCTTTTTAACAATTTCAATTTAGTTTTTACTTTTTATGCTTCGCAGGTATTTTCTTTTCTGCAACATTTTGAATGGAATTCTTTTTTAAATTTTCCTTTCAGCTCCTGATATTCTTCATCATTCATTTCTCTGATTTTATCTGCTAATCCGAAAGGGGATTTTTCTTTGATTCCATATTCATCAAAAATACCTTTGATAAATCTTTTTCTTTGTACTGCTTTTTTAGCGATTAAGGCTACACCAACTACGGCTAATGCTCCTAGAGCTCCTTTTAATGCTGAATTTTTCATTTTTTCAAAATTTTAAATTTTACTACTTCTTGTTTTTTATAGAGACGAATGAATTTTAATTTTACTTTACTACTTCTTTAAAATCTTTAAATTATTCGTTATTTCTGTTAAAGAATCCGCCGGAACATTTATTTCTCCAGACTTCTTTAAATTTCTCTTTTTCTTCAGGCGACCAGCCTTCCATTCTCTGTCTCATTTTTCTTTCTTTAAAGTCTCTCATTCCTTTTCCGAAATGGAAACCTCCAAAAAGAATTTTGCTTAACACCAATATTCCCATCGCCTGCCAGAATGTGATGGTCTTCACTCCTAAAATTTCAGGAAGCAGACAATTCCACAACAGCATGACTACCCATGTAACTGCGGCGAAGATCAATGGCGGACATAACAATAAAAAAATCCAGCCCTTTTTGTGTTTATAATTCATAATTTCTTTTTACTAACTTTTTAAATCTTCGTATAATTTTCTCAATCTGTTTCTTAAATGCTTCACAGCATAGTTTTTTCTACTGATGATGGTCTTGATGTTTTCTCCCTGTTCATCGGCGATCTCCTGGAGGGTTTTGTCGTTGAGTTCGTTTTCTACGTAGACCAGCCTTTGTTTTTCGGGAAGTTCATCAAGAGCTTCAAACAGTTTCTTCCAGATCTCATCCTGAAACATTTTCACTTCAGGACCTGCACTTTCATCCATCAGTAAGATATCTTTGATGGAAAAGTCTCCATCTTCATCTTCGTAGACAAAATCTTCAAGATTTTCTGTTTTCTTTTTCCGGTAACGGTCTGTAATTTTATTGGCCGTTACCCTGTACAGCCAGCCTCCTACATTCACAATCTCAGAAAGATTGGTAAGACTGCTGAACTGATACCACACTTCCTGCAGAATATCTTCCGCATCTTCTGCATTTTTCACTTTAGGACGAATATACGACATCAGCTTCCCTCCGTAATTGGAAACGGTTTGTGAGATGATATTTTCTTTCTCCTTCTGTGGCATTGTTATTTTTTCGACAACCTCCATATTGATATGACGGCTATCCTTTTGGTTTTACTTTAATAAATTTAAAATATTTTTCCGGAATTTCAATTTTTCTTTTATTCATCGGCTTTTTATTTATCGTTTTTTTAAAAGCTTTCTTTTCCTCTACATGCTATATGAAGAATCCATAAATAAAAAAAGTCAGCCCATTAATTGGCTGACTTTTTACTTTAGTCCAGATAAATTCCAAAATACCAGGTCCATAAAATAAGGATAAGTTGCATGGGAATTCTCTGATTATAGAGATAATTCATTCCCGGCCCACTACGATTGGCTTTAAAAATATTAATTCTTTTTTTGGATGAGTTGACATTGGCAACAAATACCAATATAAAAAAGATGATCAGCAAAATGGCTGTAAGCTCCCGAATTTTTGGAATCATCAGCCCAATTCCAGCTGCAATTTCTAAAAAGCCGGTAAAGTATACCCAGAACAATTTTCCCGGAATATAATCAGGAATCATCATAGTCATCCCTTTCTGGAATTTAAAATGAGAAAAACCGGTAAATAGTATAAATAAAGACATTCCCAGATTTCCCGAGAATACATAATTAGGGGTTCCGTGAAGTAGAAATGTTGCCAATAAGGCTAAGATAAAGGTAGCAAATGGAATTATTAATAATTTCATATTTTGGATTCTTACTATAATGAAACCTTACAGGCTCTGAAGACCTGTAAGGTTATATTTTTTGTTTACGATAAAAGGTTTTACAAATGATTTTCGGCCATGTTTTTCACTAATTCAAGGCCTTTTTTAAAACCAGTATCCATATGATCCTGCCATTCTTTTTCGACTTGAACTTCTGTATGAAGTTTGGTTTTTCCTTCCAGATTGGTCAGAAAATATTTTTCAGAGCATCCGCTCCATTCCATTACTTCTTTGCTGTGGGTGTCTTCTACTCCATCTTTAATCATTCCCAAATGTTTAAAAACAACCTGATTGGGCTCATCCAGACTGTCTATGGTAGAGACCATTCCATCTCCTTCCTGGTTGAGAAAATAAGTTTTACCTCCTACTTTCCAGTCGGATTTCATAAAAGACTGAGGTCCAAAATACTGTGTCCATTCAGTATAGCTTTTCGGACTCCAGAGAATGTCCCATACTTTTTGTAATGGGGCATCAATGATAGTTTCGTAAGACAGCGTTTCCATATTTTTAATTTTTGTGATCGTGATATAGTGTTTGGTTGTGTGTAAGTTTAAAGCTGGTTTTCTGAAAGGTGTTTTATAATCAGAAGAGCTTTTGGAAATTTCTCCTCAAAGAAATCTTTAAATTCTGCTGGGGACTTAATTTCTGCTTTCAGCAACGTTCCTTCGTCATATTCTTCAAGGAAGTAAGACTCAGTTGCCTCTCCCCAATTCTGAGGGACTTCAATACCTTCGTAGATCTCACCCAGATGCAGAAATTTTATTTCTTCATTAGGAACTACCTTTTCTACACGGCTGTACATGCCATTATTTTTAGGATCGAGAAACTTGATGATATTCTTTTCTTCAAGCGTACCTTCATAAAAAGATCCTTCCGTAAAAGCCGTTGTCCATTGTCTATAGGTAATATCTCCCCAAAGTACACTCCATACTTTTTCAGGTTCTGCATTAATCTCGATTTGATATGATAAATGTTCCATGTTTTTATATTATGTGATGAATAAAGGGTGTTCAGATCATAGATTTTGTGACCGTTTCTGTGATCTTGAATAAATATCTTCAATGAATCATATCAAAGAATAAGCCGAAATAGGTTTAAGAGTTATAAGCATCTTCCAAATCCTGTATAATAATCTTCTGCATTTTCATCATAGCCTGTACTACTTTGTAGGCTTTTTCCTGGTTAGAATCATTCATAAGCTGGATTAATCTTTTAGGAACAATCTGCCAGCTAAAGCCATATTTATCTTTCAGCCAGCCACACATACTTTCTCTTCCGCCCTCTGCTGTAAGGGTATTCCAGTAATGATCTGTCTGCTTCTGATCGTCTGTCATCACAACCATTGAGATTCCTTCATTGAAATCGAACTGATGATCATAAGAATTATCCATACAGAATATACTGTAATGATCAATGATAAAATGAGCGTGTTGAACATTCTCAGCCGGTTCCGGGCTGCTGTGTCCTTCGCTTCCGGCACCGTATTCTAATATTTTTCCAATGCTTGAGTTTGGGAAAGTACGGGTATAAAGCTCCATAGCTTCTTTCGCTTTTCCATTATTCTGATGAATAAACATCATGGTAGGAATAATTTTCTGATCGCTGGCTTTTTCTCCCAAAAATAGCTGCCAGGTTACCCCATATTGGTCACGAACCCAACCATATTTTTTACTCCAGGAATATGAACCCAGCTCCATCAAGGCCATTCCGCCATCTAAAAGCTGATCCCAATATTTCTGCACTTCCTCTTCGCTTTCACAGATCACCATGAAAGAAACGGAAGCATTTTTTTCGAATTGCGGGCCGCCATTCAGTAACATTAGGCGTTGCCCAAACAGGTCAACATTCATGACAACAGGCGTGTCTGCTGTAATTTCACCGCCGAAAACTTTACAGTAAAATTCTGCGGATTCTTTAGCGTCTCCGTCATACCAGAGACATGGGAAAATATCGTTATTCATAAGTTTTAATTTTAATTGTGATCTGTACATTGGATTATTCTCCAACTGTTGATAAGCGGGATCAATTATACGCAATTATTAGCAACTTTTTGCGTATTTTTCTAAGATTAGATTTTTCACGATTTTTAATTGGTAAGAAACAACCAATTCTAGTTTGAATATTTCTGCCAGAAGCTAAAATAATTCAGCAAACTGGCAATATTGAAAATAAGAAACTGAAGGAGCCCCCCTCCTAAAACATATTTATGTAGTCTATTTTCTGGCTAATATATCGCAAAGGAGAACCTTTACCTTTGTATTGAAAGAGGTTTACCCAATTTAAACACAAAGGCACCAAACAATTTTCTCCAATTCTATGTTTTTATGATTCCTTAAAAAAAACCTGGCGTTCTTTCATATAATTTTTCAGTTTCACCATTGTGTTTTTTCCGAAACCATGAAGCTGCATAATTTCTTTTTCAGAATAATCACACAGTTTGTCCAAAGAATCTATTTTTTCTTTTTCCAAGGCTCTTCTTGCTGCTAATGTAATGACTCCGTAAAGAAATCCGTTTTGAAGGTCATAGTTGACAGCATAGATAGAATTCAGACTCTTTGACATGATTACTAAATTGATCATGACTACAAAAAATATTTTTAATGATTCTCAACGTACTTGTGAAAATTATTAAGAATGCCATACCAGCCTTCTCGCTGCATTTCCACAGAATTTTGTTTTTCCGGATCGAAAATTTCGGTAACTTTTGTGGTATTCTCGTCTATCTTATCAAAAATTACCTTTACTTTTCGCCCATCTTCCATATGATATTTTATGACTTCATGGGGAACAACTTCGTCATAAATTCCTTCAAAATCGAATGCGAAGCTTTTATCTTTGGCTTCCATTTTATTTTTGAATTTTCCTCCTACTTTAAGATCGTTTTCAGAACTAGGGCAATGCCAGCTTTCGTGGGCAAAGTTCCATTTTGTAATATGCTTAGGCTCGTTGAAGTAATTCCAGACCTTTTCTACCGGTGCTAAAATTGTAATGTCTATCGTAATTGGTTCCATAGTTCAGTATTTTGATGATTGGTAAAAGAGTTGCCCAAAAGATGGGCATCTCTTCATAATTGAGTTAAATATAAGATTATTTTGTGTATTCTTCATTATAATTTACCATCCAATGAACACCATATTTGTCCTGAAAACTTCCAAAATAGTCTCCCCAGAACTGATCTTCAATGGGCATTTCTATATTTCCACCTTCAGAAAGTCCTTTAAAAATTCTATCGGCTTCCTCTCTGGAATCCGGGAAAATAGATACGTAATTATTGTTTCCTACGGTAAGAGTTTGCCCAAATCCAGGAACAATGTCTGAAGCCATAAGCAAATCATTCCCTATAGGCAAAGCGATGTGCATTACTCTGTTTTTTTCTTCTTCGGAAAGACTTTCTGTTCCCGGTGCATTTCCCATTTTGTGAACTTCTCCTACAAAGTCACCTCCAAAAATAGATTTGTAAAAATTGAACGCTTCTTCAGCTGTTCCGTCGAAATTTAGGTAAGGATTTAATTTAGCCATGATTTTTAATTTTAAATATTAAAGATTATTGTATTATATAAGATGTTCTTATGGGATAATTAAAGATTGAATGGATCAAACTTTATATTTTTTATTTCAGATTACTGTTTTAAGAGTTTATTGGGTAAGGAATTTTTCTACTTCCTGAGTAGTGAAATTGATCAGATTTACATCAATGCTTCCATCAAAATCGGCCATCATATAAGAACCATGAGTAGCAGGGAGAATCATAAGTTTTGAGTTTTCTACCAAACGCCACATTTCCACAGTATGTTCCGGTTTCATGACATCTTGATCTCCACTGATGAATAATGCTGGTGCTTTTATAGATTGTAAAACTTCATCGTCCCAGTCTTCGAAGGTCTGCATCCTTTTGCAGTCTTTATCAAAGAGATTTTCAAGTTTCGAAAAGTCAGGATTAAGATTTAAAAAATTGATTTTGAATGCTTCCGGCATAGATTCAAAAGTGGCTTCCATCATTCCTTCAAAGAAACCATCTATCATTCCGTCCTTTTTATAAAATGCTGAAGCTACGACCAGTTTATCTACCCGTTTCGGATAATGATGAGCAATCTGCATTACAGTATTACCCCCATTGCTGAATCCCCAGAATGAAGCTTTCTCAATATTGATTTCGGCTAATAGAGCGGCAACATCGTGGGCATCCTGTTCAAATGTTTCAGGAATATCGCGGTGCTCACTACGACCATGATTTTGAAGATCGATTCCAATCAGTCGGAATTTACTTTGCAGACGTTCAATCACTTCCTCAAAATCATACAGAATCGAAGATCCGCCACCATGAATAAGCACCAAAGGTTTTCCAAATCCGTAAATCTCGTAATACAGCTGGATTCCGTTTACCTTTTTATAGCCTTTTTCTACAGGATTCATGGGTTAATATTTGAGGGTTTCATCCACGTCATATTTCATTCCCGGATAGTCTAAAATTTTGCGCATCAAACCTATCTGCCCACAGAGATAGTCCTCACGTCCGATACACATTCCTGCAAAATTGAGCTTGGTTTCTTTAACGTAAGGGATGTTCATTCCTATTTCAAATATCTCTTCCAGCTCTTCATCCGTAACTTCCAGCAGTCTCTGGTATATTTTGGGAGAAATTTCATGAAAATTTTTCTTCAGTTCTTCTAAACTTGGATATTTTTTAGTCTCATTTAAAGCTTTCCCCTGAAAAAACAATTCGCTGTAAGGGTCCTCATCTTTCAAACCCAGAACCCAGCCCAGACTGTATCGCATATTGACGAAATTACCGGCCATCCATACAATATGGTTGGTTTTATTTTCAATTCTTTTCAGTGCATCTTCTTCCGAAATACCTTCCAGAACATTCATAAAGCTTTGGGAATGCATTCTGTAAGCCGGAGTAATGACTTCTATTTTTTTTGATTTTGGTGTGTCCATTTTTAGTTTTAATTAAAGGTTATTGGGTTGGAGAAACGCAAAGGCGCTAAGAATTTTATAGACTATGTGTTTTTTTTAAGACGCGAGGATTTTATCTTCGATAAAATTTTCCTAATCTAAAAGATAGTGCCAATATTTCGACGGTATATTTGACATTCCGGACAAAGCGAGAAATCTAAGGATAACACGTTATTTTATAGCTCCAGGTTTTCCTAAGATTCTTCGGAGATAGCCTAACTGTCCGCTGTGGTATATTTCGTGAAGGCTTAATGTGGAGATATCTTTTATCTTTTCGGAATCAAAACTTTCAAGAGAACTCAGCTTCGTGATAAGCTTATCTTGAGATTGTTTTAAATACGATTTTAACTCTTCAAAACTGATCAGCTCATCTTTCCTGTTCAAAGGAATTTCGTCTCTGTTATAACAAGAGAATTTCTCTCTGTCCCAAACAGATTCTTCATCAAGAATATTCAGGAAAGCATTTCGGATATAAATGAGATGTCCCAGAATCCAGTTCATACAATTGGCTTCCCCATTAGGAAAAATCATTGATTCTTCGTGGGTAATGCCATCGATATTCAAAGTAATGACGTAGTATGTACTCTCTACCTGATTTTTTATTAATTCTATATCATTTGATTGTGTTTTCATAGAATAAGATGTAATAGAGTGAATGAACGCAAATTATTCTGAAGGCATTTGGGAAATATCTCCATACATCACCTCCCACTGGTGTCCGTCAATATCAGCAAAACTACTTTGATACATCCATCCGTGATCCATAGGTTCACTGTATTTTGAACCTCCGTTTTCCAGAGCTGTTTTTACCATATGATCTACTGCCTCACGGCTATTCAGGCTTATGGTAAGAAGCACCTGTGTAGTATCTCCTTTAGCAAAAGGTCTGTTGGTAAAAGTCTGAAAAAAATCTTCTCTCAGAAACATTCCATAGATATGATTTTCTTTCATGATGACACTTACCGCCTGATCATTTGAAAATTTCTCGTTGATAGAAAAGCCTAGCGCGGCCCAGAATGCTCTTGTTTTCTGTACGTCTTTTACAGGTAAATTGACATAAATTTCGTTGATACTCATTGTGTAAATTTTAATCTTCTTTTTTAGTCAAAATATTATTCCGTTGGCATTTGAGAAATATCTGCATAAGTAATATTCCAGCCATGTCCATCAAGATCCCAAAAAGAATTCTGATACATCCATCCGTAATCCTGAGGTTCTTCATGTTGCCATGCTCCGTTTTCTACAGCAGCATTCACTACTTTATCCACTTCCTCGCGGCTATCCAATCCTACCGCTACAATTACCTGACTTGTATTTTCTTTGGCAACAGGCTTATTGGTAAAAGTCTTAAAATATTCTTCCTGCAAAAACATCACGTAGATGGTATCATTCAACACAACGCAGATGGCTTTTTCGTCCGAAAACTGTTCATTAATAGAAAAGCCCAACTTTGTCCAGAAATCTTTTGTTCTCTGAACGTCTTTTACCGGAAGGTTTACATAGATTTGATTGACTTTCATTTTTTTGTAATTTTTAGTGTTAAACTTGTATTCAAAATTACCAAGGCAGGATGAAAATCAACTTGTCATAAGGCAAGATTTAATTTTTCTTGGGATGGGAAACCAATTCTTTACGGATTCGGCTCAAAGAAGTATCGGTAACTCCCAGATAGGAAGCGATTTGCTTCAACGGAGCAAACTGTACAACTTTAGATTTCTGTTCCAGGAGATTAAGATATCTTTTGGTAGCAGAAAGGGTAAACATTTCCACAGATCTCTGTTTGTAGGCAAAAAGTTCTTTAGACATCCATAATCTGCCCCATTCTCTAAGGTTGGGAATTTTGTGAAAGAGTTCCTGAAAAGTATCGTAATCCAGCTTCCAGCATTCGCAATCAGTAATACAGATTATATTTTCCTGAGACGGAACACGCTGAAACATGGAAAGAACTTCAATAATGACTTCATTTTCTACAAAAAAATGCGTGGTTACTTCATTTCCATTAAAGTCATTCACGAATGAACGGGCCAATCCGCTGTCCAGAATATAGTATTCATTTGCTGTTTTCCCTTCTTCCAGGATAAAATCACCTTTCTGGAATGATGTTTTTTCGTGAGCATTAAATATTTCTTCAAGCTCTTCCTGCATAAAGAATGGAAAGTCATAGCAGACTTCTAAGGATGTAGTGGTCATTGGTGTCAATTTTTTTAAGGCTTTAAAAATAAAATTTTAAATTGAATAAAGGCCATAAAGACTAAACAAAGTCAATTAGTCCTAGAAACAATCCATCTAAAACACTTCTACAAAAGATATTTTGGCAAACCGGAAAAATTAAACAAACATTTAACAATTATGCTTTTTGTAAAGCTGTTAAAGATCAATACAACAATGAAAAAGATGTTCTCCTTCTTTAAAATAACGATAGTTGGATTCCTTGTGAAGAATCTGGTTTCCGGGCATCTCCAAAGACCGTTTTCCCTCCGAATTGCCATGAATTCTGTCTCTCTTCTTCAATAATCTCCTGTATATCAAAATCCGGAGTAAAGTCTTGCTCAGCCTTCGCTACAATCTGATGAAGTTTATTTAATGAATTCAGTTTATCAGAATTTCCAAGTTTTGATTTTTCAATTCCTTTTCTGAGAATATAGATACTTTCGTCATAAGTATGAGTAGGTACTGGGAAAGGATGACCGTCTTTACCTCCATGAGCAAAGGAAAATCTTGCGGGATCAACAAATCGGGATGGCGCCCCATGAATAATTTCACTCACCAAAGCCAAAGACTGCATGGTTCTTGGTCCTACGCCTTCCAGCATCAGCAGATCTTCAAAATTTTGAGGCTGCTGTTCTCTGGTAACATATAAAAGAGCTCCTAAGCGTTTCAAATCTACATCAGATGCCCTTACATCATGATGTCCCGGAAGAATCAGTCTTGAAAAATCTTTCATCACTTCTGCGGAATCGGTATGAGAAATATCTAAGATTCCTTTTCTGTTTTCTGAAGCTTCAGCATCGGTAAGGTTGAGTATTTTCCCTCTCGAAACACCATTAATTCCGGTGTGTGGTTCTTCTACAAATGATTTTATATTTTCTGAATGCCAGTGATAGCGGCGTGCAGTTCCATCAAACTCGTGCATTCCCTGTTGAATTACACTCCAGTTTCCATTATCTGAAAGAATAAAATTATGAAGATAGAGCTGATAACCGTCCTGAATAGCCGTATTGTCTACTTTGGCGGACAATTTACTGGCTTTTACCAATTCGGTTCCGTTTAAACCCGTCTGATCGGCAATTTTAATAAGTTCCGATGGCGTTTCTCTGGAAAATTTTCCTTTTCCTCCACAAATGTAAAGTCCCAATGATTTTGAATGGGGATTGATAGAACGTTTCAAGGCTCCCATCACAGAAGTGGTGATTCCTGAAGAATGCCAGTCCATTCCCATTACAGCACCAAAACTCTGAAACCAAAACGGATCTGCCAAACGGCGGAGTACTTCATCTTTACCGTAATCCATCAGAATCACTTCTACAATGGAAAGCCCAAGAATAGACATACGCTCATACAGCCATGGCGGTACTTTGCCATAGTGTAGCGGTAAATCTGCAGTTCCTGAACGTTTCATCTGTAAGTTTAAGGTAACAAAGTTAGTCTTAATATTTCAAAACAATTATGATCTGAATTAATAAGAAGAAGAGAAAGCAAGGTCTTTGTGTTTAACCTCATCAAATTGTTCTTCGAATGTGATTTTGTTTCCAAAAGGATCTATAACGGTGAAGGATACGGCTCCATAAAATGTTTTTTCAAGCCCGGGACGGTTATATTTGTATTGTTTATCAATCAATTCTTTATGATATTGAGGCACACCTTCTCCCCAAACGGCCACATGGGTTCCCGGTGTTCCGTCTCCATGATGTTCGCTTAAGTGGAAAATTATATTTTCTCTTTTTATTTCCATGTAAACGGGTGTATTTTCATCAAAATAATGTTCCCAAACAATTTCAAAACCCAACCAGTCTACATAGAATTCTTTTGTTTTCTGATAGTCAAATATTCTTAGAATAGGAATAATACGATCTGCTCTCATGATATTGTAAAGTAAAGTTTGTTTTTTATCTGCCGAAATGCCTATAAATGCTGCAAAATATTGATTAAATTCCCCAAAGGATCTTTAACAAAGAATCTTCGAACTCCCCATTCTTCATCCGTAAGTTTATAAACGATCTCAAAACCTTCTTGTTGCATTGTATGATAGATTTGATCAACATTATCCACTTCAATAGAAAGATAAGGAACTTCTGTATAATTTCCACCCTGCTCAGCAAAACTAAGTTGTACGCTCATTTCTTCTTTATTGCCAAGCGTTTTGATCCATCCATGATCCATCAACACATCCAATTCAAGGATATCCTGATAAAAAAGATCTGCCTTTGACAGGTCAGCTGCCTTTATATTGGCTACAATTCTTTTTACCATAATACAGAATAATAGTTAGATGATTTAAAAATAGGAGTTCCTTCACAAAGATAAAATGGAAAATTGAATTCCGTACATGTTAAGTACCACAAAAACAAAATTTTATAGAATACTTCAAGGTAAAAAAAGCTTTTCGTTTTAAACAGATCAAAATTTTAAAATAAGCTATTTCGACGAATATTGGGGATATTTGGTCTAAATAACGTTACTCTTTTAGTCAGAAATTTGTCCCAGATATTTCGATCAGTAGAAAACGAAATGTAAAAAAAAAAAAAGAACTTATTATGTCTTACAAAAATAATATACTTCATATGCCGGCTTTAGGAGTAGGTACCCTGATTCCGGATCCAGAAACGACAATTACTTCCGTAAAATATGCCTTGGAGGCTGGATTCAGACACTTTGATGCCGCAGAACGTTATAGAAACGAAAGTGAAGTGGGCAAAGGATTAAAAGAAGGATTAAAAGCCAACAATATCACCCGAAACGACATTTTTGTTACAACCAAATTATGGAATACCAATCATCGTCCTGAACGTGTAGAGCCAGCATTGGATGCAAGTTTAAAAAGATTACAGCTGGATTATGTAGATCTATACCTCATTCATACTCCATTTGCTTTTCTGCCTGGAGAAGAACAGGACCCACGAGATAAAGAAGGGAACATTATATATGATTATGACGTTACTTTATACGACACATGGAAAGCAATGGAACAATTGGTTGAGAAGGGAAAATGCAAAGCGATTGGGCTTTCAGATGTGAATATTGACCAACTCGAAGAGATCTACGAGTCTTCAAGAATCAAACCTGCAGCCATACAGATAGAATCTCACCCATATCTTCCCGAAACAGAACTTCTGGAATATTGTAAAGAAAAAGGAATTACGTTTCTGGCCTTTGCTCCTCTAGGACATGGAATAAAACCGGGATTACTGGACGATCCCATCATCACAGAAATCGCAAACCAGAACAATACAACCTCAGCACAGGTGCTTTTGGGATGGGCTGTTCAACGTGGCACAGCCTTACTGACAACCCCCAAAACATTAGAAAGAGCAAAGGAAAATTTCAATATTGCTAAACTTTCTGAAGAAGAAATGAAGAAAATAAACAGTATCGAGACCCGACAACGTTACAATCAGGTTGTAAAAACAGGTTCTCCCGGTTTTATTCCAAAGAATTTTTTTGATGTAAAAAGCTAATTTTTAATAGATATTCGTTATTCGCAAGCATCTGTTTTTGATTTCAAAAAGTTGTTTGAAGTTTTATAGTTGTTTATAGCAAAGACTTAAATTATATAAAATATTTTAATGTCTTTGCTATTTTTAAAACACAACTCGTTCAACTTCAAAGCTAATATTCTTAAGATTTACCACTGATTGTATAATCCCCGAACTAAAACTTTTTTATCTTTGTTAAAGAACATTTAGCAAGAAAAAAGAATAATGTTATAATGTATCCTATAACAGCCGATGAAAACTTTTTCACTTTCTGCGCACAGCAAACTTTTTTCGGTTCCGTACAGTAAAAAAGACTATCTGTTTGTAGAGTCCACCAACCAACCATATCACGAAGAACCTTATCGTGCAGAAAGCTATGCTATTGTATATATAAAAGAAGGAACAGTAAAGCTAAATGCTGGATTGTCATCCTGGGTCGCGCACGGGCCTTCTGTCATCACCTTAGGACCGGAAGTCATCCGGTATTTTACCAAAACCAGCGATCTTTTAAACATGGATGTCATCTTCTTTAAAGAATCATTTTTGCTGGAAAAGTACGCTGATCTCTTCTTTCTTTTCAAATATGATTTTTTTGGAAATAACGGGCTTCATGTTTTACCCTTAAAAGATTCTTACCTTTCAAAAGTCAAGAGAATTTTTGAATTGATTCAATTAAGCCAATCAGGACATGATTATCATGAAAACGAGCTTATCCGCAATTATATTTTTGCTCTGGTGTATGAAATAGATTCTTACTACAGGCATCTTGGATCGCATACCCAGTCTTCCATAAGAGGCCAGCACCCTCTCTTTTCAAAATTCAGGAAATTACTGGCTCTGAACTATATGCAGGAGCATAAGCTAGACTTTTATGCAAAACAGCTTTTTCTTACGCCAAAATCTTTATCGGCAGCCATAAAAAAATACACAGGAAGACCAGCCGGAAAATGGATTGATGATGCCATCATTCTTGAATCTAAAGTTCTACTTCAAAACAAAACACTTTCTGTATCACAAATTACAGACATTCTCAATTTCTCTGATCAATCGGTTTTTGGAAAATTTTTCAAGGCCAATACGGGGCTTTCTCCTATTGATTACAGAAAGCAATTTGATTAAAAAACTGTTTTTTCAACGATTTTAGGTGAAGCTATTCCGACGAATAGTCAAGAGAAACTGTCGACTTTTTTCTATGGCTTTGTGAGAACTTTGTCCTATAAAAATTCAATCTTAATTCATGACAAGATCAGCACCTTATCCTCTATTTTTTAATATAAAAAGACGATTCTATTTTATATTAACCCAATGTTTTTCTCTAGTATTTCCAGTGGCTGGATTTTCTCAGGATAACCTGACAGAAAAATATAACCTTTCTCTTGAAGAGGTTATCCGCTTTGCAAAAAAGCAGAATAATTCCGTACAGGCTGCCCGCTATGAAGAACAGGCTGCACTTGAAGATCAAAAAGATATTGATAAAGCGGCTTTACCCAACGTGCAGGTAGGAAGTTCTTATCAACGCTTTTCGAATCTTACTTTGTTTACAGATGGTTTAAGTCATTCAGATTCCGGAGCCAGAAAGCCGTCATCCAATTCGGCTAATTTGGGAATCGAAGCCACGTTCAATATTTATAGTGGCGGCAAACAGCGATCTCTACAGAAAGAGCAACACACACGATTAAAGCTCGCTCAAATAAATACCATGGATTTATCTGGAAATACGGCTTTTTATACAGCAAGCCAATATCTAGAGTTGATCAGACTGAATGAATTACAGAAATTTATCTCGGATCAGCTTAAAAGAGCTCAGATAAGACTGGAAAATATTCAATCATTGTATAAAAATCAAAAAGTAACGAAAAGTGATGTTCTCAGGGCACAGGTAATTGTCTCGAATGTTGAACTTTCTTTACAGCAAAATCAGAATGATATTGCCATTGCCAATCAGAAATTAGTTGTGGCCATGAATCTTCCGGATTCTATCACCATTATTCCTACAGACTCTGCCGGGGTTGAAAAACCTGAAGTAGAATCGCTGTCCTCTCTTATTGAAAAGGCTGAAAACTCAGCATTTATTGTCCAGAAATCAGGCGAAAATATTGAATTGCAACGTACAAGACTAAAAACACTTCAAAGTGATACGATGCCTTCTTTGAGTTTTTACAGTTCATATGGATTGAATTATCCTAATTATTTATTCTTTCCACCTGTAGACCAAGCATATTCCATTGGTTTTGTAGGATTAAAACTTCACTACGATATTTCATCTCTTTATAAAAGTAAAGACAGGATAACTGCCGCTAAATTACGTGTAAAGGAGCTGGAACTGATTCAACAAGACCATCGCAATAGTGTTCGTTCAGAAATCAAAGCTTATTACATCAAATACAACGAAGCCCTCAACCGAATTTTTGTGAATGAAAAATCGGTAGAACAGGCAAAACTGAATTATAAAATTGTAAACACGAAATATTTAAATCAACTTTCTCTCTTAACGGATTTACTGGATGCAGATCATCTCTACCAGGAATCCAGACTGAATCTGGTAAGCGCGCAGACAGAAGCTCTGAGAATTTATTATCATATTTTATATACAAGTGGAAATTTATAAAACGTCAAGAAAATGAAAAAAGACCACTCAACTCATCCCGGCCATATTGTTATCAAAATCGTAGCAATTTTTATCATGATTGCAGGAGCCGTTTATTTTTTCAAGTATTTGAAATACAATAAAAATTATGAAGAAACCAATGATGCACAGGTAGAATCCTACATCAATCCCGTTTCAGCGAGAGCCGGCGGGTATATTGAAAAAGTGATGTTCAATGAGCATCAAATGGTGAAAAAAGATGATACACTCGTTATTTTGGACAACCGCGAATATTCTGCACAGTTAGCAGCCGCCGAAGCCGATTATGAAAATGCTAAGGCTCAAATAGCAGTACTCTCTGCAGCCATCAGTTCTGCACAATCCGGCACTCAGGTTAATCGCGATCAGATCAAGGGAGCCCGTGCCAAGTACATTCAACAAGAAAAAGATATAAAAAGATACGAGAAACTGGTTCATGAAGAAGCTGCCACGGGCGCAGAACTTGAACAGGTAAAAGCGCGGTATGATGTATCTGAAAGTGATTATAGTGCTGCACAAAACAGCTTTAAAACCACGGAAGCAAAAGTGGCAGAATTAAAAACCCATTTTGCGCTGCTACAGGCAGATATTAAAAGAAAAGAGGCTGCTCTGAAACTTGCTAGAGTCAATTTATCTTATACGGTCATCAAGGCGCCATATTCCGGAAGATTGGGAAGAAAAACCATTCAGGAAGGTCAACAGATACAACCGGGGCAGCCGTTGGTAAGCATTATTAATGAAGGTTCAAAATGGATCACCGCAAATTACAAAGAAACCCAGATTGAGGATATGTATATCGGGCAACCGGCAGAAATAAAAATAGATGCTATTAAGGATAGGATTTTTAAAGGAAAAATAACCGCTATCGCAGGTTCCACTGGATCCCGTTTTTCATTGTTGCAACCAGATAACTCAACAGGAAATTTTGTTAAAATCATTCAAAGAATACCCGTAAAAATTGAATTTACTGAAGAAAATACAGATAGAATCGTTGCGGGAATGAATGTTACTGTTTCTATCAGAAAAAAATCTTAATCATGAAGTCTGTTTATTTTAAAGATTGGACAGAAAACTGGAAATGGATCAGTAGAATAACCTTATTCCTGCTTTTATTGTCCGGACTGATGCAGCTGGGAATGTTTGTACTTACCCAAAACTATATGGTTTCTTATTGGGGAGCGCAGCCTGAAGACATATGGTTTGGTGTGATGGCAACATATGCCGGAATCATTACGATCCTCCCCATACAATTTCGTTTTTTGAGATATTTTGAAACCAGAAGTTACTTACTCTTCAATCTTGTTGTAACTATTTTACTGAATTTAGCTTGCTTTTATTGTCAAGACCTTGTCTTATTTTTAGTGCTTCGTTTTGTCCAGGGAATTTTCGCAGGAAATGTAATTGTTTGTTCGTTGACACTCGTTTTTTCGTTGTTGCCGCCTGAACGATCAAGAGGTATTGGCGCTGCTGTTTTTTATGGAACAATGTTGAGCAATACGGTTTTGATTGGACTCGCTTCAGGAATTATCGTAGAAACATTCGATTGGAAATTCATTTACTATGGCTTGGTCTTTTTTCAGATTATCATGTTGGGATTAGTTCTGTTGGTCCTTAAAAGAAAATCAGGAATGAAAAGCTATCCTTTGTACCAAACCGATTTTGCAGGTATGGCTGTATTTGCAGTCACTATTATCTCTATTGCTTACACTCTTTTATATGGTTCAAAATATTATTGGTTTGAAGATCCCCGTATTTGCTGGAGTACTTTTACAGGAGCTATCGGACTTTTCTTATTCATTTATAGACAGTATACTGCAAAAAGACCTGTTGTTAACTTAGATGTATTTCACTCACCAAAATTCCTGATTGGGCTTGCACTTCTGGCTATTTATTATGGAACTAAAGACAGTATTAATCTTATCTATAATTATACAACAGGAATTCTTAAATGGAGTACTTTGGACATGATTATCCTGGCCCTTTGCAATTTAAGCGGAATGGTGCTTTTCCTGATTATTGCCATCCGTTTGATCATCGTAAAGAAGATTTCTGTAACAGCTTTTTTGGCTCCGGGCTTTATTGTTCTTGCGGGTTTCAACTTTTGGATGTCTTACTTTTTAACACCGGATTTATCGTTCAGAGATTTGCTGTTACCGGTTTTCGTGCAAGGTTTGGCTTCAGGATTGTTATTTGTTCCTATCATGATTTTTATACTCTCCTCGGCTCCTCCGCATACAGGAACGACGGGTTTAATTGTTGCCGCTTACACCCGTTTTACAGCAACATTAAATTCATTTGTAGGATTTTATAATCTGCAGCTTTATTTTAACCAATATTTCAAAGAAGATTTTCTCAACAACGTTACTTCAGAAAACCAAAATACAATTGACCGTCTGAATTCCTATACAACTCTTTATATCTCAAAAGGAATTTGGCAAGAGCAGAGTTCTTTAATCGCAAATTCACAGCTAGCTCAGGTTATTGCTCAACAAAGCCAGTTATTGACAAGCAGAGCCATTTTTATGACATTCGGAATGGGATTATCATTAGTCGCTCTTCTTATCATAATTATCCCTTTGCTGCATAAGATGTATATAACTTTGGTAATACAAAAAGTTCCAAAGGCCTTTTCAGAAAGCTTAAATAGTAAAGCCTAACCCTACAAATCAAATTTCTATGTTAGAAGATATTATTGATAAAAATCTTAGTATTATTTTTTGTGGAATCAATCCTGGCCTAAAATCAGCCTGGGATGG
This sequence comes from Chryseobacterium sp. Mn2064, assembly GCF_049319685.1. NCBI lineage: Bacteria > Pseudomonadati > Bacteroidota > Flavobacteriia > Flavobacteriales > Weeksellaceae > Chryseobacterium > Chryseobacterium sp. Mn2064. The sequence continues at coordinate 396,105 of NZ_JBMOUE010000002.1, forward strand.
TCATCATTTTTCAGGAAAAAGCAATCGGTTCTGGAAGGTACTTCATTTGGTTGGTTTTACTTCTTATCAAATTTCCGCCGTTCATGATAAAGACCTCCTTCAGTTTAGATATGGACTCACTACAGCTGTAGCAAGGCCAACTGTACGGGCAGATGAGGTTTCAAAGGAAGAATTTGAACAGTCATTTAAAATATTTCAGGAAAAAATGGAGATATATCAACCCAGATATATTGCCTTTCTAGGAAAAGCTGCGTATGCTATATTTTCAGGAAAAAAACAGATTGTATGGGGAAAGCAGCCAGAGAAAATGCAGAATGCTACAGTTTGGGTACTTCCCAATCCCAGTGGTCTGAATCGGGGTTTCAGCATTGAAGAACTTACCATTCATTATAAATCGCTTTATCATGAATCTATACAATAAAAGACTGCCAGAATATCCCTTAAGAAAAGCAACCGGTGTACTGGGAAATAAATGGAAACCCATCATTATTGTAACCATCGGTAAAAAAACATTACGCTTTGGAGAAATAGCCGAAGCCATCCATTTAATTTCCAGAAAAGTACTTACAGATCAGTTGAGAGAGTTGGAAAATGATGATGTATTGGTTCGAAAAGAATTTAAAGAATTACCTCCCAGAGTAGAATATTCACTTACAGAGAAAGGAATATCTCTTCTTCCTATTTTGTTTCTCTTTGAAGAATGGGAGCATCAATATTGCGGTGAAGAAACTATTCCTGAATCGACTACTCCACTGTTAATATTATAAAAAATTATGAAGATAATCTCAATTAGAGTTGTTTATATGATGAGTATTGTCTTCAAACAGGAACCCCAAAGCAAAAGCTTTGGGGTTCTATTATTTTATCCTTTAAGATCCGCTTATTACAGCACAACTCAATCTATTAATTGTTCAATGCAGCAAGTGCAGCGTCATAGTTAGGCTCATTAGCAATTTCTGAAACCTGCTCTGTGTAAACTACTTTGTTGTTTTCGTCTGTAACAATAACTGCACGGCTTAAAAGTCCTTTTAATGGTGAATCTGTAATAGTCACTTCATAATCATCTCCGAAGCTGCTTCTGAAATCTGAAAGTGTTTCTACATTATTCAATCCTTCAGCTGCACAAAATCTTCCTAATGCGAACGGAAGATCTTTAGAAACATTGATTACCACAGTATTATCAAGTTTTGAAGCCTCTTCATTAAATTTTCTGCTGGAAGCCGCACAAGTAGGCGTATCGATACTTGGGAAAATGTTGAATACTTTTTTCTTTCCTTCAAAGCTCTCCAGGTTTTTCACATTTAATCCAGAATCTACCAATGTAAAATCTTTTACAGTGCTTCCTACTGACGGTAATGTTCCTATAGTGTGTACTTCGTTTCCTTTTAAAGTGATTGTCGTTGACATAATATTTATTTTTTTAGTTTTCCAAATTTAGTCAAAAAAGAAAATTTTCCCAGTCTTATTAAGGTTAAATTAATCTTAAAGTAAAAATAAAAGCCTTTTTTCTGATATTGGGTTTTTCAAATCATATGTTTTCTGTGCAAGAAATAATGAAATTAGTTTCCCCAACGCCAACTCCACTCCTAAAAATTATAAAATTACTTTTAAAATAAATATGGACGGGACCGGAAGCTATACAATTACACAAATATAAATTTAAAGAGTCATCAGACTCTTTTTTTATATAAAAACGCCCAATAAAACAATCATATTTAGTAAATTTGTGGGACTTAAAATTTCAAATAAAAAATAACAGTATAATGTCAGAAAAATCAAAAATCTATTACACACTTACTGATGAAGCTCCAATGCTTGCTACTCACTCATTTTTACCTATTGTAAAAGCTTTTACAAAATCTGCAAACATTGAGATTGCTGTTCCGGATATTTCTTTAGCAGGAAGAATCCTTGCTAACTTCCCTGAATTCTTAAATGACGACCAGAAAATTGGTGATGCTTTAGCTGAATTGGGAGAATTGGCAACACAGCCTGATGCAAACATCATTAAGTTACCGAACATTTCTGCTTCTGTTCCTCAGTTGGACGCAGCTATCGCTGAATTACAAGGTAAAGGTTTTGCCGTTCCAAACTACCCTGCAGAACCTAAAAATGATGAAGAAAAAGCCATCAAAGCTAAATATGCTAAAGTTTTAGGAAGTGCTGTAAACCCTGTGTTAAGAGAAGGAAATTCTGACAGACGTGCTCCAAAAGCAGTTAAAAACTATGCAAAAGCCAACCCTCACAGAATGGGTAACTGGGCTTCTGACAGCCAAACTGACGTAGCACACATGAATAATGGTGATTTCTACGGTACAGAAACTTCTACAACATTAGAAAATGCTACAAAATACAGAATCGTTTTCAAAGGAAACGACGGTTCTGAATCTGTATTAAAAGACTTCGCAGGTCTTCAGGCTGGTGAAGTAATCGATTCTTCTGTAATGAATTTAAATGCATTAAAAGCATTCGTTCAGGAAGCAATCGAGGAAGCTAAGAAAAGAAATGTACTTCTTTCTGCTCACCTTAAAGCAACCATGATGAAAATCTCTGATCCAATTATTTTCGGAGCAATTGTTGAGACTTTCTTCAAAGAAGTATTTACTAAATATGCTGAGACTTTCAAGTCTTTAGACATCAATCCAAATAACGGTCTTGCTGATCTTTTTGAAAAAATCAAAGGAAATGCTCAGGAAGCTGACATCAAAGCTGATATTGAAAAAGCTCTTGCTGAAGGACCTAGAGTGGCTATGGTAAATTCTGACAAAGGAATTACGAACTTCCACGTACCTTCTGACATCATTGTTGACGCATCTATGGCTGCTCTTGTAAGAGGAGGAGGTAAAATGTGGAACAAAGACGGAAACGAAGAAGATACCGTTTGTATCATTCCAGACCGTTCTTACGCTGGTTTCTATCAGTCTGTAATTGATGATATGAAAGCACACGGAAAACTAGACCCTACTACAATGGGATCTGTTCCAAACGTAGGTTTAATGGCTCAAAAAGCTGAAGAATATGGTTCTCACGACAAAACTTTCCAATTAGCTGCTGACGGAACGGTAGAAGTTCAGGACGAAGCTGGAAACATCCTTCTTTCTCAGAAAGTAGAAAAAGATGACATCTTCAGAATGTGTCAAACTAAAGACGCTCCTATCCAGGACTGGGTAAAACTGGCTGTAAACAGATCAAGATTATCTGATACTCCTGCAATCTTCTGGTTAGACCAAGGAAGAGCTCACGACAGAGAAATCATCAAAAAAGTAGAAAAATATCTTGTTGATCACGATACTGCAGGTCTTGACATCAGAATTCTTGATGTAAAAGATGCAATGACTGAAACCCTTAAAAGAGCGAGAGAAGGTAAAGACACGATCTCTGTTTCCGGAAACGTATTGAGAGATTATTTAACAGACCTTTTCCCAATTCTTGAACTGGGTACTTCTGCAAAAATGCTTTCTATTGTTCCATTAATGAATGGTGGTGGTTTATTTGAAACAGGTGCCGGAGGTTCTGCGCCTAAGCACGTTGAGCAGTTCCTTGAAGAAGGATATTTAAGATGGGATTCTCTAGGTGAATTCTTAGCACTTCAGGCTTCTTTAGAGCATTTAGCACAAACTCAAGGAAATACAAAATCTCAGGTTTTAGCAGATGCATTGGATGAAGCAAATGCTAAATTCTTAGCTACAGATAAATCTCCTGCAAGAAAAGTAGGTCAAATCGACAACAGAGGTTCTCATTTCTATTTAGCAATGTACTGGGCTGAAGCTTTAGCAAACCAAACGGCTGATGCTGAATTGGCAGCAAGCTTTGCTCCGATTGCACAGGCAATGCAGGAAAATGAAGAAGTAATTAATGCTGAATTAATTGGCGCTCAAGGTAAACCTCAAAATGTTGAAGGATACTACAAAACGGATACTTATAAAACGTATGCCGCAATGAGACCAAGTACTGTTTTAAATGAAATCATTGACGGAATTTAATTTCTAACTGATTGAATATAAAAAAAGCTCCTTGAAAAAGGAGCTTTTTTGTTTAGTAATCAACCCGTCAAAAATTATTTGAATTTTTGTCACCCTTTCAAAGTAGGAGAATGCTGAGTAACTATTTACTTATCAAGGCCAATGAATTTCTAATTCCTAATCCCTGTATAACCTCTCTCTTATCTATCCTCTACGATTACTCTCCTATGCTCCCTACCCCAGATAATCATTTCCTGAATAATATTTCCAAATGTCCGGCAATACTCTGTTGCTTCATATTCAATCAAAACAGGAGTTTCCGGATAAACGGTACGTTTTACCAGCTTGTTCATTTCCATATCTTTCAGTTCTTTTGAGAGCATTCTGGTGGTAATTCCCGGAATACTTCGTTCAATTTCCCTGAACCGTTTATTACCATTACAAAGCGAATTGATAACGGGAATTCTCCACTTTCCACCAATAAAATAAAGGGTGTCCTGCAATGCTCTAAACTCCTCGGTTTGATCTCTTTCCATAGTGATAAAATGATGTGAATTGCTGCTAACAGACGTTTTTTCTATTTATTTAATTTTTCTAATTCGGGTAATTCACTTTTATACTTTTCAACGTCCCAAACTAAATTCCAATTTTTAATATACTCAGAGATTGGACCTAGGCCAACTTCTGCTCTTCTTTTATCTACATTATCAGGATCAATTAAAGGTAAAACATAGAGCGCTTTATTATTTGGATTACTTCCTATCTGACTTCCGTATATTTGTTTTCTACCTTCTCGAATTTCTATTCTATCAATTAGCAAAGCTAAAGAACCTGAACTTGCATTTCCTTTTACCACAGCATCTTTCATCATAGGTAAATATTTTTTCTGCGTTTCCAAATCTGAATGTTGAATGACAAGAAATAAAGCACTATTGGCCTGTGCACCTACTTTATCTTTACCTACCCAACCTTTTTCATCTAATATTTTTTTGACTTTTAATAAGTTAATGGAGTCTTTCTGGATTGCCATTTTCCAAAGATCATTCATTTCTTTAGAATCTTGATCGAATTTTTTTTGAGTTTCATTCATTTGCATCCTATACTTTTGGTCTTCCTCATAAATTGTCAATAATTCAGTCTGCAAAGGTTTGTCATAATTGGCTTCTATTAACTCTAATTTTTTTTCTAACTTTTCAACCGTTCTCCCCCATTCTTTTTTTGAATGTAAATTGTCTAAATCTGTATCAGACTTTAAGTGCTTTAGATTTGTCCAACCGTTTTCTATCGATAAATTCAACCATTTAAATGCTTTTTTCGTATTTCCTGCTAAAGAAGATGAACACGCACCATTATATAAGTGACTTGGATTTTTGCTTTCAATTTTAAAAGCTTTACTATATAAATCTGTAGACGTTTTATAATCTTTTGTTTGATATAATTGATTAGCTTCATTGATTAATTTTGAATATTCCTGAGCATTAACGCTTGTGAATAAAAAGAATAGTAACAAAATATAAATATTGTTTCTCATTTTTCTGTATTTAATGGTTATGTTTTGTTTCAAAATGGCTGCTAATATAAAGTTTATTTTGATGATTAGACGATTCAATAATTCTGTTAGTTCAAATTATAGTAATTATCCCTTTATTATTTTCAAACCTTGGAGATTGTGGCAGATGAACCAATTGAGTATAATTTTTCAATACGGGATGTCTCACAATACTCTAAGTTCTTCATTTTAATCCTTTTTCATAATGACAAAGGTAAGTGATATCATCTATTACACTGGTATACTCTGTTATACTGATTACAAAAGTATACCATTTTAAAATAACTTTGTCAAAAAAATTTACAATGAAAAAATTAAGCAATAAATTAGCGATTGTTACAGGAGGAAACAGCGGAATTGGATACGCGGCTGCAAAAGAACTTATTTCAGAAGGAGCAACCGTGATCATTACCGGAAGACGAAAAGAAGCCGTAGAGAAAGCAGCACTCGAACTTGGTGCTATTCCCTTCATAGCGGACCAGGCTAGCCTTGAAGATCTTGATTGCTTCAAGAAAGAAGTAGAAAACCGGTTTGGTAAGGTGGACATTCTCTTCATCAATGCAGGTATTACAGGAAGCCAGACCTCAATTGAAAATATGGATCTTGAAAATTTCGATCAGGTAATGAATATCAATTTCAGAGGAGCTTATTTTACGTTAAATAAATTCATCCCTTTATTGAATGATGGTGCCTCTGTTATCTTTTTATCCTCTATTGTTGCATCAACATATCATCCCAACAGTTCGGTTTATCAGGCAAGTAAAGCCGCTTTGAATTCAATTGCCAAAACTGCAGCGGCTGAATTGGCCCCAAGAAAAATCCGTGTTAATATCGTAAGCCCAGGCCCTACAAAAACCGAAATCATGAATAAAGCAGGTTTAGACGAAAAAGCCCTGGAAGGAATTAATGAATGGATGATTGATTCAATTCCTTTAAAAAAGATAGGAACCGCTGAAGACGTTGCCAAACTGGTGGTTCATTTTTCGGATGAAAGTGTTTCAAGCTTCATGACAGGTACCGAAATTATCATAGATGGTGGTATGACATTATAAATTATAGCAGAGATGTTATAATCAGTCCCGGTAAAAGCTACCGGGATTTTTTTGCATTTTCCCTCCGGGAAATTCCCAGTTCGCCTTTCAATTTGTCCGGATCAGCCTGTTTTACATTTCCAGACAGCTTGTATCCTTCTACTTTTGATCCAGAAAAACAAAACAAATACATTATGGATCCTGTAAAGAAAAAAAGAAATCCTATTGCTATTGGCTTTTTAGCAATCCTTGGAATTTTTGGAGGACTACAACTATTCAACCAGCCTTTGGAAGGGAAACCTGTTACCAAAAAAATTGATGCCCCTAAAGAAGTGATTGCCATTCTCGAAAACTCATGTTTTAGCTGTCATTCCAATCAGCAGAATCTCAGTTGGTATGATAAAATTGCGCCTGTTTCCTGGGCTGTGAATAAAGATATTAAAAGAGCCAGAGAAGTTCTCAATTTTTCAGAATGGGAAAAATATTCACCCGGAGAACATCAGGGAAAAATGTATGCGATTCTTAATATGATGCAGAGTGGAAAAATGCCTCTTCATGAGTACACTCTTCTCCATCCATCCGCTAAAATCACGCCTAAAGATATTGAAGTTATAAAAAAATATACACTTTCTTTAGCAAGTATAAAACCTTCACCAAAGCCAAAAAATATTAATCCTGTTATTGAGGCTTCCCTGCCTCAAACACCTGTTTCCCCCAATGGTGTGCAATATACAGACGAATTTAAAAACTGGAAAGTCATCAGTATGAGCACTCTTTTCGATCATTCAATCCGGGTTATTTATGGAAATGATATTGCTGTAAAAGCCGTTGAAACTGAAAACTTTCACCCATGGCCTGATGGAAGTGTTGTCGTAAAGTCGGTGTGGAAACAACAGGAACTTCCCAGTGGAGAGATCAGAGCCGGAGAATTTGTAAATGCTCAGTTTATGGTAAAAGATTCAAAGAAATATACAGATACAGAAGGATGGGGATTTGCCAAATTTTCAGGAAATGAACTGCATCCTACCGGAAAAACAGCTTCGTTTGCAAAAGAATCATGCATCGCCTGCCACAGACAGCTTGCAGAAAATACAGGTTATCTTTTTGATGTACCTATGAAAGTAAATACACAAAGGCTTATTAAAAATCTACAACAAAAATGAAAAATATAATAATGATATTATTTGCAGGTCTTACTTCATTGACTTCCTGCAATCAAGAGAAAAATCATCAAGATCAGGAATTGGTAAGAGCTGTTTTTGATCCTGGAAATCTGAAGTTTATTTCCACGTCCCTAAATCCTAAAAAAGAAACGATGTCGGCTTTATATGGTAATGAAAAAGCAGTAGAATCTTTATCAAAAGAAACCGGAAAACCAGAAGAAGGAACACTTATGAAGCTGGTTACCTGGCGATATCACGACAATCCACAATATTTTGGAGGGAAAATTACGGGCGAATTGGTAAGTATTGAAACCGTTCAAACTGATAGCAAAGGGAATACTACTTATAATATTGAGGATGATGTAAAAAATACAGTTCCTGACAAAGAAGAAAGAATACAGTACTTCATGAGTTATCACCCTGTGAGCAGGCCCTGATGATAAGGCAACCCAACGGTTGCTTTTTGTACATATGAATTTGGAGATATTTACTTTTGAAAATCCTTTAAATTCAGCATTCATCAACTTATTTAGTAAAATATTCAATAAAAAGCATACATTTAACATTTGAAAACCCGCAGTTCTATGGAGCAGCAAAAAATACAAATTTCGCAAGCCATTATATGGATAAGTTCTGTTTTCCTCGGAATTCTATCTTCTGTACCTCAGCTTGCCTCTCATGCCTTTAACTGGAAAGAAGCCGTTGTCAATTCTGCAATAACCGCTGCATTTTCCGTTATTATGTGGTACGCCAATATCTATATGCTGAACCGCTATGCCGGGAAACGCACACAACATATCTCCTATTCGAGGTTGCTTATTATTCTGGCTTTCGGAATGGTTATTATGTTTGGCCTGGCCTGGTTACAACAGCTGATTCTTTCTCATATCAACTTCGGTCCGGTAATGCTGATGGTTGAAGTAAGGGGAATTTTGATCAATCTGGTGTGCTATATGTTCTTAACATTGTTGCAGAATAATTATACCGGTCAGCAAATACAGCTGGAACTTGAAAAAGTAAAAAGTGATAATATCGGGGCTCAGTACGAACTGCTGAAAAACCAGATCAATCCGCATTTTCTTTTCAACAGCCTGAATACATTAAAGCTCATGGCTGAAACAAATGATGAAGAAACGGTTGACTTCATCATAAAACTGTCTGATTTTTACAGATTTACTCTTGAAAGCCGAAAGCTAGACCTGATCAGTGTACAGGAAGAAATGAAAATAGTCGGGGCCTATCTTTTTCTTCAAAAAGCAAGATTTGGCGAAGGAATTACATTTACGAACGATCTTGAAGAAAAAATAACCCAAACCCTTATTCCTCCTTTTACGCTTCAGCTTTTGGTTGAAAATTGCATCAAGCACAATATTGTTTCGCAGAGCAAACCTTTACATATTAAAATTTACAATACTTCTGATCAAATTGTCATTGAAAACCCTGTTCAGCGTAAAGCGGCTACAGAAGACTCGCTTGGCGTAGGGCTCGACAATATCAAGATGCGTTACAAACATCTTTTGGAACAGAATATTACCATTTATTCAGACGAAGAAATTTTTCAGATAAAACTACCATTAATCCATGAATATCATCATCATTGAAGACGAATTCAGAGCGGCAAAAGCTCTTAAGAATCTAATCTTAGACCTCAAACCCGATTCCAGGATTCTAGGAACTTACGACAGTATTGAAAGCAGTATTGAAGCCTTATCTCAAGACGTAAAACCAGATCTTATCTTTATGGATATCCAGCTTTCTGACGGACTTTCATTCGAGATTTTTAAAACGGTTGAAATTACCTGCCCGGTGGTTTTCTGTACTGCTTTTGATCAGTATATGCTGGATGCTTTTAAAAGTAAGGGAGTGGATTATGTTTTGAAGCCATTTTCCCGACAGGATATTGAAGAAGCTTTAAAAAAAGTGGATGAATTAAAAAAATTCTTTCAAAAGAATGAACTTCCCGATCTGGAATCTCTCATCCAAAAAATCAGTCAGCCAGAAGGAAAAAGCAACTTTCTGGTCTTTAAAAATCAAAAATATACCACGATTCCTGTCGAAGATATTGCGTACTTTTATATTCATAATGAAATTACCCATCTGGTTACTTTTTCGAAAGAACAGTTTCAGCTCACTCCTCCTCTCGGTCAGATCGCAGAGCAGGTTTCTGACAAACAGTTTTTCAGGGTCAACAGGCAATATCTTGTTAATTTTAAAGCCATTAAAGAGATGGAACATTATTTCCAGCGTAAAATTCTTGTAAAGCTGGTGATTGAAACTCCTGAGAAGCTTTTAATCAATAAAGAAAAAACACACAGCTTCTTTACCTGGTTGGAAGACCGATAATATAAGCCGTTACTATTTTTAAGATATACTACAACCCTGATTTATAGGATCAGGGTTTCTTTTTTGTCACATTGAGACTCTAAATACTTATAGGTTTTCACCTTAGTCTTACTATTTTCAAAAATATTTCCCTCTGCAATTTCCGGGTTCACCTTTCAATTTGCCCGCTTAACCCGGTTTCATATTCTCCCGAAAGTACAGACTGCCTACTTTTGAATAAAAATCAAAGATATGATAGTCAAAAACTTAATCGCAGTAGGTGTTTTCACCTTTTTATTATTCGCCACTTTTGCATTTGTACAAAAAGATAAAATACAGAAAACCGAGCCTGTTCAAACTTCAGGAAATAACAGTTTTGTCATTCTGGAACTTTTTACTTCAGAGGGTTGCTCAAGTTGCCCGCCAGCAGATGAACTGATGGGAGAAATCGGGAAAGAATATCAGGACAAACCGGTATACATTCTCTCTTATCATGTTGACTACTGGAATCGTCTTGGATGGAAGGATCGGTTCAGTACTCCTGAAAATTCTCAGCGACAACAGAGATACAGTTATGCTCTTCATTCACAGGTCTACACTCCTCAGTTGGTTGTAAACGGTAAGACTGAATTTGTAGGTTCTGATAAAGATGCTGTGGAAAATGCTATAGAAAAAGCATTTCTTACCTCAAAAAACACAGATATTGAGCTTTCTGCAGAGGTTTCTCAAAATAAAATCAATGTGCAATATGCAGCCAGCACTACCGATACAAAGAATGTACTTCTTGTCAATCTTATTGAAAAACAATCTTCTACAGAGGTAAAAAAAGGAGAAAATGAAGGCCGTCATCTACAGCATTGGCAGATTGTTCATAAGCAAAATGAAATTTCTTTGGCTAAGCAGCAAAAGGGAGTTACTACGTTCAACCTTCCGGATCACTTTTCTCCAAAAGACTGGGAAGTGATTGCTTTTATCCAAAATACTAAAACAGGAACGATCTCCGGAGCTAAAAAAACAACATTCAATTAACGATCAAAACAACAACAACTTCTTAAATACTACAATTATGAATACTAAAACAACAAAAATCATGTACTGGGCTGGAGCAATTTTTATGTCATTATGGTTCGGTGCAAGCGGAATCTTTGAACTGATAAAATCTCCGGTAGTTTGGGATATTACGTTACAACTCGGTTACCCTTCTCATTTTATCTATATATTGGGTGTTTTTAAAGTACTGGGAGTTCTGGTCCTTCTTCTTCCCAACAGATTGCTAAGACTTAAAGAATGGGTATTTGCAGGAATGTTCTTCGATGTTACTTTTGCCTTCTTTTCGAAAGTTGCAGTATTGGGAATTTCAACCACATTAGATGCTGTAATTGCCTTCTCTGTACTTTCGGTAACTTATATAATGTTCAGAAAGCTTTATTCTCCTGAATTGATCTTTGGAGAAGCTTATTAATATAACTCTAAATTTTTCTTATGTTTGAGACAGATCCTCCCGTTACCCGGGAGGGTCTGTTATTTATTATTGAAAAGTTATTCTTTCTTATTTTTTCTAATTCATAAAAGTCTCCGGCACCCACTCAAATGCTTCGGATTTTGTTTTGGTAAAGCCAAGGCCCGGCCATGGTAAATGATAGGCAAATGCTCTGGTTTTAGTATCTGACAACTGCTGCAAAAGTTTTTTTCTTGAAGCCGTTGCAATATCCAGATCAGTATCACCGAAATAGCCCCAATCAGGATGTGGGAAAAGAATGACATCGGAATGAATAAGATCTGCGATATACATCAGTTTCTCATTTCCGGAAGAAATGGTTGTTACCGTTAATCCAGGGGTATGCCCGGGAGCTAACTGGAAACTAAAATATTCATACAGCGGTTGGTTAAGATCATAAAATTTCAGTTTGGGCTGAATTGTTTTCAGAATATTCTGAATCGCAGGGATAATCTGATTAAGAAATTCCGGTTTTGTCTTCAGAATACTGTTAGAAAAATCTTTAATTGAAGCTTTCATCCAGAAATCATGTTCCGTTTTGGAAATAAAAATACTGGCATTAGGAAAAACAAATTGATTCTGCTTATCCACAACTCCTCCAATATGATCAGGGTGTGCATGAGAGATAAAGACATCGGTAATATCTTTTGGGGAAAATCCTGCTTTTTGAAGACTTTTTAATAGAAATCCGGTTCTTTCGTCAGCAAAAATACCCATTCCTGTATCTAATAAAATGAGTTTATTCTTTGTTTTAATCAAAAGAATATTCATTGCCATATCAATATAATGATCGGGTCTGAAATTATCTTTAAGGATTTTTTTTAATTCTGAAATGTTTCCTTTGGGAGCAAATGAATTGAGGTTTTCTTCATGAATATAACCGTCCGTTAAGACAAACAGATCCAATTCGCCAAGTTTCATTTTTTTAAACCCGGATAAATCTTCACTTACTTTTCCCGAAACAGACCTGGAACCCGCCCATACATTGGAAAAAGGGAGTATGCTTAAACTGCCGGCCAATAAACCGTTTTTTAATAATTCTCTTCTGTTCATAATTTAATGTTTTTATTATTTTTTACAAAAAAAACTGAGTTCCTCATTTGTACAAGGAACTCAGTATAATGTTGTTATTGTCTTAGTTATTGACCAATTTCATAGATCCTTCACTATATCTTTCTCCTACATTCGGGTATTTTTTCAGAATAGAATCAATGGTATCCAGATCTGATTGAGACAGATCGATATTCACTGCCGCCACATTTTCCTCCAAATATTTGATTCGTTTAGTTCCCGGAATAGGAATGATATCATCCCCTTGGTTTAGAACCCAAGCCAAAGCCAATTGAGTTCCCTTTACACCTTTTGAAGCAGCAAATTCATTGATCTCGTTCGCCAGTTTGGTATTATTTTCAAGGTATTCCTGCTGATAACGAGGTAATGATTTTCTGAAATCATCATCTCCAAGATTCTGCACTTCAGTGATGTTCGCAAAAAGACCTCTTGCAAGCGGAGAATAAGGAACTAATGAAATTCCCAGTTCTCTAATGGTTGGCAAAATTTCTTTTTCAACATCTTTTGTTAGAATAGAGTATTCTGACTGTAAAGCTGTAATAGGATGAATTTTATTAGCTTTTTTGATAGATTCGGCTGAAGCTTCAGAAAGTCCAAGATATTTTACTTTTCCTGCTTTTACCAATTCCGCCATGGCTCCTACTGTCTCTTCTACCGGAATATTTGGATCTACTCTGTGTGCGTAATACAGGTCGATGGTATCAATTTTCAGTCTTTGAAGACTTAAATCAACGGCTTTTCTGATCCATTCTGGTGAGCCGTCAAAATACGTACCCGGAGCTCCGCTGTGACTGGCCTTGCCGTCTTTAAATCTGAATCCGAATTTAGTGGCAATAAAAATTTTGTCTCTGTTCGGAACCAACACTTTGGAGATCAGTTTTTCATTTTCACCATTAGCATACATATCGGCTGTATCCCAAAAGTTAATTCCCAGGTCTAAAGCTCTGTGTAAAGTATTGATACTTTCCTGCTCATCTGTAGGGCCATAAGCAAAGCTCATTCCCATACATCCTAAACCAATTGCTGATAACTGTTCGTCTGTGTTTCCTAATTTTTTAAATTTCATGATGGTTTTGATTTATATTTTAATAGGACAAAATTAGATCATGAATAAAGAACCATCGATATAGAATTCAAACTAAGAATTATAAAATTCAAACAGCATTCGCTCTGATGGCATTTGGAGTCAACCCAGTCTGCTTCTTAAAATAATTGGTAAAATAAGAAGGTTCTTCAAATCCTAATCCATAGGCAATTTCTGCAATATTCCAATCGGTATGTTGTAACAAAGCATTGGCTTCCTGAATAATTCGTCCTGTAATTTGCTGGCTGGTTGTTTTTCCTGTCATCTCTTTCACGGAACGGTTCAGAGAGTTCACATGAATAGAAAGGCTTTTCGCATAATCATTAGGGGTTTTCATTTTCAGAAAGGCTTCAGGGCTATCAATAGGAAACTGTCTTTCCAGTAATTCCATAAATAATGAGGCTACTTTTTGTGAAGCATTCTGATAAGGCTCAAAACTTTCTGCAGGCTGCATTCTCATGGTTTCATGAATCATCAGGTGAAGGTACGCTCTGAGCATATCATACTTATGGATATAATCTGACTTAATTTCAGTCATCATTTTAGTATAAATATCGGCAAGCGTCTTCTGTTGGTCTTCATCTACAAAGAAAACGGGAGTTCCGCCAATCTTAAAAAGCGGTGAATCCTGAAGGTTGCCCAAACGACTTCCATTCTGCAAAAACTGTTCTGTAAAAAGACAAAACCATCCTTTTTGGCCTTCATCATCCGCTTCCCACGAATAAGGAACGATAGGATTTGAAAACAGCAATGCAGGCCGGTCTACTTTGATCCACTTATCGGCATAATGAAGTTTTCCTTTTCCTATAATCAGGGAAATTTTATAATAATCTCTTCTGCTATAAGGAGTCATTGGTGAGCAATATTCTCTAGAAAATACATTGAAGTGCCCAATTTTATTTACCCCCAGAGAAGGATTTCCTAAAGTGGAAGCATTTCGTTCATAAAAACGCTGTAATGATTCATTATAATCCATAGATCAAAATTATAAAATTCAAACAAATTAATAGACAAAATTTTTCATTATAAAATAAAAAGTGAAGACATGAAAAATGACCAACGCAGTGTTGATCATTTAATATTGAATGTATGGCTGATAAATGGTTTAGTGCCAATCATCATGGCCATGATGATGCTTATTCTGTTTTTTGTAATATTTTGCTTTTTGTTTATAGTATTTGTGCTGATCCTTACGGTACTTTTTATAATCATTCTTATTTCTGCCGTATACAATGACAGGATTTTGACCTCTGTAATATCTTTTCTTAAATATGATATATTTTTCTCTTCCCAGAATTTTTTCCAGCTCATTATAACGGTCTCCTCTCCATCTTCCCGGATCTACTACATACACTCTGTTCCATGAGTTATAATCGCGGTATCTGTCGTTTAATGCATATATCTGATTGGCCTGTGTGGTAGAAAGCAGCAAATCCGCAACCACAGTCTGCCAGTTAACATCCGAAATACTCCTTCTGTAATCATTGTAATAATCCGACTGGGCATAGCTCATGCTGAATGTCCCAATCAACAATACGGTTAGTAACAACTTTTTCATTTCATTCCTCTTTTTAAATTAAATATGATGATAGAGTCAATTAAAGTGCCAATTCTGAAGTAAGAAGTGTAAAACTTGCTATATAAAATCATAAATAACTGATTATTTTTAGAATAATTCCTATACAGAATCCTCTGAAAATAAACACAGATTTCAATTTTTCAGAAGGAATTAAAAGGACTTATTTATTAAAAGCTGACTAAAATCGTTTGTCATTCAATAGAAAATCCATAATTCCTAATTCTCATTTATTATCATTATAAAATTCGTTAAGATTTCTAAAAACTGTTATTTCATATGAATTTATTTTGTAATTTTAAAGAAGAGAATGTTTTTCGGGAGTTCTCAAATTTATTTTTTTAATCAACCAAATTTCAGAAATTATGGAAAATATAATATTTAAAGTATCTCCATATCAAGATGAATTGCAGCTACTTATAGACGGAAAGAAAGCAGGATATATGTCCATAGAGGTTGATGGAAGACTGCTGATTGTATACTACACCAAGCTTGAAGAAGAGCGTGAAGGAAAAGGATACGCCAAGTTACTGCTTGATGAATTGGTTCGTTATGCAGAAGAAAAAGATCTTCTTGTAGACCCGGAATGCGATTTTGTAAGACAACAGTTTGAAAATCATCCCAGAAGATATAAAGACATCTGGCATGCCTGATCAGTCTTCCCACCAGACGGCAAACTGCTGATCCGACAGGTTAAGATCTACTACTTCTCCAATCTTTGGAGTAAGGATATCTAAACCTTTTTCTTTTCCAAAACAGGTAATCTTCTGCAAAGGCTCATTCCATGGATGAAGGGCCAATGCAAACTTTGCCGCATGAACGGGGATAATGTGGTTGGCTTGAATATCTATGGCTGCCTGAATCACATCTTCAGGAAGAGTATGGATATATCTCCAGGCTTCTCCATATTGTCCGTTTTCAAGAATAGCATAATCGAAAGGCCCATATTTTTCACCAATTATTTTAAAGTGAGAATCGTAACCGCTGTCTCCACCCAAAAAGATCTTTTTTGTAGGCGTTATCAGAACATAAGAAGACCAAAGGGTATCATTCTGCTTTATCCTTCTGCCTGAAAAATGTCTTGCAGGAGTAAAAGCCAGTTTTATATTATTCTTCAATTCAACTTCTGTTCCCCATTCTTCTTCAATAAGCTGTGTTTCCTGATATCCCCATCGTTCAAAATGCGCACCTACTCCCAATGGCAGAATCACCTTATCTATACGGTCTTTTATTGCTTTTACGGTAGGATAATCCAGATGGTCAAAATGATCATGGGTAATCACCAGATAATCTAAATCGGGAATATCTTCAGGTTTATAGATATCGGATCCTTTAAATGCTTTATTAAAATACTTAAAAGGTGAACCATACATACTGAGAACCGGATCAATCAGAAATGAAATTCCATCGGTTTGAAGATAATAGGAAGAATGTCCCAACCATATAAATACATCTTTATTTTTATCAATATTTTTCAAATGGGTATAAACAGATGGAATGGGTTTCAACGGTTTCAGCAACGGATCTTTTTTACCCAAAAAGAAATCATAGGTAACTTTAGTCATTGTATACCCTTCGGTAATGGAAGGAGTATAGCTCAGATTTTGAAATTGTCTTTTTTTATATAGTTTTGACTGTTTGATACGTTTCAACCTTTTCCCTTTTGGAACCGCACCAAATACTTTCATATTGATGATAATAAAAAACGAAACAGTAAGAACAATGATACTTGTAAGAATCCAATAAACCATCTGTAAAAAATAAGCATCAAATGTATTGACTTTTGTTTTCAAATGAAAAGGCTGTTTTATTTTTTTACTTAAAAAGCATCAAACAACGGAGTAAAAGTCAAGCGACAAGTATTAGAAATGAAAACAATATATCTCTTCTATAACCGTTGTAACTTTTCGGAGTAAAAATACACTGATTGAGCAAAGTTAAAACCGGTTCAAAAACAGGACTGATTAGCTTACAGCTTTTTAACTAATTTTAGTATGTTTTTCGGAAAATTTATTATTCATTTGGATGATCGTTATCTTAAATCTTTCTATTTTAGCAGCTTAAAAACTCAAAATACATTGAAAAATTATTTGATGATATTTCTTCTCGCTATTCTTTCATCCTGTGCTTCTATCAGAAGACATAACGAACAGCGGGCTTCATGTATTTCCCCCGAGAAACTTAGAGAGGACGTAGATTATGCTTATGCTAAATTGCAGCAGATGCACCCTCAACTGTACTGGTATATTCCCAAGAAGGAACTGGAACTTAAGTTTGACAGTCTTAAGAAAACCATTACAGAACCGCTTACTCCTCTTCAGTTTTATTTTAAATTTCAGCCTGTCATTGCCGGAATTCGTGAAGGGCATCTCTCTTTAAGAATTCCCAGAAAGAAGTTTACGAAAAGTGAAATTAAAAAATTTGAACATCAGAAAGGGTTGTTCAGCCGTTTTGAGTATTATGTAGAAGGAGACAAAATGTTTATTATTCAAAACCGGGATTCTATTGAAAATATACAGCCCGGTACAGAAATTTTATCCATCAATGCCATTCCGGTTTCAGATTATATTAAAAAATACAGAAGTCTGATCAGCAGTGATGGTTATAATACAACATTTCAGTCTTATTTTTTAAAAGATCTTTTCTTTAACTTTTATACCGCAGAGCATGGACTTTCCAGCAAAGCAACCCTTGAAACCTTATATAAAGGGCAAAAGCACACGTATAACCTAAGCAGAGAGTCCAAATCTGATACGGATCTCGAAAAAGATAAGGAAATGCAAAAAAGAACTCAGGAAAAGAAACTCAACGATTATGTGGCTTCCA
The DNA here is from genome assembly GCF_049319685.1 of Chryseobacterium sp. Mn2064. Taxonomy (NCBI): domain Bacteria; kingdom Pseudomonadati; phylum Bacteroidota; class Flavobacteriia; order Flavobacteriales; family Weeksellaceae; genus Chryseobacterium; species Chryseobacterium sp. Mn2064. The sequence continues at coordinate 414,187 of NZ_JBMOUE010000002.1, forward strand.
GCAATTCTTATAATAGAAGCTTCAGATTTCTTGATAAAGACAGTTCCATAGCTTATATCAAAGTAAGAAGTTTTTCAAGAGATTATTCTGATAAATTCTATAAAAAAACTTTTTCACAGATTAAAAACGCCAATTCAGAATACCTCATCATTGATGTAAGAAATAATTACGGAGGTTCTCTTTATGAGATCAACAATCTGTATTCTTATTTAACAGACCAGCCTTTTACCTTGATAAAACCTTCTCAGGTAACGTCCCGAATCACTCCATTGAGGACCAATTACTTCAGAAAAAGTTCTCCTTTGGAATATGCTTATAAAAGTATTACCTATCCAAGCTACTTTTTTGGTCAGGCTTTCAGTACTTATAAAAAAGACGGAAAGATATTCTATAAAATGAAAGCGGACAAACCTACAAAACCCAATAAGGAAGCCTTTCATGGGAAAGTTTTTGTATTGATTAACGGAGGAAGTTTCTCTGCATCTTCTATCATTACTTCAAAGCTTAAAAATGATAAAAGAGCAACTCTTGTAGGAGAAGAAACGGGTGGAGCCAACGATGGAACAGTGGCTGGTTTTTATTCTTTTCAGAAACTACCCAATTCAGAAATCAAATTTCCAATAGGACTTCTTCTCGTACAGCCTAATATTGATTTTACAGATTCCAAAAAAGGAGTTCTTCCCGATGTTGTGGTAAAAGAAACCATGCAGGATATCATTGATAAAAAAGATCCTCAACTGGATTGGATAAAGAACGAAATCGCCAAAGAAAAAAATAAATAAGATCATTATTTAATGGTAAAACATAGTTTCGGCGGGCTGAAAGCCCGCCGAGTCAGTGTTTATTTTTTCAAATCTTCCAAAAGACTTTCAATATGTTTTATATATCTTCCATAGTAATGGTGAAACCAAAACTTACCAACTATATAAAGCAAAAACAATCCGCCTATCACAGTACTTATTAATATGGTCGCAATCTTTACTTCGCTCAAAGGTTTAGGCCAGGGAATAAACTCAAGTACGATCAGGATTTCACAAACCAGAAACGGAGCGAAACTGATATAATACGAAAGATAATACTGTTTATTAAGATTAAGCTGCATCACAAGATCTCTCAGAGAATCATAGGTTTGAAGTACAGGATTACTGATCTCCTTGTAAATTTTAAAAAACTTACTGAAAAAGAACACCGTGACAATAAGCATTGAAGCGATCAAAACGGTGATATACAGTTGAAGTTTAAAAGGTTGGCATATAGAGCACACCAAAAATGCAAAAATAAAAATGACGATTATCCACCAGAATTCCTTTCGCATATTTTTACGCATCTTTTCCAGGGGGAGATTAATTTTATTTCGTTGCTCGATACTTATTTCCGGGGTTTCTTCCGTCATATCTTCATTCCAGGTATTTTTCAATTCATCGATATTCATGAGGTTGCAGATTTAATGTTGTACTATTTTTTATTTTGGCTTAAGATATCTTTCAGTTTATTCTTTGCTCGATTCATTTTTACTCTGGCATTGCCTTCGGAAATTCCCATTTCGTCAGCAATTTGCTTTCCTGAAAAATCTTCCAGATAATAGAATATAAAAGCTTTATCGATAGGATTGAGCTGATGAATAGCAGTATACATTTCAGACAGTTTTTCTTCTTTAGCATAATCATACTCTTCCTGGGCAATGATTTGATTGGAGAAATCTTCATTCGCAATAAAACTTCTTCTCTTTTCAGATCTCAGGAAGATGATAGCCGTATTTAAAGCAATTCTGTATAACCAGGTTGAAAACTCGCTTTCTCCTCTAAAACCCGGATACGCTTTCCATAGCTGATAGGTAATTTCCTGAAAAAGATCATTACGATCGTCTTTTTCAGTCATGTACATTTTGGAAATCTTAAAAATGATTCCCTTATGCTTTTCTATCTTATTTATAAACTCTTGTTCTAATGAGGTCATAACTTGTTACTCTATAGAGTTAGTTTTCATTCAGAAAAAATGTTACATATAGATACAAAAAAATAAAAAAACCCAACAGAAAATACTGTCAGGCTCTCATTTTGTGTTTTTTAATAACTACTATTTTCCTAGGATAGTACTGTTTTTAGGGTTTTATTTTAAATGCTAAGTATGACAAATGACATTATAAATCACACCTATATTTCATTAAATATTTAACAGTTAGTAGAAAAAAAGCAAAAATGTTACATACTTTTTCAAAAAAAGCTGTCAATATTTCTACTGACAGCTTTTCTAACTTCTTCTTAGAGAAGATGTATTTTTTAACGAAATGATGAAGTGTCCTTTAATTCAGCCTGTTTAAAGCTCTCTGCAAACTTCTGATCTCTATAAAATCCAACTTAGCTCCAATAATAATGACAGCTAAAAGCACCAGTGTCAGAAATACAATAATGAAAATATAAACAGATATAAACCAAATGACTGTATTCAGGATATTTCCTTTGATTCCCATTCTCTTCATAAAGAACTTTTGGGACCGCTCAAACCAGCTTTTTTTCTTTTCTGCCAGAGGCTTCACTTCTACCCCATTAAGCTCGTCTACCAAGCGTACAACATCATCAATATATCTGCCGTACATATAGTAGATCCAATATTTTATCATAAAAGCGATCAAAAGAAGCGTAATCAAAAGGCTGATCCCAAAAATCGCCACATTATACTCCATTTCAAAATGAAAGTTGATTTTGATCAAGGATAAAAGAAACCCTAAAGGAATATAAGCAATATAATAGGAGATGTAGATTTGTTTAGAGACAAGAAGCTGTGTTTTAAGATTAAAAAGATCATAATTTGTATTGATACTGTTCTTCCGAAGCAGTTTATAAAGCTTACGGAATCTGGAGTAGAAATACGCCATGAAAGCAAGCGTCAGAACAGTTACAAATATAGAAATGATCTTAATGTTGGAATCACCCGAAGCAAACGGAAAACCGATCAAAAGCATTGGCAGCGTAATAACCATCAGCCAAAACTCAGTTTTCATATTGATTTTCAGCATTTGCAACGGAGAATGGATCTCCCTTTGTTTTTCAAGAGAAATTTCAGGAGGCTCCTGTCCTGTATCTTTATTCCAAAGTTCTTTAAAATTGTCTAGCTCCATGGTCTTGTTTTTTAATTTGAACCTGTCCTTTGCTGTTTTGCAATAATCTCTTTCAACTTTTCTTTGGCCCTTTTTAGCTTTACCCTCGCATTCACTTCCGTTATTCCAAGCTGTTGAGCAATTTCTTTGCCTGAAAAATCCTCCAGAAAGAAAAAAATAAGCGCCTTATCGATAGGACTCAACTGATGAATTGCTTCGTACATCAACTTCATATTCCGGTCATCCGTATCATTGTAAGGTTCCTGAGGAGTACGCAGTCCGTCAATATCCTGATTCTGGATAAAACTACGTTTTTTTTCACTTCGGAGAAAAACAATTGCAGTATTGAGCGCAGTTCTGTACAGCCACGTCGAGAAATCACTTCTCTTCTGAAAATCACCATATGATTTCCAGGCCTGGTAAATGATCTCCTGATAGAGGTCATTCTGATCGTCCTTATTATCCATATACATTTTAGAGATCTTGAAAACAACACCTTTGTGCTTTTCAATTTTCTCTAAAAATTCTTTTTCCCGTGAAGACATAGCACAGACAAATCATTGGGTACTATCAAAAAAAGATATTACCCCCATTATAACACAAAACTTATTTCCCGGCATCAAGTTAAAAAAATCCTCAAAAAACATTACTGTTTATTGAGGATTTTTATTTTATGTTAAATGGATTTGAAAATAATTACTAAAAAATATAGTCTGTACTTAAAAAGTTTGAATCATGTTCTCTTACTATTGTATTTAATAATGTTTTGTTAGAATCCGTCAGTTTGGCGGCTACCAAAGATCTTATCGAGAACGAACGAAGCGCATCAAATACAGAAAGCGTTCCTTCCGCGCTGTCTTTTCTGCCTGTAAACGGAAACACATCCGGTCCGCGTTGTGCCTGGCAGTTAATATTCACACGGCTTACAAGATTCACAAAAGGATCGATCAGCTGAGCTACTTCATGAGGATCTTCACTGAAAATACTTACCTGCATCCCATGAGAAGCATTCACCTGATACTCTATCGGTTCCTCAATATCTTCAAACGGAACCACAGGAATCACCGGCCCAAACTGCTCTTCATGATACAGCTTCATATCACTGTTTACAGGATATACTACCGCCGGAAATACAAAAGACTCTTCCGTATATCCTCCGTTTTTATTTAAAACGGTAGCTCCTTTAAGCAGAGCATCATCAATACACTCTTTCAGATAAGGAGGTTTGTTCACTTCCGGAAGCGGAGTTACCTTTACCTCTTTTTCCCAAGGCAGTCCTGGTTTTAGCGCAGAAACCGATTCACTTAGTCTTTTTGTAAACTCTGCTGCCACTTCTTTCTGTACAAAGATCAGTTTCAAAGCTGTGCAACGCTGTCCGTTGAAAGAAAGTGCACCTAGAATACATTCACTTACCGCTACGTCAAGATCTGCATTCTTGGTAACAATTGCGGCATTTTTAGCATCGAGGCTCAAGATTGCTCTTAAACGGTTCACTTTCGGATGCAGCTTCTTCAAGCCATTGGCTACTTTACTTGATCCGATAAAAGCAAGAACATTCACTTTTCCGCTTTCCATGATCGGTGTAATAATTTCAGATCCTTTTCCGTATAAGGTATTCACTGTTCCTTTCGGGAAAGCTTCTTTAAAGGCGTTCAATAAAGGATAATGGGCAAGAACTCCATGTTTTGGCAGTTTAAACAGAATGGTATTTCCCATAATCAAAGCAGGAATCAGTGTGGTGAAAATCTCATTCAAAGGATAGTTGAACGGTCCCATACTCAGTACTACTCCCAATGGAGCTCTTCTGATCTGAGCAATGGTGCCTTCTGCCTGCTGAAAGCGTGAAGATTCTCTGTCGAGATCCTTCAAAGCATCAATGGTCTGGTTGATATAATCTACAGTACGGTCAAATTCTTTGGTAGAATCTGCCAGTGTTTTGCCGATCTCCCACATTAATAATTTAATGATCAGATCACGCTGCTGAATCATCAGGTATACAAACTTCTGCATACATTTTATTCTTCCTTCTACAGACATGGTAGGCCACTCTCCAAGCCCGTTATCATATGCTTTTACACAGGCTTCCAATACCTCCATAGCTTCTTCCGGGCCTATATTCGGGATACTTCCCAATAGCTTTCTTTCTAAACCGTTTTCTGTAGGAATGCATACCGGAGAATAAATATTGGTAACTTCTCCCTTCCACTCTACAAGTTCACCATTCAAAAGATAGGTTTTCTGGTGAATCACCGGAACTTTATATTCTTCCGGGATATCGTTTTCGTTTTTAAAAATATCTTGGAATGATGATGTCTTTTCTGAATTCATACGTCTTTCTATTTTTTTAATGTGATTATAATACTCCTGATATCGGAGGTTTGATAGTATAAAGGTAGAGGTAAAATTCTTTGCAAAAAATAACCTGTTAATAGATTTACTCTATTTAAATTAAAATTAACGTTACCTCCTAAAAAAAGAATAATTTAGCTTAAAAATAAATTTCATGTTTTCAAAATTCGTTTTCAGTACCCTGTTATTCTTTTCTGCGGTGAGTTTCGCCCAAAATACCAAAACCCCCAATACTGTTTTGATGAAAGGAGAACCTGTACGTACTTATGCTCATTTACCGGCCCTCAATAAACCGGCTCCCAAGTTTACCCTTACCGATGTTAATATGAATGACCAGAGTTTGGATTCTTACAAAGGAAGGTATGTCATTTTAAATATCTTCCCAAGTGTAGATACAGGAGTTTGTTCTGCATCTGTTCATCATTTCAATGAGCAGGCTGGAAATCTGCCTAATACCATAGTGCTTTGTATTTCGAAAGATTTGCCTTTTGCACAGAAAAGATTCTGTGGCGCAGAGGGAATTAATAATGTTGTGATGCTTTCAGATTTCCGTTCCGATTTCGGATGGAATTATGGCGTAGAAATGATAGATTCTCCTATGAAAGGGCTTCTGAGCAGAGCGGTGGTCGTCATTGACCCTGCAGGAAAAATTGTGTATGAAGAACAGGTTTCTGATATCTCGCACGAACCTAACTATGAAGCTGCCATTGCCGCTGTGAAATAAACGGTTCGGCTTTATGTCAATATAATAAAATTTCCGGCGATCTTCGATCGCCGGAAATTTTAATTTAAAAACATCTGTGGTATACTACCTGTTTAACCGCAGAAATACAATCATCACAACAGGATATTTAATCTCCATCTCCTATAGAATTAAATTCTTTTGTGGAATAATGCAGAAACAGCAGAAGGAGTAAATCGTCAACAGACTCATCAACATCAATATAAAAAACAGACTGTTTATATCCTTTTCTTTCTTCCCGTATCTCGATTAATAGCTTTCCTTTTTCTATCAGCTGGTTTGTCTTTTTTAATTTAAAATAGAAAATTCGTACACCCTGCCCCGATTTAATAATTCTTTCTTTAGCCAGATCCGTAAAATAAACAACTGTACTGGAATCAAACAGTTCTGCATCGTTCTTCAAAAACCCTACATTTTAATATCATATTTTTTAGAATCTAACACTATATAATGCTTATAATACAACCATTTCCTTGTCTCTATTATTCTTCCGATTTCATTTTGGGTATCTGAAACCAGTATGATATTTCCTTCCTGATAGTGTGCTGTATACTTTTTCAATTATTTTATTTTTCTTTTTGTAGTTATCATAAGAACTCCGTTTTTACCATCTTTACCATATCGTTTTACAGCATCTTCAAGTAAAAGGGAAGTAACATTTTCAATATCGTCAGGAGGTAATTTCTTCATTTCCTCAATTGAACTTTTTTTACCATTAATGATAATCAAAGGCGGAGCTGTTTTTTGTGATAGTGGAGCTCCTGTCCTTACGGGTTGTACAGTTGCCAACGGTTTCCCGACTATGATTTGAGAAGGTTTTGTATTTTTTATTTCATGAGGCTTTACTTCCTGGGCATGAACTGTATTCACGAAGCTTCCGCCCACCAATAATCCCAACGCTAATGTTCCGGCTATTGAAAAGTTCAGATTTCTGTTCAGCTGATCTTCCCGGAACTTTCCACATATACCTTCCTCCGGATTGAAACGCGTTACTAATTCTTCGTCTGAAAATCCGGTAAAATCTTGAACGGTTTTAGAACAAACTGCACAAAATCTACCTTTTTCATCAGGGGTCATATCAGCCCAATTTTCATGGCAGGGCTTTGGAATGGTAATTTTCATAAAGTATCTTTTATAATAAGGATGTTTGAATCATTCAAAAGGTTGGAAAGATAAAAAAAATCAATATTCTTCGTGATTATTTTATCTAAGCAGTAAAGCAATTTTCTTTCTGAAAATAAAGACAACAATTCCCGATAACAGTAAGGCAGCCAATGACAATAACGTTTCCATATTGTCAAAACCTTTAGATTCATGAACATAATTCAGTACTTTTTCATCTACAGGTTCTTCGGGTGGGCAAAGCTTTAGTCTTTTCTCCATCAGAGAACTGTCAAAACCGTATTCTGCTGCTAACCGATAATCGTCCCCTGCATCCGCCTTGGAATCCATTAAAAAAGCAATATTACCGAGGTCAAATAAAAGCTGTGCAACAATTTTATCTTTAGGGCTTACAAAAGATATTCTTTCGTTCAGCTGATAATACACCTGCATTCTCAGATTTTCAAGTTCTTCCAGGTTTAGATTGGATTTTGGATATTCTTCATTTCCGAAGTCTTTTCCGATAAGATGCATAGAGGAAATATAATCGTCCCCTTTTATTTTAGCTTTCAGGATATTCACATGAATCCATTCGGAGCCTGAATGAGATTCAGGATTGATTTTCACGGCCTTCTCAATCCATTTCAGGGCTTCTTTATTCTCTCCTATCAGCTCGTAAGCTGTTCCCATGTTAGAATAGGTAGAATATCTGCCAGGCTTCATAGATTCTATCTTTTTATACAGCTGAATAGCCTCTTTATATCTTCCCAACACGATCAGAATAAATCCCTGATCCGACAGATAGTCTAATTCTTTGGTATCATGGTATCCTTTTTCCAGTTTCACAAGAAATTCTTCCAATTGTTCTCTTGTTCTAAAGCTGTGTCCGTATGGAACATTCCCTTCATGGTCAGCGTACAGTACCTCGCTATTGGCTAAAACCATCTGTTCACCATTGAGGCAGGCCAAAGCAGGTATTGAAAATAGAATGATAAAAAGAAGACTGAAAAAAATTTTATTCATGGATGTATTAGTATTTCTTTGATTACTATGAAATCCAAAAATATAAAATCTTTGCGCCTTTGCGAACTTCCAACCTATATATTTTTCTTGGAGAATTTTTATTAGAAAAATAATAGCTGAAAATCTTTGATTTTCTTGCGCCTTACATCATACACAAAGAATAAAAAATCCTTGCGCCTTTGCGTGTTTCCAACCTGTATATTCTTTGTGGGAAAGATCTTTGTTGGAGAATCGCAAAGACGCAAAAGAATATTTCAAAAAATATGACCAAGGCGCAAGGATTTTATCTAAGATAAAATTTAATAGCCGGAAATCGTTGATTGACTTGCGCCTTACATCATGCACAAAGAATAAAAAATCCTTGCGCCTTTGCTTATTTCCAATCTATATATTCTTTTTTGGAAAGTTCTTTGTTGGAGAATCGCAAAGACGCAAAAGAATATTTCAAAAAATATGACCAAGACGCAAGGATTTTATCTAAGATAAAATTTAATAGCCGAAAATCGTTGATTGAATTGCGCCTTACATCATACACAAAGAATAAAAAATCCTTGCGCCTTTGCGTATTTCCAATCTATATATTCTTTTTTGGAAAGTTCTTTGTTGGAGAATTACAAAGACGCAAAAGAATATTTCAAAAAACATGACCAAGGCGCAAGGATTTTATCTACGATAAAATTTAATAGCCGGAGATCTTTGATTTTCTTGCGCCTTATATCATACACAAAGAATAAAAAAACCTTGCGCCTTTGCGTATTTCCAACCTGTATATTTTTGTTGGCACGTTCTTTATTGGAGAGAATCGCAAAGACGCAAAAGAATATTCTAAAGATCATTATTAAGACGCAAGGATTTTATCTACGATAAAATTTAATAGCCTACATTAAAATATTTTTAGTTAGAAAATAATAGCTGAAAATCTTTTATTGACTTGCGCCTTATATCATAAAGAATAAAAAACCTTGCGCCTTTGCGTATTTCCAACCTGTATATTTTTGTTGGAAAGTTCTTTGTTGGAGAATCGCAAAGACGCAAAAGAATATTTTAAAGATCATTATTAAGGCGCAAGGATTCTATCTACGATAAAATTTAATAGCCGACATTAAAATATTTTTAGTTAGAAAATAATAGCTGAAAATCTTTGATTAACTTGCGCCTTATATCATAAAGAATAAAAAAACCTTGCGCCTTTGCGTATTTCCAACCTGTATTTTTCTTGTTGGAAAGTATTTGTTGGGGAATCGCAAAGACGCAAAGATTACTTTACAGAACGTTGTAAAGGCGCAAGGATTCTATCTACGATAAAAACAAAAACTCAACATAGTGTTGAGTTTGTTATCTGTATTAAGATGGTTTTTCCGATTTGGGTGTTTCTCCAATGGAAGAATTCTTTGCGGCTTTCACCAGCTCATTCACATCGGAGTAGAAAAGTTCCCAACCCGGCACTTCCTTCATTGCGGTGAGCAGATTAATATAGGTTTTGAGTGTTTTTTCCATATTCTTTCGGATCGCACTCGCACTGCTCATATTGCGAAGATCTGCATTAGCCTGTGCCTGATCTGCAAACAGATTTTCAAAAACCTCGTGCTTCGTTTTCATTTCTGTAAAAGCGGCATCCAAACCGAGAACACTTATTTTCTGTCTGTTTTCAGAAGTTTCCAATGTTTCGATCAGTTTTTTCATTTGAGCTGTTTGTGAAGAATAGCTTAGTCGGTCCAGATCCAGTCCAAACGTTTTAAACACCCCATACAGGTCTTCTGCCAAATGATAATTGGTGGCTAAAGCAAGCTTACGGTATCCATTCAGGAAGGCTTTCAAATTGTTGTAGGCTATATCTCTTTCGTGGTCGGCTGTTGCTACATCATTTCCTTTTCCGCTGTAGATCTGCTTAGCGTATACTTTATCGTAAGCAGCATAGGAATCCTGTAAGGTTTTCAATAAAGGGTGGCTGGCAATAACAGGGTATTTTCCTGATTCGGCATTAGAGATCATTCGCTGAACTAAAGTCGCAAGGTCTTTAGTACTCAGCTTAGTGAGTGCAATTTTCATACTTGTGTTTTTTTAAATTAACAAATTAAAGATATAAAAAAATTGTTTGGTTACAAACACCCCTGAAACAAACCTCCCGACCCCTCCGGAGGTTTCCCGCAACTTGCAGGAGACTTCCGGAGATCTCCGGAAGTCACAAACAAGCTTGTTTTTAACAAACGGAGAACTCCGGAGGTTTGTTTTAAGGTTGTTTTTAACTTCCGGAGAGGTTGTGCAGGTTTACTGAAGGGGTTGTTTTGAGTTTGGAAGTTTCTAGATTATGGGAATCCGTAAGGTTTTATAAATGATGTAGTTTATATTTGATAATCTTTTCCGTAGAAATACGGAGGTAATTATTATACTTGTTTTTATATTTTTGAAAACATTCCAATTTTATATTTTTATGAAAGAAATTATACTACAAGAGTTTCAAGAAAAGCATACTAATTATAAACACTTTTGCGACAAGACTATAAACTTAATTGGAGATTTGTTGCAGCAAAATAAAATAATAATTCATAATCTGTCTGGCCGAGTTAAAGATAACCAAAGTTTAGCAAAAAAAATAGACAAAAAAATAGATAAGTATACTTCAATAAATGATATTACCGACATAATAGGAATTAGAATAATAACTCATTTAGAGAGCGAAGTGGACATCATTGAAAAACTAATGAGAGACGAATTCAAAATAGACGAAGAAAATTCAATTGACAAAAGAGAATTAAGCAATGATCAATTTGGATATCGTTCACTTCATTTAGTTATTTCATTAAATAATACAAGAGATACTTTAACTGAATATGCTTCTTATAAGGACTTTAAATGCGAAATACAAATTAGATCAATATTACAACATGCTTGGGCCGAAATTGAACATGACTTAGGATATAAAGGCAAAATCCAAATCCCAGATCAATATAAAAGAGATTTCAATAGGTTATCTGCTTTATTAGAAACAGCAGATAAAGAATTTGATAGATTGAAAAAAGAGCTCTCTACTTATGAAAATAATGTCTCGAATTTAATTATTTCTGAACCTCAAAATGTTGGTATAAATAAGGCCAGTTTGGAAAAATTTAATTTAGACAATGAAATACTAATAGAAGCAAGAAATTTTCTTGCAAATAAAATGCAATGGAAATATATTGAATCTGTGGGATCTGATAGAATTATTCCAAGATTCGCTTATTTCAAAATGAGAACTATCAAAGATATTAACGATTCTCTTATAGAAAATAAGGATCTATTTTTCAAATTTTTAGATGTATTCACTGAAGGTTTCCACTATTCTGAAATTGCAATTAATATTATCATATATTATTTTCAGCATTTTTTAGCAGCAATATCAGAAGATGAAGATTACATTAATGGATATCTTCATTATGAAGATACAATTGGTGGTGAACCAGAAGAATTTATAGAAAAAATAAAAGAAGCCAAAAATAAAGTTTAGAAATCCTCAACATTGCTATATATCATCCGTAAGCCTTATGGAATGGTCTTTTATTATGTGCGAAGAGAATTTTATGAAACACGTGACGAGCAGTACAATACATTACTTGGAAATGTACCGTTTTTAGTAGAAAATGAAACGGGGAAGATTGTTCCGTTTGGCTCAGCGCGGTCGATAGATTATTATCTTGAAGAATATGAAGCCGGAAGATGGATCATTTTACCGGATGGCTCCAGATTGATTACCTTTTAAAAAAGCTTTATAATAGAAAAAAACCTGCTTTACAGCAGGTTTTTATTATTAGGATATTGTTATTCCGTTACTTCTGTAAGATGAAAATATCTTGGATCAGGATATTGAAATTCAAAATTCAGTTCTGAGATCAGTTTTGCAGGAGAGATCGTTCTTCCGTGCGAAGTACGTTCTCCAGAATACGGCAAGCCTTTCTGGGCGTTGATGATCTCTTCTTTATTGGGATGAACGGGAGCCACTACATTATATACTTTAGCCTGAGACTGCTGATCCAGCATTTTCTCCACAACGGAACAGATATCCGCATAATGAATATGATTCACCAGTTGATCCAGGTTAGAAATATTATAATTCTTTAAAAGGCGGTTATCCCCCATTAATCCTGCGAGTCTCAAAATATTGATCTCAGGAAATCTGCTTTTGATACCATACTCGCTTGGAATATCATCTGCAGGCTGATCATCTTCTGTGAATTCTTTATCAATCATAGGATATACTCCTGTGGAACTCATCATCAATAGCTGCCCTTTATAATCACCGAGAAATGCCAGTACATTTTGCGCCTTTCCATTCATGGGAACTTCTACTCCTCTTATTCCTGAAAACGGAACGGTAATGATCACCGCATCCAGTTGTGAAGCGACTTCCCATTCCTGAATGTTCTCCGCAATATCTTCATCCGGAAAATCTACCAGTGTGGGATGATATCCTTTGGCAGAGAGGTCTTCTATTTTAGATTCGGTAGTGGTAGTGGCAAAAATTTCATAATGCCCGGACAGTTTTTCCGCAATATGCCCCCCCAACCAGCCGCAGCCAATAATTCCTATTTTTTTCATTGTTTCGCTTCTGAATTTATGGTTTAAAGATGTTTAAAATTTTAATGCAAACCAAGAAAGTAACGGAATATTGAACAGTTTTATCCTAAAAAGCATTAGATCAGAACTTCTCCATCGTTGAGGATAAGGTATTCCTGCTTTGTTTCGGCTGAATACTGCTGCAGATCTTTGTCATCAAATTGCTGTGGAATGTAACACTGTTCATGAGAAAACAATCCATAATGGATAGGAACCAGCTTTTGAGCGTGTAGTAAACGAGCTGCTGAAAAGGCTTCTTTTATATTGAGCGAAGCTGCAATAGGGCTGTATTCCAATCCTACGATCTCAAAATTGACCACCACTCCATTCACAGGTAAAAAGGCGTAATTGATATCTTCGTTTTCTTTTCCGAGCTTCCAGAATTGATTGTGCCAGATGGTATCTCCGCCATGAAAGATTTTGGTACTGCCATCCTCAACAATCCAGGAAGACTGCATATCTCCTATTCCATCCATCGCATACACCGGTTTGAATGTAATATTGTTTTCCGTGAAGGTTTCGTTAAGGTTCAGCGCAACGATTTCTACATTCTCCACATGCTCTCTCACCAAAGACTCCAATGCTGAATAAACAATCAGCTTTCCGTCTTTTTTGAGGCATTTTTCAATGACGCTTTTGTCAAAGTGATCCAAATGCATATGGGTGAAAATGATGTAGTCTGCCTGTACGTTATCAGAGAATACGATCAGTTCATTAGCGGCCTCTCCAAGAACAGGTTTGTAATAGGAAAAGTCTTCTACAGCGTCTATTAAAATCGTTTTGTTTTGTGTCGTAAGCTTAATTCCAGCCCAGTTTAATTTTTGTATTTCCATACTTTTTTCTTTTCAGCAAAGGAAAAAACTTAAGAAGGGTGAAACAATAAACAAAAGTTAATTAATGAAGGATGGAAGAACGAAGATAATAGTGTAGGTTATTGTTGAAATGCAAAGATGTAAAATATTCTGATGTTATATAAAAGAAGCAAAGATGGCGGCTAAACCACTGACTAAGCTAACAATAAGAGCAAGTTTCATCGAATTTTCGGTCTCTACGTAATCCTCTTTCTGATTCTGCTTAGGGAAATTGGGGTGATTCCAATATAGGAAGCAAGGTATTTCAGAGGGATATTCTGGATATAATGCGGTTTGTGCTTCAAAAGATATTCGTACATATCCTGAGGAGTGTTTTTCAGGAGCAGCATTTCCCTTTTCATGGCTGCATTGAGCTTGCTGCTTAGATAATAATTCTGAACGAAGCGGCATCCCGGGTTGATAACAAACATTTCTTTCACCTCATCCAGGCTTATTTCCCAGGCCAAACCATGGTTAATAGATTCATAGATTCCCTCAGAATCATTATTGTCAACGATAAAGATATCGCCCGGAAAATAAAATTCTGCACAGATCTCAGTATCTATATCTGAGGGAGTATGAAGGTAATATTTACGGACCAGCCCATCTTCCACAAGATAGGCTTTATTGTCCGGAAATAGATTTTTCTTTGAAAATTCAACGCGGGCAAATTTCTCCCAGATAGGATCGTCATCCTCTACATTCAGGTGTGAAAATAGTTTTTTATTGATGGTTGCCAATGTTGAATATTATATATTACAGTAAATTTTCATCTACAAGGTTAGGAAGGGTCACTTTTAGGTTAGGTTCTACTTCCATTGCTCTTTTAATGGCGAAAATAGCGCCTTCGTTTCTTGCCCAGCTTCTTCTTGAGATTCCGTTGTTTACGTCCCAGAAAAGCATGGATTTCAATCTTCTGTCGGCGTCTTCACTTCCGTCCAGTAGCATTCCGAAACCACCATTGATCACTTCTCCCCAGCCTACTCCGCCACCATTGTGAATAGAAACCCATGTTGCGCCACGGAAACTGTCTCCAATTACATTATGAATGGCCATATCTGCGGTAAATCTTGATCCGTCATAGATATTGGAAGTCTCTCTGTAAGGAGAATCTGTACCGGAAACGTCATGATGATCTCTTCCCAAAACTACAGGTCCGATTTCTCCGTTTTTAATGGCTTTGTTGAAGGCTTCAGCAATCTTCATTCTTCCTTCTGCATCTGCATAGAGAATTCTTGCCTGTGAACCCACCACAAGTTTGTTTTCCTGTGCTCCTTTGATCCACTGAATATTGTCTTTCATCTGCTGCTGAATTTCTTCAGGAGAGTTTTTCACCATTTCTTCCAATATGGCACAGGCAATATCATCGGTCTTTTGAAGATCGTCTGGATTTCCGCTGGAACATACCCAACGGAATGGTCCGAAACCATAATCGAAACACATAGGTCCCATAATATCCTGAACATAGCTTGGGTATTTGAATTCTCTACCCAATGTAGGATTTTCTGCCATTACATCTGCTCCTGCTCTTGAAGCTTCCAATAGAAAGGCATTTCCGTAATCGAAGAAATAGGTTCCTTTTTCTGTATGTTTGTTGATGGCAGCCGCGTGTCTTCTCAATGTTTCCTGAACTTTTTCTTTGAATAACTCAGGGTTTTCTGCCATCATGGTATTGGATTCTTCAAAACTCTGCCCGGCAGGATAGTAACCACCCGCCCAAGGGTTGTGAAGGGAAGTCTGATCTGAACCGATATCAATTCTAAGGTCTTCCTGAGCAAATTTCTCCCAAACTTCCACAATATTTCCAAGGTAAGCCAGAGATACTGTTTCTTTGTTTTCCTGCGCTTCTCTTACTCTTTTTACCAATGCATCAAGATCTTCATGAATTTCGTTGACCCATTTCTGGTCATGACGGATCTTGGTAATTTTTGGATTCACTTCTGCACATACGGTAACGCAACCGGCAATATTACCTGCCTTTGGCTGTGCACCACTCATTCCTCCTAATCCTGAGGTTACAAATAATCCTCCTTTCGGTTCTTTTTTTATTTTTCTGAAAGCGTTTAAAACAGTAATTGTTGTTCCGTGAACAATTCCCTGTGGGCCAATATACATATAACTTCCCGCTGTCATTTGTCCGTACTGAGTAACCCCCAAAGCATTGAATTTCTCCCAATCATCCGGCTTGGAGTAGTTCGGGATCATCATTCCGTTGGTAACGACTACTCTTGGTGCATCTTTGTGAGACGGGAAAAGCCCCATCGGATGCCCTGAATACATTACCAATGTCTGCTCGTTGGTCATTTCAGACAGATATTTCATCGTCAGCAGGTATTGTGCCCAGTTTGAAAATACGGCACCATTTCCTCCGTAAGTAATCAGTTCGTGAGGGTGCTGAGCTACAGCATAATCCAGGTTATTCTGAATCATCAGCATGATCGCTTTGGCTTGCTCAGATTTTCCGGGATAGTCTGTAATGGGTCTTGCCTTCATTTCATAATCCGGACGGAAACGATACATATAGATTCTTCCATACTCTTCCAGTTCTTGCTTAAATTCCGGAATAAGCTCTGCATGAAACTGAGGATCGAAATAACGCAAAGCATTCTTTAATGCCAGTTTTTTCTCTTCTTCTCCTAAAATTTCTTTACGCTTCGGCGCATGGTTGATATTCGTTTCGTATGGTTTAGCCTGTGGCAGCTGATTTGGTATTCCCTGTTGGATTTGTTCTTGAAATGTCATATTACTATTTAAAGGTCTATGTTGTAAACAATGTTTGAAGTTTTAAAGATATTCAAATTAGAAAATATAGGCAAGTAAAAGGCAAAACTGTCGATTTACCTTTTTCCTGATCTGTGATTGAGGAAAGGTTTCATTTCATTAATTGTCTATCTTTGAAAAAGGCACCTCGTATTCCCTTCCTATGGAGGGGTGGATTCCAAGGTTTTATAAACATTGGAAGACGGGGTGGTAAAAAACACGATCATGAAAGAAATCCTAACGACCATTGAAGGAATTCCTATCTGCAGGAATTTTGTTGAAAATCTACCCTATAATCCTCATTTAAAAGTATTGTTAAAAGAAAAACGTAAAGCCCGGATTCTTGATGAAGTCATCTTTTGGAAGAAAGTGAGAGCAAAAACTTTTCATAAGATTGATTTTGATAGACAAAGAATTATTGGAAATTATATTGTCGATTTTTATGTAAAAGCTCTTGGATTAATTATAGAAATTGACGGTTCCAGTCACGACGAAAAACAAGTATATGATGGAATTAGGGACGAATATCTTACATCGTTAGGATTACTGATGTTTAGGGTTTCTGAGTTTGATATAAGGAATAATCTGAGTTGGGTGATGAAAGAGCTGGAAGGTTTTATTGTTCTGCATTATGGAACCACCTCTACAGATGAAAAACAACCATATGATGGGATGAGGGACGAATATCTTTGAATCGTTAGAGTTATTGATTTTTAAGATTTCTTAGTGGGATGATGATGAAGTTGGAGGATTTTATTGTTCTTTACTATAAAACCACCCCGTCTTCAAAAATTCAAGAAATTTTTAAATCCACCCCTCCGGAGGAGGGGAATTTTGTACTTACTTATCTATCGGTGTTTTGGGAATAAAAAACCTTACTGAGATTCAGTAAGGTTGATGTTGTATAATTCCTAAATACTTTTCGTTGTTATTTTTTAATAAATTTTTCAACAGAGTTTCCTTCTTTTCCTTGAAGATGAATATAGTATACTCCTACAGGAAGATGAGAGACATCGATAGTAGGTGTTAATTCTGTTGATCTGACAACTGTTCTTCCTGAACGATCCAAGATCTGGTATTGATTCTGACCTTCTGCTTTTATCGTTAGAATACCTGTTGTAGGGTTAGGATAGATCAGATTTTTCTTACTTACTTTCTCTTCTTTAGTATGTAAAGATCCTTGAGGGATAAGTCGGACAAGACCTCTTACAGGCTCACCGTCAAATTCCCTAAATTCTCCACCTACTAGAAAGCTATTTCCCTGTCTTTTAATGGATGTGATATTATCGGTGTCATTATTTGGATGGAGAGCTGTAAAACCGGTTCCGATATCAAACGTATTATCTACGGTTCCATTTGCATTGTGCCTTACCAATCCTTTATAATTGAAAAGCGGCGAGAAAGCTGTAAAAAATTTCCCGTTATTTTCAAATTCAAATGGCTGTTCCTCATCAACCATGTAATTATTATAAGATGGGGAAATGAATGAGCTATCCAATGTACCGTCTTCATTAAAGCGCAATACTTTATGTCCTGAAATC
Source organism: Chryseobacterium sp. Mn2064 (assembly GCF_049319685.1). NCBI lineage: Bacteria > Pseudomonadati > Bacteroidota > Flavobacteriia > Flavobacteriales > Weeksellaceae > Chryseobacterium > Chryseobacterium sp. Mn2064. The sequence continues at coordinate 432,241 of NZ_JBMOUE010000002.1, forward strand.
TGATTGGAGATTGCATAAATTTTACCATCCGGTGCAGGATACATTTCATTAATACTTGGTTGGGTGGTCAACATTGTAAATGTTCCGTCTATTTGCCCGTTGGGTAAAAGTCTGGCCATTCTGTATTTAGATGAGCTGCTGTCAAAACCGGTTAATAAAATTTTACCATTCGACAATAGCTTCAATCTACCCAGTAAGCTGAAAGGCTCTTCATAATCTATGGAAGTATCAATATTTGCATTCTGATCCAATACTACAAATTTATAGTCAATGGGAACTGAAACATTATTTTTCACATAATAGGTCATTCCGGGAACCAGTATTTTATCACCATTAAGTACTATAAAATTCTTCTGTCTTAGTGATCCGAATAATCCACGATCATTACCAACGAGGCTGAAAAATGTAGGGTCTAAACTTCCATCATAATTCAATCTTACCACTCCGCCTCCATTTTCATTGCTTTTTATTGTCCCTTCTGTTCCTAACAGTATTTTACCATTGGATAAGAATTTAATATCAGCGGGCTCCTGGCTGACATGAAAAAATAGTGTTGTCTGTACTTTAAAATTGTTATCAACACTTCCATCAGTATTTAGACGTACAATTCTATCGGTTGGCTGCCCGTTATAGGCATAGAAATCACCTGTAAGGATAATTTTTCCGTCGGGCTGTATAAACATTTTATTAGGGGCCGTATCAAAACCTTTACAAATATTCTGAAAAGTAGAAATTCTGTCTCCCGCAGCGGGTGAAAACATCACGATATTTCCTCCTACATCTTCATTATAATATCTTATAGAGCCTGCGGCAATCACATTCCCGCTTGAATGAAAGCTAAGATGGTTAACATAGTCTGTAAAGCTGTTAGGATTCACAAAACGGGTAACCTTCCCTTGAAAAGAAGTATCCAATGAACCATTGTCATTTAAACGCATAATTCCTGCTGCAGGCTGTCCTCCATAACTTTCAAAACTTCCTCCGACCAATACTTTTCCATCCGGCTGTATAAGAACTGAATAAACACCATCAAGCCCTGTTGATGAAGGATAATTCTGATAAAAATTTTCAATAACAAAGCTGGTATCCCTTGTTCCGTTTGCATTCAGTCGCATTAAAAACTGGTTGCCACTAAATATAAATTTTCCTCCGATATAAATTTTACCGTCATTTCTTACTGCAATCGTCTTAATTCCTCCTCCACTAAAATTAGAATAGTTCGGTTGTGTAAATGTAGTATCAGGCGATCCGTCAGCATTATGTCTTAAAATACGATTGAAATAGTAGGTTGTAATAATTTTGCCATCCGGCTGCACTTCAAAGTTGGTGACATCGGTATCATAACCTGCATAGCTGAAATCAAACGAGGAATCTACCGATCCATTGGTGTTGAGTTTCATAACGTATTTCTTGGTTGCTCCATTATAAGTTATAAAATTACCTCCAATCAGAATTTTATCTCCGGAAAGCACGGCAACTTTACTCACAGCAGGATTATCTGTATTTTGAGGGAATGAAAAATTTCCGATATTGAAAGTGGTATCCTTAGTTCCATTCGCATTAAGCCTTACCAAATACTTTGAAGTCACATCATTGTGTGAAGTAAAGCCTCCCGCTACAAGAATTTTACCGTCACTTTGCAGGGCAACACTTTTCACGAACCTATTAAAAACGGCTGTTGTAAAATTGGGATCAATCGTATTATCGGGATTTATCCTTACCATATTGTAAATATCCCCTCCCGGAACCGGAATGAATGTTTTATATACTACAAGAATTTTCCCGTCTGGCTGAGAAGTGCTAAAGGCAATCTCCCTTTTACCATCAATATAGAATTTGTTGGTTTGAAAGGCAGCGTTAAAATTGGGGTCTTTTATGTACTTATCTTGAGAATAAAGATTAGAAAAAATAACACTAAGAAATACAACCAGTAGTGCTCTGGTATAGGTACTCATCATAATAAAGTTTAAAATTAGTTTTTTGCAAAAGTACTCATATTAATTAATATTTTTCGCTACTCTATTTCAAATATGTACGCTATACCTACGTCTTCACAAAAAAACCTCACTGAAATTCAGTGAGGTCATATTATTGATCATCAAAACTTACGTTAAAACGTCATCATTCTCTTCTTCATGATCATCATCATTATCGCTTAAGCTCCAATAATTATTTTCTTCATCTTCTGCGCCAATTTCTTCCATCTCATCATCTTCTTCTGTACCGGGAATATCCAAACCCTTATCTATTTTATCATCATCTGCATCTTCATCCAGAATCGGATTACCGTCACCATCAATAGGAATATGTTTTTCTCTCTTAAATATATCTTCATTGGGGCTGTACTCCATTTGTTCCAGTTTTTTGTTCTGTTCATTTATATTTCTTTCTGGTGCCATAGTATTTCTATTTTAAGTTGATAAAGTGAGAACAAAAATAATTCCAACCTATCGATTTTTCAATTGATATTTTTCTAAATCTACTATTAAAATTAGCGATTACATCTTTAATTACAATCATTTATTGCAATTTAATTTAATAAAAAAGTTGGGTAGAAAATGAATAGATATGAGTTAAACAGTTTTAATGGGCATCATTATTCATAGACTTCAGGATTGGCACAAGCAGGCATTTTTTCGCCTTTTGAGAAAGCAATAATGTTTCCGGCAGCAAGTCTGGCCATTCCGTTTCGGGCTTCGATAGTAGCAGAACCTATATGGGGTAATACGCAGACATTGGAAAGCTCCAAAATAGGATCATCCGCTGGCATGGGTTCAGGATTGGTAACATCAAGTCCTGCTCCCCAAATCTTACCTTCCACCAATGCATTATAGAGATCTTTTTGGTTGTGAAAGCCCCCTCTCGCTGTATTGATAAAGATCGTATTCGGTTTCATTTTATCAAAAACAGAACTGTTGAACAGCTCTTTGTGCTTGGGAGTAAAACTAGCGTGAATACTCAAAACATCTGAATTTTCAATCAGTTCATCAAAAGAAACATATTTTGCTTCTACTATTTTTTCAGCTTCTTCATTACGGTGGCGGTTGTGATAAATGATATTCATATCAAAGGCTTTTCTGGACTTTTCGGCCATTTCGAAACCAATTCTTCCAAGCCCGAAAACACCTAATGTTTTTCCATATAATTCCTGTCCCAAAGCATGCAAAGGATCGAATGCATTCCAGTCTCCGTTTTTCACTTTCTGAAAGTTATAACTTGCGCTTCTGGCCACAGACTGCATTAACAGAAAAGCGACATCTGAGGTCGCTCTACTTAGAACATCAGGCGTATTCCCTATCGGAACTTTTCTCCGATTAGCTTCCTGAATATCTACATGATCAAATCCGACAGAATAGAGAGCAATAGCTTTAACATTCGGACAGGCATCAAAAAAATCTTTATTATATTTAAAATCTCCACCCACATTTAAAACGACATCTGTATTTTTACAGTATTCCATCCATTCTTCATGAGACAGGCTTTTATTTTCGGGAATTATGATCTCTAGTCCTGCTTCTTTCAGCATCTCTATCCCGATTTCCGGAATTCTTTTATTGACAAAAACTTTCATTGTGATGTATTTGATTGTGTTGAATAAAAAAACCTCACTTGCAAAAAGTAAGGTTATTTAACTTTAATATTAAAAATATTTCTTTTCATCCGAATGTTTTGTTGGGTATATATCGATTGATATTTATTTCAATAATGAAGTGTTTATTTGAATTCAATTTTCATTCCGAAATGCGTTAAAATATTTTAAAATTCTGATAAAATTTCATCACTTTCCCCTTTAAGATATAATTCTGTTCATCAATGTATCTTTGCTATTAAAACAAATATGTTTGATCGATTTCTAAAGAACTGGTGTTTGAGACCAGTATGGTGACCAATTCCGTTGATTCATCTTGAAATTTCTATTTAAAACTAACTATATTACTGATTGGTGTTTCCCAGCATCGGAACAAATTTATACGCCCCGAATTCCTCTTTTTCAAATTCTGTTGGACCAATTTTCGTAAATCTGAACAGTACCTGCTCATCTGTCGGGCCCAGTGGAATTACCATTATTCCACCAATATTAAGCTGTTTCAAAAGTTCTGTTGGCAAAGTGGATGCTCCACAGGTAACAATAATTTTATCAAAAGGAGCAAAAGTAGGAAGTCCGGCAAACCCATCTCCAAAACTTTGGAATTTTGGAAATAAATGCAGCTCTCTAAGCTTCTTTTTTGAAAAATCAAACAGATCTTTTTGTCTTTCCACTGTATAAACATGGGCTTTCATAGCCAATAAAACAGCAGTCTGGTATCCACATCCTGTTCCAATCTCCAATACTTTTTCACCAGCTTTTACCCTAAGCAGCTCAGACTGCTCTGCTACTGTTGAAGGGTGAGAAATGGTTTGGTGTGCCATAATTGGAAATGCCCTGTCTTCATAGGCAAAATCTTCAAAAATACTTTCGATAAAAAGATGCCTCGGAACCTGATTCATAGCCGAAAGTACATTTTCGTCTGAAATTCCAATTCTGTTTCGAAGATACTCGACTAATTTTTTCCTTTTTCCTTTATGTACAAACGAATCATGCATAGGACAAAAGTAAGAAATTAGATTTTAGATTCCGGGGAATAAAGAAAAGAATTATCCACAAAAAACAAAGCAATCAAAAAATGACTGCTTTGTTTTTATTTCTTAATTCCATTTTATCTGATAAGGTCCGTAAAACTTGCTAAATGTATTATCAGCACATCTTTTTCTGACAAAAAAGTTATAATTCTGGGTTTTACTTAGTCCTGAGTAAATGGCTTTTTGACCCGTCATTGCTAATTGTCCACTTTCAGGCGGAGCAGAACTTATTGTCAAAACAGTTTCATACGCAGAAACCCCATCATTATCCCAGGATACTGTAGCATCAAAAGTAGAAGAAAGTGCAGAGGAAGTCGTTTTGGTATAAGTTGCATACGCTGGCTGTATACAAGTTGTCGTACTACTTGCCAAAACAGTAATAGGTCCTGCCCAGTTACTCTGTCCATTGCCTATTCCACAATTTTTTCTCACATAAAGATCATATTTGCTATTCTGATAGAGCGGAAGACTATAAAAATTTTTGTCGGTAACCACTGTAGTTCCTTTTCCTAAAGAAAAACCAGGTTCTCCATACTGTACTTCATAATGCCCTTCGCCTGCGGTGTACATGTTCCAGAAAAGAGTGTTAGTTCCTTTTTCAAATGTCAAATTTGTTGGTGTTCCACATTTAGCTTGCGGATCATATGGACTGTCTCCTAAACATCCGGCAGTACATAGCCCAAAGATCAATATAAGCGAAATTATTCTTTTCATCGTTATTTTTCAGACCGTGAATTTACTGTAATTTATTTAATGATTTGGTGATATCAAACAGACTTATCCTCTTACCTATCTTCAAGTGAAAAGTCATGTATTTTATAAATGTACATTCACTATATTTACAAAAATTTAATACAGCTATGTTAAAAGCAGGTTTGGTAGGTGCCGGACACTTGGGAAAAATACATTTAAAACTTCTTAATCAGTCTGATAGATATGAGTTTGTAGGTTTCCATGATAAAGATGTTGAAAACGGAAAAAAATTAGAAGCCGAATTCGGGTATCCATATTTTGAAAATTTCGATGAATTGCTTGAGCAGATCGATATGTTGGATATTGTTACTCCAACAATTTATCATTATGATTATGCATTAAAGGCCATTGAAAAAGGGCTTCATTTCTTTATTGAAAAGCCGGTAACCCAAACACTTGAACAGGCAGAAGAAATCCTTCATTTGTGCCAGGAAAAAGGTATCAAAGCACAGGTAGGACACGTTGAGCGATACAATCCTGCGTTTATTGCGACGAAAGAATATATCAGCAATCCGATGTTTATTGAAATCCACAGATTGGCTGAGTTTAATCCAAGAGGAACGGATGTTTCTGTGGTACTGGATCTTATGATTCACGATTTGGATATTCTGTTAAGCATTGCCAAATCAAAAGTTAAAAACATTCATGCAAGCGGAGTTTGTGTAGTCAGCAAAACTCCGGATATTGCCAACGCAAGAATAGAGTTTGAAAACGGATGTGTTGCCAACCTTACTACTTCCAGAATTTCTATGAAAGCGATGAGAAAAAGCAGATTCTTCCAAAAAGACGCTTATATTTCCGTTGATTTCCTTGAGAAAAAAGCAGAAGTAATCAGAATGAAAGATGCTCCTGAAAACCCTACTCCATTTGATATGATCATTGAAAATGCGGAGGGCGAAAAGAATCAGATCTTGTTTGAATACCCGAACATTCAGCCTAATAATGCGATTCTTGATGAGTTAAATTCTTTTGCAGATGCTATTACAGGTGATAAAAATGTAGAAGTTTCATTAGAAGACGGAACTGAAGCTTTAAAAGTGGCATTAGAAATTATGAAACTGATTAGTTAAAAATACGCTGCCTTATTAAGCAGCAAAGAATTATGCTATCTTATAATCAGAATAATGGGTTATGAGGTAGCATTTTTAATTTCTGACCTTATTAATCACAAGCATCTCATTTTTAATTCTTTATCATATTCGACAAGCAAAGGTTGCATCAATTTAATGAAGCGATATAACTCATTCTACTAATTTCTACTCTGTAGTCTTTAAACCATGTGATGAAATAAAAATTTTCCGTTAAAAATTAGCAATTTATTAAAATAAAATCCTTTTCCAAATAAAAAAACAATATATTTGAAGAACAATTCAATACAATATTGAAAGATTTTGTTTTACATATATGGATGCCTGACACCCTCAATGAGCTTGCAATAGGTTCATCTTGGAGTGTCGCTATTCATGATCAATTCTAATATTTCCCTATTATTTTAAACCAATGAAACTACTATGAAAAGAGCTATTCTATTATCCGCACTTTTATTGTCTCAATTTGGGACATCACAATTATTAAAGACCTCTGGGCAAAAGATTGTTAATGATAAAGGAGAGAATATTCAGTTAAGAGGTTTGGGCCTTGGCGGCTGGATGCTTCAGGAAGGCTATATGCTGAAAACTGCAGATTTCGCAGGACCACAGTATAAAATAAAGGAAAAAATAGCTGAACTGGTTGGCCAGGACGGAATGAATGATTTCTACAAGGCTTATCTGAAAAACGGAATTACAAAACAGGATATTGATTTTTTGGCAAAAGCTGGTTTCAACTCCATCAGGCTTCCCATGCATTACAACCTGTATACCCTTCCTATTGAAAAAGAGCCTGTAAAAGGAAAAGATACCTGGCTGCAAGATGGTTTTAAAATGACTGATGACCTGCTTCAATGGTGTACGGATAATAAAATTTACTTGATCCTGGATCTTCATGCAGCTCCTGGAGGACAAGGAAATGATGCGAATATTTCTGATAATGACAAATCCAAGCCTTCTTTATGGGAAAATGAAGAAAATCAGAGAAAAACGGTTGCTTTATGGAAAAAACTTGCTGAAAGATATAAGGATAATCCTTGGATTGGAGGTTATGATCTCATCAACGAACCGAATATTAACTTCACTGGTAAAAATCCAAATGGAACGGATGAAATGTCTAATGCTCCCCTTTGGAAACTTCAGAAAGATATTACAGCAGCCATTCGAGAGGTAGATAAAAAACATATTATTTTCATCGAAGGAAACGGATGGGGAAATAACTACAACGGACTTCCTGCTCTTTGGGATAAAAATATAGCCTTCAGTTTTCATAAATACTGGAACTATAATGATGACCAGACCTTAAAATTTGCACTGGATCTGAGAGAAAAGCATAACGTTCCGATATGGCTTGGAGAAACGGGAGAGAATTCCAATGTATGGTTTACCGAACTCATTCAGCTTTTGGATAAGCACAATATTGGCTATGCATTCTGGCCTATGAAAAAAATAGACAACATCGCCGGAATTGCCAATGTGAAAATAACTCCGGAATATGAAAAGCTTTTGGATTATTGGAAAAACGGAGGAGAAAAACCTTCTAAAGAATATGCTAAAAAAGCTTTGATGCAGATTGCCGACAATTATAAACTGAGCAACACGGAGGTCAAGAAAGATGTGATTGATGCGATGTTCAGACAGGTGACAGATGCTTCAACAAAACCATTTAAAAACCACCAAGTTCCAGGAAGAATATTTGCTTCGGAATACGATCTGGGAAGAATTGGCGCAGCTTATCAGGATAAAGATTTCATCAATCTTTGGGTAAGTGATCCAGCAAAAAGATCGGAATGGAACTCTGGCCAGCAGATGAGAAATGACGGTGTAGATATTTATAAATGTAACGATCAAATCACCAACCAATATTATGTGGGAAAAACAGAATCCGGAGAATGGCTTCAATATACCATCAATTCCAAGACTGACAAAAATTATGGCATTGATATCAGATATGCAGCTGATAAAAACTCAAAAATAAGAATTGAAACGGCTTCAGGAAAAGTTTTAGCTACAGTATCACTAGCATCTACTGGTGGAAATGATAACTGGAAAACGGTTTCAGCAAAAAATATCAGCCTTCAAAAAGGAGAAAACAAGATCAGAATCGTGTTTGAGAATGACGGTGTCAATCTGAATTATTTTGAAGTAAAATAGAAACCATTTCCTTACATTGAAAATCCCTTTTAGATGCTAAAAGGGATTTCTTTTCGTCTTACTTATCGTACGATAAATTCATTTTTAATTTTCTTGTCTTGTCCGTTTTTACTTTTTTTCAATCCCGTACGTGAAGTTTTACCTTTATAAATGATATTATTATTTTTCATGATTTTATTTTAACTATTATTGTATATTACATACAGCAACATCGATTTAAATGAAAAGCAAAAAATTCATCACTTTCAATGTATTAACTTTTCTTTTTACATTTTTATCTGCTACAATCGTATCTGCACAAGTTACTGAACGTATTTTACCTGTAAAAAAAATAAAGAATGATACCCTTATTGCTGTTTACAAAAAATCCATTAACGATGTGTCACACGGAAAGTATATGGATGCTTCATTTGGTTTACTAAACCGGTTAGGGGTTGAAAGTATTGACCAAATTGACGATCCCGATATTGTTGACCAATGGGCACAGGTTATGTCAACTATGACAGGAATTCCAACATTTAACAAAGCAAAAGGAGCAGATTTCCATGTACCTAAAGAACAAATTGCAGATTTAAAAGAAGCCACAGGAATTCCTGCCATTGCAGAAATTGTGAAGCGTGCCCGCAAAACACGTATTGTTATTCTTAACGAAAATCATTTAGATCCGCGTGGCCGTGCATTTGCTCTTGAGGTAGCACAGGCATTAAAACCTCTCGGTTATACAATTCTGGCGGTAGAAGCACTGAGACCTTACACAGATGACCACGAAGAACGTTCCAAAATGAAACAACTCTCCAAAGAGCGCGTTGTAAGAGCTGCTGGTGATGCTTATAGTGGCTATTATCTGGATGATCCTGTTTTTGCCGATTTTATGAGGCAAGCTTTAACAATAGGATACCAGCCCATTTCCTACGAAACTGCAGGTCGCGGATATACTGATAAAGAGCGTGAAGAAGCACAAGCCGACAACCTTATACGTCGTGGTGTAAAAGCCTTTCCCGAAAGCAAAATTCTGGTGTATGTTGGTGAGCGTCATGCCGCAGAAAAGCCAATTTATACCGAAGAGAAGCCTTATCTAAAAATGGCCGCCGTTCTTAAAGAAAAAACTGGCATTAATCCTTTAACCATAGACCAAGCAGGACTTTCCGCCATTCCTATGAACCGTCCGGATGTTGACCTTTATAAAATAGCGTCAGCCAAAGCGTTACATGGATCGGTTGTATTATTCAACCAGGGAAAACCATTTACCACCGGACTTTTGGCTGATGCAGTGGATTTACAAATCGTTCATCCTCCAACAAAACTGATCAATGGACGCCCTGACTGGATGCTGACAATGCATCGCTTCGCCACTCCTATCCCCAAAACCCTTCTCCCACTATCCAGAATCCGACTCGTTCAAGCTTTTGTTGCAGATTCTCCTTCTGAAACACGGCCAATAGACCAAGTATTAGTTACTGCAGGTAAAATCCCACCTGTCATGATGCTGCCGAAGATTAAAATTCGTTATGCCACACAGGATTTTCCGAATCAAACGAAGAATTAGTTGGCTAGGTTTCATCATGACTTCGTGAGAAAATTGTACTTTTATGAGATGACTCATCCTATTATTTACCATTTTACTCAAAGCAGAAAACACCACGCAATTACTTTATTATTAAATATTTAAAAAATATCAGGAACTAAAAATTGAAAGAGAATCTTTACTATTTCCAAAGTAGTCCGGGATAATTTTAATAAGTAAAATATTAAGCTTAATTTTAGCGCAGAGAATTGAGCAATCATTTATGAAAAAGATAATAGCAGCTGCGGCTGTATTCTGTTTTACATTTTTCTATTCACAGAAGAATCAAAACTACTTGGAGATTGGCTATGCAAGCGTATGTTGTGGTCCTCCATCTGAAAAACCTGTCATCGGTTACCTGAAAGAATTTAAAAAGAAAAACCATATCAGGAGCCTGGAAATTCTAAAGCACAAAGGTTTGGGCAGAGAAGGTGAATTCAGATTGTATGTTGGCACAGATTATCTTACCAAAAACCAGAAAAGCCGTCTTATAAGAGGTCTTATGGCTACTGTTTCCAACCAGAATAACGAAAGAAAAGAGGAAAGTAGAGGAACGGTCAATTTTGATTCAGCGAATGTTGTTCATCAATCGGATCTTGTAAATACTAAAAATTTAACTATCTATAAAAAATAAAAGAAAAATGATCAAAAACATTGTAGTTATCGGAGCGGGAACTATGGGAAACGGTATTGCGCATACTTTTGCCCAAAGCGGTTTTAAAGTAAATCTTGTAGATGTATCTCAGGACGCTTTAGATAAAGGGATAAAAACCATTACTACCAATCTTGACAGAATCATTGCAAAGGGGAACCTTACAGAAGAGCAAAAAGCAGAGACTTTAGGAAATATTACCACTTTTACAGCTCTAAATGACGCGGTAGGAGCGGCTGATCTTATTGTAGAAGCGGCTACTGAAAATCTTGATCTTAAGTTAAAGATTTTCGGACAAATGGACGAACTTGCCCCAGCAAACTGCATCCTTGCAACCAATACATCATCTATTTCTATTACTAAAATTGCTGCTGCTACAAAAAGAGCAGATAAAGTAATCGGAATGCACTTTATGAACCCAGTTCCTATCATGAAACTTGTGGAGATCATCAAAGGATATTCAACTTCTAAAGAAACTTTCGATGCGATCTATGAAATGAGTAAGACTTTAGGTAAAGTTCCTGTAGAGGTAAATGACTACCCAGGTTTTGTAGCAAACAGAATTCTAATGCCAATGATCAATGAATCTATTGAGACTCTTTATAACGGAGTTGCGGGAGTAGAAGAGATTGATACGGTTATGAAATTAGGAATGGCTCACCCAATGGGACCACTTCAACTGGCAGATTTTATTGGTCTTGATGTGTGTCTTGCTATCCTTAATGTAATGTATGACGGTTTCAAGAACCCTAAATATGCTCCAAATCCATTGCTTGTAAACATGGTAACTGCTGGAAAACTGGGAGTTAAATCCGGAGAAGGATTCTACGATTATTCTGAAAGTAAAAAAGCTGAAAAAGTTTCAAAAATGTTTTTGAAATAATCTTAAGTCAATAATTTTATTTATCTTTGAGAAAGTTAAAACATTAAAAAAATGAAATTACCAAAGTTTTTATTAGCAGATAATTCGGAATTTCCAGAAGATCTATTCGTAGTTCATACAGAATATCCAAGATTTATCCTAAACGTTGAAGAAGAAGAAGTTGAGTGGTTAGATGATCTTGAAGGTGATGATGAAGAAACAATGGCAGACGAAGCTACAAGAGTAGTAGAAGCAGCATTCAAATGGTGCGATGAAGAGTTGGCTAAGTACGACGAAGAAGAGGAAGATTAATAACACTCTAAACATAAAAAAGGAACTCAAATTGAGTTCCTTTTGTTTTTTTATTCTGATTTAGTGAATTTCAATAGTAATAAATTGTCCTTATACAGTTCAAGAGTATTTCCAGAGATCACATATTTGTTTGCTTTCCCCATCATATCCATAAAGTTCTGCTCTACCCCGATATTATTACACATCATTTTGGTAGAACCCATCTGACCCGCTGTAAAACCACCTGTAGAAGGATCTATGGTAGCTGTTCCAAAGTAATTGTTGCAACCTGCATTACCCGTGATCTTTTCTCCTTCAATATTCAATGTTGGAATTTTTCCTTTTACATTATCTGCCAACGTCCATTTTGTATTCGCAAGAGCGGGCTGAGCCTTTCCTACTTTAGATGCAGACGGGCTACTCATGCTTCCACAAGAAACCAATACTGCTGCTGTACATATACTTAAAAAAAGATTTTTCATTTTTTACTTTTTGAATTAATCCAAATTTACGGAAATTATATTATTTAAACGGGTTGGGATCAATTTTATTATCCTTTCTTCAGGGTATTATCGTTTTGTATTGCATAGGTAAATGCTTCAATACTGCGCAAGTTTTTCATTGTGAATGATAAAGGAATACATTTATAAAAAAAACGGACCCAAAAGAGTCCGTTTCTATAATGATATAATAGTTTACAATTAAGATCTCAATTCAGCATTGAATTCTTTCTGGAAAGATTTGATAAGGGAATCCATTACTTCGCTGATTTCCTTTTCTTCCAATGTTTTTTCTTCGTTTAACAGCTCGAAGCTCATGGCGTAGGACTTCTTCCCTTCCGGAAGATTCTTCCCTTCATACACATCAAACAGGTTGATATTTTTGATGAATGGAGATTTGTTTTTCTTCGCCGTCTGATACAATTCCTGATAGTTGATATTCTTATCAATCAGTAATGCTAAATCTCTTCTGATTTTGTTGAATTTCGGAATGTCTTTGAATTTCAATTCATTTTTAGAACGCAATTCCTGAGCATATTCCAATTCAACTTCAGCATAGAAACACTCCTGGTCGATATCAAATTCTTTCAATAATGCAGGAGCTACTTTTCCTATTCTTACCAAAGCTTTTCCTTCTGCTTCATATACTAAAGCATCTGAGAATCTTTCGTCAGATAAAGCGACTTCTTTATAGTCTACAGCCAGTTTTTCCAATAACACTTTAACATACGCTTTAAGGTTATAGAAGCTTACCGCAGATTTAGGCTGAAGCCAGTTTTCGGCAACATCTCTTCCTGTTACCAGAACAGCAAGCTGTTTTCTTTCTTCGTATTTATCTTTTTTGTGATAGATCTTTCCGAATTCAAAGAATTTGATGTCCTGATTTTTTCTGTTGATATTGTATACCGCATTCTGAAGAAGACCTTCCAATAAAGATTTTCTCATGAATGCCAAGTCACCGCTTAAAGGGTTTAATAGTTTTACAGCATCGGTTTCATCTTTCACTGAAGTTAGGGAGTTATTCATTACTTCATTGAAACCAAGGCTCTGTAAGGTTCTTGCCCAGCTGTTTTCCAATTCGTCCTGGTCGTTTGCACTAAGCTTAACCGGGGTAAAGGAAATCTTTTGTGGTGCATCGATCTTGTTGTAACCGTAAATTCTTAAAATTTCTTCGATCACATCAATTTCTCTTGTCACGTCAGCTCTGTAAGCAGGAACAGAGATTTCAAAACCATTTGGAATTTCATTTAACACCTGAATTTCCAATGCTTTTAAAATTTCTTTTACTTTTTCTCTGTGAATTTTTGTTCCTAAAATCTGTTCGATTTTTGAGAATCTTAAAATCACATAGTTATCTTCAATTTTCTTAGGATATTCTTCCAATAATTCTCCTACCAGCTTCCCTTCTGCAATTTCCTGAATCATTTTGATGGCATGAGTGATTGCTGTTCTCGTAAGATTAGGATCTACTCCTCTCTCGAATCTGAACGAAGCATCTGTATTCAAAGTATGGGCTTTTGCCCCTTTTCTCACCGCGATCGGATTGAAATAAGCACTTTCCAGGAATATCGTTTTTGTTGTTTCAGATACTCCCGATTTTTCACCTCCAAATACTCCGGCAATACACATTGGAGTGTCTTTACCGTCTTTGATCATGATTTCAGAACCGTTCAATGTTCTTTCCACCCCATCTAAAGTGGTAAATTTTGTTCCGGCTTTCACAGTTCCTACTTTCACTTTTTTGTCTGCAATTTTATCTGCATCAAATGCGTGAAGCGGTTGTCCATACCCATGAAGGATATAGTTTGTAATATCTACTACGTTATTGATCGGGCTTAGTCCGATTGCTTTTAATCTATCTTTTAACCAGCTTGGAGATTCGGCTACTTTTACCTCTTCAATCACAGCGCCAATGTATCTTGGGCATAATTCTGCATCTTCAATTTCCAGTTTGAAATCGTGAGATCCTTCGTTATTTAGTGCTTCAGAAGCTACTTTATTAAACTGAGACTTCAATTGGTTGGTAGAAAGATAAGCGTGTAAATCTCTGGCAACTCCATAGTGAGACATTGCGTCTGTTCTATTTGGTGTTAACCCGATTTCAAAAACCTCGTCATTAGTTAATTCAAAATAGTCTGCAAAGTTTTTACCTACTTCATATTTGGTTTCGTCCAACACCATGATACCCCCATGATCATCACTAAGACCAAGTTCATCTTCTGCACAGATCATTCCCTGAGAAACCTCTCCACGTATTTTTGCTTCTTTAATTTCAAAAAAGTTTCCGGTTTTATCATAGATTTTTGTTCCAACAACAGCAACAGGTACCGTTTGTCCTGCTTCCACATTAGGAGCCCCACAAACAATGTTCAGCACTTTTCCGCTTCCTACCTCTACGGTTGTCTTCTTCAGTTTATCGGCATTCGGATGTTTTTCACAGGTTAATACTTTACCTACTACAATACCTTCCAGACTGCCTTTTACACTTTCGAATTTATCTATCCCTTCAACCTCAAGACCTATGTCTGTAAGGAATTCACCGATTCTTTCAGTTTTTGATTCCGTTTTTACAAAGTCCTTCAGCCAGTTGTTTGATATTTTCATTTGTTTATCTATCTACTTTTTTAATTGGTCAGATGAAACCAAGGGTCTCTTCTGCACTATTTTGAAACTTTTCTTCGAATTCCCATCAGATATTTCTGGTGTTTTTTCGCGGTACAAATGTCGTGTTTTTTTGAGAAATAGAGAAATTTAGAAGCAATTTTAAGATAATTAATTTTCATTAATTTACAGCATAGGAATTCGATAAATCACTCCGGCACTGTTCCGGACTTTCCCGGAAAGACCTATGGAATAAAGCATTTCCTGAATTTACTCTGCAATGGGTTTTATGACTTTCTTTAAGCTATCAGAAAACAAAATCAGTCCTCCTGCCATCATCATGATATCTTTCAGCACCAAGCGTCCTGCTCCGGACAAATAAGGAAAACCGAATTCAGAGGTTGGTGAATCTCCTCCCAATGCAGGAACATATACTTCTGGAGTTGTGATCAGGAATGATAATGTGGTTAAAGACATAAAAAATGTCAGTGCTCCACCTAAAACGCCCAGTTTCGGAAACCAAATTCCTAACAGAACCAAAGTTCCTATAATAACGATCACAGTTCCTAGCCCATAAGAAAATGAATATGTTCCGTTACTCTGATGCCAGTTACTATTTTTGGTAATCATCTTACCTTCAGGATTTTTATACAAAGTATATTCTGAAACGATTTTTTGATCTTCATTAAAGACCTTGTTATCTGCGTTTTTATAGAAAAAACTCATCAAAGGGCTATTAGCAACAAAAGGAACGATTCCTTCAGCTTCGTAATGAAAAGCCTTTAATCCACCAATCCAGGCCATTACAATGAAAATTGAAATTCTTAAAAAGTTTAAAAAACTTTTGTCTAATCTTACTAAAAGAGTGTATAAGTTATTGTTCTGCATGTGATTTATTTTTTAACAAATGTATTCCGATGCAGAATGTTACAACATAGATATTTGAGGATATTACATGGACATTTTCGCCACCACTGAGATTCCTACCTTTTCTCTGTACTTTTTGGGAGAACACCCTACAGATTTTTTGAAATACCTGCTAAAGTAGAATTCATCGGAGAATCCCAGCTCTGATGCAATTTCTTTAATAGAACGATAGGTTAAATGCAGAAGTTTTTTAGCTTCCAAAATAATTCTTTCATTGATGAGCTGCGTTGGTGTTTTTGCAAATTCCTTTTTTACAGCTTTGCTGAGAGTATTATTGGTAATATTCAGTTTATCGCTGTAGAATGATAGCTCTTTTTCACTTTTAAAATGAGTTTCCAACAGCTTTTGAAATTCCGCTGCGTTTTTATTAGGTAGCTTTTCGTTAGCAATCAAACTGTTTTCGATACTGCTTTTCTGTTTACTTCCGATAGCAAGAATCAGCTGAATGTATGTTTTAATAATAGATTCGGAAAAAGGATGTTTCTCCGTCTCTTCTTTTCTGATATAATTGAATAGCTCCAGAATATATTCGTAATGTTCTTTTGAAAGTTCAATACTCGGATTCAGATAAATATTATTGAAAAGAAGCCCGTTACAAGCTACTTCTTCTTTATGATATTCTATGCAGTAATAATCTCCGTGAAAGAAAAGAATATTAATTTTCTCGTCAGATTCCGGAGCCAGTTTTACCTTCTGATAAGGGGAAAGGAAAAGAATATTATACTTTTTGTAAGAATAATTAATCTGATCTACAGAAAAAACACCGGTACCTTCCCACAAAATAACACTATAGTTTTCAGTAGTAAATTCTGAAGGGAAATCTGAGGTACAATGAGAATGTATTTTTACTTCCATAATAATGCTCTAAATAGAGTATATCTTAGACAAAAATAAATCGAATGTTTTCACGAAATTCAGTATTACCACTGTATTAAATGTAAAACTTCATTGATTCTTTTAAACAAATGTTTTGAAACCATCATAAAAAATAAAAGCCGGAAAAAATCCAGCTCTTATTTATTTTTATCATTGAATGTTACAATCCGATTACCGGCATTGAAAGCATTAAGATGTTTTCGTTTTCTTCAAGACCGTCAAGAGGTTCAATAATTCCCGGTCTGTTAGGTTGAGACATTTTCATGGTAATATCGTCTGATCCTAATATCGTCAGCATTTCAGTTAAGAATTTTGAGCTGAAACCGATATTAATATCTTCTCCGTTGTAATCACATGGAATCTGCATATCTGCCTTGTTTGCATATTCAGTATCTTCTGCATGAAGGTGAAGAATATTTCCTGAAAGCTTAAATCTAACCTGATTGGTAGATTTGTTAGACATAATTGATGCTCTTTTGATTGCTCCAAGCAATAAATTCCTGTTAATCGTCAATACGTTAGGATTCTCCTTAGGGATTACCGCAGTATAGTTTGGATATTTTCCATCGATCAGTCTACAGATCCAGATATGTTTATCAAAAGTGAATTTAGCCATATTCTCATTGAAGTCGATTTTCACTTCTTCATTGGAACTTGCCAGGATATTCTTGAAGATATTCAAAGGTTTCTTAGGCATGATAAACTCCATTGGTTCAGCATTCATCAGATCAGCTCTTTTATAAACAACCAATCTGTGAGAGTCTGTAGAAACGAAGTTGGTTTCATTTTCTCCAAACTGGAAAAGTACTCCCGTCATTACCGGACGAAGAGAATCGTTACTTGTAGCGAATAATGTATTGGTTAAAGCTTCAGACAAAACTCCTGCCGGCATGGTTACACTCTGAGAAGCGTCAAATTCCGGCAACTCAGGATAGTCATCTGCATTGTCTAATGCTACTGCGAAATTGTCTTTTTCATCTAAAATCTCAAGCTGGCTTCCAGTACCTTCTGCATTGTCTTTTACCACAAATGTCAGAGGCTGTTCGCCATAAGTCTTGATAAAATCCTGAAAAATTTTAGCAGGAACAGCAAATTTACCTGAGTCATCAGACTTCACCTCCAAAGAAGTTACAAGAGTCGTCTCACCGTCAGATGCTGTAATGGTCACATTATTTCCGTCTAATTCAAAAAGATAGTTTTCTAAAATCGGTCTCGATTGAGAGCTTGATATTACGCCACTTACAGTTTGCAAAGCCTTCTGCAGTTCACCACTTGAAATAATAAATTTCATAGATTTATAAAATAAGTTTCTACAAATATAATAAATACATATAACAAAGAAAAAAATAATAAGGAGGAGTTTTTAACAAACATCATCAATCTGTTCGCAGAGCGGATATTAAGTTCATACTTTCTACAAAATTTCTGTTTTCAGAGAAAAATATGAACGACCCAATTCCTCATCTTCCTTTTTTAATCCTGTTACCCAAATATAGGAGATAAAATATTATAATCAAAATACAAAACCTATCTTTGCTTTAAAAGTTGATCATCATGCAAAAACCATCTCTCCATAAAAGTTTTCTGAATGCTTTTCGGGGTATTTTTATGATGATAAAAACAGAAAGGAATTTTCAGATTGAACTTGTGGCGTTCTTTGTTAATCTGTTTTTAATTTTTTATTTACAACTCAACAAGATAGATGCAGCTCTTGTTTTAATGGTTTCATTTGCTGTTTTAAGTGCTGAAATTTTCAATACTGCAGTAGAGAGAATATGCGACATCATCCAACCAAATTTTGACAAAAGAATAGGCTTTATTAAAGATATTTCCGCCGGTGCTGTTATACTGATGACTATTTCCTCTGTAGTAGTAGGCATTTTGGTGTATCAAAAGTATATTTTCATCTGATTACTAAACCTCTAGCTGGTTTATTTTTTCATAATTTTATTATAAAGCGTAACGAAAATTCACATAATTTAATAATTTTCATTAAGTTCGCCAAAAATTAATTTTATGAAGAAGTTTTTAGTAGGAATTACAGCTTTTGTTGCTCTTTCATCATGTAATACTGGTGATGAAACTCTGCCTATTTATGATAATCCCAGCAATAATGACAGCATGGTTGTAGGAGTATGGAAAATACAGACTCAAGTTCAAATTTCAGGAACTGATAAAACAACTGTCATTAAAGAAACCCCTCCTGATGATTGTAAGAAACAGGGAACTTATGAATTCCGAAATGATGGGAAGTATTATATGACTGATTATAATAATGTTAGCTCGAACTGTGTAAAAACAGAAACAACAGCTTCATATCAGTATGATCCTGTACATATGAAATTAACGATTAATAATAATACAGCTGATGTAATAGAAGTTTCTGCCGGTAAGCTTGTTATCTTGGTTAATGACGGTGAGGATTATAATGGAGATGGCATCAAAGATTATATCAAAACAGTTTTCTATAAGTAACTCTTTACTTTAAAAATAATAAAAAAGCCTGCTGTCTTATTTCGATGGCAGGCTTTTTTATTTGTCAATCTATTTTTATTGTACAGCAATTAAGATGTCAACTTCAGCATCGGAAGGATTTTGGGCTTTTTCTCCATATACTTCAAAATCTGCTGTAAACACTCTATCCAAATCCATATTCCAGATTTTAATCCATTCGTTAATTACTAAACCATCAGCAAGGTTTCCTTTTGCCGTAAATTTCAAGTAATTTCCTCCCTCAAAGGATATACCAGTCATTCCTTTGGGAATGTGATCAAGGCTTTCTACTTTACACCCCAAAATTGTAGTATAAGGTTTTGTATGATCTTTTTCATACTCCGTATAAATAGAATATACAGTATCGTCAACTTTATTGGGGATAGCAGCCGAAATATTTTCTTTCATAAATTTTTCCCATAGTACCGGAATATCCTTTGCTGCCTGATTATTTTCATTCGTAGTTCTTACTGCAATTCCGATAACCTGAAAAGGTTCTACTTTTGTGATGTTCATTGTTTATTTTTTGTGTGACAAAGGTATCAACAGATTGTGACAACTGCTTGTCAGGAGTTTTTATTATTTTAGACCATCATTGTAAAGGGTGAAGCACCACTTCCCTACATAAATAAATCCTTTATGACCAGATTTAAAGGTAGTTTCAATTCTTTTGTAATCGTCTACTTCATATTCGTCTGCCTGAAGAATTTCTGCTTCTGTAACTTCAAAAAGTTTTCCTTCTACTTCATCTTCATTATTTCCTGAAAAGGTAAGTACCGGATGATATTGTTGTCCGCTTTTGCGAAGAACTTCCGGATCGGTTATTTCCAGCATATTCAGTATATATCCGGACAATGTATCTTTTTCACCTTGTAACAGCCTTCCGAAGGTTTCGAGCTGTACCTGCTCTTTTTGCAGGGTTCCGTAAGAAAATAACTTGGGCATTACAGATATTTTTCAATGATTGGTATTGCGATCTCAGCCATCATTCCATAGCCTTTTTCGTTGGGGTGAACTCCATCTGCGGAAAGTAAGATCTCTTTATCTTCTAAAAAAGCGCTATAAAAATCAATATAAGTCAAAGATTCTTCGGCCACAATGTCTTTGAGTATCTGATTGTAGACAATAACCTCATCATTTGTTCTCAACTTTCCTGAACTTACGACTACTCCATCTACTTTTTGGGCAAAAGGAAGAATACTGACAAGATAGATATGGTCGGAAAACGGTCTGGCATATTGAACTGCTGCTGTGATATTCTTTTTAAATTGTTCAGCATTTACAATTTTCACCCCCTCTTTCTCTGCAAGATCATTCGCTCCGTAGCTTATAAAAATAATATTTCCGTCCGGTGAGTTTCTCGCACTTAATTCATTAGGCATTCTTTTTAGTAAATCTTCTGTGCTTTCTCCACCAATTCCAAGATTATAGAGAATCAATTCATCTCCATTTCCTTCATGAAAGCTTTGTAAAGCATATCTTTTCACAATATCTACCCAACCGCCAAAAACGCCGTCATATTCTCCGTAAGTAATGCTGTCACCAAAGAACAGCCCGTAAGTCATTTTTTTCATTCAATAATCAGTTCTTACTCATTTATATCAGTAAAAATATTAAGAAAAAACTGTTTAAGGATCATAAATCCGCGGAATTTATAACATATCTAACGTAAAGCGATATTATAATCCTGCAAGCTAATTGACAGGTTAAAATTGAGTACTCGTCATTCTAATGTCAATGTAATATTGGGATGCGATTGTATAATTTCAATTAAGACTTCAAAAAGCGTCTGACCTTCTCCTTTCATCAATTCATCCAGTTTTTGCTGAATCAGCTCTACATTGAAAGGTTTTCCCTTGCGGATTTTATTTTCATAGAATTCACGCGTGCCATCTACGCCAAGGTCTTCTTTTGACTTCTGAGATTCTTTCCAGATGATTTCAATCTCTTCTTTATTTTCAAATACTCCGAAACCACCGTACAGAATATCATCGAAGCCATCTAAAGTTCCAACTTTCCAATCTACATCTTTCATCAAAACATTAGATACTTCTTCATAGAAACCTCCTAAAGACGAAAAATGACCGCCATGGATGACGATCATTTTTCTTGTATTGTTATTTGAAGTATTCAACTCCATTTTTGAATATATTATGATAATTCGCAGTAGGTATATTCTTCATAAGGCCTTCTGTAAACCTTTCCGGGTGTCCCATTCTTCCGTAGATCTTTCCACATGGGCTGGTAATTCCTTCGATTCCGAATAATGAATTATTGGGGTTGAAAGGCATTCCGTGGGCAATGTTTCCATCGAAGTCGATGTACTGAGTCGCAATCTGCCCGTTTTCATATAACTTCTTAAGTTCTTCTTCTGAAGCCATAAAACGTCCTTCTCCATGAGAAATTGGAATGGTGAAAGTCTGATCTTTCATTCCTTTTAACCAAGGGCTCTCATCATTCACTACTTTTACAGTGACCATCTGAGAAATATGTCTTCTGATGGCATTGTGAGCTAATGTTGGAGAATTTTCATCCAAATCTTTGATTCTTCCGTAAGGTAACAATCCCGATTTCACCAAAGCCTGGAAACCGTTACAGATTCCAATGATCATTCCGTCTCTGTCTAATAGCTCGTGAACTGCGTTTCTCATTTTCTCGTTTTTAAGAACGTTGACAATGAATTTTGCAGAACCATCCGGCTCATCACCTGCAGAGAAACCTCCTGAGAATGCTAAGATCTGAGATGTTTTAATTTCTTCTACCCAAGCATCGATGCTTTCTTCAAGCAATTGGTGATTGATATTGATTAAAGGTAAACTGCTAACAACAGCACCTTCTTTCTGGAATGCGTTCAGTGTATCATATTCACAATTGGTTCCCGGAAATACCGGGGCGAATACTTTAGGCTGTGCAATTCCGTGTTTTTTTATGATGATATTTCTTGGATTGATAGAGTTGTGTTTCTCATCAATTTCCACGGTAATCTTTTCTTTTTCTGCTGTTGGGAAAAGATTTTCGAATGTATTGGTGTAAGCAGATACCAGATCCAGAATATTCGCTTCAAGACCGTTGATCTTTACAATACCAGAATCTTTTACTTCTCCAATCAGCTGAAGAGCTGTAGAGCTTAATTCTTCTTTTGATTCAATGATTAAGCTTCCAATATTTTTTGCCAATAATGCTTTTTCATCAGCGTTGATCTCAGCACCTAATCTGTTTCCGAAGCTCATTTTAGCCAAAGCTACAGCAATACCTCCTTCTTTCACGGTTTTCACGGAAACAATCTTTCCTGATTTGATGTTTTCGAAGATCAGTTCAAAAACGTCTTTTAAAGCATCGTAATTTGGAAGACCGCTTTCCTGAGGAATGTGGTTGAAGAAATAGATCTTGTTTCCTGCATTTTTCAATTCAGGAGAGATAATATTCTGTTTTTCTCCGTTGGCACAAGCAAAAGAGATCAATGTTGGCGGAACATTCAGATCCTGGTACGTTCCACTCATTGAGTCTTTTCCTCCAATCGCAGCCAGACCAAGGTTAATCTGAGCATCGTAAGCTCCTAAAAGTGAAGCTAAAGGTTTACCCCATTTTTCTGGATTTTGTCCTAATTTTTCGAAATATTCCTGGAAGCTTAGTCTGATGTTTTTATAATCACCTCCCATTGCTACAATCTTCGCCACACTTTCTACTACAGCATAAGATGAGCCTAACAGTGAGTTTTGTTTTGAAATTTCAGCATCAAATCCCCAGCTTGCCAGAGAAACGGTTTTAATATCTTTTGCGCCTAAAACCGGTAATGTCTGAACGCTTCCTTCCATCAAAGTCTGCTGATATTTTCCTCCTAAAGGCATTGCTACCGTAGTAGCTCCGATTGAAGAGTCGAACATTTCCAGCAATCCTTTTTGGGAAGCTACGTTTTTATCTTTTAAAGTATTCAGGAAGTTTTCTTCCGTGAATGCTTTGGCTTCTTGTTTTACTTCCTGAAGGTGAGTAATTTTTACTTCCTGAGATTTTGAACATCCGTTCGTATCCAAAAATTCTCTTGAAAGGTCAACAATTTTATCTCCTTTCCAGAACATCTGCATTCTTCCTGAATCTGTTACTTTTGCTACTTCTACGGCAACAATATTTTCAGCTTCACAGAATTTGATGAACTTTTCTTTATCTTTTGGATCTACGACAACGGCCATTCTTTCCTGAGATTCAGAAATAGCCAGTTCTGTTCCGTTTAATCCTTCATATTTTAGAGGTAATACATCCAGGTTAACTTCTAAAGAGTCTGCAATTTCACCGATCGCTACAGAAACGCCTCCTGCCCCAAAATCGTTAGATTTTTTGATCAGCTTTGTTAATTCAGGGTTTCTGAATAGTCGCTGGATCTTACGTTCTTCTACTGCATTTCCTTTCTGAACTTCAGAACTCATTGTGTGAATCGACGTTTCGTCCTGTTCTTTTGAACTTCCGCTTGCTCCTCCAACTCCGTCACGTCCTGTTGCTCCTCCTAAAATGATGATTGAATCTCCATTGGCTGGTTTTTCACGTCTAACCCAATCTACAGGAACAGCTCCGGTAACAAAACCTACTTCCATTCTTTTGGCTTTGTAACCTTCATCATAAATTTCAGAAACCATGGTAGTGGCCAAACCGATTTGGTTCCCGTATGAAGAATATCCGTTAGCAGCTTGTTTTGTAATGGTTTTCTGAGGGAGTTTTCCCGGTAATGTTTTGTCAACAGATTCTAATACGTCTGCAGCTCCTGTTAATCTCATTGCCTGGAATACGAAAGATCTTCCAGATAATGGGTCTCTGATAGCACCACCTAAACATGTGGATGCACCTCCGAAAGGCTCAATTTCTGTTGGGTGATTGTGCGTTTCATTTTTGAATAATAAATACCATGGTTCTTTTTTACCATCATATTCTGCTTCAATCTGAATGGTACAAGCATTGATTTCATCAGAAATCACAAGATTGTCCAGGTTTCCTGTTTTATGGAAATATTTACCACATACTGTTGCCAGATCCATTAAGGAAATTGGCTTCAACTCACGGCCTAAGAATTTTCTCTTCTCGATATAATCATTGAAAATGGTTTCCAATGTATGTTTAAATTGACCTTCAAACTGAATGTCTGACAATTCTGTTTCAAAAGTGGTGTGACGGCAGTGATCACTCCAATACGTGTCTAACACTTTCAGTTCTGTTTCCGTAGGGTTTCTTTCTTCGGATTTAAAATATTCCTGAATAAATTTCAGGTCATCCAATCCTAATGCAAAACCATGGTTATTGTAGAAGCTTTCCAGTTCAGCATCATTGAAGCTGATAAAGTTTTCGTGGATGATTACTTTTGATGGTATTTCATCAGCCGGAATATCTAGGATTGACAGGTCTTTCTCCTGGGATTCCACTT
Source organism: Chryseobacterium sp. Mn2064 (assembly GCF_049319685.1). Classification (NCBI taxonomy): domain Bacteria; kingdom Pseudomonadati; phylum Bacteroidota; class Flavobacteriia; order Flavobacteriales; family Weeksellaceae; genus Chryseobacterium; species Chryseobacterium sp. Mn2064. Next base: position 457,029 of record NZ_JBMOUE010000002.1, read on the forward strand.
TATTGATTAAAAGATCCTTGATTTTTGTCAAATCGGATTCCGAAACTCCTTCAAATTCGATCAGTTTTCCACTTCTTACTTTTGATTTTTCATTTTCTGTAAGCAAAGCAATACACTGTTGTGCAGAGTCTGCTCTCTGATCATACTGACCTGGTAAAAATTCCATTCCGAAATGGATCGTTTTTGCCGGGTTTTCTGTGTGTAAAATATCAGTAACAGGGTCTACAAAAGTGTTATTCACCACTTTTTCGAATTCTCCGTCATTCAGGTTGAAAATATCGTATACATTATATACTTTCACACTTTGAACGGTCGGAACAACCGCTTTTACTTCATCAAAAATTTTTGGACTTTCAACATCGAAAATACCTCTCTTTTCTACGAAAATTCTTTTGTTATTAGACATTAGATGTCAGATTTTTTAATATTAGATTTATCTTTCTTTTACTTTTTCTATGCCTGAATACCTTTGAAGTATACAAACTATATTATTGTTTTTTCTTCCGTTTTACCGGAAATATTTTCAAGATCCGGAATCCGGTTCTTTTATGGAGTACAAATTTAAAGGAATATGTTTACTTTCTTCCTATTTTATCTCCTTATTTTATCAATTTAGCAGGACTTGATTTACAAAGTTATCACTAAACTATTATTTTCTGTTCCATCAGTATTGGAAGCATTTTTGGGACTTGTCATCCAGCCTTCTTTATTGAATACAAATTTAAAGGAATAGGGTTTCCCTTTTTCAAATTTTGAAACCGGAACCGCTACTTCAAAATAATTTTTCCCCTTTTTAATCATTTGATATTCTTTATTATTAGGATTCCAGTCATTGAAACTTCCTGCTACGGCAATAGTATTGATCAGATCTGCGTTCAGGTTTTCAGGATGAGTATAAGAAAAAATTACCATATCTCCTTTAACTGAATATCCATACACTTGCTTCTTATCAGATCTGGACGTTGTTAGATCCCCTACCAAATCAGCCGCCGCGTTATACAGAATTCCGAATGTTTGAGGTCCGCTTATATTGACAATCATGCATACTCCAATATTCAGTTCCGGATATACTGCAAACCAGGTATTGGTTCCGTAAGATCCACCATGTTTAAATCCTGTTTTTCCTTTTTCACTGACAAAATATTTATTCCAGAAGTATCCATACCAGGCTTCTTTACTGTTGCTAATATTTCGCTGTGATTCCTGCGCTATTGTATTATTTGAATCTAATTCTTCTTTTAAAAATTTCACCATATCTCCCATTGTAGATTTGGTTTTTGCCCCTCCGGATCCCCATAATTCACTTTGCGAAGCGGGCATCAGACGATAATTGATATGATATCCATTCGCCTGAACTTCATTCTTAGAAAGATCAAATTTTGTATGATTCATTCCCAATTTTGAAAAGATATTTTCTTTCAGCAAAGCTTCGTAGTCTTTCCCATATATATTTTCAAGCATCAGGCCTGCTACTTCAAGGCTCAGATTGCTGTATCTGTATTTGGTTCCGGGAAGTGTATCCAACTTTACCGCTGCCAGATCTTTTTTAAAATTCTCTTTTGTATAATTTTCATTCAGTTTATTATACAGAAAGGGCGTTTCATCGGTCATGTTTTTTCTTAATTCATCATCATTAGGAAGATTTCTTGGCAATGCAGTCTGATATGAAATAAGATTTCTCACTTTTATCGGAGTACCGTTGTATTCCAGATTGGGGTAAGATCCTTTCAGGTATTTTCGCACATCATCATCCAGATTTATTTTTCCTTCCAACACTGCTTTTGCCAGCAGCTGACCTGTAAAAAGCTTCGTAACGGAAGCGATCTCAAAATAGGTATTATCATCTGCCTTATTCCCTTTTCCTTTATCGATCTCTCCAAAATGCCTGGTATATACTTTTCCATCTTTCAGAATTCCAACAGAAACGGAGTATGCGCCGGATTTCTGAGCAAGCTTCTGAGCATTGGCATCAATAATAGAATATACAGCCTGGTCATTTTGTGCATAACAGTTCATAAATGCCAAGGCCAATACGAGGAATAAGACATTTTTCATGGTTTTGGTGTTATTAGTTGATTAATTTATTCGGGCTATCAGGATGTTCCTTTTGAAATGCCTCTGCACTCTTTATTTCTTCTTTCAACCAATTTCCAAAAGGCTTTTTCTTGTCATTATAATCTTCAATAGCATAAAATGTTTTACCATCTTCTGAAACCAGAAATTTGAAACGATACAACATATCCAGCTCTTTTTTCCTATAATCATAGGTGTTTACCTGATAATAGGGAAAGTTTTCCATGGGTCTTTCTACGATTTCAAAAAACAATTTCTTCTCATCATCAGAAAACTTATTAAAAAAATTCACATAATAAATATCTGAAAGCTTTTTGCTCTGCTGATTAAAGAACTGAAGAATATTTTTTTCTTTTTCAGTATATTGAAAAGAATTGGGGTAATATTTCCCATCAATCTCCACATCATTCCCAGAATGCTGCGTAAGAGGTTGTACGGTTTGTCCCTTAGTATTCATTACGCCCCATTTTCCTCCAACAATTGATTTATGTTCGTCGTTTGTCTTTTCCCAATCGCAGCCGTCACAGAATACAGCATATCCATAATTAAATGGGGAAACAAAATCATGTTCGGGCTGAATGACTATTTTTCCGTTTCGGTCTGCAAAGCCAACTTTACCGTTTTTAACCAGTCTTCTGGCTCCTTCAGAGAAATAATCTGCTCCATTATCATATAGGAAAGGCTGATACAAAAATTTACCTTTTCTGTCATAGATGTACCCCCACGCATTTTTTTCCCGCTCCTGCCCCACTTTTTCTCCATCAAAGTGAATGGTTTCACCTTCTACTTTTTCGCCATCGTTGAGTACCGAAAATATTCTGAACTGTGCGGGAATAATAATTTTCCCTGTTTGATTTTTCACTCCTACCAAAGAGTCTTTGGATTTGAAGTAATATAAGTTTTCTTTTTTCTGAGAAAAAGAAAGTATTGGCACTAATAAAATGGTAAAAAGTATTTTTTTCATAATAATTGGGTGGGAAATAAAAAATGCAGCCCAAAAGACTGCATATCATTTTATACTTTAAGATCGGCTTCCAATCCTATTAAATCTTTATTTTGGTCTATAATCGGCTGTACTTCATTCTTGACGAATTCTTCTGTCTGAATGGGTGCAAAACCTATAAAGTTTTTAGGATCCAGCACTTCTTTTAATTTGGATTTGTCTAATTTCAGAGAATCGTCATTTAGGATTCTTTCAATAAGATCATTTTCTTTACCTTCTTCTTTCACCTTTTTGGAAGCTTCCATAGAATGTACTCTGATCACTTCGTGAATTTCCTGACGGTCACCACCTGCTTTTACTTCTTCCATGATGATGTATTCTGTCGCCATGAAAGGAAGCTCTTCCATAATATGTTTGTTGATTCTGTTTGGATATACCACAATTCCATTCATGATGTTATTCCAAATCAATAGAATGGCATCAACTGCTAAAAACGCCTGAGGAATTGTTAATCTCTTGTTGGCAGAATCATCCAGTGTTCTTTCAAACCATTGTGTAGAAGCTACCATTGCAGAACTGGTTGTCAAAGACATCACATATTTTGCCAATGCTCCAATTCTTTCGCTTCTCATTGGGTTACGCTTGTAAGCCATTGCTGATGAACCGATCTGGTTTTTCTCGAAAGGCTCTTCAATTTCTTTAAGATTTTGAAGTAAACGTAAATCGTTGGTGAATTTGTGTGCAGACTGAGCGATATTTCCTAATAAGGCAACTACTTTCGCATCAATTTTTCTGTCATAAGTCTGTCCTGACACTCCAAATACTTTATCGAAACCGAATCTTTTTGAAAGTTCTTTATCTAAGTGTTTTACTTTGGAATAATCTCCATTGAAAAGTTCAAGGAAACTTGCAGCAGTTCCTGTAGTTCCTTTTACACCTCTGAAACGTAGGGTTTCAAGGAAGAAATCCAATTCTTCGATGTCCAGAACCAAACTTTGTAACCAAAGTGTTGCTCTTTTCCCAACAGTCGTCAACTGAGCCGGCTGGAAGTGAGTGAATCCTAACGTTGGAAGATCTTTATACTGAATAGCAAAATCTGCTAAGTTTTTCATTACGTTCACCAACTTTTTCTTTAGAATTAAAAGTCCGTCACGGATCTGAATTAAGTCTGTATTGTCTCCTACAAAAGCTGAAGTAGCTCCCAGGTGGATAATTCCTTTTGCTGAAGGTGCCACATCCCCATAAGCGTGAACGTGAGCCATTACATCATGACGGAATTTCTTTTCGTACTCTGCTGCTTTATCATAATCGATGTTTTCAGCATTAGCTTTTAACTCAGCAATCTGCTCGTCTGTAATTTCAAGTCCAAGGTCTTTTTCGATTTCAGCAAGAGCTATCCAAAGTTTTCTCCAGTTCTGGAATTTGTTATTGTGTGAGAAATTAAATAGCATTTCTTCACTGGAGTAGCGCTCTTCCAATGGATTTTTGTAGGAATTCATTCGTTCTTTTACTTTTTAGATGTACAAAAATACGATTTTTCAGTGAGAGTTGAAAATCCTGCTTTGATGATTTTCAACCTGCTTTTATTGAGTTGTATAGATTCAAACGTATGCTTTTGTCTTGAAACAAAAGTTCAAGACGGGAATCATCCTCTAACAATTTGAATATACTTCTATAATTTCTAAACTCACCCGGACCGCTTCTTCTCCGGTTTTACATTTCATCCATGTTCAGAGAGTGGAATTTTTTAACGGATTAGATTTAAATTTTCTTAACGCTCATGATTCCTAAGTCGATTCATGGAGAGTATATAGAATAGGCTATCCCATTTCTGAGACAGCCTGTTTTACATTATTTTCATGAATCAGATTATTCAATCAGTCCGCATGGTGATCCTACAGGAATACATTTCTTTTCAAACGAACACCAGAAATATCCTGCCAAACACATTGGAATTCCTCCCTGGACTGTTTTCAATTCTTTTTTTGAAAGTTTTTTTAGATTTTCCATACTGCTATTTTTTGATTTTTTCCTACTCTGTATGCTTTTCGGATTCGGCTTTAATTTGGTAGCAGTAAGATACATAATTTTTTATTAATAAATCACAAAGCACTCATTTTAAATGATTTAATTTTTTAAAAAACACCAATAGTGTTTTTTCCATGGTTAATGGAATTCTCTTTCATTTAGAATTATTATTGACCTAAGCTCTTATGTATGTCATTCATATAATCACTTAAATAGCTTCCTTTAACAATGATATCCGGTGTCATTCCTTTTCCTATTTCACGATATTCTTCATGTTTTCTATTGATTAGGGTTCCTGTCGTCAGTTTTAAAATGGCTCCATCCGACAGTCTGAATTCCGAATTATCAGAAGTCAGTCCCTGAGTATTGATACCGACTACTTTTACATTTTTCTGCCCTATCAGTGCGGCTGTAACAAATTCCCCGGAACTGGCTGTTTTCTTGCTAACCAGTACAAAAATGGGCAGACTTTTATTTTTAAGTTCAATTTGTTTTATCTCTATTGTGGCAATTATCGTATTATCAAAAAAGATATTCTTATCTTTATATTTATAGTAACTTATTTTACCGTTGTTATCTTTAGATCCCGCCACATTTTGCTGATCAAGGAAAGGCTGTATGGCTTTAAACATTGGCGAAAACATTCCACCATCATTATCTCTAAGATCAATAATCCATGCTTTAAGTTTTTTAGCATCAAGAAGTTTTATCTTTTTGTAAAAATCACTTACATAGAGATTCCAGTCATCTTGATTGAGATTGCCAATAGCAGGAAGGGTAATATATCCCAGATTTCCATTGATAAGACTATCGTGAGGAAATGGAAATTTAAGACCGGATTCCTCATATGTTTTCATGTAAGCCTCAACCATTTCCGGCGGATAGAACCCTGAATGGTGATCTTCCAGAGATTTCAGGCTGTTGATAATAGCAGGATAGGTTTCCTTGATCGTTTTTTTATCTTTTATTGCATTCATCCCCTCGGCAGTAAGGGCATCCCAGTTAATTTTTCCTTTGTTGACCGAATGTTGCTTCATAAGTAAGATGGCATCCGTCATGTATTTTTTTGGATTATCCTGAGCGTTAATATGCTGGTTACAAAGCAAAAAGCAGATTATTATAGTATATAAAAGTTTCATGTTTTTAATGCCGGACTTTATTGTAAAGGTTAAGACACAAATCTATCTATTTATTTGCATAATTAATCATTTGAATTGCAGTCGATACATAAGTTTTTTGTATTTGTAAAAAATTTAAAACTCAGCTGCTTTTGTTTTTAAAAGTAGAAAATGAATTTATATTCTTTAATTATCTAGCTTAAATATACTAAGAAGCCACTCTTCCGAATGGCTTCTTATTTTTTTGGGGAAAAGGTTTTATTGATAGATTACATCATCATTTTTTTTGATTTGAAATCCTTTTTTGTAAGGAGCTAAAACATAGCTGTCTTTAATGTGAGTTCCACTTTTCCAGAGTTTTTCTTTTCCCTCTTTTTCAAGGATAATACTTTTTGCAGCTCCATCCGGAATAAATACTTCAGCTTTTGTCATGTTTTTATTGAAAATCACGGCGGTCGTTGAAGAATAGCTTTGGTCTGAATTTACTGCTTTCAGCTTTATTTTCTGACTAAACGTTTTTATACAATCGTTTTTCAACTGTGAGTAAGTGTATCCCGCAGAACCGATACAACCATGAACATCTCTGTCTCCTCCTACGATAGGAGCTTTTTTTTGTGCAAAAAGTAAGGAACAAAGGAATACTGTACTGAATAAAATTGTTTTTTTCATATTTAATTTTTTTGATGGTGATTGGTCAACGATATTCCTAAAAGAATATTCGTAAATTTCTTCATAAGTTACAAAAAAAACCACTCTTACGAATGGTTTTTTTATTTTTCGATATCTGTTATTATCTGTAGATCACAACATTATCTTTTTTAAGCTGGTAACCGTTTTTTTTGTACGGAACCAATATATACTCTCCATTTTTCCAGGCTTTGGCTTTTCCTCCTGCTCTGGTAAGGATAATACTTTCAGCTCCAGCATCTTTAACGAAAACCTCAGCTTTATTCTTGTCTTTACTAAAAATAACCGCTGCTATTGAAGTTGAACTGCCTTTTGGAACCACTTCAGTCAGCTTTATTTTTTGTTCAAACGTTCTTACGCAGTCTTTTTTAATTTGCGAATACGTATATCCTGCCGAACCAATACATCCATGTGCATCTTTATCGCCACCTACTACAGGTGTTTTTTGTGCAAAAACTAAAGATCCAAGGAACAATGTACTAAGTAAAACTGTTTTTTTCATGTCGTTTGTATATAATAATTACCGAAGTATTATTAAAAATTATGCCAAAAAAAACATAAAACTCCAAAACAGTGAATAATTTTCTATTCCCTTACTTCGTCCAATTGATCTTTGAATGTTGTACATTATCTGAGCTTGTTCCTATCATGATATCGAAATCACCTGATTCCCAATCGTATTTCAAGTCACCATTGTAGAATTTCAGATTTTCCGGACTGATATCGAAGGTTACTTTCTTAGATTCTCCTTTCTTCAAAAATACTTTCTGGAAGCCCTTCAGCTCTTTAACCGGCCTTGTGATACTTCCCACCCAATCTCTGATGTACAGCTGAACGACTTCAGCACCATCATAATTTCCTGAATTCGTAACCGTAACAGATGCCTGGATGGTTTGATTACCTTTTGGATTCGTATTGGAAACTGCAATATCAGAATAGTTGAACTTTGTATAACTTAATCCGTATCCGAAAGCATATAATGGTGTATTACATTCATCCATATAGTTTGAACGGAATCTCTGATATTCACATTTATCAGTCAGCTCCTGACTCAATGGACGTCCTGTATTTTTAGCATTATAATAAATTGGAACCTGTCCAAGGCTTCTTGGGAAAGTCATTGGAAGCTTCCCAGATGGATTTACTTTTCCGAATAGAACATCTGCAATGGCATTACCAGCTTCAGATCCTGCAAACCATGCATTAAGAATAGCATCTGGTGTATCTTTTACATTGGTTAAAGCTAACGGACGGCCTGTAAAAAGAACCATCGCAATTGGTTTTCCGGTTTTCTTCAATTCGTTCAATAGATCAATCTGTGATTGAGGAATGGTAATTTCTGTTCTTGAAGAAGATTCTCCACTCATTTCTGCAGATTCTCCGATAGCAAGTACGATAACATCTGCTTTATTGGCTACTTCTACAGCTTCTTTTAATAATTCTTCTTTTGAGCGGTTGTCTCTGTCTGTTTTCTTTCCGTGGGCAGCATAAATTTCCTCAAGCTTAGCATTATAGTCAATATTAGCTCCTTTGGCAGAAAGGAATTTTACGTCTTTTCCGTAGTTGGCCTGTAATCCCTGCATCAAATTGACAGAAATAGCGTGTTTAGTTGCTACACTCCACGTTCCGGCCATATTCATAGAGTTATTCACCAATGGACCAATCACAGCAACTGTTCCTGATTTTTTTAAAGGTAAAACCTGGTTTTCATTTTTCAATAAAACCATCGATTGAGCGGCGGCATTTCTTGCGATGTTTCGGTTTTCAAGGTTGTATACTTCTTTTGCTGCCAGTTTTGCATCTCCATGTTTGTATGGATTATCAAATAAGCCTAAATCATATTTTGCCTCAAGAATTCTTCTCGTTGCAGTATCAATTTCTGACTGGGTAACTTTTCCTTCTGAAAGAGACTTTTTAAGGGTAGTTAAAAATCCTTCCCCTACCATATCCATATCAACTCCAGCTTTTAGGGCCAAAGCAGAAACCTGCTGAAGATCTCCCATTCCGTGGTCAACCATTTCGTTGATCCCCGTATAATCGGTTACTACAAATCCTTTGAATTTCCACAGATTTCTCAATACCTCAGTCTGAAGCCATCTGTTTCCTGTCGCAGGAACTCCGTCCACTTCATTGAAAGAAGCCATCACTGAAGCTACACCAGCATCTACCGCTGCTTTATAAGGCGGAAAATATTCATTGAACATTCTCACATGACTCATATCCACCGTGTTATAGTCTCTTCCTGCTTCACCAGCTCCGTATAATGCGAAATGCTTTACACAAGCTAATATATTGGTCCCATTAGCAAGGTCTTTTCCCTGATAACCGTATACCATATTTTTAGAAATTTCACTTCCTAAATATGGATCTTCACCAGAACCTTCGGATACTCTCCCCCATCTTGGTTCGCGGGAAATATCTACCATTGGAGAGAAGGTCCAGTTGATACCGTCTGAAGCGGCTTCTCTGGCGGCTACTCTGGCAGACTGCTGGATAATATTCATATCCCATGAAGCGGCTAGCCCTAATGGAATAGGGAAAGTTGTTTCATATCCGTGAATGACATCCATTCCAAAAATCATTGGAATTTTTAAGCGGCTTTTTTCAACAGCGACTTTCTGGACGGCTTTAATTTTGTCTGCTCCTTTTATATTGAACAGTCCTCCAACAAGTCCCTGTTCTACTTTCTTTCCGATATCTGAACTTTGAGCCATTCCGGTGGTAAAGTCTCCGGAAGTTGGAAGATTCAGCTGGCCAATTTTCTCGTCCAGTGTCATTTTAGATAAAAGATTATCTACAAAAGCTTTCTTTTTTGCCTGATATTGAGCGGTCTGATAAGCCTGTACGGGTTTATCCACCATTTCCTGGGCAGAAAATACCGGCGAAAGTGCTAAAGTTGCAAGTACAATTAACTTTTTCATAAATCTATCTTCTTAAATTATTGTTTTATATTTTAATTCAAAGTGGTTTTTCTTTATCATTCTGTGTTTTATCAACTATTTTTATTTCTTTCCTTATTTCTTTTTGGATAGCATCCATTCATACAGTTGTGGGTTTGAATAGGCAGAATCCCAGGAATTGTGATTATCATTTGGGAAAATAGTTAGTTCTGCATTAGGATTTACCAGATGAAGCTTCTGATAAAATTTAAAAGCATTTTCTGGCAATACAATATCATCCATTCCACCGTGGTATATTTTCATATTCAAATTTTTATATTGTTGAATATTGGCAGTCATTACCTGATCTGTAGGCGCGCAAACAGAAACAACGGCAGCAAACATTTCCGGATGCTCCATTGCTAATTTTAACGTTCCCCAACCTCCCATAGAAAGCCCGGTAAGATAAATTCTGGAGGCATCAATTTTATATTTTTTCTGAATTTCTTTGATCAGATTATAAACCGTAACGGTATCCCACCACATATTTTCCGGACACTGAGGTGCAAGAATAGCTACCGGTTCCTTGATCAGTTCCTTGTATGTAAAAGGGCTGTGTGCTTTTACCATTTCCAGATTGTTTCCCCTTTCTCCTGAGCCGTGGATAAAAACTATCAATGGAACATTTCCTTTTACTTTTTGCGGATAATCCAAAATATAGGACATTTTTTCGGTCCTTTTAATTTCTTTATTCAATTCTGCCTTTATTTCCTGCGCATTCACCTGTAATGAAAATGGTAGGAGTAAAAGCGGAAGGTGTTTTAATTTTAATTTCATATTGATTTCGGTTTTGCCTAAAGTCTTTGGATGTGATGTTATTTTATTCCATATTTTGTGGATTGGAAGCTTAGTTTCTTCAATCCCTGCTGAATTTCCGGAGCATTCATAAAGAGCTTCCAAAGAAATCCGGTTCTGTAATTTTCGATCATAGGTGCAATTGTTCCCTGATCTATTGCCAAATATCTTGGAGTAAACCAATTGTTATAATTGATTGATGTAGCATCATAAGGACCTGCAGAACCAATAAATTCAGGTTTTTGAGTGTAAATAAACCTCAAAAAATCCATAGATTCTTTTGGTGTATATGGGAAACTGCTCAACGCAGCTGTAGGAGTAATGACTCCGTTATCATTGCTTGGCATATGGGCTGTGTAACCTGTAGTTCCGTCTTCGTTTCTTGTGTACCCTGCCGTTAGTCCCCAATAGTCAGAACCATATCCTTTCCATTGTTTGGGATTTTCTACGCAGTATTTGTAGTCGATGAGGGTTTGATTTTTATTGACATCAAAATAATTTTTCACCAATTTATCAGATAATCCTGTAGGATCGAGCCCGATGTATGAATACTGAGCCCAGAATAATGGCCCACCATATTCTTCAGCATAGTTATGTTTTACGTATAAAGGCAAACCATATTTTGTTTTGTCTGAAAGAATATTCCCGTTTCTTGACCAGCCTTTATAATACGCTTCTGCATCAATTGAATAAGTAGGTGAAGATGCTGCTAAAATATAGGTAATCAGGCATTCGTTGTATCCTTCAAGAGGGAAATTCATTTGCCATTGATAATCGGGAGACCAGTGCCAGTAAAGAACTTTTTCACCTCCTTTGGTATACCAGTTCCATTGGATTCCTTTCCAAAGTTCATCACATTTTGCGGCCAGTGCTTTTTCTTCTTTGTTTCCGTTCTTAAAATATTCACGAACCATCAAAATTCCTGAAGTAAGGAATGCAGTTTCTACAAGGTCACCCCCGTTGTCTTTTTTACCAAAAGGAACTGTTTTTCCGGTTTCTCCGTTTATCCAATGCGACCAAGCGCCTTTATGACGATCAGCTTTTGCCAGGAAATCCATGATATGAGAAAGTCTTTCTACTGCAGTTTTTCTTGGAACAAAGCCTCTTTCTACCCCTACAAGAATGGTTGCCAATCCAAACCCTGAACCTCCTGTTGTGATCACATGTTTATCATGATCCGGATAAATATCATCTTCATGGTAGCGTTCTCTTCCCAGCATAGAATTAGGCTCAGCATAGTCCCAGAAATATTTGAGGGCATCTTTCTGAGCTCTGTCCATCAGTTGTTCGTCTGTAATATTGCTTTTTACAGCTTCAATTTTCCCAACCTTTTGTTGAGCTCCTGAAGTATTTTTACAGGAATAGGTAAATAATAAAGAGGTGATAGCAATTGATAATATAGTCCTTTTCATGAGATCTCTTTTTAAGGGGTTCTAAAAGAAGAGGAGAACTTTCATTCTCCTCTTAAAGTTTGTAATTAAATTTTTAATATCCAGGATTCTGTGTAAACAATCCTAAACTTGCATTCATAGCATCCAATGGAATCGGGAATAATTCATTCTTCCCTGCTTTGAAACCATACGGAGCAAGTACTGTACTCGCCTGCCCTGTTCTTACAAGGTCAACAAAACGATCTCCTTCCATAGCAAGCTCTACTCTACGCTCATGCCAGATTGCGGTTCTAAGCGAAGCTTGTGTTGAAGCGGTAGTACCTCCCAGCTTAGCTCTGCTTCTCACTCTGTTAAGATTAGCAGCTGCCGTTGCCGTATTTCCTAACTCGTTGGCAGCTTCGGCATTAATTAAAAGAATCTCAGCAAATCTTAAAATTCTGATATTTTGTCTTGAACCGTAAGAGCAAGCACTATTGTTCAACGCTTTAGGAACATATACTTTTTGGTTGAATGTCGTTACAGAGTTTGGATCTCCCATCGCAATAAGATCTCCTTCCGGAGTAATTTCCCCGTTTCTAAGAATGGTAAGCTCTTTTCTTATATCACCAGACTCAAACGCATTTTCCAATGCCTGAGAAGGGGTAAAGAATCCCCATCCAAATTGGTTTCTTACCCCCTGTACTTCAGCATACTGACTTCCCCCGAATTGAGTTGAACATTCACAGTTCACTTCAAATACAGATTCTTTTCCAAACTCTCCAGCGATTCTGAATAAGTGATTGAAATCAGGATCTAAATCATAGCCCATAGACATCACCTGATTGGAAGTATCGTAAGCTTTCTGCCAATCTTTTTTATAAAGGTATACTTTCGAAAGCAATCCTAATGCAGCTCCCTTTGTAACTCTTCCCAGATCAGCTGCAGCATAGGTCTGAGGAAGAATTTGTGCTGCACTGGTAAGATCTGAAATAATAAAGTTATATACTTCTTCCGCAGAGTTTCTAGGAACGGTATAACTAGAAGGAATCCCGTCAAAGATTGGAACACCACCATAGATTCTCAGTAAGTTAAAATAAAAATAGGCTCTAAGCATTTTTGCTTCAGCAATCAATCTTGTTTTTAAAGTGGCATCCATATCAATTTTCGGAACATTGGTAATCACCTGATTACATCTGTTCACCGCCTGCCATTGTCCGATCCAATATCCTCTAACTCCATCATCGCTTACGGTATAGGTAAACTGATCATATGCATTGATGAAGGATGCATCACCTGGGTTAGATCCTTTCACAACATCATCTGCAGGAACTCCAAATACAAACTGATAAGGAAAAGCTGAATTTTCCCAGCTTCTTAAAAAAAGGTAAATGGCATTAGTAGCCTGCATCGCATCATCCTGTGTCTTAAAGAAAGATTCTGCTTCTGTTACTCCTTCCTGTTTTATATCCAAATACTCGTCTTTGCAACTAATCACTAATGAAAACAAAGCGACGGATAAAAATATTTTTTTCATGTTCTTTTAATTAAAATGTTAAGTTCATACCGATTGTATAAATGGCTGAAATTGGATAAATATTATTATCAACTCCCATTTGTACTCTGTCTGTATTCATGATCTCCGGAGAGAATCCGTGGTATTTAAAGCTTGTCCAAGGGTTCTGAGCACTTAGATACAGTCTAAATTTAGTAAGCAATAATGATTTTGCAAAGTCTTTAGGTAAGTTATATCCTACCGTAATATTTCTGATTCTGAAATAGCTTCCATCTTCTACAAAGAAACTACTTGGAACAATAATAGACTGGTTGTTGGTTGTCATTGGATAGGCATTGGAAGTTCCCGCACCATGCCATCTGTTATTGTAGAAATCAAGATCCCAGTTTTCATTTCCATAACGTTGTTCACGGTTATAGTTATAAATTTTATTGCCAAATACTCCCTGGAAGTCTACAGCAATATCGAAATCATAAACATTTAAATTAACTCCAAAGCCATAGGTTCCTTTTGGAATCGGGCTTCCTAAGAATGTCTTATCTCTGGTGTCAATAATTCCGTTTCCATCATTATCAGCAAATTTAAGCCATCCTGCTTTTGCTCCGGTTTGACCAGAAGCAGCTGCTTCAGCATCAGTTTGGAATACTCCTGTTACCTGATATCCATAATATGCTCCTACAGGCTGTCCGTTTTCTAATCTTACAATAGAGTTTCCAAATAAACTAGCTCCCGTTTCCAGGTATGAACCTTGATATACCGATGTAATTTTATTTTTAAGAGTGGTAAGGTTACCATATACTCCTAATCTTACTTTATCAGAAATTTTTGTATCATAATTTACCGAAACCTCAAAACCTCTGTTATTAAATGAATACGCATTTGTAATAAAGTTTTTCCAGTTACTTGCCCCCGAAACGGTTCCTTGGGTAACACCATATACTACATCCTTAGTATCTTTATCAAAATAAGTCGCATCAATTTTCAACTTATTATTAAATAGTCCCATCTCTAAGCCGATATCTCTACCCGTTGTAGTTTCCCAACCGATATTAGGATCAATAACCTGATCAATCGTCTGCGCAGGAGCTCCTGAGTTTCCGAAATAAGGACCATCTTTAAAGATCGTTGTTGAAAGTGTATATGCTCTTGTTACATCAGGATTTCCTAATTTACCCCAGCTTGCTCTTAATTTCAAAAGACTAAATAAATTCTGGTTGCTCATAAAGTCTTCTTTAGACACAACCCAACCCGCACTTACTGCAGGAAATACTCTATGCCTGTCTCCAGTAGAATATTTTGAAGTACCATCTCTACGTACTGACCCATTCACCAGGTATTTGCCTTTATAATCATAATTAACTCTGGCAAACATAGATTCTATCCTATCCTGATAAGGTACCACATCATAATCTTTCACATTATCTGTAATTCTAACAATATCAGTCCCATTATAAATATTTAATGAGGAATTGTCTCCGTTATAATATACATTAAGTGCTTGTAAATATGTCTGCGCATAGGAATTTCTGGTTCTTGAAAAACCTGCCAGTATTTCAAGATTATGATCTCCAAATGATTTCTTCCAGCTTAGTGTGTTATCCCAAATATAATTTCGGTTTCTTGAATTTCTAGTAATTAACTTATTCGGTTTCTGGTCAGAAACAGGAACATAGTCAAATGTAGGAGTATATTCGTATAAGCTCGTATTATAATTGTCTGTTGTGTAACTTACTCTTAAAGTAAAGTCCTGCAAAAATTTATACTCTGCCCAAACATTATTCAACAACCTGTCCTGTCTGTTCTGAGAACGGAATAAATCCAATACGGCTCTTGGGTTAGGAATAGAATATCCGTTAAAGAACTGATAACCTCCTGTTCCAGGATTCATTACAGAAAAGATCGGCGGAGCATTGTAGGCATTCAATAAAGGATTGTTTGCGAGATCAGTACGCATTTTAGAAAATGTGAAGTTGTTTCCAATCGTCAGGTTATCCGTAATTTTATAACTAAGATTTAACTTGGTATTAAGTCTGTTAAAACCAGATCCTGAGTTAACTCCTTGTCCTGCCGCAATATTCCCTTCATCCTGAAGGTATCCTATACTTCCGTAATAATTAAGTTTACCAATACTTCCCGAAGCTGAGAAATCGTTTGCATTAATGATGCTTGTTCTAAAAATTTCTTTGAACCAGTCAGTATCTGCAGGAAAATTAGCTCTTGCAAGTGCTCCTGTAAGATTTCCGTTATCATTCATCAGCTTTTCGTTATAAAGCTCAATGTATTGATCAGAATTAGTCATTTTTGGAACATTGGTAACCTTTTTAATTCCCAGATAAGAATTGAAATTGAATATTGGTTTCCCTCTTCCTGTTTTTGTTTTAATAATAACCGCTCCATTGGCAGCTCTTGCACCAAAGATTGCTAAACTGGAAGGATCTTTCAGCACACTCATAGATTCAATATCCTGAGGTCCAAGGAAAGAAATATCATCCGTAATCATTCCATCAACAATAAACACTGTTTTACCGGTAAGAGAACCTACTCCTCTGATGTCTACTCTCGGGGAACTTCCTGGTGTACCGGAATTCAAAACCTGTACTCCAGATAGTTTTCCTTGTATTGAACTTATTGGGTTAGCGTTCGGTTTATCAGCAAGATCTTTTGCTGAAACCATTCCGATACTTCCCGTTACATTTTCTTTTTTCTGAGATCCATATCCAATCAAAACCACTTCCTCGATCTTCTGCTCTTTGGCAGTAGTATCTTTTGGAGCAGTCTGAGCATTGACATTCATACCGAAGTATAGCACGGCAATGAGACATGAATACTTTAGTTCACGTTGTTTCATATAGTTTCAATTTATTCAAATAATCAATTTGTACTATGTCTTAATAAGTGGAGTTATTCCAAAATCTCAAAAAAAGACATTAGCCAAAAATATAAAAAATATCGCATCATGTTAAAATATCTTAAAAATTTAACACAAATTAATTTTTACTGAATAAAAAGTGAAAAAGAATCAAATTTTATGAATTTTTATTCAAAATTTACGTGATCAACTTAATATTTCACTAATAACAAAACATTAAATTTTACCCAAATTTTGACCAAATTGCTACGTTACAATTAATATTTTGTTAAATAAAGAATAGTATTTACCTTTGGTGCAGTTTTTGGAAAAAAGCATTACGAAAAACATCAATAAAAAGATCAATGAAAAAATATATCATTGCAGCCGCCTTTATCATCGGAACCGGCGCAGTTATTACCACTACAGTACAATCCTGCACCACCCTTGCAACAAGTGATATGGGACTTTCCATTATTAAAAGAATGCTCCTTAATGGTATTGATAAAGGAATGGGAGTTTATGGCAATAAAGAGGCATTTCTACAGAACAATATGGTAGATAAAGCTCTTCCCAAAGAACTTCGAGACATCAACTCTATGCTTGAAAAAATTGCACCGTCATTGGTGGCTAAAGAGAGAGATTATATTGCTCAGGCGGCAGCTTACACGGTAACGACCTCTAAACCGATTTTAGAAGGGGCCGTTAATAGTCTGAATGCTCAGGATGTCACCAGAATTATCCAGGGAACAACTGCCACACAGATTCTCAAAGAAAAAACCTCTCAACAGCTTGTAGCTGCTATCGCTCCTAAAGTGGATGAAAAACTGAATGAATACGGAATCGTAAAAACAATCAATACTGCATTAGCTGGAAACAATTTTCTGGGGAATCTTTTAGGAGGAAACAAGAATACCGTAAATTCAGGTGGATTAAGCCAACTTGCCTCTGAACAGCTTGTCAATGGCTTGTTCAATATCATTGAAGATTACGAGCACCAGAATTCCAAATCGCTACTGGGGCCATTTGGAAAATAGGAATTTTTTCGCTATATTTATATTATATTAACGATTGCAGATGGATATATTACAAGGAAATCAACACGCAAGCCCTGAAGATTTTTATAAGTCTTTAAAGGATAAACTGGAAGGTCATCATGATTTTCCTGAGGATTATTTATTTAAATTTATTGTTCCTACAGACCAATCAAAACTCACTGAAATTTACAAAGTTTTTGACGGTATTAAATTCACATTAGGGAACCGAGAAAGCAAAAATGGAAAATATACAGCCTGCAACATTAATGCATTTGTATTGGATGCAGATCAGGTTGTGAATATTTATAAAGAAGTAGCAAAAGTAGAAGGCGTAATTCTGCTGTAAAAACAAAAAGCCGTTTCATTATATGAAGCGGTTTTTTATTGCTCTTATTTTCCCAAACTTCCTTCTTTATCTTTTTAAATTTTCATCAGTTAATAAAAAAATCCGCCCCATTACAGAGACGGATCATCTATTTCAAAAATTGATGTATTCTGTATTATTACTTCTTAACAAATTTAATACTTTCTGATGTTTTCGCATTATGTATTGTAATCACATAAACTCCTTTTACAAGATCTGCTACACGAATCTGATTATCATTAATCTTTCCTTTTTTCACAATCTGTCCTACTGCATTATGAATTTCAAATTGAGATTCTCCTGAAAGCCCCATAACATTAAGAACATCATTAACCGGATTAGGATAAATACCCAATTTATTGTTCTTATTAACTTCGATAGTTCCTAATGATTCCCTTGTCGTAAATGTTTTTGTTTCATAAACAAATTCATTCTCTAAATGAAATATAGTCTGCCCAGTACTTGCAGCAAGATCTACATATCCATTTTCCAGTCCATCGCCAAAGTCATCAGATATGGTAAATACGTAACAATCCTCAGGTAAAGTCCATACTTGCGTAATAAGAGCCGGAGTAGGCTGCCCAGCTTGAGTATTGCTATACATTCCTTCTTTTACGATTTGTCCAGAACTGTTTTTCAAGTTCCATCTGGTTTCTTTACCATACTTATCCCTCTGCAGCTTAAAGGTAACAGTAGTTGTTGAAAAATATTCAGGCGCTACAGGCTTTACATAATTACCACTGGTAGAATTATTTGTACTCCTTTGATCTGCTCCTCCATTGACAGATGCTATAGAGAAGGAAACAGGAGAAGATGCTACAGAGCTACTCACAGGGATATTAATTACCTCCGATTTATCTTGAGTAAGGCTACCCGTCCAATTATAAGTTTGAGCTGCTCCTCCATTTATTGAATATGAAATAACAGCTGATGTCAAATTGCTTGTACCTCTGTTGGTGATAAGCAAGCGAAGTACGCCTTCTCCACAATTAACGATTCCTATTGAGCAGCCTCCGTCAAATTTTATCTCAGCATCATTCGCAAACAAAGGAATAGGTAAATCAGCATTGGACGCCTTAAGCTCCATTCTTCTTGGAGAATTATCCATCACTGTTCTTATCCTGGTTTTCTGATCATTGGTGTAAATATTCATACAGGTATCGTTTGTATAATCCATATAATTCTGTACCATTTCAAAAACCGCGGGATCATCACAACTTGGAATAGCAGCATTACAAACATAGTTATCCTCATGTGCTGTTGGAGTATCTGCACAATAGTCATTACCACACACAGCATCTCCCCAGATATGCCTAAGCCCCAGGAAATGTCCTACCTCATGGGTCATTGTTCTTCCTCTGTCATAGCCTGCCTGCATTAAAAATGTACCGTCATTATAATCCATACTTCCAAAAGTAGAATATCCTGCAACTACCCCATCTGTAGTTGCAAGCCCTCCATTGGCATCAAGACCTTGAAGACCTGAGCCAGACGGAAACTGAGCAAATCCCAACAATCCATTATCAGCAAAGTCTACACTCCACATATTCATATATTTTGTAGGATCCCAAATTGTACTGGTTTTTACCACATCATCGATAAAATTTGGATATCCACCTTCAGGAGACCCATTTGCCCAATAGTCTTTGCAAAGATTTACTCTATCGATCCCATTAGTTGGATTTCCGTTAGGATCTACCTTTGCCAGTACAAACTGTATTTCAGTATCCGCACCTACTGGATTAGTATTATATCCCGGAGTGTTAATCTTTCTTCTAAAATCCTCAGTCATTACGGTAATCTGAGACATTACCTGAGCATCTGTAATATTAGGAGCCGTTCCCACATTCTGACCGCTATGAATAACATGAACTACGACTGGAATTGTAATAACAGTTCCGTCCTGTGATCTATTAGCATTGGCCTTTTCACTCAAAGGGGAAAGCCATTTCTCAAACTGCTCTGTTGTAAACCTTTCAGGAAATTTTCTTTGTAGATGAGCTTCATATTCAACGGTTCCACATTTTTCAACTCCATTAGGATCTAACTTTTGCTCTGTAAGCCGTTTTGGAGATTTTCCTCCTTCTCTAATCTGTGCATTTGAAAACCCTATTCCCATAAAGAATAAAGCCGCCAAAGAAGACTTCAAAATAATAGAATTCGTCATTGTTGTATTTTTTTGTATTTTAGCAAACATACAAAAAATACCACCAAAAACAGGGTGAAACATAACGAAATACAGAATAAAATAAAAATAATTCAATGAAAACACATTTTATCATAATTAATATTATTACAATTTTATCAACTAGAAGTTGTTTAAATCAAAATAAAAACATCACAAATAGTAAAAATTTAACAAAAATAACAAAGCAGCAAAAAATCGAAAAGATTGAATTAACAGAAAGAACGCGGGGAACCAACCGGAGTGTCGTTTATACCCCGAACCTTATTATCGCTACATTAAATGGAGATTCAACCCAGACGGCTATGTCACTTTCTGAATGGGAGAATATTTCCAAGCAGGCAGAGACCCTGGATTTATCTAAAATATCAGATATTAAGTCTCCCACTACCGGCAGATATAGCGATCGGGCTTTAGCTACTACTATTATTATTACATCTAATGGAGTTACCTATACCTCTGCCAGTTTTGATTCTGGCATTCCACCAAAAGAACTTGAAGCATTATACAATAGTTTGCAAAAGCCAAAAGAAAAATAAAACTTTCAAATAAAAAATAAAACGAAAAAATATATAACGCTATATAAAAACGAAAAAACCGCTCTGCTTGGAGCGGTTTTCTTATAATTTGTAACTTTACTTTTCAATAAAGAATTTTACATTTTCAAGGGGTCTTCCCAACATAGCGACTGAACCTTTCACCAGAATTGGTCTTTGTATCAGGGAAGGATTTTCAGATAGAATTTTAATCCATTCTTCTTCGGAATAATTCTTATCTGCATAGTTTTCGGTATACAGCTTGTCCATCTTCCGGATAATATGAAAAACACTTTGATTCAACTTCTTCAAAACTGTTTTGATCTCTAAAATACTTAACGGATCTTCCATGATATTAATAATCTCAAAAGGCACTCCGTTTTCATCAAGATACTCTAATACAGCATTTGATTTTGAACAGTTTCCGTTATGTAAAACTTTGACTAACATTTTTAATTATTTTAAGAAATTAAACTTGCCTTCAACAAATGTAAGAAGATTAATTCTGAACCGTTCTTAATATTCTGATAAATGTTTGTTAAAACAATCCGTGAAGTTCCGCTTCAATTTTTTCGAGAATCAATCCGAAATCTTCAGGTTTTTCAACAAAATCAAGGTCGTCTACTTCAATGATCAGAAGTTTTCCTTCTGTATAATTGGAGATCCATTTTTCATATTTCTGATTCAGTTTTGAAAGATATTCAATACTGATAGACGCTTCATATTCACGTCCTCTTTTGTAGATTTTTTTTACAAGATTAGGAACGTCTGATTTTAAATAGATCAAAAGATCAGGAGCCGAAACAAAAGACTTCATCAGATCAAAAACAGACGAGTAATTATTGAAATCTCTGTCTGAAAGAAGATTCATATCATTTAAGTTTTCTGCAAAAATATGGGCATCTTCATAAATGGTACGGTCCTGAATAATGTTTTTACCACTTTCTCTGATTTCTTTTACCTGGCGGAATCTGCTTCCCAGGAAGTACACCTGCAGTGCAAAACTCCACTTGCTCATATCCGAATAAAAATCCTCCAGATAAGGATTATGATCTACATCTTCAAATTGTGCATCCCATCCGTAATGCTTGGAAAGCATGGTGGTCAACGTTGTTTTTCCCGCTCCAATGTTTCCTGTAACTGCAATGTGCATATTCTTTTTCCTTGTATTTACTGATTAATTGATAAGCTTTTCCAGGCCTTCAGTCTGAACTTCGGAAGCGGTTTCAATCAATTTTTCTAAAGTATTGTCTGAAGACTTCTCTGTTTTTATTTCTCCCTGATTTTCCTGAGGTTTTTCAGTAGGTTCCGGTTGAAAATCCAGCTGTTTTTGCCTTTTGGCTTTTTCTATTTTTTCAAGGCTGTAAAGATAGAGTTTGTTCGCCTTGATTTCAAAATAAGAAAGGATGTTTTTATCCACAATTTGTGCATCCTGGTCATCGAAGATTATCGATATTCCTTTTTCAGGAATGTATTTTGAAATGGAGTTATTGGAGATTACCAAGATATTATCGTTCTCTCTTCTGAACCTTTTTCCATTATCTATGGGAGCTTCAAAGAGTTTTTCAAATTTAAGGCTGTATATTCTGATATGTTTTCTGGTGAGAATATAGACTTTCCCCTCATATACTAAAAGATCCATCAAATCTTCGAAGCTGACATCAAAAGGATATGAATTGATCGTTGTATCGTTTCTGAAGTTATACTGTATCAGACGCTTCGTACTGTCATCTAAAAGCCACATTTGCTGAAGATCTTCGGCATAAGCCATTCTGATAAACCCAAATTTCTGCTTGAAATCTACCCGTTGAATCTCGTTCATATTTTGATCTACGAATTTCATTTCCTGAGCATTTTCTGAAAAAAGAGGGACGTTAAGCGGATTCTGAACAGTTTGCACTTTATAAGGAACCGTAAGCATCATCTGCCCGATCTGTTTTCCTAGAGAATCATATTTTGTAAGACTAAAGTCTTTATTTTTATAGATATACAGATTTCCGTAGTCGTCGGCCAACATATCTTTGGCTTCCTTCAGTTTCAAAGTATCTAAAGGAATGATATTCTGTCCGAATGTTGTACAGAAAAGGAAAAAAAATAGTATGTTTAAAAACTTCACTCTGCTTTTTTAATGTGTTCAATATACTGAAAAATAATTTCATCCAAAAGGACATTAAAGCTAATCATCTCATCTTTAATATTCGTTAAAATAAAAACTAAAATCAGCGAATGTCTCTCAGATATTTTGCCAGTTGATGGATGGATTACTAAAACTGAATTTCGTAGATCTTAGGCCATTTTTTACCTGTTATCAGCATATTTTCACCCTTAAAGGCAATTCCGTTTAATACATTTTCGCTGTCGCCACGGTTATTTTCTTTAGTGATTTGTGTAAAGTCAAATTTCCCTACCACTTCACCTGTTGCAGGATTGATTTTTAACACAAAAGGTTTGTGCCACACATTTGAATAAATGAACCCGTTATGATATTCCAATTCATTCAGCTGATCATAGGTTTGAGAACTTCCCGCTACAGAAACAGTCTTTACGACTTTTGAAGGATCTGTAACATCCAGAAAATAGAGATTTTTTGAACCATCTGTAGCTATAAGATTTTTCCCGTCATAAGTTAATCCCCAACCCTCTCCTATGATGTTAGGCAAAGGAAATTCGGAAAGCTTTTCCAACGTATTTTTATCATATATAAGTCCAATTTTGTTCTTATACGTAAGCTGATAAATTTTATCTCCCACAATAGTACAGCCTTCGGAGAAGATTTTAGCAGGCTGTTTTTTAACCAATGAAGGTACTTTTGCTCCTACTGTATACTTTATAAGCTGAGAAGATCCTTCGATCCCGTCACTTTCATACACGGTATTTCCTTCTACCACAAATCCTTCGATAAAATTATTCCTGTCGTGCAGATATTGTGCTACAATTTTATAGGGAATATTCTGTTCCGGATTTTTTATAAATACGTTGATGGTAGCATCCTGATTCAAGGTTTCTCCATTTTTCGTTTTAATTTCAAAGATGACATTATTGTCTCCCAGACTGAAAAAATTAGGATCTATGATTAAACTGGAGGTTTCTTTGTCTTCCAGATTGATGGTAATAGATTCTGCATTATCTGTCACTTCTTTGGGAAGCTCCAGTTTATCCCCGAAATGATATCCTTTTGCTTCTTTTGCGTTGTTGTGATCTGCTAATACGTCCAGCATTTTTTCATTCTTATTGCATGACATCAGGAGAAGAATATTGGCCAGACCTGTTATTATATTGAGTTTTACAATGTTTCTTATCATTTTTCAAAAATACTAAAATTTAATCCTTACAATGAAAATAGCGTCCACTAAGGAACGCTATTTTATATCTGTATTGTATTATTTTCTATTATTTGATCTGAACTTCATAGATTTTCGGCCAGTTTTTACCTGTAACCAGCATATTTTCACCTTTAAAAGCAATTCCGTTTAATACATCATCACTTCCTTTGGTATTCTGTTTTGCAATTTCTGTGAAATCGAATGTTCCAACCACTTCTCCTGTGGCAGGGTTGATTTTTAAGATAATCGGCTTTTGCCATACGTTGGCATAAATGAATCCGTTGTGGTATTCCAGTTCGTTCAGCTGATCATAAGCCTGAGAACTTCCGGCTACAGCGATATATTTCACGACTTTTGAAGGATCATTTACATCAAGGAAATACAATAGTTTACTTCCATCTGATGCAATCAGGTTCTTTCCGTCATACGTTAATCCCCAACCTTCCCCTAAAACGTTTGGATAAGGAAATTCAGAAAGGAGTTTTAAAGAACTTTTATCATAAATGTATCCTTTTTTGCTTTGCCATGTCAGCTGGTACACTTTATCTCCCACAATGGTACTTCCTTCAGAAAAGTCTTCCTGAGCCTGTTTTGTAGAAGCCAGTGGTGTAGTGGTTCCCAGTGTATATTTTAAGATCTGTGAAGATCCGTTCTGGCCATCACTTTCATAGATTGTGTTGCCTTCAATCTGAAATCCCTGTACAAAGTTTTTAGGGTCGTGAGGATATTCTGCAATAATCTGGTACGCAACATTTTTCTCAGGATTTTTTGCAAATACATTGATGGTGGCATCCTGATTCAACACTTCCCCCCCTTTTGTTTTCACATTAAATGTCACTGCATTATCTCCCAATGTAAAAAACTTAGGATCAATCGTTAAATTGTTTGTTTCCTTATCTCCAAAGCTTATGGTTACACTTTCTGCATTATCAGTTACTTCTTTTGGAAGTTCCAATTTATCCCCGAAATGATATCCTTTTGCTTCCATCGAAGTATTATAAGTACTCAGCGTATTAAGAATCTCTTTATCCTTATTACAAGATACCAGTAATACAATGGCTGCAAAACCTACTATTATATTTTTTTTCATTGACTTTCTAAATATTTCCCCAAAAATAGCAAATTTTATTCCGTATTGCCAATATTATCGACGGTTTCCCCAAATTGCAGGATATAACCGTTGTTATCATAGATTGCAAATTCTCTCATTCCCCATTCAAAGGTTTCGATTTCATAGCAGATTTTAGCTTTTGTTTTAAGGTCTTCCCAAAGTTTATCCACTGTTTCTACATTGAAATAAAATGATCCTGAAAAGCCGATTCCAGAAGTTTTTTCATGCTGATTGGGCTGTGAAAGCATAATAAATACCTCATCTTTTTGAAGGGAAGCCCACTGCCAGTCGTCGTTTTTCATCAGCAAGGTAAAGCCAAGAATATGGGTATAAAATTCGATGGTTTCCTCCAGATTTTCTGTCCAGAAAATAGGCCGTAATCCTGTAAACTTTGTCATCATGATTGTAGTTCAAAAGTATTTTTATGGATTTTCATATTAAGGCTAATCCATGTTTCTTCATCAATTTTAACTTCACTCTTCACGTTAGGATCGAAGGTAAAACCTACTTTTTTATAGCATTCAATGGCACCGATATTCCAGTCGTAGACATTGAGCTCTGCTGCTTTTTTATCGAAATGGGTAAAACCGTACTTCAGAAGTTCCTGCATTACTTTTTTACCATATCCTTTACCTCTGTTGTTTTCATCCCAAATAAGAATTCTTCCGAGGAGAAATGTCTCTTCCTTTAAAAAGATTTGCGCATGTCCTATGGTATTCTGATGGGTTTGATCTATGATTTTGAATAATGTTCTGCCCCTGTCCGACAGGTCTTTTTCCAACTGAATTTCTGTAAGGGGAAAATGATACTTGGGCCCTGCAAACTGAAGAAGCATTTTAGCATCTTTTACTTGAGAGATGAGCATTGGAGCATCCTGAATGGTAAAAAACTGTAATTCAATCATAACCTATTTTTCTAAATATTCTTTTAAACTTTGACCGATAATGGTGTTCCAGCCTCCTGTAAAATTTTCCATTGAGAAGCCATCACCAAGATCTTTAAAGTTTTCAATTTCTTCGTGAGTTAATCTGACCAAGGTTATATCGTTCTCGAGTACCAATTCCCACGTGACCATCGTTTTCAAATCTGAAAAATCGGGATAGGACCAGGTATGCTTTAATTTCTTGTTTGGGATTATTTCTACAATTTCACATTGATGATGGTATTTATTTTCTCCGCCCGGTTCATAAAAATTAAATACCTTCCCTACTTCCAAATCAAAATCCAGAATATCAAAGTACCAGAATTTCATTTCAGACTTATTTGTTAATGCATTCCAAACCTTATTGGCTGGAGCATTTATTGTATACTGAACAATGATTGGATCACTCATCGTATTGATTTAATATATTTTAATTTCTCAATCCTGTTAAGGATTTTTCTTGGTTTAAAGAATTATCCATGTGAAAATCCAGTGATCTTAGCTTCATCAAAATCCAACTGCATTTCAATGGTTCTCATCACATGATCGTCAAAGATTTTCTCTTTTTTCATTCTGTGCAGCTCGTTTCTCTGAGCCTGAATAACCTGACGCAATACATCTTTATTTTGATTAATGGCTGTAACATAATCTCCGGTAGACGCCATACATTGGGCTTTATCTGCCATCAGCATCATTTCATTTTCAAGTTTATGTTTTTGGTGACGTACCAGGCTATTGGTAACGGTCAGCTCAGAAAAGTCGTTTTCCAATTTATGTAGAGCTGTTTCTTTTAACTTACGCATCAGAATTACTTCCTGTTTTTCTTCCGGCAATTCACTTCCGGCATCCTGAATGTTCAACAGTTTCAGGATTGGACTTAGTAATAACCCTTGCCCTACCAAAGTGATCAATATGATAACGAAAGTTACGAATAAAATGATATTTCGGTGTGGAAATGCGTCTCCATTCGGTAAAAATGCAGGAATAGACAATGCGGCCGCTAAAGAAACTACTCCTCTCATCGCTGCAAAACTAATAATGAAGGGTTCCCTCCAATCTGGCTTGGGAACTTTTAATCTTAATTCTTTGGAACAAACTCTGGGGAAATACATTAAGGCATAACTGTACAATATTCTTGTTCCGATGATTGCTCCGCCAATCACAACGCTGTAGAATATTCCTTCAGAAATAGTATAGTCTTTCAATCCTTCCACAACAATAGGAAGCTCCAGACCTATAAGGATGAAAATAATGGTATTCATTAAAAATATCAGAACACTCCATACGTTCCCCGACTGAATCCTTGAGGTATGACTTAAATAACAATGGGAGTTGTAAGACATCAGCAATCCTCCTGAAACCACCGCCAGTACTCCTGAAAAATGAAAATGCTCGGCTCCCACATACATAATATACGGTACGATAAGGGTAATAATGGTATCTATGTTGGAATTGGTTGGGATAATTCTCAATAAAGCTCCAAACAGAAAGCCTACGGCAACTCCTATAGCAATTCCGCCAATAGCCATCGTAAAGAAGTCCTGAACAGCATCTCTCCAGATAAACTGTCCTGAAATAACTGCTGCAAGAGCGAATTTAAAAACAATTAAACTGGAAGCATCATTGATCAAACTTTCTCCTTCCAAAATACTTGTGATTTTTTTAGGAATTTTCATATGCTTCAACACCGAAGTTGCAGCTACGGCATCCGGTGGCGAATTTACTCCTCCCAACAGGAATCCCATGGCTACAGTAAGCCCCGGAATGATTGAGGAAGAAAGGTAAGCCACTACAATGGAAGTCAGAAATACCAAACCGAAAGCCATAGAAAAAATCTGCTTTCTCCATTTGTGAAAATCCTGCCATGAAGTAAACCAGGCTGCTTCAAATAAGATAGGAGGCAGAAAAATAAGGAAAACCAGATCCGGTTCTATTTCTATACGCGGCATTCCGGGAATAAAGCTTATGAGCAATCCTGCAATCACCAGAAAAATAGGATAAGCCACTTTCAGTTTCTGCCCGATCATCACTAATATCATTACAGACAGTAAGACGACAATGGATATGATAACATAGCTGTGAATCATTTTGATATTGTTTTTTTAAGTGTTGTTTTTAAGGTAGTTCTTGATAAAACGTGTTTGAATACTTTATTTTTAGTTAAATCTCATAGGTTTAATATTGTCTTTATGTTGAGTTTTTAAAGCACAATATTATTTTTTGGAGTGATCGCCGGCGGAAGTTCTGATTCATCCAGCATATCTCTCATATCTATTTCAATTGTTCGGCTGATCTGGGTAATCGGGACATCGTTCGGGCTTCCTTCAAAAGGGTTGACAGAAGCTTCTCCTACACTGTCAAGAGTATGAAAGCACCATGTTACCAATATTGAAAAAGGAATATTAAACCACAGCGTCCAACCTTCTACCATTGTTCCTTCTCCCAGTTTATCAAATTCCTTCAACAATCCGAAAGGAACGAAAATGATGAATAAAAGTAAAAGATAAGTCGTAATAGAAGAAAAGTTCCTTGGGTAAGGAAAGTTTTTAATTCGCTCTGCTTTCCCTTGATTATCAGTAAATTTCACAAGCTGCTGATTGATCTGCGTCCATTGAAAATCATTAATTTCTCCTTTCCCATAAGCTTCGGACAGCTGTTTGCTTTGGGCTGCCATCAACTGTGTAGCCCTGTTTTTTTTGCTTAGAATATACTTAAGTTCATCCTCAGAAAGGTATTTTTCTAATTCTTCATCCAGTTTTGTAAGTCTTTCCGGAATATCATATTTCTTTGAATATTCATCAAACTGAACAGTTCCCATATTTTCCCAAGCTCTGGGCTCACGAAGCTGGAACCTTAGCGCAGTAAGCCATGCATAATGACGCAGAAACATTTGATTTACTTTATCCGAATCCTTTGAAATAAGCGCATCACGAAGAATGTATCCAAAACTTCGGCTATCATTAATGATGGCTCCATAGATCTGCCTTGCTTCCCACAATCTGCTGTAGCTGGCATTGTTTTTAAATCCTACAATGAAAGCGACCGCGGTTCCCATGATAGCGATAGGCTGCCATGGCACGGAAAGAAACTTCCAACCCCAAAAGTACAGAACTGTTGGAATTGCGGATAATAATGTAAGTGCATAGATGCTTCGCCTTGTCCATACTATGAACTCGCGCGCTCCAAATCTTTTCCCTGAATGCATATGTGTTTATATATAAATGATATTTTATAAAATTACGATTTCATTTTTCATCCCGGCATTCAGTAAAAAAAGAATTACTAATTTCGGGTAAATGGTATGTTGTTATAAAAGCCAATCTGAATCTGACCACGGTTTCTGTTTTCCTGAATTTGATTCATATATCCGGCTTCTATTCTCATATTTTTATTGATGACATATCCTAATGCGCCATACACTCGGTTCCTGTCGAAAACCGGGCTGTTGAAATGAAGAAATATTTCATTATACACTGAAGCATATAGTGTTTTGGGCAACATTTCTTTTTGAGTAATGGGAATATTGAACCCAAGCATATATCGGAACCTCATTCTGAAATCATCTTCCAGAAAGCGTTCTTCCAAACGATAACGGTGCTGAATATGAAATCTTCCGAATTTCTGTTTTGTGATATATTGCTGGAAAATTCTGTGTTCAATATTTTCTTTCTTTTCTCCATTTACGTAAGGTTGGCTTAGGATAAAACCATACCCCAATAAAATATTATTATTGTTTTCGGTAAGGTCATATCCTACTCCTGTGCGGATGAGAAGCTGCTCCAAATCACCAATAGCATCAAAGTTTCTGTACTGAATTTCATTATGCCAATTCAGTTTTTTACTGATCTTATTATTTCCAAAGTACATATACCAGGCACCAAGATCATTTTTCTGCGCAAATGTTAAGAGGGAGCTTAATCCAAATACCGTAAAAGCCAACTTCGTAAAAACCTTTCTCATGTTTATTAATTACTATTATCTATCGTTTTTAACAAAATTAATAATTTAAATCAATAATAACAAACAAATATTAAGGTGAATTTGAAAGGGGTTTTAGCAACAAGTCATTTTAAATGTGTTACTTCATAAAATTTTGACACTCTGTTATCCCGGAATGTGCTCAACAAGGATATCTTCTCCTTTTTGATCAAAATAAGTACACTTCATTTCAGCCAGGTTGATTCTCCAGCCAACAATTCCGTTTGCTGCACAGTCATTGCAAAATGTAATGTAATCTGTACCGCCTTGCTGATGAAGTTTTAATCTTGCTTTGAAAGTGTCGAGATCTACATCATGAGAAATGGTCAAAAGATCGTACTTGCTTCCGGTATGAACAGATTGGTTATCTGCATTGAAATATTCTGTATTACCATCAGCTACATAAGCTGTGTAATGAGAAACACCCAGGTCTTTAATATCCTGGATATACTGTGGGAAATCTGCACCACTTTTTACTTTTTGATGTGCTGCTTTGATGTTTTCGATTGTAAATTTCATTCTTTTGTATTTTTCTGTTAATTAATTGTCAAAACTAATACTATTTTTATCAGAAAACACAAAAAAGTCACTTATATTTTGTCCAAGCGCCCAATAAAAGATCTAAAATTAGAAAGCATATAAATATTCAGATTTTGAACTTGTGCGAAAAGCACATCAATGAAATTCACTAAAATCTATCTTTTAAATAATTGGTATCTACAATTTTACTTTCTATAGCGAATACTACCAAACCAGCAGTATTTTTAGCTCCTGTTTTTAGAAGAAGACTGTTGCGATGCCCTTCCACCGTTCTCGAACTTATAAAAAGCTGATCAGCAATTTCGAAGGTACTGTATTGTTTACAGATCAGCTCCAATACTTCTTTCTCCCGTTTTGAGATATGATTGGCATCAAAAATACTGGAAATCTTCTTTTTAGGTTCTGTAAGGTTCTGATGAAGTGCCTCCATTACTTCAACATTATAGAAAAAGCCTTTTTGATATACTTCTCTTATGGCATTCAACAGTTCTGCAGGACTGGAGTTTTTCTTGAGGAAAGAGCAGGCTCCCGACTGGATCATGTTGACAACAAAGGCTTTTGTATTATAACTGGTAAGCGCAATAATCTTGATCTGAGGATATTTAACATGAATCTGCTTAGTAGCTTCTACTCCATTGATTTCCGGCATATTAAGATCCATTAAAATAATATCCGGAAGGTCTTCGAGGATTGTAAGGGCATCCAGCAGTTCTTTTCCGTTGCTGAAATCACTCACAAGCTCAATATCTTTTTCTCTCTGTATCAGCAGTGAGATTCCCTGACGAAAGAGGGCTTCATCATCTACCGTTATGACACGGATTGTCTCTTTTTCCATCTTATAATCATTTAAAATGTAAATTCTACGGTGATCCCTTTATTGGTTTCACTTTCCATCTTCAGTGTACCGTTGATCAGTTCCACCCGGCTTCTGATATTCCGAAGGCCTAGTCCACCTTTCAACGTCTGTTCATCAAGGCTAAATCCTTTACCATCATCTTTATAAATACAGGTATTTTTTCCATCTTTTCCTATAAATGCTATCTGAATATGGCTACTTTCACCATGTTTTATAGAGTTATTGATCAATTCCTGAAGGATCCTAAAGATATGCAAATTTTTTTCTTCCTCTGCTTTGGCAAAATACAAACTATTGGAATAGGAAACCTGTATGGTTTTGGAGAGGTTAATTTCTGAGCAAAGAGCATCTATAGCAGCATGCAGTCCAAATTTTTCTAAAATAGGAGGAAGCAGATCATGAGAAATCTGTCGGGCACTTTCTGCCGTTTTATTGACGAGATGGATAATTTTATTTTTCAGGTCATTATATTCTTCTCTTTCCAGATTATCAAAATCCAGAAGATGGATATGTAAAGAAACTACACTGAGTTTCGAGCTGATGTCATCGTGCAGGTCCTGAGCAATACGTAACCGCTCTTTTTCCTGAGCACCAATAATAGCATGGGTAAGGTCTTTCTCATACCGAATTTCCAGTTCCTTTTTCTGAATAAGGTTTCTCGTTATTTTCTTGTTGGAAAAATAATAAAACAGAATTAGGGTAATGGCCAGTAAAGTAAACGCCAAAAAGGTGTACACAATAGTGGAAATAATAGCATTCTCATTCATCTTGTAAAATCATAACAGTAATTACACATTTTTTTTACGGGAAGAAAGATATTCTGTGAAAATAAAAATCTGATATACAATAAACATAACGACATTCAGAACCCATATTTCTTTATGCAGCTGGCTATTCATTACTGTATAAAGGTTTCCGGAAAGGAATATCACGGTACTGCTTATAAGGTACAGCAAAAGTCCCAGGCTTATATAGTTGTATTTCTTCTGGGCGTCCAGTGTATTATATAAATGAAACAATGCCAGAATAATGATGGAATAAGACGTGACAAAAATTTCAAATAAATTAAAAACATAATATTTTTCAGGATACATAATATACTGTATAACAAGAACCGCCGGAATAATCGCTAAAAGGAAACGGGCTGTTTTCTTTTGATAAGTTTCCGTCAAAATTTCATGAAAAAATAACCCCAACAACAGGAACTGGCCTATCAGATAATAATGGGAGAAAAAGAGGTTATTGATCTTCTGATAGTTTAATACGTAGAATACAACTTCACATATTAACAACCAGGCCAGATAACTTATAAAAAATGTATAGGCCCTTCCGGAACCGAAAAAGCCTATACAGTATACTACCAAATTAATCAGCAGGATGCCTTTTCCAACTAGCGATAATATTTCAATCCAATGATCCAATAATCCTTAGCTTTTGGAATTATCTTTCCCACCATCTATTTAAGGAACATACACTTGGGCAAGGTGTTGTCATATCATATACATAATAGCCTTTTGCATAGTCTACCATATCATTTCCTGAAGCATCAACGCCTACTAAAAGAAATTTAAATTCTCCTTCGTCGGTAATTGCGTTATACCCTCTATATTCCGTAAACCCTGTATCTTTCATGAAGATATCGTTCACATCCTGAGCAGGAATTAAGTTAGCTTTTATTGATGCTCCGGGAATATCTTTTCTCCCTTGCCAGTTTGCAATCCATGTTTGAGCCTGATCCAGTGTTACTGCATGTTTTGGTAAATCCATAGTTTTTAGTTTTTTATTTATATAATAGTTTTATTATGAATACTGTTAATAACAACACACACAATTTAGGAAAAAACACATTATACCGCCAAAATAAATGTATTTTATTTTCAACCTCACAGAATCTTTCTTTTTCTTTTCCAAAATTAGGATAATAACACCATCAGATATTGCGTATTTCTACGGGTTTTCCAATTTGGCATTTAATACGCTGTCCTTCCTTTTCGGCTCTTTGCTTTAGACAACATTTTACCCAAAATACTGTTTGAGTGTTCATTTGCTTTCCGTACTATTTTGAGAATTGTAAGATCGTTAAAAGAATTAAAACATCAGAAAACATCCATCATCAGCTATAGTATAAAAAAAACCGACAGCTATCTGTCGGTTTTTAAGTATTTTGAATATCCTTCTGTTTTTACGGATGCTGCTGCATTTTCGCAGGATCATCATAGTTCACCATCCAGTTGATTCCAAACTGATCTGAAAACATTCCGAAATAAGCGCCCCAAAACGTATCGGCCATTGGCATGGTTACCTGTCCGCCAGCAGAAAGACCATTGAACAGTTTATCAGCTTCTTCTTTAGATTCTGCATTGATAGAAACGGAAAAATTATTCCCGGCCTGAAAGTGAGAAGCCCATTCTCCTCCTGTATCACTACCCATCAATACGGTTTCTTTAGAAATCGGGAGCGTTACGTGCATGATTTTATCTTTATCCTCTTCGGGCGTTTCTTTTCCTTCCATTGGAGGCATTTCTCCAAAAGTACCCATATAAGGATATTCTCCACCGAAAACTGATTTATAGAAGTCGAAAGCTTGTCTACAATTTCCGTTGAACGTTAAATAAACATTTACTGTTGCCATGATTGTTTTTTATAAGTTAAGTTTTTTATTGAATGTTATATCAGATCTTTTTATCTATGCTGATCGATCAAAATCATATTCCCATCCGGATCTTTCAGATACATATGTTCAGGACCTGAAGTGGTTTCGTCGGCTTCTTTTTCAATGTCAACTCCATTTTCTTTTAAATGCTTCTGAATCACACGTACATCATCGAAAGATTCAAGATTCTGCGCATTTTCATCCCATCCTGGATTGAAAGTAAGCATATTGCCATCAAACATTGCCTGAAAAAGACCTATCAGCGTGGATCCGTTTTTCATAATCAGATAATTCTGTTCGGTATTTCCGGCCATGGTTGTAAAGCCAAGTTTTTCGTAAAAGTCTTTAGATTTCTGCAGATCTTTCACACTTAAGCTGATTGAAAATGCTCCTAATTTCATATAGTTTTATTGGGTTTATTGTAAGATTTGGATGATGATTATTGATTTTTAAGACGGGTTTTAAATTCCAGGGTTCCGTCATAACTTTTCCAGTCGCCAACCAATTCAATATACTCGCCTTGTATCTTTTCTGCTTTTCGGTCCCATTTGAAATTGTACACCAATTTTCCTTTCAGCAGCCCTGAATGTTTTCCTTTATTTTCTTCTGCCAGTTCATACTCTCCGAATACCGTTCCCTGTTTCTTGGCATCTTTATACTTTGAAATGATAATCTTGCCTTCGAATTTTGCATAATTAGCATCTACAAGAGTATATCCCGAAACAAAATATTCCTGATCATTCTTCTTGTTCTGTTCGGCAGTATTGATTTTAAGCTTAAACTCCTGACCTTTGCTTCCGATTGTTCCTATATAAGGTTTGCTTTTGTTCAGCCATACATTTGAAATATCCGGCATCTGGCCCACGACGAAATGAGCCGCAAAAATAAAGAGTAATAAAAGTTTTTTCATATTGTGAGGGGTTTAAACGCCAAATTGGGATAAATGGTGATTCAGGTGCTTTGCAAACATATTATTCCATTCCTGAGCTTTTAATTTTCCAAAGGAAAAGGATTCTTTACCATCGAAAGCATCTGCTCCCAACTGCTGAGTTTTCTGAATGAAACCGATAAGTCTTGTTTTTTCTTCGTGGAAGTTTTTTCTTCCCGTTACCAAAAACTGAGGGGAAGTAGGGGAATCTCTGGGATATGCTTTCTCTCCCACCACCTTAGGTTTTACAAAAGTCTTTAAGATAAATTTTGCGATAGATCCCGGCTTTTTATGTTTTTCAGGTTCAAAAACCATTTCATACGTGATACAACAGTGCGCCAACATCTGGTCTACCGTCATTTTTCCCCATAAACCATGGGTATCTTCTACAAGCTTGTTGATTCTATCTATATATCTTTGAGCATCTTTTGCTTCAAATACATTTTCCATATTCTTTCTATTTTCTAACAGACAAATATATCAGTTTTTTTGTTTGATTTTATAGCCTGATAAAATTTCATTCAGGATTTGAAGATAGAAGCAAAAGGATCTTTCCCATGTATTTAAAAGAAAGATATAATGGTAAAAAACCAAGGATAAAGTGAATATTTTTCGCTTTCACATTTTTATTCTGCAATCTTTTTCTCAGACGTTTCTTCCAAAGTAATTTCCTGTGATGAAGCTTTTTTGAAGATCAGCCAAAGTTTAATTTTCAAAGCAATCCAACCTAAAATGGCATAAATAATTAAAAGAATACTCAAATGCTTCAGATAAGGAAAAGTAAGTTCTACAGATCCTTTTTGAATCAGCAAAATTTTAAAAGCCTGCAAAAAAGGTGTCAACGGAATAATATTAGCAATAAACTGTACAAAAGCAGGCATCGCACTTAGTGGCCAGGTAAATCCACTGATAATGAAAGCCGGTGAAGCAATAACCATCAAAATCTGTGTAGCCTTTAACGCATCCGGAATAAGAATACTGACAAGCACTCCCAAAAATGAAGCGGAACCTACAAATACCGCCGTAAGAAGGATAAAATTCACTATTCCTTCCGGCATAGGAACCCTGAAAATCATATGCATAAAGTAATAAACGCTGACGATAAGAATAGAAAATACCCAAATCGGAATTACTTTAATTAACATGGTAGGAAAAGCCCACTTTTTCATACTACGGTATTCTTTCACAAAGGACCCTCTTTCAAACTCTGCGGCAAAACTTACAGCCATTGCCAATAGAATGACCTGTTGCAGAACCACCGCCAGCATCGCCGGCCACATAAAGATAAGATAGTTCCCCGTTGTATTGAAAAGCGTTATATAATTGGCTTTGAAAGGCTCATATTGTGTAGCCGCTTTTGCAGCTGGCATGCCTGCTTTTTGAAGTGCTTTTATGGAAGCCCCTGCAGAAAATGTCCCTATGGTAAGCTGAAGAGCTTTGGAGGCAAAATTAGCTGTTAGAACGTTTCCGGTATTGATGTAAACATTCAGTTCCGGGTATTTTTTCTGGAGCATATCTCCTTCAAATCTTGAGGGGATAATCACCACTCCGGCTGCTTCATGTTTAATCACCTCATCTTTTATGCTCAGCGGTTCCTGAAGGTATCTGATAATTTTGATACTTTTATTATCCTCCAACATCTCTGTCAGTTGATTAGATAAAGGTGTATTATCCCTATCGATCAACAATACAGGTGTATTTTCAACTTTTCCGCTTTTATAAACAAACCCCAGCAAGGTTGCATAAAAGACCGGTGCCAAAAAGAACACCGTCCTCAAGGTAGAATTGCCAATAAAAAGTTTGAACTCACGTTTTAAAAGACGGAAAAATTCTTTCATCTGTTTATTTTTATATTTTTAACGGAAAGGGAATGAATATTTCTGCCCTTGCCATTTCATATTATTTCAAGATTACATTTGCATTAACCAGGATGTTTTTAGCCTTGTTCATATCTTTTGGCTTTACTTTGATCTCATAAATCGCATCCTGAAGCTGATAATCCGGATAAGCGGTTGTAATATCTGCGTATTTTGTCAATTGTTTGATGTACACAATATTTCCTACCAGATTTTCTTTATTATAAACAACCTGCATATTCACATCCTGCCCTTTTTTATATTTTGAGATTGCACTTTCCGGAATAGTAAATCTGAAATAGGTACTTTCGGGAATATATCCGTTGAATAAAGCAAATCCGGCCGTTGCCAGTTCTCCGGTATTCAGGCTGATGGTTTCTATTTCCATATTGTTGGTAGCAATGATATATCTTTCAGAATAGGCTACGTTGGCTTCCTGTAAAGCACCTTTAGCCTGAGATGCCTGCCCTGCCGCCATTTCTACTTTCTCGAAACGGGTTCCTTTTGTGACATCATCCAATTCTGCAACAACGGCATCATACTGGGCTTTAGCTCCCTGAAGTTTTGCATAAATCTCATCATGAGCCTGTGGAGACATTAAGCTGTCGCGGAACATATTATTGGCTCTTTTATAAGATTTTTGGGCAAATTCATACTGTTCTTTCAACCCTTTGTATTTTGCTCGTAACTGTTTCATTTGATCTGCTGTGGCACCGTTTTTTGCCATTTGCTCCTGGGCTGTAGCGGCATTCACGGCTCCCTGGGCTTGTGCTATTTTCGCGGAAACTTCCGGTACATCAAGCTGGGCCAGGGTATCCCCTTTTTTTACTGTCTGTCCTTCGGCGACATATATTTTTATGATTCTTCCGGTAACTTTAGGAGCAAAGGAGATGACATCCTTTTTGGTTTTTCCTTCAGGTTCCGTGATCTTTTCATTTTTCTTGTCACAGCTTCCCAGTATCAACAGAGCAGCAAAGAGTATAGATATATTTTTAGGCATCATTTTCAATTTTAAGGGATTAAATAAAGTTTGGTGATATCCAGCTCCTGGGTAGATCTCATAAGTTCTATCCCTGCTCTTCTCTGGTTAAAAATTGCGTTCTGATATTCAAGCTCGGCAGCTTCCAGATCATTTTCTGCATCAATGAGCTGTGAGGACTTGCTCATCCCATATCTGAATTCTTTTTCAGCCTGCACCAAAGCACTTTTTGCCAGTTCTTTTTCTTTAGCCTTTAATGTGATCTGAGCAGAAGCAATGTTATAATTGGTTTGGTTGTTGGCCAGATTCAGGGTGAGCTTTTTTAAAGCATCTTCTTTCTGGTTCTGCAATACTTCTTTTCCAACTTTGGCGGTTTCTTCGGCATGTTTTCCTTCTTTTCCGTCAAAGATTTCCCACTTGAATCCAACTCCTGCTGTAATCAGGGGAAGCACGTTGATATTATTAGGTCTCCAATCCAGTTTTTTGCCTTCATATCCAAGCAAAGGAACGGCTGGAATTATGTTTTCAGAGCTTGTGATACGGTTTCCGTAAAGACCGATATAATAGGCGGATGCCATTAACTGTACTTTAGGAATCATCCATGTTTTTTCGGCTTTGATCTTATAATCTGCTGCAGTAATTCCGTGATCTAACGCCCGGATCTCTGCTCTCTGTTCTATTCCTTTTTCTGCGGCAAGAAGTTCTACAGGTGATAAGACAGGATCAATCATTCTAAGACGTTCTCTGTTGATTCCCGTTAAAATATAGAGTTGGGTAAGGAGAAGTTCTTTTTTTCCTTCGTATTCTATTACTTTGGCATTTAAAGTGGCCTGGGCCAATTCTATTTTCTTGTGATCGTAAGGAGTGATCAATCCGTAGCCCAATGCTTTATCGGCTGTCTTTTTATTAATATCCAGTCTTTTTGTACTTTCATCCAGAACTTTTTTGGATTGATGAATCAATGCCAGCTGATCATAAGCTTTGGAAATAGTAGCCACTACTTCGTCTTTTGTTTTTTCCAGCAAGATGTCTTCAGACTTTTTCTTTTCTTCAACGGCTTTTTTCAGGTATTTAACCTTTCCTCCGGAATAGAGAAGCATTTTGGCATCGGCTTTTGCAATACCGGAAAACCCTGATACATTGAAATTGTTATTAAAAGCACCTTCCGGAATATTGATAAAGGGAGCGAGGTTAATTTCCGGCGAGGTTAATCTTGCCGTTCCATTGAGATACCCGGCTTTTCCACTCAGTTCAAGAGTAGGTAAGAAAATATCCTTTAGCTTATGTTCATCAAGGTCGGTAAGTTTATTTTGGGTAATCTGCATTTTGAGATCCGAATCTCGAACCATGGCGCTGTCTAAAAGTTCCTTAAAATCAGGAGCAGACTGTGACCAGCCCAACGCAGGGAAAGCCAAAAAACTAAACGTAAAAATCAATAAATTGTTTTTCATGGCTTATGTTTATAACAAATATAATGCAAAAAATGTTAAAATACTTAAAGATAATTCTACAATACAGTGAATTTAAAGTATGTTTAAAATATGTTTAAGTTAAAAACCTTCACAAACAAAGTTTTGGCAAAAGTGTTTAATTGTTAATTAAAAACTAAAAAATCTTAAAAAAAATAATAACTCCACTTTTCACACTTCCCTTTTCTTTGTGTTTCCTCTGGAAATCAAGATGTATATGGCTGTAGAAAACGAAAACTCCCCACATTACTGTGAGGAGTTTTCCGTTTATAATAAGCTTGCAAATTTTACTTTTGAACTGCTTTTTTCATCGTGTTATCAGGGCGTAATACTCTGTAACGAACTTCGATATCTTTTGGTACATAGAATACCAATGGCAGTTTGCTGTTGTATCTTACAATTTCAGGGTTTAATGAAACGAACTTTTTGGTCATTTTCTGGTTAAGACAGCCCATCAGCGTTCCTGCTGTTTCCCCTTTGGAATCTACTTCATAATAGTTGTATCCCCATCCCTCAAGATCTTTGGTTTTCATATCTCCCATCAGGAAATAGTTGTTACAGTCTAACATTTTTTCCATTCCTACAAAAAGTTCAACCTTTAAGTCCTTTTCATTTTTTTCAATGGGAAGCTGAATATACACTTGTTTATATCCATCTTTTGCTTTTGGGAACATTTCAATCTGCAGTTTTTCAAACCTTTCAGCTTTCTTTTGAGCAAAAGCATTTACACCGATCATTAAAATCAATCCTGTAATTAAAGTTTTAGAAAATTTCATCTTTTAATAATTTTTTTTAATTGATACTATTATAATTCCAAAAACCGTTCCAACGTTAAACAATTGTTTGATTTTTTTTATTTTATTTCTGTTCTAAGTGCCATCTTATAACAAAAAAGCTGTAGTAAAAATTACTACAGCTTCTTTATCATTTATTCTGAAATGGCAACATTACTTCCTTTCGTATGGGCATTCATTTGTGGTGCGTAGTAATTCTGCATGGTTGTAATTCCGTTGGAGAAATTTCCTGCAGCATTGGCTACAACATCGTATTCAAAAACATATTTTCCTTTCGGCATATATTGAATATAGAAGTTGGTAGAAGCATCTTTTGTAGACTGATAATAGCCAAGATTATTCTTCCACTGGTACCCTGATAATACGTCTAAAGGTTCAAATCCTGCAGCGCGCATATCTTTAATATGAATAAATTCCATTGCTCTGTCGGTATTCAGGATCATTCTTACCGTTACTTTATCTCCAACTTTCAACGGAGTTTCGGTAGATATTTTCTGAAGTTCTTCACCGTTTACGGTTTTTACTTTTTTATAAAGCTCTTTGGTTACCGAGATATAGCTTTCTGAAGATTTCACTTTGTCAAGATCTTCGTAATACTGCCAGAATAAACCTCCCTGAACAATCCCCGGACCAGGCTTCGTAACTGTAACAGTAGCCAGGTTTTTATCAATAGCATCTGTTTTTATGGTTGATTTCACATATCCAGTAGCCTGTGTTTGAGGAGTCAATTCTTTACCACCCCAAACTATTGTTGCTTTATCGCTTTCTGCACCCGTCCATGATTTTCCTGAATTCAGAATCGTGAAGATCACCTCTGAGGTTCCTCTTGAGCTTCCCCATGAGTTTACTTCTTTTTGAGTAATCAGCCAGATCTTCATATCTTCAATGAATTGCTGATCATTAGGTTTCAACTTATTGAAAGCTTCCAGGGCTCCGGCATGATTCACTACTTTTGAACCAAACCACCCCCAATCGTTTAGATTCTGTTTCCAGTAAACTCCTTGTGTTTTTGTATCGGTAGAGGTTTCTTTCAGGTAAGTCATTAGTTTATCAGATAATGTTTTCAGGTCGTAACTGTTCATCAGCAATGCAGCTCTGTGTAATCCGAAGAATGTAAAGTCTGTGATTTTTGCTGCTTTAGCTTTTTGTTTCACCAGCGATTTCAAAGTAGCTCCTTTTCCTGTTAACGGATATTCTTTTTCCCAGTAGTTTCTGGTATCAAGATAGTCGAGCGTCCAGTTATTCCAGATGTTTCCTTTCTTCGCATCTGCATATTTATTGATCTCAGTATCTACATATTTGATTAGTTTTGAAACCAGAGCCTTCTGATCTTCATTTTGGTAATCTTTTACATTATCTTTTAACCACGAATTGATTTTCCCAAGGTTTTTAAGAATATATAATGAAGTTCCATATGAACTTGGATATCCTTGATACCATGAGAATCCACCATCAGGGTTCTGCAATTCTCTGAAATCATCCCAATCCTGATTGATAGAGTTTTTCATCGTATTGGCATCAAACAGCAACGAAAGTTTCTGCATTTGTTCTCCTTCATTTTTACTTTCCAGGATCCAAGGTGTTTCTTCCAGTAAAAGCTGTTTTAATTCCTGATTTTTTTCAAGGTTTGAGTTCAGTAATCCTTTATTCTGATATTCTTCGAAAACGGACTTCATTTTAGGATTGGCTTTAAATATTTCGGAAGCCAAAACATCAGCAAACCATTTGTTGAAGATAACATCAGCAGAATTATTCTGGTCGTTTTTCAAACTTGGAAGTGCAAACATAATTTCCCAAATAGGATTGGTTGTCAGTTCCAGGGTATTGGAAACATTAGAAGCTGTTGTGGAAGTATTATTTTTAAGATTATCAATGACAAATGTTTTTGTTTCTCCTTCTTTTACAAATACAGGAACGGTATCGGTTACCAGCATTCTGTTGGGTAATATGGCGACTGCTTTTTGTTCTCCGTCTGAGTAGGCTCCAGCTTTTGCTACTACCTTCAGAATAATAGATGAGATGTTGTCAGGAACCTTCAATTTCCATGTAAGGGCTCCGTTTCCGTTTTCATTTAAATCAAAATTCTGAGTTCCTGATGACAGTCCGAATTTTGAAGAAATATTCTCGTTGGTAAAGGCATCTAAAATCTGCAACTCTGCGGATCCGCTCAGTTTTTTATTGGTAAGATTGGATAGTTTGGATTGTAGATTCAGTTCATCTCCTTCTCTCAGGAATCTCGGATAGTTTGGTGTTACTGAGAATTCTTTCTGGGTAACAACTTCTTTCTCCAATGTAGCAGCTCTGGCATCTTTAGTATGTGCAAGGAACATCAGTTTCCATTTTGTAAGGGCTTCCGGAGAAGTAAATTCAAAGTTTACATTCCCTTCTGCATCGGTTTTAAGGTCTGGATAGAAGAACGCCGTTTCATTTAGATTCTGGCGAACAGGAACTTTGTCCAGTTCTTTTTGTGTATCATCCTGGTCCAAAATACCGTCTGCATCAGTATCTACTTTCGGAGCTTTTACTGCTGCGGGAACTGCACCTACGGCAACTTCCATTTTATCTACCATTGCATCCTTTCTCATCATCATTCTAGCTTTTGATCTTACTGATGGCGCTGGCATTGGTGAATATCCTGCTGTCATTACAACATTATTCTTTCTCGGAAGATTTCCACGATAGAACTCGAATACCTCCCCTCCATCAAACCAGTTAAAACCAGGGATTTCTACAGAGTTACCGTCAAAATATTTCATTCTTTTCTGATAGGTGCTTTGCTCCAGATAATTCTGAATACCGTAGGAAACCACTCTCTTAACAGGTGAATACAGCCTGTTCCAGTTATAATTATTAGCCGCAAATTGATCCAGAGACATATCATACATATTGGCCAAAACCTCAGCATTGATTTTCTCTTTATCATTTCCTGTTACCTTTACACTCCATTTTTCTTTTGAGTTAGGCTCTATTTTATCTCTGAAAGTAACCGTTTCTATTTTTAAAGGACTTTCGGTATTTTTAATTTTTAAAACAACATTCTTAGTGTTGATGTCGTTAAATGCGACCATTTGAAACTGAATATTCAGTTCAGAAACTTCTTTATCTTTTGGAGCTTCAATTGTATATTCCAGCATTCCTTTTTTAAAGGCATGGGTTTCTGTAATTGTTTTTCCCGAACCGTTCTGTATAAAGACATTTACCAAAGCATCAGGAATAGCAGAAAACAGATAGATCTTCGCTTTTTCACCTCTTGCAATTTCGTCTTTTGGTGCAATTACGGTAAGGAATGTTTTTTGAGCAGGTTTTAACGTTGCCTTATCCCAAACACTGAAATATTGGGAAGATTTTATGGTATCTTTTCCTTCGATATTGAAAAGTTCAAGCTGATAATCTCCTGCTTCCAATTTGCCAAGATCCAGATTATTATCGGCGGAAGGCTGCTGTTGTCTTTCTACAAGAACTTTTTCTGTTTTCCAGTTTTTAATCTCATCATTTTTATCGAAAAGATCATGTGGGAATTTATTGATGAATTCTTCTTTTGAATATTTCGGAAGATTCTGAACTTCAAGTTTAAAATTATTACGGAAAACTCTATCTGGAGCTGTAAGCTTCGACAATTTCACCTGATAAGCTTTTTTAAGAAGCTGTTCGTTATAATTTTTGGTTTCTACTTTCAGTTTTACATTTTCATCAGCAAATGTGTCATTGATTTCATCTGCTTTAATGTAATGAGAAACTGAAGCTACTTTCAATTGGGTATTGGCAGACTGGGTTTCACCATTAATATCTGTAACGGAAGCATTTATTTCATAATTATCAATCTGAATACCTTCCAAGGTTTCATCCTTTTTAAGATCTAAACGAATGGTAAACTCTCCTTTTTCATTAGTTTTAGCTTCTCCCAGTATTGAGTTTTCATTATCATACACTTGTGGATACCAGCTGAAATACCTCCATCGTATATTATGTTTTTTTATTTCGTAATCTACCATGGTGTTGCTTAAAGCAACTCCTGAAAACATTTTAGCACTTCCTTTCAGTTCTATGACCTGACCATATTTATATTCTTCTTTTACAGGCTCGAAGGTAACTTCAAATTTAGGTCTTTTATACTCTTCAACACTAATTCCCTTATTGCCACGAGGTTCACCAATCGTTCTTAGGAAAAACATGCCATTCAGTTTACCTTTAGGAAGAATGAAACTTCCGTGGTAGGAACCAAATTCGTTAGTCGTAAATTCCTGTGTGGATAGTTCCTGATTATTAGCATCGTATAATGCAATTTTCTGCTTCAACCCGGACATCACCGTTTCTACTTCTTTTTCAATTCGGGTATTGATCACTTTGAAATATACCGTCTGACCGGGACGATAGATCCCTCTGTCTGTAAAAATCTGTGCCGTGGAGCGGGTTTGTTTATTAGGATCGTAATTTTCGTTGTAAGTATTGCTGCCATATACTTTCTTGATCTGGAAATCATTGGTTTTAGGCTGCTGAATCAGAAAAGTTCTGTAATAATCTTTGTTGGTAGTTGCAGGAAACTTAAAAACTCCTTTTTCATTGGTTTTTCCTTCTATCTTGCTTAAAGTATTATTGCCCACAAATTCATAAAAAATCAGATTTTCATTGGCTAGAAGTTTTCCATTCTCGCTGCTGACTAGTTTCAATTCGTTTGAAAGTGTATTTCGATCGGTTTTAGACTGATAGATCACTTGGTTTCCGGAAACTATAAAATGAAAATTCAGAGGAGAGTCACTATCTTTAGAGCTTTCTCCTGCAACACTATAGTCTACGAGATAAATACCTGACGGAAGAGGCTTTATTTCCAATGAGGTTTTATGAAGCTGGAAGTCTTTTGGATCTGTCAGTTCAAAAGTTTCTTTTCTTACCAGATTCTTCTTTATTTTTCCAAAAGTATTATTATAAGGATTTCTTATATAATCCATGAATGAAGTATAATCATCTTTTACTTCATAAATATTTAAAGTAAATGTAGAAACATTATTATACTCTGCTACAAAATGAATAGGAAGATTATTTTGAGTCTGAGATTCAAATTTGATATTCAGTGTAGGGTTGGTAATCTGCTCTTCTTTGTTCTTTATACTTTCGATGTATCGCGATTTTGGATACTCGCTTTTC
The DNA here is from genome assembly GCF_049319685.1 of Chryseobacterium sp. Mn2064. NCBI lineage: Bacteria > Pseudomonadati > Bacteroidota > Flavobacteriia > Flavobacteriales > Weeksellaceae > Chryseobacterium > Chryseobacterium sp. Mn2064. Next base: position 502,016 of record NZ_JBMOUE010000002.1, read on the forward strand.
GCCTGTTTAGCCACTGCAATGGCTTCTTTAATTTTATTTTTTGCAATAAGCTCATCCATCATATTTTCCATGATGATGACTTTATAATCTCCTGCTTCACTAGACTTCAAAATATTTTGATACTGTTCCAATCGATCTTTGCAATTAGTCTGATCACAGTTGGCCAGCATCTTTTCTTTCATCATATAAAGTTTGGCATTTCCGCTGTTCTGAGCAATCACTTCGTCATAAATAGCATTGATTTTAATATGATTTGCTGCAAGTTCATTTTTTGTGAAAATAAAATTGGAAGATAAAAAGTTTATTTTCTGAAGAGAATACCAGTCGTACAACGAAGGAAAATAAGCCATATCCTTTGTATCAGAAAAAACATTTTCATATTTCTTCAGAGAGATCTTTTTCATTTCCGCACTTCGAGAATCAAGCTCGCTGTAGGTCTTCGTTAAATAGTTTTTAAAATCAAGTCTACTCCACGTTTCAATCTGAGAAATATCCTGAGTATTGATATTGCTCATCGAATTTATTTTCCAGACATTATTATTATAGTAATCCTGAAAAAAATTGTTTAATAAAACCTCATAAAACAGTTTTTCGTCACCTTTCAGTTTTCCTTCTGCATCCTGTAGCTTTTTGAAAAATGTTGAAACAGAGTTATTCTGGTCATCATCAGAAGTTCGATTGATAATATTGAATTCAGATTTCAGAGCACTGATCAGCTGAAGAGTGTTATTTTCTTTCATAGCTTGGTTTTGTATGGCCAAAATAATGGGGAGATTAGACTTATAAGCTCCTTTGCTCGTGTTTTCATTGATTTTTTTCCACTGGTCTTCGTAATATTTTTGAGCAAAGACCGATGAAAAGCTCTGCATTACAAGCAAAAGCATAAAAATCTTGGAAAATATTTTCATATATATTATTTTTGATAAATGAACATCTTAAAAATACTGAAAAAAACTGTCATAGACAGCCAAATTTATGTCTCCTTAATGGGAACTCTTTTTGCAGTATTTTTTATGGAAGAGCAAAACACATTCCGTTTCCCTACTACTGTTCTGATTTTCATTACTTATTTCAGCGGTTATCTTTACACGAAATATCAGTATACAAAGCATTTTTTAAAAATATTAGCTTTAAATGCCGTTGCAGGAATTATCTGCGCCTGTCTGATTATCTATAACCATAATGAAATCCGCCTTCTGAAATGGTTTATTATTGTAATTCTGGGACTACTTTATAACAGCTTTTTCCTTGATATTTACATCAGAAAAATTCCTTTGCTTAAGGTATTTTATGTAGGATTAGTCTGGGCATTGGTCAACTGCTGGCTTACCCTTCCGGAATTTAGCGTTCCTATTTTTCTGATCAGCTTTTTCTTCATTACAGCATTGGTACTTCCTTTCGATATCCGGGATATGGAGAGTGATACGGTAAAAACTTTCCCTATGTTTATCGGGGTACAGAATACAAAATATGTCGCTTATGCTTTGATTTTCACAAGCAGTATGATTGCCATCTTTTGTCTTAAGTTTCCTTATGCAGTCTCATTTTTTCTGAGTACGATTATCTCTTATATTTTTATTTATTTCGCTGATAGCAAAAGGGATGACTCCTATTTTTCATTTGGAGTGGAAACTTGTTCATCACTTCCTTTTTTATTTTTGCTAATAATGGAGTATTTTTGACCCATGATTATCAAGAAGCTCTCCCTTTACAATTTCAAAAACCATTCAGAAAAAAAGTTTGAATTTTCTCCTCAGATCAATTGCTTTGTAGGCAACAACGGTGTGGGAAAAACCAATATTCTGGATGCATTGCACTATTTATCGGTAGGCAAAAGCTTTTTGGGAAATACAGACCTTAACAATATTAAGACGGAAGAGGATTTTTTCACCATTGATGCTGAAATTCAAAACGAAGACAGTGAGGACATCATCAGAATCACTCAACCGAAGGAAGCTAAAAAAGTCATTAAGAAAAATGATAAAAGCTACGACAGACTTGCAGATCATATCGGGTATTTGCCGAGTGTGATGATATCTCCTTATGACTCGAATTTGATATCAGATTCTGGAGAAAGCAGACGTAAGTTTTTGGATGCAATGATTTCTCAGACAGATTCAGAATATCTTTTTGACCTTATACAATACCAGAAAACCGTTCAGCAAAGAAATGCCCTGTTGAAATATTTCGCCAAAAACAGAACCTGGGACAAAGATTCTCTTGAAATTTATGATGATCCAATTACCCGTTTTGGAACCAAAATCTATCAGAAAAGAAAAGAATTTGTAGAGCAGCTTAATCCTATTGTTCAGAATTTTTATCAAATCATTTCGGGTGGTAAAGAAACTGTATCGGTTATTTATGAGTCTCATTTGCTTGAAAATTCTTTTGAGGAACTTTTAAAACAAAGTCTTGAGCGCGACCGTATGCTGACCTATACATCAAAGGGAATTCATAAGGATGATCTTCTGTTTGAAATGGATCATGTTTTGATAAAAAAAATAGGTTCCCAGGGACAGCAGAAATCCTTCCTTATTTCTTTAAAACTAGCCCAGATGAGTCTTGTGAAAGAACTTACGAAGAAAACGCCTATTCTTTTGTTAGATGATATTTTCGATAAACTTGATGATACAAGGGTTTCACAACTTATTGAGCTTGTGAACAAAGAAAGTTTCGGACAAATCTTCATTACAGATACTCACAGAGAACGTACGGAAAGTGTCGTAAAGAAAATTAACGAAGAAAGTATCATTTTTGAATTATAATACAAAGGCTTTTTCCTACCCACATTTTTTAAAGGCCAAGGATTAACGATTCAATTTATAGAGAGAAAATAACATGAAGAAGAATAAAAAACGTGAATATCAATCTTCAGAACTGGTAAAATCTTTTGCCAGAATTTATGGTTTTGAAGATAAGCTGGTTGCATTTGAGATCAAAGATTTTCTGGAAGATTATCTTGATGAAAGCCTGTTTAATGAAATCAGAAGTGTTAACCTTGAAAATGGCTTTATCATTATCAAAATAGATTCTCCATTACTGAAGCATGACTTTAAAATGCGTAAAAGCTTCTATCTGAAAAAATTTCAGGATAAGTTTGGCGAGGACAAGTTTCATGATCTTCAAATTTTATAAAATCTCTCCTGTTTATCAATATTATGCGCTATTATTAATTAAAATAATTCCACTTTATATCTAAATAAAGTGATATATTTGAAACTGATAAACAAACCATTTTTAATATGAAAAAAGTACTTACTTCAAAGAAGTTATCCAGAAACAATTTAAAAGCCATTCAAGGAGCAGGACAAATGGTATGCTGTGCAGTAAGCTGTGGAGATCCAAGCCAATGTATTTTCTGGGAGCAATTACCTGCAGAATGTCCAGATCTTCCTTATTGTCTGTAAAATTCATAAAACTGCAGCAATTGTATAAACTATTATAATATACAGGCTCCAAAAACAAGTAAGAGGTTTTCTCAATTCTGAGAAAACCTCTTACTATTTATATTCATAGCTCATAAAGCTAATTAATGCTCTTCTTTATTTGAAATTGTACTGCTCATCAAATCATCTGCTTTTTTATCCAATCCTGAACTTAGCGGAATGAAAAATTTCAAAGGATGTTTGATAAAGTAGCTGAAAATCTCTTTATAAATCTCACTTACCTGCCCGAAATTCATTTTTCTTGATCGGAATGCCAAAAACATGGATAAACTAAAACTTACCAAAAAGTTAAAGAATCCTATCAGAAATACAGTAACAAAAGAAATCCAGAAGGTATAGGAATCAACCGAAAAATCTTTTCCATAAAGACCTAATGCGAAGTTTCCTGCTGCAAATGTGATGTGTCTGATATCTAAATCCAGTCCAAAAAACATTCCTACCGGAGCGGTTGCCCCCAGAAAAACTCCGAACCAAAAATTAGAAACAATTCCCGGCCAGTTCTTAGCATAATATTTTGAAAGCCCTTTTGCGAATTTCTTTCCAAAAAAGCTTCTTATAGACAAATTTTTTGCAATCCTCTCTGGAATCTGATAAAAAACAGAGTTATTCCCGATATTTCCAGAAATAATCCCGGAAATAAAAAGATAGAACCCTGCAATACTTGCGTGTAAAATAGCTTTTGACTGGAAAGGATCCAAATCTTTTAATAATTTATCCGATCTTTCTACAGCGAGATTCTGTGAAAAAAACACATCCAATCCGTAAATAATGGCCAATGCAATTGGAAATGCCAGCAAAACATTTCCTACAAAAGCAATAAACTGGCTTCGGAACAGTTTGGACACCAAATGGGCAAATTCGGTATTATTCCTTTGACTGTTTCCTTGTTCTGAAAGTACTTTGGTCATGGTAGCCGCTGTCATTGCCGGCTGTTTGGTAGCAAGGGTGAATCCCATCAGATAAATCATGACAAACCCCATCGCATAGTTCATAGAATATAAAAATGCGTGTGAAAAATCACTTCCCGGAATATAACCGTACAGCATTTTCAGAACACAGAGTGCTCCGACAATAATACCTCCACCACTCGCTTTATAGAACATGGTCATGTACTCTTTGCGGGTAGATGTTATGTAATGTGTTCCTGTTTCTGCTGTATGATTAGTAATAAGGTGTGAAATTAATCTGGTACTGTCATTGATCAGATCAGCAATATTATTTTTATGAGATTTGTAGCTCAATATATTAAATGCCAGTTGTTTGGATTTAATCAGAACATCTTCTTCATTATCAATTACTAATAATTGTACGATATCATAAATTCTTTCGGTCTGCTGGCGAATTTTCAATAAGGATTGGTTGATTTTCCCTGAAATACCATATTTAGCCGAATTTTTAAATGCTATATTAACAAATTCGAGACATTGTTCTGTATAAATTTTGATCTGCTTATAACGGCTATCTTTGGAATGAAGCTGTAATTCCGGGTCTTTTACAAGATCATCGGCTAATGTTTCCAATTCATTCTGTAAAGCCAGAAAGGGGTTGTCCAGATTTCTGTATTGAGGAGCCATTCTCACCACTTCCACTTCCATCGCCATTCCCGTAACCCTCCATGAAAGGATATTCATTGAGAAAATAAGTTCTTTTTTCACATTGGGTCTGATGATAAAATCAGCGGCACCCAAAATAGTCAGAAACTCATTGATTTCGTTCTCTGGAAGATTGTGTAAGTATTTTAAATCCTTTTTGGGTCTCAGACTGACATTATCAATCATATACCAAACGGTTTTTTCGTTCTCTACCGGTGGAAGAACTTTATTCAGGATTCGTTTTTTAAGCTCCGGAAAGAAAGCATTTTCCGAAAGAATATTGGCTTCTGTAAGAGACAGATTGAAAGGTCTTCCTTTAAAAATATTGTGAATATAATATTTAAAGTTTTCGGCAAAATTCGGATTGCTCCGAAAAAAATTAAGCACATCGGTAAAGTCTGCCAGTTTAATGCTTTCTAAAAACTCGGCAAACGGCTCTAAAGAAAGAGTTTCGTTCTTAAAAGAAAAGTACTTTTTAAGAACTGACTCAAAATTTGTGCTGGAATTAAAGAATTTCATTAGTACAAAGATACTATTTCAAACTCACATTCCTCATCTGTCTCATGATCCAATTATGTTTCTTCCTTAAATAAGGGGATGGATTCTTCGGATCATATTTCTTTGGATTCGGCAGTACAGCGGCTATCCATGCTGCATCTGAAACGCTTAGATCTTTAGATGATTTTCCAAAATAATACTGAGCAGCGGCTTCTACCCCAAAAACGCCCTGCCCCATTTCAATAGAGTTCAGGTATCTTTCAAGGATAATATCTTTACCCCATACTTTTTCTATAATAAAGGTGTAAACAGCTTCCAGTCCTTTTCTCACCCAGCTTCTACCCTGCCATAGAAAGACATTTTTGGCCGTTTGCTGTGAAATGGTACTTCCTCCTCTGATCTTTTTTCCTTTCTCATTATTTTTCATCGCTTTTTCAATAGCGGTATAATCGAAACCGTCATGATTGAAGAATTTCTGGTCTTCTGAGGCAATCACAGCCTTTTTCACGTTGCTTCCCATTTCGTCATAAGAGATATAGTCTCTGTGCAGTTTTCCGTACTCAAAAAGCCCTCCAATCTGGGTAATGGTAATAGGTGGGTTAAAAAATCTTCCCCAGATGATAAAAACTACATTCAGAACAAGAATGATGAAGATAAGTTGTTTAATTTTTTTCCACATAACTTTATAAAAAGGAAGAGCAAAAATAAGCAAATAGTATGAGTTACTGCAACTCTTTCATATAGGTAAGCTGATAATCCGGCAAAAGTTCCGGATGAAAGATCTTAATATAATCTTTTAGGATAAGATCTGCCCTTACTACACCACTTTCAAAGAAATCATTAGCTTTCAGTTTTTCTTTTCCGGCAATGGTATATATTTTTCCTTTATTGAATACATCCAACTTTCCGTAAAAAGGATTCATACCCAACATTTCTTGTTTGGAAGTATGACTTCCCGCATTTACCCAATACTGAACACCACCAGTTTTAGCATATACTTCTTCAAAGCTCATCGTTAAAGCTTTTTCGTCTTTATTATCCTTCATAATATAATGAGCATTGGCATCTGAAATATAATGAGCAACAGAAGTATTTCCACCTGGAAGGTACCAAACATCACCATACATTTCATTCGCCAGTACCACAGGTTTGTCTTTAGCTGTAAGAGCCAGCTTCTTCAGATCATTGTAGTTCTTTTCAATTTCCTGATATTGAGTTTCTGCTTCTTTTTCTTTGCCTAAAAATTCGCCAAAAAGCTTGATATAAGCCGTTTTCTGCATCGGTTGCTGCTCCATATATTCATCCAGGAATATTACCTGAATTCCGTTATTTTTCAACAGCTGGTAAGCATTTTCAAAGCTTGCGACATAATTGGTAAAAACAGCATCCGGTTTCATCGCAATAATTTTTTCCACATCATATTTCTGTTCGCTTCCTACATTTTGAATTTTTCCTTCTTTCAGCAGATTTTGAATTTTCTCCGAATAAATGTATTCCGGACTTGAAACTCCTATAATCAGATTTTCTGCTCCAAGTTCTGAAATATACCCCGCCATACTGGCATTTAGGAGAATTATTTTTTTGAAAGGAGTCTGATTTTTCTCAAAATTATAGTTAAAATTTCCGGATTTTAATTCAAGAACACCATCGTGCTCCTTAAACTGAGTACGATTTGAGATATTTGTCCAATCTGAGGACGAAATTTTTGTTTCTCTTTTACAGGCAATTAGCGAAAATACCGTAAATAAAAGTAAAATTTTCTGTTTCATGTTTCAAAGAACGGAAAAAAGTGGTATATTTGCAACCGTTAAACAACAAGATAACAAAAAGGGCTCGTGGCGCAACTGAATAGCGCATCTGATTACGGCTCAGAAGGTTACAGGTTTGAATCCTGTCGAGCTCACTTAATGAGACAACTATTTGATAGTTGTCTCTCTTTTTTTACACATAAAAATCTCTATATCAAGCTTTTACGGCCTGACATTTTATAGTTTGAATTTTTTGATGTGAAATCCCTAGTCCACCTGAAACAGACAGTCTAAAAGTGCTCTATCAGAGATTTCATCGGTATTGAAGCGTAGTTTGAAATCCCATTAAGGTTCTAGTATTTTTTCCTCTTTTGGCTTATTGTAACTTTTTGATACTAAATATAGTAATTCTAATATAATTTTAGCTTCTTTCTCATTTACCTGAACTCCATTCTTAGCTAAAAGAATAATCGCTTGTTCAACTGAAACATTCTTATCAATAAAATTCATTTTTCTTATTAGTTTTTCGGTTACTTTTTTTTGAAAATATTTTTAAAAATGCTTGATTCAAGTCCAAAGAAAGATCTCCTGTTTTATAATCAATATCAACTGGTGGAATAAGACTCACAAGACTTTTTTTATCTGAGGTGTCAAACTCGGAAAATTTTCGAAAAACTTCGACTATTTCTTTATCTTCTATTTGATCCTTTTTATCAATAGCTTTTAATTTAAGAAAAATATCACGCGCTTCCTTCTTAAGATGCCTAATGTTAACTTGATTCTCTTTTTTTAATTCATTGTAGTCATCAATTTTTAATACTCCTGCTAAAAACAACTTTCTGCCTCTAGAAAGAACTTGCCCCTCTTCTTTTATTTTTCTCTCAATTAAATTTTGATTGTACAAATAACTTGCTTTCAGTGTCTTTATATTCTGGTCTTGTAAAATACATTTAAATAAGTCAATTGTATTATTTGATAGTATTAATTGCTGAAGCTTATTTTGATAACAATCATTCAGAAAAACTGCGTTTATCCTTGTCCTACAGCGATCATGACAATGATAATATGGGTATTTTTTTGAACTTCCTTGTGCAATACTTCCACTGAGCTTTCGATCACAAACAGGACAAGTTAAAAAACCTCTGAGAAAAAACAGCTCTTTTAAATCATCTTTTTTAGAAGTAGTTTTTCTTTTCGTATTAATAATAGACTGAACCTGATAAAATAACGATTCAGATATTAAAGGTTCGTGCAAACCTTTTATCATTTGCTCTTCACTAGAGTTAAGTTTGACTGATATAAGCCCACAATAAACTGGATTCCTTAAAATTCTGAAAAAGTGTGACCGTGAGCATATCAATCCTTTCTCATTAGCCATTATCATGATTTCAGAAATCTTATAATCGTTCTGGGCAGCTTGATGAAAAGACCACTTTATAATATCCGCTTCAGGTTCTTTAGGAGCAATAGTTTTTTTACCATCCATTAATGTCAAATTAATAAATCCAATAGGTGCTTTGTTAGGATACCTACCCATCAATTTCGCTCGACGAATGCCATTTGCAGTATTTTGAGCTCTCCGGGTATTTTCTGCTTCTGGAACAGCTAAATATACAGCCAACATAACCGTGCTTTCCGGCACAGAGAAATCAATTGGTTGATCAATAGCCATTGCTATCGTTTTATATTTTCTAAGCTTTCCAATCATTTCGTAAGCATATTCAACATTACGACTAAATCGGTCCCATTTGATAAATAATATGCTCTTGTCTTCTCCTGATGATTTCTTTTTAATTTCTGAAAATAATTCTTTCCACTCTGGTCGGTTGAAATTTTTGGCAGAGTAGTCTTCACGATAGATTCCTTTGACTTCAATATTGTTATATTTACAATATTTCAATAATCTATCCTCCTGTTCTGGTAAGGAATATCCTTTTCTTTTTTGTTCATCTGTACTTACACGGACGTATAGATAGGCTGACTTCATATAATTAATGTATTAATTTGATTTACAAATTAATATTTTTAACCATATGAAATGATAAACAAAAAGTAATTTATGCCGCATTAAAGTAAAAAGGAAATTCAGCAGAAAAATTGGTATAATTTGGAATTTGGCTACACATTAATAGTAAATCCTAATTATGCAAAGCTGTATCCTACAGTGAGACAGGTAATCTTTCACTTTTTATAATCTCTGAAACTGTCAACCGAATATTATTCAGCCAGCTCCTCATGTAATTCTCAAGATCCGTTCTCCATCAAGATTTTCGTTATTTAAATGGTAATTAGTGACATTAAACTATCTTTTTATAGTGTTCTTTTAATTTCTTCAAATTCTAGTGATGTTGATCTAAATTCATTTAGTAAAAGTGCTTTATTTACACCAACTAGTTTATTATCTTTCAATATCAACGACTTTCTATGATTCCTAAAAATTTTAATTGCAGTATTCCTAGATAACCCGATATTCTGCAAAGCTATCACCTGTGGTATTTGTGTTCCATATTCCAAGAGTGTTGCCCAATTATCTCCGGCTTTGTTCTCTCCTATAATAGCCACCAAAATTTGATAGTAATGATTGAAATACTTTTCTAGAATATAGCGAAGAACATATTCAATGTCATCGATAAGCTTCTCAATTAGAGCATTTATATGCTTTCTATTTGTCTTATCAAATACTTCATACTCTCTAAAATCAACTTCTATCTGATATCTATTATCATGATTGTAGTCGATAGATTGACTTATTATCTGGCTTAAAGAAAATCCCTTAACCCATTGGTTCATCAGCACTGCGTAGTATTTTAAACTGTTTACATTTGCAAGCTTCTTTTCTGTTTTATCCCACGAATACAATCTGTGAAAATCGATCAATACCTTAAGGATGCTCTCATATTTTATACCCCCACTGTTAGGTAATATACTATTTTTTGATTTTGATACAGCTTTGTAAATTCTTTCCTGAATCTCAAAATTGATGGTTTGATTGAACTTTAAGATCGACTTTGGAATCTCAAAATTAATAATACCTTGCTTCGCCAAATCGATGAGCTTTTGCTTATTATCTTCAATCAACTTATCAATTATTGGACTTTTATAATTAGCTGTAGTTTCTAAAGTGTCAACTTTAATGATATTTGCAATATATTTTAATATTTCTTTCTCTACTTCAGAACCAGATTTTATCTCTTCATTTTTAAGTGCCTTTTCGATTTTCTTAAGATTATGATCAATCTTCGTCAGAATAGTTGGTTGCAGTTTAATATCCTTTCTTATCAAAACATCCTTATCAACCCATTTAAAATCCTCATACTGAACACAAAAAATATTACCTTCTAATTCTCTTGTCAATCTTCCTGCCCTTCCAGAAAGATTCCAAAAATCAATTGGTGACAAAGTTGTTTTCGAACCACTTCTATTATCTATAATAAAAATATTCTGTGTAGGCATATTAACTCCTTCCAATAATGTTGAAGTACAAAATACATAGCGAATCTCTTCCTTTTGGTATAAATCTTCGATCAAATTTCTTATCAACTGGGGCAATTTTCCATAGTGATATGCCACTCCTTTTTCTATAAAATCAACTAAGTAATATTCCGGATGGATGTATTCTTTAATATTTTTTATTGCCTGTTCAACAAGTTCACTCTGCTCATTTCTTGGAAGTAACTTTGAAAGCTCAATTGCTTTATTCACCGTATTCCTCTTGGAATAACAATAGATGAGATTATTTTTATCAGCTCCAATGAACTTGATAAATTTTGTAATTGAATAATCCTTGCTATCATCAAGTATGTCCTGCAACTTTAAAACTGAATTATTGGAATAAGACTCAACCTCTTTAGTCTCAAGGTTAACAAAATAAATATTTTGAGATACGGGAGACTCTCCTGTTCTAAATGAATTTTGTATATCCCTATTGAACAGTCTCAAAAATATTTCAGGGTTGGAAACATTTGGGGAAGAAAAATACAATTTAACATTCCCATACTTTTTCTGAACTTTTTCAATAGCCGAATAAGTCGTAACACTACGGGCATCTTTATCATTTGCTAATTTGTGTGCCTCATCAATAAATAAAAAGCCTATTGGAGGATTTGTATCTTGTGACAAATAGCTAAGAAGCCGCTCTGGGGTTAAAACAAAAATATAATTGTATTTTTCTTCAGTTAAAATATCAGATACATTTGAATTAATAAAGATTTTATATTTATAAGTGTCCAGAAGCTCATGAAGTTCATTTTTTAAATCAGAAAAAAATTGATTGATAAGAGCTCTGGTGGGTACAATGATCACGATATTTTCTGGTGGACTGTTCTTTATCACCTTTTTGATAAAAGATTTGATGATAAAAGACTTGCCCATGGAAGTCGGTCCGGAAAAACTGAACTCGGTACTTTTGGACAGCTTATTAAATAACTCAAATTGCGTGTCTGTAAAAATCATTCCGTTTCCATCTGGAGCCTGCTGTATCAATCGTTTAGATTCGGTTTCAATTTCCCTAAAAATTGGCAGAACTGCAATATTTTTGTTTTTATTTTCCAAATAATTAATCGCCGGAAAATTACCTAGTTTACTAAATATAGCTTTTGATACTGTTCTGTACACTTCGTTATCTTTGTAATCTTGATTCAGAGAGGCAACAATTTGATAAGATCTATTTCTCGCTTCAGAATTTTTAGAGTTGGATAAAATGTCTGCAAAACGCAAAGTGTCCCTCAACTCTTTTGTGGTAAATTGAACCCTGTTTGATTTTTTGAACAGGTTTTGCGCAGTTACCAAAGAACATTTATTAAACAAAGCATTGAAGTATTCATCTCGTAAAATATCCTCAGTCAGTTTATCGATAATTTTCATCACTCAACTATTTTTCCAATGATATGTTTTCTTTTATTTTGAAGGTCTGAGAAAGGAATGACATAGATATAAAACTGATACCCCGTATAGTCGCTTTTCTTTAGCTGATGATTCAACGAATTCTTCGCTTTAAGTACTTCTTTCTTGATCTTCTCTCTTATATTTTTACGGAAGTCTGAATTATTAAGTTTGCTTTCCTCATCTGTAATGGGAATATCAAAGCCCAAAAATATTCCGAAGGAATAATCCAGATATGTATCATCCTCCTTTGCACTCGGAATTATGATCCTTTTTAGCATTTCATAAGTTGTCTGATCATAAGCCTCTTTAACGAGTTCACTATTTATCAGGTCAATTTCAAACTCCAACTTTGATGTGGATTTTAGAAATTTGCTAATTGACCCAAAAGCCTCGTATACACCTTTACTGATATCAGAGTTAAGTTTTGATTCACCAAGAACGATTTGATAGTCTGTATCTGAGAGCTTTAAAAGGTGTACACCATCAGCTCCCTTGATATAATCATTGGAATTGGTTTTTAATTCCAATTTGGTAAGGATTTTTGGAGCATTTAAATGAGATTCAAGTAAACAGTATAATAAAATTTCGCCAAGTTCACCCTCGTTATCAGCATGATGTTTCAGTTTAGCTTTTGCCTTTTTTACAAGATCATTGAATTTATCTGCTTGTTTTAACTCATCAACTTGCTTACGAGAGAGAGCAAAATAACAAAGTTTGTTTCCAAGTTCATTTATAAGCTCGTCATAGCTAAATGCATTATTTTTGACCTTTAAAGTAAAAAGATTTAATGTATTATTATTTTCAAGCGCTTCATTGCACAGGTCATTATAAAATAAATCTAAAAAATCATCTTTTATGTTCTTCTCAATCATTAATAGCTATATGGTATTAGTAAGCACTAAGTTAATAAATTAGTGCTTAAAGTTGATCCTTTCTTTCATTTTCGTGCTAAAAATAAACTAAATTTCTATCGAATCATTACTGTTTCCCGTAATAGAATCCAATATACTATTGACAATAACTCTACTCTTTATAAAGTGGAATCTCAGGAAACTCTATTCTAGTTGATTGTTCTTGAATATTTTGTTCAATCTTAAATCTTATTTCTTCAACCTTATCATTAGAAAATATCTCTAATAAAATTCGCTCATCAGTAGCACTAAACTGATTAGTAGTCATTATCCCTCTTTTTAATAATTCAAGATATTCACCTCGATTTAAAGTTCTTCCTAAAATTTTTGCTAATTCTATAATAGACGAGGGAACACCTAGTTCTAGTCTTAAAAGTAATTTGGGAATTCTTTCAGTTAGCTTAATATCCGATTTTAGTATTTCAGTTATGCCAGCAACAATAGGAAGTACATCACAAACTCGTGAAACTATTGCTCGTATTGCACCTGCAGCAGAGTTGTCTCGACTGTGCTGCATAAGAAGAGCCTCCATTTCCACCAATTGCATATCTGTTATCCAAAGTAGGCAAGCCATCGTTTTCTTTGATTTCGATGTAGTCTCAATATTATCCTTTGAATATCTTGAAAATGCATTTATCAACTGAGAAGGAATTCGCTGTCTTTGTATGGCGTCACTCCATGTATGTGGCTCTTTATAAATGCTTTTTTTGTTTATAGGCATATATACTTGCTGTAATTCTATAGTAAGTTGAGTTATTCCCAATAATACAGGATCAGAAATGAGCTCTGTAGGGATTTGTTGCAAAGTATTGATAATACGGATAATAGATTCAACTTCAATTCCTGAATCTCCGGCTATTTTTCCTATTGTAGTGGAATGAAAATAGCTTTCATCATCCATTTCTATTAGCTGATGATAAGTAAGTTCATTTAAGGCATCATCAATATCTCTTGAACTCCAGTTCCATGTGTTATATTTTATTTTCTCTTGATAAGCCCCAAAACTTTCTGTTAAAAATCCAATAATTTCAGACCTACTCATTCCTCTTTTGGACTTGGATGCAGCCAGTACTCTTAATACCAACGAGCGACTATCTGTATTCTTTGAAACAAAATTAGATTGCATATCTTCCGGGGTTCCCAAAACATAGTCTTGCCAGTAAGTATGTTCTGCGATTGAAGTTGTTGCAATCAAAAAAGAGTATCCTCTATCAGCAAATCCTAACCGACCTGCTCGACCTATAATATTTTTATATTCAGAAACTGAATAAGGAATATTACCTGGATGAGTCAGACCAGAAATGATGACCGCTTCCGCCGGAGTATTAACTCCCATAGCTAAAGTTGTAGTCGCTGCAATTATTTTTAACCCTGAGTGTTTGCTTCTAAATTGATCTTCTATAACAGATCTTTCCTTAGCGTCAAGATCCGAAATATGAAAAGCAACTCCCTTATTTAATGTTTGTATTAGTTTCTGAGTGGAAATAGAAGGGTCATTTTGTGGCAATAAATCGATTGCATCGGAAGCCGGCTGTAAATCTAAATTAGTAGCCAAGTACATTGCACAAGCTTGTGCTTCTGATTTTGTCTCTCGGAAAACAATAACGTTTTTACCTTCGTTAACTAACTTCTGAACCAACGGGATTATAATATCCTGACTGGATCCCTTCCTAAAACTGGGCCTTATAAGGTTTGTTGTAATTTCATCCCCTGTATCAGATTCAATATATCGAAAATCACCATTGAGCTTTATAATTCCTTCATTTAGAGGAATTGGTCTTTCAGTATGTAGTAACAGACGACCACCTAACCACCTTTCTAATCCATTTAAATCACCAATTACTGCGGACAAAGCTATAATCTGAGGTTCAACACCTTCTCTACGTTTAAGTTTTAATAATGTTAATATAAATTCTAAGTTTAATCCTCTGTTTTTATCAGCTATCATTTGAGCTTCATCTACTATGACAGTTCCAATTTGATTAAGGACATAAGGATTAGCTAATATAATGGCTGCAAACTTTTCATAAGTCATCAAGCATATATCATACTGTCCTTTCATCAATGGTATAATATCGTCAGTAACACTTTCTCCTGTAGCTTTGATTGTTTTAATATCAAAAGATGCATATGTCTCGTCAAAATGCCTTAACTTATCATTTACCAATGCCTTTAGAGGAAGAAGAAATACAGCTCTTTTTCTTTGTAAAACTCCATATATAGCAGCAAGCTCTCCTATCATTGTTTTACCAGAAGATGTAGGTGCGGAAACTACAAGATGGTTACCCGTAAGAATGCCATAATCATTAATTGCATCTACCTGCAATTGATTTAGTGATGGTATCTTAGACTTCCATGCTTCTATAATGCCATTAGGGAATCCAAACTCCAGCAAGGATTCGATACTTGCATCCACCAATGAAATGTTCCTTTCTGGAAAAGCTTCTTTGTACAATCTACCTGGTTTAAAGACAGGGAAACTAATCTCTTCTGTTATTTGTCCTAACAACATGGGATTTTGCTCAGCACCTAATTCACCAGCAGAGTTCTTAACACTTGATGTAACATACTCCAATAAACGGTATATACCTATTTTTTGATCTTTTCTTACTTCATTTGCTCCTTGCAATGCCTCTAGCAGATGGTAAGTCAATAAACCATGACCTAACTTTCCATTTTCCCATGCAGGTTCGGTAGCCTTTGAGGCAGTTAATATAACTCTGCCACTACCTGAAAATTGTTTTATTAGTTCTTCTCCAGATTTAAATTCTCTTGAAGCAAAATTTACCTCTAATGCTTTTGCTCCCATTCCTCCTGAAAAACAGCAGTCAATAATACATATTAATTGTCTTGCGGGAATATTTTTAAACCATTCTGCCAAAGTATCCAGTGCAATTGTCGTTGAGCCGATATCGTTAATATTTGTATCGTAGGTTACTAATTCATGGGTATTTTGTACCGTGCCCTGAAAAAGAAAATATTACAATATCGTCATCTGCACAATTGGATAGCTCTTTAACTCGGGATTCTATCGAATCTCTTGTTGCATTTTCATCGAATATCAAATGAAAATTTCCCTGAAGATTATCAGAAAACAAAGAATATAATGCAACTGCATCTCGTCTTGCACAAGAAAGCCAATTTATTGAAGGAGATTGAAACCTATCAATGCCTATAAATATACCGTGGATTTTCATTTGAATACAAAGGAATAGTATTTAATATACTACTATTCATACAAATATAGCGAAAACCAAAGAACATTAATTTACGGTTTCTCCCATTTTTTTAAAAATTTGTACTTAATTTCCGCCAAAGATGAATTAAAATCTCTTTCAAGTCGTTCTTCAATAGCAATAACTATATCAGGAATGTCTGATAATCGTTTAAGAAAATTCGGATATCCAGCAACCTGTATAAGCCAATTGGAATCAAAAAATTGGTAATCAAATCTCTTTGGATTCAAGAGCCACTTTTCAAAAGTATTTAAGCCTGTTAATTTCTCAAAAAATGCCAACTCAACGTCAATTTTAAGTTTGGATATGAGAAGAATAAAATTCAGAAAAGACAAATTGATTGATTCTACGGACTCTAACTTAAAATCTCTGTAGGGTATTCTGTTATTGACATAACTAAGATACTTCTCGAAATAATCTCCTTTATCAAATTCAATCACTCCAGCATGCAGCAATAATTTATAGAATTCGTCATCAAATTGCATGTTGAGGAAATCTGTGAATGTACCATATAAAATTTTCTTACAAGGATCATCAGCAATCTGAGCCAGATTAATAGCTTTTCTGAAATTCTTAAAAGTTCCATCCTCTCGCTGACAATTTAAAAGCAGCCTGTTAATTAAATTTATATTGGAATATTTATATTGCGGCTTATGCTTTAAAAAGGCTTTCGGGATATTTCTTATTAAACCTTCATACTTGTGATTATGCATTTTATCCCTTCTAATCGCAATATTTAAAATAGACTCCAAATCCTTTTCCTCAAATAAATCTCCACGTTTGAGAATAAAATTTTCGAGCTCTTTTATATTGTAATGAGCCAAATTGTCCTCTATATCCAAGAAACCTATCAAAGTTTTGATCAATGGTGCAAATTGTTCTTTCTTCAGATCTAATCTTGAAAGAATGGTGAAAATATTTGTAAATATAGAATTGTATTGTTGTCCAAAATTCCAGTTTTCCAGTTGAATCGCTACAATTTCATTTTTAGCAAAATCATTAAAGAACCCCTTTTTTATATAACTACTCAAAAGATTGTTCAGCTTTAACAGCAGTGTGTCTAAGCTTTCCTGATCAACTTCTATCACTTCCTGTTTAGAAAGTATTTCCTGTAGTTTTGTCGAATGGATATGTAAGATACTTTCTGTTAGGATAAAATCATTGAAATATTGAAGTCCATAGCCCTCAGTATTATAACTGGTCACCAAAGCTTGTAACGTGTGTGCAGTGATTTTCTTGTACTTATTAAATTTCACATAAAAAATAGAATTGCCGTAATGATGTCTGAAACATTTCTCATAATTTACAAGCAGATTGTACGCATAGTTCGGACCTGTTTGCGAGCCTCCGTCATCTATCAATTTCTTTAACCCATCAACTTGCTCAAGGAGCTGATCAACATTATCTTGAACTTTATCAATAAGATCGTCGTCTTTAACTTTCTTTAAGTAATCCAGCACATCCTTCTCGATATAAAATTCCAACTCATTATAAAGCAGCTTATCCATATCGATTGCTCTTATGTTGCTTCGGATTTCTTCCGTATCTTCCAATGATGACATCTGAATCAGATGATATAAAAAAGTAGTATTCAGCGAAGCTAGAAAATAGGTCACTCCTTTTTCAGGACTAATTTTTGTCAAATTCTTTATTTCATTTAAAATAAAATAGGATGTTCTGTAATTATTCGATGATACCAAAAAATTCCCAAATGCATATTCCATAGTAAGATAATCCAAGTTTCCATCGGCCTGCTTTAATTTTCTGATAAGTTTGTGAAAATCAAAATTTCTGTAATTACAAATCATACAGTCACAGACAGTATCTTCAGGACTTAAATCAATATCTACCTCAACTATATTGTCATCCTCACAGCTAAAAATATGAGTCTTTGAAACCCCAATAACACCTTTTTTCCGTCTTAATTCTAACTGATAGTCACGAACTGCGTGAATTTTAGTAATCATACATTTATTAAGAAATTTGAACGACCATCTTAATCTTTCCATCGCTTCATTAATATCTATTCCTACCAATTCTGTTATTAAAGAATCCGAGAAACTAATCTCTCTTCCATCCACAGAAATTTTGGTCAATAGAGTGTAAATATCTGGATTGATCGTAAAAAGCTTATGATCATGGTAATGCCATACATATTCATCCAAAATATTAAAAGGCTTTATAGAAGCAAGATAATCTGGGCTTACAAAACCAAGCTCTTCAAATCCTTTTAGTGAATAGTAAATTTTATCAATGACATGCAGATTTTTACTTTCAATTTTAGATTTAAGTTTAGAAAGTTCAAATAGATTATCAGTGTTAGAATTCTCTTCCAAATTATGCCTTATAAATCGGTCTCTATGAAAAAGAAATAATAATTCTTTCAATTTCTTTTCGTCATTTAAATCCTTCAATAGGTATACCTGATATTGAGAACTATCCTGTGATCTATAAAACCTAATTTCATTGATGTTAGTAATTATAACCCAATTACAGTTACCACCAGTCTTGTGTGCATAACCAAACCCTTGCTCTACGGCTGAAATACTCTTTTCCCGTTTTTGTTTTGCGTCTAGATTAGTTTTTGGATCCTTCACCTCTATAACAACTCTAACTTCATCTTTCTTTTTATCCGTATAAAAATAACCTAGAACCGCATCGGGCTTAGTACCGTCTGTTAACGATTTTTTCTCTTCCCGCAACATCCATTTGTGAGCATTTCCGTAATTGAAGTTTAAAATATCTCCAAAAAAAGTAGTAACAAATCTAGATTTTATCTCCTCTTCTTTTAAACTACTGAACTTTCCAGACTCCAACTCTTTAATAAGTGATTCAACGAGATTTTTTATTCGTCGAATGTTAGGCACAGTAGATAATTTAAAATCATACAAAAACTTATTTAGAAAGAATTCGGAAAAAATAGCCTTATTCATCATGGATTACTTGTTAAAACAAAAATACATAATGCAAATATATTTTGGTTAAAAATTAGATCCACGGACCTTAAATTCGCATTTCCTTACTTATTATATCCGATACTGAGTTTTCAAACCAGCTTTTATCTGAACAACTAAAGAAAAAAATCCCACAAAATAATATTTCTGATATCGAATTAGTAATAGCTAATGAAATATACCAAAATTGCAAGCGAGAGGAGACTCATTAAATAATTTTAACTATTTTTATAGAAAAGCTATTTAACCTATGTATATTTCAAAAATATCGATTGAGGGATTCAGAAATTTCCCTCAAAATGAAATTTTATTTAACGATGGTGTAAACGTAATAATAGGCCATAATAATTCTGGAAAGACGAGCCTAATTAAAGCGATAAGCCTTGTTATCAACAGTGAGACCCCAAGACGTCTTGAACTTGACGATTTCTCTAAAAGTACTACCTTAGAAAATCTACAGCGTCTACCTCCTTCAGTTAGTATTTCATTGACATTTAAAAAGAGTACCGATGAACTGCCTAATAGCGAGGATCTTGTCACTGTTTCCAATTGGCTGACAGTTCTAAGTGCCAACTATGAAGCAAAATTAACCTATAAATTTTTCCTTCCAATTGAAAAACATGACGAATATATAGATTCATTGCAAGAATGTGATACCAAAGATAAAGCTTGGCAGGTTATCAAACAGGATTATCTCAGGTTTTATACTTATAAAATCTATGGTGGAGACCCTTCTCTATTACAGACAGCTGATTCAGAATCTCTTCAGAAATTTGATTTTCAGTTTTTGAATGCCATTAGGGATGTTGAAAGGGATATGTTCACCGGAAGAAATACGATGCTTAAGGAAATTCTTGATTTCTTCTTGGATTACGACATAAAATCCGCTGATGAAGCCGTTAAAACAAGTGAAGTAAAACTCGCCGAAATCAAAGCTGCAAAGCAGGCATTTTCAGCGCAGGCCACAGCATTGATAACGGAACTACAGATCAGGATGCGTGCCGGGAAAGATCAGATATTAAATTATGCACGACAGACCGGTGCAACCTTTAATAATGCAACGCCTGATTTCGACGGGGGCATTTCTGAAGTTGAACTTTTTTCGGCATTGAAACTCATCATTGGATATACTGGGCTGGAGATTAAAATTCCCGCAACTCATAATGGTCTGGGATATAATAATTTGATTTACATGTCGCTTCTATTGGCCAAAATGCAAGTGAATTCAGATGGTAAATATCTTGGCAGCAACGCAAAGGTCTTTCCAGTGCTTGCTATCGAAGAACCAGAAGCACACCTCCACCCTTCTATGCAATATAAATTTTTGAAATTTTTAAAGGAAAACAGGCTTGAACGTAAAGTGAGACAAATTTTTGTTACCACCCATTCCACACAGATTACCTCTGCAGTATCCCTTGATGATATAATCTGCTTACATAACGGAGGTAATACAATCACAGCCGGATATCCTGGAAAATGCTTCGCTGCAGATGCCGCTGGGCAGGAATCCAAAGCGTATGTACAACGATTTCTGGATGCCACAAGATCAGATATGTTATTCGCGCAAAAAGTAATATTCGTAGAAGGTCTGGCAGAACAGATCCTTCTTCCAACACTTACAAAATATATCGGTACAGATATCGAAGACCATCATATAGCCATCGTTCCTGTAGGCGGAAGACATTTCGATAATTTCCTGCGTATTTTTGATTCAACACAGCCATTTACAATACCTAAGAAAATAGTCTGCTTGAAAGACCGAGATCCTGAAAGAAAATTGAAAGCTGCACGATCGTATACAAAATGTTATACTTTTGAATCAGGACAGGATAATGGCCTTTATGACTACACAAACCACATTGAAGGAAAAGTTGCCGCCTATGCTGCTCATCCAAATATCCGTTTTTTTGGACAAAATCATAAAAATGGAAAAACATTTGAATATGAACTCATGCTTTCCAACCTTCAAAATGATGTACTCCTAACAAATTCTATTTCAAATCGTGATGAACTTTCCGAACTGATAACCTTTTACAATGCAGGGCGCCCAATGGCAGATCTTCTGGATAGGATTCATCGCAGTACCGCTTCAACAGATTTCCGTACGGCTATTGAAGCATTAGTTGATCCTGTCTGGACACAACAGGAAAAGAATCAGTCAATACTGGCACAGAGATATCTTTCTTCTGTTGGCAAAGGTGAAAATGCACTGGAACTTGCAACATTTCTTGAAGAAAATATTCTTCTTCCTGCTCTTCCCGCAAACCCTGAAGATAGGACAAGAAAAGATTTCAATGTACCTGATTATATTCAACAAGCAATTCACTGGATATGCCAATAACAACAATTACCTCAGAAACCATAATCGATACTGAAGAGCATTTTAGAATATTTGCAGGACCCGGTGCAGGAAAAACACATTGGCTTGTCAACCATATGCGTCACGTGCTACACACGTCTAAGAAGCTGGGTACAACAAAAAAGATTGCGTGCATCACCTATACAAATATTGCCGTTGAAACTATCGTTAAAAGATTACAGTTTGGAGCGGAAAGAATCGAAGTTTCTACTATCCATGGTTTTCTCTACAGTAATGTAATCAAACCTTTCATCGGTAATATCGCAGATGAATTTGGATTTAACGTAGTTAAAATGGATGGACATGAGGAACATAGACCTAGTCGTAGCAAAATTGTACAGTGGCTAAACCAAAGCCCCGGGGCACAAAGACTCAGAAATCCCTATACAATAAACCAATTAACATCCTTGCCCTATTATATTCCGGGACTGGCTAACTGGCTTACTACAATTGACTATAAATTGTATGGCGATGATATCAATATTTTTGCGGATAATAGACAAGCCTACTATTATCCAGCTAACGGTGATAGAAGAAACTTTGCAACAGCAACTTGTTTAAACATATTAACACCAGAACTATTCTTATACAAGAAATTATTCTGGGGAAGGGGAATTCTCCATCACGAAGATATTCTGTTTTTTTCTTACATCCTACTTAGAAGATATCCTTTTATTGTAGAGGTACTTAAAACAAAATATCCTTATTTCTTCGTTGATGAGTTTCAAGACACCAGTCCTATTCAGTCCAAAATTTTAAATATGATCGGTGAAAACGGAACAATTACTGGCATAATTGGTGATCAGGCTCAATCAATTTATAGCTTTCAAGGAGCAGATCCAGCACATTTCACAGATTATCAACTCCAAGGCTTGAAGGATTACAGAATTATTGACAACCGTCGAAGTACAAACGAAATCGTTGGAGTTCTAAATCATGTAAGACCAGATATGGACCAGCGGCCTCTCAGAGATGTTCCTGGGGACAGATGTACTCTTCTGATCGGAAACTACAGACTGGCAAGTGAATATGCAAGAAACATTTGTGGGGAAAATCTTACAATTCTATCATGGGACAATCTTACCGCACGGGAACTACGAACGCAAATGACTGCAGATAGACCTGAAACAAACCTAATTGAAGAAATGTCCTCATTTGATAATTCCGACAGACGAAATGCTCTCATCTCAAGCCTTCGAGCGGTTGAATTTGCGAGAGAAAAACGATTTAAGGAGGCAATGAAAGAGATGCAATTCAATTATCGCCATGTTGTCAACAAAAATGACCGTAAGGCTATGGCACTCCAGGGGCTTTCTAGACTTTTGTCAAATTTTGAAGAATTTAAAGACCTGTCATTTTTTGAATTCTACAGTCATGTCCGAACAAACATCAGTACTAATTTTCCTGCTGCAACTAGAGGCAAAGCAAAAGAATTTTATGATAACTATACTTATCAACAGATCTCTGTCTGTTTGAGAATAGACGATGAAAAATCCCCCAGTAAAACGATTCATAAGTCAAAAGGTGACGAATTTGATAATGTACTTGTTGTTCTCAAAAAAGAGGAGCATTGTGATTTTTTGATAAATCAAACCTTACATAAAGAGGAACATCGAATCTTCTATGTAGCAGTTAGCCGAGCACGAGAAAGGTTATTTATATCAGTTCCGACATTGGAAGAAGACAAATTGCGGCAAATTGAGCATCTTTTCGAGGTAAATAATCTATAAAAATTAGGACAGGAGAACCTCATATCCATTTTATGTATTATTTAATCTCTTTAACCAGAGCTGAAAATATAGATATTAATTTCCCGGCACTCCCCACAGATAGTATTTAAAAATCGAGAAGAAAAATGTTGCTTTACCGAATCTTAATTTCATGCCATAAAACTGTTATACATTAATATTTAACAACGTTTTAAAAGTTAATTCAATGAATTAAGAATATACAAATCCTGCAAATTGACTATTTGCAGTTTTTTTGTATACCGATTTCGTAATGATTTATTTCTTGAAATCACTAATGCGTAAGAAAGTTTAACAATACTTTTTCTTACTTAGCAAGACAAAACTGAAAATAATAACAGAATCTAACCACTAAAATTTTAAACTCAAATATTTTTATATTATGGACATTAATACTATCGTAACAGCCACAGGAACACTAGTAACAGTAATTCTTACATCTTTGGCTGCGCCCTACATTTTAAATTTTCATCTGAAAAGGAAGTTCCAAAAGCTACAGTACATGATCGATGCTTACCCCTTGTTACAAAATCTCCAAACTGACTTTAAGGATAAATTTATCGAGCCAGCCATACAAGAAAATATATTCTTTATAATTTCAGGATTCAGGACAAATTACAAAAGTATTCCTGCCTATAACGAGCTTAAAGATAAACTCGGAAACAATTTCGACTGGCCAATTATAAAAAGTGGTAAAGCACATCTGTCATTTAATGAATTAGGCAAACTCTATGTTAATCTTACTAAGACAACAATATATTTCAAAAAATTTTCGCTATGTTTTGCAGTACTTTTAGCATTGCTTGGTTTTGCGATCTTGGTTTTCTGTAATTATGCCGAACTGAATATGTTTTCAAAATATCTAGTTCTCTATATTTTGGCCGGTATGGCTTTCCTTCTGGCCTATTTCGTGCTAGGAAGCATAACTTCAATCTTAGATGCAGGCATTATCTCAAAAAGATTGCAAAATGTTGAGAATGCCAACAACAACAACAACAACAACAACAACAACAACAACAACAACAACAACAACAACAACATGTAAATTCAGAAACCAAAATTGATCTAAATTTTTCATCCTGAAAGTGAATCAAAATATTCCAACTCTTTTCTCATCTAATATTTTGATCACCAACCGATATTTTATCAATCATCAAGATATAAAACAATTATTTTAGCAAATCAAACTGACTTATAAGACAAAATCTTCCGGAAATGTGTTTGAAGAGCATATTTTTAAGTTTATACGTAAAGATAATATTCATATACTACTTATTTTCAACCACATAACTCTACGATATTTTCTATATCAGTAAAAAAGGAGTTTGGATAGTGTCCTGTCAAGTTCACAAACAGCTAAATGGCGCCAACTAAAGACAGTTAGCGCCATTTTTATTTTGCATAAGAATGAATAAATTTGTAAATGTTGGATATAAATTATTCAAAAAATTTAGAATCTAATAATTTTTAAGCATAAAATCAAATAAAGGGTTGACAAAGAATTTTACAGAGTTGGAAACTCGTAGAGATTTACATAAATAAAAGCGAAAAATTAAAAATCTATACTTTTAAACTGATGATAAATGATAAGTTAAATTAATATTTGATTCAATGCACTTTTATAACACCCTAAAATAAATTCGGTATAATACAACTGTGCATCCAGTGCCTGGGTCTTATCATGAAGCTCTATGCGTTTTGAAAGTACAATCTCTCCTTTGTAACTGAATGAACAGAATGAATACACTTTAAATCCCGAATTTCTTACAGATGCAGCATATCCAGTAGAAGCAATTCCCCAATCTGTTCCAAATGATTCAGCGACCTTTACAGCCATTGTATCAGCCATTTTTTGGGTTTCAAAACTATTTTCCTTAACTTCGATTTGATTTATATCTAAAAATTGAACTTTTTCAGGTAATGTAAAAGTCGTTATTCCTCCTTTGTAAAACTGTTTTGCATTAGCCATTTGGGAAAAAGCCAGCTGTATTAATCCCGAGGTTACGCTTTCTGCTATAGAAACCGTTTCATTCATTGTAATGAGTGAAGTACTGATATAATCAAGTAAACTTTGCTGAAATTTCATGGGCTATTATTTATGTTGATCAAAAAAACTTGTATGCTGCTGAAATCGATATTCAGATAACGTCATAATCATTCATGGTTGTAACAAAATAATGCTCAATCATTTCTCTGGCATTTCTACACATTGACAAAAGATCTTCTCTGGTCATATCTTCAAAAATAAAATCATCATGAACTTCAATAATGAACTCAGTCACTTTTTCGGTGTTCATCAGATCATAGGCCATTAAATCATTTAAATTATCTAATCTACATTCTTCCTTAAAAAAAGGAAGTTTCCGGGTAATGGAATTCTTAAACTGAAAAAGGTGTATTGTTTTCATGACTTCTGATGTTAAAGTGATAATAAGAAAGTCTGTTTTGTATTTAAACATGTTGTTTACTCATAAATGTTCAAACAGTTTTATGGACTCAGTTGATGAAAATTTTTATATATCTATCAATTCCTATAATATGGACGAAAACGACAGAAACCTTGGGTCTCCGTCCTTGATTAATTAAACCCTTTCGAAAACATATCTACTATT
The DNA here is from genome assembly GCF_049319685.1 of Chryseobacterium sp. Mn2064. Taxonomy (NCBI): domain Bacteria; kingdom Pseudomonadati; phylum Bacteroidota; class Flavobacteriia; order Flavobacteriales; family Weeksellaceae; genus Chryseobacterium; species Chryseobacterium sp. Mn2064. The sequence goes on from NZ_JBMOUE010000002.1 coordinate 528,004, forward strand.
TTATCGGGATTTAATATGCTCATTGTCAAAATTGAGAATCCTTAAGCCTACTATGTCGTATATTCGCTTTTTCACATCTTTCTTGACTACTACAATGGTTTCAAATACGGGAGAACAGCCTGTTGTTTGATAAATATTTTCAACTATTCACTCTATTTCCTATCTAAAATTGCACTATTTATAGTGATATAAGCTTTATGGATTTTGTGAATTCCTGATTATTATACTACAAAGATGGCCGTTTAAGTGTTATACCAAGCTATATATATCCAGAATAATCTTACATATATCATACATTTATAAGTCTTCCAAATTTCCAAGACGCCTTTGTTTTAACTGCTTATAAAATGAGGGGGAAAGTCCTGTGATTTTTTTAAACTGATTAGAGAGATGTGCTACACTGCTATAATTGAGTTTATAAGAGATTTCTGTAAGATTGAGTTCATCATACAAGAGTAATTCTTTTACTTTTTCTACTTTATTAATAATGATAAAATGCTGGAGTGTCATTCCTTTCACTTCTGAAAAGGTATTGGCAAGATAAGTGTAATCATATCCTAATTTTTCACTTACATAATCTGAGAAATTTTCTTTTGGGAGTTCATCTGAATAATGAATCATTTCTATGACAACATTTTTTATTTTTTCTATCAGGATGCTTTTTTTATCATCTAATACTTCAAGTCCTGTTTTAAGTAAATTTTCTTTCAGAATTTGTCTTAGTTCGACGTTGATATCATCCAGTAATTCTACAGTTCCCAAATCTACAATAGCATTTTTAATGCCCAGCCTTTCCAGTTCCTGATGGACAACCATTTTGCAGCGCAAACTTACCATATATTTTATGTACAACTTCATCTCCCTTACTTTTTATACCTGCCAATTGTTTCATTAACAGTTGTTTACCCAAAGTTAGTCTATTAAATCTAAAATATCTATGATTTATGCAACAAATTGAAAGACAATTGTAAAGCTTTCCTTTTTTAATGATTGAAATTTACAGTTAACAAAAAAATATTTCACAATGTCAAAAGAAAAAGACGGAAAAAAGAAATCAGATAAAACTCCACCCGCAAAATCCGCAAAAGAGAAACGGGAAGATAAGATGAATAAACGAAGAGACAGGGAAAACGAATCCCAAAATACCGGCAACTAAATGGTATCTCTGAAAAAAGACGGAATTATACTCAGAAAAACAACATTAGACTTTGAGAGTGAAGGTGTTTTAAACCCCGCAGTTATTAAGGATAACGGAAAAATACATTTTTTTTACAGGGCTGTTGCCAGGAATAATTTCTCCAGTATCGGATACTGTATACTCTCAGATTATAAAACTATAGAAACCCGGTTGAGCAATCCGGTTATCATCCCCGAGTTTGAATACGAAAAACATGGTATTGAAGATCCTAGAATTGTAAAAATCGATAATTTATTTTACCTTACCTATACGAGTTATGACGGGATTAATGCATTGGGAACACTTGCAGTATCAAAGGACCTTATATCATGGCAAAAACGAGGTATTATTGTTCCCCAAATTCCATACAACAAGTTTAGATTTTTATCAGAATCTCAAGGTGAAGTAGGAGAAAAGTACAGACGCTTCAACAAACTCACGCCTACTTATAAAAAAAATAAAGATGTCTTCCTATGGGATAAAAATGTGATATTTTTTCCAAGAAGAATTAACGGGAAGCTTTATTTTCTTCATCGCATAAGACCCGATATCCAAATTGCAGGTATAGAAAATATAGAAGATCTGAATACTGATTTCTGGAAAGATTATTTCCTTCACTTTAATCAGCATATCGTATTATCTCCCAAATATGAGCATGAGGTAAGCTATATTGGCGGAGGATGCCCCCCTATAGAAACCGAACATGGGTGGCTTTTGATATACCATGGTGTACATGATACCATTGAAGGCTATGTTTACAGCGCATGTGCTGCTTTAGTGGATCTTGATAATCCTGAAAAAGAAATTTCAAGACTTCCTTATCCTCTTTTCAAACCCGAAGAAGAATGGGAACAGAAGGGAGAAGTGAACAATGTCTGCTTCCCTACCGGAGCCATCGTAGAAGGAGATACACTCCATATCTACTACGGAGCTGCAGATAAAAGAATAGCTGTTGCTTCTTTAAGTGTTCAGGAATTACTGAAGGAATTACTACAATACACATCATAACTGGCTATTCACTACAGAATGTCAGACTTTAAAACAGATATCAACATGAATAAAAATATAAAATCAGACATGGAGGAAAAGATAAAGAGACGATCTGTACAAAATAAAAAAAACACAATTAATTATAAACCAGAAATCATCTTTATAAGTACTTTTCCTCCTAAGGTGTGCGGCATTGCAACGTATTGTCAGGATTTGATAAAATCTCTACAGTTAAAGTTCAGAGAATCATTTACAATAACCATCTGTCCAATGGAAACAGAGGACGAACACTATCATTATATAGAAAACATTGAATATAGCTTAAATACATCCGATGCTATTTCTTATTTGGAGCTGGCTTCTAAAATCAATAAAAATGACAATATTCAACTGGTTATGCTCCAGCATGAATTTGGATTTTTCAACGAAGCCAAAAACGGATTGCTGCTTTTTCTTCAAAATGTAGAGAAAGATATCATTGTTACTTTTCACACCGTTCTACCAAAACCGGATTGGGAATTAAAAGAAAAGGTAAAAGAAATCAGCAGTTTCGTCCAATTTATTATTGTAATGACCGATATTTCTGCAGATATACTGTCCAATGATTATGACATTCCATCTGATAAAATTAAAGTGATACCCCATGGCACTCATTTACTACCATTTATCGACAAAAGTTCACTGAAAGCAAAATACGGATTTAGAGATAAAAAGATACTTTCAACATTTGGTTTATTGGGGTCCGGGAAAAATATAGAAACTACTTTAGAAGCACTTCCCGAAATCATTGTCCAGAACCCCGATGTAATGTTTCTGATTATCGGAAAAACACATCCCGGCATCATTAAATATGAAGGTGAGAAGTATCGTGATTTTTTGGAGGATACTGTTAAGAGGCTCCATCTGGAAAATCACACTTATTTTATCAATCAGTACCTGCCTCTAGATAAGTTGTTGGATTATCTGCAGCTTACCAATATCTATCTTTTCACTTCAAAAGACAGAAATCAGGCAGTAAGTGGTACTTTTTCGTATGCCATCAGCTGTGGATGTCCCATTGTTTCCACGCCTATTCCCCATGCTCTGGAAGTATTAAATGAAGACCTGGGAGTTATTATTGATTTTGAAGCTCCGCAACAACTTGTGTCTGCCGTGAATACATTACTAAAAAATGAAACCGTACAGGAAAAATTACGATCAAATAGTTTAGAAAAAATGGCTCCCACAGCCTGGGAGAATTCTTCTATTTCACACGCCTTATTATTTCAACAATACAGCAAAGATAAAATGACATTACATTATACATTCCCCATTATCAATCTCAGCCATATCAAAAATATGACAACAGATTTTGGAATGATCCAGTTTTCTAAGATCAACAAGCCTGATATCAATTCCGGGTATACTTTGGACGATAATGCCCGGGCTATGATTGTAGCCTGCAGGCATTATGAATTGAGCAAAGATGAATCTGACCTTGATTTAATCTCAACTTATCTGAAGCTTATTAAGTTTTGTCAACAACCGGATGGAAGTTTTCTCAATTATATCAATCAAAACAGGGAATTTACACAGCAGAATTATGAAACTAATCTTGAAGATTCCAATGGAAGAGCTATCTGGGCACTGGGATATCTTCTTTCTATAAAAGCAATTTTACCGCAACCGTTTTCTGATGAAGCGGAATCAATTATTGAAAAAAGTCTTCCGTCTATTGATAAAATACACTCTACCCGTGCAATGGCTTTTATTATAAAGGGATTGCATTATCAAAACGCTGAAAACAATATTCCATTATTGAAAAAGCTGGCCAATCGACTGGTTAAAATGTATCAGCATGAAAAACATAGAGACTGGCATTGGTTTGAAAGCTATCTTACCTATGGAAACAGTTTACTTCCTGAAGCTTTATTATGTGCATGGATTACGACCCAAGACGGTATGTATAAGCAAATTGCCGATGAATCATTCAAGTTTTTGCTTTCTAAAATATTTATTAAGGGTGGCATCAAAGTAATATCCAATAAAGGATGGCTGCATAAAGAAACAGTTAAAAATCCTGAATCAATTGGTGGCGAACAGCCTATTGACGTTGCTTACACCATACTGGCCTTATCTACATTCTACAAGGTTTTTAAGGATGAAAAATATTTGCAGATGATGAGGAATGCTTTTAGTTGGTTTTTAGGAAAAAATCATTTACATCAGATTATTTATAACCCTGCAACAGGTGGATGTTATGATGGTCTTGAAGAGAAAAATGTTAATCTCAATCAGGGTGCGGAATCCACAGTAAGTTATCTCATGGCAAGACTCTGTTTTCCAAAATAATTAGTTTACTTGTTTTCAATCAGCAGCCAATCCTATGATTAAAACTCTGATATCACTCATTTATCTGCAACTCTGTAATAAGACCTTAGGTATATGATCTGTAAGGCTTCATTCCTGAAAACTGGAATTTGCAGTCAAAACAAATTTATAACTTTCTTGCAAAGAAAATTAAATATTACGACAGAATTGACGCATTAAAAGTTATGCTAAAAAAAATATCCTAAGGAGAGTTAAAAATAATTTATTAATTCTACTCCATATACGACAATAATAAATAGAATTACATGACTTGCAGTATATTAATGTAATTGATTAACATATACATTTACTGTTCATAATAGTTGTACATTCTCATTAGTACAATTGACTCTCCCCTAAAAAGGAGGGTTTTGTTATATACACTTCCCTTAGGCATTAGAAAGGTTAATATCAATAGGATAATTAAGACTTTAACAATTTTACTATACAAGTGTTTCCAGGATATGGGTGCGATGATAGATGTTATAACGGTCTTGAAGAGAAAAATGTTAATCTCAATCAGGGAGCGGAATCAACAGTCAGCTATCTCCGGGCAAGGCACTGCTTTCCAAGAAAACAACCCTTAATTCTCACCATATCCGTATACTAATACACAATAGTTTATGGAACTATTGTAATAAAAAGATAGATTAAAAAAATAGCGATCAATACAATTCCCTGCATGATATTAGTTCTGCCTGTTGCCAGAGAAACAGTAATAATAAAAAGCGACAGTCCTAAAAGTATTGTTGATTTGATATCTATCCCCAATGTCATCCTTATACCGGTTATTACAGATATAATGGCAATCGCAGGAATACTTAGCCCGATACTCGCTAAAGCTGAACCAAAAGCCAGATTTAATGAGGTTTGAATCTGATCACTTTTTGCAGCTCTGAATGCAGCCAGACCTTCCGGAAGCAGAACAATACCAGCAATAATGATACCTACAAGAGATTTAGGAGCACCCACAGAAACAACTATATGTTCAACATCCTTTGAAAGAAGTTTTGCCAACAAAACAACTATTCCCAAGGATAAAATTAACAATATACAATTGATATATAATTGTTTTCTGGAAATTATTTTATTATTGCTTTCTACAGGCAGATTCTTGGATAATTTGTTTTGTGGAGAAATGAAAAAGCTTCGATGTCTAAAAGTTTGGATCATGGTAAATCCAAGATAAAGCCCTAAAGAAATCAAGGCGATAAAAAGCAGTTGGAAGGACGTGTATTCGCCTCCGAGGTGACTTACCGTATAATTGGGCAGAATAAGCACAAAAATAATAACAGAGGTAAGCGTGATCAGTGCAGTACTTACCCCTTGTAGTGTAAAACTTTGTTCTCTATATCTTAAAGAACCTATTACAATACAGCTCCCAATGATTCCCGTAAGGATTATCATCACTGCTGCAAAAACCGTATCTCTGGCAAGAGTAATAGTTTCCAACCCTTTCGCTCCCATCATAATGGAAATAATAAGCCCTACTTCTATGACTGTAATGGCAAATGCCAGAAGTAAAGTTCCGAATGGCTCTCCCAAACGATGGGCAATGACTTCGGAATGATACACAGCAGCCAAAACACTTCCCATCAAACATAAGGCAAGAATCACAGAGTAATATCCTGAAGAGAAAACAGAATTTCCCACATAAGAAAGCCACGCCAGAATAGGAACCCAAAAAGTCCACATCTCTAAATATTTTTTTATATTCATAAAAACACTAATATTTTTTACTATTGAATTGTCCTTTGGAGAATATTATTAGATTTATATTCCCTTTTTCAAAACAGTTTCGATAAATGATTTGAAGCAGAGAGAGGATATACCGGAAATATCAAATAATGAAAAAAATGAATATGTGGAAAGTTAGAGTCCCGATCGCCAGTTCAACGTAGTTATTCAGCAATATACGAATAATCATTCACTTATTTGAAATTATATATTAGTATTTTAAGTTTGTAATCATTTCCTAGACTTATAAATTGTATTACTATATCAGAGTAATTAAAGCAGTATTTTTATGAAAAACCCGGATTTCAGATACACAAAACAAGCTGCAATTTTGTAAAAGTGTGATATGTGCAACATAAAAGAAACAATCTATAATACAATAGATTATTAAACGCCCAACTTTGTAACGTAGCAATGAAGTTACACTAAAATCCACCCTATGGACACAAACCACAACAAAGACAACAAATTTTTCAAAACTCCTGGAGACTGGATTGAACAGTCAAAACAATTGAAAGAAAAATTCTCAACATTAACGGATAACGATCTAAAATTTGAAGAAGGTCAAGAAAAGGAAATGTTAGAAAGAATCGGAAACAGACTAAGAAAAAACCGTGAAGAAGTTCTCAATATTATTAAAGAAATTAATCTTTCATAAATTGTTTTCAAGAATAGTTAAAACCTATGAAAAAGATATATTTATCCAAAAGTTCTAACTAGAAAAAGGGATGGGATATTAGACTGTTCTATCCCTTTTACTTACAATACCTCCTATTCTTTTTATGTTTAAACCAACAGTGATGAATCATAAAGAACTTGAGAAATCAAAAGTATATTTTACCAATCAGATTGTAGAATACATTCCGAATTCTGTTGGCAGCAAAACAATACTGGAAAAACTTACGGGCAATATCAGTGTTTTATCGTTTGATGACAAAGAAGGGTTATCCGAAAAAACTTCTCCTTTTGATGCTTTTGCACAAATTATTGAAGGTAAAGCAGAAATCATTATAGACGGAGCTTCTTATTTTATAGAAGAAGGTGAATGCATTATCATTCCCGCCCATAAATCTCATTCGATAAAAGGAAATAAACGCTTTAAGATGATAGTAACAATAATAAAAAGCGGCTATGAATAATCTAAACACTATATCTATTTTAACGAAAAAGATATTTAAAAAAACAGTTGAAATCCAAAAAGAATTTCCTGAACTGTATGAACTTCTAGATGAAACTCCACTATTTTTTTCTGAGAAAGAAAAAAATATCACGATAAAAGATTTAAGACAATATCTTATTTCCCTTATAATACAACAAAAATCCTTTGAAAAAGGGATTATTAAGAAAAAAGACTTACAATAAAACTCTGATGAAAAAGTTAACCAAACATCCAAAGAGCAAATTGGGCATCAGAAATAAAAAAAATATTTCAAGAAGAGCCTATTATTCCCAGTTTACCTCTCTGTTCTATCTACGAAATACCAATATCACCTTAGAAAGAGACGCTAAAGAAATTCTTAGAATGTTAAAAGAATTACAGCAGCTTACTAACAAATCAAGATTGATATTTAGCACATACTGCAGTTTAAGCCAGCATAACCTGTGGCAGTCTGTTTTAGAAGGCCTGAGCGAGAACATAAAGAATATTAGAATCCAGTTTGAATATATACTGGAAAATATGATAAAAAAAAATAAAATCAATTCAATTATATTCTGGAAGCAAAACGAAACTTATACAAATGAACTGGCAGCCCATCATAAAAAACTTGTTCAGCTGGCAGGTCAGATCTTACCGGAAGAAGAAAGATTATCATGGAAGGCAAGTATCTGTAACTTTTATGATGAAATTTTTTCTTTACTCACTCCTCTTACCAGGATGTGCCGGCTTGAATTAGATTTTATAGAAAAATATTCACCTAAAACCTTTAATCAGAATGTTATGGATATTATTAAAGATATTCCAGAAAATTACACTTTACAGCAAGCAAAGAAATATGAACACGAATACATAAAAATATTAACTAACTACAGTCATGAATTATGTAGGAAAAATAATTTTTGGGACAGCTTATTGTATATCCTTTCAGGCGGCATGTACCAACTACCATCAGAACGTACCTTATCCAAAAGATGGATCACCAGAAGATTAAAAAATAAGCATTCTTAATAACTGCAACCTAAATTTTTCATTTTATTAAATATTTTTCCAATGAAAACAATACATCTTTTTCGGTTTAACGATTCTATTTTCCGTAAAATTCCTTTCTTCAAAGAAGAACATAGGTTGAAAACCGATGTAACGGACATCGATTTAATGAACATTGAAATAGTAACCGAATATATCATTAAAACCTACGATGACTTTAGTTTCGACAACACATCAGGAAATGATCTTTTATCAATGTGCAAAAAAGCTCAAAAAACAATTGAACATTACTTTGTCATAAAATTAGATCATTATGATTTTATTTAAAACTGTTATTTATTTTACTCAAGAGCTTTCTACAAAATAAAATTGTTGAGTTACTATAAAAGTGATGTCTTTACTAAATATCTTATTAAAATAGTTTTTAGAAGAAACAAGACAAATAAAACCAACTAAGCCAAGTTCGCTTATGCTTAATTTTTGAAATTAAATTGTTTTGAGTTTATAACATTTTTATTCTAATAAAAGTTTCTTGATCAAAATAACTTTATAATTCCCCCCTAATCTTGCTCAAACGAACCAAATCATCGATAAAAGTTTTTGAAGATACGCTCGTTAAGGTCACAAACGACAATATGCGCAAATTTAAGACAATTTGCGCATATTTATTTTTATACAATTCATAGTCAATCAGTTAACTTTTATCAAATTAAGACTTTCATTACAAAAGTGCTGATTCAAAAAAATCATTGATTTTACAACAAAAAAAACTGAAAATCAATTAGTTAAAGTTACAAACCATATGGATTTGAAAATTTAGCATTCGATGACCTAACAGGATTCGAACACCAAAAAATTAGAAAAAATAAAAGACATATTGTGCTAAATTGTTGTTAAAAACAAACAATGATTTTAATTAATCTAGAAAATTATTCACCTCTCATCATTGTGTAAAGTTTCTATTTCTGTTGATTCAGAGAATCACCACACGCTTTATACTCACTTACAGGAATCATTTTTGTACATGTATTTCCTGTCAATTCAGCTTTTATCCAACCTTTTTCAATTAGTACTTAATCCTTTTTCTTTTAGAGTGTAATGTTCTCTATTTTGAGACGGTCTCTATCTTCATTAAGGTTTGAATATATTTCCTTTAATTTAGAAGCTTCCAGCTTCAGATTAAAATACTTTTCAAAAACCGACTTCAAATCATATTCGCTTATAATTTCCCTACTTTCTTTGTTTCCTATATTATCTCGTATAATCAATTCTCTATTAAAAAGCGTATACCGTGCATTTTCATCTACACGGGTTATCATCAAAAATTTATTAAACATGGAACTCGGACCTGTTGCCACATACCAGTTGGCCATATCGATATCAGTCAGCTGTACCTCTTCCAATGAAAACTTGTAGATTGGCAACCATTCATTTTTAAACACATCCAATCGATAAAAATCCGGATCAATATACACTAAACGAAAAGAGCCATTTGGTGTTTCCTGTTCATTATTCGACTGCTCAGTATTAAATAGTATCGGGGCTGTCAATGTCATCGAACCAAAACCAACATCCACTAGATATCTTTCCCCCTTGATTTCTGTGCTAAGAAGCATATGAGTACGGGCTGTTTCCGAGCCGTCTTTACTGCTCCACAATACTCTTGCCAAATGCATTTTAACGTTAAATCCTAAGGTCTGCAAGACATCCTTGAATAACGAATTTTGTTCATAGCAATATCCGCCTCTTTTTTTATTAACCAATTTGTCGAAAATATCCTCGGTCTTTATTGACGGAACAGTTCCAGTAAAACTGTCTACATTTTCAAAAGTAATATGCTTTGGATGCAGCTGTGTGAGCCTCTTAACCGTTTCCAGATTTCCGGTTACGCTTTCCGATAGACCGATCCGCTCCAGGTAATTTTTCAGTTCTAAATCTTTCATTATCTTACAAAATTATTAATAGAACAAAGTTCGTTGATCGGCGTAACTCAAATCAGCACGAAAGAAGCCATTACAAGGATAAAGCAATCATTTTTCTATACTTCGTAGGACTTATATTGGTGTGTTTTTTAAAGAATCGCGCAAAATATGAAGGGTCATCCATACCAATGTGATAGGCAACATCACTAATATTCATTTCCTGAATTGCCAAGAGTGCTTTAGCCTCAGTGATAAGTGATTTATTGATAAATTCAGATGCTGTGTCACCAGTGATTTTCTTCACACATTTATTCAAATGATTTGGCGTAATATGTAATAGTCCAGCATATTCGGCGATGGTCTGGAATTCACAGATATGCTGTATAACTTCTTTTTTAAATCTCAATACAAGTGTTTGATCAGCATTCAGTTTTGCCTGCGGAGCCGCCTTTATAATTTCTTTCGTTTCTTCCAAAAAACAGGTCAGGTAAGATCCGATCAGCTTTACGTTTTTTTTCTCTCCGTTTACGGAATTGAGTGCTGTTATTCTTTCCAGTAAATCGGTTAATATCTGTGTTTTTGGAGACTCTGTATCAATCTTATAGTTATTGTTGGCTTCTAGGTGGTTTAAAATTTCATGAAGCACTTTGGTATCGCTGTTGCGGCTGATAAAATCATCAGAGAAGTGGCAATAATAGCCTGCAAAATCGGAGGACAAAGTATCAATTGTCCTTATCTTTTCGGGAGCAAGTATCCGAAAGCTCCCAGCATTCAGATTATAGCGATCCTGATAGATTGTCTGCTCTCCATGGCCTCCGGTGACGAAAACCAGATCGTTGACCGTTTTTCGGTGCGACAGCAACGGAATAAGCAGATCAAATCTTTTATTTGGAAATTTGAGGATAAGAAAATCTTTAAGCGATTGATCCTTCCAGTGTTCGCTGTCTGCCTTTAGAACTGCCGAAAAATCTTCGGGTTTATACCTCGGTATGTTTGGCATGTTTTTTATCATGATCAAATCAAATATAGCTTGCTTTATATCGTATTACAACAATAGATAAATATAATAAATTTATTGTCACCTCTACAACCCTCCTATTGCTTTTTGATAATTGAAAATATCGATCAAATAATCGTAAACTGCATTCAGGTATTTGTTCTGCACCTGTAATAGTGAAAAGTAGCTAGCATTGAGATCTGTTGGTTTAATATTTCCCTGCTGCAGTCTTGTCCTATCTATAGTATACAGTTTTGTGGTATGTACCAAGCGGCTTTTCTGACTGTTCAATTCTTCGAGATCATTCAACACGGCGGTTTGGGTACTTTTAATTTCATACCGCTGATCACGGATTAATTTATTTTGGGTAAGTATTGCTGACTGACGTTCCAACGTATAGCCATGTTTTGTCCGTTGTCTTCTAAAACCATCAAAGATCGGGATGCTTGCCTTAATACCCACATAATTATACGGATACCAATATTTCCCGTTAAACAGTGCAAATTCGTTGTTCAGGTTCTGTGCTGTCAGATTGCCATAAGCACTGATGGTAGGCCAATAGGACCTCTGCTCTTTTTGGATTTTAGCTTCGGACAAGCCGATCAATACTTTTTGCTGCTTTATCTCTACTCTTTCATTTACTTCCGTCTCATCAAGTCCATTTTGGAACAGCAAATAAATACTTTCTAGACTGTCTGTAAGTATAAATTTTGCATCCAGCTCACTGCCGATACGATAGGCCAGATCATTTATGGCCAAGTGGTAGTTGTTAACAGTTTTATTATAGTCGGCCCGTGCACTTTCGTAATTTATTTGAGATTTCTCCAGATCATATTGGCTCATACTTCCTTTGTCAAACTGATCTTTATTCATCGTGTACACGCTTTGGGTATTCTCTGTATTTACTTTGGATAGCTTCATTTGCTCGGCATTGAATAACACGTTCAGATAGCTCTGTATAACCTCATTCTTTATATCAATTTCTGATTTGCTAATATTTAGCCGATCGTATTCTGCTTGTAACTTAGCGATTCGTTTATCAGTGCTAATCTCCGGGTTATAAATAGGAATATCCAGATCCAGACCTGCTATGGTGGAGTAACTTGTCCCGAATTGCAGGTTTCGTCCCATACCATTGGTATTACCAAACATTTCGCCAGGCAATACTTGTGTAGCTAGTTTTCCATTATATCGGGTATCAAAGGTTCCCGTCACGGTAGGTAGCTGCTGCGCTTTGATTTTAGCGATCTCCTGAGCAGATACTTGCGCATCCTTTGCTGCTATTTTAAGTTCATAACGATGTTTTAATGCAAAGTCAATGGCCGATTTTAAATATATGGAATCCTGTGCGTTTGCTCGATCCACAAATAGAAAAAGTAGACATAGCAAAAGGCTGCTTGTTTTTATGTTCATTGCTCTTTATTTTTTTAACCTCTAAAAACCTGACCTGGTTCTAATTTTGTTATTCTGCTGATGGCAAAGAAACTGCCTAGCAAAGCGATTGTAATGGTAACCGCCATGATTGAGATACGCACGTAAATGGGGAAAATTATAATTGCACCTGTACGTTCTATGCCGATGCGGAATAGCTCTGTGATAACGGCACCGACGATATAACCGCAGACACCGATAATGCCGGCCTGGGCTAGGATCAGTTTGCGGATGAACGTGTTCTTTGCTCCGATAGCTTTTAGTGTGCCGTAGTCTTTAATCCGGTCAATCACAGCGGAATATAGTGTGAGCCCAATAATGACAAAACCGATCAACAATGCAAAAACAATAATAGTTCCGAATGAAATGGCTATTCCGGAAGTTTTTAGCATGGTGACCACAGTCTCACGGTTGAACTCTTCGCCTTCCCAGGCCCTTATTCCGAAAAAACGTTTATTGATCAGTGCCACAGTGGCCTCTTGCTGTGTAGGATCTTTTAGTTCAACCAGAAATGCGCTTACTTTATTGACGTTCATATTCGCAAGATACCTTGCCCGTTCAATCGTGGTAAATCCGAGTGCTCCGCTGAAGCCACGGACGCCTTTTGTTTCTGCGGCATTAAACACCTGCTTTCCGTTAATTTCAAAATACTCACCCATTTGCAGACCTCCCAGTGCTTCTTTATCGAAAAACTCGGTGATAATAGCGCCATCTTTGATCATATCTTCACACCTGCCAATATTCATGTTCCACGGTCCGCCTGCGAATGAAGGAGTTTCCACCCCCACCAGCGTAATCCCAGATGTGGTACCATTGGCAAATTTTGCGGAAGTTCCCGTGACCACAAGCGGATGAATGCTCTTCACACCAGCTATGCTCTGTAGCTCATAACCTATTCTTTTATCAATTGGACTCAGTGCATTGGCATTTGTACTGCGGTCATCCACCACCCATATATATTGGCTATTGTTTTTTACCAGCACTGACATGGCATCTATCAGAAAGATAAAAATACCTGCCTGCTGTCCCACCAGGAATACAGACATGACAGTCCCCATAAAAGCACCAAATGCTTTGGGCTTGTCGTATATTATAAAACGTAAAGCGTGTCTGAACATAATCTTTTATTTAATTATAATTACAGATTCCACCCGGCTCCCGATTATAAGCTGCGCATTTTTGTCGAGCAAGATCCTGACTTCCCGCACACGTCTGTCTTCCATATTGGCAGCACCATCAGAAAATAATGCTTTTTTGCTGAGGTACGGCGAGAGCAAATAGACCCTCCCTGTGGCTAACGTATCATTTTTCCCCTGCGAACGTACATACGCTTTCATGCCTATGCGGACCTGATTGGCAAAGAGCTCATCCACTTCAGTAATCGCTATTAGGTTTCCGGCAGGGGCAAAATCGCCCAATGCCTGATTTGTGCTGATACTGTTACCCACCTTTATATCCATGGATAATATACTGCCATCATAAGGTGCGCACACTGTTTTCTGGCTCAGTACCGTTTGGGCGTATTGCACATCCGATTGGAGTTCGCCCAATCTCGCCTTTGCCTGCGCTATTACTTGTCGTTGAGCAGTCTGATTCTGCCGGGCCACTTCATAATCGAATTTGCTATTATCCATATCCTGTTTGGTTGTGCCTCCAACTTGAAATAATGCTGCATTTCTGTTGTATGTTTCCTTACTATTGACCGTTTTGACTTCAAGAGCACCTAGCTGGGCGGTGTTATTGGCAATAGTAGCGTACTGGGCGGCGATTTTGGATATAGCCTGATCAAGCTGTGCCTGCTCAAGCTGCGTATCAAGCACAGCAATAACATCGCCCTTTTTGATCGTATCGCCGATATCATGTTTTATCTCACGTACAAAACCTCCAGTTTGAGAAAAAAGAGAAATAATTTTTTTCTCGGGCTGGATTTCAGCTAATCCGACTATTTGATGCGTGACCTCCGGTGCTGTTTTATTTATCTTCTGCTCGCTTTTGGTATTACAGCCGATCAGAATAACCTGCACAATGGCTAATAGAACTATCTTTTTGATCATACAATTGTGTTTTTTACGTCCGTTATTTCCGAGACAAATCCATTATTTACTTCGATAATGCGGTGAGCATACTGTTTTAAACGCGGGTCATGGGTGACAACAGCCACTGCTTTACCACCTTCCGCTAGCCCTTTAAGTTCATTCATGACAATGCCTATCGAGTCCTTGTCCAATGAAGCAGTTGGTTCATCACAGAGAATAAGCTTAGGTTCAGTTACCAGGGCTCTGGCGATGGCTATTCGCTGCTGCTGTCCGCCGGAAAGTTGTTTGGGAAGGTTTTTTCGTCTATCTTCCATTCCCACAAGCTCCAACGCTGCAGCTACTTTCTTCCGGGCCAGAGACTTATTGAGGCCGAGTAACTGCAATGGCATCATAATATTCTGTTCTGCATTCAGCGGTGCCAATAGGTTAAAATTTTGAAACACAAAACCTATTTTATTGAGTCTGACCTGTGCTAGCTGATTTTCCTTCATTGCATTGATATGTTGCCCATCCACCCATAAATTCCCCTCTGAAGGATAAATAACGCATCCCAGCAAAGATAACAGTGTAGTTTTGCCAGAGCCAGATGGTCCAATTATTAATAATAATTCGCCGCTATTTACGATAAGATCCGTTGGTTGAAGTGCGGTAAGGACCTGATCTCCGATTTTATAAAATTTGGATACATTCTCTAATCTAGCTATCATATTTTCCTAATTAATCAATAAAATTTGCTAACGATATCAGTTAGGTAGCTACTAATCGCATATCTGATTTGGCAAAATATTTATAAAAGCAAAATTAGTAGATGTGGTATATAGCAAAATAGGACGAATGGAGGCATAAATAGGACAAAGTATTCTTTTAAAATATATTACCCAGAGGAGCTAGCTAGTTGTAATAAAAAAACAGTATTGATAACAGATTTTTTTAAGTAACGAAAAACAAAACCTTATTATCTATACTAACAAAAAATAGAATATAATAGATGATATTTTAAAAGGAACAATCATTCTGAAGATAGTCGTTGCAAAATAAGAGACAGTGAGGGTACTACGACATCGCTGATATGAGCTCTCTATTTTTTTGACAATTGGATATTGGTAGAGGGAATGAAATGACAGGTCTGGTTCTTAATATGCTAGACAAAAGCAGCTTTAACTGAAGTCAACATCCACTAACTAGATTATTTTAAATTACTTTAAGTAAATGAATTGATTTACTTAAAGGTAGCTGGTAGCTCTGAATAGAAAATTGCCACCTTTCCTTATAGCAGTGTGGGCCAGCCATTGTTAGCTACTCAATGGAAAAAGAATGGCGAGCTACACAATTTGCATATTAGATATTATCTGGATTAAAATTGCAGCTTCAAGCCAACGACAGTTGTATGTTAACAGAATTCGGCACTATAAACTTAACAGTAATAAAAAACAAACTTATAAACAATTCATTTTCAACTAAAAAAACTCAAAATATTTTTAATATCAGCAAAAAAAGAGTTTGGATAGCCTACTGTCAAGTTCACCAAAAGGCACCAACTATTTTTAGTTGGTGCCTTTTATTTTATTTTTAGAGCACCAAATGGTAGCTTCTTTGAGCGTTTGAAATCTGACATTAAAACATCATTTTCATTATATTCAGTTCAAAATCCACTAAAAAATGTATAGTATTTAAATAAAAAACGCCACTGCAATTGCGGTGGGTTTTTGGGCTACTGACAAGATTCAGAACCTTCAATATTAATAGTCCTCAAATTTTCTAATTACAAAACTTAATTAATTCGTTCCTATTACGTAGCAGAAAAACATCACCCAATCTTATTATAATGATAATTTATTTATCATAAAAATATAATAATGATAAAAATATATTTATTTTATATTACATTTGATAAAATAAAAAATAAATCAAACAATCATGAATTTTAAATTATTGATGAGCTTGCCCATTGTTAATGCTATAATTTTGGCAAATATCATAGTGAATCAATAATATATTACACATTGTAACTTCCTTCTTATTAATACCAAACACAGATCAATAAACTTTAAACCACAATATATTTAATTATGAAAAAAAAACATCTAAACCTTATTTTTGTTCCCATAATTTGTATTGCATTATCTACATGCAATAAAACCATTGATTCACTTACCGATGAATCTGATGCAATCTCCCCAACAATGGGAAAGGCAGCAGAATCCGTTAGTATCTGGGTTACCTCCAGTGATAAAAGCCGGCTTCTTCAGCAACAGCCCAATGTTACCTTTGCCCCAGATGGAGGATCCAATAATACCACGATAACGGTTAATGAGGGCTCTACTTTTCAAACAATAGACGGATATGGTTATACACTGACACAGGGAAGTGCCAAATTGATTTCCAATTTACCATCGGCAACACAAAATTCCCTGCTGAATGAGCTGTTCAACCCATCCTCCGGGATAGC
Organism: Chryseobacterium sp. Mn2064; assembly: GCF_049319685.1. Classification (NCBI taxonomy): domain Bacteria; kingdom Pseudomonadati; phylum Bacteroidota; class Flavobacteriia; order Flavobacteriales; family Weeksellaceae; genus Chryseobacterium; species Chryseobacterium sp. Mn2064. The sequence goes on from NZ_JBMOUE010000002.1 coordinate 545,238, forward strand.
CGTTTCCATAATCAGAATAGGAATAGGGGCAACCGACCTGAGTGATTACTCTTATACCTATCGTGATGGCAGTTCATTTAGCCTTGCAGGTCCCGATCTGACTTATACCATCCCAATTCTAAAGAAAATATTGGCAATAAACCCCAATATCAAAGTTCTGGCTACGCCATGGACCGCACCTAGATGGATGAAGACGAATGGCTCATTCGTCGGTGGCACATTGAAAGCAGAGAATTATGAGAGCTATGGCCAGTATTGGCTGGATTATATGAACGCTATGAAAGCCCAAGGCATCAATATATGGGGGATAACTCCGCAAAATGAGCCCGAAAATCCACATAATGAACCTAGTATGATTCTGACCAAAGAAAACCAGCTGGGATTAATCAACGACTATATCGGTCCAAAACTTAGAGGGGCAGGCTATAATTGTAAAATTATCTGCTTTGACCACAACTGTGACAACACCCAATACCCTATCTATGTAGCAAACAACAGCCCATATGTGGATGGTTCAGCATTCCATTTATATGCCGGGGACATTTCCGCAATGACTACTGTGAGAAATGCTACCGGAAAAAATGTTTATTTTACCGAGCAGTATACAGCGCCTACTACGAATTTTTCTGATCTAGCATGGCATATGAGGAATGTAATAATCGGTTCCATGAACAACTGGTCAAGAACTGCAATGGAATGGAACCTAGCTAGCGATAACAACCAAGGGCCACATACCCCTGGCGGCAGTTCTGTATCTATGGGGGCACTTACCATTCAGGGAAGCTCAGTTACCCGCAATGTTTCCTATTACATTATTGCTCATGCCTCGAAGTTTGTTACTCCCGGTGCAGTTCGGATTGGATCAAATAATTCCGGAAACGTTTCCTCGACAGCATTTAGAAATCCTGATGGCTCAAAGGTTCTTATCGCTTACAATAATAGCGGCTCAGCAACTTCATCCAAAGTAAAATGGGGAGGGCAATCCTTCACCTATAGTATACCTGCCAATTCGGCGGCCACATTCAAATGGACTGGCAACACCAATTAGTCATCCACTGCACTAATCGACCGGAACGTTGCCCTTAAAGGAATCAACAAATGGTATGTGAGGAGTGAAAAAAGTCTTTGAAGATACGCTCTTTAAGTCACTGAAAGAGACAACTATTTGATAGTTGTCTCTTTTTTATCTATAATCATACTTTTCCACGCGGATCATCTATATGAGTTTTTGAAACGTCATAACGAACGCCTTCCCGATCAAGAATTCTAACGTTTTTCACCACAGTACTCAAGGCTTTCAAAAATGTTTCTGAGTTTTCGTGGCGTTCATACGCTTCTTTATCTTTCCAGCCTTCCAACAGGTGAAATGTATTTTCATCTGTCAAATCTTGTGAAAAAGCATAATAAATACAACCTTGCAATTGATTGGCAGCAATCATTTCGGGAACAACTGCATCAATGAAAATCTGCCTGTCTTCTGGATGTACTTTATAATAAGCACTTACCGTAATTCCGGTTTGTTGTGTTTTATCGTGGTTATTGGATGTTCCGATTTTTTCTGAATGATTCATTCTATTTGTTTTAAAATTAATGGTTAAAGAAAAGTAACAAACTCTTCAAATGGTTTTCGTACTTTTTTCTGATTAAGATTCCAGTCATTTTCTGTATCTCTGTAACCTAAAGCCAACAACATTGAGCTTCGTAAACCTTTGGATGAAAGTAGTAAAAGTTCATCCAGTGCATTTGGATCAAAACCTTCCATCGGCGTTGAGTCTATTTCTTCTGAAGCGGCTTCTACAATTGCTAAACCTAAAGCGATATTTGCCTGCTTTGCTGCGTGATGAAAATTTTCCTCGATGCTCATATTTCCGAAAAACTGTTTCGAAAATTCTCTTTGCCTGTCATAATGGGCAGAATCTACGTTGCGTTTTTCTGTCAGATAATCGAATACGTTATCAATTCTTTCTTTAGAATATTCGTCCCAAACTGCGAAAACTAGGAGATGTGAAGACTCTACAATTTGAGGCTGATTCATTGCGATGGGCAATATTTTCTTTTTGATTTCGGGATTACTGATGACGATGATTTCGTAAGGCTGCAGTCCAATTCCTGAAGGCGCTAAATGAGCCGCTTCCAAAATTTTATTAAGTTTACCTGAGGGAATTTTTTCACCTGTCATTTTTTTTGTGGCGTATCTCCAGTTCAGTAATTCTATTATATTTTTCATTTGATTTTATGTTTTAAATCAAAGTAAATGATTATTCGCATTTATCTTGATTGGTTTATATTTAAAGAATCCCTAATTGTCCTAAAAGTATCGTTCCTGCATTATAACAATGGAATGATTTTACTTTTCCGTTTTCAATCTTGAAGACATCACAACAAGGTACTTCAATTGTTTTCCCTGTGGGTTCCAAAGTTCCGGATGCTAATTGAAGTGGTCCGTTATGAGTTCCGTTCAACGATAATTCTACGATTACTGTATTTTCATCTTCCAAGACGTATAATTCGTACAATTCTCTGTGCATATCCGGAAATGCAGTGGCAAAAACATCTACAGTTTTACCGATGTCCTGACCATAATATTTGGTTCCGGAAGATACATCCCAGAAATAACCGTCTTCTGTAAAAAGTTCTGTAAATCCTTTTGAATCCTGAACTTCGGCAATTCTGTATAATTCACGGATTAATGTTTCGTTGGCTGAATTTTGATTGATTATTGATGCTTTCATATTGTTTTATTTTAAATGTTAGAAGTCTGTTTAAATTTGATATTTAAAATTTTTATTGAGAATTGAGAGATTTTAATTTTTATTGTCTACAAAAACGTATAGTTTCACGGCTTTCCCGTTTTCAAAAACGAATAAATCCATTCCAGTTACGGCATCCGGTTTTTCGGGAGTTCCGTTTTGCCAGTAGAGTCTCGCAATATTGTGATTAACGTCTATTGCTTTGATGTGAGAGAATTTAGAATTTGGACTTTTCTGCTGCAATCCTTCCACAAAACCATTGATTTCTTTATGACCGATAGCGATAAAATGACTGTCGACCATTTCAATATCTTCAGCATAGATTTTTGACATTAAAGCTTGACGCTTTTTAAGGTCTTTCTCGTTCCAAATTTCCAAATGTTCTTCTACTAAAGATTTAATTTCTGTTTCGGAGAGTAGTTTAGAATCTGATTTTTGGGTTTGATTTTTTACAGCATCTTTAGGTGACCATAAAATTGTTGCCGGATTTTTTTTCTCATAACCTTTTCCGTTGGGATAAGAAACCAATTCCATTTTAGAACCCCAAGGTGTTACAAAATAAACCCAAGTTTCACCTTCTGTATCTCCTGACGGCATCAAAAATGGCTCCCCTAAAAATTGAACTCCTTTACTTTTAAGATACGCTACGCTTTTGCTGATATCATTGGTGTAAAAAGCAATGTGACTTGCTCCGATATCGTCTCCTCCAGGTTGTTGTAAACTTCCTTTATTATCCTGATATTCGAATAATTCGATGTTGGCTCCCGTTCCTGCTTTTACCATTTTGAATGATACTGGACCGGTTTTTGGATTCATACGATTATTCTTTTTCCACGCATCATCCAAAGGAATCGGACCTAAACTTGTTACTGCTGAAAATCCTAAAACATCAGTGAAAAAGTTTACCGCCTGTTTCATATCTGGAACGTTGATTCCTACGTGGTCAATTCCAAGAATTCCTGTTTTTTCCTGCGCTGAAGTATTTGAAACTGCTGCAGATAATAAAAGTGCACTTGCTACTGCTGTTGAGTTGGCTTTGATTTGTTTTTTTAAATTGTTCATTGTGATCATTTTTGTTGTTATTTTATGAAGCAAATTTCTCACATTCAGAGGCCTTTTTCCATTGATAAAAGCTTGAAAAAAAAACAAACAAATGTCAATGAAAATGGTAGTTTTAATATGCATCTTTCATTCTAACACTGATTGTGATGACATCCTTTTGTAGGGCAAAGCGGAATCAAGCTTCTAAAGAATAAATGTTGATTGTATCTCAAAAACAAAAAAAGGCTGGAACAAAACATTCCAACCTCTGAATTCTTATTTTAAATTCTATTTACTCACTGTATTTTGCAAGCCATTTTGCCTTTAATTCAGCTCTTGCGTTGATGAATTCCAAATCTGTTCCTTGGGCAACCGCATCCAAAGGAAAACGTAAAGGACGAGATCCTTCTTTCATCTGAATCAATTCTAAAATTCCGTCCGCGATGGTTTGCGGATTCATATTAAATTCTTTCATTTTGCCAAATAATGCCGCGCCAATCGCATTGAATTGTTCTGTAGCAACAGGCTCATACAAAGTTGCAATTTCTGGTTTATCTGCATTCACTCCGGCTTTTTCGCCTGTATTCATTTCTGTTGGATATACTCCGGGTTGAATGGAAACATTGTCGATATTAAATTGTTTCAATTCGTCCTGTAAACCTTCTGTAATACTTTCAACGCCGAATTTCGATGCGAAATATGGAACCATAAAGGGGGAAGTATGCGCACTTGCTCCGGAAGTGATATTGATAATTAAACCACTTTTATTCTCCCTCATAGAAGGTAATACGGCTTGATAAGTTCGGATAACTCCATAGAAATTCACTTCAAACATTTGGCGAATTCGATCCAGACTATACGCTTCTAATAATCCGAAACCTGAAACAGCGGCATTATTAACCAATACATCGATTTTACCATATTTTTGAAGTACCGTTTCAAAAGCATTGGTTACTGAAGCATCGTTGGTTACATCAATTTCAATGACTTCTATATTTGGAAGAGTTCCCAATTCTTTGGCGACGGTTTCATTTTTTCCAGAAACACCACGCATTCCTGCGATTACGGTGTATCCTGCTTTAGCAAGTGTTGTTGCGGTTAATTTTCCGAAGCCTGTGCTGGTTCCTGTAATAAAAACTGTTTTATTCATTTTGTCTTATTTTTAATTGTTATTTTAATAAGACAAAGGTGTTACAAAATGAAGTCTTTTTCCATTGACAAAAGCTTGAAAATAAAGCAAACAAATATCAATGAAAATGAAGCATATTATTTCTTGATCCTATTCCTACGCAGTCTGGTAAGGGTTTCGGGAGTGATTCCAATATATGAAGCAATCATATGTTGTGGAATACGATTGACAATATGAGGATATTTTTCAAGGAAATTCTGATATTTTTCTTCTGCCGTAAAACTGATATTAGCCAAAATTCTTCCTTGTGAGACAATAAAGCTTTTCTGAATAATCTGATTGACCATTTGATTCAGTTGAGGAATCTCGGCGCAAAGCTTTTCAAAATCTAATTTTTCTATTAAAATCAATTCTGTAGGTTCAATAGCATCAATATTCAGGCGAGAAGGAGTTCCATTAATTAAACTTTCACGGTCTCCTGTCCAATAATTTTCGGGAGCGAAGTTGATGATATGTTCTGTTCCATTTTCAGCAATAGAAAAAGTTTTCACCAAACCTCTGCAAATAAAAGCGTTGTAGTGCCAAACCTCTCCTTCCTGACAAAGAAATTGTTTTTTCCGAAGTTTTTTCGGCTTGCATACAGATTCTATTAATTGTACTTCCGAATCGGTAAGTTTTATTTTATCGGTAAGGTATTTTAGAAAAATTTCGAACATTGATGAATGGTTATAGAGCAAATTTAATCAAAATAAAGATTTTACAATATGGTAACAACATTTTTGATTTGACATTTCTTTACTTCCAGCAAATTTAAAAGACATTCAAAGTATAATAAAGTCCAATTACGATAACTTCAATTATTTTGAATATTTAAAATAAAATATTTTACTGGAACAAACAAAAGCGAAACCTTCCAAATTTTGTTTTTGCTTTTACTTAATCAATAATATATTTATATTTCTCATTAATCTTCCCATCTACTATATTCTCAATTTCAGTTTTCTCATCCAAAAGATCAAAAATATCATCACCTTTTATCGCACCCAGAATATTAACCTCTTTCTTAATATCTCTAATAATATTATCAAATAAATCTTTATTCTGTTCTGCAAAATAAGGTTCTATGTAAAAAGTAATTCCATTTACTGTTATATCATTAATCGAGGTAAAACCCACCAGTAATCTTTCTTTCCTCTTGGTTTCATAGCTAATTGCTCCTCCTGGATGAGATTTTAGCTTTTCTAAATCTTCTATTGGATCTTTAACCTGCCGCCCTATATCATAATCCTTTTCAAGATGTTCATCATTTTCCAATTCATCTAAACAGAAAAAAGACAAATCATTTGTTTGTATATTAAAATTATTATGTTGCAAAATCTGGTGTAAATATTCAACAATTAATGTTGGTTTTCGCTCTTCAATTACAATCAAAATATCAGTTGTAAAATGTGACATGGTTTTTATTTTACATTATCTATTAAATTCATTTTAGCATTCAGAAGCATCTTACTAAAATCCTGTATTACTTCTTGACAAGATAAACAATAAGGTAACTCTGATCCTATTTTTATTTTTTTATTATATCAGTATATTTTATATTACTTTCCAGTTGCCTGGCAAAAAAGCGTCTTCAAGATCCTTACCTTTGTAGTTTAGTAGCCTAATTCTTTAACAAAAATTGATTAAAATTATGAATAAAAAGAAACTATTAGAAAAGAAAGATTGGGAATATTATGTTTTTGAAGAAGGCAGCAATATTGAGGTATCTGTTCCGATTCCCAATCCCAGCCCAGGATTTGATATCATTTATATTCTAGATGAATCTGAAAAAGAAATGTATCTCCATACAGGCATTAAAGCCCTTGAAGAAAGAATAGAAGATATGAAAACTAACTTTTCAAATTATAAAATGAATTCATGGAGATAATGTTTTCATGTGGAGAATTTCAGCCTGACAGGTTTATAGAATGTACTTATTATTAAGTGAAAAATAAAATCAGAGCAGAAATAATCGGCTCTGATTGTTATTTGATTAACAACTATTTATTTTCAAAAGCAGTTATTAATCATCTGAAAAACAGCATGTTTTTTCAATCGTTACTTTTGCTTTCTTATCATTTACGTAAACCCAAATACAGTATATCCAAATTTCCAATACCGGAATGTTCCGTATTTGTGCTTTTTAACCAAATATCATGTTTAAAAAGTCTGCTCTAGTTTTAAAATCCCTTATTTTTTAATGATTTTTATAGTCTCAAGACCTTGTTCAGTTTTTACTCTGATCCAATAAGATGCCGGAGTAAGAGATGACAGATTAATTTCTGCTTTAGCACTGTTTACTTGTTGTTTTATAACAGTTTGTCCAAGAAAGTTAATCACTTCTACATTTAAAATGGGTTGTTGGGATGTTAGGAACACCTTGTTTGTTGCAGGGTTAGGAAAGAATTTAAAATTCGTTGATTTTTCTACTGAGGATACATTCAAATAGGTAGTACAAGTAGTTCCGGTATTTATAATACTATTGCCAACCCAGTTAGAGGAGTTGCCGTTTAAAGTAAAACCATTAAGCGTTCCATGGTAATTATTTCCGCTGCTGTCCTGCAAGGTTGTTACGGAAGCATTATTCGCATTAATGATACCCTGATTAAACTTATAATACGCAATTAATCCCGTAACCGGACCTGGCAGTTCACAGTTCATTGTACTTGTTATCTCACCTAGAGACAAAGCCCTATTCCAGATTCTTACTTCATCCATAGTTCCGGTAAAACTATTTGCCGCATTATTAAAAGCTCCTAATCGAACCATATTTCCCCCTTCAACCGGATCAATATCAGTACGGGTAGCTCTCAATTGTCCATCTTTGTATAATTTCAGTGTGGTAGTAGCTGCATCATAAGTTACTGCAATGTGATACCATGTATTAATAGACAGTGGAACAGTGTCCTCTATAGCATACCAATCTCCGTTATGTCCAGCTGAAAGTTTACCGGTACCATTAGGTATCCAGAAAGCATGCAATCCATCGGAATCACCACCAGAGATGATATTATTCTGGCTACTTAAACTTTTCACATAAACCCATGCTTCTTTGGTGTAAGATACAGGCAAAATGTTTCCACAGCTTACATAATCATTTACGCCATCAAAATCTAGCGCCGCTCCTTCCTGAGAAAATCCGATTTGGAAAGTTAATAGAAAACAGGCAATCCAAATTTTTTGAAAATTTAGTTTGAATGGCGTTAAAAGTATTTTACTTTTCATAATAATAATTTTATTAATTAAGTCACAAAATTGTATCATTCTTCTGGAGATTCATACAAGGGTAAACCCCTGAATTAACGATTGTATAATTTTCAATATTAGAAATTGATACATTTGTAAAAAAATATAGGTATGCCTACGATTAAGAAAATCATATTCTTATTCATTACTTTTTTCACATTATCCTGTAGAGAAAACAAGGAAAACTTTTATTTTGAAAAAGTAACTCCTTCAAAAGAAGAGCCTACAAAAGTTTGGTTAAGAAAAAATGAAAATTATAATACAGATAAAGAACGTTACCTGAAAGTTTTTTTGGACTATTATCAAAGTAAAATTACCCAAAGTGATTATTCGGACGCTTCCAAGATTTTAGATTTAGTGACTACAAAATTTATCTATTTTTATGATTTTGACCCACGCCTTACCAAAGTTGTAAATGAATTTAATGAAAGATACAGAAGTGAGTTACCTCCCATCAAAACAATTTACATTGATAGCTATTATGGTAATTTAGAATTTGATAAAGACAATCTAAAAAAGGCTAAAGATTATTTTTTAAAAATTACAGCTTTAGAACCTGATGATTATAAGAGTTGTTATAAAATAGCCCGCGCTTATTACGACTTATCATATACCTATTTTGTTTTAGGAGATTTGAAGAACAGCATAGAAGCGAATGAAAAATCAAGAAACTATTCCATAAGAATCAGAGATCAGGAAAGTATAGCTTCTGTAGAGTCGAACTATATCAATATTTACAAAGCAAATGGTTCTTTTGAAAAAGCAGTTGCAAGTGCAGATGAGGTGATCAAGGTCTCTAAAGAAATCGGCAACACCTACGATTATTTTATGGGCAAGTATAACAAATGTTCTGTTTATGCCTTTTTTAATAAGCATCAGCTAAAAAATAAATACATTCACGAAACGTACAAAGAATATATCACCAGTAAATATGATAATGATGTACTTCTCCTTTGTATCTCCGACTACGAAATAGAAGCTTTAATTGATGAAAACAGATTAAACGAAGCCCAAATAGTTTTAGACAGAATAAAACCTGTTGCGGAAAAAAACACCTCTCAAAACTGGCAAAAGGATTATCAGGCGACATTCGCTTTATATCAAATCGCCAGAGATGTAAAAACGTGTAACACAAAATATATAGAAAACTCACTGCCCAATTTACTTGAGCATAAAAACTACGAAAGAGCCAACCTGTTTTACAACGTTTTATTAGAAAAAGCCATTCAAGGCAGAGATCTGGACAAGGTTGTTTTTTATAATAATGAAGTTTACCGTACCAGAGACAGCTTATCGAGTGCAAAAAGCAAGCTGATCAATTTAGAACTCGCAGCAAAATATGAAACGAAAGAAAAAGAGCAGGAAATTAAATTCCAACAGGAAACCATTATCAATAAAAATGCTGTTATTATGGCTTTAATACTCGTTTTTATTGCATTACTATTAGCCGTTATTATTTATTATTTAAAACAAAAACAAAAGAAATTATCTTTGGAAAAAGAACGATCATTGCAGTTTACCAAAAATCTGCTGGATAAAACCGAGGAAGAGCGCAAAAGAATTGCATCTGATCTCCATGATAGCGTGAGCCATGAACTATTGTCGCTTAAACATTCGTTCGAAGTAGGCCAACTTCAGTTAAACGAAAAGGTGGATAGCATAATTAATGACATCAGAGCAATCAGCAGAAATTTACATCCCGTTCTTTTTGAAAAAATAGGACTCGAAGCCAGTTTAGAACAATTCATCGAACGTATCCAAAATACACACCTTTTTATGATCTCATCCGAAATCAATTATCAGGATGGTCTCACCACTGAAAAAGAATTACAAATCTATAGAATTGTACAGGAAGCGGTTTCAAATATTATAAAATATGCAGATGCTATCGCGGCAAAAGTAATTTTAACCGAAAATAAAGACTCTGTTATGTTAGAAATTATAGATAATGGAAAAGGGTTTAATGTAAAGGAAACTCTGGAAAAAAAGGATGCTTTTGGGTTACACAATATGATAGAAAGAAGCAAAGCCATCGGCGGACAAGCTCACATCACATCAACCGATAAAGGCACAAAAATAGTAGTTCAGATAAAAAAATAATACAATGAAAATTCTAGTTGCAGACGATCATCCTTTAACTCTGAATGGAACGGTTTCTTATCTTACTCATTTGGGATATAACGTAGTCAGTGCCTGCTCCAACGGAACGGCAGCACTTAATTATATTCAGGTTTATTTGCCGGATGTTGCCGTTTTAGATTTAAATATGCCGGGTTTGGACGGCTTGGAAGTGGCCAAAAAAGTAATGGAAAATAAATGGCGAACTAAAGTTATCATCCTTACCATGCACAATGAAATTGGAGTTCTGAACAAGGCAAAAGAATTTGAAGTAGATGGCTATATTTTAAAAGAAAAAGCCTGCCCTGATTTAGAAAAATGTATGAAAGAAATTGCTTTAGGAAAGAAATATTATTCCGGAGCCTTACTTCAAAATTATATGATAGAATCCACTGATGACCTCGGTAAACTCAACCTATTAACGCTTTCTGAAAGAAAGATAATAGAATTAATAGCGGCTCAAAAAACCAGTAAGCAAATTGCAGAACTTCTTTTCCTGTCCGAAAAAACAGTAGAAGGACACCGTACCAGAATTATAGAAAAATTGGGTATTCCGAAAGAAAAAAATGCATTACTGATTTGGGCCATACAGAATTATAAAAAATCCTTGTAGGCTTAAAATATCAATGAATAAAAAGAATACATTTCAGTAGATTAAATTGATAAGAAGCCAGCTATACTTTTTTCCTTCAGTTGTATTATTCTGCACTAAATAAGCATCCGTTACTGACTGTTATTAAAGGTATAATATCAAAGAATTAAAAACAAAAAATCCCGTATTAACGGGATTTTTATTTCTTATATTCAAATTTATTTGATTTCTACAGGAACTGAGATTTTATCCCAATCCATTGTGAAGCCATTACTGTTTATTTTATATACTAAAGCTTCCTGTGTTGCCGGTAAAGCCTTTGTTTTTACATCAACACGTAAAGCATCTTTTGCTTCCTCGTATTTGTAGGCACCCCATTGTTTTGGCTCTTTGTTAAAAATTGCAGTCCAGGTTCCACTTTCTTTAGGAATTAAGAAAAAGCTGTATTTCCCTGCAGCCAATTTTTTACCCTGAACGGTAATATCTTTATCCGTCGTGAAAGTAGTTGCTTCATTAGCTCCCGCACGCCACACTTTATTATAAGCTTCCAGACCGCCCCAGATTGTGCGACCTTTAACAGAAGGACTACTATAAGCGATTGTAATGGTTGCATCTTTAATTTTACCTGTCGCCGTAGCCGGAGGGCTAGCCGGTTTTTTAGCTTCTTGTGCAAAAGCATTCACTGAAAGCATCGTTGCAGCGAAAAGTACGGTAGCAGATTTAATCATTGTTTTCATACTATTTTTATTTATTTGTTTTTGTTATTACTCGTTTACGAATTTACGGCTTTCGACTTATAAAACAGCAAACCAATTGCTGAAAATATAATAACTGCTGCTGCACCAACCACATTAAGCCAAAGGAAAGAAACAATATCGAACTGATAAATGGCGATTACCACAATTTCTGATAAAATGGCAGCAATAAATACATTAGGGCCGTTAACTTTTTTATAGTAAAATGCAACCAGAAAAATCCCCAATATAGGGCCATAGAAAAGAGAGCCTAATACATTCACCGCTTCAATAAGAGAACCCATTTGAGTGGCAAACATCGCTACGCCAATTGAAAAAATTCCCCAAGCCAAAGTGTGAAGACGGCTGTACTTTAATTCGGTGGCATCATCATGAATCTCTTTTTTAAATATCAAATGAACATCTTTTAATGAGCAAGCAGCAAGGGAATTTAGCGCTGCTGAAATGGAACCCCAGCTAGCCAGGAAGATGACCGCAAACAGTAAACCGATCATCCCAACAGGTAAAGTATTTTTTACGAAATACAGGAAAATATAGTTCGTATCTGTTTTTTCTGCATTGTAGTTTGATTTATTGATTGCTTCCTCTACCCTTCCGTGCAGTTCCTTTACTTGAGTCTGTGTGTTTTTAAAATCCTGAATCGTTTTTGTGAGTTGAGGAGAATCAGTTTCTTTCAGTTTTAAAATTTCTTTTGATTCTGTAGTAAATTTTAGTTGCAAATCTTGATGTTCTTTTTCAAAAATCGCAGCCTGTTCAGGTTGCTTTTCCTTTAAATTCTGATAAGAACGTTCGTTAAAATAAATCGGAGCCGGTTTTAGAGAAAAGAAAGCGAAAAGCAAAGCACCGATCAAAAGAATTGCAAACTGCATCGGAATTTTCACCAAACCGTTCAACAGCAATCCCATTTTTGCATTGGTATTGTCTTTTGCCGTAATATACCTCCCGACCTGACTCTGATCCGTACCGAAATAAGACAATGCCAGAAAAAAACCTCCAATCAACCCACTCCAGATATTATATTTGTCTTTCCAATCGAATTCTGTGGTAATGACATTGAGTTTTCCTGATTTCCCCGCCAGATACAGCGCATCATTAAAACCAACACCATTCGGCATATTTTGAACAAGCAGATAGCCTGCAAAAGCCATGGTTCCCAGAATAATAAGAAACTGTAATTTTTGAGTGTGAGCAATCGCTTTTGCTCCACCAACATAGGTATAAATCAACAGAATACCACCCGTCAAAACATTGGTTAAATAAATATTCCAATTTAAAACGCTTGATAAAATAATACTCGGAGCATAAATACTTATTCCCGTTGACAATCCTCTGGAAAAAAGAAAAAGCAGAGAAGTAAGCACCCTAGTTTTCTTATCAAAACGGTTTTCTAAATATTCATAGGCAGTATAAACGTTTAAGCGCTGAAAAATCGGGATGAAAGTAATGCAGATCACAATCATCGCCAAAGGCAAACCGAAATAATACTGAACGAAACGCATGCCGTCTGTATAAGCCTGTCCCGGTGCTGAAAGAAAAGTAATGGCGCTGGCTTGTGTAGCCATAATCCCTATCAACACAATGTACCAAGGCATTTTGTTATCTGCTTTCAGGTAGGATTCGTTGCTTTTTTGGCCACGACCAATGAATACGCCGTATACCACCACTGCAACAAGTGTAACAATGAGAACTGTCCAATCTATATTACTCATGCCCAGAATTTAGTAAACCAATAATAAAATACGATCTGTGATACTAATGCAACTGCTAATAGTATGTACCAAATATTCCAGTTTTTAAGTTGCTTGTTCATCAGTTTTTCTGTGCAGATAAAAAGTTAAAAAATAATCGCGCTGCCCCAACATTTCCCGCAGGTAACTGTCTGAAAAATGCTAATGGGGTGTAAATAAAATTTCCCTTCCCGTATTTGGCATATAAAGTTGATCCCTTCAATGGCTCTTCATCTGTATCATGCATTTCAAAAAGCGGTTCATAGGCAGCATCCCATTGAGCAGGAAAATAGGCTCCACGTTCCTGTACCCAACCTTTAAAATCATTCGCAGTAATTTTGTTCGGGAAATTGAGCAATTTATGATTAGGATTTAAAAAAGTAACGTCTGCATTTTCTTCGGTAACACGCTTGTTGGCAATACTGAAATTATACATTCCCAATTGATCAACGGTTGTATCCTGGTTGGTGTTATACTGCATCACCAGATTGCCTCCGGTTTTCACATAAGACCATAGGAAAGGCATCCATCGGCCCAGTTTTTTCTCTGTATTGTTTGCACGGACACCCAATATGATAGCATCATATTGCACCAGCTTGTTTTGGTTACCATTTTCGCCTGATTGCTCCAAGTTGCCATAAAAATCTTCATCTTTCAAAACATCTACCTGAACACCTGCAATGCGTAGGAAATCAGGGATGAAATCACCCGCACCTTGTATGTAACCCACTTTTTTAACCTTTGCCTGAATATCACCTTTCATTACGGTTACAGCCGCCGGTGTAAAATACTGTAAAGATGGTAAATGTGGATACTGAATTAGTATTTGCTTTTTATTGTAAGTAACTCCATCTGCAACAAAATTGGCATCCAATTGCAAACGATCTGAATTAATTGTGGCAAGCTTCGTTTTTGGAATAATGTAATCTACAGTAAAATCTCTTCCATTGAGAGCATTTAAATCAGTGCTACCTATTCGTTCTCCGTTATACATCAGGTTTAATTTACCATTACTGAACTGTTTATTGGAATTAGCCTTAATATTTAAACTCAAACGTAAATCTTCATTTTCTTTGATCACATAAAGCGGTTGTGTAAATTTCAGTTCTAATGCAGGAACAATACGCAAAGCTTCAACCACATCGCCACGCACCGGATCTAATTTCTTGAAAGATAAAGGAAGTCTCACCTGAAACTTTTCTGAACCGATTTTTAAACCAAGCAAAACATTCAATGGTGATTCTGCCTCAGGTAAGCCGATCAAAGTATCATTTGGAACCGAGAAAGTCGCCGCGTTCTCAGCAGGTTTTGCCAACCAATAAGGCTCTGTAAGTGCCGCATCTGAAGGAATCTGAATATCATGCTGAATGGTAATTAAAGAATCTTTTGTTAATTTTCTGTTGAACCCTTCTCGCTTGCTTAACCATTGTACATCTTCTAAAACAACAGGATCTGCTGCTCTTGAAATCAAATTTAATCTGAAATTATAATGATCTCCAGCAACCGCTTCAGCCTGATTGGTAACTACCTCACCCATAAAACCGGCACAGCTTAAAATAATGTTATCAAGAGATTTAATTTTATCCTTTTTCAGGTCTGCGTCTTTTAAAGCCATCACTTTTTTTCGTAAAGCAAGCAAAGCAGGTAAGCTAAAGTCGGGATTATTAAAATTGAAAGTGTAAATAATTTTATCTAATGATTGGTCAATGTCTGCGTTTCCTTGTGAGGTCCAGGTTTTAGCTACTCCATCAAAAAGTGATGTTTTGGCTGGCTCCCCAATAACGTGGGAAAAATATTCAGTTCTTATCCCTGCTACAGATTGTGTTCCTGCGCCCTGACTTTTATGTAAGCTTCTGCTCAATCCTGCCAATTCACCATAGCCCATTCCCAGTTGCGCATCATACTGCCCAACGGAAACTTTCAATTGATTTTCAGCGGTTGTATTGACTGCACCAAATCGGAAAGTATTCCATAATACACGTTTTGGCTGCCATACATTAACATATTTCAGTTGTTCAGGGAAAGCCGTTTTATCGCCTGCCAGCTTAAAAGCTTTTTCTGCCACTACAGCTGAAGCCGCATGTTGTCCGTGGCCAGCCGCAGCAGTAGGAGGAAAACGGCAAATGATAACATCTGGGCGGAATTTACGGATTACCCAAACCACATCCGCTGTAATATTGTCCGCATTCCATTGTTTAAAAGTATCGGTTGTATTTTTAGAAAACCCGAAATCAATCGCACGGGTAAAAAACTGTTGGGCACCATCTAATTTTCTTGCTTCTAAAAGCTCATGCGTTCTGATTAAACCTAATGCAGCGCCTTGTTCTGTGCCTAATAAATTCTGACCACCATCCCCTCTGGTTAAAGACAGATAGCCCGTTTCTACATTTTGGTCGTTGATTAACCATGAGAGTAATCCCGTATTTTCATCATCAGGATGAGCCGCAAGGTATAAAACTTTAGGCAGCTTTTTAAGGGTTTTGATTTCTCGGTAAATTTCAGATGACTTGGAGGGTCGGACCTGTTGGGCCGAACAAAAAACTGTATACAATCCAAGGATAAATACAGTGCTTACTTTTTTGAACATTTAATTTTACTTTGCAGAGCAAATATAAGTAAATCGTTTTTCTTTCAACCATAAAAGAATCACACTCTGAATTTCACAAAAAAGCGGTTTAAACTTTTTTATTAAAACACAAAAGGCGCAAAAGTTTTTATTTTTTTAATATCCTTTGTTACTTTTGTGGCAAGTTTTAAACAGATTTTCAACGAAAATAAAACTCCTTACGTTTTTCTACTTATATTTTGCGTAAGATAGATATAATTAAACATACAAAACGTGGCTACAGCCCCGAAAGTATGCCATAAAAAGTGTGTCCCGAAACTCAGCCAGTCCAATTTATCAATGATGCGGCAAGTAAGTGCCAAAACAAACGACAATAAAGCAAAACCAACCCATTTGCCAGCTTTCCATTTTGTATAAATTAAATAACTTAATACCGAAAAAAGTACAAACGACGCCATAATAGCATAATTGACGTTGATAAAGAGAGAAGGATTATTGATCAGAATCCAATTTCTTAAAGCGAACATAAGGATCAGATATACAAGAAGTATTACAACTGCATAGTACCATCTGGTGCTCTGAGCTACAAAATAAAATCCGGCAGATAAGCAGAGCAGCATGATAGGCAGCCAATCCATCATGATGAATACCGGCCATTGTCTGAATGAATGGTAAACACTTCCCCCAATGGCTCCCACATATAATAAAATTAAGCAGTACGTTAAAAAAGGATATTTTTTGAAGTTCCCCTTCATTTTAATCGTCCAAAAAATGGCCAAAGCTAAAAATAATATAGCTGTTATAGCATTTAATGGCTCAGGGAACAACTGAGTCATATCTGTTTCTTTATATAACATGCCTCCGTCCGGAGGTATTAGGTTTATTGGCATTGTCTTTTTTTATCTTATTGATTAGGTGTGTTTCAGAATATAAAATACAAACAAGCCATTTTCTAAATGTTCGTAAAATATGTCTCTAATATATTTCTAAATATAGATAAAATTATGATACTATATCACCAGATGTACGCAATCCTGTTTTATAAAAATGTTAACATTTGGATAAAATTATCTATACTTTTTCAAGCTTTCCTATTTAAATATTAAATTGCGCCTACTTTAAAAACCATGGACAAATACAGTTTTTTGGAGATAGCCTCACTTATAGGAATATTTTTGGTGCTGTTCCTTGCCTTGTTTCTTCTTACTGTTAAAACAAAATATAAACTCGGAAATCGCCTTCTCGCTTTCTTTCTTTTTACCAATGCTGTAGATGCGTTGAAATTTTTGATGCGTGAGTTCCCTGTTAATTTCATCAATCTTGAGGCATTTCGTTGGAGTATTAATTATTTGGTTCCGGCTTCATTTTATCTCTATGTATTGTCTATTTGTTTTTCCAACTTTCGATTAAAACCGAAACATTTATGGCACACCATTCCGTTTATTGCGTTCAATTTGTATATGACGTATGGAATTTACTTTGAAGATAGAGCTTCGAAAGTGAGTTTCATCAATGCGATGAATCAAACGTTTATCATGCAGTTTTTTTATTTCCTTTTCGAATTTTTGTTTCAGATTTATTTTATTGCTTCATTTTTGGTGATCAGAAAATCGAAAACCGTTTATCTCGAAAATTATACAAATCCCAATATCTCTATACTTCAGGCACTTTATAAAATAACTATTTTATATTATGTCTTACATTTTATCGTCCTTATACGATGGCTGGTTACCTTTATCTTTGGCTGGGGAGAAATCAGAACATGGATTGTAACCCTGGACGGATTTGCATTTCTATTTTGTACCTGCTGGTATTTATTCACGGCATTAAACAATCCTGAGTTTTTCAGAGGAGTGAATTCTGAGCTGAAACCTATTACAGAAATCGCTCCGAAACAAAAAATGAACCCTTTAATTGCTGACGAAAAAAAGAAGGAAATAGAATTCTTAAAAGATTTTATGGCCGAAAAAGAACCTTATCTGGATTCTTCCTTAACTATTCAGGATTTGGCAGAACAGTTAAAAATTCCCGTTAAAGATTTATCAACTTTGATCAACTTGTATATGGATAAACATTTTTTCGATTTCGTGAATGAATACCGAATTGAAAAAGCCATGCAAATCCTGAAAGATCCTTCCCAAAAAGAACTGACGGTTTTAGAAATCTTATACCAAGTTGGTTTTAATTCAAAATCTTCGTTTAATACTTCTTTTAAAAAATATACCGGAAAAACTCCAACTGATTTTAGAAAACAAGCTTTGTAAAATCCAATTATTAGCTAGAAATGAGTTCGATTTTTTTTAATCGGTCGTATTCTGAGTGTTTTTGAAGCATATTTGCCGCAAAATGTAAACAAAAAAACATTTATGAGAATATTTAATATAACAATAAATATCGGCTGCTTTTTATTTTTACTGATCGTGGTAAGTTGTGGAACCCAAAATCTGAAAACAGGAAAAAGTCCTACTTATGTTGGTAAAATTGATTCGCTGATGACAAAGTCCTATGAAAGAGGTTTATTCAACGGAAACGTCCTTGTCGTTAAAAACAACATGATTGTTTACAAAAAATCATCCGGTTTTACAGACGAAACACAACAAATTCCTTTAACCGATCGATCAATATTTAACCCTGGCTCTATTGCAAAAGAATTCAATGCGGTTTCTATCATGATATTAGTGGAACGTGGACTCCTCAATCTTGACGATCCAATCTCTAAATTTGATTTGGGATTGCCAAAATGGTCGGAAAAAGTGACCGTTAGACATCTTATTAACTATGCCAGCGGTATTCCTAAAATCGAAAACAAACTAATCGTCCCGAAAAATGATGTAGAGGCCTGGAAAATATTGAGAAAAAATGATCCGTTGTTGTTTGAGCCCGGAACCGGCTATATGTACGACAATAGCAATGTTTTTTTGCAAAGAAGAATCATTGAAAAGTTAACCGGAGTGTCATTTCAAGAATTTGTCACTAAAAATATACTTAAACCATTGAAAATGAACAATTCGGCATTTGATCCAAAATCAGACTTTAAAAACCGGACCTCTTGTTATGATATGGATCTTATTCGATGCCCGGAACTGGAATTTATCAGTGGATGGCTTTGGGTAGACATCAATGATTTGTATAAATGGATTGAAGCAATGAATTCTAATCGTTTAATCTCCAAGGAGTCCTTTCAAACGTTGTTACATAATCCCTACGCAAAAGACCAAGGCGGGTCACTTGGCACCTACTTTGAAAAAGATGAACTGCAAAGACACAATGGAGTATCTTATAAATTTGAATCCATTTTTTTAAACGATATTAACAATGATATCACGATTATTCTATTGTCTAATAATCTGAATAAAGTTTGGGATCTAGGGCATATTATTCACAACTTAATGTTAGGAAAAGCATACGAAATTCCAAAAAAATCTATTTATCAAGCAATAAGAAAAGAATCACTCAGCGATGTAAATAAAGGTATTGAAAAATACTATTTACTCAAAAAAAATTCTGAGCAAGAATACAACTTTGGAAACCCAAGTGAATTGAATACATTAGGATATGAATTATTAAGAAGTGGAAATGTAGATTCAGCTGTTAAAATTTTCATCCTTAATGTTTCTGTGTTTCCTGAATCAGCCAACGCTTATGACAGTCTTGGTGAAGCTTATTTCAATAAAAAAGAATATCAGTTAGCAATAGATCATTATCAGAAATCATTAGAACTAGACCCTGCCAATAACAATGCAAAGGAAATGATTTTGAAAATTAACCAACTTTCGTCTGCCAGGAAATAAATTATGCTTTTAAAAATCTTTAATTTTAATTCTTTGGAGAGCTTTCATCTTATTATCTGAATAATAGACATTAAGAATATCTGGAAGAAACAAAAACTAAAGTAGTCATAAAATTATCATTTGATCAGCTTGTTATTCAATAAAAATGTTTTAATGTCATTAATCACTTCACTTGGACGTTCATCTTTTACTCCATGCCAGGTATTTTCATACACTTTATGAACAATAAAAGGCTGGTGTTCCCCTGTAAGTTTATCATTCTCTTTTTTAAAATCAAACCAGTCATTTTTACTGACAGGATCTAAAATAAGCAAAGGTTTATTCAGATTACGGTAAATAATTCTAGGATCCAACTGGTGTGTTGAAGCTCCGAAAGTAGTTTTAGAGGTAAAGGGAGTGTAAATAATGGCAATGTTTTCTTCTGCAGAATTTTCACCAGTAAGCTCTTCTGCACCAGGATTTATTTCATATTTTCCGTTCAATGTTTTCTTTATACGGGCATAAGAAGTAAAAATTTCTTTTTTTAGTTTTTCATTATCTTTCCCTTTTATTCCCCAGTTGTTATACATCAACCAATACGCATCAAAATCGTTATCAAAAACCATCGCTTTTTTGTTGGCGTAATATTGTTTGGTCTCTTCAATGTCTTTGCCAATGTTAGCAACCTTTGTCTGAAAATCCCAGGCCACAGAACCGCCATCTTCCAAAATAAGGGCCTGAACCATTTCCGGATAAACATTATAAAATGCAGAACTTATAGTTCCTCCTCTTGACCAACCTCCAATAATTGCTTCTTTGATTTTCATTTTATCCAACAGAAATTTGATATCATCTGCAACGTGATAAATTGAAAGATTTTTTGTTGGGATTGGGGTAAATCCGTGCCCGTAGTAATCAATGGCAATGATATGCAAATTCATTTTCACCAACTCATCTATGATTTCATATAATTCATAACCATTACTATATGTTCCATGAATCCAGACAAGTGTGGGATTTTTTTTATTTCCCCATTCCAAATAATGCATTTTTACATTATTGGTTTGAATATAATTTCCATGTTGTTTTTCGTATTTCTCAAATTCGGATTTTAAATTTTGGAATAAATTCTTTTGCTTTATGGAATCTGCAGAAGTATTTGTTTGGGCTTTTGCCGATAAATACATCATAAAAGAAAGTAATAGAATGATAATTTTTTTCATAATTTACATGTTTTCACTGTGTTTTAGCTTTTAGTTTTATAATGGTCACTTTCCATCCCATAAATAATATCTGTTATACAATCAATTACCTATGTTTCAAAGTAGAAATATAGTGAATTTACCAAGTATTATAATACTGATTTTATTGTTCGTTTTATTTTTTATTTAAAGCTTGTGTAAATTTCAAGCATTCATTACTCATCAAATCATTATTATATCATCGAGTAAATATATTAACGCAAAGTCTATGAATTATTCCTATTTATTATAAGGAGCAAAGCAATGCGACTTTGTTGCTGACGAAGCGATATGCTTATCTATACGTTTCAACAAAAGAATATTCAAGGAATACGATTTAAATATAAATTCGAAACAACAACTAATAAAAATTGAAGAGCTTTTGATGATACAATACAACATTTAAAAAATCCTAACCAGTAATCCTATTTTTTTATGACTTAAATACTATTTTTACAAAAAGATTACATGGATAAATTAAGTTTTCTGGAAGTCATTGCAGCGATTGCCGTTTTTGTATCGATACTGCTTGCCGTTTTTTTGTTAACCGTAAAAACAGAAAGAAAACTGGAAAACAGATTATTTGCCGCTTTCCTTATCATCAATTCTATTGATATCAGCGGGCTTTTCATGCACCTTTTTGTGGATAGTTATAATCTAAAAGCTTTCAAAATATCTGCTTATTTATTGGTAATGCCTCTTTTCTATCTATACGTGAACGCTGCTTGTTATAACGATTTCAACTTAAAAAGAAAGCATTTACTGCATCTGATTCCTTTTATCCTTGCCAATTTAATCTTGGTTCCAAGGCTTTATCTCGCAGAAGGCGCCGCTAAAGAAGTGTTTTTTAAAACCATGTGGCATTCTCCTGAAATGTTTTTTTATCAGATAATCGGGGAACTGCAGTATTTCTTTTATATCATTGCCGTATTCCTCATCCTTATAAAATATAAGAAGGTTTATCTTGAGAATTATACCAATTCAAACACTCTGTTATACAAATGGTTATCTCAGCTTACCCTGATTTTCTTAATCATCCATGTATGTATTATTGTAAAAAACATCGTAAGATATACGCAAGACAGGGATCTATTTATCTGGTTGAATATTGTTGCCGGAACGGTATTTTTACTCTCTGCGTGCTGGTTTATATTAAAGGCTTTAAATTATCCTGAGCTTTTTCGAAGAATTGATTCCACCTTACAACCCACAAAAGATTTTGCTGAAACGCTGGCAACCGAAGATAAATTTGACGAAGCAAAAAATGTTCAAATCGAGCAACTTAGAAATTACATGGTTGAAAAAGAGCCTTTCTTGGATCCATCATTAACGATTCAGGAATTAGCTGATCAGGTGGAAATTCCTGTTCGTGAGCTGTCTGTATTGATTAACCATCACATCAATCAGCATTTTTTTGATTTCGTAAATGAATACCGTGTTAAAAAAGCAATGACCATTTTGAAAGATCCCACAAAAAAAGAAGTGACCGTTCTGGAAATACTCTATGAAGTAGGTTTCAATTCAAAATCTTCTTTTCATACCTATTTTAAGAAATATACGAACCAAACACCAACAGTTTTCAGAAGTAATTAATAATCAACTAATTGTAAATAATCAAACTTTGAATTGTAAATAATCGGACTCATTTTAATCTATAAAATGAGTCCGACTTTTTTATATGGACTTTTCTCAAAACTTTCTATAGCATATTTGCAGTAACCTATAAAGTCAAATAAAAACTTAGAAATCATGAAAAAAGTAAGTCTTTTTATCCTAACTCTATTATCTGTATTTTGCTTAGCACAATTACATCCCATAAAAATGGACACCCTTCTAACCGTAGAAATTGGAGGAATAAAACAGGCCATAGAAATTAAAACTGATGATGTGAATAAACCTATGCTCCTGTTTTTATCAGGCGGCCCCGGAAGTTCAATGATGAAAAATGCAGATTCTTTTACCCATATTTTAAAAAATAAATTCACAATTGTCCAATGGGATCAGAGAGATGCAGGAAAGACACTGGCATTAAATCCCTCTCCTGTTCAACCGTCAGTAGAACTTATGGGAAAAGATACATATGAAGTTATCAACTTTCTGCTTAAGACATTGAAACAGAAAAAACTCTACTTATTAGGCAGCTCTTGGGGAAATGCTTTAGGCTTTTACATTGTTAGGAATCATCCCGAATTATTACATGCTTATTACGCTGTTAACCCTGTAATCAGCCAACTAGCGAGTGAGAAAGAATTGCTTGCAACATTAAAAACCTATTTTAAAGACAATCCTACCGCCATTCAAGAGTTGTCACAAGTAAATTTTCCCTTCACCCATGATGAAGACCTATTTTATTTAAGAAAATGGCTTTTTTACAAAGACGGTAAAGAATATGTAACCACTGATGATTTTAAAAAAGGATTTCTTCAATGGTCGAAAACCTGGTCACCTGCTTGGAACGAGGTAATGAAAATTGATTTGCCAAAAACTTTAAAGAAAGTCAATTGCCCGATTTATTTTATGGTTGGTAAAAATGATATTCAGACATTAACTTCCATTACAAAAGACTATTATACACAAGTGAAAGCACCCAAGAAAGATTTATTCTTATTTGAAAATTCGGGACATCAAATCCACAAAGATGAATCTGAAAAATTCCAAAGAACAATTGTTGGAACAGTAGATTAATATCCCTCCATTAAATCTCAGGAAAAGTGAAAATCAACTAGCCTTTTCCGCTATACTATCCAATTTTGCTATACAATGTTGAATAACTTACAAAAAAAATCAAACTCTGCATTACAACCATGAAATACTTAACCATTATCTTATTTTTTGCTCTATTTGGGTGTAAAAGTGTACAGAAAATCAATAAAAAAAACATTGAAACTGCGATTACAAAAAATGCTGTTCAGTTGTTAAAGGATAAAAGATTTCATTCTGTTTCCATTGCAGTACTTAAAGACGGAGAATCTATCATAAAACATTTTGGAGAGTTAACCATTGGAAAAGGAAACAAGCCCAACGATTCTATCCTTTATGAATTAGCTTCTGTCACCAAAACCTTTACGGGCTATGTAGCGGCTAAAGCTGTACTTGATCAAAAACTCAATTTGGATGACGACATAAGAATCTATCTTAACGAGCCTTATCCCAATTTAGAGTTTAAAGGTGAGCCTATAAGAATCAGACATCTCATCACTCATACAAGTGGTTTTCCCAATTTTCCCATAAAAAGCGAAAATAAAGAGGCTTTTTTTGAAGGATTAAAACTCATCAACATTGAAACGAAACCTGGAGAATACTATTCTTATTCCAATACAGCACCTGAACTGACAGCCTATATCCTTGAAAAAGTGTATCAAAAATCTTATGAGCAATTGGTTCTTGAATTCATTTTAAAGCCCAATACAATGAACCAAACGAAGTTTACGCTCAGTGAAAATGATAAAACAAGGCTGGTAAAAGGATACAACGATAAAAACGAGCTAATGCCCAATTTCAATAGAACGTTATGGGGAGGAATTTCAGGGCTCCACTCTACGACTACGGATTTAGTGAAATATATGAAATTACAGCTTGACCAATCAAATCCTGTTGTCAAAGAATCTCATAAAAAACTATATAAAGAAGGTTCTGATTTTTGGGAAGGTTATCATTGGTACATCATAGAAAATGATAATCGATTAATGTACAGACATCATGGAGGTATATACGGAATGCAGAATTGGTTTGTCATTTATCCTAAACAAAATATAGGAATATCTATTTTGACCAACACCAGCTTTAACGAAACAGGGGAAATTTTAGAAAAAGTAGTTGAAAATTTATATAAAGACCTACTTATAAATTAAAAAAATAAAATATAAAAATCGATTTAAATGTAAGAAATCAATAAAGGTCAACTTTAATACATAAAAGCATTTGAAAACACGTTCATCTTGGTCACAAAATGCTTCTCAAAAAAACATGATATTCCGATTATATTATAGAAATTCATATGAAAATATAATTCTATTAATTTAAATAAATAACTCTAAATAAAATATAAAAAAAATACACTTACGTAGATGATTACTCATAATAAAAACATACTACTCAACAATTACTCAAATTCATAAACAAATGATATTCAAATGGTTAAAATCCAAATTTCACTATACAACACATGCAACACAGAATATTCAAACATAATTACATTTTTTTATCTATATTATTTCAATAATACATTATATAAGCCAATAATAAACTTAAATTAAAGAACATCTCAACAAAGTCACCAATGTTAGAATTATTTATTTAAATAGCTTTGCTATACTTAATCATAAATATTTTAACAAATAATGAAAAAAACTTACTTATTTATCAGCTGTATGTTGATTTCCGGTTATGCAAACTCTCAGGTCGGAATTAACACACAAAATCCAGAAAAGACACTTGACGTAAATGGTGAAGTCAAGATAAGAACAATCAATGAGGTGAATACCATGACCAGCTCCGATAAAATCCTAGTTGTAAATGATACTCAAGGAGTTGTAAACAAGATCGCTCTTAATACTCTGAAAACTGTAAATACAACGATGTATGCTGCAGAAAAAAACTCTGCCTTAAAACTTTTAAACTTAGGCCTGTCATTTGGTACGTGGAAAACTATAGACTTTATAAATTCAGATAAGACAATAGGAAGTTCCAGCCTATTGAGTGACACTGATCATTCCTATACAGTACCATCAACAGGAACTTATGCTGTTGGTTTTTATTTCAGATATGGAACAGGAATACAACTGTCGATTCTAAACCTATCTTCGTCAGTTGGAATTCTAAAAAAAACAACTAGTGGCTATTCAATACTGGATTCCAGAGAGTTTCTTGGAGTGAATCTGAGTGTAGGCAATATAAACATCTGCGAGTCATCAATCAATTCTATATATAATTTACAGGCCGGAGATAAGTTATATTTTGGAGTTGACAACGGAGGAGTTACACTAAGTCTACTCACCTCAAGTCGATCTTATTTTTACATTTATAAAATTTCAGATTAATTTTGACACAAATGATAAAGCCAAGCATTAGCTTGGCTTTATCTATATATGAATGTCCAATTTCCCAAATTAATAGTATTCAATCTGTTTACACTTCTATCTACAGGATTTCGGATTATAACTTCAAACAAATTTGTATTCCAATAAATTAACGAACAGATAACATTGTATTGTATAGATTTATCTTGTACAAACATTTGAATAAATGCCTTTTAAAAAGTTCATGATTTAAAAACATTTATTTAACATAAGATTAATCTACCTTCACCATTATAGATTTTTGGTTGATGATAACTAATGTAACGATTGAAAGAAAATTTTGTATAATTTTTTTACTGATATCCATTTCCGTAAATTTGACCATAAAATAAATCTTAAGTAAGAATGGAAAAGTATAATTACGGGGTCATCGGTCTCGGAGTAATGGGTAGAAATCTGCTTTATAACATCGCTGATAACGGTTTCTCTACAGTAGGGTTCGATTTGGATGAGGAAAAAGTAAGAGAACTTCATGATGGAGCAACCTCCGGAACATCAGTTAAAGGAACAGCTTCTCTGGAAGATTTTGTATCAGCTTTGGAGAGTCCAAGAAAAATTATTTTGATGGTTCCTGCAGGAAAGCCTGTTGATGCTGTTCTTGAAAACATTACACCACTTCTCAGCGAAAAAGATATTGTAGTTGATGCAGGAAATTCTTATTTTAAAGATACTGACAGACGTATTGCTGATTTAGCTTCAAAAAATATCCATTTTATGGGAATGGGTGTTTCAGGTGGTGAGCAAGGGGCAAGAAGAGGGCCAAGTATCATGCCTGGTGGAGATCTGGAAGCCTTCAATCAATTAAAACCGATGTTGGAATTAATTTCAGCAAAAGTTAACGGCGAGCCTTGTACTGCTTATATGGGCAAAGGCGCTGCAGGAA
The DNA here is from genome assembly GCF_049319685.1 of Chryseobacterium sp. Mn2064. Taxonomy (NCBI): domain Bacteria; kingdom Pseudomonadati; phylum Bacteroidota; class Flavobacteriia; order Flavobacteriales; family Weeksellaceae; genus Chryseobacterium; species Chryseobacterium sp. Mn2064. Next base: position 572,173 of record NZ_JBMOUE010000002.1, read on the forward strand.
ACTATGTAAAAATGGTTCATAATGGTATTGAATATGCCATCATGCAGTCAATTAGTGAGACTTACGACTTGTTGAGAAAAGGCGCTAATCTGGACAACGATCAGCTTTATGAGGTTTTCAAAAAGTGGAATGAAGGCGAAATGAATTCTTTCCTTATAGAAATCACCAGAGATATTTTCCAGCAAAAAGATGATTTGTCAGACGGTTTTCTTGTTGACAAAATTTTAGACAAAGCCGGGGCAAAAGGAACCGGAAAATGGACTTCCGAGCAGGCAATGGAAATTGGTGTTTCTATTCCGACGATTGATCTTGCTGTAACTTCAAGAATTTTATCCGCTTATAAAGATGAGAGAGTAAAAGCTTCTCAATTATATACTAAAGAAGAAATAGCAAAACCGGAAAACACAGAGCTATTCATCAAAGAAGTAGGTGATGCGCTGTATCTTACGACATTAATCAGCTATGCTCAAGGTTTGGCATTATTAGTAAAAGCTTCTGAAGAATATCAGTTTGAAATTCCATTAAAAGATGTTGTTAAAATCTGGAGAGGAGGCTGTATCATCCGTTCTGTTTTATTAGAAAAATTCTATTCAGCCTATTCTAAAGATCAGAATTTAACTAATATCTTATTGGATCAGGGCATTTCAGAAATCGTAAAAGAGAAAATTTCGGCATTAAGAAAAACTGTTGCTTTTGCAGCCTCAAACGGAATCCCAACCTTAGGAATTCAGTCTGCTTTAGGATATTTTGAAGCCTATACCACAGAATCTTTACCGATCAATCTGCTTCAGGCACAACGAGACTATTTTGGTGCACACACTTACCAAAGAAACGACAGAGAAGGAGTTTTTCACACTTCATGGCAAAATTTAAATAACTAAATTCGGAAAATGAGCGACAATACAATCCTGCACCCAACCACAATTGTTATTTTTGGTGCAACGGGAGATTTGGCAAAAAGAAAGCTTTTTCCTGCGTTTTACAACTTATATATTGATGGCAGAATGCCAAAAGGCTTTAATATTTTAGCTTTAGGAAGATCCGAAAATACGGATGAAAACTTCCGAGCTTATATTAAAGAAAACCTGGAAAACTTTTCAAGAAAGAGCATCACTCCACAAGGCTGGGCCGGTTTCCAGGCACACATCAGTTATTTTCAGCATCAGTTGGATGATGAAAGTTCTTATCAAAGCTTATACGAAAAACTGGAAAACTTTGATAAAGTATATGGAATGAGAGGGCACAGACTCTTCTACCTTTCCATTGCTCCGAATTTCGTATCGGTAATCTCCAATCATATTAAGAATACATCCATCGCTTCTGATCCGGCAAAAGACCGAATCATTATCGAAAAACCTTTTGGTCACAACAAAGAATCTGCTATAGAACTGAACAACCTGCTTTCGCAAACTTTTCAGGAAGAGCAGATTTACCGTATAGACCATTATTTAGGAAAAGAAACCGTTCAGAATATTTTAGCATTCAGATTCGGGAATTCTATTTTTGAACCTTTATGGAACCACAGACATATAGAATCTGTTCAGATTACCGTTGCTGAAGAAGTAGGTGTAGAGACAAGAGCAAGTTTTTATGAGCAGACAGGGGCTTTACGTGATATGATTCAGAATCACCTGTTACAAATTCTTTGTATGGTTGCTATGGAACCACCAGTTTCGCTGGAATCCGGAGAGATCAGAGATCGTAAAGTTGATGTTTTAAAATCAATCCGTAGAATTTCACCGGACAAAGTAGATCATTATGCTGTTCGCGGCCAGTATGGAAGAGGGAAAGTAAATGGAGTAAAAGTAAACGGATATCGTCAGGAAGAAGGAATTCCTGCAGATTCCAACACCGAAACATTTGCTGCCATCAAGTTTTATCTGGATAACGAAAGATGGGAAAACGTTCCTTTCTACGTTCGTACAGGGAAGAAAATGAAAGAGAAACATTCTTACATTACCGTTCAGTTTAAACCCCTTCCCCATTCTACATTCTCGGAAAGTTCTTCGCTTTTATCAGCTAACAGACTTGTTATCAATATACAACCACAAATGGATATTAGATTACAGTTTATGTCTAAAAAACCTGGACTTTCGTTAGAATTGAAACCGGTAGAAATGATCTTTGATAATTTTGCCTGCCAGACAGATACTCCCGAAGCTTATGAAACCCTTTTATTAGAAGCACTTGTAGGTGATCTTACATTGTTTATGCGTTCAGATCAGGTAGAAGAAGCCTGGGATGTTGTAAAAACAATTCAGGAGACCTGGGAAGGAACCAAAGATCCTTCTTTCCCAAATTACGAAGCTGGAAGCTGGGGACCTGATGACAGTGATGCACTGGTTGAAAGACAGGGGCACAAGTGGGTTTAAAATTTAACTAAGAAATATAAAATGGATATTACAATATTTAATACTCTGGATACCTTATATAAAAAAGCCGCAGATACATTTGTTGAGCTTTCTGAAAAATCGATCCAAAAGCACGGAAAATTTACCGTTGCTTTAAGCGGAGGTTCTTCTCCAAAAGTTATTTTCAGTTTATTGGCAACTCCGGAATATGCAGGTAAAATAGATTGGAGCAAGGTCTATTTTTTCTGGGTAGACGAAAGATGGGTTTCTCTTGACGATGAAAAGAGTAATTTTAAAATGACTTTACATACTCTTTTAGACAAAGTCCCAGTGAATAAAGATCAGGTTTTCCCGATGTATAAAGACGGAATTGAGCCAGAAGAATATGCCAAAGAATATGAAGCACATATCAGAAATGTATTAGGTGACCAGGGTGTTTTCGATTTTATCCTTTTAGGAATGGGCGATGACGGTCATACCGCTTCGTTATTTCCAGGAGAAGCCGTTCTGCATGAAAAAGAAAAATGGGTAGCTGCTTATTATTTGAAACCTCAGGAGATGTTCAGAATTACTTTAACAGAACCTATCATCAATAAAGCGGAGAATATTTTGATTATCACATTCGGAACATCTAAAAAACATGCTCTGAATGAAGTTTTAAACGGAGAATACAATCCGGAACTATATCCACTTCAGCTTATAGAGAAAAAAGAAGGAGTTCAGGTTTTCACTGACGAAGAGGCAGGCGCTTAATCTTTACCAATTCCTACAGTGATATACTTCAATGTCTAAAATACAGTCATTAATTGAGATTTCTTTTCAATTCAAACTGATACATTGAAGTATATCATTACCTTATTACATGAATCAAAAATCAATTGATTATAAATAATCTCACAAAATCTAATGTGAAGTCAAATGATCAATCTTTACCACAGGATTGGTCTCACTGATTACCTTTTCCAAAAAAGGACGATGCTGGTTTCCCCAAATATCCATCATTTCAATAATAGGCAGTAAAGATTCCCCTAGCTCCGTAAGCGAATATTCTACTTTGGGTGGCACTTCTGTAAAAATCTTCTTTTCGATTACGCCATGCTGTTCCAACTCTTTTAGCTGCTTGCTCAGAACTCTTTTCGTAAGTGCAGGAAAAGCCTTTTCAATTTGTGATGGCCTTTTAATATCCGAATGAATTGCATTGATCAACGACATCTTCCATTTCCCGCCAAGTATTTCCTTAGTGAGATGCAAACCACATTCTGTGGGTACTGGTATTTTTCGTTCGTAATTCATAATGACAAATTTAATAATAAAAATACTGCAACTGATAGGGACAAATTTATCCCCCAAAATTTACAGAAACCATTATTGCAGAGAAGTTTACTTTTAATCTGAAAAAACAATTTTATCTTTATACCAAATGATCATTTTGGATTATTATTCCTCCATTTTGGATTATTCAACCGCCACTATTTTAACGAAATTTGCCTGTTAAAAGTTTTGATTCACAAAATCGGCTAATCATCCAATTCTATAGAAAAAGTAGGGTAAATCTTTAAATTGCTGATCTATTTTTCAGGAATTAGTTAATTTTATAGTAGTAAAATATGTTACCTACCATCAAAACCAATGTCATCACAAATCTATACCCTATTCAATCATGATTGATAAATCAGTTGTTAAAAAAGAGCTTCACTATTTTAAATCTATTACCGATTTATGCAGAGGACTTGGGGTTTCAAGCCCTGTACATCCTTTGATCGTATCTATTAATCATGAGGAAATTGCTTCCGATTCTGACGTTCGTTATCTGGTACACGACTTTTATATGATCTCTTACAAGAATAACCTAAAAGGCAAACTAAAATATGGACAAGGATACTATGATTTTGATGAAGGAGGACTCATATTCGTAGCTCCTGGGCAAGCCTTATCCGTTATAGACGAAGATCTCTGTACCGGACGCAGCCTTTTTATTCATCCAGACTTCTTTGCGGGATATCCTCTTTCCAGATCAATAGCTAAATTTGGATTTTTTGGTTATAATATTAATGAAGCCCTGCATCTTTCAGCCAAAGAAAGAGATAAGACACTGCGTATTTTCGAAGATATAAAAGAAGAAATGGAAACATCTATTGACGATACCAGCCAAGAACTTGTTATCTCTTATCTGGAGGTTCTTCTGAATTACAGTAATCGCTACTACAAAAGACAATTCATCACCCGAAAACCTGCAAACAGTCCAATAATGGAACGTTTTGAAATGCTTTTGAATAATTATTACTCTACCGGAGAATCTTCCAAAAAAGGAATTCCTTCAGTACAATATTTTTCAGATCTGCTGAACGTTTCTTCAGGTTACCTGAGTGACCTGCTCAGAAATCTAACGGGAATGAATACACAACAGCATATACACGCAAAATTGATTGAGGTTGCCAAACAAAAACTATCAACTACCAGAGTGAATATTGCTGAAATTGCTTATGAACTTGGATTCGAATATCCACAGTCTTTTAATAAGCTATTTAAAAATAAAACAGGATTAACTCCTCTTGAATTTCGAGATCAGATCAATTAATAATAGAGAATAAGTTGATCAGATCACATAAGATGTTTTCACAACATCTCGATCTAAAGCGTCAAAAGATCCTTTGCCAGAATATAGATAAATTTGTCCCCGTAGGTTTAAAAAGTCTCCTATTGTTCTTACAGAAGAGATATCACAAATTTGTACTATTAAATTCTGAATACAATGACAACAAAGGATATTTTGTCTCCTTATACAAAAGGAAATCTACAACTCAATAATCGCGTGATAATGTCTTCACTTACGCGCGGCAGAACGACAAACCAAGGATTGGTCCCTACAGATTTACATGCCACTTATTACGCACAGCGAGCTTCAGCAGGATTAATTCTGACCGAAAGTGCGTGGGTAAGCAAAGATGCCATAGGATTCATCAATATTCCTGGTATTTATACCGACGAGCAGGTGACCGGCTGGAAGAAAGTGACCGAAGCTGTACACAGTAAAGGTGGAAAAATTTTCTTACAGCTATCTCACAGCGGCTCCGTTTCTCATGCTGATTTTTTCAATGGGAATAAGCCCAAAGGTCCTTCCGCTATCAATCCAAAGGAAAAGACTTTTACGCCACAGGGATTTAAAGATACCGAGACCCCCGAAGAATTAACGCTTCAGGATATTCGGAATACGATTGAAGATTATAGGAAAGCAAGCCGGAATGCATTAAAATCAGGTTTTGATGGGATAGAAATTCATGCTCAGATATTCACACTGATTCCGCAGTTTCTGAGTAGCCTTACCAACCAGAGAACCGATGAGTATGGAGGAACTATTGAAAACCGTTCAAGAATATTATTTGAAATTTTAGATGCTGCAATATCTGTTTTTGGCACTGATAGAGTGGGTATCAAATTTACGCCTGCATTTTTCAGCACGGGAATCATTCGTCCTCAAGAAGATACACTGTCAGATTATCAATATATCCTCGGCAAACTCAGCAACTATGATTTGGCATATGTACATATCGTAGCTCCAGGCATCGATTTGTCGGATACTCCATTAAGTTCTATTAAAGATGATTATTTTGCTTTCTTCAGAAAACATTACAGCGGTACATTAATGGCCAATGGGGGTTTTACACTGGAAAAAGCGAATACTATTCTCGTAGAAAACAATGCAGATTTAGTTTCTTTCGGTACTTATTATATTGCTAATCCTGACTTGACAGATCGCTTTCAAAACAACTGGCCATTGGCAACAGCAGATACGGATACTTACTATCAGGGCGGAGAGCAAGGTTACACAGATTATCATCATTATGACAGCAAAAAGCAATCACTACCATAAAATGGATCTTTCTGCGAATAAAACACATCTTTGTTTTGGCTAATCATTGCCTTGTTTCGGTTTATTCGGGTGTATTTATACTGCAGATATTTGCATTATTAAAAATGTTTATCCAAACAATATAAGAAAATGAAAAAAACAGTATTGATCACCGGAACATCATCAGGATTTGGAGCTGCTACAGCTAACTATTTCGCATCTAAAGACTGGAACGTTATTGCCACAATGAGAGACATCAGCAAAAATGGAAATCTTGACAAAACAGAAAATATTTTTGTAACAGAATTGGATGTACAGAACAGAATCTCTATTGAGAAGGCTATTAATGAAGGCATTCATCACTTCGGAACAATTGATGTAGTAGTAAATAATGCCGGATATGGCCTTTTCGGAATTTTTGAAAGTGCTTCCCGTGAAGCCATTCAAAATCAATTTGATGTGAATGTTTTTGGCGCGATGGATGTAACCAGAACCATTCTTCCCCATTTCCGTTCAAAACAGTCCGGAGTTATCATTAATATCAGCTCTGGGGCTGGAGCTATTGGATTTCCTATGGCGTCAATTTACAGTTCATCAAAATTTGCTCTCGAAGGATGGACAGAAGGGTTAAGATATGAATTGGCATCGTTAGGTATCACTGCAAAGATCATTGAACCGGGCGGTGCCATACAGACTAGCTTCATGAATCGTGTAGGTGGTGAAAGTGCAGGTTTGCAGCTGATAGAAGATTATCTGCCGTTTTTAGAACAAATCGGTAAAGTGTATGGAGGTATGCAAGATGCTGCAGATGCAGATGCCGTTGAAAAAGTAGTAAGTGCGATCTATGAAGCTGCTACTGATGATACTAACAGACTGCGCTACTCTCCTACCAATGATATTCAACCGATTCTGGATGCCCGCCGTACGACTTCCGAACAGGAATATCAGGAATTTACAGATACTATTTTCTCAGCAAAATAAATATCTTGAGTAGCAAAATTGTTTATGAATAAACTTTTTGTCAATATACAAAGCTATATCCGCTCTTTTACAATCTTAGTCTGAATGGAAGATGATATGGAAAAGAGCGGTATTAGCAAAGAAATGCTTAAACAGCGTTTCATTAATTTTGTCCAAGTTTTTTAAACCAAAGCTCGGTACTTTCTTCACTGGGAATATTCAGTTTTGTTCTCAGATTATGTTTTCTGTTTCGCACCGTACTTATTGTTCGAAAAGTATAGTTGGCAATATCTTTGGTGTTGAAGCCCAAATAAATATAAGCGCACAAAGTAAGTTCAGAAACTCTCATTCTTGGTTCCAGCTTCAAAAGATTTCCTATAACCTGAGGGTAAACTTCCTGAAACCTTGTGAAAAATTCAGGGCTATTGTTTTTTGCCAGTTGTATGACATCTTCAAACTTTTCATTCACCTTTTGATGAAGCATCCTGTTTTCTTCTTCTTTTAAATGAATTTTCACCTCATTTTCTTTAATCTGGTCCTGTTTTCTTTTTCTCAAAACAAGATATACAATAAGAAATACGATACTAATAGCAAAGATGATAAGATAAAGCAGGTTAAAAGACTTTTTGGATGCAAGGTCCTTTTCCTTCACTATTTTTTGCAAAGGCAGATGCTGTATTTCTTCCCTTTCACTTGAAAGGCTGTCTGTAATTACCGTATATTTTTCAAGGCTTTGAGTCGTTTTTTTATAATCTCCAATTAGTTTGTATACATCAGCCAGCATTCGGTGAGTATCTTTAATATCTTGTGGTTTATTTAATTTTTTTGAAATTTCTAAAGATTTTTCCAAATAGCTAGCTGCTTTTCTATAGTCTTGAGTTTCTATAAAATATCTTCCCCAATTTCTATCCAAAATAGATTCTTGAAATACTGGAAAAGTATTGGTTGATGCCATTTTATCACCCAAATCCAAATAGAACTTTGCTGAGTCTAAATTTTTATTGAAAACCAGAAAATATTTGGCAAGCCTTGCAGAATTATAAACCGTGGGTAAGGATTGATGAGCCTTTGTAAGACTTACATAGAATTTATCAGATTTTTTCTGCTCTTCAAAAACTACAGATTGAAGACTATAGAAATACTCCAGACTTTTTTTGTTTTTTTCTTTTCGAGCAACGTCAATCGCTTTATCATAATACTCTAATGCCAAATCAAAAAAACCGATATTCTTGTAATTTCTACCATATTCAGCAGTAATTTTTGATCCTATATTTTCATCATTTACAATCGTATTTTTTTGCGATGCAATATCCAGATACTTCAGACTTTCTTTTGTTCTGAACAAATTGCTGCAAATACTAGCTGCAAACATGTTCGCTTGCAAAGATGCTTTATCGTCTCCCAACTGATCATATCCAGCAATCACCTGCTTACATACTACAAGAGATTCATCCAGCTTACCTTCAGAAAAAAGTACTTTTACCTTTTTATTAAATAAGGAATCCAGCTCCTTCTTTGAATTCTGTGCAAAGTAAAAGTCAGAAAAAAAGATGAGTAGAAGAATCGTTATTATTTTATTCAAATGCATAGATAAATATTTGAATTTCACAAGGCATAAGATACCTAATAAAATTGAAATGTAAATTAAAAAAGTCTATTCCTGATCTGTTGTCTTATACAAAATCAGATTATGAAAATCTACAAAATTACATTTCGCCATATAACCTGTTCCACTTTGCGATGGTATTCCGACTTGTTTTAAATTGTAAAGCAGTTTGAATATTATTCAAATGATTCTTCTTTTGATAATTTATGATTTCTAAAATATCTCTCTTTTTATAAGAACGTTGTTTTTGATTAAAATTCTCTGTGGATTTGTCTGATAAACCAAAAATAATATCATTAAGCTTAATGATGTCAAAAACTGATAGATCGTCTTTTTTAAGAATGCTTTCGCAGTCTTTCATCTTTTGTGGATTTTTCTTTTCAATGATATCTAAAAATATCAGTTTGTAGTTGGGTCTTCTGTCAATTTCTTCTTTTTCTATCATAATTATGAAATCACTTTATATTCGGGAATCTGTTATTCTTAATCATAACATTTATTTCCTGTCAAAGGAAATATTCAGTCAAACACAGGATCTATTCTCTGATCTCCATCAAAGATTTGACTTTCCATACTTGCTTGTCCATTTATATAATGTGGTTTTTGGTATCTTATATTTTTCTATGACTTCAGTTTTTGTCAATGCTTTCGATCTTATCTGTTCAAGGATAAAATCAATAATTTCAAGTGTATAAACGTTCTTTCGAAAAACAGGTAAAACCGATACTTCAGAATTTTTCACATTATTTTCAGAAAAATGGGTAACAGGTGCATAAAGTATTAAATGCTGGCTGTAAATTCTAAAAAAATCATACTCCAATAATTTAGACCATCTCAACAGTGTTTTAGAATCAAGACTATGAGAATTCAGCATATCTTCCACTTCTTTATTGGATGCATTCAAAAAATTACAAATACGATGGGAATCAATTCGTTTTTCTTCCATTTTCTTTTTGATAAGAGAGCCAATATGAATGTCTTTAAAATCCATTTTTTTGTTTGGGTTTAAAATGAGCGATGAAAATATTTTTTAAAAAGCCATTATTATCGGAAAAAGATTGGATATGTTGCAGGGAAATTGCTCCCAAAAGCCTTAAATATTTATTCCAACCTTCTGCTGTCCTTTCGCTACTCGTGTAAAAGAATAAAATAAAATACAGCAGAAGTTTTTATGGAATATTTTACTTTTGAAGTAAAAGTAAAAAGCGTAAATATCCTTTCCGCTTTTGAAAAAAGATTATGAAATTATAAAATGCATAATTTTTTCTCATCACTTGGTTTTATGGTACAAAGATAGCCAGAAGAAGATTGAAAAGATGAATTTGAGAGTATCCATCAAGTATCTATTTTAATTTAATAATATGATAAACAGATTGTTAAAATTAAACGTAAATACTTTATAAAAAAAACATATTCAATTAAAACATTTTTTACTACTGTCTTTTTATTTTAAAAAAATTCATTAAAATTTATAATTTCTTTGGTAAGCATTTTTTCTCTGGAGGAATAAACGGCCTTCATTTATATTTTTGATTTGTTCTTTTTTAAACCAGTCAATGATACAATTTTATACTCTGGAGATTGTCCTTCAAAATAATAGACACTTAATACTTCCATCCAAAGAAAATATTGATTCAGAGAAATATCTACCACCCTTTCGTTTTCAAAAACAAAAGTTATTTCTTCATTAAAAGGGCTAAAGCGAAACTTTCTATAAAACCAAACCTCACTATCAGATTTTTCGGATGGTCTTCCAAAAATTCTTAAAATTTGATTTTTAGGCTGATGAAGATGCTTTTCAATCAGACTTCTAAGTTTTTGTGTATGCTTATTCATTCTTCTTTGTGTTTTTAAAAAGTTGCAGTACTACTTAAATTCATTAGAAATTTCACCATACAAAGAAAAAAACAAAAACTTACCCATCAGAAAATGACAGGGTCTATTATAGCTCTATTTTTAAAAAACACTTATATTATTTCAATATTCCACCTATAGCTCAAGCCATTTAAAACGTTGTTTCCATACACTTTAACAAAAAAACACCCAATATAAAACAGCAACTAACAGACACAAAATTAAACACAAAAACACAGTTGTAAAATTCTAAATTCAGCATATCTACTTATTTATTACTTCTCTCAATAGTGATAATATTGAAAATAAATAACTAATCCATTTGAAATCTATTTTCTCTTAATCATATAGTAAACTCGTGCTATACCAAGGAGAAAAATGACCTCTTAAAAATCATTAAACTCATAATACATTATCATCACTATTAAAAAAATTAAATCATTTAAAAACAGTCTACTTTGTCTTCTGACATTTTTCTAAGGTTCGGTATGACAAACGCCCAGTGTACTTTAACCGGATGGAAAAAATTTTCACAGGGAGAAACTTTCAGCGTTGCTTTAAAAGAAGATGGAACTATTTGGATGGGGGCCAGAACGTCAATGGAATATTATTTTGTTTTCAAAAAGTAAATCATATTAAAAAATCTCAACTGATTGACGCTCCCTTTGTCAGTTTCATAGCTCAAGGAAAGCTCCATCGTGTAAGGCCTATCATTAAAGATGGTAAATGTGATATTTGGGCTCTCCGTTTTAAGAGGGAATTTATTGCAGAAACCGTTTTTCAGCTCTATACCTCTTATCATGAAAAAGCCAATATCTGCCTGAAAACAGATGCCTGATTTGAAAGATTGGACAAGTGATGCTTCGGACTTTCATATTTATAAAAATGATGAAGATCTGCGATAGATTTTATGGAAGTAATTGCCTCAGACATTTTCCTGATTTTATCTAAAATTAGAAATTCTCACAGTTTACCGTTACAAAAATGACTTAGGATTTCAGTAATATGGCTCCGTTTTTTTTCTTATCTTTTAAGGAACTTTGATCCATCATTAAAACAAAGAAAAAATGGAAAAGAAAAAGATTATCGTAATAGGCGCAAGTGGTACTATCGGTCAATTATTAGCCAGCTCATTAGAATTGAAAGGGCACGAGGTTATTAAAGCTTTCCGAAGTTCTGCCCAATATCCCGTAGATATAACAGACAAATCCAGCATGGAGGCATTATTCAAAAAATGCGGCCATTTTGACGCGGTTGTGATGACTGCCGGGGATGTAGTGAATGGTCCTATAGATCAGATGACTGATGAAGATTTTGCATTTGCCATTAGTAGTAAACTTATGGGACAGGTTAATGCAGTAAGAACAGCCCTTCCTTATATTTCAGAAAAAGGTTCTTTTACGCTGGTTTCCGGAATTTTAACGGAAGAACCTATTGCTGGTGGCGCTATTGGTACTATGGTTAACTTGGCTGTAGAAGGTTTTGTTAAAGGATTATGTTTCGAACTGCCGAGAGGAATACGAATCAACTGCGTCAGTCCAAACGTTCTGAAGGAGTCTGAAGATTATCATCCTTACTTTCCCGGTTTTATTCCCGTAGAAGGATCTAAAGTTGTGGCAGCGTATGAAAGGTCTATCTTTGGCATCATTAATGGACGCATCATCAATGTTCATTAGCAGATAATCTCATGAAAAAAAGCATCAGTCCATACCCTATTCAATCTATTCAGGAATTTCATTTTCTGATGCAGTTACCTGAGCCTAAGGCTCCTTTAATCAGTCTCGTTAGATTTGAGGATATCAAAGAAATACCAACCTCTGTACCCAAAAGTCTTATTTTGCCTTTCTTTTCCCTTTGGCTTAAAAAAGATTATCAAGGCGGAAGATTAAAATATGGACAACAGATTTATGATTTCGATGCAGGTTCTATGAGTTTTTTTGAAGAAGGACAGTTGTTTGATTATGATGAAGGTGAAGTATCTCATAGAGGATGGTGGCTTATGATTGTTCCGGAATTCATCCTACAAAGTCCACTGGCAAGTACAATAAGGCAGCGGGGGTTCTTTTCTTATTCCATTCATGAGGCATTACATTTATCAGATGCGGAAGAAATGATTATTGATGAAATTATGCAAAAAATTGACTGGGAAATTACACATTCTATGGATGATTGCAGCCCTAAAATTATCATCAGCTATGTAGAATTACTGCTAAATTATGCAGAGAGATTTTATAACCGTCAGTTTATGACAAGAAAAACAGTAACTAACGAATTGGTTGACAGATTAAACCGTTTATTGGATGATTGGCTGAACAATAGAATATTGGAAAATGAAAAGCTTCCTAGTGTAAAAGTTGTTTCGCAACAACTGAATGTATCCACAAATTACCTCAGCGATATGCTCAAGAGAATTACAGGGAAAACAACGCTACAGCATATTCATGATAAGTTGATTGAAACGGCTACAATCAAATTATCTACCACCAATATGACGATTAGTGAGATATCTTATGAGTTAGGATTTGAACATCCACAATCCTTTGCCAAACTATTTAAAAATAAAACCAATATATCTCCCAATCAATTCAGAAGAAACTTACAATAAATGAATCAAAACTAAAAAAAATACACACGGATACTTCACATAAAAAACTAATTATCAAATAAATACACTCAATAATTAAGACGAGGGAAATATGGGAATTTTCAACAGCACACTCATTCTATTAAAAGAAAAAAAAGCTCCGGCATCAATGATTCTGGAGCTTAATGAAAATTTGAAATCGATCGGTATTCTGCTTCAAAAAAGTGATTATGCAAGGATCATTTTTAATGATAGCCGGAATGAGGAAGAAAAAGAACCTATTACGCTACAAAAGTCTCATACAGATGAAGAAGTCATCGGTTTGCTATCTTCCTGGAAAGGCCTGGGGCTTTTGTCTTATAGGCATATCAATATTGAATTCCCTTTCCTCATCAACTATATTTCTTGGGATGATCAGTATTTACAAGGTCTGGAGATTTCCTATCAATTATCCGCAGAAAATTATACCAATAGGGACCACATTAAGGATGACATCCTTCTCAAGATCATTGAATTTATCAATCCCTTATTGGCAGTAGGGAGTATTGGTAATAGTGAAGATGAATTTAGAGTGGATTTAGGTTTAGAATATAATCTAGACTATATAAAAAATAAAAAGTTTGATATTGATATCAGGTTATAAAATGCCAATCATATATGTTTAAAATAGAATTTAATACCACAACAGAATTAGGAGAAATAGATACAGAAGACACCTCTGTAAGTGAAGCAATATGGTCCATTCATCCTTATTACGACAATGATGTATTTATCCATTGGAAAGACTACCAAATAGAATTGGATAAAAGAGGAACCATCAGCGATATTTACAATGATCTTATTTACCTATTGGATGAGCTCAATGCAGGAAATACCCAATTCACCAGCAGTTTTTTATGTAGTGGGTTTACCGCATACTGGCATTTCCGGGTTGAAAAGAATAGGATTACCATTAGTCCTCAATTTTTTGAAGTAGCGATAAAACACAATGATGGATATCTTGATATGAAAGAGATACGACAGTTAGATTTAAATATCGAAATCGGTTTCGATCATTTTATCAGTGAATGGAATAATCTTCTCAAAAGTATCAAAGATGATTTACTAAAAGTGGGATACACGGAAGATTTGGAAAACTTTGAATATTTGAAAAATTTAAAGTAATACAACCTCCTATTCTACTCTCCCAAATCACAACATTCAATCAACTTTACCTTTATTTTCACATCATTATTTTTCTGAAGGTGATAGATATTCGTCTTTTTCGGGGAATAATGGTATTCATCCATTTATCATTTTTCACAGCTTTTATACCATGTTTCCAACTGTATCTTGCTTCATCACTTAATAGCAAAAGGCTTCTAGGCTGTAGAAGTATTTCCTCCTTCTGTTCCTCTTTTGAAAACTGCATGATGCAGGAAGATAACAGACTAATGGAAATAATGGTATCTTCAAAACAAGGGATACAGTCTATATGGTTGGATATTCCTTGTCCCGGTTCATATTCATTAATTATAACCTGGTCAAAGGAGTTTTCAAGAGTAAAGTTTATTCTAATCTTATTTTCTAACGAAAGAAGCCAGTCAGGTAATTTTCCTATTTCCAATTCTTGATTGATATTCTTTTTCTTGTAATCATAAATATATCCATAATGCTGAACTCTGCGCTTCAGGTTTGCATCCCATATGGCATTGTCTATTTCCGACAAGATTGATTTCTCTTCTTCAATACTCAAAAAATCATCCTGGTACAAAAGGCCGTTTATCATATTATGATTCATTTTCAAGGGTTACAATATATTTTAAAAAGTCTACAAAATTTTTACAAACAGGTTGATATCCAAATTCAAGATCTTCAGAAAACCATATGGAGTTTTCATTTTCTTGTGTGGCATGATAGCCATAAAAAACAGGTTCATCATGATGTTCATACATAAGATCTGCCAATATATATATTCCAGAATGGTTAAGCAATGGAGAAGTAAGAAGACTAGGATTCAGCCAATCATCAAACCCAAAAATCCCTGCGTCAAAACTATCACCATAAATATTACAGCCTCCGTATTCACTTAAAAAATAGAAATATGCTTCATCTTTTATAAATGCTGCGTCTTTCATAATTCCCAGTGTTTCTTCTTCCCAGAGATGTTTTATTTTTTTATGATTTAAAGTTTCAACTCTATATTTTGAAGCTATAGCATCCATAAGTTGGTCTACTTCGATCATCTTATTAATCATATTTTAAAATTTCCTGATAGCACAGATATTCCCATAATTCCAAAGTAAGAAACTCTCTTTTTCCCGAAAGTACAATAAAAACATTGAAAAATTTCAAATCTATTTTTTTTCATTAATAAATTATTTAACATTGTAAAAAAATACCATGAAATATCCCCAATTAACTGGACTAACGGCCTTGATGATTTTATCAGGAGTTCACATGAATGCTCAAAAAAAGAAGAATGTTGCGCCAGCAACTCAAAGTGCTATAGAAAGGTCAAACAATACTGATGTTCAGAAAAGTTCCGGAGAGGAAAATTCTACAACACAATGAACACATCCGTTCGAAAATTCATTAAGTATGGTTAAAAAGATTGAAATCAGCAGGCAAAAATTATTCGATGGAGAAGAAGAACAGAGTTTACCTACCGTTTTCGAAATCGAAAATCAAAGGATTTCATTGACTGATTTCTACAACAATCCGTTGAGGAATTTAAAGAAAGAAATTGATGGTGAAAGTTTTGAGAGTATAGTTGAAGGAAGTAATTTCAGCGTAAACAATCGTTTTATTGAAAGATATACTTCTGAAAATGGGTTGGAAATCTACTATTTCAAAAGCAATAATACGATCTACCTTTTTTCTTATGGAGAATATCAACCCGGAAGATACTTGTTGTTTTTAGAAGGAATTTGGCAATACTCAACCAGGAAAAATGAATAAAGACTGATAATCACTAAATAATTCTTCCCCTATGCAAGTATTTATCAATGAACAGGAAACCGACTTTCATCATATCAGCTATGACGAATATTACTTTGAGAAATATATCGAGGGTAAAGAAATCAGTCAGTTTGAAATCAGAATTCCCATTAAGGATTTCAATGAAAAAATGAAACCGAAATATGAGGAATTACGGGATGAACTGATTGAAGATGACGAAAAAGTGGGTGAAAATTTTGCTTTAGAATTATTTGAAACCCTTACAGAATATCCTTCTTATGATGAAATATTGATTGATACTAAGGTTAATATGGCTGAAAAAATGGGCTTTATGAACACATTCTTCATTTCACAAATCTTCAAGGAATATCTTAATGAGAAAAACCCTATTTACTATTGGATCATAAGAGGAGTATTTTACTTCAATCAAATCGGGGATTATATTATCATTAAAGGTAATGTTCAAAGAATAGATTAATAATTAGCTAAAGCTTTGGCTACTACAGCTCGGCAAATTTATATTCAAATTTGGTCTCAATATTTCCGGAAAGGATTTCTGCGATGACATCAAGTCCGTGATAATATTCTGTGTAATAATCTGTTGCCTGTGTAGCCATGATTATGTCTGCCCGTTTATTGATTTCTGCAAATACTTTTTTCAGTTCTTTTTCGTGTGCCATTTCAAATACTCTATCATTGACATCAAAAATAATGGCTTCTATATTCTTTTGATCAAATGATAGAAAAGCGACTAGCACAGTATATCCAAGTTCATTTCCTTGTTCGTTATATCCCCAATGCATCTCATATTCGTAATATCCGCCTGTAGGATGTTTCTTAAATTCTTCCCATGCCTGTTGCGCTTGTTCGGGTGTCTCCGGTTCTATTTTTCTTGAATCATCCACATCGCTATCAGGATCTGTATCTTCAAAGTAAAAAATATTATGACGGGAGCTAATGGTAAGATTATTTTCCAACATCACTTCATTTACGATGCTCACAATATCTTCGGATCGTGTTTTTTCTATGACAAAAATTGTTTCTGTTGAAAAATGTCCCATATTTGTTTACATTAATTTATCTTATTTCTTCTATTTTATCAATTTACCAACTTCTGCTGTCAATTGTAAAAGAGCTTTTCGAAATATGTTCTTTAATTTTATCTAAGCTTTCTTCCATACTTATGTAGCTTCTAGAAGTGTTGCCAATGTCACCGACTACGTATTCACAATCCAGAAACTGAGAGATTTTAACGATCAGTTCTCTATGTTTTACCTCACGTTCAAATACAGTATCTTTTTCAGCAAAAGAGATCATAATACCCTGAATATGTTCGTCATTCCATGTCATGAAAGCAACTCCTATGTCAAACAGGAAATCCGGATTCCTGTAAGTGAGCATCCCTAAGCCTTTCCAGGAGCAGATCAAATCTATAACCTCTTCATCGGTCATGGATTCATCCAACCAAATTGGTTCCTTTTCTTCCTCATCGCGGGTATCATTAAATGCGACCAATTCATAATCACTTTTTTGAAGCAAAACGTGTATGGTTTTCAATTTTTTATTGAGGTTTGTTATAAATGGCAGAGGTTTCTGTTCTTCTTTCAGAAGTATAAATGTTTCGTCAAAATTGCTCATATTTATTTCGTAAGACTTTTAATTTTCTCCGATTCTTCTATATTGTACGTAATTCTATTATCCAGGTTTATTAAAGAGGTGAACATTTCCTTATATTCATTGAAATTACTTTTATCATAATGAACAAGCACCGGAAACAGCTGACTGGCCTGATAATATTTGTGATGCTGTAAAGCTTCCTGCATCGCCTGTTTTATTTCTTGAATAAGAGAACTGAATTCTTTCTTCAACAGCAGATTCTTTAGATCCGATTCAAAAAAACAGCTGCCATACAGATGTAAAAGCTGTTGGATATAAGGATATAATTCCTCTTCGTTTTTTCCATTAAAGGTTGAAATATACAACGCGTCGGCCATCACATCATATACATTATCTTCTCCATAGATTCTGTGGGGTTCAAATTCTTCTTGCTGGTCCCACTTTTCGTTGATGAACCGATTAAGGAATTCAAATCCTTCCGGAATGGCCCATGCAAGGAGAATAAGCATTGCCTGATAACCAATATACCGATTATCGTGTAGCAGAAGATCTTTTAACCTTTCAATTCTATCGGGATCTTTTATTTCTAAAAGCTGTACTTCGCTCAGATCGTATCCTTCATTTCCATCCTCTTGATAATAATACAACAAGTTTTCTATTTCTGTATTCATTTGATTAAAACTTTGTCATTATTTTCTTCCCTTCAAAGCATTACTTCCAATTTATTGGAAGTGATCCCTGAAAAGCTAAAGGTAATATAAAACTTTTCACCTCTGGAAATTCTGAATGAAATTCCTCTAAAGCCTAAAATCAATTCTCCATCTTCCTCAAAGATCTTAGCAGGCAGTTCAAACCTTTGTGTCTCATTGGGAGACAACATGTTTATTTTTATTTGTTCGCCATTGTACACAGGAGACATAAAAGCTCTTTCGTAAGCCCTCATTTTCTCATCTTTTGCAGTGAAAAGACTTATCCCGTTCCTAGCCAATGCACCACTGTCATTGTAAAAATAAAAAGTTCGTTTTTCATCTCCGGTATTGGTTATATCGATATAGAGTATAAAACTGTTTTCCTCAAGATGATAAGAAATAGTATGCTTCATAGGAGTATGTATCGTTTAAGGTATTGTTATAAAAGCAATTATACCATTTTATTTCGCAGTATACTGATCTACCAAATCAAGAATCTTTTTTCTCAGATTTTCATCAATCCCTTCTCGTATATTTTCGATGGTTAAATAACCTTCTCCATCATTTACAAAAGGATTGGCTCCATATTGCAGCAATAATTCTATCATTTCTAAATTCTGATAATAAAAATGAAAAGCCAGGCCTAAAGGTGTTTTGGTCTGATGAGATCCTGATTTATTAATAAATTCTTCGCTGGAATAGGGCAATAATAACCTCAGCAATTCAATATTTCCATCTAAAGCAGCTGTTATCAAAGGAGTTTCGCGTTCCTCTCCAACCAGGTTGACATCAGCTCCATGATCCAAAAGCAGCTTTAGTATTTTCGGATTGTTAAAATAGATGGCCGTGAAAACCGGCGCGTTATATGCTTCATGGGTAAAATTAACATCAGCACCGTTTTCTATTAAAATTTCTATCATTTTTATATAGGTATCCTCATCATCTTCTATTTCATCCAAAGCGTACTGGATCAAACTTTCCCGAAGTTTTCCCAGGATCATTGCTGCATCTCCTCCTTTATTGATCCAGGCTTTTAAAGCTTCGATATCTTTATTTTCTAGGATACTTATGATTTCTTCGTCCTTGTTCATTATTCTATTGTAATTATTTAGGGATAAATTCATTAATATTATAAAAAATTGATCCCTATATATTGCTTTTAAGGCTTAATGACCATCCAAAGATCTTTTAGATCCGGAATATAAGTCGTGATGAGTGAAGATGGTTTTTCCGGGTGTTCTTTTGCTTCCACACAGCCCCATTCTCCTCGTGTTCTATACGGAATCACTTCCTCCCAAAGGGCTTTTGAAGGGTCAATAGCCAATAAAGCAGCTACAGTATCGTGAAGTGCTTTTTCTTTTAGTTCTACGGCCTTCAGGAATAGTTTAAGACCTTTATTATGATCTCGGTAGGGGATCAGAAGTTCAGCATCTTCTTTGGTAAAAACAGCTCCATGGCAGACATTTTTACTAATCATCCTTCTTTCCGTCATCGGAATTGAAAGCAGAGTTTCAGCAGCCAATGGATTACCGTTGAGGTTAAAAGTTGCACACGTACGTTTTCCGTCAAATTTTTCCAAACGATATTCTTTCGGAACGATATTATCTCCTACAAAACCTCCCTGGCAGAACCAGCGGTCAAAGAAAACTCCAGTCTCAAATAAAGCATAAGGATTGGTAAGTGCAGCACCTGTTAACAGAGTACAGTCTGGAAACTTACGAAGGGTTTCAGCCATAATATTTGCCGCAGTATCGTCTGCTTCTGAATGTTCAAAACGGCCTACCCATTTGCGGTAAAAGCCAGAAACCCGGCTGGCGATAGATTTGGGAGTTCCAGCTCCAATACGCACATCTTCCCGGCCAAGAATTCTTAGAACATGGCGTACAAAACCTATTTGGTCTGTTCCTCCCGGATGTACAGAAACACTTATGAGATTAACTTTGGGATGAGTAGCGAGAATAGCCAGGGTCATCGGATCATCGGGATCCGCAGTTTCCATATCAAAATGGAATGGCAATTTAGATTGCATGTCGTAATTTTAATTTTATAGATATTAGTTTTCGGATGCAAAGGTATAGAAAATAAAATTTATATTTCACTGATACCCTGACACAAAGCTAAAATCCGACAAAAGCAATGACTTCACAGCTTCCATTATCAGAAATTTTTCACTAAAAAAAGTAAGCATTCAGCATCAATTTGTTCTGATAAAATTTACTTAGTTTTTGCACTGGAAAGATAATAATGCCACAGCATCATCGAAGCTACAGACCTGAAAGGTTTCCATTGTTCACTGATTTCAAGAATTTCCTCTTTTGTGGTTTTGGATTCTAATTGTTTTAATCGTTTCACTGCATTTACCGCAGCCAAATCGCCAATCGGGAAAATATCAGTTCGTTGAAGCGTGAACATTAAATATACATCCACCGTCCAGTTTCCAATTCCTTTCAAAGCAACTAATCTTCTTCGAACCTCATCATTGGATAGTTCCGGAAGATTTTCAATACTCATCTCACCGCTGATAAGAGCATTAGCCAAACCTTTGATATAGATGTTTTTCTGGCGACTTACATAGCATTCTTTCATTTCCTCATCATTCAGTTTGAGAATATTTTCGGGGGTAATTTCTTCGAGTTTTTCTTTCAGTTTGTTTAAAGCAGCCAATGCCGAAGCTAAAGAAACCTGTTGCTCCAAAATAATATGCACCAGTGTTTCAAAAGTATTCCTGCGCGTCCACATGGGAGGATAGCCATGGTTCTTTAAGATCAAATGAAGATCTGGGTCATTATTGGCCAAATGATCACATAATTCCTGAAAATTCTCAAGGTTGAAAGTTTCAATTTCGTGCAGGGTATTCTTTTCCATCCGTGTTTTCATCTATATTTTTTTAAATTTAAAATAAACTGGGCATCCTGAAACCTTGTTCCAATTCAATAAGAATCGATTTGTTATTCAGACCGCCTGCAAAACCTACCAACTTTCCGGAAGCTCCTACAACCCTGTGACATGGTACAACAATCGAGATCGGATTTTTGTTTAAAGCACCTCCCACCGCACGAACAGCTTTTATGTCTCCCAGAATTTTTGCCAATTCACCATATGTTTTGGTGACACCATAAGGAATTTTCAGGAGAGCTTCCCAAACCCTCACCTGAAATTCGGTGCCTTCAAAATCAAGAGGGATTTCAAAAGAAGTTCTTTTATTTTCAAAATATTCATTCAGTTGATGTTCGGTCTGCAGTAATATAGAATGATTTTCGTCTTTCACAGGGACTGAAAGCTTCGTTCTTTTATAATCTTCTCCTTCCCAGATAATTGCTACCAATCCTTTATCGGACGCAATGGCCCTTATCAACCCAACCGGCGACGGGATATCTTTATACATCAAGTGTTTTTGTTCTTTCATATTGTTTTAATCATTTTTTTGGAGGTTTCAGCGTCAGTTTTCATACTGGGAAGTAATTGAAGCATTATTCCTACCATAAAGACACAGATCAATAAACAGATCATTCCAAAATGATATGCCGTTTGCCAGCCATTTTTCGAAAAATAAAAAAATACCCCGCCAATAATGCTTACTCCCAATGCGGAAGCCGTTTGCTGAAAAGTAGAATAAATTCCTGCCGCTGCTCCTGCATATTGTGAAGGTACGTTTTTCAGAGCAACATTTAATAATGACGGAAGCACCAATCCGTTTCCGAATCCCCAAATGCCCATCAATCCAATAATCAGCCAAGTGCTTATTCCCGGTTTCCAAAGCATCATCTGAAGAGAAAATGCAACCAACAAAATGATAACTCCAACCTGTAATACTCTTTTTCCAAATTTCACAATCAATCTCGATGCCATTACGGAAGATGTGATAAATAAAATTCCCGGAACAACAAAGTACACCCCTGAGTCTAATGCAGAAATTCCCAAACCATTTTGCAGATAAACTGCGCTCAGCAAAAGATAAGCAGTATGCAACATAAAGTGGAACAATACCGCTACCAGACCGATATTAAAATCTTTTATTCTAAATAATCTCACGTCAATTAATGGATTTTCATTGTTGGAAAGCTTGATTTTTTGATTATAAATGAAAAATACAAAAAGTAAACCCGATAAAATAAGCAAACCAAAACTCCATAATGGCCAACCTGCCTCACGCCCTTGTATTAAAGGATAAATAAGCGAAAACAGCGCCCCTGTTAAGATCAAAATTCCTGTATAATCGAATTTTGTATTTTGATGTTTTACGGTTTCTGTCACAAATTTATGAGTTGCCCAAAGGGTAACAATTCCGATAGGCAAATTGATAAAGAAAACCAGTCTCCATCCTTCTACAAACCAATGTAAATCGGACAAATACCCTCCTAAAACCTGCCCGATCACTGCTGCTGTTCCCAGAGTAATTCCGTATAAGCCAAATGCTTTAGCACGTTCTTTTGTATCGGTAAACAAAAGCTGAATAAATGCGATGGTCTGCGGAACCATAAACGAAGCGCTTAATCCCTGAAAAATTCTTGTGACATTCAATTGTAAAGCTGTTTGAGATAAACCGCACAAACACGAAGCTATGGTAAAGGCAAACATCCCCAAAAAAAACACTTTCTTTCTTCCAAAATGATCTCCTGCCCTGCCTCCAGTTATCAGAAAAGCAGCATACCCCAGAAGATAGCCGGCAATAACAAGCTGTACTTCTCCATCGGTTGCATGCACTCCTCTTTTAATCGTCGGAATAGCTACATTAATGATAAATACATCAATTACAGAGAGCAATGGCGCGGATAAAACAATGATAAGTTCGAGCCATTTATTTTTAATTTCGTTCATTTTAAATCAGTTTTTCAATAATTCTTTTTGCCGATTGAATTTCATCGGCTTTTTTAAAAACAGAAGCCGTTACTATAGAGCCTTCTAGCATCACATAGATGGTTTCCGACAACTCTCCATTCGATAATATATTTTTATGATTACAATTTTCGACCAACATTTTTATGAATGTTTTGCTGTGCATTTTCGCAGCCTGAATCTCCGCCAAAAAGCGAGGGTCATCTGTTTCTGCTTCATCATTCGCTTTAATAAAGGGACAGCCTCCGAATTGCCTTATTTCCTGGCGTTGGGTATGATGATCGAAAAGAGCTAAAATTTTCCCTTTAGGATCGGAAACTTTCTCAACGGCAGCCTCCAGCCTTGAAAACCAAAGTTGGTGTGTTCGCTGAACGTATGCGATCAGAAGATCTGTCTTTGTTTCAAAATGTTTGTATAAGGAAGCCTTGGCAATATCAGCTTCCTCAATAATCTGATTGATGCCTGTATTGCTATAGCCTTGCGAATAGAATAATTTTTCAGCCGTATCGAGTATTTTATCAATGACGACTTGTCCTCTCTGTTTCATGGTACAAATCTAAGCAAATAAATAGACAACATTGTCTATTTATTTATTCAGGTTTTTCTATCCTATTATAAAATATTGAAATTGAAACCATTATTCAGATACTCAAAGAGCATTGAGAAGTTTATATAAAGTTGTTCTAAACCTCATCTATATTGACAAAACAGTTATCTTTGTTAGAGACCTCAAATTATCAGTTATGAAGTTAGAACTATATCAAATAGATGCATTTACAGAAGAAATTTTTCACGGAAATCCTGCCTGTGTTGTTCCATTGCAAAACTGGTTACCTGATGAAGTTCTTTTAAAAATAGCCCGCGAAAATGCTGTAGCAGAAACCGCTTTTTTTATTGATAATGGCAATACTATTCACCTGAGATGGTTTACGCCTGAGATAGAGATGGATCTATGTGGTCATGCTACCCTTGCTACGGCACATTGCCTGGCTTCTATTCTCAATTATCAGAACGACAGAATTGTTTTCCAAACCAAAAGTGGTGAGCTGACAGTGGATATGAGAGATGGATTTTATTATATGGACTTCCCTTCAAGAATGCCCGAAGCCTCTACTCTACCTGAAAGTATAGCACAATCTCTGAATATCCAGCCTAAAGAAGTCTTCCAATCAAGAGACTATGTTCTCGTTTATGAATCTGAGGAAGAGATCAAGAATATAAAAATTGAAAGATCTTTGTTTGATCTTATCAATCTGGATCCCGGAGGTGTAGTCGTAACTGCTGCAGGAAAAGACAGCGACTTTGTTTCAAGATACTTTACCCCACAGTCATCTATTCTTGAGGATCCTGTAACCGGATCTGCCCATTGTTCGTTGATTCCTTTCTGGGCATCAAGATTGGGAAAAGATAAGCTTTTTGCCCGGCAGCTATCGGAAAGAGGCGGTCAGCTTTATTGTGAAAATAAAAGCGAGAGAGTGATTGTAGCAGGTACCGCCAGAACGTATTCTGTAGGACATTTTTGGATTGAATAATAGTATAGATAAATTTTCCTTACGCAAATCCCATCTGCTTTATCTAAAAAATATAAAATCAGAGTAGAAAATAATCTACTCTGATTTTTATCTGATAAAAGAATCAGTGATTTTTTTTGCTCTCTATGAGTTTTCTGAAACTGTTGCTCCTTTTCCAATCTCTACTTTTTCATCATCCGCTTTGTTATAGACTGCAATACCTCCCACCCAGGTTTCCAGTACCGGGATATCTCTCATTTTCATATATTGTGATGTTTGAGTTTTCATTGAAAGAGGGTCCTGATCCAATATAACGAAATCAGCAAAATGGTTTTTCTTTAAAGAGCCTACCCAGTTGTCTGCATAGCACTGCCAAGCGGCATCATAGGTAACGGCAACCAGTGCCTGTTCTGGAGTAAGACACTCATTACTGTTTAAAACTTCGATAGTTGATGTATTCTTTTCCATGATTCTGGTAATAGACTGTTCCATCATTCTCAAAGGGCCCAATGGGCTTACTTCATTATCGCTGTGCAGAGAAATTCTCATCCCTGCGGCAAGCGTTGAACCGCAAAGATCCAGCATCTGAGCTTTTCCCCCGAAAATTACTTTCTTAAAAGCATATCCCCAGTATCCTACGTGACCGATAAGGAAACTTGGTGAAACGCCCATTTGAAGCATATTGGTAATTTGCTCTGATGTCAGAAGCGAGCAATGTTCTATACGGTTACGAAGTTCAGGACCTCTGTACTGGGCAAGAGTTCGTTGATAAGCATTGATGGCAAATGTGACCGCCTGATCACCATTCGCATGCACCATAAGTGGCCAGCCTTTAACCGCTACTACGGTATTAATTAATGTATTATAGCTTGGTGGAATCGTATGGGCAGGAATACCCGCCTGTGGAAAATTGAAGACTCCCGTATTATTCACAGGATCACAAAGATAAGGCGCACTCTGATAACCCGTCAGTCCCTGGTTTGAACCATCAGAAACGACTTTAATATGTCCATAATATACAGGTTTGTATTGACTAGGTTCTGTGTAATGATCAAGGTCATCTACTTCTTTCTGTCCCGAACAAAGATATGCTCCACCTGTTCTTACCCTTTCTTGGTGTGTATCGAAATAGGCTTTTAACAGTATTTTCGAACCTTTATTCAGTCCTGCATCATACATAAAGGTAACTCCTCTTTTGTTGGCGGTTTGAAAAAGATGGGTAAGATAACTATTAATCTGTAGGCTCATCGCGATGATCTGCAGCTTTACTACCTTCAATGCAGGTGTCATCTGTAGGCCTTCCTGCAGCTGACCTTTAGTTTTCTTGATATAATCATCGGCAGAAGAGTAATTACGCTTCACTTCAGGGCTGTGATCATATACATATGTTAATGCTTTGGTGTTAAGATAAAGTGTATGCATAGAAGCACTTAACAGCATTATGGGTACATCTGCATTAATGTCATCAAGCACTGTATTATTGATGGTTATGAGTTCATTTTTATCATTTAAAACTTCAAATGGCATTAATGACGGATCCAACCCTCTTCCTAGGATAAAATAACCCGGAATTTCAGGAATATGTTCGTTTATTTTTGATCCTACGAAAGACAGATCATATACAGACCGTAAATTCTGTCCATCAAAAGGGCTCACATCCAGCCAGCCCTGCATCATGGCTTTAGGAACCATATGAACGTGTGGTTCAATAAGGCCCGGAAGTAAAGCCTGGCGGCTGGTTAGTTCTCTGCTAGTATATCCCGGATAATGCTTGTTCATATGATCTTTTACCTCATTTTTCTTACCGGTTATTACCACATTTCCATCAGCTATTCCAATGGCTTCAACGGTATCGGTTGATCCGTCAATCATTGGTCTGATAATTCCTCCGCTGATCATAAGCGCCTGCGGTTTTTCGTGAGATGGTTTTCCGGAACCTGGGTTTATTTTTGTCAGATTCTCTGCACTGAAGATTTCTTCTTTTAGAATTTCTAAAACAGGATTGTTGCAAGAGCAATGGGTGCAGCCATGCGTGTGGTCATGTAAATTTTCCATAAAATTAATTGGGTTTGATTGTAGTTGATGTTCAGTTAACTGATATTAGTTTGTAATAAAAGATTCTTTTTTGCCCATGAAGAGAGAAGCCTGTCCTTAGATGAGGCTTACTATTTAATCAAAAAGTAAAAAAGATTATTTTAGGATATTATGTTGAAATAAATATCGTGATTTGAATAAATTTCATTTGTTTTCATGTTTTAGTTTATTTTATAAATTTAATAAAAATATTCTTTCAATTCGTTTTTTATCACCGAATGTTGATTAATTATTTCTATCTAATTTTTTAATTTACAATACATTCCATATTAATTCACTATTTCAACCTATACTCTTTTAACCTTTCAAAAGGTATTCTTTCCTGGGATTTCAGTTATAAAATGAAGCTCCTATTTTCACGGAAACGATTGAGAAAATCATTGCTAAAATTGCGTCAAAAGATTACAACAAAGTAGTATTATCTTTTGATTTTTACCAAAACACTACCCTATATTTAGAAAACAATATAAATAAGAAGGTAATATCAATTGTTGAACTGATTTAATGTTTAATTTAGCATAGAATTAAAATGCGCTGAGATTTCTATGAAAAATATATTCTGTGTATTGCTTCTTTCTATGGTACAGCCTATAATGGCACAAACCAAACTGGATAAAGCTCTTACCAATCTTGAGAATAATTACGATCAGGAGAAAGTTTACTTACTTACCGACAAATCACAATATGCCGCAGGGGATAAAATCTGGTTCAAAAGTTTTATATTTGATGGCTACAACCGCTCTCCCCTTTCTACTACTTTATTTGTAGAACTGTATAGTTCTGATAAGAAATTAATCGACTGGAAAACAGTACTTTTAACTAATGGTGAAGGCAGTGGAGATTTTCAACTGAAAGAAGACCTTCCTGAACAGGTATATTTCGTAAGGGCGTATACACCTTATATGACCAACTTTAGTGAAGATTTCCAGATTGTTAAAACTATTCCGGTTTACAACCCAAACTCCACAGAATCTTTAGCTGTTTCTAAAAGCTCCGATTGGTCAGCCAAAGCCTCTCCGGAAGGAGGAAGCCTGATTAACGGAATCCCTACAAAGTTTGCCATAAGAATATCTACCACAAATTCCTTCCCGGAAAATTGGACAGGAAAAGTAATAGATGCCCAAAATCCTAATACACCCATTACTACATTCAAATCTTTTGATAAAAATGTGGCGTCTTTCACAATAACTCCTGCAGCTGGAAAAAAATATCAGGCAATCATTCAGGATAATAATGGAAAAAAACAGACAATTGATCTGCCACAGGTTGCAGATAACGGAATTCATCTGGAAGTTCAGAGTTCTAAAGAAGGAATCAAATATACCTTAAAAGGAGTCAATCTAAAGCAGCAGCCTCAAGATTATAAAATCGTAGGAACCATCAACAATCATCTTGCCTATAGAGCTAATATTAAACAGCTGACGGGTGAGATTTCAAGTCTTATTCCTACCAAAATAAGTAACGGTGCAAACGCTATTTTACAATTGGCTATTTTTGATGAGAACGACAATCTGGTTGCTCAAAGGCTTTGCTTTATAAAACCTGGTGATTTAAAAATTGAAAAAGCAGATATTGTTGCACAAAGCCTGAAACCAACCCCAAGATCTTTCAACAGCATTGATCTGTCTCCGGAGTCTTATTTCAAAAATTACACTGTTCTGGTAAATGAAGATGACGGCAGCAACACTCCGGAAGAAGAAAATCTCCTGAGTGGACTTTGGTTGACAGGAGATTTTACCGATAGAATAGACAGACCAGCTCAGTATTTCTCAAAGAACGCCAATACCGAAGCCTTGGACGCTCTTCTTATTTCTGAAAAATGGAAAAGATTTGACTGGAATTCTGTGCTTACAGGAGCTACGCCATCCATTAAAAGCAATTCTTCAAAATACCTTTCTTACAAAGTAAAACCTATTAAGAATAATGCTTTGATGGTTAATTCTAATGTCATTTTAGCGGTCAGAATGGGTAAAAATGAGCCAAGCATCACTCCTTTTAAAACAGATCAGAACGGGTATATTTATTTAAATGAACTTAATAATGATGAACCTCTTAGTGTGTCATTATATGCCAATTCAGAAAAGAATCAAGAATCAAGTACAGATAATTTATTTGTTACAGCCGAACCATTGATCAATCCTACAGAATTTAAAGGAAGTTTCCCCGGTACAAAATATACACTGGTAAAAGCTTCCGGAAATAAAACGCTTCCACCAAGCATTTCAAGAGCGATCAACACCCAAAAGAATAATAAGAAAATAGAAAGTGCCGATATAGAAATTGAACAGGTAAAACTGGTAGGAAAAAAGAAAGATCCAAAGGAAGAACTAGACAAACAACTATCCACCGGAATGTTCAGCTCTATGAATTCTACGGTATTTGATTTCGTGAATGAAGATCAGCATGCCACAGGATCCAGTAATATATTAGACTGGCTGCAGGGAAGAGCTGCCGGTTTAACTTTCCAGAGAAACAATTCCGGGGCGAATGTACCTTATATCCGTGGTCAGCAGGCTAAGCTCTATCTGGATGAGGTCCTTACTGATGCTTCCATGATTGCCAACCTTCCTGTCACCAATATTGCGATGGTGAAAATCATTAAAAATTCCGGGTTACTAGGTGATGCAGTAGCCATCTACACCATGAGAGGCGATATGAAGACCAAAAGTAATGCAAAAGAAACGAAACAAAATAACAACTCCGCCATTATAAAAGGATATGATAAACCTTCAGAATTCCTTGTTGAAATGCTGGATGAGAATGTTAAAATTGATAACGACAGCCGTGAAACGCTATACTGGAATCCTAATTTGTTTGACAGCGATTACGTTCCACCGAGAATTAAGTTTTTCAATAACGACAGCGCAAAACAATACAAAGTACTGATCATTAGCTTTGATGAAGACGACAATATTCTTTATGATCAGCAAATCTTAAAATAATAAGAAGATTTTGAAAATACAGCAAAAGGGGAGCAAAAAGTAATGGATGCTCTCCTTTTTCTTACTCATTATTCCAACGCTTAGAAAAAATTGATTGACTCTTTGCTCCTTCATAATAAACAGCCTTACCTGTAAATTTTTGCGTTTAAAAATAACCATCACTTATTATGACTAAAGTATATATCGACAACAATCAAATCAATATAAAAAGCATCAACTATTCCCAAATAGATTTTGGCAAACTAAATCCGAATGTTGACTATAATGAATATAGAATATTAATCACTATCGATGATTTTATCCATAAGATAAAGCCAAAGTATGATGCTTTCCTTGAAGAATATATTCAAGATGATGAGATCAATAACGATTTTACACCCATGTACGACGGCGCAGAACATTATCCTGATTTTACCATGTTTATGAATCTGACAAGCGATCAAAAAATACAAACGGTAAGTGGCTATTTTATATACATCCTATTGGATGAATTTATAGATGACTACAGTCTGAATAATAAAGAAGTATATCTGCTTAGGAACTTAGAAAACATCACCATCAATAATGACTATATTATATTCGAAGGTAAATCTTTATATATTATAGATTAGTATTTTGTTGAATCCAAAAATTAAAAAGAATTGATCACTCTTTTGAACTCCATAGAAAGAATCAAGTTCAATAAAAAGAGGTTTAAAGGAATAAAAATTGGCTTACATCTATGCAAGTTGGACAAATTATAAAAGGGCCTTCAACGACTTCCTTGCTCTCTAGAGGGTCTTTCAAACTGCCTAAAACCATTGGAGTAAGTGAGTATCAACAGCTATAGAAATAGCTCTAAGGGCTTCCCAACCACCTCCAGACCGTTACCAAAGGGACTCCAGGGACTTACCTAACCCCTTAGAGGGTCTTCTGAACGGCCTTTACCCCCTTTAGGAAGTGTCTCTCCCCCCTTAGGTAAGGGGGTAGAGGCACTTGTAGAACAGGGTCCCGGGACTTCTGAACCGGCTTTAGACCGTTACACAAGTGGGTACAGCCCCTTATCATACTACCTAGAAAAGCTCACAGGGATTCTTTTAAAAAGTCTGTTTACAATACTGAATCTCCTCTCCCACAACATTTCTTACAAGTCACTAGTACAAAGCCACTTAACTAATCATTTCATCCGATCGTAGTTCTACTACAATTTTTCAGATTTAATACAATTTTGTATTGAGTAATGTGTTTTTTATCTAACTTCGGTGACATAATACCAAAAAAAACGCACCAAATATTATGAAAAAAACCTCAAATTCTGAGAAAGTTTCAGAAAACCACATATCGGGTATCAACCGGGTGGTAAAGCTGGACATTGTGGTTGAGGGCAAGGCGATCAATCACTTTAAACACTTTCGTTTACGACAGAGTGCAAGAAAGCACCATGATTTTGAACTGGTATTGGCCCATGACTCTTTGGGTGAGGTACAAAACCACAACCTTGCACAGGCCCAAAAGTTCCTGGGAAAAAGAATCACCATTACTTTTAAATATAAAGATGCTGAAAGTGAAAGCCCTGAAAGAACTTTTGTAGGTCTCATTACCCAGGTAGCCTTTAGTCAGGAAAAAATGAGTCTGGGGAATATTGTCTTAAAAGGAAAAAGTCCTACAATTTTGATGGATTCAGCTCCCCATACCCAAAGTTTTGGAGGAAGCCAAACCGTGAATACTCAAATTATTGCCAACCGCATTATCAAAGAAACCCTTGGAACCAACAAATTTGATTTCAGAGTAGACACTCAGAACAAAAGCTACATCAGTTACAGTTCACAGTACAACGAAACTCATTATAATTACCTTACAAGAATTGCCGAAGCCTACGGAGAACAGTTTTACTATGACGGGGAAATCCTTCATTTCGGGAAACTTCCTTCTTCTGAAAAACCAATCCAGTTGGTCTATGGCAGTAACGTAAATGATGTGACTGTTGAGTTAAAAGCAGTTCACACCAAACCGGAATATTTTGGGTATAACAGCAGCAATCACACTAAAATGGTTGGTACTGACGACCGTATACAGCATGTAGGAGAATTGTCTTCCAAAGCGTATGAACTGAATGACAGTATTTTTACCACCCGATCATTAACTCCTACTCCCGTTAATGCCAATATGTTCCTCGATGTTGACGATTCTCAAAAAAGTGCAAGAGGAAGTAAAGCTGTAGAGGTTTTTACTGTTTCAGGGCAAACAACAGTTCCTTTCCTATACATTGGCTGTGTTGCCGATCTCGCGATGAGAAAAACAGACAGCAATGAAACCTCTCATTTTACCACACTTATGATTACAGAGGTCAATCATGAAGTAAATGCAAGAGGATATTATACAGGAAGCTTTGAAGCAATAGCCGAAGGAACAGGTTTTATGCCTAAGCCTGATTTTGAAATGCCAAAAGCAGAGCCCCAGGTAGCCACGGTTATCTCCAATGTAGATCCGCTGAACCAAGGAAGAATACAGGTGAGATTTGACTGGCAATTAAATGATACGACTCACTTTATCAGAATGATGAGCCCCGATGCAGGAGGTACAGACGCCATTACCCAAAACAGAGGCTTTGTAGCGGTTCCTGAAATTGGCGACCAGGTAATGGTAGGATTTGAATACCACAATCCCGATTTTCCCTTTGCAATGGGAGGAATGTTTCATGGGCAGGTAGCTCTGGGCGGAGGTTTGGATAACCATCTGAAATCTATACAGACGAGAAGCGGTATTAAGGTTTTAATGAATGATGCAGAAAAGAGTGTAACAATTAAAGACCCTAGCGGGAATACCTATTTTATGGATGGACAGGGAAATATTCACGTTACAGCACCTAAGAATATGACTTTTACAGCCGGAGAAGACATGCATATTTCGGTGGGCAGGAATATGACCACGAAAGTTGGGCAGGACAGCACCCTGAATATTGGAAATGACCATACCGAATCTATTACCAAAAGATACACCCAAACATCAGAAAATAAAATCATTACGGTAAGACAGGATCAAACAGAAAGTACAGGCAATGTGTTTAAAAGTACCTCCGGTGAAGCCGATATACAAACTTCTAAAGGTGATTTAAAACTGAGGGGAACAACATTAGCTGTATTCCAGGGAGGAAAAGATGTTAAAGTAAGTAAAGGCTAAGCTTTTACGGAAGATTTCAACCTCAACAATTGAATCCAATTCAAAATAGTAACACATGGAAGAGCAAAAGACTTCAGCGCATGACCAGAAGCTTTCTGCAAAAAAAGCAGAGCGAAAGAAAAAAGCCAGTGAAGATTCTCCTTTAGAAAAAAGAGAAATGGTAATGCATGGAGCGAAGTTGAAGTGTCCCTATGCTCAGGCACCAGGAGACCTGAAAGTGACCTCCAACGAAATAAATCTTCAGGATAAGCTCTTTGCAACAAAGGGTGACGGCAACAATATGGTGAATCTTCAGTTTAAAGGAACCTGTGGGCACCCCAAGTGGCCTGCTAAAAATATGTCTCCCCCACCCTGTATGAGTGTTATCAAACTGAGTCCGTGGCAAAATCTGGGAACATCTATTATACAGGAGCAGACCGTTTTGGTAAAAGAATCCTATATCAGTTGTAATCCGGACTTCAATACTGCGGTGGCTTCACCTATTCCGAAAGCTGCAAGTATAGCTTCCAGTACAGATGAAAAGCCTACCATCATTTTAGGATACTGGGTGAATAAAAACAATAAAAAAATAAAACTGCATCCTTACGGGGATGATGAGCTGCATTTTTACTTTGAAGCCAATAAAGCGGCAATAGGGAAAAAGATGACATTTACAGTATATGAGTCAGACTCGGGGCCATTAAATGATGATAATTTATATCAAAAAAACTATACAATTGCCCATGAAAAAAGCTCCATAACCATTCCTTTAACAGCAGATTTGTTTACCAAAGGGGAAGAAAGCATATTAGAGCTATATGCAGAAATTAAACTGGAAGGCACCACTTATGAACTGCCACAGGAAACTGATTATCTTAAAATTCACGCCGTTGAATTTGTTCCTAAAATAGAAGGCACATTACAATGGACAAACGCTAAAAAGTTACAAGAAATATGGTTTAACGGTAATGAAAATGATAAACCTTGGTTAATTGATCCTAAGGTTGATTTATTATCCATGGACTGGGTATTATCGTATCCCCGAATGAAAACTGAATATGATAAAATTATCACAGGAAAATGGAAATCAGAAAATGCAGTAAAGCTTCTCAAGAAAAGGATTAAAGAAATGGTGAAAGATCCTGCTATAAGATTAAAGCTGCCTACAAAAGAGAACGAAACTATCAGCTTTGGAGTTTCTCGAAAAGACTTACAAAAATTTGATAATATTGATCAACCTAAATTAGGAGGAAAAAAAGCTTCGGAAATAATGCCATTATTTGAACGGTTTTATTATCAAAGTGTTTCCTATAATATCAGCAGAAATATTCTTGCCATGGAGCCTTTAGATGATTTATTCGGCGCACTGGCAAGCTGCCAGTTCAGAGTCATTGCATTTGGGACCATTACGAGAAAAAGCTGGAAATCTCCCCTAGGAATAGATTTAAAGAATTATCTGGTTAAAATCACAAAAATCGGAGTTTATATAAAGGATAGTTTCGATTTTATTACTGAAGATGAATATCTGGGTGATTGGTCGCCTAAAAAGAATAAAGTATCTGTAAATCCATATGGACCTACCATGAGTACTTACTATAAAATAGAAAATAAATCCTATAGAGACTGGAGAAAAGATTATAAGAAAGGAATGGACTTTAACTTATATACCGATGTAAAATATTTAAATGTAAATCATGAATTTTATGCTGCCCCTCAGGAAATTGAATAAACTATCATACACTGTTGTATATAGTGCTGTTTTTTTTGTCATTATATCAATACTGTATTTTATTTTGAATAAGATCGTTGGGAAAGTCGTTGGCTCTCCCTGGGGTTCTGCTTATCACTGGGCACATCCTTATTCATTTATTATGGTATTTGCTGCTTTTTTTATGATAACAATGTTGTTGCTAAGAAATAAAAAGGCCACCCGCAACGGTATGTTTTATTTGACTTTTTATGTAATCTGGATCCTATTTTCCTTGGCTTTTTCCGGGTTACTGTGGTCTTTTTTTGATATGAATGCCGGTTACTTTCCTCAGGGAGCCGATTTTTTCAAAAAAATATTTTTAGATATGTTTTATGGTTTAACCTGGGGTGGACTTGCTATTTTAAGTGCCTTACCATTTAATTTGTTAGTTTTTGCAGTATCATTTTTTATTCTTAAAAATTATAAGGCTCTAATTAATAATAATACCTAGAGGTACAATATAAGAACTCCAATAATTTCTACTAACAGGCTCAAAATATGATGCTATGAGTGAAGTACAAGAAAAAGACAATTATTCTGCAAACCCCAATCAAAAGGTTTATGATATGCCTCATCAGACAGATCATGAAGTGAATGTGGTGAAAATATATTTTGCGAAACAGGTTCCTAAAATGACTTGGGAAACCAAAGAAGAGACTTATACCGTCAAAAGTGGTGGTCTTGTATCGGATGTAAAAAAGAAATATGAGAAAAAAGGGAGAAGAAATATTCAGGCTGATAAAGAGGATTCTGTAAGATTGACAGCAAAAGAATCGGTAAAAGTCACCTGGGAAGAAGAAGTACAAGCCAAAAAAGCGGATGGCAGTCCCGATTTTGATTATGAAAGAATCGATCAGGCAATCATAAAGAAGAAAGTGTGGGTAGTTGCAGAATGTCAGGGAAACAGTGGAAAGCTTTCAGTAGAAATCCATGAAAATAAATTAACAAATACAGAAAACGTATATGATAATCCTGTAAAATTCTTAGATGGTGAGACAGAAAAAAGTACTCTTGAATTCAGTATCAATGGAACACTTGTATATGCTAAGGAAATAACAATGCGTCCCAAGAGTGATCAGGATGTAAAGAAGTTGATAGAAAAATTCAGTAAAAGAACAGAGGTAAACGCCTTTCTGTTCTTCAAAGCTGAAGTAAAGGAAACTCAGGATACAGTAATATATCCAGATGATACCCACGAATTTTTAAATAAGGAAAACGACAGATTTGAAATTAAAGGAACTCCTTGCTACTGTAACAGAAACATCACAGTGGATGAGATGATAGATCTGATTTATCATTTAAGAGATAAACAAAATTATAAGTCAAAAAGAGATTCGTTTTTTAATAGTGGTAAAGAAAAAATAACAACCATTAGTATTACAAGTGGAAAGATTTCAGAAAACAGAGATAAAATAAAACTCTTTACCGATGAAATGAATGCCATGTTTAAGAAATTTGACATTAAAACCTGCCGAAGAAAAATTCATTTTCTAGGTCAAATGTATCTGGAAACCATAAGTTTTACTTATACCTATGAAAGCAGAGACTCTGTACCCGATAATTATAAAGGTGGTGTAGCATTTCAGGGAAGAGGAATGAAGCAAATAACCCATGACTATAATTACCTGGCCTATTATGACTATGTTAATAATACCAGCCACTCAGACACCTATATGAAATTCAGATCAGGGTATGAAAGTGTTGGCGAATGTGTACAAAACAGGCCGAAAGCGCGCGAAAACGGACTCACAGAAGCCTTTTATGAAGATTTAAAAACATATGCTAAAAACATTTCCGAGAATTTATTCCATGCTTTCAATTCTGCCGGCTGGTATTCCACTATTTATAAAACCGCTACGATTAAAGCAATGGATAATGGATTGGAGGACTCGGATGTTGAAAAAGTGACAACGGCTATTAACGGAGGGCAAACCAATATAGCCGAAAGAAAAGACTACACGAAATGGACTAGAGAATTTTTTAAATATGATACAGAATGCGTAAACAAATAATATACCTCTTCTTTCTTCTTTTCTATTCTCTGCAAAACTGCCAGAGTATTTCGACGAGTAACGATATTCCGGTTGTAGAGAACAAGAAAAAAGTAGGATTTATAAACCAAGCTGCTGATGCTCAATGTGACAGTTGCTATGCCATTAGAACCGTAAAAATAAAAGATAAAAATCTTACATTTAAGATCCCCGTCTCTATAAATAATATTAATAATAAGAATATTTTTCAGGAAGATTATGAGCTTTTAGTAAATCAATCAAAAAACGGGCTTTCAATCAAGTATAACAGTCTTACTAGTTCTGATTCATATATTTTTATGATCAGAAAAAACAAAAATACTATTGCAATTGCCAAAGTAACCAAAATTAGCTCTGCTGTGAATCATCATAAAATTTCCAAAAATGATTATGCTGATTATCCAGCCACATCCATCTGTGAAAAAAATGTCAATTACGTTTTATTATATGATCGGGAAATTAATCTGAATAACTATTTTATAAATGATGGTGAGAACTGTTTTTTGTGCCCATCAAAATACAGTGTTCAGGAATGTTTGGAAAAGAAGAAAGCGAACGCCCAATTTCATTGGCAGTAAATAGACAAAGGAAATAAGTATAAGGGCTCTGGAAGTGAACTGTTTTCCCGACTTTCTCCTAATGCAAACTATGTTGCAGTAGATGCTATCATTAAAGATTATGTGCATGAAAGTGATAAAGACAGTACGCTCCACGAAAACTATACGTGTGCCATTATCGATCTGCAAAAAGCAAAAATAGTAAAACAAATGCAGCAGGATTGTGATGGAGTCTGGAACAAAAAAAGCCAATGGATCTCTTCCGGTGGAAAAGTTATTTTTTGAGTAAAAAACAATGATTGCGATTATAAATTATAAAACCAGGTAAAAATTATGGAACCAATGTTTCCCATAAATGTCAAATTAAACCTTTCGGAAGGAAAGAAATTTTACCGTTATACTTATAATGAATATACCACCACCCATGGAAAGACTCACAGAAGTGAGCTCAACAAGAATCTCCATGTTTCTTTACAACGGTTGGAAAATGAAGGATTTGAATACCATATTGATATTTTTGACAGAGTTCATCTGGATAAAGAACTGTCGCCGTCTGAAAAAGATTTTTTAGCCCAAATTGCAGATATCAATAATGAAGTCGTACTCCTGACAGACGAATATGCCCGTTTGAAAAATATACAGGGATTATCTGTTCTTCAGCATAAAGTGGCAAAAACGGTAGAAAAGCTCTCCAGATCGTATGTGGGCAAACAGGCAGAAGAACTTTATCGGTTTTTAAAAGAGTTTTATCAAAAGGAGAATTTAGTAGGCAAAGACTTTTTAAAGAAGAACCATTTTGGGATGATCCTCCATCCATTTTATGGAATGTATGAACAGGAGAATGAGGGAAAGCATAGGGTACGTTACAACAATTTTATGACTCATACAGTAATCGATATAGATGAAACGGTACAAACGGAGGCTATGCGTTATGATGAAGAGTTATTGCTGTTACAATATACCGGCGCTATTCCTTCTGATAAAAACTGGGAAATGTTTTATGGCGAAATGAAAAGAAAACAAGTAGCTTATAACAGGGAAAAAGATATTCCGCAATTAGACAAATATAAAGGGCAGATGCTATTGGACTTTACAACCAAAGAAGTATTGGAGCATAAACTTACTATAGAATTCTCTCTGGGAGAAAACTATCAGAAGAAGATCATCTATCATATCAAAGAAATAAGTCATGAAGACCTATAAAAAGATCACTGTAATAGCGATAATACAAACTGATTGAAAACTCCTGTATTAAAAAAAAGAAAAATCTTACCATGGCAACACGTATTACAATAACAGACTCCGGGCAGACGCAAACGTTAAACGGGCCATTGGCTCCGGATACTCCCGATGACTCCATACAGCGTATTACTGCTGTTTATTTTGCTAAAAAGGTGACCGCAGACAACGGAGCAAGAGTAAGTTTCACAAAAATTGATTCTGCACACGCACAGCAGGATCATCTCAATCAGGCTATTCCATACGATGCCATATTGGGAAAAACAGTTTATCTGGTGATAGAAACCAGCAATATGACAGACCTGAGCATTGATGCCGTGATAAGACCATCCGCAGATACCCTTACAGGAAATACAGACACATTACAGCTCATGCGTTTCCTATCCCCTAACCGATATGAAGCACAAAGGCTATTCACCGTACAGGTAGGAAATTTTGATGCCCTGAACAACAGATCGGGAAGCCATGCTCATTATACCAACCTTCAAAGTGACCATATCAATAAAGCCATCATTAAGCTACAGCTAAGACCTGATTCAAGGGCTACATTTGATACATGGACCCAGAGACTCGCGGACGGCACAATCAATTTAGAAGTTGCCGTAGAAAGGACAGACAATAATCCCTGTGCCTATGGAGATTCGGAGCAAGAAGTAAACGGAGCCGGTATTTTCCTCAATGATGACACAGGAAGATTCAGGGTGGTTAATAAAAACCTATACAATATTCATCATGGTGAAAATACCTATAATACCTTAGCTGTCATCAGTACAAATCCGGAAAGAAGAAGAAGGATTCAGAAAGTATTGAATAACCACTCTAGCGAAATTATCTTTTTCTATCACGACCAAAACGATAACGAACACAGGATCTGTTCCAGAACAAAAGAAAGTGTAACCAGAAAAAGAAGAGTGAATACCATCCCTCCTTTGGCCCAAAGAGGTAACCTTATACAGACCATAGATTTTACTGCGAACAGAGCTGCCGGAGAGCAGATTGATGCTCATCAGTTATTGGTATATTCCAACGGAACTCTTGGTGATGGTGCCACCGATAAATGGTACGCCAATCAGCAGGGAAATGTAGAACTGGTGAATATGGATATTATAGGAAACGCGGGCGTTGGCCCACAGATTTTCGAAGCATTCAACTATAACCGGGACGGAGTGATCATCCGATATGGATTTCAGCATACCCGAAGAAGAAGTATTCAACCCGATTTATTTTCCGGTTTCCTGGGAGCATTAGCTCAATTCAGACAGCAGGGACACAGTCATTATATTGTATCTCAAGGATTTTCCTATTCTGATGCATCGTGCTATCCCAGTGCAGAACACGTGAACGGAGAAGCAGGAGATTTGAATTTATTAACGGCCCAGCAGGATGGAGTCAATACCATTCTTACGGCAGCCAACTTTGACTATGACAATCAGGTTATTCTTCGGAATATTCTCTATGATTTCGGATTTGAATCTGGACGGTCCGAAGACTTCTCCAACACCTCCAATGCCAGTGCTGCAGACAATACCACGACAAGATTGCCCCATACCACTCATACGGCTACCCCAAGACATAATAACCATTTGCATGTTCATGGTTTCACCCCAATATTAGATATCTATGCTTAAGACCCATATTGCCTTTTTTACAGTGTTAATGTTCATTTTTCCAAGCTGCATCCATGCTCAAACGGAAAATACAGTCATTCATCAGGAACCTCAATCTCCGAATGCCAAATCAATTCCCTTCAACAGCAATACCAAGGATTGTATAACAGTGCCTTTCGGATATTCAGATATTTCCAAACAGGTAACGGTTGATGCTGTGCTATCTGCTATACAGGATAAAAATAAATTAAAGCAAATAACCGATCTACAATTTGACACAGACCTCAAAAAAGATCGTATCATCATTCCCGAAGATTATGATGTTATAGGACCGTTCCTCAAAGATCTCAATGAAAAATATGACCAGCTCAGGATTTCATCACACTTTATATGTTATGGAAAATATTCATTCTATTTTATGGCGGTCTATAATACTGTTCGTTATGCGGAACCATTCATTGAAAAAATATATTTAATTTCAACAAAGGACAACAAACCTTTTGATATGAAGAGGATATATCTTCACCATGAAGGAGAAATGGGGCTTGCCAACTATACCCTATTTAATATCGATACCAACCACATCCTCTCGATACGGGATTATGAATTTTCCGAGAATCCTTTTACGGTAAAACCTTTGCGTAAATATCAGCTTCTTCCTTCCGGATGGTTTTCCCGATATTACGACAACGATGGTCCTTATAAAAATAATGAAGAACAGGGAATGGTAAAAAATCATCATAGAGAAGGAAAGTGGATAGAACTCAGATCAAACAGATTTATAGATTCAAAAGAATATCCTGACTTTACCGACACGTATACGTACCTGGAAGCAGAATACAAAGATGGCATACCTGTTGGAAGCTGGAACTGCTATAAATTACTGCAAAAATACAATGAAAAAACCGGTGAACCCATCTTTAAAACAAGGAAGAAAGGGAAACTGATTTATACTGAAATATATAAGGATGGGATGTTGGATAAACGGGTGTTTCATTAATGTAATGATCTCCTCTACCCTTTTAATTCTATTCAATATAAAGAAAAAGTCAAATCTTCTATAGATAAAAAAATTTAGAGAGCAACCAAACCTACACGTAAATCAATAAAATGAATTACCTTTTTTCTTCTATTAAAATAACACTACGGAAACCCGTAATTCCTAATTCATTCTTAGGTGTATATTTGAACCGAACAAAAAAAAATAATTATGATCCACGAATTTACACAAGATCACTGGACCAATGCAGGTGATACTTTTATTATGTTAATTGAAAAAGAAGAACCAGGGAAACATTTAATTCAAGTTTATAAGAAAGAAGAAGATGGTGGTTATATTCCAATAAATGTTGGAATTAAAGATACAGGAAACTCAATCATTCTTTCTGTAAATAGAATTTCTTTTGATGGGTACATTGTAGCTAAATAGTAAAGAGTTCTTAAATCTCCGAAGTCTCCGACTTCGGGGATTTTATTTCAATCCCTCAACTATATTAATCAAATTTTTCATAAAGCTGGAGAATTTTGTCTCATCTACTTAGTTTTATTTTCAATTAAGGCGTTGACCTTACAATAGCAAAATAAGTACTCTGTCTTTTACTCTGAGCCTTATTTTCCGGTTCCAGAATATTCTTTTCCGGTTCCGAACCACTCCGGACATATAAATAACCTCTCCGTTGGGGTCTCCCAACCCCAAATTAGGAGTCCTGAACCTATCCGAAGAAGTTCGGAACCACGCCGGACCTATATATAACCCCTCCGTTGGGGTCTCCCAACCCCAAATTAGGAGTCCTGAACCTATCCGCAGAAGTTCAGGACCTTAAAGAAGCAGTTCGGAACCTCAAAACAGGGTTACAAGACCCCAACCGATATATCCGGAACCACAAAGGATGAATAAATAAGGGGGAAATTTTCAAAAAAAACAGGATCTTTCAAAAGAAACTCCCAAGTATTCCGTTTAATTCTTAAATTTGGCTAATGCGAAATAACCTTTATCTCATCATTCTATTATGTTCTCTTACCAGCTGCTATACTTATCAGGTAAAGAAGCAACCGGACCCGGCAACCGATAACAAACAGGACCCTAAAAAGAATACTGCTCTTGCCAATCCCGCTTCTCCGCAAATGAACAGCGCTCCGACGGGATCTCAAAATCTGAGCCTACAGCCACAGCCTGCCGCTCCTGTCAATATTCAGGATAAGCTTGCATCGGGTAAAAATGTTAAGATTGAAGTAGATGGACAGAGTTATAAAGTAATTGTTGACAAATGGCAGGGAGACAGCCTTGTTGCACATCCCGTTCGCAATGCCAAAAAAGTTCTGAAATTCCACAAGAACCAGATCAACGCTGATAAAATTGCTGAAAAGCGTTTTTCACAACCTATAGCTGATATTCTTACTGTTACAGCTTACGCCGCCATTGGTGTCGGAATATGGTTTCTTGTACGCTAGTTTTTGAATCTCTTCTCACATTATAAAAAACAGCACTATATAGAAATAGTGCTGCCTGGGGGAATGAATTAATCTTTATACTTGATAAAAACGGCTTCAATCTTTTTTACTTTCACATCCATGGTGGACGAACTTGCGCTGAATGTATTGGAGTTTTTGTTGCCATTGTTCAGAGAACCGAAATCATTTTTCTGGCTTCCGGTTACTTCCTCTACCAGCTTCACGATGACACCATCTGCCCCTTTAGACTTTCCTAGCTTAATAACCTGATCCTGTGTTTTCTGTAAAGATTTGAATCCCTGGTTAACACTGGATTTCCCCATTACTTCATAAGGTCTTTTTATATTTTCTGCTTCCAGATACACATCTACTTTTTCTGTGGGAGTATAGCTTTTCCCAAGATAAGCCTGACCTTTAACTTTCGATACCCATACCGAAACTGACAGGAAAAATAAGGACATAGCAATCCCCTTAATGAAATTAATTGTTTTCATTCTCATTGATTTTTTTGTTATTTTTTTATTGATTAATTTTCCGAAACCGAAGGATCTGTGCTGTTTTTATTAGATACTACTTTCCCAGACATGGCTTTCATAAAACTTTCACGATACGTCTGCCCAATCGGAATTATATCTTCTGTATATTCCAGATGAACCGTATTCCCCTGAATCATGGTAATAAAAGGAGCCGCGATAATAAAAGACTTATGTATTCTTACAAATCGGACGCTGGATAGTTTCTCTTCCAGACTCCCAATATTGAGCAAAGTGGTGATCTTCTCTCCTTCTCTTGTATGAAAAGTGACGTACTTACTTTTGCTTTCTATATAGACAATATCGTTCATCCTTACTTTTACCAGCTTTCCTTTATATTCTGTTTTGATGAGCATAAAGTCATTCTCTTCTGAATGATTCCCCAGCTTGGATTGCTTTATATTTTCCTGAGCGCGCTGTGCTGCCTGAAGAAACCTTGGAAAGAAAATAGGTTTCAGCAGATAATCTACTACATTATGTTCAAACCCTTCTAAAGCATATTCTCTAAATGCAGTGGTGAGGATAACCTTGCTTTTGCTCTTTAACAGAGGAAGAAACTCAATCCCAGACATTCCCGGCATCTGAATATCAAGAAAAATAAGATCTACCTCTTCTGTGTTCAGCAGCTGAAGTGCTTCCATCGGATTACCGGCAGTTCCCACTAACTTTAGAAAGGGTGTCTGCTGAATATGCAATGTCAACAGTTCTATGGCATGCGCTTCATCATCTACAACAATACATGTAATCATAGCTTAAAGGTTTATCGTTATTTCATTGGAATAAAACTGTTCGTCTTCTTTTATGGTGAAAGAATGCCTGGAACCATACATCAGGTCCAACCGTTTTCTTACGTTGCTGAGACCAATGCCTTTTGAAGGTTCTTTATTTCCTTTTTTCTTTTTATTCTGTAGTAAGAAATGAACCTGGCTTTCTGTAACCTTGAGTTCAATGTTCAGTTTATTCTGTGCGTCTGTTAAATCACCATGCTTAAAAGCGTTCTCTATGAGAGTAACAAAAACAAGAATGGGTACCTGAACTTCTTTAAACCCGATCTCCTCATGATACTGAATCGCCAATTGATGATTGAATCGAATTTGATTCATGGTTATTACTTTCTGCATTTGAGCTACCTCAGACATCAGCGGAACGGTTCCCAATTCTCCCCAATCTTCCAATGCATAGCTCATAATTTCAGACAGGAGCTGTACGGCTTCAGCAGCTTCAGGCTGAGTTCTGTAGGTTTTTGTATAAATAAAACTCAATGAATTGAAAAGAAAATGCGGATTGATCTGATATTTCACGGCGGCTAATTCAGCTTTCAGTTTCTGTTTTTCGAGTTCTGTTTTCCGTTGGCTCATTTCATTGGAGATCATAAGAACGGCGGCAAAGATAGATACCA
Source organism: Chryseobacterium sp. Mn2064 (assembly GCF_049319685.1). Lineage (NCBI taxonomy): Bacteria > Pseudomonadati > Bacteroidota > Flavobacteriia > Flavobacteriales > Weeksellaceae > Chryseobacterium > Chryseobacterium sp. Mn2064. The sequence continues at coordinate 616,711 of NZ_JBMOUE010000002.1, forward strand.
AAAGAATCAGCACATCCAACATAATGATTGACAAAACAAAGGTACGGACCGTAGTATGATGCTGATCCAAAACGATTGGTGTGTCTATATGGAATGCCCAGATGTATTCATAAAGGGTAAGTACAATAAAAAACAGAGCGATTTGCCATCCTAATTTTTTCCAGTCTTTCCTTTCTAATGAAGGGATAATGATCCTGAAAATTAACAGATAGTACACCACAGTTCCTTTGAGAATAGAATGTGCGAAGTTCCAAAAAATGTTTTTGCCTCCAAACTGTTCCAAGGTGAGTGCACGTCCCTGCAAAGCAACCAGAAATAGAAATGCAATCATCGACCAGCAGGTATATAGCACCCAGATAATCAGTATTTTTTTCCAGTTTTGCTTTATAAAGAGTTTCATTGTATCCTGTCCTAGATTTGTAAAAAGATATGTAAGGTATCTTTTATAGTTTTCTAATTTGCTGCTGCAAAGGTAGTCCGTTCATAATTCTATATAAAATAAAATACGCAAACAGTCGTATTGTAGCCATCAACAGTGATATTGTGAATACAACTTAATTTTATGGTTAAAAATTATGTATTGATCTGCCCATTTTTCAGTGCCTGATATTCTGCCTGTTGTTTTTTGGGTAATTTAGCCAATACTTCATCTACAGAATGCAGGATGAGCTTTTTAACCAATTCATCGCTTACATCACCGTTCAATTGTATACTGTTCCAGTATTTTTTATTGAAATGCCATGCGGGAGAAACAGCATTATATTTCTCACGGAGTTCGATGGCATAATCAGGATCGCATTTTACAGAGATATTCAGATCGGTATCATCCAACGGAATCACGGTAAACCACTTATCATACACCCGAAACATCAGATATTCGTCTTTAAAGGGCATATCCTCAGTGGCTAAAGGAATAGACATACAAAATTCACGAAGTTCTTCTATATTCATAAGCTCTATTTTAGATTCAAAAAAGATCAGTATTTTGGGTCTTATCAACAAAGATAGAATGGAAAAATGACATTCGTTATATCCAATAAAGGATTTCCTGTAAAATTCAGCAAATGAATTGTTTCCCATAAAAAAACCTCCCGAATAGAAGGAGGAAATTGTTTTTTTAGAATTATGAATGTTAAGGATTCTCAAATATAGGTGTCGGATGTATAGTTAAATATGATCGGGGTCATACTGCTACAGAAAATCGCCATTAAAAATGTAAAATATCATACAAACACTTATTGACACTGATTTTTTTTATCAAATTGTTCTATTTTTGTTTAAAATTACAGCAAAATCATGCAAGTCTATACAGAAAGATTACTCTTACGCGATATTACCCTAGAGGACAAACAAGCTCTTTTTGATTACCGTTCCGATGCAGAAGCGAATAAATTCCAGAGCTGGATTCCTGAGAGTTTGGAAGATGTGGAAAGTTTTATTCACCGAAATGCAAAAGAATTCAATCAACCGGAAAGTTGGTACCAGCTTTTAATTACGGATAAAGAGACAAAAGCCGTCCTTGGTGATGTTGGAATTCATTTTTTTGGAAGCGAAAATTTACAGGTAGAATTGGGAATTACGCTGAACCAATCGTTTCAAGGTAAAGGTTATGCTTCGGAAACACTAAAAGGGATCATCGATTTTCTTTTTAATGATCTGCACAAACACAGAATTATGGCTTCTATTGATCCTGACAACACTGATTCAATGAAACTTATGGAAAGAATAGGTTTAAGAAAAGAAGGTCATTTCGTGAAAAGCCTGTTCTGGAAAAACAATTGGGTAGATGATGTTATTTATGCTGTTCTGCGGGAAGAATGGCCCAGGTAAGATTGCTTTCAACCCTTTTGCATATATTTTAGCTATAAACTATCAGTAGATCCGCTACAAGAATGACTTAAATTTATGGTGTAAAGTTTAAAACCTTGATCCATGAACAAACAGCAATAGCAAATCAAGGCTCGCAAAGATTGGTTTAAAATTTATTTGCTTAAATTTATATAGTTAACTATATAGTTTAAAATATTTTTATATCTTTGAATTCAAATTAAAACAAATGGATACTGATTTTATAAAACAAATGGGCTACAAAGCACTGGATTCCCGAATGAAGAGAATAAGTGATAAAATAGCCTATAGTGTCAAAAAACTATACAAGGATCACAAAATAGAAATAGAACCTCATTGGTATCTTGTTTTTATGCTTTTGAGAGACCGGGGACAATTATCTATTGCAGAAATAGCAGAAGCATTAGGGTATGCCCATCCTACTCTGGTAGTAACGGTAAAAAATATGAATTCCAAGGGTTATCTTATCGTTGAAAAAGATCCGGTTGATAAAAGAAAGCAAATGATATCCCTATCCCAAAAGTCAATTGAGATGATGCCGCAGTTTGAAATACTATGGAACAGTTGTGAAGCCGCTATTTTAAAGTTGATAGATCATGACTTCGGAATTATTGACTACCTAGATCAAATGGATGATGCACTGGAAAGAACGTCATTTTACTATAGATTTAAACAAGAATATAACAATGAAAACAAATAATCTCATGAAAAATGTAATAGCCTTAATTTTCTGTCTATTCTGTTTATCAGTATATGGAAAAGAAACCACCGTAACTGTAAGAGTAAAAGCTAAAGATGCCAAATTTATCGGAAGCTCTTTGGGGGGTGCCTATGTTATTATTCGCAATAAAACCAACAACAGCATTCTCGCAGAAGGCAAAACAACCGGAAGTACCGGCAATACTGATTTGATTATGAAATTTCCCAAAGAAAGAAATGCCTCCATTACAGACGATGCCACGGCTAAATTTGTAGCCAAAATTAATATTGAAGATCCAACTTTTATCAGCGTTGAAGTTCTGTCACCATTCAACAATAAACAGGCACAGTCTAAGGTCACTTCAGAAATGTGGCTTATTCCCGGAAAAGATATTATGGGTGAAGGGATCATCATGGAAATTCCTGGTTTTATCATAGATATTCTGAGCCCTCGAACTCATCAATATATTGCATTGAAATCCATCATTGGAAAACCTTTTCAGATTCAGGCCAATATTGTTATGATGTGTGGTTGTGTAATTGACAAAGGTGGAATCTGGAATTCCGACACCTTCGAAACTAAAGCTATTATCAAGCTAGATGGGAAAAAGATTGACGAAGTTAATGTTAAATTACTGTCTACCAATCTTTTTGAAGGTAATTTCAATATTTCCAAACCGGGAAATTATGAGGTTACGGTCTATGCTTATGATCCTTCAACCGGAAATACAGGTGTAGATACTGTGAACTATGTCGTATTTCAATAAAAATTTCAGTTTTTAAGCTTTTTTTTGTTCTATAACAGTGAAAGTTAATCAAATTTAAAAAAGAAATACAGAACTGCTGCCCATTCTTTTTTAATTCCTTTGGCATACCCAATGGTAATATGACTGTTGCTCTCTACAGGTCCATTATCTCTGATGTACCCAATGATTGAATGGCTGTTGCTTTCTACTGTACCGTCTTTTTTGACATACCCTACGGTAATATGGCTACTGTTTTCGATGGTTCCATCGTTTTTGATATAACCAATCGTGGAATGACTTTTATTCCTGATTGTTCCGTCTGATTTAATATACCCTACTGTAATATGACTGCTATTCTCAATAGTTCCATCAGGTTTGATATAGCCTGTTGCAATGTGGCTCCCAGATTCTATAGTCTGCGCATTAGCCACGCAAAAGCTGAATAGAAAGAAGCCAATGATTGTTATTTTTTTCATTACTCTAAGTTTTAATGATCTATTCATTTGAGACATTCAAAAGTATTAATTAGTTTCTAAAGAATAGCGCCACTTATAAATAAGTGGCGCTATTTTTATAAAAAAGGTTAATCATTATTTGTGATCCTAAAGAAAAGATACTTTATAAAGTGATGCTTAGGTCTCACTAGATTTCATTATGAATTAACTTTCAAAGATTATTGTTTAATGACTTTTACCGTTTTTACAAAGTTGTTGGCTGCATTCACTTTTATCAGATATACTCCAGATGGGAAAGCAGAAACATCGATCGTTCCTTTATTAGCATTGATCTCTTTCGTAAGAACCTGCTGACCTGCCATATTGAAAACAGTTACCAGAAGAATCTTCTGATCAAAAGAAACCGTCAGAATGTCACGTACAGGATTTGGGAAAACTTTAAGTTGATCTGTCTTCACAGAAACATCTTCAACTTTTAAGTTAGCACTTATAGGACAACCAACAGGGGTGAAAATCTTTCTTGGTAGAAGCGTTCCATCACCTACCTGACCTGCATTATTAGGACCCCATGCTGCTAAAAACCCATTATTATTGATAACAAGTCTGTTATACATATTGGCAGCGATGCTTTTGGTATCAGTTGCGGTTCCTATTTGCACCGGAGCATTTCTGTTGGTTGACGTTCCATCTCCCAATTGTCCGCTACTATTAAGTCCCCAAGCCCAAAGAGTTCCATCTGTTTTGATTCCCATAGAAGAATGAAGATAATCAGCATTTACACTCTTCCAGTTGGTTGCGGCACCAATTTGTGTAGGAATAGTTTTATCGCTTAGGGTTCCGTCTCCTAATTGGCCAAAACTATTGGCTCCCCATGTCCAAAGTGTTCCATCTGTTTTAACTCCGACCGAATGATAAAATCCTCCGACAGCAACTTTCCAGTTGGTTGCAGTTCCAACTTGTGTAGGAACAGATTTATTACCTAGTGTTCCATCTCCTAACTGACCAAAACTATTCCATCCCCAAGCCCAAAGGGTACCGTTGGTTTTTATAGCAATAGTATGTGATACTCCAGGAGCCATAATTTTCCAATCATTGGCAGTTCCGACTTGTGTTGGAGTATTTTTATCGATTACTGTTCCATCTCCTAATTGTCCGTAATTATTCATACCCCACGCCCAAAGAGTTCCATTGGATTTTAAGGCTACTGTAAAATTATCACCATTGGCGATACTCACCCAGTCTGTTTCGGTTCCGATTTGAGTAGGAATCATTTTGTTGACCATCGTACCATCTCCTAACTGACCATACTGGTTACTTCCCCATGCCCAAAGAGTCCCATCTGTTTTAACGGCTACTGTATGATGCATTCCGTTCGATAATTTCAACCAGTTATTAGAAGCTCCAATTTGTACAGGGGCTTGTTTTGAGATTGTACTACCATCTCCAAGCTGTCCAAAGGAATTGCTTCCCCATGTCCATAATGTTCCATCTGTTTTGATTCCAGAAGAATGGCTGAATCCTGAACTCACACTTTCCCAACAGCCTGTTGTCCCTGCAGGAAGTGTTGTAAAGGAACCTACCGGAGTCCAATCACTCTGACTGGATCCACATTTAGAGGCCACCCACCAATAGTAAGTCGTATTTGGCAATAGGTTGGCCAGGTTAGCTGTTGTAGAAACAGCAGCTCCTCCTATTCCTCCTAAAACCGGACTCGCATTATAAAGATACACATATCCTCCATTAGGAGCAGATACCGGGGCTACCCAGTTAAGAGTGGCCGATGAAGAAGTGATATTTGAAGTATACAACTGGCTTGGAGAAAGACAGGTTGTAGTACATACAATAGAAACAAATGCATTCTTTTGAACTGTAGTTGCATCTCCTAGCTGACCTGCTTCATTGGCTCCTGCAGCTTTCAGGAAGCCGTCAGTATTTAAAGCTAATGTATAGTATCCTCCTCCAGAGATCATACTGAAGTCATTGGCATTCGATACAGAGAACGAGCTTGAGTTATTATTAGTTGTGCTGTTCGCCAGCTGCCCAAAATAATTATACCCGGAAGCCAACATATTTCCGGTAGTCGTTATTCCTACCGTATGATGTCCTCCTGCATCAATACTCTGAACTCCATCATAAACAAGGGTTGGTATTAATTTGTTTACATAAGTACCATCACCTAATTGTCCCTGACTATTATCTCCCCAGGTATACATGATTCCATTGGTTGTTTTCCCTACGGAATGCATAAATCCGGCTGCAACATCTGCCCAACTGCTATTCGTGATAATTTGTGTAGGGATATTTTTATTAACCGTTGTCCCATCACCTAGCTGCCCATATTGGTTATTTCCCCAGGTCCATAATGTTCCATTGGTTCTTACTGCCAGAGAGAAGTCAGTTCCTGCTGCTATACTCTTCCAATTGGTTGCTGTACCTATTTGTACAGGCGCGTTCTTATTGGCATTGGTTCCGTCACCTAACTGTCCGGAAAGATTACTTCCCCATGCCCATAGGGTTCCGCCTAATTTGATAGCCAAGGCATGTGTCTTCCCTGCTGCAATATCCAGCCAGTCGGAATTCACCCCTATCTTTGTTGGAATCGATACATTGGTATTCGTTCCGCTTCCTAACTGGCCTGTTGAGTTGTACCCCCAAGACCAAATCGTACCATCTGTTTTTAATCCTATTGAGTACTGAGCACCTCCAACAATTTTTTTCCAATTATTGTCTGTACCAATCTGAATAGGAGTATTTCTATTGGTAATTGTTCCATCACCTAACTGGCCATACTGATTACTTCCCCATGCCCATAAAGTTCCGTCTGTTTTGATTCCTAATGAATGAGTTTCACCTGCATAAATGGTCTGCCAGCACCCTGAAGGAGGGAGTGTGGTAAATGAACCTCCTGATACCCAGCTGCTTTGGCTAGAGCCACAACTTGATGCTACCCACCAATAATAAGTTGTATTAGGTAAAAGGTTGGTAATATCAGCTGATGTAGCAATTGTATTTCCATTAGGACTTCCCATAGTTGCAGAAGTACCATAAGCATATATATATCCTCCGCTAGGTGCTGAATTTGATGCAACCCAGTTCAGTGTAGCTGTTGTAGAGTTTATATTGGAAGCTGACATCTGACTTGGAGGATTACATGGAGTACAGGTAACAGAAACAAATGTATTTTTCTGAATAGTAGTACCATCACCCAATCGTCCTCCATCGTTATTTCCAGATGCTTTTAAGAAGCGGTCTGTATTTAAAACGAATGTATGCATTGCTCCTGCAGAAACTACTGCATTATCACTATCGTTTCCTATAGAAACCCAGGTTGAGCTGTTAGTTGTCGTATTATTTCCGAGCTGGCCAAAATTATTGGCTCCACAAACATATAATTTTCCGGCACTAGTTATTACAGCGGTATGATATGCCCCTGCCGCTATACTTTTAGTAGAAGAATATACAAAAGTAGGAATTAACTTATTCGTATTGGTGCCATCACCAAGTTGACCTCTGTCATTTCTTCCCCAGGTATAAGCAGATCCTCCATTACTACTTGCTATAGAGTGGGTATATCCGGCTGAAACATCTATCCAGCTTGCAGATGTTCCTATTTGTGTAGGTAGAATTCTATCTGTTGTTGTACCGTCTCCTAACTGTCCATAATTGTTTAAGCCCCATCCCCAAAGAGTACCTGAAGTTTTTATTGCCAAAGAGAAACTATCACCTCCGGTAATGTTTTTCCAATCGGTTGCGGTGCCTATTTTTGTAGGTACTGTTTTATTTAAAATGGTACCATCGCCTAATTGTCCGTTTCCATTATTTCCCCAGCCCCAAAGAGTACCGTTTGTTTTTATGGCTAAAGTATGATTATTCCCGCTGCCAATATCTGACCAGTCCGTAGCTGTGCCAATTTGTACAGGTATATTAGTACTGGTAGTGGTTCCGTTTCCTAGCTGACCTGAAGAGTTGTATCCCCAAGCCCATAATGTTCCATTAGTTTTTAGTCCTATTGAATATTGAACCCCGGTTACCACTTTTTTCCAGTTGGTATCTGTACCAATTTTCGTTGGAACGTGTTTGTCGGTATTTGTTCCATCACCTAACTGCCCATCGCTATTCGTACCCCAAGTCCAAAGGGTACCGTCTAATTTTACCCCTGCAGAATGGTTACTTCCGCCAGAAACATTTTGCCAACAACCTGCAGGAGGTAATGTCGTAAAAGATCCTCCAGATATCCAATCACTCTGCGTAGATCCACAATGAGAAGCTACCCACCAATAATAGGTAGTGCTTGGTAACAGATTGGTTACTGCTGCGATTGTAGAACCAGCAGTATTAATGGCATTGTTATTATTTCCTACATTTGATGAAGTACTATATTTATATATATATCCTCCGGCTGGTACTGTTCCCGGCGCTACCCAGTTAAACGTAGCTGCAGTAGAACTAATATTTGTCGCTGACAACTGGCTTGGAACAGGACAGTCTGTAGGACAAGCTATCGCTGCTGGTATTTGTATATTAGCCTGAAATCCGGTAATACCATTACCTAATTGACCAAAATTGTTATACCCCCAAGTATGTAAAGTTCCATTATTGTTTATAGCCATCGAATGGTAATCTCCTGCTGAGATACTGTACCAGCTGTAGGATAGTCCAATACGTTTCGGTGCAGTTCTGTTAGCGTAGGTACCATCACCTAACTGAGCTTCATTATTTTTACCCCAAGCCCAAAGTGAACCATCTGTTTTAATAGCCAGTGAGTGATCTGTATAAGTATCAATATCTCTCCAATTAGTTTCTGTACCAATTTGTGTAGGTACGTTTTTATTGGTAGTGGTTCCATCACCTAATTGACCATAGGCATTAATTCCCCAAGCCCAAAGCGTACCATCTGTTCTTACTGCTAAGGTATGACCTACAGCAGCTTTTATCTTTTTCCAGTTAGTAGCCACTCCGATCTGTGTTGGTACCAGAACATTGGTAGTATTGCCATTACCTAACTGACCATCTGCATTATATCCCCATGTCCAAAGAGTGCCGTCCGTTTTTAAAGCGACAACATTTTCTCCTACAGTAGACACATCCTCCCAGTCAGCTGCAGTACCTATTTGTATCATACTTGACTTACTTATCAGAGTGCCATCTCCCAAAGCCCCATTACTGTTACGTCCACAAGCCCAAAGGGTACCGTTTGTTTTAATAGCTAATGTGGTTTCATATCCCACTGTTACACTTTTCCAATCGGTAGCCGTACCCACTTGCTTAGGTGTAAAAATGGCCACATTATTGCCGTATCCCAATTGTCCGGAATTATTGAAACCCCATGTCCATAGGGTACCATCTTTTCTTAAACCGGCAGCATGTTGCCCACCTGAGACTACATTCTTCCAATTCGTGACAGTGCCAATTCTTTTTGGCATATTATAATTCACATTGGTACCTTCTCCTAAGTTTGAGCCATAGCCCCAGCCCCAAAGGGTACCATCGGGCTTCACAGCAAAACTACGTGAACCGCCAGCCTCTATTTCTTCAAAGCAGCCTGAGAAAGGAAGTGTTGTAAAACTTCCTCCCGGCGTCCAAATAATATTGGATCCACATCTAGAAGCTATCCACCAATAATACGTAGTAGAAGGTAATAAATTCGTTAAGTTTACTGTTGTAGAAACTGTATTACCATTTGAACTCCCTATTGTTGAAGAAGTACCATAAGCATATAAATATCCATTGCTAGGTGCAGCAGCAGCAGGGAACCAATTAAGATCAGCTTCCGTAGAAGTGATATTAGAAGTATACAACTGGCTTGGAGCAGTACAGTTTGAAGTACAGACAACAGAAGTTAGGGTATATTTGTAAGAAGTAGTACCATCCCCTAATTGCCCTGACTGATTAGTTCCGCTTACCTTCAGAAAAGCATCATTATCCAGCACTAAACTAAAGTCAGAAACCATAGAGCTACCAATTGATTTATAATTAGTGGCATTTCCTATGGTAATCCAGTTTTTCTTATCTACCCCAGTACCATCACCCAGCTGTCCACTCTCATTAGCACCAGTAGCAATTAAATTTCCGGTTGTTGTGACGGCCAAGGTATGATTTAATAATGCGCTAACACTTTGAATTCCATTACGCACAAAATTCGGTGTCGTTCGGTCAGTATTGGTATTATCACCTAGCTGTCCTTTATTATTTCGTCCCCAGGTATAAAGCTGCCCATTGGTATTTAATGCTGCAGCATGGGAATATCCTGCTGAAACACTAGCCCAGTTTGTGCTTGTTCCAATTTGTACAGGGTTAAGTAATATTGTTGTGGTACCACTATTCAGTATTCCAAAACTATTAACTCCCCAGCCCCAAAGGGTACCATCTGTTTTTATTGCAAAAGAGAAATTTTCTCCTAATGATATGCTCTTCCAATTGGTTAATGTTCCAATTTGTGTAGGTACAGTTTTGTCTGTATAAGTTCCATCACCCAGGAACGTACCATAACCCCAGCCCCAAAGGCTACCATTGGCTTTTATAGCCATTGTATGTCTAATTCCTGCAGCAATATCTACCCAATCGGTAGCGGTACCGATTTGTGTAGGAACGTTTCTGTTAATTGTCGTTCCATCTCCTAGCTGGCCTATACTGTTACCTCCCCAGGCCCATAATGTTCCATCTGTTTTTATCGCTACCGAATAGTCTATACCAGCAGCTACTTTTTTCCAATTATTGGCCGTACCTATCTGTACGGAAACATTTCTTTGAGTAGTGGTTCCGTCTCCCAATTTACCATAACCATTTGAACCCCAAGCCCAAAGGGTTCCATCTGTTTTTATTCCTAAAGAATGGGTAGCTCCCGAAGAAAGACTCTGCCAACACCCTGCAGGCCCAGGAGCCTGTACATCAATAACATTCTTAAAAGCAGGTCCCCACGTACCATTGCTGTCTTTAACACGAATATTAAACACGTGCAATCCAACGGATGGCAAGGCAATTCCTGTCTTTACCAATTGCTCATAAGAGCTGTCAAAATTACCATCAGCAGCCAAAACTGCTGTACCGTTTCCTGTTCCCGGATCTGTGTCCCAGAAATATTCCGCTTGTGTAAGCGATAGTACCGAAGGGAGCTGACTTTGCTGAACATTAATAATGTTCGTAAAAACCGGTCCCCAAGTTCCATTGCTGTCTTTGATACGGATGCTTAATTTATGTAAACCATTACCAGGTGCCGAAACCCCCGTTCTGGTCAATTGCTCAAAAGCACTGTTGAAACTTCCGTCGGTAGCCAGAACAGCAGTTCCGTTTCCTGTTCCCGGGTCGGTGTCCCAAAAATACTCTGCCTGGCTTACGTACGTCTGTGCCCAGCACAACGTAACCATAAACAAAGCGATTATACTATAGATATATTTATTCATCTTATTGTATGATTAAGAATTATTTAGAAAAACCTGATCCGATGATATTCAAAGTACCATTATTGATGGTTCTTGGAGTTACCAGATAGTTGATCTGAGGTTTAGCACCGCTGTCTGTAGGCCAGTAATTCGCCCAGCTGTTGGAACCGCCATAATGTCCGGCATCATTTCTGGTTAAATCTAAATCTGTATATATTACATCAGGATTTCCTGCATTTACATTCATACCGCTTATGGTATAGTCTGTATTGTTGAAATTCATATTCACGGATCCTGAGTTGTTACTTTGGGTTATTGTTCCTTCTGTTACAAACGGGTTGGTAAATACATTATAGCTGGCATTTACTGCTGCGATATTATTGTTTTTAATGCAGACATTAGTTGTTCCTACTACAAAAGAAGCTGCATTATTCATGATGGAAATATTTCCGGTGTTTCCATTACTTAAATTGATAAAAAATGGAGCTACATCTCCCCCATTCGGATCATAGATTGTATTATTAATGATCTCGTTATTACTCCCTGTTTTAATAGCATAAACAAATACTCCACGACAAAAATTATTATAAAGTTTAAAATTGTAATTGGATTGTGTGTGCACTATACCGAAACTTGCCGCATTCCCATATACCTCTATATCTGAAGAAGCCAGACTGGTATCCGCAGTGGTAGAGTTGATAGAAATAGCCTGCGCTTTATTAGCTGTAACTCTTCCATGAGAAAAATTAATTTCCCCGGATACAACAGAACCAGAAATATTGGTAGTCGTGTTGGCCTGGTTGGTAATAACCTTATTTAAATAACAATTGTAAAGGTTGATCGTAGTTCTTCCCCCTGTTGTAGGGCCACTGGCCACTACGTTATAGATAGTAAAGTTTCCTGAACTCAGATTACTGATCGTTACTACCCTTCCGGCAGCCGGATTGATGGTAACGGTTCCCTGAATGAAATATTTATTATAACTGGTTTCAGAGATAAAAGTCAGAGATTTGTTGATGGTAATATTTTCTACATAAGCAGTCCCGTTTGTTTTGGGCTGAATAATAATCCGGTCTCCATCGGACGCTGCGCTAATCGCTGCACTTACTGTAGAATAGGCACCGCCTGCTCCGGCATTTCTCACATAAAGATCGGCTGCAAAAGCCACCGTGTTGAATAAACCTGTTAAGACAATGATAAGTAATTTTTTTGTCATAATAGTGTAAAAATTAAATGGTTTTAATACTGAGTATACTTTGATTTTTTGAGTTACTGTGCTTCATTTCAATAGTATCCGAGCTCCATCAAACATGATCAGAATATGGAAATTCTGTTCAAAATAGATTGAGTTCTTGCAAAACAGGAGATATCATCAATGAATAACCATTGATTTTAAAAGTATTTTCATGAATCCTATAGTGTTGTAGCATGGTAACTGAGACAACAGCAAATTTTCGTCTCTATTGCTAAAGTATATTTTCTATATTCTTAATAAAGAGCCGAATACCTATCATTTCATTATTAGATATGTCTTCGTCTGATGACAGAAAATAACTCTAGAAGCCCTATCCGTTATTACGACATGGGGATTTCAATAATTCTGAAAAGTTTACTATTGTAGATTAATTGTTGGAAACAATTAGTTTTGTTGAATGGATAAAGTGTGTGTGTTTCTCATGGTTGAATTAGTTTTCAATGTTAGTTTTTGGTTTTTAGTTTTTTGGTGAAAACAATATTATCATCAATAATGATTTTATATTGCAGAATGCAAAAGTATGTCTTTCTGATGGATTCATCAAATTGTTCATCAAAAAATAATATTATTTTATTTCTGATTCATCTGCTTTGTTTGCAATAAATCAGTCTGGTACAGGTTTAAAAACCATTTGGAAGCCATTATGAAATCAGCAATTACAAATACATATTAATAAAAGATTGTAAAGCTCTCGACCTTGGCCCGTCTTTTCTAAATACAAGTACGGTATTCATGGTTCCCAACTGTCTGTTGAGTCTGTAATTTTTAATTTTTCTTCCCGCATAATGTTCGTCAACAATCTCTTCCGGCAACATACTGATTCCCCAACCTGCTTCTACGAAATTGATAATCCCTTCAATAGAATTCACCACCGTACTTTTGTAATTGAGAATGCCTTTATGGCTCAGCCAGGATTCTAATCTTTCTCTAAAAATACATCCTTCATCAAAAACAACAATCTTTAATGGCTCTTTTTCAAGCAATGTCTGAAGCTGTGGTCCCTTTGATGATGTTAAAATAACAAGCTGCTCTTCTTTAATGGAAATCTTTTCAAGTCCATTAACGTTAATAGGAGCAGAAACAAAGGCTGCATCCAATCTGTAGTTTAGAACATCCAATATAAGCGAGTTTCTGGTATCTGACTTAAATTCCAGTTCAACATCCGGATATTTCTCTTCAAAAACACGATATATTTCAGGAGCTTTTAAAGCCATAGTCGTTTCTATGCATCCAATTTTCAGAGAACCTCTGATATGTTCCGCGCTTTGGATTGTATGTTTTGCTTCCTCCATCAAATGCTGAATCTGTTTACAATATTCCATAAGAATCATCCCTTCAGCAGTAAGTTCCACCTTGCGGGAGGTTCGTAAAAAAAGCTTTGTATTAAACTCTTCCTCAAGACTTTTCACTCGTGCAGTAACGTTGGACTGAACGGTAAATGTCATTGTAGCCGCTTTTGTAAAACTCCCCGTTTCTGCAACAGCTTCAAAAATTTTCAGATCGTTTAGATTCATTTTTATTAATCATTAAAAGTGATTACATTGATTACAATTAATCGTTTTTAATAATCAAATATCCGTATTAATTTTGACATTACAAAAAATAAATAGAAATGATATTCAGACAAATCATTACAGCTCTGTCACTTGGCTTACTTTCAAGTCAAATGGTTCATGCACAACTTAATCAAAAAACAATTTCAAATCATCACATTATGGAAAACCAAACCATTCACTATCGCAACATCAAAGTAAACGGACTCAATGTATTTTACAGAGAAGCAGGTCCTGCTGATACTCCAACCCTACTCCTTTTACACGGATATCCGACTTCTTCTCATATGTTTAGAAATCTCATCCCTCTATTAAGTAAAAAGTATCATGTCATCGCTCCGGATCTTCCTGGATTTGGTTATTCAGATGCACCTGATCATCAACAGTTTTCTTATACATTTGATCATCTGACCGAAGTGGTTCAGGGGTTTATTGATCAATTAAAGGTAAAACGTTTTGCCGTCTATATCTTTGACTATGGCGCACCGATAGGTTTACGTCTGGCTATGAATAATCCTGAAAAAATTACCGGTATTATTTCTCAAAACGGAAATGCCTACGAGGAAGGGCTGAGCAATGAGTGGAATCCTATACAAAAATACTGGAAAGATCCGTCAGAGGCTAACAGGCTTGCCTTAAAAGATTTTGTTTCTAAGGAAGCCACCACTTTTCAGTACTATCATGGAGTTTCCGATCCTTCTTTAATTGCTCCGGAAACGTATACACTGGATCAAAAATTTCTGGACAGACCTGGCAATATTGAAATACAGCTGGATCTGGTAAAAGACTACAGAACAAATGTAGCGTTATATCCTCAGTTTCATACGTATTTTAGAAAATATCAGCCTAAATTACTACTCGTATGGGGAAACAAAGATCCCTATTTTCTTCCTGAAGGAGCCAAAGCGTATCTGAAAGATCTTCCAAAAGCCAAGCTTAAGTTCTACGATACCGGTCATTTCGCACTGGAAACACATGCCGCAGAAATAGGTGCTGAAATATTTGAATTTATGGGAACCCTACCCAAGTAATTCTTACAAATAAATATTTAATGTTGAAGGTAATGATCATACCTGGATAAAAATCAACTTTATCAAGCAAAGCTATATTTTCCATGTATCAGAGAATCCGGGCCAATATCTTCGATATTGGCCCGGATTCTAAATTTAAAATATAGGATTATCATTACTCCACAAAAGATTTTTTCTTTGAATCTTCCACTGCTACAATTTTTATCCGTTCGATCCATTTTTTCCGGTCATCATCATTCATTTCATGCAAAGGTCCTATATAATCATTGCTAAAGGATGAAATTCCGCAATACTCTAAAATTCCTTTTTGCAGTTGAACCAGCCCGCTCGATTTATACACTTCATCATAATCGTCTGTTGAGATATCTCCTGCTGTTGTAATAATTCTTGCTGTTTTGGCTTTAAATAGTCCTTCACTGGTTCCATCTTTATTTCTTTTGAAAGTAATACCCGGAAGAAAAGCTCTGTCAAGAAAACCTTTCATAACAGCGGGCATTCCCAGCCACCATATGGGATGAATCCATACCTGATGATCGCTCCAGTGAAGATCTTCCAATGCTGTAACAAGATCGGGTTCCAGTTCCATCCGTTGTCGATATCCAAACTGAAGATTAGGATTAAAGTACAATTCTCCGATGGCAATATACCGTAAATCCGCGCCAAAGGCTTTAGCAGCTTCTCTGTAAGAAACAGCAATAGCACTATTATAACTATCCTTGTCGGGATGACCATTGATCACTACAATTTTTTTCATATTCTTAGTATATTATTCATTAATGGGTTCTAACATTTCATTTTCATTTGTTGCATACAATGATCAGTTTGCGTGTATTCCATTTACTGAGACAAAAATAGACCGCATAAAACATCAAAAACAGGTACATTTAAAGCTTTTTTAGGTATCTTTACTCTATGGCAAGAGAAAATATCCATAATTCCCTTGAAGTATTTTATGAAAAGGTAGACGATTGTCCGCTTCGGGACAGGAAATTCAATTTTTTTGAAATGGTCTATGTTATTTCAGGCAGGGGTAAACATATTGTGAATGATCATCAACTTTCTTATGACAAAGGAGATTTATTCCTCATTACGCCTTATGATTCTCATGGTTTTGATCTGGAGGGAACCAATGAGTTTATGGTGGTGCGCTTTGGTGAAAAATACATCAGGGAATATCAGTGGAAAAGTATAGATCATATTGAATGTCTGCTGTATCACGCTTCCCATTTATCAGGATCTATCCTTACGAATAAAGATGATAAGCAGATGGTGAATATGTTAATTGAAAATCTTCAGAAAGCTGTTGAACGCGACGGGATGTATGGAGAGGATCTTATCCGACATCTGGTTAATACCATTATTGTGATTGCTGCAAGAAATATTGCGGTGATACAACCCCAGAATATTGCTCCTCATCCCGATATCAGATTGATGCAAATATTAGATTACATACAAGAACATATCCGCCAGCCGGATTGTTTAAAAGTTCCGGTAATTGCAGAAAAATTTGGATTTTCGCCAACTTATTTGGGTCATTATTTCCGTAAACAATGCAATGAATCGATACTGCAGTATATTTCATCCTACCGGATTCGCTTAATAGAGCACCGTTTACGTTTCAGCAATAAAAGAGTTCACGAAATAGCCGATGAATTCGGATTCGCTGACGAAAGCCATATCAATAAGTTTTTCAAAAGACACAAAGGAACATCTCTAAAGAAACATAAAAATGAATTAAAAAAAACAGGTAATCCTGTATTATTTCCCTAATTTTATTCTTTATCCTGTTTAAGTCAGTCTAAAAAGAAAGAAAAAGCCAAAGTTAATCTGGTTTATTACACAATAGCTTTCTGATCTGACCATTTTTAGTTATTTTTACCTCGTAATATATAAATAATATATGAAAAAAATCGTATTTGCAGGAATAGTAACCCTAGCAGGATTTCTAACGGCAAAAGCACAGTGTACTACTGTAAACAAACTTTCAGAAAATTTTGACAGCTGGAAGGAGATCAATAAATGCTGGACAGCTCAGGCAGGGAAAGCAATGCTTTATGCGGGTGACAAAAAAATCATATTTTACTCTATGAACGATCCAAGAGAAAATATGTATTTGGTAACTCCAAAAGTGAAAGCAGGAAGCTATACATTAACTCTTGATGTTTCAGACAACGGAGGAGAAACTACCCTGGAACTGTTCTCTGTAGATAATCCGTCTGATACTAAATCTTTTGCTTCTATTGCTAAAGCATCGAAAATAACAGGCGATAAAAAAACATACAACATCTCTCTTAAAAAAGATACCCGTTTAGGTTTCAAGGTTTTGTTGAATGGAGTTCATCAGGCCGTGTATTTGGACAACTTATCTTTACAGCCTAAAAAATAATTCGTTGACCCTGACCCATCAGTATAAACCAGAATTATATAGCCATATAAAAAAGCATCATTAGTTTTAATGATGCTTTTTGTATGTGGTAAGGGGATTAACTTCTATTCTAAGGGCAAAATCTGAATTATTTTAATGTAGAATTCGTTTTTTGAACAAAATAATTCCATTCTTTATTTAGATGTGCCAGAGCTTTTTTCTTTTCAGTTTCGCTTAAAGAAGAATAATTAATAGAGTTGAAAACAAGTTTCTTCAATGCTTTTACATCCAATTCCCAATAGACAAAAGCTACCCAGAAATCATAACTCAGCCCTTCATAACCGTATACGGATGGATCATCACTATTGATAGAACACTGTATTCCGTTGCTCAGCAAAACTCTTGCAGGATGATTTCTCAAATCGCTTACATAGCCAAGAACCTGATTACTGATCGGGCTTACTTCCACCAATTTGCTCTGCTTTCTGATGAGTTCCATTGTTTTTGGAAAATAGATCAGATTCAGTCCATGGCCAATTCTCTGGTTGTTTAATAATCCTACATCCAGAATATTTTTATTCAAAACAGAAGTACTTTCTCCGGCATGAAGAAAAAGAGGCATGGCTACCCCGTATTTTTTCGTCAGTATATTCAACGTTTCCCAGTTTTTCTGGAATGAGTTGATTCTATTCCCTGCAGCTTCATCTGCTACGAGATCAAAACCTGAAATAACATCCGGAAACTCTTTCTTCAATTCAAAAGCCGTTATAAGCTGCTCTTCTACTTTTGGAGAATCTAAAAATTTAAAACTGGAATAAATCAGCTTCATCGTAAACTCCGGATATGACTGATGCATTTCTTTGACAACATCCTGCAAATCTGTAATAGAAGTTTTTAAAGGATACTTGCCATGCTGAAAATCATAGAGCTCTTCAAAAATAAATCGGATTTCTACATTTTGTACCTTGTCTTTTGCCAGATCCTGAAAACCTTTCAGATAATATTTTTTAAAGAACGGACGGTAAGACAGCAAAAGGCTAATACGTTTAAACCGTTTTTCAAATTCAATCCAATAATCTGAATAATCACAAAGCTGATCGCGTTTCAGAATCAGAAGTTTCTGCAGTTCTTTTTCAAACTCAGGATGTGAAGATAATTTATCTTTCAGATTTACGAATCCTTTTGGAATCTCCCCTTCTTTGAAAAAGCCCAATTGTCCAAAGATAAAATCCTTGTTATCTGCCTGATCATAAACATAACATTCTTTATATTCTTTTGCTGTAGAAATGACCCACTTTACGTCGGTTATCCCTCCGCTATGAGTGTGAAGCAGACTTCCTTTGGGCATTGCCTGTATAACCTCAAATAGCCTACTGCTTTCGATGAGTGATTTTATCTGGGTAAAAGAGTGATTATATAAAGGTATTTTCTGTTTTTCAGTTTCAGCAAGAAATTGCTTTCTTATCTGCTGTAATTTGTTATCCAATGTTTTTTCAGCATCAGACAGCTTAAGATCAGAATCAAAAGCAACAGCTTCATTTTCCTTTTCTGCCTGCAGCCAATTTTGCTGGTAGGTAGGTTTTTCAACAGTTTTATTTTGAGCCCAAAACCAGGGAGATCCCAAAAGTAAAACATAAGTAAGGTATTTTTTCATCATATATTGGTTGTATTTGTATCAGCGATTATGCTTAATCGCTGTAAGAGTAGTTCACAGAAGCAAAAAATGTGCAAAAGAAAACTATTTCAAAAATAGATTATTTTTTCGGGTAAAAGAACTTCGAACGGTACAATCATTTTGCGCGGCAAAGTAATGAAAAAGTCTACAAAAACAATAGACTTATCATGTTAATTTTTATTCACTGTTAAAATAATCATTAAAAAAATATTTCAAACATTTAAACACAAAACACCAAACAACTGATTTACAATTAACTAAATCCAATATTTTATATCAAAATCAAATACCCTACTAAATTAGTAGACTTATATGATTTATCTCATATGACATGTTAATAGTGTTTTGTGAATTATTAAATACTTTTGACACAGTTAAAAAAAACATAAAATTTATTCTCATGAATAAGAACTACTTTGATTCTTACCTATGCACCATCATGGCTCCAGTGTCTGTTCAGAAAGAAGTTTCTGCACATTGCGGCCTGTCACTACACAACTCTATTTCTCAGAATATGTGTTTTGATATGATGTGTAACATGATGATGTTCTAAACTTTCAAAGAAATACATCCATTACTGTAGGAATTAAAGCCAATAAGTTTACCCCTTATTGAATCCGGTAAAGTCTCCTGTATAATTTTTAACATTCCATCTTGCGATAACCTCCCATTGAAAGGAGGCAGAGATTTCTATTTCCTGTGCAGAAAGATCAGCAGTAATCCACCTTTAATTTTAAACCTAGATTAATATAATGAAAAAGAAACAATGCAAACTTGGTGTATTGGCCCTGCTGCTATTTGCGGAATACGGCTTTGCACAGAGTAAAGACAGTCTTTCCAACGAAACCTCCATCAAAGAAGTGGTGGTGGTAGCTTTCGGAAAGCAGAAAAAAGAAGAAATAACAGGTTCTGTACAATCTTTAAAAGCCAAAGATCTGTCCAGCCTTCAAAACGGAAATGTACTGCAGGGAATTGGCGGTAAAGTAGCAGGAGTACAGGTAATCTCGTCAGGTCAGCCGGGTTCACAGCCTACGATCAGAATGAGAGGTATTGGTTCCATTAATGCCTCCAGCGATCCTCTGATTGTATTAGATGGCATCCCTTACAGTGGAAACCTCAACAGTATTGCAGCATCAGATATTGAAAGTATATCTTTCCTTGAAGATGCTTCCTCCAACGCTCTATATGGTTCCAGAGGAGCAAATGGTGTCATCATTGTGAATACCAAACGAGGTAAAAATAAAGGGCTAAGCATTGATGCGGATATCAGAACCGGAGTTAACTTCAGATCTATTGAAGATTATTCGGTTTATACATCTCCACAAGATTATTACACGGCCTATTACAACAGAGCCAGAATTGGAGAAATAGCGAGATTAAAACAACCAGGAGCCGTTCCTTCAGGAGCTAGTCCTCATGATGTAGGTCTTACAGCTTTAAATAAACTGGGGTATAATGCTTACAATGTTCCTTTCAATAAGCTGATTGGAAAAGACGGTTCTTTTAATCAAGATGCTCAATTATTGTATCAGGACGACTGGAAAAAACTTCTTTTCAGGCCGGCTTTGAGACGGGAAGCCACCGTTGGGATCAATGCTAATAGTGATCAGGTAAAATCTTACACTTCCTTAAATTATCTGGATGATAAAGGATATCTAATCTCTTCAGGATTTGAACGATTTGGAATCAGGTCTAATGTAGACTACTCCATTACGTCAAAATTGAAATTAACAAGTGCTCTGTCTTATACTTACAGCAAGCAGGACTTTGGAGAAACAGGCGGTTTTTCCAATCCTTTTCAATTTGCGAGAAATATAGCACCCTTCTATCCTGTTTTCTTAAGAGATAACAATTACCAAAGGCTTTATGATATTCATGGAGATGCATTATACGATTATGGAGACGGGCAAGGTCCCAACGGAAGCACGAGATCTTATGCCGTTTTTGAAAATCCTGTAGGAAATCTTCAGAAAAATAAATCTCAGACGGTTAATAATAGTACCAATATCAATCTCGGATTAAATTATGAGATCATCAAAGGATTGGATTTCACCTATAATTTCGGAGCGTATCTGGAAAATGTAAAAAATCTTCAGTTTGGAAATACAGAGGGAGGAACGTCCTCATCGGTAGGAGGTACCATATCACAAGGTTCTACATTCAGATATACTTTGAACCACCAGCAATTGCTTACTTATCAGAAGAAACTGGATAAACATAACTTCAATATTCTTGTAGGACATGAACTCAATAAAATAAAAAATGAAGGTTTTTCCGGATCAAAGCAACAGCTTTTATTACCTAACTCTGCCTCTTTTGACAATGCTGTAAAAATAACAGATCTGTCAGGAAATGGTTATACATACGCTGTAGAAGGCTATTTCTCAAGATTACTTTATAATTATGACGGGAAATACTTCTTCAACGCCAATATACGAAGAGACGGCTCTTCTGTTTTTTCTCCGGAAAGCAGATGGGGAAATTTCTATGGATTGGGAGTGGCATGGAATATTGCAAAAGAAAATTTTCTGAAGGATAATACTGTCATCAATTCCTTGAAATTAAAAGCTTCTTACGGACAGCAAGGAAATGACAATATACTTCTGGATGGATCCAACAGAGATTATTACGCCTATCAGGACATCTACGGAATCAATAATTTCGGAGATGGAAAACCTGTTTTGTCATTAAAGAAACAGGGAAATAAGGATTTGAAATGGGAAACCTCCAAAAACCTGAATGCAGGGTTTGAAATCTCTCTTTTAAAGAACAGAATTAGCTTGAATGCTGATTATTTTGAACGAAAAGTATCAGATATGATCTATGCACTGCCATTGCCTCCATCCAATGCCGGTTCTTATGTGAAATACGGAAATATAGGTGATATGACCAACCGTGGTGTTCAGGCCAACATCAACGTAGATATTTTCCGTACAGAAGATTTCCAGTGGAATGTGTACGCCAATGCTACTCATTACAAAAATACCATCACAAAGTTACCTGCTGAGCAAAGAAATACAGGGCTTGTAACAGGTTTATTCATTCTGACAGAAGGAGGAGACCGATATACCTATTACCTTAAAGAGTTTGCCGGTGTGAATCCTGACAATGGGGATGCTTTATGGTACCGTACCACCATCAACCCGATCACCCAAAAGGAAGAGAAAACCATCACCAACAACTATAAGGAAGCTACAGATTACAATACCGGAAAATCTGCTATTCCAAAAGTATATGGAGGATTCGGAACTGACGTGACTTTCAAACGTTTTAACCTGGCCGTTAATTTTGCTTACCAGTTTGGCGGTTATGGGTATGATGATATTTACAGAAGCCTGTTCCATTCAGATACCTATGGTTCCAATTATTCAACTGATCTGAGCAAAACCTGGACGCCGGAAAATCCTAATGCAGAACTGCCACGAGTAGATCTTACTTCTACCAATCAGAATGGAAATTCTACCCTATACCTGATAAAATCAGACTATATCAGCCTTCAGGATGTGAGCTTATCCTATCAGCTGCCGGATGATTTTGCCAGACAGGTAGGATTGTCGGCCTTAAAACTATATGTGACAGGAAACAACCTTTACTTATGGTCAAAAAGAAAAGGATACGACCCGAGAGCCTCTTTAACAGGAGTATCTGATCCTTACAGATATTCTCTGCTATCCAGCGTTTCTCTAGGTTTTAAACTAACATTTTAAAAGAAGACAATGAAAAAAATAAAATACTTTATAGCACTCGCTGGTATCAGCCTCCTAACCCAAAGCTGTGCCAACGATCTGAATACTTTACCGGAAGGAAATATATCCGGTGAACAGCTGAATGAAGACCAGTCTAAGCCCGAGAAAATTCTGGGTGGAATTTACCTTGATCTAAGAAGCAACGGTGCCGGAGGAACAACGGTACACTCTGATTTCGGAATTATGGGGATAAAAGCTGGAGCAGATTTGATGTCCAATGATGTTATACAATCTACCAATCAGCATTTGGGAATGTTTTATAACTATGAAGCGACCAATGCCAGTAACATTGCGTCAGAAATTGTATGGACTACTTTTTATGCAAGAATATTTGTGATCAATAAACTGCTGGACGATCTCAAAAATGATACCGGTACCAAAAACAGAGCGATTAAGGGGCAATTGCTTGCTTTAAGGGCTTATTCCTACTTTCATCTGATCCGTTTTTATGCTAATGATTATAAAAACCATCAGTCCGATCCGGGGCTTCCATTAGTCCTTACGAGCAGCAATCCCAGCCAGGGACTTCCAAGATCAACAGTCGCTGAAGTATATGCTCAAATCACTCAGGATATTGAAGAGTCTATAACACTCCTTGACAGTTTTGCACGTTCATCAAGAGCTCAGATTGATCAACGAACCGCAAAAGCAATTGCCGCAGATGTATTTTTACAGACAGGAGATTATACAAAAGCTGCTAAATATGCTCAGGAAAGTAAACAGGGGATTGCTCTGATGACGGAAAATGACTATACAACAACCGGGTTTTCGAATATCAATAATCCTGAGGTAATCTGGGGATTCCATAATACAACTGCCACCATGAGCATTGGAAATTATTATGCGTCATTTTTTTCTATGTTTGATAATACCAATGAAGGATATGCAGGTGCCGCTCAAATCCGTAAGCTGATAGACAAACGTCTTTATGAAGCCATTCCGGATACGGATTACCGTAAAAAGGTGTTCAATGGAAGCCAGAATGCTCAATACACTTTCAACGGAAAAACCAAAAACTATCCGGCCTATGTGAGCTGGAAGTTTAAGGATCCTACACTTTTTGAAGGAGATTATATCTATATCCGAGCTTCTTCACTGTATTATATAGAGGCGGAGGCTCTTGCAAGACAGGGACGAGAAGCGGAAGCGAGACAAGTTCTGTTTGATATTACTTCTAAAAGGAATGTGACTTATACCCTATCTACAAAATCCGGCAATGATTTGATCAATGAAATTATCCTTCAGAAAAGAATAGAACTTTGGGGTGAAGGCTACGCCTGGTTTGATATGAAGAGATTGAATGTTCCTTTGGAAAGAGTGTATACAGGAACCAATCATACCTTTGGAAGGTTTAACCTGGCGCCGGATAAATTCAAATTTCAGATTCCGAATAAAGAGATTAATAATAACCCGCAAATCAAACAAAATGAATAGATAAGTAAACACGTTGCTGTAAAGCACAACAATTTTAATATATTCTGAAGATTGAGGCTGGCTCAAAATGAGCCAGCCTCAATTCTTTTGCGATAAATAAGTCAATAGTATCATGTATTTAACCTTTACACATTGAAAATATGCTATAAAAACAGATCTCCATCTTTTTCATTAATTTTATACCTATCCGTCAAAAAATATACCTGAAAAGCTTATATTTGAAAACAAAAAAACACAAAACCAACCAGACTCAACATGAAAAATAATTTTATTTTCATTGTATTTACCTTACTACTAAGTTCACCTTTTTTTGCTCAAACCAAAACCCCAAAAGAACTGACAGAAACTATTAACTCTATCATTTTAAGTAAAAAAGCTGATGTAGGAGTCTCCATTGTTGAGCTTTCTAAAAAAACGGCAGTACAGGTAAATGGTGAGAAACCTTATCCCATGCTGAGTACCGTAAAATTCCCTATTGCTTTAACTATTCTTCACAAAATAGAAAAAGGGGAACTGTCTATGCAACAGAAATTATTCATCAAAAAAGAAGAACTTTTAGAGAATACCTGGAGCCCCTTTAAAGAAAAACATCCTGGCGGAAATATAGAGATCACTCTTGAAGATGCCATGAAGTGGATGGTTTCTTACAGTGATAATAATTTAACGGATATTCTTCTGAGACTGATTGGCGGTACAGAGCCTGTTCAAAAAATGCTTCAAAGTAAGAACTTCATTATTCAAAATAACGAAGAAGATATGCACAAAGACTGGGAATCTCAGTTTATCAATACCATAACGCCCAAAGAAGCTACCAGACAGCTTCAGAACTTCTATACTGGTAAAATCCTGAACAAAGAACATACACAATGGCTTTATACCGCAATGCTCAATAATGTTTCAGGAACCAAAAGATTAAAAGGCAAGCTTCCCCATACCGTAAAGTTAGCCCACAGAACGGGAACATCTTTTACGAATGAAACAGGAATGACAGGAGCCATCAATGATTTCGGAATCATTGAACTTCCCGGCAAAAGGAGAATATATATTGCCGTTTTTGTTCATGACACTTTCGAAAAATTTGAAGATGCGGAAGGAATTATCGCAGATATTGCCAAAGCCACTTATGATTACTACAACAAAAAATAAACAATGATTTCTAAAAAAACATTTCTAACCTGCACACTTTCTGTCTTTCTATCCCTTACGGCAAACGCGCAGAAAACAAAGAATTATACTCATAAAATAGACAGCATTATGGCTGCTACCTCTCCGCTTACATTCAATGGAGTTGTTTTAGTTTCTCAAAAAGGGAAAATACAATATCTGAAAGCAAAAGGATATAAAGATTTTGAAAAAAAGATCCCTTTGAAAACAGACGATCAGTTTGAAGTGATGTCCAATTCTAAACAGATAACTGCTGTTTTGGTATTACAGGCTGCAGAGCAGGGAAAACTGGATCTTCATACCCCAATCAAAAAGTACCTTCCTTCTCTTACACAGCCGTGGGCAGATACTGTGACAATACATCATCTTCTGAACCATACTCATGGTATTACAGATACCGAAAAACCGACACTTTTCAAAGCTGGATCACAGTTTAAATATGGAAATCTCTCGTATGCACTTTTAGGAGATATTCTAAAAACAACAACCGGAAAAACATTCACAGAACTGGCTGATTCGCTTTTCAAAAAACTGAAAATGAACCGTACTTTTGTTTACAATACTCAAAACAATCAGTCACTGGTACCAGGTTTCAAAAGTGAAAACAATCAGTTTGAAAAGGTAAAAGAATCTTTTATAACCAATGAAATAGCACCTTCTGCAGGGATTGTTTCAACGGTAGAGGATCTTGCAAAATGGGACCAGGCTCTTTTCAAAGGGAACCTTCTTTCTCCACAGTTTAAGAAGCAGATGCTCTTCCCTTCTACAATGTCTCAGCATAATGTTTTTGGGAAAGAAAGTATGGGATTTGGATATAATGTAAGAATTATTAAAGAAGCAGGGCTTACGTATTATGGAGTAACCGGTCTTGGAGATGGATTTACCTGCCTGAATGTCTATTTCCCTTCTACAGATACCTCATTGATTATTCTTGAAAATCAAATGCCTAAAAACAGTGAGAACTGGAGTTTTCAGGAAGCGGCCATTAAAAATGTAGTGTTGAAAAATATGACGTCAAAATAGCTTTCTGGCGAATTTCATTATAAAAAGCAGGTGGTCTCAAAAATCAAAAAATCGATTCTTGAGACCACTTTTTTACTTATTGTTTTCTTTTTAAAACTTTCGCCTTGATGGCTGAAAAAGGATTTTCTATTAAAAATCGATACAATAATCCACCCAAAATACAGGCCAACAAACATATAATAAGACAGGTATTATCTGAAGTCTCGCCATCAAAATAATGAATTAGGGCCTGTACCATATGAATAATTCCTTTATGAGAAAGATAAACAGCATAGGATAAAGCGGCCAACTGCGAAGTAAGATAAGATCTTGACCGATACAGGAAAGAAGATGATGAAACAGCGGAAATCACGATCACGCCATAGCTTACAGCAACCATAGTAAACCCAAAAATAGAAGCCATTTTCGAAACCTGATCGCTACAAAGCCAAAACGAAACTCCTAACATACTCATTCCCAAAATAAAGAGTATATTTCCGTTGTTATGGACTATGCGCTTAAACCAAGATGAATATTGCATCAGATAACCTCCAAGAACTCCAATTCCCAATCCATCGAGTCTGGTATGAGTAGGATAATAGATTTTCATATACCACAAAAGCCAGAAATCAGAAGACTCTTTATCTGTAGGAACAATATATTCATTCCACATCACAACTCTTGAAAGAATGGAAAAAAGAATGACACAAACAATCAGAATCACCAGATATTTCAATACCTTGATCCGGGCCATAACGCTAAGGATTACCGGAAGAACCCAATAAAACTGTTCTTCAATACATAAAGACCAGGCGTGAGAAAAAGTACCTCTGTTGATAACATCCAATCCATAATTCTGCGTAAAAGTCATAAACTTCCATAAAGGAGACAAAGCTTCTCTTTCTCTGAAAAAAGGAAATGCAAAATACAGAAAAACGGTAAAAAAGTAAGCCGGAATAATCCTGAAAAAACGCTTGGTATAAAATACCCTTACATGAATCTGTCCCTTTTCTTCAAGCTCTTGAAACAATTGTCCCGAAATCAAAAAACCGCTTAATACAAAGAACAGATCTACGCCTGTCCATCCAAATTTACCCATAGTATCAATCCATTCCGGATGACTGAAAGCACGGTAATGAAACATGAGGACCAATACAATGGCAACGGCTCTAAGATGATCCAGTCCATACAGCCTTTTTGAAAATTCTGTCATTATTTTTTCTGCAAATATTGATAAATGATAGTATATATTTCTGCCACAACATTTGGAAAGCCTGAATATGAATGCCAAATGCAATCTTTGCTGTCTGAACTGTGAAATATGTTATTTAGACTTATTTTAATGCTTTTTGCATGAGCTTCACACGTTATCCCTTACATTTTTATATTTTTGATCATGACGAAAAATGGAAAGAACAATCCTATCAACCCAAGCTTTTACTTTCAGTTATTGTTCTGGCCTGCTCTGTTTGTATTTGGAATAGGGAGAATCTATGGTGAATATAGCGATGGACCGCTAAAGGAATTGGTGATTTATAATTTCTGCCACTGGATTTTTCAGATCATGGGAGCCAATTTTATCTATTATATTCTGATTCGTCATTTTTTTGACAGAAAAAGATATTTTGAATTTTCCTTATATCTTATGGCCAGCCTTTATATTATTTCTGTGATCAACAGAATTTTTATTGTTTATATCGCCGAACCTTTTTTTGTAACGGAAGATCAAGACAGTTTTTTCAGTATTTTCACCGACATTAAGTATCTTCTTCTTCACTATACTTTTCCTGTTATCAGCGGTGCATTTATATTCATTTCCATCATGTTTATCATACGTTATAAAGATGAAAAGGAAAACAGTGTCCGATTGCAAAAGGAAAAAACCGAGCTTGAGCTACAATCTCTAAAGTCTCAGCTTCATCCCCACTTTTTATTTAATACCCTGAATAATATCTATTCGCTTTCTATCAGCCATTCTGATAACACGTCCCAATCCATCAGTCAGCTTTCAGACATTCTCGATTACATTCTCTATAAAGGTCAGAAAAAATGGGTTTCTGTTACCGATGAGCTCTCCATTATCAATGATTATATTGCGTTAGAAAGTCTTCGCTATCATTCTGAAAGATTAAAAATAAATAAGACCGTTACTATCAATTCTACCAATACGATTCCGCCACTTCTTTATCTTACTTTGGTTGAAAATGCCTTTAAACATGGAGCGGGAAAAACTTCAGAACCTACAGAAATAACCATTCAGGTTGAAACAGATGAGAAATATTCTCTTTTTAGAATAGAAAATACAGTCTCTCCAAATCAGACAAAAAATGATAAAGCCATTGGTCTTCAAAATATACAGCGACAGCTTCAGCACCACTATCCTGGAAATTTCACATGCAATATTTCACAGGAAAACCTTATCTTTAAAGTAGAACTCATCACTCCTTCCCAACATGATTAACTGTATCATCGTAGACGACGAGCCTTTAGCAGCTTCATTGCTGGAAAACCATATCTCCAAGATTGATGGTCTGCATCTTTACGGAAAAGCAACCAATGCCCTGGAAGCTTACAAAATGATTCACAGCCAATCGGTAGATCTTATGTTTCTTGATATTCAGATGCCTCATTTAAACGGGATCGATTTTCTGAGATCTCTTTCCAACAAACCCCAAACCATTTTTACAACTGCTTACCGGGATTTTGCCATTGAAGGTTTTGAACTCGAAGCAGTCGATTATCTCTTGAAACCCATTACTTTTGAACGCTTTTTCAAAGCTGTAGAACGCCTTTTGAGAAAGACAACCGATACGAAAGAAGATTTTATCATTATTAAAACAGAAGGCATGAACAGAAAGCTTCCTCTTTCCGAAATTATCTATTTTGAAAGCCAGGGAAATGATGTGAAAATGGTACTGAATACCTCAGAAAATATCATCTCAAAGCATAAACTTGCAGATCTTGAAAAGATTTTAGCCAATAAAGGATTTGTAAGAATTCACAGATCATTTATTATCAACAGAGAATTTGTCACTGCTTTTAGTAACGATGAAGTTCTTCTTGGAAAATATGAGCTTCCTGTAGGAAGAAGTTATAAGCAGGAATATGATTCTTTTACGGCCTCCATTCTAAAAAACAAATTGATATAACACTGTTTATAAACACTTTACAACCTTAATGACAAGTTTTTTATTTTCTCGGGTGTTATTTTAACATTTATTTAAAATAAATTTTAATTCAACATAAAGTGAAGATATTTTTGATCTGTTTTTCAGCACATTATCTACCATTTATTTTTCTGTTTTTCAACTCTTCCTGTCAAAAGTATTTTTATTCAAAACAGAACAATCATATGATTAATAAGTCGTTACATCATTGAAAAACCTAGTGATATTAGCCGATTAAGCCTTACAAATATTAAAAAAAAATGTTATTTTTGTCACAATGAATATAATTGCTTTTTAGCTTTTTTATTAGTAAGTTTATGTGCACCAAATTTATAAAACATTAAAATTCACCCCATGAGAAAAATAATTCTACTTATTATATGTATATTCAGTATTTCAGTTTTCTCACAGATCAAAGTGTTGAAAAATGAAAGTTTGGTGGAAATCGGTAAGGACAACTCCGTTGGTTTGTATAAAAAGGATGATAAATTCACCATCAATTACCAGGATTTAAACACCAGCAATCTGAACACTATCAGATCTTTTTCATTCCAAAATCTGAATGGCGATGTGACAGGTTTGTACAAACTCATCACAGATGGTTTTACCAATGTACCGGATGAAAACATCATTCTTGAACTTCCCAATGATATCATTGAGCTTCATTATGAGAGAAACTACGGGCAACAGACTGTACAGTTTATCCAGGTCATCAATAAAAACAGAAAATATATTGGAAAATCTCAGTTTCTAACCCAAAAACAGGTAGAAAAAGTGTTTGGAAGAACCAATGGAAAATTCGCTATGTATGAAAAACCTGCTGCTATCAACAATAATGGATCCAACAAGGCAGGTAACAATACAGGCAGCGGCGCCGGAAATGGAAAAAAATCGAAAAAATAATTATATTTTATAAATAATACGAAACTCATTCTAACGGATGAGTTTTTTTATTTTACTTTTGCAAAAAGACATTAAAAATTATGCCGCTTCAGATAATCAATCTAACCAAAAAATTTGGTGAACAAACTGCTCTTAATAACATCAACATATCTATTGAAAAAAATGAGATCATCGGTCTTCTGGGGCCCAACGGAGCCGGAAAATCTACGCTGATGAAATCTATTGTAGGAGCGTTAAAAATAGATCAGGGAGAGATCATCTTTAACGGAGTAAATATTTCCGACCACGAAATTGAAAGCAAGAAAAAAATAGGTTTCCTGCCCGAAAACAATCCGCTTTATCTGGAAATGTATGTAAAGGAATATCTTCAGTTTGTTGCCAATATTCATAAAATTTCTGAATCCAGAGTAGATAAAGTCATTGAATTGGTGGGAATTACTCCGGAGAAATCTAAGAAAATCGGTCAGCTTTCAAAAGGATATAAGCAACGTGTAGGATTGGCGCAGGCGATTATTCATCAGCCGGATCTTCTGATTCTGGATGAACCGACCAATGGCTTGGATCCTAATCAGATCATTGAAATCAGAAATGTAGTGAAAGAAATTGGTCAGCAAAAAACTGTTTTACTATCTACCCATATCATGCAGGAAGTGGAAGCGCTTTGTTCTCGAGTAATTCTTATTCATAAAGGAAATATTCTGCAGGACTGCCCTATTGATGAGTTTAAAGGTAAGTTTGAAAGTCTGGAAGAAGCTTTTGCAAACTATACAGCAAAAATATAATTGATGTCAAAAAAAATTATTCTTTTATTTTCAGTATTCTCAATTTTAACTTTTCCCGCTCAGACTAAAAAACTTTATGGCATGACTTTCCGAGGTGGAATTTCTGATAAAGGAACGTTGTTCGAATACGATTATAATACCAACGAAAACATTAAAAAAATCGATTTCAACGGAGCTGGCAATGGAACTAACCCCGCAGGAAGTCTGATACAGGCTTCAAACGGAAAATTATACGGACTTACCGAATACGGAGGAGCTTATAATAATGGAGTCTTATTTGAGTATGACCTGGATACTGGAACACTGACCAAAAAATATGAATTTCAAAATACCTCCAATGGAAAAGTTCCTACGGGACATTTGATACAGGCTACCAACGGAAAATTGTATGGCCTCGCTCAGTACGGAGGTGTAAACAACAATGGAGCACTCTTCGAATACGATCCTATCACCAGTATTTATATAAAAAAAGTAGACTTTAATAGTACGAACGGAAACAGACCCATGGGAAGCTTATTACAGGCTTCGAATGGAAAGGTTTATGGTACTACAGGGTTTGGTGGCAACACAGATAGTGGTGTTTTGTTTGAATTTGATATCAACACCGGGGTTCTGACTAAAAAGGTAAATTTCCTTAACTATGACCATGGTTCCCAACCCACAGGTGACTTGCTACAAGCAGCCGATGGTAATCTTTACGGGGCAACTAATGATAAAGGATATAATGGCTGGGGAACAATCTATAAATACAATATAGCAACCAATACTATTACCCAAATAAAAAGTTTTGAATATTCTCACGGGACAAAGTCTACAGGGACATTAATGCAGGCTACGAACGGTTCTTTATATGGAATGACAATGTATGGAGGAGCTCATAATAATGGAGTATTATACGAATTGAATCCCGGTACCAATTTATATTCGAAAAAAGTAGATTTTAATGAAGATACAATAGGAGGAATGCCTTTTGGAAGTCTCATGCAGGCTTCAAACAACAAAGTATATGGTATGACCTACTGGGGAGGGTCCACTTCAGACGGAGTGATATTCGAATATGACCTTTCCAACGAAGTTCTTACTAAAAAGTATGATTTCAATAATATAAATAATGGGAGAAATCCCTATAGAAGCTATCTGATTGAGGTGAATGTAAACACCAACTTATCTGTAAAAGAAAATGCTTCACCTACTATATCTATTTATCCCAATCCTGTTGGCAATATTATCAATATCAAAGATCTTAATAAAGATGTATTGAGTAATACTATTGAATTAAACGACTCTAGCGGAAAATTGGTTTTGCAAAAGGTAATTCGAAATTCAAATGAAAAAATTGATGTTTCACATTTAAATTCGGGGATATATTTCATGAGTATTGGCAAAAAGTTTTTTAAGAAAATAATCAAGAAATAATTTCCGGTAATTTTCAGTAACGATGGCGTTATATTTGATAAAGTTTGCTTGTTAACCAATAACTGATTACCTATGGTCAAGCATTTTTTATTAGGAGCCTTCTGCCTGGCTCAGTTTTCTTTTGCTTATGCTAAAGAAGTACCTTATGTTTCAGAAAATAATAGCTTTAGAACCTCTTCTACTCTTCAGCAGATTCCTAAAACAGTTATTATTAAAACTAAAAAGTTTAAGATAAGAATTGATAAACAACCCAACGGTAAGTATCTGTATCAATCCTGGAGCGCTAATGCTAACATTACCACCAAACCCAATATGATTATCAGTGACGGTGAGCTGGTTCCGGATGGAAGCGGAGGTAATTATTATATTTTGTTTAATAATCAAGGACATACCTATCAGGTATGGAGAAATTATCTTACAGATTCTGCGAAAAAAGCACCTTATACCCTTGTGGTAAATGATCCTAACGATCATGAAATTGTAAATCAGGATGGATATGTAGTGAAGAAATAGCCATATGCTATCTTACATTTATAAAAAACAAAGGTCATCTTACTTTTAAGATGGCCTTTTTAATGTTCTATATAGCTTTTAGTGTATTGTTAGAGTAAGAATGATTAAAAGTATAAAGCTAGTGAGAAGATATTTTTATGTCCCCGACTGTTTCAGTTCAGTAAGAAAGCCACTGGATTCATAGCTCTCTTTTGCCGCTTTATAGCCTATATTAAAAATTTGTTCTAACCGGTCTTTTCCTCTTTCAAAAGTTCCATAAGTAGCCAGTTTTTGAGATGAAATAAACCAGTCGCAATACTCAAACTTTACTTTTTCTATTCGGTAAGAAAGAAGATCATATGAACGGGAAACAATAGCTTTGATAGAATTAAGGTCTTTGATTTTGGCATCACTTGGCGGCGATACAAATACCCCGATAAGTTTATCACAATCTTCTCTGATAATATCTGCCGGAAAATTGTTCAGAACACCTCCGTCACAATACATTTCATCGCCAATAATGTAAGGAGTTGTAATTCCCGGAATGGAACAGGAGGCAATAATAGCATCTACAATCTCAAAATCTTTATCAAAAATTTTCTGAGTTCCGGAGACCAATTCTGTGGCTACAATCTTCACTTCCATATCCAGATCTCCCAATTTCATATCGTGAAAGATCGGTTTAAGATAGTTTCTGAAGATGATGGAAGAAACCAATCCCGGCTGATTAAAGGTAAAATGCTTCCAGTTGAAAAAATAGACTGAATTGAAAAAGTCCAGAATTTCTTCCGGCGTTTTTCCTATTGCATGAAGGCACCCTACGATAGATCCGGCGCTGCAGCAGGAAAGGATATCGGTTTCTATGTTTTTTTCTTTCAGGAATTTTAATACTCCTGCGTGGGCGATCCCTTTGGTACCACCTCCTGATAAAACAAGACCTACTTTCTCAAAATTCATTGAATAAAATTAAGAAAACACGATGAGATAAATGGCTTAATTTTTATAAATATGCCGATTTTAAAATTATTTTAATGAAAGTGAATACAAAATAGTCAAAAAGTCCCTTATAAAATTTTAAAATGTAGAGAATAAATATGACTTTAATTGACTTCTATAATAAGATACTGAAATCGATGTACAATCCAACAAATAAAAAAAGCTCAGAAATCTCTGAGCTTTTATATATTAAATACTATCTGTTGAAAGATTAAATGTGAATCACTTCACCGTAAGCAGCGGCAGCAGCTTCCATAATCGCTTCTGAAACCGTTGGGTGCGGGTGAATAGACTTGATGATCTCATGACCTGTAGTTTCAAGTTTTCTTGCTACAACAGCCTCAGCAACCATATCTGTTACTCCTTCACCAATCATGTGGCATCCTAACCACTCACCATATTTAGCATCGAAAATTACTTTGATGAAACCATCTGTATTTCCGTTTGCAGTCGCTTTACCACTTGCAGAAAGAGGGAATTTACCTACTTTGATTTCGTATCCTTTTTCTTTCGCCTGTTTTTCTGTAAGACCTACAGAAGCTACTTCAGGGTGACAGTAAGTACATCCAGGGATATTGCCATAGTCGATTTTCTCAACGTGCATTCCTTTGATTTTCTCAACACAAGTGATTCCTTCAGCAGAAGCAACGTGAGCTAATGCCTGAGTTGGAATGATATCACCAATTGCATAGTATCCTGGTACAGAAGTTTCGTACCATTCGTTTACCAATACTCTTCCTTTATCTGTCTGGATTCCTACTTCTTCTAAACCGATGTTTTCGATATTAGCAGCAATACCTACAGCAGATAATAAGATATCAGCTTCAAGGGTAATGTTTCCATTCGCTGTTTTTACAGTAGCTTTTACGCCTTCACCTGTAGTATCAACGCTTTCTACAGAAACATTGGTCATAATTTCGATTCCTGTCTTTTTCAGAGATTTCTCTAAGTGTTTAGAGATTTCTTCATCTTCTACAGGAACAATATTTGGCATAAATTCAACAACAGTTACTTTTGTTCCCATTGTATTATAGAAATCTGCAAATTCTACTCCAATAGCTCCAGAACCTACTACAATCATAGATTTTGGCTGCTCAGGAAGAGATAATGCCTGTCTGTATCCGATTACTTTTTTACCATCCTGAGGTAAGTTTGGTAATTCTCTTGAACGAGCTCCAGTTGCGATAATAATATGAGTACCTGTATATTCAGTTACTTTACCTTCTTTATCTGTAACAGAAACTTTTTTTCCTTTCTGTACTTTTGCAGTACCTAGAATTACGT
The DNA here is from genome assembly GCF_049319685.1 of Chryseobacterium sp. Mn2064. NCBI lineage: Bacteria > Pseudomonadati > Bacteroidota > Flavobacteriia > Flavobacteriales > Weeksellaceae > Chryseobacterium > Chryseobacterium sp. Mn2064. The sequence continues at coordinate 652,103 of NZ_JBMOUE010000002.1, forward strand.
CAATCTTGTTCTTTTTCATCAAGAACTCGATTCCTTTGCTCATTTTGCTGGCAACACCACGGCTTCTCTGGATTACATTCGGAAATTCGAAGCTTGCTTCCACTTTATTCAAACCATAATCTTCAGCATGGTTGATATAATGAAAAACCTGAGCCGATTTTAATAAAGCTTTAGTTGGAATACATCCCCAGTTCAAGCAGATTCCTCCTAAGTTTTCTTTCTCGATAATTGCAGTTTTGAAACCCAACTGTGCTGCTCTGATCGCGGTAACATATCCACCAGGACCACTTCCAATGACAATAATATCGTAATTCATTACTTTAAAAATTTTTATGCGAATTTAAGGAAAAATATTGGATGTTTTATGTTTCTGAAATCTGATCTTAAAATGCATTAATAATACTATTTTCATTCAATTTTAAACAAAGAAAAAGGACACAAAACATGTCCTTTTTCAATATTTTTCTAATTATATTAAAAATATTACAAAACTCACCGCATAAAAACAGGCTTTTTTGATTTTAAAAACAGCAAGAAATATCAATTATTTTGCTTGTCTAAGTAATCGTTTTTCAGCTGCAAATCTTTCATTCAAGGCTTTCATCTGATCTCTCTTCATCTGTTTGGTTGCAAGTGGGTGATTAAGGATAAGTTTTTTCTCCGTATTATATTTTTTGGTAAGCTCTTGCATTTTAATATTGACCAGCTCATTTTTTGAAGGATGTGGCGGAACTGGCGGATGTTTCTGGGCTGAAACATTCATGGCTAAACCTAATACGAATAAGGTTGAAATTAAATACTTTCTCATGATATTTATATTTTGCAAATGAATCTCATCAAGCTATAAAAACTGATGAAAAACATTCAGGTTCGTAAGGTATTCTACATATATCGTACCAACGTTTTCTTAAAAAATACATAAAGTTGATCTTATTTCCTCTGCAAAGAATAATTTTCAGCAAACAATTTCAATAATTAAAGTTCTGATTATGAATCTTTTTTCATAAATTTATTTAATATTTTACATTTGATCACACCCATGAAGAAAAATTTACTTAGCAAAGACCGAATTTGGCTAAAGGATCCTGAACCTCATGATTTCCCAGCAGCTCAGGATTATCTGGAGCTTCTCTTTGAACCGGAACAGGCACAAAAACTGGTGGAAAAACTGAAGAAAGCTACCACTATCAATAAAAAATCTAAAGATATTCTGAGAGCCAGCAAACTCGCATTACTTCCCGAAACCAACATTCATGTAAAAGAAAATCTAAAAAAAGTAGAGAAAAATAAAAAACTCTCCCCCATTTTACTGGTAAGAGGTCAAAATGAATTGATCATTGCTGACGGTTATCACCGCTTATGTTGCAGCTATTATCTGACCGAAGATCTTGAAGTTCCCTGCAGATTGGTATAGACTTTTTGAAAACGAAAATATAAAATCAAAAAAAATAAAACACTGATATATTATAAGATAAAAAAAATCCATCTTCATTAATCACACAAAACATTAAAAAAAATTTATATGAAAAAGTACTTCTTAATTCTTCTGTTTGTAGGAGCGTCTTCAAATGCACAAGTAGGTATTAACACCACTTCTCCTAACAGTACATTAGCCATTAACGGTTCTCTAGGTGCTGGCTATAAAGAAATTACTACTACAACTTACAGTATCTTGGCAACAGATCATTACATTACTTATAATGGAACAGGCGATGCCACCTTTACCCTACCGGTTATTGGAACTGGAACCACAAGTTATACAGGAAGAATTTACAAAATCAAAAACATTTCGACGGCAGGTATTACCCTTCAGGCATCAAGTGGTAATACATTAAGAATCGACAATACTCCCGTTTCCTCATTTGTAATTCCCACAGGAGCCTATGCCGAGGTAGTAAATAACAGCAATACTTCAGGCGGTACCTGGGATCTTTCTTTTACTGTCCTTCCCAAACCAAGTAATGTGGAAATTTATGGTACACAGCTTGCTATTCCTCCTCATGCTCTTGGAACAGCTCCTGTTGCAGACTGGACAGCTCATGCCAATGCGTCATACGATACCGGAGCCACTAATGACAGATGGTGGATCATCAGTAAAGGATCAATAGATCATGCTCACACAGCAGCTTATTCCAATGCAAGTAGAATGACTCTTGTGTATGAATATCAGGGAACACCATTTAATGTGGCCAATATGTATCCTATTCTTACCGCAGGAAATAACTCGAGTTTTCCGGATGTATTTACAGCATCATTTGTAAGTCTTGCCAATAATGGAACTGCTGGAAGAACCAGACTTACCGTATCAGTTGCACGTATTGATTTTATAGGAAATAATGGATCAAATAACAGTAACTGGACAGGAACATTTTTGTTAAATGTCCTTTTAGCGAGAAAATATTAAGGACTTCAATCACTTACTTTCACCAGGGAGCAGATGTGTTTCTGCTCCTTTTGATTTCTTGGTATCAATCTATAAAACCTCAACATTTTGTTTTAATGTAAGGTTTTTAGAAGAATTCCCCACCATAATTCTGTAAATTCCTTTTTCTACAATCCATTCCATTTTTTCATTCAAAAACTGAAGTTGCTTCACCGGAACCTCTATAGTAACTAACTTTGATTCTCCGGGCTTTAGTTCTACTTTCTGAAATCCTTTTAATTCAATGATCGGTCTTGAAACCGTAGACAGTAAATCTTTCACATACAACTGAACGACCTCACTTCCAGGTCTGGAACCTGTATTGGTCACCTTCACTTTGGCTGTAATAGTTTCATTTTCGGAATATTGAGCTTTATTAACCTGCAAATCTGAGATTTCAAAAGAGGTATAGCTTAACCCGAAACCAAACGGATACAAAGGTTCACCACTCAAATCATGGTAATCATTTCCTCTTCCTGTAGGGTGATGGTTATAGCTCAGCGGTAACTGCCCTTCTTCAATGGGAAAAGTGATAGGTAATTTACCGGATGGATTTTCGGCTCCGAAAAGAACTTTTGCAACGGCATTTCCACCTTCTTCTCCAGGATACCAGATATCAAGAATTGCTCCTACCTTGTCTTTCCACGATGTTGTTTTTATTGCAGAACCTCCAACAAGAACCACAGCAGTTGGTTTTTTCAAAGTTGAAACGTCATGAATAAACGATTCCTGATTTCCCGGGAGACTTAATGATGAACGATCCTGAAATTCTCCTTCATGAATTCCAGCCGCTACAATAATATAATCAGCATTTTGAGCTAGATGTAAGGCTTCATTATATTCTTTTTGATAAGGAGGTAAACCATAATTCCAGATCAAATCAAGATTGGCTTCTCCCCGATTCTCACGAAATTCTATCGCAAGGTCATATTTTTTTCCTTTTATAAAATCTATATTGATAGTTTTGGTGGAATAGCTCAGTTTTTCCCATTGATCAATCATTAATTTTCCGTCCAGATACAATCTGAAACCATCATTCCCCCGAAGTCCCAATTGATATTGACCAGAATCCGGAGCTTCCAGTTTTCCGGTCCATCGAACACTGTAATTATCCGGTTGAAGTTTTTCAGGATCGGGAGAATATAATGTCCATTTAAAATTGATCTGCCCGTCCTGTCTTTCGAAGGCAGGATTTCCTTTCAGATCAGAATTGGAGAAATAAGTCCCCTTTAAACCTTTTTTATTTTCAAAAGATATAAATTCATTAGAAACCGGGATAAAGTCTTGTATATTCCAGTCGATTCCTTTTGAATAAAGAATTTCAATATTTTTGTTTTTAGTAAAACTTTTAATTCCATCGATAAGACTTATTTTTTGATTTCCCGGCCCTGAATATCCACCCAGTCGCGCATCCGAAGCATCCGAGCCAACCACCAGAATTTTTTTCACATTTCCCGGAATGGGAAGTGTTCCCCCATTGTTCTGGAGCAAAACGAAAGATTCAGCAGCGGCTTTCTCTGCCAAAGGTTTATGATTGAGCTTTTTTAATTCCTCGATTTCTTTAAGAGATACATATGGATTTTCAAACAATCCGAGTTCAAATTTCGCTTTCAAAACTCTGGAAACAGCATCATCTATTCTTTGCTGAGAAATTCTCCCATCCAAAAACGGAGGAATAAACAGCTGATAATGTTTATATTCTGTCTGAAAAATCACATCCAGTCCGGCATTTATAGCCTGTGCAGAAGCATTATCGTAGTCTTTTGCTGTAAAATGCAGAACATTTGCACCCCCTACTGCGCTTGCATCACTGATCACAAAACCCTGAAAATTCCATTCTTTTTTTAACTTTTCGGTCAGTAACCAATGGTTTGCTGTCGCAGGCCTACCATCAAGCAAATTATAAGATGTCATCACCGATCTGCTTTTTCCTTTTGTGAAAGCATTGTAAAAAGGAACCAAATGCGTCTCTTCAAGATATCTTTTACTCCAATGAATTGGGTATGAGTCTCTGCCTCCCTCTCCTACATTGGCTAAAAAATGCTTGGGTGTGGTAATAATTCCCAGATTTTCAAAGGAACTGACAAAGTATACCCCCATTACGGAAGTCAAAAAAGGATCTTCACCGTAAGTTTCCTCTGTTCTTCCCCATCTTACATCATTGGCCAAATTGACAACCGGAGTCAGAATTTGACAAATTCCTCTCAATTTTGATTCTTTAGCGATTGCTGTTGAAACAGTACTCATCAGTTGAGGATTAAAAGTCGCGGCCAGTCCGATCGCCTGTGGAAAAGCAGTGGCTCCTTCGCGTACCAGTCCGTGCAAGGCTTCATCAAAGGGAATAATAGGAATTCCCAGCCTTGATTCTTCCACGAAATATTTCTGAATCGCATTTATTTTTTTTGCCAGTTTTTCAGCATCTTCATTCGCGTTATATTTCAATAATTGCCCGGCAGCTCCTCCTCCTAAATTCCCGGCACTCACCTGTAATCCAAAAATTCCATGAGAATATTGTCCTTTGGGAACGTTATCCAAATCACCAGGAATCATAAAACATTGCCAGAATTTTTCCTCAGGGGTCATTCTTTTCAGTAAATCCTGAACTCTGGCTTCAACAGATTGTTTTGAATCTTTATATAAAGGTTTTTGGGCTGCTATAAAAACAGAACTCAATAATGAGATTCCCACTATAGTATATCTCAACTTCATTATTGAGTAATTTGAATTACGGTTGCATATTTTAATTGATCTCTTTCTTTTGGCAGATTTATTTCAATAAACCTATCCGATATTTTCCAGTGAATTTTATTCGATAATCCTAATATTTTCAATGACTTTGGCTTAAAATTCTCAGGAACTGCAAAATGTAAGGTTGAAGGAGCGATATAATCTGCTTTATCATCTAAATGAAAAATATTAACCGTTTTTCCATCTTTGCTTTGCGTATAATAAAAACTTCCTTCGTGATAAGGAGCAACCGCTCTTGTTGCAAAAACCGCAGATTGATTTTTCTCCATCCATGCAGAAATTTGCTTTAGGCGTTCGTAAACGATGGCATCGTAATCTCCTGTGGGTCCTGGGGCAATATTCATCAAATAATTTCCTCCTCTTGAAATGATTTTAACCAAGGTTTCAATGATCTTTTGAGAACTTTTATAATTGTCATTCGGAACGTAAGAAAACGAATCTCCCATCGTGATACAGCTTTCCCACGGAATGGATAGAACATTCTCAGGAACGGCTTGCTCGGGCGTCACATAGTTTTCCCATTTTCCAGGAACGGTACGGTCTACAATGATAATCCCAGGTTGATTTTTTCTGGCCATGGTACCGATGTTGTCCATATCAATATCCTGTTCTACTTTGATGGTTCTCTGCCACTCAACTTTTTGATCTATGGTATGAAAGGGACGAACCCAACCTCCATCCAGCCAAAGAATATCTACTTTCCCATAGTTGGAAGTAAGTTCGTTCAGCTGATTGAATGTAAATTTTTTAAAGTTGTCCCACCTTTCTGGATATTTCTTCGGATCATAGTTCACATTTCTGTCTTTCGGAGGGAAATAAGACCACCAGTAATCATTGGAATGCCAATCGGGTTTTGAAAAATAAGCACCAATTTTAAATCCTTCTTTTCTAAACGTATTGAAAATCTCTTTCGTAACATCGGATTTTGGATTTTGTGAGAAAGGAGTTTTTGCAGAGGTAATCTTGTAATCAGACTGTTGGGTATCAAACATAGCGAAACCATCATGATGTTTGGTGGTAAAAACAACATACTTCATTCCAGCTTTTTTTACCGCGTCGGCCCATTTTTGTGGATTGAACTGAGTCGGATTGAAAGTCGTTTGAAGATTTTCGTAGTTTTTTACATATTCGTAGTAAGAAGCACCATGTTCAGGTTTTCTTTGCGTCCACGATTCATCTTCAGTACACAGGCTCCAACTTTCAACAATCCCCCACTGGCTATAGGTTCCCCAATGCATAAAAAGTCCGAATTTCAAATCCTGCCACTGTTCCAGATTCTGAACAACAAGTGGATCGGTAGGTTTCTGATAGCCTTCGGAAACGTTATGAGCCTGTGAAAATAAAAATGAACCGGTGAGCAGTAATGATAAGAGCAGAATTCCTGCTTTGGGCCTGATTAGCATATGGAAATAGTTTTTGCTAATTTACTTATCCTCTGCTTAATCTACAAACATTAAGGTTTCAACAATTGAGCAAGTGCCTGATCGAAGTTCGGAAAAGCAAATCGGAATCCTCTTTTTATGAGGTTTTCAGGGTAAACATTCCGACTTTTTAAAAGCAGTTCGGTTTCTGTTTTCAGGAAGATGGATGCTATTTCTAACTGCCATACCGGAGCATTTAATCCCAATGGAATATTGAGCTTTTTCCTTAATGTTCTCATCATGGTTTCATTTGATATAGGCTCTGGAGCCGTTATATTGATGGGTCCTGAAATTTCTTCATTTTGAATGATCCATTCTACGGCTTTACAAAAATCTCCGATATGTATCCAGCTGACCATTTGATTTCCTCTTCCCTGTTTTCCTCCCAAGCCCATTCTGATAATTGCTTTCAGCTTTGGAAAAGCTCTACCTTTATCGCCCAGCACTATTGAAGTACGAAGTGCTACTTTTCTTATTTTTTCGTTGTTAATTGCAAAGAATTCTTTTTCCCAGTTTTTGCAGATATTCATAGAGAAATCATCACCTATAATTCCGTTTTCTTCAGTATTCACATGTGTTTCTGAGTGAACGTAAATAGTGGCAGAACTTGCATTTAGCCATATTTTAGGAGGATTCATACATTCATCTAATGCTATTTGTAAAACATGCGTACTTTCAATTCTGGAGGTATAAATTTCCTGCTTATTTTTATCGTGATAACGGCAATCAACGGATTTTCCGGTAAGATTGATTAAGACATCTGCGTTTTCAAGTCTATTTTTCCAATCCCCAAGGTCTTTTGCATTCCAGTATATTTCGTTAGAACGTTTTGGATTTCTGGTAAAAATATAAACCTGATTTCCTTTTTCCGTAAAATATCTTTCTAAATGTTCGCCAAGAAATCCGGTACCGCCTGCGATAATTATTTTCATTGTTTGAATTTTAAAATTGAAGAATTGAATCGTGTATTATTTTACTTGAATTTACTACGATAGTATCTGATCATATGGCTTTTACACCACATTACTTTTGACTTTCACCTGAACTCCGGAACCTTCTGCCAGCATTACTGAAATAGGTTTCTGATGATTTAAACACTCAAAGTCCTTTCCGTAGATTTTCTCAAAATCAATTTCCAGCTGATGTTCTTTTACTGAATAGAAATCCCATTTTGGGTGGCAGACTTCATATTCTGATGTTCTGTTTTCTTTTTTGGTAAATCCCCAGTAATGCTCTGTGATAAATTCAAATTCAGAACCGTCTTCCATGGGTTGAGCGGTTGAATCGGCTTTGATCTGTATAGAGTGCCAGTTTTTGTCTTTCCAGGAATATTTGATCAATAGCTCACCTTCTTTTTCATGAATACAATTCTTCATCGGCAGGGTATGATAATTTTCTTTGTACACAGAATTGGCAATAAAGCTGAGTGCAGGTTTCGGAACAATTTCCTTGATGAAAACCACACCTCTCTTCCAGGCTCCATTTTCTTTTTTCTTCACATAAAACCTTAAGTTCACTTCTTCGAAATCGCGATGAAAAGGAACGGGAATTCCCAACAGTTTTGTGTTTAAAAACATAAATCCCACAAGGCTTACATAGCATTTCCCTTGATAAAAATCAAGTTCGGTGCCTTTAGGAAGATATTTCAGCAGTATCTGAGGATCGATTTCGTAATTGATGATGGCTAGTTTCCGCCATTCTGCTTTTAAAAAATTCATAATTGCGTGTTTTTAATGATTAAGGAAAGATCAGCTGTTATTTCTGACTTCAAGTTGCTATTGTATAGATCTTGGAAGCTTCTGCTGTACTTTTTATTAAAGCGTTTCTTTCCAACAGAAATTTTTCAAGATAATGGGTAAGGAAAATCTTATTAAAGAATCGTCCTATTATTCCCAATGGAGATTCAAATTCAAAGATGTCTATCATTAATGTATTGTCGTTGATCATTTTAAAAATATGCTGATGTTTCATAGATTTGAAGGCTCCTTTCTGCATTTCATCTGTAAATTGATGAGGTTTGTCCATACTCGTGATTTTTGTAGTAAGGTTCTGGTATACTCCCAAGTGTTTTGCTCTCCAGGTTACCGTTTCGTTCACTTCAATCAATCCGGTTGTGCGTCCGGCAATGGCTTTTTCATTAGTTTTTGCGGTTGATTTCTGATGCAGATCAATATTGCGGGCCAGATCAAAAACATCATGAATATCAGCATTGATAAGGGTTACTAAATAAATTTTTGACATTTTCCAAAGGGTTTTTATAAAAGTTAATAATAAAATCTATTCTTGATTGTTTTCACTGTAGTGATGTAAAGATTGATACAAATCATAATTTTCACAGATGTATAATATGGCCAAAGGAGGGCTGTATAAAATGGCCATCATAAGAATCATTTCGGGAATCTCTCTACAAGCCCCCTCTATATTGAAAACAACAATCAACACTAGAGAAATCCAGGCTGGAATGATGAAAGCGCCATAGATATAAAATGGTAGTGTTTTTTTTAATCTGAGGAAAAGCTTGATTAAAAAGCTGATCAGCTGTGGAAATCCAACCATAAAATAAAACCAGATTATTGCTGGTCCCCCTACCAATAAAAGAGTCAGTGGCCACACCATTAAAAAGAACAACTGAATATAAAAGTCATATTTTACAAATGTTTTCATGGCTATTACAATTTAATGTGAACCTTTTTTTCTGAAATAAAGAATCAGAAATAGGTGAATGATAAAATTTTTCATAATTACTATTTATTTAAAATTTTCAGGAATTTTTGAAAGATTATTCCAAATAAAAATTAGTTTCTTTGAATACCACTTATCTGATCGTCTTCTGTTTTTTCTTTTCTCAACGCCTGTTTACGTCCTTTCAAGAATAATAATAGATTGAGAAGCATCATTACGCCCAAATAAATGGAAAACCCGCCTATTTTTTTACTCAGTGCCACCACCAGTCTTTCTACGGTTTCAATTTGAAAGAATTCAATGATGCAAAGGGCAAAACCTATATTTAAAAGGTAAAAACCTATTTTAAAAAGAGAATTGGTTGCCATAGCAATGTCTTTTTTCTGATGAAAAATATCAACCATGAATGTTTTTGAGTTTTTAAATAGAAACTGGGAAACCAATATAGTAAGGCTGATTACGATTGGCAAATAAATCATGTACGCTGAAAAGTTATACGTTGTGGTTAAAACTGTAGTTGCCATAATAGTGTTATTTTAGTGTTAATTTATTTCTTAGAAAGTAAAGAATGAAAATATTCAAATAATGTAATGCACATAGAATCAAAATAATAAAACCAATTCTTGTAGCTGTAACCGTCATCATATCTTCTATGCTGTTGATGGTAGTCCAGGTAGTAAGGCTTATTGCGATATACCCCAGATTCACCAAATAATAGCACCCAAGAAGTATCCTGTTAATCGTAAGACAAAGATCATCGTCATGGAGTAAATATTGAAGATAAGCCTTTCCTTCGTGGTAGCATCTTCTTCCTACATCAATGGTTATATATGAACTGATGCACAGGAAAACGACATATGAAATAATATTAAACATTTTATAATTTTTATACTTTCAATAATTTTTGAAAATAATATTGAAATAAAAAAGGATTTTCATCCTCTTTCTATTTCAACAGATTGGTAATTTTCCCTACCAGCCAATGGTCATCACTTTTTATCGCAAGATCCATAATATTGTTGATTTTTCCTGTTACAGAACTGAAATCATCCATCAGTTTAATAAATTCTTTTGCTTCTGCAGAGTCTTTATCTTCAATATTCTTGAGTTCTTCCAGGAAAGAAATCACAGGCTCAATTTCTCTTTTTCTTCTTTCCTTGGTAATTTGCTTGAAGAGATACCAAACATCTTTTTCAGCCACAAAATACTCTTTTCGATCTCCTTTTATAAGTTCTTTTTTTACAATTCCCCAGTCAATAAGTCCTCTGAGGTTCATATTGGCATTTCCTCTTGAAATTTCAAGCTGCTCCATCACCTCATCGGTAGAAAGTGGCTTATCACTCGCCAAAAGCAGAGCATGCACCTGTGCCATTGTACGGTTGATCCCCCAATTGGTAGCAAAGGTTCCCCAGGTCTGAATGTATTTTTCTTTTGCTTCTGAAAGCTGCATCTTCTATTCTTTAAAGTTTCTGATACAAATGTAATTATAATTTTTGAATTTTCAATAATTTTTGAAAATTAATTTTTAAAATAAAACAGACACTCCGAAAAGTATCTGCTTTAACTAATTTTGATTTATATACTATGTAAATAAAGAACACATTAAGGTTCAACTTTTGCCGTAATTCCCTGATTCCAATATTTTGATTCCGGCATATAGTACAGATATACATTGCTTGATTTTCCGGTATATGTTCCAGCAAATTCCACCTTCAGATCCAGATTGATAACCTTTGTTTCTTCTGCCTCAAGGTGTTCCCAATACAAGACCAGATAATTGTCAAAGATTTCGTAATAAGAAACCTGTTTTTTATCGATCATATCTTTAAGCAAAGCATTTTGAAGTGTCAATCCTGCTGGAATACCAATTTTTGCGACCGTCATGGGTAAGTTACCATTGATTTTATTTTTGACCTTTACCGTCATTCTGTTGGTCTCTCCTACTTTTGAAGATTCAGAGGCAAGTTTTGTTTCCAATAATAAAGGAATGTCTTTACTTTCTGGAACCTGCAAGGTATAATACTCGTAATCTAACTTATAGGGAAGTCCTTTTTGATTGGAATACTGTATGCCGATCTGGTTTTCTCCTACTTTAAATGCTGAAGAAAGACTTTGAGATGGCGAAGTATGAGCTTTATTGACAGTAATCACAGGTTTATCATTACCATACAGCTTTTCATGTTTTGAGAAGAATTCAGACAATGCTTCAATCCCGAGACTGGTAGCCTGAGTTGAACCAAATCCATAATATCCATTGAGTGCGATTAATTTATCTGCTACAGCTGCTATTTTTATTTCACTATTTTTTTCATTTTTCTGAAGAGCCATGAGATACAAAGACAAAGTTTCTGCACTGGCTGAAGTTCCGCCGGAATGGGTAAAAGTAGCCTCGGTATTCAGTTTTTCCGTTTCATATTGTTTGTTCAAAATAGCCATCAGATCATCATATTCCTTATGTTTGTTGAGCTTGGCAGATGCGTTGGCAAGTAAAGCCAGCTGATAGGAATCTTTGGTAGCCAGGGCTCTGTTCAGCATTACTTTATAAGAATCTTCAATCTCGCTTTTAAATCCAATTTTTGATAACGCATATAGGATATACATATTTCTGGACCATGAATACTCAGTCATTGCCGTCTTGAATTCATAGTTCTTTCTTACCTCAAACAATCCGGTAGCATTCTTTTTGGATAATATAAAGGCAGATAATTTCTGAATAAGCTTCGGATCTGCTGTCACATATTTCTGTAAATCTTTAAACTCCAGTAATGCAAATGCGGACAATGTGACATCAGACTCTGAACTATTGAAATACCCAAACCCTCCATCATTATTTTTATAACTTAACATTTTCTGGAATCCTTTTTTCAGATTTCTGATGACCAAACTTTCTGTGGAAGAATCTATTTTCTGTGTGGCTTTTAGAAAATCCAAAATAAAAATATTCGGATAAACGGTTGCCGAAAGCTGTTCAAAGCAGCCATAAGGTTCTCTTTTCAAGCGTTCCAGATCTTCAAACATCTGCAAAGCAGCGTTCTGAAATATGTAATAAGAGGAGAAAAAGCTTCCGTTGATATACTCAGGAATATTGATTTTGAGATCTTCCGTTGTATTGTTGATAAGAGAATATTTGTGCGGAAATCCTTTTTCTTCAACGTTAAAAGGCAAAATAACCGTTTCTCTGAAATCTCCTGATCTTATAATCAACTGAAGATTGGATTTTACCACTTCATCGGTTTGTATGGTTACAAAAAGTCTTCCTGATTCCAATGGTTTTAAGGTGATCAGGCTGTCTGCTTTTATGAGTTTTACATCATTAGGAACCACCACATCCATCGTCATTTTTCTAGTTTCCTTAGAATTGTTCTTAATGACAACGGGAATCATCATCTGATCTGTTCTGGTAAGATACTGCGGAATTTTAGCATCTATTGAAATCAGACTCTTTGCAGCGTATGTAGTTTCATCTCTTCCTAAGAGCCCTGCATCAGAAATCCCTTCTGTAATGATTCTGAATGTCGTGTTGGCATCGGAATTATAAAACTCAACTTTTGCTTTTCCGTTTTTATCGGTTTCTACCACGGGATTCCAATAAAGAGCTTCTCTATAATCAAAACGATGCGAAGTGCTGGTACTGGTATACTCCGGGTAAGCGAACTGACGGGCTTCCGCATAGTATGTAAAATTCCCGGAAGGAATTCTTTCTACGGCAAAATAGGTTTTGGGAGTAATATCAAACTGGATCTTTGAGGTATCGTTTTTAAAAGAATTCATAATTACCACCCCATTGACGGCTCTACTCCCATAAATAGATGTTGCAGCCGCATCTTTAAGAACAGTAATACTGCTGATGTCATTCGAGTTGATGGTGGTATTAAAATTTTCCACTGGAACACCGTCTACAATAAATAGTGGGTTCTTGTTCGTCACAGAAGATTCTCCTCGGATTCTTACCTGAGTATTGGCTCCTGCTTCTCCAGTAGGAGTTATGATAAGTCCTGCAACTTTTCCATTCAATAATGAAGTTATATCTGGGTTCTGAATTTCTACATTAGAGTTTATAGTAACCACAGAAGCTGATTTATAATCTTTCTTTGCCATAGAATACCCCATCACTATTACCTCTTCAATTCTTTGAGAACCCATTGTGTCAAATTCTAAATTTTCAGGCTTGTTCAGGTGTGCAATATTCGGTCTGTTTTCTATTTTCGCGGCTTCTTTTAACTCTGCTTCTTTAACAATTTCTTGTACCTCTATATTGCTTAGAGTTTGTTTCGTTAAAGGATTAATGTCCAGATTGTACGATGAAATTTTAATCTTTACTGTATGCTTGGGCTGAAAAGATTTGGCAATGATTTTATAATCTACACCTCCCTGTAAGTCAGAAAAATAGAATTTCCCATTTTCAGAAGTCGTCTGTTTAAGGATTTTATTACCATCTGTAAGAAAAACCTCTGCTTTTACCGCTTTCTTATTTTCATCTTCTACAGTGCCATACACAGTATTTTTCTTTTCAGGAAGATATTTGTATTTGTTGGTTCTAAGGACATCCGGAATCAGTTCAAAATACCTGTAGCCATTGGTCAGCATTACAAGATCAAGACTTTTGTCTGCTTTTTCTTCTTTTGGATCGAAATAAAACTGTGGCTTTTCAATTTTGCCTTTCAATTCAGAATCCATCAGCAACCACGAAATGATGTGATTTTGTTTGTCGTCGGCATACGTCCATAATTTATCATCTACAACACTTATTCCGAGATTGGCAGTAACAGGCTTGTTGTTTTCGTCTGTAGTTTCAATATCCAAAACCACTTTTTCTCTGGGTAAATAATACTGTTTTACAGGTTTAATTTTTACGGTAAGCTGATTGGTTTTATTGGTAAAAATAATACGTTCTGCAATAGGACCCTGCGTATCCGAAACGGTGAATCTGCAAATACCGACCGGAAAATCTTTTTCAGAAAGTTCAAACTGATTGATTCCTTTCGTTAATGATAAAACTTTAGCATAGACCTCTCTTTCGCGGAAGCTTCCTTTCAAGCTAACCGTTCTTTCCTGGGTAGAAACAATTGTTAACAGGAGTTTTTTATTTTCTTTCTTACTATTAAAAACCACTCCATCATTCTGAGCTTCAGGAAGAGGATAAATTGGGGTGATATTTTCGGGTTTTATCACTTTTGCATAATAATGTTCTCCTTGTTTGGGAGTGAACAGAAAGCTTCCCATTCCAAAATTATAAGACTGGATTTCCTGTATTTTTTCATGCTTCTGATTGTAAATTCCCAAAACGGCATCAACCGGTTTTTGAAATTCATCAACGATCTTAAAAGCGATATTCTGTTCAATTCCGTTGATAAAAGTTCCGCCTTCAGGCATCATTTTAACATCCAGATTATTCAGAACAATCGGGATATTTCTTGAAATTGACTCTGTGAAGCCATCAAAATTGACTTTTATATTCAACAACGCATCTGCATTTTTTAATGTATCCGGAAGTTTAAATTTCAGGACCTTTTTCCCTTCTTTATCTGTGGTCAGTTTGCCTGTTGAAACAGTTTCACCATTATGCATCACCGTATAATCTGCTTCATAGAAAGGAATTGGAAGGTTGCTGAGACTTCTCATAGAAAAATCGGCAGTCACCTCATCTCCCGGGCCATATCCTTTTTTAGGAAAATCAAGCTTCATCAAAATTCTTGGTGATACTATTTTCTGAAGAGTAATCTCTTTTTCAAAAATGTTTTTTCCTTCTTCATTCTGCATCCAGTTGGTGTAAGCCCGAAGTTTATAAATTCCCCCTTTCATGTCGTCTGAGAAATAAAAATATCCCTGAGCATAGCCATTCGTTATCTCATATTTTTGTTTTTTGAACACACTTCCATCGGGTTCCAGAATTTCCAGATTAACGACTCGGCTATCTTCGGCGGGGAGATTATCTTTCCCTTTTACCACATAAATTTTAAAATACATCCCTTCCCCCGGTTTATAAAAAACATGGTTTGTTTGGATGTACGTTTTTTCTTTTTCAAAATTCTGAAATGACTGCTGCGCGTGTATAAAAACACTTGAAAGCAGGATATTCAGCAGAATGATATATGATTTAAATTTGAGATTCATAAGTTAAAATTTGAATGAAACAATACAGCCCATTGTTTTAAAAGAAGGAAGATTGAAAAAATCCAATCCTCGACCATTGTCCGTATCATAAAAACTCTGGTTAGGATCTACGCCTTTATTAGCCTGCCACAGCAGAATATTATTCACATACAAAGTAATTTTCACAAACTGTTTACTGAAGTTCACTGGAAAATTGGCAGACAGGGAAATATTATTAATTCTTATATAATCTGCCTTTTGAATATACTGTTCTGCAACGCCTGTAAAACCGTATCTCGACCATCGGTTCTCCTGAACATTCTTGTTCGGATCATAAAAATCGACAGGAATCTGACTGACATTTCCATTGGCCTGTACGCCCTGAAAAACATAATTTTTTATATTTCTCTCTTCTCCGGATCCATAAGAACGACCATAATAATCCAGTACAGCCTGCGTTCCGTTCCACAGCTGGCCGCCTTTTTTCCATTCCCAGTTGATATCCAGAGAAAGATTTTTATAGTTGATTGTATGATTGAATTTCATGACAAAATCGGGAGTAGGATCTGCAATAATTTTCATCCCTGCAGCTTTTTTGGGATATCCGAATTCATCAATGATAAGCTGACCTTCTTTATTCCGTTCAAAATAGCTTCCCATAACAGCTCCGAGAACCTGGCCTTCCGAGAGTGTTTTATAAATATCTTTAAATCCGGAAACCGCAAGATTCTGATATTCCGGAGTAACTCTGTCCACAATATCTCTGTACTTGAACCATGAAATTTTATTGCTGGTATAAAAATCCTGGCCAAGATAAAGACGGTCATATGCAAAGTTGAATTCAAATCCGTGGTACGTATGATCTACCGTATTTTTTAGCTTCAACAGGCCGTCTTCAAACACGGGAAATATATCATCCGTTATTTTTTTACTGAAATACTCTCCTTCAAAACTGATCTTATATCCTATATTCAATCTTCCCCCGGCTTTCCATTCTTTGGTATTGATATTGGAAAGTCCTCTGTAACTTTCGACTTCCTGTATTGGGAAATACTGATAAGAATTTTCTGCATTCAGTAAAGTGGTAGCATAAGAAGCATATGATCTTGTAATCTCTGGCTCCGAGCTCAATTGAGTATACCCTCCCAGGATCTTAAAATCATAATTTGACCAGTTGAAGATCCTTCTAAAATTTAAATAAGCACCTGCTTTTGGAAGCCAGTAATTGTTTTTAAGGGAAGTATTGGAAATATAGAATGAATTTCCAAGATTAAAATCTGCCTCAAAATCAGAATAATAATCACTAATATGCATATTATAATTAAAAATATAATCCTGCGAAGTTCTCTGATACAGATACTTTTTGTTTGTAAAGCTATTGTATACATCAGATTTTCTGTCATTTAAAATAAAATTCAGACTAAAATCATTCTTAAAATCATAGCCACCCAATGAATAACTTCCCATGATGTTGGAATGATACAGCCTGTTATTTTGTGTCCTTTCATTCCATATCCCGTTACTGAAACCATGAGTAGACGGCTGATACTGATCCCTGTTTTCTATAGTGTTGTTTTCATAAGACTGGTTGAGATTCAGTTTAAAATCACCCCATGTTTTATTGGCATTAAAACTATACTGCCGCTGATTGTTCTGATAACGGTACTTGCTGTCCTGAGTAAAAAGATATACAGGATTATCTGCATATTTGCTGTAGCTTCTCTGTGAGCCGTTATTCAAAAAAATCTGCTGATCGTTTGAAAAAGAAACAGGCGTCAGCAATGAATTCTGATACACACGATTAAAGAGCCCTATTCTATTGGTATTTGTAGCTTTATTATCCTGATAATTAAAAGCAAAATCAAAAGTGTATCCATGAAAATTTTTGCTCAGTTTAGCTTTAAAAGTATTGATAATATCATACTGGTCTATAAAGTACATCTGATTTTTCTGCTGCCCCAGATTCAGTGAAAGTCGCGTTTTTTCTACATAATTTTCTTTTACAACTGCATTTACACTAAGCTGGTTATTGTATCCTACCGTTGTTTTGAAAAGATTATTGTTATACTTTTTGGCATTCCGAAGGCCATCTGCCCATGGAACCAACCTTCCATTCTGATCGTATTCATAAGGTGAACCATCAAATCCCAGAGAGGAAATATCCGGTCCGAAACTGAACATTTCATTGGTTTCCGGTCCTCGCCAAATTAAAGTTCCATTTTCTGATCTACCCTGAACATACCGATCCTGAGTTTCCGGAATATTGTTTCTGCTTTTAACATCCAAAGAGGTAAGGAAGTTCCCATTTAAAGTGAGTGTTCTGTGATTTAGTTTTTTTAACGTAAAAGTTTCGTCATTCTTTTGGTTCAGTTTTCTTACTTTATCAAAGTATTTGTTGGATCCCTTACCGAGAGTCGTTATCGCTTTTTCTATGCTGAAATCGTCCTTGTTTTGTTTTGAAGTCAGGCTGTCATAAACTTTACTGTAAATATTTTCTACATATTTCTTCTCTGTTTGCTGTTCCAAAATATCTTTTAATTCTCTCAGCTGATAGTTTGTTATCACATGGCTGTTTTTACCCTGATTCCATACCAGAGTATCAAAAGGTTTGGCGGCTATAATGGCAAATCCTTTTTCGTCAGTCAATTCATAAACTCCACTGTTTTTATTATGGATCTTTAAAAAATTCTCTGATTTATTTTTTGAGTTTAAAAATTTCCCTGAGTAATATAATTGTGAGTTTTGAGCGTGAAATACAGTAATAGTAAATGGAAGCAGCAGCAAATAATTCTTTTTCATTGGTGATTAGTATGCTTAAAAATATGAAAAAAGAAATTTCCGGGGAAATTTCTTTTTTCAACTATAGTTAGTTTTTAATGATCTTAAATGTTTCCCAGTTTCCATCCGTAAGAACACGGATCAGATAAACACCTTGTGGATAAGCAATTAAATCAATTGTGTTTTTACCTTCAGGCAGTTTTTCTTTTCTCATAATAATTTTTCCTGCAAGGTCATATATAAATAGCTCTTCTATAGATTTCCTGGTTTTCACCTGCAATACACCTTTTGTAGGATTCGGAAATATCACTGTTTTGCTATCTGTATGATTCCCTATTTCTGTTTCCATTTTTTTATTGATATTATCGTTGGAAATTCCTGTACTGCAAGCCGGAAGAACAGCTCGTTGAAGAATTAACCGTAGTAATAAATCGTTAAGCTTTTCAATTTCATAAGAATCGATGGTAGGTTTTATATGACTGTCTCCGATTCCGCTGTCGTCGGTAAGAAATGTGTAGGTTCCATTCGTCAGCAAAGCGAAAGTTCTCATGAGATATTCTGTCTGTTTATCTATACCGCTAGCTGCTAAAGGAATGATAGTTATTCCTTTTTGGGCTGCGCTTTTTATTTTATCATACAGTTTTTGTATATTTTCCTCTGTTTGATGGGGAGGAGCATCCAAAATCAAAAACATAATCTTTGTGGAATTTCCATCTGTCCATTTCAGTTCATCAATAGAAACCTGCATTGCTTCTACGACAGCTTCAGGAGTATCTCCGCCGCCTGAGGCATTTTGTTCTTTGATAAAACCGATCAGATCTTCCGCATGATCTGAAAAATCAAATTTCCGGGTAATGTATTCATCGCCTTCATCTCTGTAAAATACTGATCCATATCGTACTTTTGTATGGGGTAATTTTTTTTCAACGTTTTTTAAGACATCCAATAGTTCTGATTGCAGATAAGAGATTTCATCTCCCATAGAGCCTGTGGCATCCACTACAAATGCTAAATCTAAATTTCGTTTTTCCAGGCAGGGCTTATTCAATATAATTACATTCTGTCGGTTTTTAAACTCCTGAAGATTGGAACTGATGACCTCCCCAAAACCGTCTGTCAAATAATATTTTTCTGAAACTGAATTTTTATCCGTAATCGGCGAAATCCATAACTCTGCATTTCCCAAATTATCTGAAACAGCTTCCCAAATTACATTCTTATATTCATCCAACAATTTTACTTTCTGGCCAACAACCGGTTTCTTATCTTGATTAACCAGCTGAACAGAAACCCTCCTGTCAGGGAAAAACTTCCAGGTATTTTTATATTCATCCAAGGTAGGAACCGCAATATCTTTCCAATAATTCCATTTTGAAAAATCATTGACTTCTCCTGCTGTAAGCTGTCCTGCTTTTGGAAGTTCTTTTTCCGGCTCCTCAAGCTTTTTCTCACTTTTGTCAGAAGCTTCTCTAAGTTTTTCAATTTCTTCTTTGGATAAGCCTTTAGTCGTAATTATAACAACTCCATTACTGGCCTTGCTTCCGTATAAAGCACTGCCTTCAGTACCTTTTAGCACTTTTATTTCTTTAATATTTCCGGCTTCCAATACATCAAAAAAGCCAGATTTATTTCCTATTACCACTCCATCAACCACATATAGTGGAATGGAAAAGCTACCATCAATACTTTTTGCTCCTCTTATTGATATACCCTCTTTTGTTTTGGCAGATGCAACTGCGATTCCGTGTACTTTTCCGCTTAAAGAAGATAATACAGCAGAGGGCTTCATAGGCACTTTATCAGTAGAAGCAATCGTTATTGTGGAAGATGATGTTACCATCTCTTTCTTAACTTTTCTACCATACCCCATGACAACGACTTCATCTATATTCGTTTCTTTTAAACTATCATGATATATTCTAGGTAAAGCTGTTGTTATTCTAGGAGGAGCCTCTACAGCTGGAATACTGCAGGTATGTCGAGATGTGTACACATCTATTTCTACAACTGATGGAACCTGATGTACCAACGGAATAGGTAATGATTCTTCTTTTCTGATATTCTCCTTTATTGTGCGGTCTATTTTGGCAATATCTTTTTTGTTAATAGGACCTCTGAGGGTTTGGCTTTCTACTATTAAAGGTTTTGCAGTTTCTTTTTTATTCACAAAATAAAATACACCCATCCCGATGACCAGACTTGCAGCAATACCATATGGCAGCCAAAGAGGAATGATTCTCTTTTTCTCTTCTTTTTTATCTAATTTCTCTTCAATTTCTCCCCACACTTTTTCAAAACCAGGAAAAACTGTTGGTTCTTCTGAAAGCTTAGAGGCTTCATTGAATTGTTGATCTATATGATTATTTTCCATTGTTGTAAAAGTTTAGATATGTTGATTCGCTAGAAGTTCCTGCAATTTTTTTCTTGCAAAATTGAGCTGGGATTTCGATGTACCTTCACTGATAGAAAGCATGGCAGCTATTTCTTTATGAGGATAACCTTCAATCGCAAAAAGATTAAAAATGGCTCTGCAGCCTTCAGGGAGAAAGTTTAGCAGGTTCATCATATCTTTTTCAAATGAGAGATTTTCTACGCTGGCTGTGGAAGGTGGAATGTCATTTTCTTCCAAAGAAATAAAAGAGGTCTTATTACTTCTCAGTTTTTGCAAACATTCATTCACCGCAATTTTTTTGGCCCACGCTTCAAAAGTTTCAAGGGTCTGTAGCTGGTTGATCTTCGTGAAGATTTTATAGAATGTATCGGCTAATACTTCTTCAATATCTTCATCATTTTTCAAATAGCGTCTGCAGACTGAGTAAAGCCTGCCCGCCATTTTCTCGTAAACCACCCGCTGTGCTTTGCGGTTGCTACGCTGGCATTCCAATAATAATTCTCTTTCCATAGTCAGGAGTTATATTATAGTAGATGCGGCTTTTTTTATAAAGGTTGGAAACATGATCAACTTTTTTTCAAATAATATGTCATATGAATAAACAAAGAAAGCAAATGGAGAACAGAAAGCAAAGAAGCTTGTGTATCATATCATGTGATTGGTTTTATTAGTTATATATTTTTTCATAAAAAATTCATTTCAAATTTAACTTTTCCTCTTGTAACATATCTTTACTATGAACGACTATTAATTCAAATAATCTTTTTATAGTAATGAAAAACGCGAAAATTGCATCATTACTTTTTGTTTTGTCTGCAGGAAGTATGATGTTTGCCCAAGATGACTTGATCAACAAGTTAAAAAACAACCACTCACAAAATGCTAATTTCCAGTTCACAACGTTAAAAGACGTTGGCGCAACTTCTGTAAAGAACCAAGGTTCATCAGGAACTTGCTGGAGCTATTCAGGAAACTCTTTCCTTGAATCTGAAATGCAGAGGATGGGCAAAAAGCCTGTAGATCTTGCTGAGATCTTCACGGCAAGAAATTCTTACCATGATAAGGCGAAATTATACGTTTTGAATAATGGAGCAATCAGCTGGGGTGATGGAGGAGAGCTTCATGATGTAATTAATATGTACAAAAAGTACGGAGCTGTTCCACAAGATGTGTACACAGGTTTGAAATCTGGACAGACGACCAACAACTTTAAGGAGATGCAGGGAAAACTGAAACCAGTTCTTGACAGCCTTGTTCAGGCATCTTCAAAAGGGAAGCTTACTGATAACTGGATGGATTCTGTGGATGCCATTCTTGACGAATATTTAGGAAAAGTACCTGCTAATTTCACTTATGAAGGGAAAAACTACACTCCAAAAACATTTGCTAAGGAAGTGGTAGGAATCAACCCTGAAGATTATGTGGAATTATCTTCGTACAAAGATTATCCTTATTATCAAAAATTTGTTGTTCCAATTCCTGATAACTGGAGCCACGATTCTGACTGGAATGTTCCTATGAAAGATCTTACTGCCATTATAGATAATGCGGTAACTAAAGGATATTCTGTAGGTTGGGCAACCGATGTTTCTGAGCCTTATTTCTCTTATAAAAATGGAGTGGCTTACGTTCCGGATATGGATCTAGACCAAATCAATGCTGAGAATAAGCAGACTTTATTCACAGAACCTAAGAAAGACAAAACGATTACTGAAGATATGCGTCAGAAAGCTCTTAACAACCTTTCTACAACGGATGATCACGGTATGCACATCGTAGGTTTGGCAAAAGACCAAACAGGTAAAGAATATTATATGGTGAAAAATTCTTGGGGTGTAACCAACGATTTCGCTGGATATCTTTATGTAACAAGACCTTACGTTGAGTATAAATCTACGGCGATCCTTGTTCACAAAAATGCTATTCCAAAAAATATTTTGAAGCAATTGAAACCAACTAAGAATATTGGTTTGTAAAAAAATCACTTCTACTGTCTTAATGATGGCAGTCTAGATATTTAAATCTGTTAAACCCCGCTCCCGAAAATTTCGGGAGCGGGGTTGTTTTTATGATAAAATATTTCTTTCAGCCAAAGGTTCTTTGTATATCACTTTAAAGTACTCACAAACCATAGGAATATCAGCCGAAGGTCTTTTTCCGATGCGTTGACATTCAGACTGAATATATTCCAGATAGATTTCCCGCCAGTCACTTAAGGTTCTGTCACCTTCTCCACAATCAAAAGCAAACTGATTATTTATCTGATCAAAAGGAATAACCGTTAATTCTGTAGTTTGAATAATACAAACCGGACAGTCATCAGAATCTGTAATGATATTATATTCTCCGACAGAAGGAATCGGGGTATTTTCATGCTCATAAACCCAGAGCAAAGAACCGGTAGCAGTTTTAAGTCCAGAAATAACAAGATCTGCAATAGATGTAGCGTCTTCTTTTCCTCCAAAATGAAAGAAACCCGTTAATTCGGGCAATTCTGAAGAACTATTATTTAAACTGTCTGTAAACTGTTTCCAGTATGTTGTTATTTGAGACATATGCTTATTGTTAAGAATATAAATATAACAGTTTCAGCAAAGCAATTACTCAATAAAACCTATATTTCAAATGAATGTGCAAAGTATTGTCTAATTTATAAAAAATATTATATTTGTAGGAATCAACAAAATATTATTCATGAAAAATCTAATAAAATTAGCAAAACGTGATTTAAAGAAAATCAATGGTGGAAGTGCTCCTAACTGTCCGGAAGGAACTACAGCGTGCTATATTCCAGGAAGCAATGGAATCCCTCCACGTTGGAGATGTGTACCAGATACCATGGAATGCCCATAAGATCGTCAAACCCATTTCTGAATTCGGAAGTGGGTTTGATTTTACATTGATACCACTCTGGTTATTGCTGTATAATTATTCATATGCTGATCAAAAAAATGACGGGCTTCCAGAAAATCTGAAAGCCCGTCGTTTAATAAATAGGTGAAAATTAAATATAAAATAAAGTGAATTATGATAATTTAATACCAGGAATGAATGATGGATTTTGCCTTACCAGCCATAAAATATGCTGTTAAAAAAAATGACGGCAAAGCAAATTCTCTACTCATTATTGATATTAAAATAATACGCCCATACTTTCTGCTGAAAAGTCAAGAAGCGCTTCTGTATTTCCTTCTTTGATCTTTTGTACCCACTGATAATCCTGTAAAATCGCACGGCCAACAGCCACAAGATCAAACTCTTCATTATCAAGTCTTCTGATCAATTCTGTTAAATCTGTTTTTTCTGTTCCCTGACCTGCAAAAGCATTTAGGAAGTCTCCGTTCAATCCTACAGACCCAACAGTAATAGTTGGCTGACCTGTGATTTTTTTAGCCCATCCTGCAAAGTTTAAGTCAGAACCTTCAAATTCAGGTTCCCAGAAACGACGCTGCGAACAGTGGAAAATATCTACGCCCGCTTCTTTTAACGGTAACAACCAGTCTTCCATTTCATTAGGAGTAAATGCCAGTCTGGTTTTATAATCCTGCTGTTTCCATTGGGAAAGACGGATAATAATAGTGAAATCCTCTCCTACTGCTGCTCTGATGGCTTTTACTACCTCTACAGCAAATCGGCTTCTTTCTTTTAAGGTTTTACCGCCGTACTCATCCGTTCTTGTATTGGTTACTTCCCAGAAAAACTGGTCGATAAGATATCCGTGAGCCCCGTGAATCTCAACAACATCGAAGCCTAGATCTTTGGCAGATTTTGCAGAAGCCGCAAACTGAGCAATCGTATCCTGAATATCTTCAATAGTCATTGTAGAAGCCTTCTCCATAGGAACCAAAGGATACTCTTCTGACATCCTCGTATCTCCTACGTGCCAGATCTGAGGTCCCATTTTACCGCCATTGTGGTGAACGGCATCAATTACATTTTTCCAGCCGTTTAAAGCTTCAGTTCCATAGAAATCGGGAATATTCTGTAAGTTTTTTGAGCCGGGTCTGTTGATCACAGTTCCTTCTGAAAGGATCAATCCCACTTCAGAAGCCGCTCTTCTGCTGTAATAGTCAGCAATATTCTGTGTAGGAACTCCATTATCAGATTGAGCTCTGGTCATAGGAGCCATTACGATTCTATTCTTAAGCTCTAAATTCTTATATTGAAAAGGTTTAAATAATGATGATGTACTCATATTTAATATTGTATTTTATAATTGTTACACAAAGTAACTAATAATAGTTCACTTTTGTATCTTTTATTAAAAAAATAGTGGTAACTTCGCAGTAACTTACATTAGTAACATGAAAGTAACATATGAAATTCCGGTTTCATTTCCACTTTAACAAAAATTCTCTTTATGAAACAGAACGAATTAATGCAATACAGCTGCCCGCTAGGTAAAGCAATGGCCGCACTGGGGAGCAAATGGAAACCCATCATTGTATTGGTGATTAAAGACCGAAAATTACGTTTTGGAGAGCTTGCTGTACGCATTAATGTGATCTCCAGAAAGGTATTGACCGATCAGTTGAGAGAAATGGAAACTGATGGTCTGGTGATTCGGGAAGAGTTTAAAGAACTTCCCCCAAGAGTAGAATATTCCCTTACAGAAAAAGGGCTGGCTTTGCTACCGATTTTATATCAATTGGAAGAATGGGAAACAAAATATCATGTTTATGATCCTGATAAAGCAGAGGATTGTAAAACTCTTTTAGAACAGAAAAAAATGAAAAAAGCGGTCAATATCTGATCGCTTTTTTTGTGCTTAAAATTGAATCTAATATCTAGCCACTTTCAAAAAGGTAAGTATAGAACGAAAAGGTAAGTATATAGGTTCAACACTATTTCTGATACAACTTTGCAGAAAAATTTTAATTATGAATTACAAAGACATTGCAAAAGAAACGATTGGGAATCTATATAAAGCCCACAATAGCATCCGAAAATCAGGAATTGATCAAAAACTGATTGCGTTAGTAGAACTTCGGATATCTCAGATTAATGGCTGTGCTTATTGCTGTAGTTATCATGCTAAAGAATTATCTGATTTCGGCTTTGAACAGGACATCATTAACAGGCTCCCAGGCTGGAAACACACCCAAGTCTTCAATGATCAGCAAAAGCTTGTTTTAGAATGGGCAGAGGCTGTTATTTACAGTAAAGATAATTGGCAACAAATAAAAGCAAAGCTGATAGATCAATTTACAGAACGAGAGATTGTAGAACTTACAGCAAGTATAACTCTGATGAATACTTTGAATAAACTGAGAATTACTTTAGCGAAGGGAGATTAATCAATAAAGAGGTGCCCATATGTACTTATTTTTATTTGGGAATTGATAATTTATTAAGTTTTATTTGAACGCTTTCATGATAACTACCATTAATATAATTCACAAATCCTTTTTTTATAACAGCTTTTGAACCTGCTTTAGGAATTGAATCTTTATATTCAAAATAAAGGGTATCATGTTTTAAACCATAACTTCCGGTATACACATCTTTATCTCGCATCATTCCTTGAGAGATAAATTCGAAGCTTTTATCATCATACATTTTTAAATACATCCAGCCTAAAGGAGCTTCTCTGTCTGCCAGCAATACTTCTTTTTTATCCTCTGTTTTACAACTTATAATTAATAGCAAATATAAGAGTCTAGTTTTCATGGTTTATCATTGAATGATTCAAGCAAATATAAACTAAAAACCGCTCCCAAAAGGAAGCGGTTTTAAAATTTATCTAAAATCCCAATTAGAATATCGCTGGATATTTCTGAGGATTTGTTTCATTAAACATTGCATAGATTTTTTCTACCATATCGTCTGTAGATGGCTTACTGAAATAGTCACCATCACTTGCATACGCCGGTCTGTGATCATTTGCAGAAATCGTCAACGGATCTGAATCCAGGTATCTGAAAGCTTTCTGTTTTTCAAGGATCTGCTGTAGAATAAATCCTGTAGTTCCTCCTTCTACGTCTTCGTCAATTACGACTAATCTGTTGGTTTTCTTAACGCTTTCAGCAATTTCGTGAGATAAATCGAAAGGAATTAAAGACTGAACATCAATCACTTCTGCAGAAATTCCTAATTTTTCTAATTCATTGGCTGCTTCCGTTACAATTCTCCAAGTAGAACCATATGTTACCAAAGTGACATCTTTTCCTTCTTTCGTTACTTCAATTTTACCTACCGGAACTGTGAATTCTCCTAAGTTATCCGGTTGTTTTTCTTTCAGTCTGTATCCGTTCAGGCACTCTACGATGATTGCCGGTTCGTCAGCCTGAAGCATGGTATTGTAGAATCCTGCCGCTTTTGTTAAGTTTCTTGGCACTAACACCAAAATACCTTTTGAAAGGTTAAGAATCCCTGCCATTGGAGAACCTGAATGCCAGATTCCTTCCAATCTGTGTCCTCTTGTTCTGATAATCAGCGGAGATTTCTGTCCTCCTTTGGTTCTGTAATGAACAGTTGCTAAATCATCACTCATTCCCTGTAAACAGTAAAGAACATAGTCTAAATACTGAATTTCAGCAATAGGTCTCAATCCTCTCATGGCCATACCAATTCCCTGTCCAAGGATCGTTGCTTCACGAATTCCTGTATCAGCAATACGCAATGCACCGTATTTTTCCTGCATTCCTTCCAATCCCTGGTTTACGTCACCGATGTTTCCGGTGTCTTCACCAAAGATTAAAGTTTCAGGATATTTTTCAAAAATTTTGTCAAAGTTATTTCTGATCACTACTCTACCGTCTACATCTTCAGAACTGTCGGAATAAACAGGCTTGATTTCTTTGATGTTTTCAGCTTTCCACTCAGACTGAGAGTATAAGTGAGAAGAATAGTTATCTTTTTCAACAGCCGAAGCTTCGTTGTACTTCTGCATCAATTGATTTCTCTCTGCAGAGTTGGTTCCTCTTGTTGCCAGTAAAGATTTTCTCACCAAATGGAAGATATCTTTTTTAGCTTTTGAAACCAATTTGTTAAACTGAGCGATATATGTTTCTACTTCAGCATTCTGCCCTTTAAGGTTTTCTACTAAAGGTAAAATAGACTGAATAAGTTCTGTAATAGCTTTCTGATAGTTTTCCCAAGCCAATTTTTGACCTGTCTTAGCTGCTTTTTTGGCTTCTTCGTCAATAGCATCTAATTCTTCAGCAGTAGCAATTACTTCCTCTTTTCCGTCAATTTCGATAGAATAATTCAAAATCCATTCTTTGAATTTCACCAGTCCGTCGAACTCAGCTTCCCAAGCTAAACGTTCTTCGTTTTTATATCTTTCGTGAGATCCTGAAGTTGAGTGTCCCTGTGGCTGCGTTACATCCACAACATGTACTACAACAGGTACACTTTCTGTTCTTGCAAAATGTTCTGCTTTCGCATAAGCATCCAATAATGCAGGATAATCCCAAGCTTTCACCTGAATAATCTCACATCCTTGGTTTTCTCCTTCTTTTCTTTGGAAACCGCTCAACATCTCGGTGATATCACCTTTAGCTCTTTGATTCTTTGTAGGAACCGAAATTCCGTACCCGTCATCCCAGATTGAAACAATCATAGGAACCTGAAGCGCGCAGGCAGCATTTAATGTTTCCCAGAAATGACCTTCTGCTGTAGAAGCATCTCCAATGGTTCCGAAAGCAATTTCATTACCTTCTCTTGAGAATTTCTCAGAACCCTCAAATTTTACGCTTTTATAGATCGTAGAAGCCTGAGCCAATCCCAATAATCTTGGCATTTGCCCTGCTGTAGGAGAAATATCAGAAGAAATATTTTTCTGTGCTGTCAAATCTTTCCAGCTTCCGTCTTCATTTAAACTTCTTGTTGCAAAGTGCCCGTTCATTTGTCTTCCCGCAGAGGCAGGCTCTCTTTCCACACTGGTATCTGCATACATCTGTGCAAAGAAACTTTCTACTGTAAGAGCATCTATTGCCAATGCAAAAGTCTGGTCTCTGTAGTATCCTGAACGGAAGTCTCCATTTCTGAAAACTTTCGCCATGGCCAGCTGAGGAAGTTCCTTACCATCCCCAAAAATTCCGAATTTAGCTTTCCCCGTAAGTACTTCTCTTCTTCCAAGATAAGACATTTCACGAGAGATCCTTCCTAACCTGTAATCTTCAAGTATCTGATTTTTAAAATCTTGAAAGGATATTTGCTGTGTTTCAATATAGGTTGTTTGCATAGCTAAGTAAAAAAGTTTTTATTCTTCAAGTATTTTGCTAATATACAATTTTTAAATTAATTTTAATTTTTAATAATTTTTTTTAAAAATTTGATAATAAATAAAATTGTGCTTTACTTTGATAAAATTTGTAAAGATGGAAAAAAAATCGCCCCATATTTTGAATGCTTCGAGCAATCTTTTAGGGTTTTCATTGATTATTATCACATCTTTGAAAATCGCCAGAATAAGTCAGAGTACGTATCTGGATGAATTTGCAGGGTTTGCCTGTATGCTTTTTGCCTGCAGCTGTTTTTTTTCGTTCCTGGCGATCAGAACAGAAAATAAGAAGCGGGAATACACGTTTGAGACTATTGCGGATTATTTATTTTTAATCGCTTTATTTTGTATAGTTCTAGCCGTTATAATTGTAACCCTAAAGATAATTTAATTTAAAATTTTCGTTCAATTACATAATCAAGCATAATATGCAACGATTTTCTGGCTTCAGAATCAGGGAATTCATTAAGAATATCCTTCGCCTTTTGCTGGAAGTCTTTCATCACGGTAATTGCATATTCCAATCCTCCTGAGTTTTTAACAAATTCAATAAGTTCTTTCACTCTCTTAGGATTGTTGTTGTAGCGTTTAATGGTATCGAAATAATATTTTCTGTCCTTTTCTCCTGCTGTTTTCAGCGTATGAATTAAAGGAAGGGTCATTTTTTGTTCTTTAATGTCAATTCCGACCGGTTTACCAATCACATTGGAACTTAAATAATCGAAAAGGTCATCTTTGATCTGGAAAGCCATTCCTGTATAGGTACCGAAATCCTGCATTTTTTTCGCAAGAGCTTCGTCTGTACTGTTAGAAAGGACACCAATTTCACAGCATGCTGCAATTAACGTTGCTGTTTTCTGACGGATAATTTCATAATATACATCTTCGGTAATATCCAGTTTTCTAGCTTTTTCAAGTTGAAGAAGCTCTCCTTCAGACATTTCACGGATGGTTCTGGAAATGACTCCCAGTAAATCATAATCTTTATGATCGGTAGATAATAATACTGATTTTGATAAAAGATAATCTCCTACCAAAACAGCAATCTTATTCTTCCATAAAGCATTGATTGAGAAAAAATTACGACGCTTAAAACTTTCATCTACGACATCATCATGCACCAGAGTAGCGGTATGAATGAGTTCTATCATAGAAGCTCCGCGATACGTTTTTTCTGTCACACTGCCCACCAGCTTAGCACAAAGAAACACAAACATAGGGCGCATCTGTTTCCCTTTTGTGGTAACAATAAAACGGGTTACTTTATCCAATAAAGCTACTTTACTCTGCATTGATTCATAAAACTTCTGTTCAAAAAGCTTCATTTCATCATTGATCGGTCGTTTAATCTCTTCTACTGTATTTGCCACAATCTGCGAATGCTGGGTGAATAATTATTAATTCTCACAAAGATAATTTTTTTCGCTCAATTTTAAGATAAAATTAATCTTTGAGTTGCTCTTTTGGAATAAAATAGAATGATGGTTTTGTACTTCCCAACGGAGATTTGAACTTTTCACCTGAGATATACATCCCGGTTTCATCTACTGCAATTCCCTCAATTTGACCTATTGACAAGGCACTTCCAAGATAATACCGTTTCGGAGTTTCCTTAAAAAACACCCCCGGTTCTGTTTCTGTAAAAACATTTAAAAACACTTCTGTCTTTTTCGTATATCCCACCAGATATAATTTATTTTGAAAATACGAAGCATCGGTGACAACAAAACCGGTTGTATAAGTTTCTGTTTTTACAGCATCCTGCTTTTCATAGGTTTCAGGATTAATGGTATAATGAGTTGTCGCTTTTGAGGTCCATTCTTTGGTAAAAAGATGAATTTTTCCATGGGCAAAAATCATGGCTTCTGCATCAAAGTCGGTATGCAAATATCCCGAAATATAATCTTCCTGTTCCGGGTACTGAAATTGAATTTTGCCGATCTGATCATTTTTGAGACTGTCATTAGAAACAGGGATCTTATAGATTTCAAGATCTTTTCTTCGCCCGTTATTATTTCCAAAATCTCCTATATAAAAGTGGGTTCCGTCATTGGTGAGAGCTTCCCAATCTTTGTTCTTTCCTTTAACTTCTAAAATACGGACGATTTCTCCCGTCGTTCTGTTGATTTCAAATAATTCAGGATTGTTTCCACTATCGTTGAAGGTGTAAAGCTTTCCGTTCAGAAAATTAAGCCCTGAAGTCTCTTTTATTCTATCGTCCAGATGGCTTACTCTGTACTTTTTTATCTTCAGATAGTCCAGGCGTTGTGAAAATGCCGATTGAGCAAGTATTAAAGTAATAATCAGGACGAATTTTTTCATACAACAAAAATAGGATTTTCTTCTGAGTTCAGAGGTTGGAAGGTTTTCGGATATATAAATCATACGGTTTATAGACTGATTACCTTTATTTATCTACAATAGAAAAACGGGCCAAAATAGCCCGCTTTTCCCTTAGATTTCTATTGATAATAACCAGAAGTTAAGCCGTTTTCTGCTCTTTCTGATTTTGCTGTTGTTCTTTCTTTTTAGCCTGTTTTGCAAAATACTCTTTTTGGTATTGCCTTACCGTTTTTCCTGTTCCGTCATGTCTCCATCCCGGCGAATTGAAAATATAATTAATTCTGTCTGTGAACTTTAATCCAGGCTGTTTAAGATCTTTCCAGATTTTTCGCCATTCATAAAATAAAACAGTATCGGGCCTGTTATCCGGCATTTTAGGATAAATACCATATTTCACCGGAATATTCGGGTCTTCTTTCTGAAAAGTGCCAAATATTTTATCCCAAATGATCAGACACATTCCCATATTCTTATCCAGATATTTTACATTACAGGCATGATGTACACGGTGATGAGAAGGGGTTACCAAAATATATTCCAAGAATCCCATAGTCTTCACGGTCTGTGTATGTACCCAAGTTCCATAGACTTGTCCAATTGCATAAGCCACCATGATGTGCCAAGGATTAAATCCTAAAAAAGCCAGTGGTGAAAAATATAAATATCTGTAAAGAGGTTGTAATACCGGGCTTCTGAAACCTGTGGTAAGATTAAAGTATTCTGAGCTGTGGTGCGTAATATGAACTGCCCAGAAAGCTCTGGAACGATGATCTACATAATGCAGCACATAATAGGCAAAATCTGTGATGATAAAACAAGCCAGTAAGTACCAAATACTAAGATCCCATGAAAAAAGTCTGTGATTGTAAAAGAAAAACATCACTCCCATCGCAAACGCTTTCATGATCAAATCAAGGCCAAAATTCATCAGTGCCAGATAAACATTGGTTGCCAGATCTTTACCACTATATAGTTTCGCTTCTGAAACATGGCTGTAAATCATTTCGGCTAAAATAACTGTAGCATGCAATGGAACAGCCCAAGCATACACGTGTTCTAGCCCATCCTCGCTCATTAGAAAATCCATCATCACAAAATAATTTTTGCAAAGGTAGGGTTTTAAGAGAACTTTAAGAGTTTTTTAAGGAAATTTTAATCTGCATTTTTGTTGGCAAGCTGTCCGCAAGCTGCGTCAATATCCCCTCCACGGCTTCTTCTGACCATTACTGTAACGCCTGCATTTTCAAGCTGGCGAATGTAGTTTTCTTCCGCCTGTTTGTTGCACTGGTCATATTTTCCGTCTCCGATTGGGTTGTATTGAATAAGGTTAACTTTAGAAGGAACCTGTTTACAGTACTTGATTAGCGCTTTAATATCTTCATCTCCATCATTGATTCCTTTCCATACACAGTATTCAAAAGTGATTACAGAACCCGTTTTCTGATACCAGTACTGAAGCGCTTCCATAATATCCGTTAACGGAAATTTGTTGGAGAAAGGCATAATCTCATTACGCTTGGATTCGATCGCAGAGTGAAGGGACAACGCCAGTTTCACACGCAGCTCGTCATCTGCAAGCATTTTGATCATTTTAGGAATACCGGATGTAGAAACGGTAATTCTTCTTGGAGACATTCCCAAACCTTCAGGCTGGGTAATTTTCCGGATCGCTTCCACTACATTTTTGTAGTTCATCATAGGTTCTCCCATTCCCATGAATACGATATTGGTAAGCGGTCTTTCAAAGTACATTTTACTTTGGCTGTCAATCAGGGCAACCTGATCAACAATTTCGGCAACTTCAAGATTTCTCATTCTTTTCAGTTTTGCCGTTGCACAGAATTCGCAGTTCAATGAACAGCCTACCTGTGAAGAAACACAGGCTGTGGTTCTTGTTTCTGTTGGAATAAGAACAGATTCCACCATCAGCCCGTCATGAAGTTTCACTCCGTTTTTGATGGTTCCGTCCGAGCTTTTCTGAAGCAGATCTACGGAAACAGGATTAATGGTATACTCCTCTGAAATTCTTTCACGAAGAGATTTCGAAAGATTCGTCATTTCATCAATCGAATGGAGGTTTTTGCTCCATAGCCAGTCATAGACCTGTTTCGCACGAAACGGCTTTTCTCCTAAAGATACAAAGTAGTCTTTAAGCTGGTCTAGTGATAATATACGGATATCTTTCATTTCAGGGTATATTGCAGATCTTAGGTACAGGTTGCAGATAGTATTACCTACAACCTATTACCTGATATCTTTTTTTATAGGATTAACATTGCGTCACCGTAAGAATAGAATTTATACTTTTCTTTTACAGCTTCTTCATAAGCGTGCATTACAAAATCTCTTCCGGCAAATGCAGCAATCATCATAATCAAAGTAGACTTCGGTGTGTGGAAGTTGGTGATCATTGAGTTCGCTACTCCGAAATCGTGAGGCGGATAAATAAATTTGTTTGTCCAACCATTGAATGCAGAGATTTTTTTGTTTGAAGAAACAGAAGTCTCTAATGCTCTCATTGTAGTGGTACCTACTGCACATACTCTTCTGTGAGCATCTACCGCTTTGTTGATGATAGCAGCATTTTTCTCATCAATGATGATCTCCTCAGACTCCATTTTGTGCTTAGAAAGATCTTCTACTTCAATAGGATTGAAAGTTCCCAAACCTACGTGAAGCGTTACTTCAGCAAAATTGATTCCTTTAATTTCCAATCTCTTCATCAAGTGCTTAGAGAAGTGAAGACCAGCTGTAGGTGCAGCTACCGCTCCTTCTACTTTAGCGTAGATCGTTTGGTATCTTTCTGCATCTTCCGGCTCTACTGCTCTTTTGATGTATTTTGGAAGTGGAGTTTCTCCTAATTCTTTTAATTTAGATCTGAACTCGTCGTAAGAACCGTCGAATAAGAATCTTAATGTTCTTCCTCTTGAAGTTGTGTTATCGATAACTTCAGCTACCAAAGACTCATCTTCTGTAAAGAATAATTTGTTACCAATTCTGATCTTTCTTGCCGGATCTACCAATACATCCCAAACTCTGGTTTCTTTGTCAAGCTCTCTTAACAAGAAAACTTCAATTTTAGCACCGGTTTTTTCTTTATTTCCGTAAAGACGTGCAGGGAAAACTTTAGTATTGTTGAAAATGAATAAATCCTCTTCATCAAAATAATCTACTACATCCTTGAATAATTTGTGCTCGATAGTTTGTGTTTTTCTATCAAGTACCATTAGTCTAGCTTCGTCTCTGTGCTCTGATGGGTGTTCTGCCAATAATTCCGCAGGAAGATCAAAATTAAAATCTGATGTTTTCATTTTTTAAATTACGGTTTAAAAATTACTGAAATTACATGGTGTAATTTTCGGAGTGCAAATATACGACATTGGACACCCCTTTGTCAAGTATTATTTTCAATCAAATATAAAACCTTGATTTTACAGAGCATTTCAAAGTCGAAAAACCCTATTTTCAGAGGGGTTAAAATTAAATATGGAAACGATCAATACAATCTATTTCCTTCATAATCTGTTTTCTAATGGTCATAAAACTTTCACATTCTACTGATGTGGGTGAATTGATGAAGATGAATCTATAGGGTTTGATTTTCACTTAAAAACTTAAAAATAGTATGTAAATGATGATCATGACAACGAGGAAGAGGATGAAAATATTTCTGACCGGAGCTCCAAGTATACGTTCAAAGCACAGATTCTCAATACTGAATTTAAAGATTTTCATAATCCTGAAAGTAACAAAAGGGAATATAAACTCGACAAACTAAAATAGTGACAGTAGAAAATGTAACAAATAAAAATATATAATCATGAGTAAATATTCAATAGAAGCATTCATCAACGAAACGAAAGAAAATCCTCAGCAAAGAGATTATTTTGAACTGGAAACCAAGCACCTTTTAGAAATCAACCTTAATAACCAATCGGTATGGACCAAAAAAGGAAGTATGGTAAGCTATGTAGGTAATATCAATTTTGAAAGACAGGGAATGCTTGCTGGTGGAATTGGAAATCTTCTGAAAAAGGCGATCAGCGGTGAAGGCAGCAAGCTGATGAAAGCTGAAGGCACGGGAAAACTATATGTAGCAGATTCAGGAAAGAAGGTTCGCATTCTTTATCTGAATAATGAATCGGTATGTGTAAACGGAAATGATGTTTTAGCCCACGAACAAAGCATCAACAGTGATATTACGATGCTTAAAAGTATTGCAGGAATAATGTCCGGAGGTCTTTTTCAGGTAAAGCTTTCGGGAACCGGTCATATTGCCATTACTACTCATGGTGATCCTTTAACTTTGGTTGTTACTCCAGATACTCCCGTTTATACAGACCCTAATGCTACCGTTGCCTGGTCTGGAAACCTCAGCCCTGAACTGAAAACCAATATTTCTTTCAAAAGCCTTATGGGAAGAGGAAGCGGTGAAGAATTCCAAATGAAGTTTTCAGGACATGGATGGGTGCTTATTCAGCCTTACGAAGAGGTTTACTATATGGAAAATAGATAAGCAAAGTTAAGAGGTCATCTTATATTTTAATCATAACAAAATCAATTTCAAATGAATACCCTTATTAAGTTATTCCTGGCAATCGTTATATTTCCTAATATTCTGATCGCTCAAACTTCGAAGAAAAAGTACGAATACAATATAGATCTTCTTCATATGTCTAATGATGAAGTCAGGGTTTCTTTTGCTCCCCCTAAAAACAATCTTAAACAAGGTAAATTTATTATTCCCAAGTTGGTACCGGGATTTTATGAGGCGATGGATTTCGGACAGTATGTTTCCAATCTTGTTGCTACGGATAAAAAAGGAAAAAAAGTAGCCACGGAACGTCTGGATAAAAACAGCTGGATGATTCATGACCTGAAGAATGTAAGTTCCATATCGTATAAAGTAGCGGGTGGTTGGAATTCTTTAAAACAGAAGACCCAAGGCGCTAAATCTCCAGGAAGTATGTTTAAAAAAGACAGCGTTTCTGTGATCAATTATAATTCGTTAGTGGGATATTTTGAAAAAATAAAAGACATTCCTTATCAGGTTACAATTACAAAAAATAAAGATTTTTATGCCTCTTCTGCTTTAGATTATCAACAGAAAGACAAAAATACCGATGTGGTATGGGCTAAAGATTACCGACAGTTAGTAGATTCTCCTGTTCTATACTGCGTTCCCGATACAACTTGGCTGAAGATTGGTAAAACCGAAGTTCTGGTATCATTCTACAATAAAAAAGAAAGACATTATTCTAAAAAGATTGCTCAGGAGATCGAAAATATCCTGAAAAACCAAGAAGCTTATCTGGGAGGAACTTTGCCTGTCAATAAATATGCTTTTCTAATCTATGTTGAATCATCCAATCAGAGAGGATATATGGGAGACGGCCTTGAACATTCTCAATCTACCGTTTGCCTGTACTATGCCGGAAATATGAATTTTCTCTCTGATGCCTTAAGGAGAGTTGCTTCTCACGAATTCTTCCATATCATTACTCCTTTGAATATCCATTCTGAGCAAATTCAGCATTATGATTTCTTAAATCCTACTCTATCTGAACATTTATGGATGTATGAAGGAATGACAGAGTATGCAACCATCCATATGCCTATCAAACAAAAAATGATCAGCCTGGAAGATTTTGAAAAAAGTATTGAAGAGAAGATACAGGGCATGAAAGAATTTGACAACAAACTATCTTTCACAGAAATCAGTAAAAACGCTATGGAAAGACAGGATCAGTACATGAATTTCTATCAGAAAGGAGCGTTACTGGGATTATGTTTAGACATTAGACTAAGAGAGCTTTCCGGTGGAAAAATGGGGACTCAGGATCTGATGCTGATGCTGATGAAAAAATATGGAGCAGGGAAATATTTTAAAGATGATGATTTATTTGATGAAATTACCAAAATGACTTATCCGGAAATCCGTACATTTTTCCGTGATTTTGTGGAAGGCGGACAACCTATTCCATTGAAAGAATATCTGGAAAAAGCAGGTTTAAATTATGATGAAGCGACCGGAAAAGTAACCACTATTCCTCATCCAGATCCTAAACAGCTTGCTTTAAGAAAAGCATGGATCAATCAGTAGATTTTCTCATCTTTATCAAAGTGTAGTTCTATTATTATTTAACTCCTTTCTTTACAGAAACTTTTATTATGAAAAAAAAACTGTCCGGATTGTTATTGATTATGATCCAGTTTGCTTATCCACAGGCACAAAAAGTTGAGCAGGCCATTGATTCCTTTGTCAAAAAAGATAATTTCAACGGTTCTGTATTGCTGGCAAAAAATGGAAAAATTGAATTACTGACCTACAAAGGGTTGTCTAACAGGCATTACAATATTCCTTTTTCAGATGAGACCAGGTTTCATATTTTCTCCCTCACCAAAACATTTACAGCCGTACTGATCATGCAGCTTTATGAAAGAGGAAAAATAGATCTGGATGCTCCTATTTCCAAGTATTACCCGGAATATAAAGGTGAAGCGGCCCATAAGGCTACGATAAGAAATCTTCTTACCTACAGCAGCGGAAGGTACAACAAGGACATCAGCTCTCCGGAGCTTATTCATCAGGCTTATGACAATACGATCTGGGATCTTGATGACTTTATCACGACGTATCTTTCTGAAAAACTGATTGATCAGCCAGGAACCAAGTTCAGCTACAACAATGGAGATTTTATCCTGTTGGGAAAAATTATTGAAAAAATATACAACAAATCTTTTGAGGAAGTTCTTAAAGAGCAGATTTTACATCCTCTCAACATGCAGAACACCGGATTTCTTCATCATAATGACATTATTAAGAATATTGATGATGGATATTCCGCTGACGAAAACGATGCATTTGCTCTTCACACGCCTACCAATACTTATATTGATAATTTCTACTCAGCAGGAGCCATGTATTCGACTCCGAAAGATCTTCTGGCATTTGATCAGGCGATATTCAATCATACCTTATTCAATAAAAAAACGTTGGAAACCATGCTTACTGCAGATAAAAAGCTGGAAGATACAGCACTTGGCTTCTGGGTTTATCCTAAAAAGTTCGGAGCTGTGAATACAATATTTGTGGAACGCCAAGGTGAAGGATATGGCCACAGCGCCAACTGGGTACATTTGGCAGACAAAAGTATTACTTTGATTATTCTCTCCAACACAAAAGATATTCACTACCTCAATACAATGAGAGAGAAACTGATTATGGCCTATTACGGACAGTAATTTTTATGATTGCCCGTCTTTTTATTCTTTCAGGCTTAAAAAGCCTAAGATTTTTTTCCATTCTTCCAATTTCTTTTCAAAAGAAACGGCGTGAAGCGGACTGGTTGAAGGCAATAAAAAGACAGGCAATTTATATTCCTTCCCTAACAGTTTCTGTAAATTTTTATAGGATTTTCCGCCGTTGCAAAAAATAACTTTAATATTTGGATATTCTTCCAATAGCTCCTCGATCTGATTGGCTTCTTCATTTTTTATTTCAGAATCCAGACTTCCTTTACGTTCACAGGAATCGATGACATCCCAAAGGGCAATATGATATTTTTTTATCGTATCTATTCTTTGAGGATAATGATCCGTAAATTCTTCATGCAGCAATTCAAAAATAATTTTCCAGAATTTGTTCTGAGGGTGTGCATAATACTGCTGCTTTTCTAATGATTTCACTCCGGGAATTGATCCTAAAATTAAAATCTCAGATTGGTCGTCAATAATTGGCGAAAATGAAGAAATACGGTTTTGCATATTCAAATATATACATTTTACTAAAAGTCATCGGATTTTTTAATCATAAAAAAACGGGCTAAAGCCCGTTTCTATTGATATTTTATCCTATTTTGTCTTACAATGTTTCTTTCAACCAATCGAAGAATTCTCTCTGCCATACCAATCCGTTTTGCGGATGAAGTACCCAGTGATTTTCGTTCGGGAAGTAAACCAGTTTAGACTTTAATCCTCTCAATTTAGCAGCCTGGAAAGCTTCCTGCCCTTGCTCGTAAGGTACACGGAAATCAATTCCACCTTGAACGATCATGATTGGCTTATTCCATTTTTCCACAAAATTACTTGGGTTGAATTCTGTGTATGCTTTTGGTAATGGCTTTTCCCATGGTGAACCAAGATCCCAGTTCGCAAACCAAAGCTCTTCCGTAGTCAGATACCATGATTTCATATCGAACAGTCCATCGTGTGCAATGAACGTTTTGAATCTGTTTTCATGAATTCCTGCCAGCATAAATACGCTGTATCCTCCGTAGCTCGCTCCTACAGCAGCTACTCTATCTCCATCTACATAAGGTAATGTTTTAGCATAGTCCGTTGCTGAAAGGTAATCTCTCATCGGCTGCCCTCCCCAATCTTTAGAAATATCTTCGTTCCATTTTGTTCCCCATCCCGGCATACCTCTTCTGTTTGGAGCCACCACAATATAACCGTTGGCTGCCATCAGAGCAAAGTTCCATCTCACGCTGAAATACTGCGTCAATGCAGATTGTGGACCTCCCTGGCAATATACCAATGTAGGATATTTTTTGTTCGGATCGAAGTTTGGCGGATAGTGAAACCACACCCCCATTTCTTTACCATCGGAAGTTTTTACCATTTTAAGCTCAGATTTCCCCTGAGCCAGTTTAGCATAGGTTTCTTTATTGGCTTCGGTAACCTGCTTCATTTCTCCATTCTTAAGATTTACCGAGAAAAGTTCTGTCGCATGGTTAGCATCTGTTCTTCCTACTACAAGAGAAGATTTATTATCCGTAAAAATTTCATTTACATCAAAATCTCCTTTGGTGATCTGCTGTACTTTTGCAGATTTTGAATCTAAAGAGAAAAGCTGTTTTGTTCCTCTGAAAGCTGCCGTAAAGTAGATTGTTTTTGAATCTGCTCCCCAAAGAACATCTCCAGAAACACTATCATCCCAAGCAGCTGTAAGATTAGTGATTTTCCCAGTCTTCCAATCCATGATTTTCACATCATTTTTGTCTGCTTCATAACCGTCTCTTGCCATACTTTGCCAAGCCAGAGACTTTCCATCAGGACTGAATTTTGGATTTACGTCATAACCTTTGTTGGATTCAGTAAGGTTTTTAGTCACTCCTGAAGCCATGTCATACGCGAAAATATCAGTATTGGTACTGGTTGAATATTCTTTACCGTTTTTGGGTTTTGTAACATATAAAAGCTGGGTAGAATCCGGGCTCCAGATAAAATCTTCAGCTCCACCGAAAGGTCTTTGAGGAGAATCCCATGTTTTTCCTTCTAAAAGGTCTTTCGCTGCGTCTACTTTGTCTGAGGTATTCACCACAAATACGTGATTGTATTTTCCTTCATTGAAGTAGTCCCAATGTCTGTGGTTCAGATCTGTATATACCTGAGCCGTGGTTTTAGGAGTATCTGCATATTTATCTTTCCCCATCAGTTTTTCTACTAAA
This sequence comes from Chryseobacterium sp. Mn2064, assembly GCF_049319685.1. NCBI lineage: Bacteria > Pseudomonadati > Bacteroidota > Flavobacteriia > Flavobacteriales > Weeksellaceae > Chryseobacterium > Chryseobacterium sp. Mn2064. Next base: position 692,661 of record NZ_JBMOUE010000002.1, read on the forward strand.
ACCTGTCTGCTGAAAGCAATTCTCTTCCCATCTGGAGAAATAACAATGTTATCAGCTTCTCCGATAGTATAAAATTCTGTCCAGGTTTTTCCTGCGTCTTTTGAAAGATAAATCTTATCTCCCTCCTGAGCATAGATTCCGTTTTTGTCCCATTGAATCAGGGCTTTCTTACCAAAATCAATTCTAGTAGACTGATTGTTAAGAACATTTAGGAAATAGTTCTCATTTTTCGTTTTTTCTGTTTTCAGATCTACCTGCCCTACTTTATAGATAAGGGAAGCCTGATCTGGTGAAACAGCCTGTACTCCTACTTTTTTCAAAGTCCAAAGGATTTCAGGCGTCATTAGTTGTTGTGCGTTCATTAAAAGCGGAGCTGCCAGAGCCAGCAGACTGTACTTAAGTTTCATATATTGCTATTCTTTTTTTAACGGATAAAATCTGCGCGATTGTTTTATCCTTTTATTACATTCAAAGATTGCCAAAGTTAATATTTAAAATAAAAATGGACGAAAGAATTAACATTTAAGTTTCAATAATCTTTCTATGTTGTAATGAATTTGATTAGTTTTGCAATCATAAACTAATACCTATCTTCTATGAAAAAGCTTCTACTTGTTTCTTCATTTTTGGTGTCCTCATTCTTTTTTTCGCAGCTAACGATGACTCCTGTTGCGACACATTATTCCAACCCTTATCAGGCCACTATTTCAGGAAACGGAACCATCTATTACACAACTGACGGAAGTACACCGACTCTGAATTCAAGCTCGGCAGTCAACAATGTACAAATCTCTATTAACCAGACTAAAGAAATCAAAGCATTTCTGGTGAATGGGCAGGGAAATTCTTCAGCCATCATCAGTAAGAAATATTATACTGGAAGTATTCCTGAGGCGGCTATTTATTTTAAAGCGCCTTCTAACTGGACATCAGGAAGCTGTATCATGGTCGATATGGTAAATCCCAATGCAATTGATGGGTTTGCTATTGATACTTTCTGGCCAGGGCTTGCTATGCAACCTGCAGGCTGTGAATCCTGGTATAAGATTACCCGAAATTTTGAAAACGCCAATGTACGTTTTAATAATTGTACCCTTTTTGAAAATATTCCTCAAAGCATCAGTACAAGCATGATCCCAGCGGGAAGTACTTTATATTATGATTTTACAGATGGGGTGATTACCTCTCCACCTTCCTGTTTATTCTTAGCGAGCAATGAAACGTTACAGAAAAATAAAGCTGTTCTGATTAAAATTTATCCCAATCCTGTTTCAGATGTATTAAAAATAAATACCGACCGGAATTTCCAGGAGTATGAAATTGTAGACGCCAGTGGAAAATTAGTGGTGAAAGACCGGTTTAAGAAGGAGATATCTATTCATCAGCTTCCTTCAGGAAATTATTATATCAAACTAAAAGATCAACAGGCAGATCTGGTAGTATTGAAATTTATTAAGAAATAAAAAATCCGCTCTTAGAGCGGATTTTTTATTATTGATATATCTTTTAATTCTTAATCTCCATCCGAAAACATAGAGTTGGCCAGAGAGGTTACAATAGACAATAGAATACTGAAAATAAATGCTGACCAGAAACCACTAACGGTCATACTATCGATAAAATAATCTGCAATCAGAATAATCGCTGCGTTGATGACCAATGCAAAGAATCCTAATGTAATAATAGTCAACGGAAGCCCGAAAAGACTTAAAATAGGTTTTACAAATATATTTAAAACACCCAGTACAATAGCAAATATAATTGCTGAGGAGAATCCTTCAAAATGTACTCCTGGTAAAATTTTAGTTAATAGGAAAGCAACTATTGCCGTGACAAATAATCGGATAATAAAGTTCATTTTGTTAATTTTTTAATGTTTATGGGGGGTATGGTGCAAAAGCCATTCCATTTTTCCTCCTATTTTTCCTGCTACGCGAATGTTTTTATTTTATTTTCATCATCGTTACCAGTGATGTGGCAACATGGCTTTCCGACTCAGAGTTTTCATTCTGAACATAAATCTCTGTTCTTACGACACTTATTTTGGCTCCTCCTTTGATGACATACGACTTGGAAACCAAAGCATCTCCGATTGCGGGACGAAGATAATTTACTTTTAATTCTACAGTTACAACATAACAATCTTCGGGATAATGGCTCACGGCGGCGTAACCTGACGAAACATCTACCAAAGAAGCAATCATAGCTCCATTGAACATTCCTGCTTTTCGGGTCATCATTTCCATTTTAGGAATTTTCATAGAGATAAAATCGGTTTCTACCTCCAAAAGTTCTGCTTTGTAGAATTGCAATGTTTCTGAACGGCCGAAGCTGTCTGTAATGAGTTTTCTTTTTTCCGGTGTCATGAATTTTATTTTTAAACAAAGGTAAGTGCTAGAGGCTTTTTAATCTCTATGGTAGGGAAAATTTTCATGAAAAGAGCCATCTCACAGGTTGTGAAACGGCTCTTTATTTAAGGATTACCCTCTATTTCAAACTAACAATAACTTTTCGGATGTTGATGAAGCATTCAGATGATGATCTTCTTTAATCATATCGGCTGCTTTTTCTCCAATCATAATGGTAGGAGCATTGGTATTTCCAGAAACGACATCGGGCATTATGGAAGCATCGGCCACACGAAGGCCTTTTATTCCATAGACTTTCAATCTCGGATCTACTACGGAAAGACTGTCAATTCCCATTTTGCAGGTTCCGGTCATGTGATGGTAGGTAGAACATGATTTTTTGATATAATCAATGACTTCTTCTTTTGTTTTTCCTTCTCCTGGATAAATTTCACCGTCATTCCATTCTTTCATGGCTTCTGTTCTTCCCATTTCACGGCAGATTTCTACACAACGGTAAAGGGCTTCCAGGTCAGATTCTTCGGAGAGATACATGGGGTTGATTTCCAATGCTGCAGCAGGATCCGAAGAGATCAACCTGATATATCCTTTGCTCGCAGGTCTGATAAATCCGGCACAGAATGTAAAAGCATCTTCCGGTCCTGTGAATCCTGGGCTGTAATAAGGAAGCCCCATGAATAAAGGCTGCAGATCAGGAAAAACCATTTCATCTTTGCTTTTCCAGAAAAGCTGCGCTTCCAGTAAATTGGCCTCCGGAGCCGGAATTGGTTTTTTAGCTTTAAAAATAACACTGGTTAAAAGATGATCCTGAAGGTTTTTCCCAACACCTTTCAGATCTTTTACCACAGTAATTCCTACAGAATCTAGTTCTTCTTTATCTCCAATCCCGGAAATCATCAGCAGTCTGGCAGATTCTATGGTTCCACAGGATACAATAACTTCTTTGCCGGCTCTTGCTTCTAACAATTCTCCATTTTTCGTATACTGAATTCCGACACACTGATCTCCTTCAAAAATTAATTTCTGAGCAAGCGCACTCGTTTCAATATGTAAATTGGCTCTCGATTTAATGGGATCCAAAAATGCTTTTGCTGTGGAACATCTTTTCCCGTCTTTTCCTACACTGAGATGATTGAGACCTGCTCCCCAGATTTCTTTATTAAAATCGTCTGTCAAAGGATAGCCCAATTCTTTACAGGCATCTATGGCGCTTATGGAGATTGCATTGGGATGTTTGATACGGCTTACAAACAAAGGTCCTTCTCCTCCATGCATGTCATCTTCCCCTTCTTCGTGGGTTTCAGATTTTTTAAAATAAGGCAAAACATTTTCCCAATCCCAGCCCACACAGCCTTTGTACGCCCAGCTGTCGTAATCCTGTTGGTGACCTCTGATATAGATCATTCCATTGATCGAGCTTGAACCTCCTAACGTTTTTCCTCTCGGCCAATATCTGGTATTCCCACCGGCACTTTCCTGAGGAACGGTGTGATAGGCCCAGTCTCTCTCGGTATTCCATATGGCAGGCCAGCCCGCCTGTTCTTCTACTTCTGCCACTTTATCATCCGGCCCTGCTTCCAGGAGAAGTACATTTATATTCTCGTTTTCGCTTAATCTGTTGGCCACTACAGCTCCTGCGGAACCTGATCCTACTACTATAAAATCGTAATTCATAAGTTTTAATTTAATTTGTTACTTTTTGATGCTGATTACTTTGGGAACAGTTACCGCTTTTAGTCCTTCGATTCCGAATTCTACTCCATATCCGGATTGTTTTGCTCCTCCAAAAGGGACAAACGGATGAATGGCTCCATGCTGATTGATCCAAACCGTACCGGCTTCCAGCTGTGCGGCTACTTTCTGTGCCTGGTCAAGATTATCACTCCACACGGAAGCTCCTAATCCGTTTTCAGAATCATTGGCTTTACTGATGGCTTCTTCCAACGTTTTGTATTTTATAATAGGTAAAACAGGACCGAACTGTTCTTCATCTACGATTCGATCTCCATTGTCAACGTTGCCGACTAAGGTTACCGGGATGAAATAACCTTCGAGATCAGGCTTTTGTCCTGTAAATATAAAGTCGGCACCGATATTTTCAGAATCATGGATAAGATCCTGAATCTTATCATATTGCATTTTGTTTTGTATGGGTCCCAGCACACTCGTTTCTTCTGCTCCGTTCCCCATTGGAATGTGAGAAGAGTATTCTGCCAAGGCATTGGTTACTTTTTCATAATCATCTTCGTGTACGTAAAGTCTTTTTAGACAGGCACAGGTTTGCCCCATATTCAGGAAGGCACCCCAGAAAATGTTTTCTATATGTTTTGCGATATCGAGGCCTGGTAATATGATACCGGCATCATTACCTCCGCACTCCAATGTTAAACGCGCCATATTTTTAGCAGAAGCTTCAATAACTTTTTTTCCTGTGGCAATAGAGCCTGTAAACATAATTTTCCCGATTTCCGGATGAGAGGTAAGGTAACCTCCCACTTCTCCTCTACCGGTAACTACCTGTAAAAGATCTTCTGGAAGAACAGTATTGATTACTTTTATCATTTCCAGGCTGCAGAAAGTTGTATATTCTGAAGGTTTGATAATCACAGCATTTCCCATTCTAAGGGACGGGATAATCTGCCAGATAGCAATCATCAGAGGCCAGTTCCAGGGAGCAATTGCAGCGACCACTCCGATAGGATTTCTATATAGAACATCTTTTCTTGTATCATCTTCAAACACAACTTCTTCCGGTAAGTCTAAGGAAGCAGGCACCTGGGTCCAACCTACACATGCCTGCATTTCAAAATTGGCTCCCGGACCGCTCAGAGGTTTTCCCTGTTCTCGGGTAATCCATTCTGCCAGGTGTTTCGAGTTGTTCTGCAGAGCTTCTGCTACTTTTAGTAAAATCTCTTTTCTTTCTTCATCCGGCCTTGCTGACCACTGCTTTTGGGCATTCTTTGCTCTTGCAATTTTAGCATCTATTTCTTCTGTAGAAGTATTGACAACTTCACCAATAACCTCTAAGGTAGAGGGATTTAAAGATAAAAATGAGGTATCTGCAATATGGGATTTTTCTACAAATGATGTATTTTCCATTGTTTAAATTATTTTGTATTTTACATAGCTCGAAAATGACGAAAACATGATATAAATCATTTGCTTATTCTCTATATTTTTTAACCTAAACTCTAAGCTATAATGGAAAAGATTGAAGAAAGAACGGTTTTCAGTATTCCCTTCGGTGAGCTGAATGTGTTCGAAACGAATGTAGTATGCCACGATTTTCCCTTTTTTTTTGAAAAGCCTGTCATAACGCTGATGCTGAGTGGTAATAAGATAATACGCAGTGAGGAAGAAACGTTTGAGTTTAATGAAAGAAGTGTATTCATCCCACCCTGCAATAAGGAGCTGAGCATTGATATTCATCCTGTTTTTCGGGAACCCACAAAATGCCTGGTACTGGATATAGAGCAGGAATATATTGACAGCGTTTTTTCGGAAGTTATTGAAAACTGGCATCCCGATTGGGACAGAACGGGAATTATGATGAAAGAGAATGCCGTGAAAAAGTTTGTAAGCTCGGATGAATCTTTATGGAGAAGTCTTACCAATCTTTATAACAGAAGAATAGACGGAAGCATGTACGGGACATCAGATTTTCTCTTAAGCTTAAGCCTCAAAGAGCTGATCTATGAACTGATGAAAACCAATGCGAAACATATCCTTCTGCATACTGATAAGGCTGAAAATATGCAGAACGGGCTTCAGGAGGTAGTTCATTTTATCAAACAAAACTACAGAGAACCTATTACAATAAAAAAACTGGCGACTGTTGCAGGAATGAGTGAAGCTAATCTGTTTAAAAAATTTAAGCATTCCTATAACTGTACTCCTGTAGAATATATTATTCAGCTGAGGATAGAACACGCGAAGCAGCTTTTGATCAGCAATCCGGAAATAGGTATTAAAAATATATGCTTTGAATCGGGCTTCAATACATTGGAATATTTTTACAGAAAATTCACTCAGATCACCGGAAAATCTCCGAAGAAGTTTAAAATCAACTAACTACTTATGAAGGAAAGAACGATGTACCTCAAAAGATCTTTCGTATGGATAAGCCTTCTGTTATCATGTATTTTCCATGCCCAAACTTTACATTTATATGGAGGTGCGGATCAGAAGCAATACCTGGGCTGTTTAAATTGCGATACCTTTGATAAAGCTTCGATTTGGAATAAGTATGGAGACTTTGGAAATGTATACAGTTCAAAATCCATCTGGAATTCTTATGGAAATTATGGAGGTACTTACAGCACCTATTCACCGTGGAGCAGCTATGCCTCTTATCCTCCGGCCATTGTAGATCAGGATGGAAATTTTTACGGATATCTTACTTTGAACCCTTACAAATCTGATAGATCTGAACTGGAACTTGCCAAAATCTTATGCAAATATCATGAGGACATTAAAGCGGATATTGACAGATGGTATGATAAATTATTCCGGTAGAATCTGAGTTCTGTGATTTATCTTGATTATATTACTTCAGATTTGTATAATTACAGTTGTATCTGAATATGTTAAACTGATCAGAACCTATCGGTTTATGTAAAATAATGTAATTCATATTGAATGTATTATTTTCGACATCTTCGGAAGATAATATACCCAATCCTTTATGATTACTGTTATTTTCTAATGCCACTGCTCGGCCATTTCCCATAATTCTCATTGTGGAATTTCCCAAAGCAGGTAAAGTTCCTTTATGAGAATCAAAATATTCTTTCATATCAGCGTTATACTCGTTTTGCTTATCTGTAGACATATTTTCGGCAAGAAAAAAGTTTTCTTTGGCTGTTTCGATTTCCTTCATAAAAGCTTGTCCGTTACCTTCATTAAGAAGTTTACGAAGTTCTTCAAATTTTTGTAGTACCTCTTTTTGCAGCAGTTCTTTATTGATTTGGACAAGATTCTGAGAGTCTTTCAGATGATCAATTCCTTTTATCGCATCGGCTTGAAATGACCATTCATGTTCATATTGTTGTACAGGTGAAAGGATGGCTGGAAAATCTAATTTTACAACCTCTTTTATTCCATTATAATCGTGACCAGTGAGTAAATGAATAGCTAAGTTTTTATTAATCCTGCTGATAACTTCCTGAGTTATTTTTTTTCCTGGAGCTGATGTTAATTTTATTTTTACTTTCTGCAATCCGTTTTCAAAAATATAAGCATTTAAATTAATGGGAGAAGGCAAACCATTATTGTTGAACGATTGCCCTACCAAGATATCATTTAAAAATATCTCGTAATCAATATTGCTCATCTCGTGATTTAAATAAAAGGTCTTCCCTTTATCATCTTTTGCCTGGTCTAAGATCCTGTTATTTTTGTTGCAATTGATAAATGCTAAAGTAAAAAGCAACATGGTAATAAAGAGTGTTTTCATGGATTTCGATTTTACTTTTTTGTCAACGTTATTATGTTTTCAATGTTCTAAATTATGGTATTCAGAGAAAAATAACTAACATTTGAATATATTTTTGGTAAAATTTAATAGCTCGCAAATCATTTTCATCAGGTTTTCCAGGATTTATTTTTGTAAACCAATAGCATAAAGACACAAAAACTTTATCTTATAAAAAAGGAATATTGCTTTGCATGGACAGCAAAAATTTATTTAACTTTCCGTATGATAGAATTCAAAACGAAAGTCCTCCATTATGCTGAATGATTATAAAAAACACGAATTGTTTGGAAAACCTTTATTACAGAAAATTGATATTAAAGCCCCATTCAGATCTGATTTTCCGGTTTCAGAGCAAGCTTGTTTTCTGTATGTAATTAAAGGTGAGTTTCAATATAAAACAGCTGAACAGGAGTTTACTATTGCTGCCAATTATTCGCTGTTTCTTAATTGTATCACTTCCGGAAAGTATATTCAAAATTCGGAGTCAGAGGATCATTGTGAAATTGTTATCGTTACTTTCTATCCGGATATCCTGAAAAAGATTTATGACAGAGAGTTGCCTCTATTGCTGCAAAAACCGGCAAATATGGTTTCTAACAAATCGAATGAGAAAATAAATAATGATTTCCTGATCCAAAAATATGTAGAAGGGCTCCTTTTTTATTTTGAAAATCCTTCCCTCGTTAATGAAGATATATTAATTCTTAAACTAAAAGAAATCATGTTGTTGCTGGCTCAGTCACAGAATGCTAAAGCGGTTCAGCTGATCCTCTCCCAACTTTTTTCTCCTACGACATATTCTTTTAAGCAGATTATTGAAGCCAATTTGTTTTCGCAGCTAACCATTGAACAGCTTGCTGAACAGTGCAATCTGAGTATATCATCCTTTAAAAGAGAATTTGCAAAACTCTATGATGATACGCCTGCCAACTACATAAGAAATAAAAAGCTGGAAAAAGCGGCCGAATTACTGTTGATATCGGATGAACGCATTACAGATATAGCATTGGACTGCGGTTTTAATGATCTGGCGACTTTTACAAAAAATTTCAGTGATAAATTTCTCATTGCTCCTTCAAATTACCGACAGCAAAAGAAAGACAAATAATTGGAAGTATTTTAATATCATAATAGTGGCATTTCTTATTTTAATAAGAGATGTCTTTTTTCTGGACCAAAATCTCAAATTCTTGAACTAAATCATAAAATCATTTCTGTATTTCTAGCGCAAATTTGTACGGTCAGTTTCAGGGAATAGAAATATGCCTGCAACTCTCTCTGAATACGTATACATTTTAAATACTATCAATATGAATCTATCAAGTTTAGGAATTTTCCATACCATTATTGGCATCACAGCGCTTGTGGGAGCCATTACAGGGTTTATTAAATATGGTAAAATCAATCTGGACCGGCTCTCCGGAAAAGTCTATTTTTATGCAACCGCCATTACCTCACTTACCGCGCTGGGTATTTCAAAACATGGAGGTTTCAATGCGGGGCATATCTTCTCATTATTTATCATCGTGCTGATCTCTATTGCCTACTTTCTTTTCTCCAACAAAAAAGGGGTTAGAAAAGCACGATATTTTGAGAATTTCCTGTTGTCATTCAGCTTTTTTCTTTCTCTGGTCCCCACTGTTAATGAGACTTTTACAAGAGTTCCCTTAGGACATCCTTTAGCTAAAGATATCAAGGATCCAATTATTGGTCAGACCCTTCTGGTTATTTTTATACTTTTTATCGCTGGATCTGTTTTTCAATTCTTTAAGCAGAAAAAGGATAATATTGAGGTAGCATAAGTCTGTTATGATGAATTGAGTATTCGCAAAACTTACAGATTGAACAATGTGGGCAGGCTTTCAGATTAAACTTATTATGGATTAGCTAAGTTGTGTCTGAAAGTCGTCGCTCAATGTCAAAACACCTTCTGCAATAGCTTCGGGATGGGTAGAAAATCCTTTTAATTTTGAAGTTTTTCCTTTTAATACCAAGTCTAAAAGCTGTTTATCTGATAATTTCTTACCGAAAATTTCAAAAGTAATTTTAAAACCACAATTTTTGAAATCGGAGCAGCCTACTGCGGTTTTTCCTTTGATCAGATTGTGCTCTTTACATTTTGGGCATTTCGTTTCTTCCCAAGACTGAAGTTCTTTTTTCTGTGCAGGTTCTCTTTTTTTCTTCTCCTTTACTTCTTCTTTTTCCTCTTCCTGAAGGGTAATCACTTTGCCTTTGCCATACACCACTTTATCAGTAAGTTCTGTAACCATTTGAATCAGTTCTTCTTTAAAGAGATTGGCTTCGTATTCCCCTTTTTCAATCTTACGGAGTTTCAATTCCCATTCTCCGGTAAGTTCCGGACTTTTTAAAAGCTCATCTTCAATGGTATCGATCAGCTGAATTCCGGTTTGAGTGGCAATCAGGTTTTTCCTTTTTTTCTCGATGTACTTTCTTTTGAAAAGGGTTTCAATAATGTTGGCACGGGTGGATGGCCTTCCGATTCCGTTATTTTTCAGCAGTTCTCGAAGTTCGTCATCTTCCACCTGTTTTCCTGCAGTTTCCATCGCACGCAGCAATGTTGCTTCTGTATACGGTTTGGGAGGGGTTGTTTTCCCCTGATGAATCATAGGATCGTGAGGACCCGTTTCTCCCACAATAAATTCAGGAATGGTCTGTTCTTCCTCCTTTTCTTTTTCTTTATCTGTAGATTCTTCTTTCGGCTCTTTCGCATAAACCGCTCTCCAGCCCGGTTCCAGGATCTGTCGCCCACTGGTTTTGAAAGGAATCGTTCCTACTTTTCCTTCTACTAAAGTATTGGAAATTTTACATTCAGGATAGAAAACGGCAATAAAGCGTTTCGCGATCAGATCATAAATCAGTTTTTCTTCTCTACTCAGGTTTTGAGAAGGAGGAACTTCGGTAGGAATAATCGCATGGTGATCGGTTACTTTTGCATCATCAAACACTGCCTTTGATTTTGGAATCGGAGCTTCTAACAAAGGAGCGATCAAGTCCTGATAAGGATGCATTTTCTGAAGAATTCCTTCTATTTTAGGATATAAGCTTTCGGATAGATAGGTGGTATCTACACGGGGATACGTAACGTGCTTCTTTTCGTAAAGACTTTGGATATAATTCAAGGTATTCTCCGCAGAATATCCGTATTTTTTGTTGGCTTCTACCTGAAGTCCGGTAAGGTCAAAAAGTCGTGGATTTTTTTCTTTTCCTTCTTTAATTTCGAACGAAACAATTTCAAAAGGATTAACTTTAAGATATTCCAATCCTTTTTCTGCACGTTCCAATGTTTTCAAACGGTCGATCGCTGCATTGAAAATTACATCACGATATTTCGTTTTCAGTTCCCAATATTCTTCTGTGGTAAAGGCATCAATTTCTTTCTGACGCTGCACCAGCATGGCCAGTGTAGGCGTTTGTACCCTTCCGATAGAAAGAACGGCTTTATTTCCCCCAAATTTCTTCGTAAACAGCCTAGTGGCATTGATTCCCAATAGCCAGTCTCCTATCGCTCTGGCATTTCCGGCCAGGTAAAGGTTTTTATAATCTTCTGCAGGCTTTAAACTCGCAAACCCTTCTTTAATAGCATCTTCCGTCAAAGAGGAGATCCATAAACGCTGAATCGGTTTGTTACATTTTGCCTTCTGCAATACCCAGCGCTGAATGAGTTCTCCCTCCTGCCCGGCATCCCCACAGTTAATGACCTCATCACATTCTTCCACTAATCTTTCAATAACTTTAAACTGATTTTCCACCCCTTTATTCGGGATCAGCTTGATTCCAAAGCTGTTGGGAATAATCGGTAGTGAAAAAAGATTCCAGGATTTGAATTGTGGACCGTAGTCATGAGGTTCTTTCAGGGTACAAAGGTGTCCGAACGTCCATGTTACGCAATAGCCGTTTCCTTCCATATAGCCTTGTTTAGGCATGGTAGCGCCCAATACTTTGGCGATATCTCTGGCAACACTGGGTTTTTCGGCAATACATAATTTCATGAACTCGGATTTATTGAAGGAGTGCAAAAATCGTGATTTTTTTTGACATTGCAAATTGGGGGAAAGTAAACTACTTTATATAAACCAATTAATCTTATTAAAATCTTTTAATAATTTTTCACTATGCTCTTTATCAATTGAATTAATAAAACAGATATGCCCATACAACCAATCATGAAAATTTAATGTTGTATATCCTAAAAAATCTTTACGAACTTTCTTTAAGTGAACTTCTACACCAAACTTCCGGCAAAAGTAAATATGTCTTGCTATTTTTTTTCTATATTTCTTTGGAGTATGAACCCCATTCGTCACTGATAAACCTGTAACATATTGTTTTTGACCTTTTAACATATATGTCACTTTCTCATTGTTAATATAAAATCCTTCGTCTGAAATAATTTTATTTATAAATGATATTGATGGTAAGCTTCCTGTATCTTTAATTGAAAAAGTTAAATCATCTGCATATCTAGAATAAGAAAAATTCATCTTTTTTGCTAGTTTTTCAAATCTAAGATCCATTTTGGAAGCTATAATATTAGCAAGCATGGGACTTGAAGGACAACCTTGAGGTAGAATAGCAGGCATTTCTTTTATATAAGTAGACAAAAGTGCTTTTTCTCTAGATTCAAAACTATTCCAGTATTCAGAACTATGTTTATAAGTGCATAATTTCGATAAACTTACTGCTAAGTTCCCTTGATATCCCATATTCTTAAATGCACCATAAACCCTCTCTTCCGTAATGGTATCATAAAATTTTAATAGATCTATTTTTAAAATTCTATATGCTCCCTCATGTACTAAAGCATTGTCTTTTATAGAGACTCTTTGTCTAAACCCTTTACAACTATTTTTTAATGGATATTTATCTAGTATATTAAAGGTAATCCATTTTTGAATATACTTAAGGTCCTTATCAGGAGCCATAATTTCTCTCTTTCCACCTCTCTTTTTTTTTATTGAAAATAATTTATATCTTCTTTGCTTAAGTTCAAATTTTCTTTTTGATACTATATCTTGAGTTTTTAGATCACCAATAAGTCATCTAAGAAAATTAGACTTAACTCCCATTGCAATAGCCAAGTGCTCTAAGGTAAATAGAACTGGATATTGATTTGTTATTAATTTTTGAGCATATTGAACACAGGCCTCAATATAATCTTCGGAATGACCTCTATCTCTTGCTAGTGCAATAAAACGTTCAATTGGGAATGAATTCATTGTTACTACTTTACTTGAATGTTAAAAATTATTTTTAATATGGAGTGGAATCCTTAGTTCATTCATTCCTTTTCATTTTCCCGATTCTATTTCTTTTTCTCTTTCTTTTTTCAGCAATCTATTGATACCAATAGCATAACCTTTTCTGAAATTAAATTTTGAAATAAAACAAATATTAAAATTGGTTTCATATAAGAGCTTTTATACATCTTTCCTTTTAGCATTTATAGGTATATTGCAACTGTCCTATAACAGTATACAATCACATTAATTTTCATAAAGACTCTTTATTAATTCTCAATACAAGGCACTGAGAAATCTTTGCAGATAATTGCTAACAAATTATTTCATTCCCATGAACGTGTAAGGTATATATATACTATTTTCTTCTTTTATTAAAAAATTTTCTTCTATTTCACGACGATTAATATACTTACTTGATAATTCTCTCATCTCTTTAAGAATATCAAGTCCCTTCCTTGTAATTTCTGTATACTGTGAATTTATTAGCTTTTTATTTCTAGCCTCAATATAAACATCATGTAATTCATTTTTGGTTAAACCTAATAATTGACAAATATAAATATTTTCATACCCTCTACTTTTTAAATTCAACAAGGCAACAATTGAATGATTTTGTCTTTTCCTTTTTTTCGTATCTTCAGTTCTATTATCTGGTAGATTATCAATTTTTTCTATACCTGTAAATATATCTATTCCTAACTTCTCGCACAAAAGTAAAAGATACTTGATACTTCTTTTGTATTTAGAAGCTTCTGAAATCCTTAATTCTGCCACTCGAGGATATAATGGTTTCCATGAATTATCACCCCAAATTATAGAAAGCGTATTATTAGGGGTTCCATGAAAAAAAGAAATTAATGATTCACTATTATCATAACCTAACGGAGCGACTAAAGGAGGATTATAATTGACAATAATTTTATTTCCATATGCTTTTACCAAATCTTTAATGATTATATTATTATTGAATAATTTAAACACAGAATTTTCAGGATCAAAAGCTTTGTATCTTCTTTCACCACAAATAATTAATTTTTGTTTTGGAAAATTCGAGGAAATATATTTTTCTCCCTCATTCATAATGATTGAACTTAATAAAAAGTAACTATTAAGTTTATATGTATTTAACCATTTTTTAGTTTCCTCATCATTAATAGCTTTTACGAAAGTTTTACCACTACCAATAAAATCATCTAAAAAAATAATATGTTTAAAATCATTTGGATTAGAAATATTTTTTAAATCATGAGTAATAATATTATGATCATATTTTTTAGCTTTAGAAAGATTAGCTTTAGATACTCTTTCTCTTCTCTTATAAGTATTTGTATGTGATAATGGGTAAGTAACTAGAGTTCCGCTTTTACCCACTTTACCATAAGGGAAAATAATAGCCCTTTCATTGATTGGAATCAATTTAAAGGCTTCTTTTAATAAACTATTTATTCTATTCATAAACTCATTAAAAGAGATATACTCAAAAACTTTTAAAATATCTAAAGCATGGGGAATATCTTTATCTTCAAAGTTTTCCAGCCATCGTATGATGTCAGTAGGTAAAACAGAATATTTAAGCTTAGGTAGAAGTAGCTCAACTTGTCTAATATTTTCTCTAGTAAATTCAAAATTCCCACTCATAATAATACAAATAGTAAATAGTTATCAGTTTTTTTATTTTCTAAATATAGAGAAAATACTATGAAAAAGCCCCCTTATAAAAAGAAGGCCAAGTCAACAATGGTAATGAAACTAAGTTCATTATTTATTTTTCACTTCTGCAATGGCTTCTGAAATCCCGCCTCCTGCGGTTTCAAAGAAGGCAGGGCCAGCCAGAAGATATACTTTTTCGATTTTCTTGGTCGCTGATAATTGATGTTCTTTCAGGTAATTTTCAGAACGGTTGGCATGTACAATTCCTCTTACTACGTTTCCGACTACCAAAGCAGTGGGAGAATCTATTCCTGCATCTTTCAGGTCGCTGGCGAAAGCAAAATTGGTAACGCCTAATCTTAATGCTTCACGGGCTGCCACCTCTCCTACGGAGGTCATAAGGTCAGGAGAGAATTTGTTTCGATCACCTAAACCGATCAATAATAATTTCTTTGCCGACATAGATCCGGAAGGAGGAGTTATTAAAATAGTTTCTAAAGAATGTCCCTGAAATTGACCAGATTTTCTGATATTGGTTAGCTCCCCTTTCAAAGCTTCGTCCAAATGTACCAATCCATTCAAATTGGCGGGTAAAGCCGGCGCATTGAAAATATCTCTGTCTGTATATTCAAAAACGCAGGCTACCTGAAGATGGGCATCGGCTGAAGATGGCCCCTGTACGAGCCCTACCATAGAGATTCCGTCTACGGTTCCCCAATTTTTAGAGGTTCCGATGGCTGTTGTTTTTGCAGTTGACGTAGTGGTTGTTTGTGCAAAAGTAAAGGCCGAAAAGATCAGGCCTACCATGATCGATGTTTTATTAAGAATATTTTTCATGATTTCTGGCTGCTGTTTGTTTTGTATTATTCGAAAATTCTACCTGTTTTTTACATCGTCATAGGAACTTCCATTAAAAGAATTTCTGTTTCCTCTGCCGTCGATTTTATACGCAACTCTTCAATATCCCACACCCCGAATCCGTCTCTTTCTTCTACTTTCTGGCCTTCAATCTCTGCGCTTCCTTTAATAATAAAGAAATAGACTCCGTTTCCTTTCTTCTTTATTTCGTATACTGTTTCTGTATCCTTCTCAAAATTTCCCAGGTGAAACCATGCATCCTGATGGATCCATACTCCTTCGTCATCAGCATTGGGAGAAAGAATCTGTTGAAACCTGTTGTGGCTTTGGGTTTTGTCTAATGTAATCTGATCGTATCTTGGAGCTAAGTTTCTTTTCTTCGGATATACCCAAATTTGTAGGAACTTCACAAGCTGGTCGCTGCTTTTATTGTACTCACTGTGCATAATTCCTGTTCCTGCGCTCATCACCTGGATGTCTCCACTTTTGATAATTGCTGTATTTCCCATGCTGTCTTTGTGCTCAAGATCTCCTTCCAAAGGAATGCTGATGATTTCCATATTATCATGAGGGTGGGTTCCGAAACCTCTTCCTCCTTCTACTTTGTCATCATTAAGAACTCTCAAAACACCGAAATGCATTCTTTCAGGATTGTGATAGTTGGCAAAGCTGAAGGTGTGCTGGCTTAGTAACCATCCGTGATCTGCTTTCCCTCGTGAATCTGCTTTATGGATAACAGAGTTTTCCTTGATTTTGGATGGGGTGTTGGGTAAGTGATTGTACCCGATAGGTTCTAACGGTTCAATCTCGTCAATATCATTCTTCATGGTGTTGGCAAGAGAAGCAGAGGTTACAAACATTCCTGTTCCCAATAATCCTTTTTTTATAAAATCTTTTCTGTCCATATCTAAAGTTCTTTATTTGTTCGTTTTTGATATGACAAATTTAGACCACTTACGATCCCTGTACATTTAACTAGTTTAATAAATGACTGTAATGAAAAAAATATTTTCCTATTTCGGTATATTATTGTTTAGACAATTCCCATTGCTTTGGCCAGTCTGTATGCTTCAATTGAATTTTTCACCTGTAATTTCTGAAGAATATTCTGTCGGTGTCTGTTGACCGTGTTTAGGCTTATTCCGAGTGATTCAGCGATTTCCTTACTCATTTTACCATGAGCAATCATCAAAAGAACCTCCTTTTCTCTTGCCGACAGTACATCGCTATATGTAAATTCTTTGTAGTAAAGTGTAGCGCCATTCATAGAATTGACGATGACTCCGTTTTCGTGAAGTAAGGCATTTACATTATTTCCGGAAATATTATAAATGCAGAGCGCCATTCTTACTTTATCTTCTTCAATACCATAAAACATACGATGCAAAACCGTTATATATTCTCCGGAATTACTTCGCATTCTAAGATTAATAGCCATGTAGTAATCTGCCCACTCTTTTATGGGAATGTCTTTCAGAAAATGAAAAAAGTAATGTTCCAGAACGAGTTTTTTTCTGACATCTTCAGCATGTATTTTACTCAGTATATCATCTTCCCAAATCGAAGAGATTCCTATTTCATCTCCCCTCCGATCTTCCCCGATCAGCGAACTTATACCACCATAATGAATCACGCTTTTCCTAGTCTTAAGGTCTGTAAGTACACAGATAGCATTTTCAATTTCAGCGTACAGCTTTGCAATAGATCTGTATTTTATACAGATTTCCGAAGTCTCTTTATTTTCAAAAGACTGGTTTAATAATGCTTTGTCAAGTTGAGCCTTAATATTCATCGTATGGTTATTACTAACTATTGAATTCTTTTTGGGGGCAAATTACCTTTGTAAATATAGATTTTTTAGTGGTTATTCAATGAAGCAGGATATCACTTTAAAAAAATATATTCTGTTTCATTATACGTTTATAATATATTTTTAATGAAGAAATTATTACTGGCAGTGTCCCTTTCTGTCATGACAGGATTCTTACACCATGTAGGAGCGCAACGTTTAGAAAAAATGAATTGGTTCAATGAACCTGAAAAATGGGAAATAAAGGATAATACATTATCCATGTTCGTTACTCCTCAAAGTGACTATTGGCGAATTTCACATTATGGATTTACGGTAGATGATGCTCCGTTTTATTATTCAACCTATGGCGGTGAGTTTGAGGTTAAAGTAAAAATCACCGGTGATTATAAAGTAAGATTTGATCAGATGGGTCTGATGCTGCGCACAGACCCTCAGAATTATATAAAATTCGGAATCGAATACGTAGACGGAAAATATAATCTAAGTACCGTTGTTACCCACAACACAAGTGACTGGAGTGTGATTGAACTGAAAGACAAGCCGCAATCTGTCTGGGTTAAAGCAATCCGACGCTTAGATGCCGTTGAGATCTTTTATTCCTTCGATGACAAAAATTATATTATGATGAGAAATGCTCATCTGCAGGATAATACGCCTGTGATGGTTGGCTTAATGGCCGCCTGCCCCGATGGAAATGGTTTCAATGCCAAATTTGAACATTTTCAGGTAAAGCACCTTCCTGATCAACGAAGATTGGAATGGTTAAATAAGAACAAATAACACCATAGAAAACTCGATATATAATTTTTTCAAATTAGCTTAATTCAACCGGTGGTTTATCACTTAAAATTCTCGTGGTTGTGGAAAAAAAGATAAACAAGCACCGGTTGATTAATGGTTTTTTGGATTGATGATTAAATTATTTCGTTTATAGGTACGCTTTTATGATAAAGTTGTACCTATTTTTCTTTTGAAGCCAAACGCTTTCTGATTGTACTCACAAACTCCTTAGAAACCCCAAGATAAGAAGCAATGTAATATTGAGCCACTCGCTGTGGAATGGAGGGATATACTTTGATGAATTCAAGATAGCGGTCTGAAGCGGTTTTTGAAATCGTATTCACCAAACGACTCTGAAGTGTTGCAAGATTTCTCTGTACAAGCATTCTGAAAACTCTCTCAAATTTCGGAACTTCATTAAGCAGTTTTTCCTTCGTGGTCGGATTCAGCATATAAATTTCTGAATCTTCAAGGGTTTCGATGTATACTTTAGAAGGCTTCTGTTCCTGAAAAGAAGAGATATCGCTGATCCACCAGTCTTCGATAGCGAACAATAAAGTAACTTCCGAACCGTCATCATCCAAACAGTACATCCTCAAGCATCCTTTCTGAATATATCCTTCAAACTGACAGACTTCTCCTTCTCTTAATAAAATGGTTTTCTTAGGAAATGACTGGCAAACCAGTAAGTCTGTAAATATTTTTTCCTCTTCCTGAGTAATGGTAATGAATCGTGTAATGTTTTTGATGATGTTTTCAAACATAAAATAAAGTTTACTCCCGCAAATTAGGAAAAAGACTGTAAACTTCGTTCTTCAAAAGGCCACTTCCTCCTCCATAATGGTCAATTACTTTTACGTTTTTATCTAAATTTTCACAAAATACTTTGATATTTTTTTCAAATTCATCTTCCAGACCCGAACTCAAAAGAACGATATCTACTTCATTTTCTTTCAGGTAGGTATAGCAAAAATTTTCGTCGCTTTGGATTTCAGCTGTCCAACCTTCGTTGTTTTCAATAATTCTTTTTAAAACTTCCAGAATCTCCTGATTCTTTCCGATGACTAAAAAATGGAGTGTTTTCATTATGATTGAGAGATTAAAAGTTCTATAAGTACTCTATGATTAGGTTCTACCTTTTCGTTTTTTTACTTTTCTAAAGATGTTTATTTCCTGTTATTTTCAGTTCGTTCAGATCCAGCTGCGACTCTGCTTTTCTGATCTCATCATCACTGAACTGCTTTTCGCGTTTCATTTTAAAAAGCTCTTTTCTTTGATGAGAAAAAATATCCAGCATGATCTTGTGATATTCTTTCATATCACTCTGTCTGTTGCTGCACATTTCAAGGGAACTTAAATGATTTTGGTGAAGGGTAATATCATTTTCCAGTGCTTTTTTAAGGTTTTCTACCAGACTGTTGGTTTCTATGGAAGTTTCATATTCTTTATGAAGCCTGTCAACAGCCAACTTATCCAACCTCATTTGAATCCCGGCCTGTTGCTCATGAGAAGGAAGAATAGAATCGATCTCTCCGATTTTGGTTAATTTAATAATCAGAGGAAGCGTAAGCCCCTGAAAAACCAATGTTACAAAAATAACAATGAAAGTAATAAAAATAATAAGATTTCTCATCGGAAACTGAGCCTGATCATTCATCATCACCGGAATAGATAATGCCGTTGCCAGAGAAACAACACCTCTCATTCCTGCCCAGCCTATAATTAAAGGATTCTTCCATCCCGGGCTTGGGTCTTTTCGGGCTTTTTCGCTCAGCCACCTTGGAATATGGGCAACCGGATAAATCCATAAAAGACGGACTACAATTACGATCAGACTTATAATTAATCCATATTTAATCCCATCCATTAAGGAGGTTTCTCCTAAACCATTGATAATATCCGGAAGCTCCAGACCTATTAAAACAAAGACCAGAGCATTCATCACAAAGATCAGGGTATTCCATACTCCCGTCATATTGATTCTTGTAGTTCCTGTTTTAAACATTTCATGAGCACGGAAAGACATGAACAATCCTCCACTTACGACAGCCATTACGCCCGAAAAGTGAAAATGTTCTGCAGAGAGAAACAAAATATAGGGAGTCATTACCGTAAGTGCTGCATCAATCGCCGGGGTTGTAGGTAAAAATCGGTGAATGGCATAAAAGATATGGGCACCCACAATTCCGACTACAATTCCCATTCCTGCCACCAGAAAAAACTGTCCGGTAGCCTCATGCATCGAGAATGCTCCTGTTACAACCGCAGCCAGAGCAAATCTGAAAACAATTAATGACGAAGCATCATTAATAAGGCTCTCTCCTTCCAGGATTGCAATGGTCCGTTTGGGAACTTTCAACCCTTTCAATACTGTTGTTGCAGCTACTGCATCGGGTGGTGAAACAATACCTCCCAGTAAAAAGCCTAATGCCAGGGTAAAACCGGGAATCAGCATCTGAGAGGTATAAGCGACCACCAAAGAAGTTAAAAATACAAGACCAAAAGCCAGCAGACTGATAGGTCGTTTCCATTTCCAGAAATCATTCCATGAGGTATACCAGGCTGCTTCGTATAAAAGCGGAGGCAAAAAGATCAGAAATATGATATCCGGGTCCAGTTTCAAAACGGGAACTCCGGGGATCATACTGATTCCTAATCCTGCAAGGACCAGAAAAATAGGGTAAGCAATTTTGATACGTTGTGCCAGCATGACCAAAAGCATAACGATCATTAGAAGTCCAAGAATTAGAAGTAGTTGTTCGTGCATTTCTTTTGAATTGAGAATGGAAGGTAAAGAATGAAAATGAATCTTTAAAACAAATTTTTACTCTTTTACTTTTTTAAATATTATTGAATTAACCAGCTCTATTTCTTCTTCATTGATAGCGTGTCCGAAATTGGCATATACTTTCTCGGTCACATCTGCATTCATTTCTCTTAAAATATTGGCTGTTGCATATACTCTTTCCACCGGAACATGAAAATCCGGATTACTGGTTCCTAAAAAAACAGGAGTTCCCGCAAAATCTCCGGTATAGTTATCCCGATTGATTTTATCACCGATTACTCCTCCAATAATTGCCACAGCTCCTCCAAACTTCTGTGCATGACGGGCCAAAAACTCCAGCGTAAGACACGCGCCCTGAGAGAAACCGAAAAAGTAAATATTTTCAGGTTGTATTCCTGATTCTACGATTATTTTTACCGTTTCTTCTATCATTTCCAGTGCTGATGACAACCATGGCTCATTCTGATCAACCGGTGCCATAAACGAATAAGGGTACCAGGTATGATTCAAAGCCTGCGGTGCAAGCAATGCATAGTCTTTTACCTCTAAATGTTGGGAAAGACTTAAAATATCCTGAGCGCTTCCTCCCCTTCCGTGTACCATAATCAGTGCTTTTTGGGCTTGTTTTAATAGTATTCCTGCTGTTTTTATATTTACTATATGACTCATTGTAGTTATCTGAATTTTTCTGTTGGATAATGTATTTTCGGAAGAACCTCAATCAAACGATCTCTCTGTTCTTCAAATTGTGAAGGCAACTGCAAATCTTCGCCTAAAAAGGCTGCTTCTTCGTCTACATCGAAACCTGGACCTGAAGTGGCAATTTCAAACAATACTCCGCCAGGTTCTTTAAAATATACTGAGGTAAAGTATTTTCGGTCTTTCACCTCAGTATGTTCCAATCCGTAAGCGTTTAATCGTTCTACCATTTCAAGCTGTGACTGGGCATCCGGTGTGGCAAAGGCAACATGATGAACGGTTCCTCTTCCTGCCAGTCCTTTCAACGCATTGGGCGTTGATAATAAATCTACATATTTTCCCGGAAGGTTTTCTGTACCTAATCTCAATCTGCCAGGGCTTTCAACAATCACTTTGTGATCCATTTGAGTAGTTAATAAAGCAGCTGTTCTTTCATAAGCATCCTGCCATATTTCAACATGGTGAATTCCTTTCAAAGCATATTCTCTCGGAATATATCCGTTGTAGTATCCTTTTCTTTCGTCTTTATCTGTAAAAACCAATTCCAGCCCCAATCCGTCAAAATCTTCCAGGTAAATGAATACCTCATCAGAAAATCTTTGCTGCGGATGTTTGTAGGGAATATTAAACTGATCGAGACGATTCAACCAATAATCCAATGCTTCTATAGAAACTGAAAAAGCAGTAGTATTCAACATTCCTTTTCCATGTCTTCCGTTGATCAGATCTTTACCATACGGGAAAGTGGTCATGATTGTTCCGGGTGTTCCATATTCATCTCCAAAATAAAAGTGGTAGACATCGGAATACTCAAAATTAACCGTTTTTTTAACCAGGCGAAGTCCTAAAACTCCGGTATAAAAGTCTATATTTTCCTGTGCAT
The DNA here is from genome assembly GCF_049319685.1 of Chryseobacterium sp. Mn2064. Taxonomy (NCBI): domain Bacteria; kingdom Pseudomonadati; phylum Bacteroidota; class Flavobacteriia; order Flavobacteriales; family Weeksellaceae; genus Chryseobacterium; species Chryseobacterium sp. Mn2064. The sequence continues at coordinate 715,238 of NZ_JBMOUE010000002.1, forward strand.
TGCCGGTAATAGCGGTAACGTGGTGTAGTCCTGTAATAAGATTCATAGTGTTGAAAATTGAATGTTAATAGTCGTTGATAAAGGCTCTTTGAATGATCAGTCTTCTATACTGATGTTAGTTTTCTTTCATCCATACATCGTTATACTCTTCCGGATGACGCTTGAACTGTGCATGAACATAAGGACATAACGGTACAATTTTGAGATCGTTTTCACTTGCATAAGATACAAGTCTTTCCAGTAAAATTTTAGCAAAACCTTTGCCTTCGTATTCAGGGTTAACTTCTGTATGATATACTGTCAGTTTTTGTCCGATCACTGAGATATCCATTTTCCCTGCTTTATGATTGTCTGAGAAAAGTTGAATTTCTCCTCTTCTTCCTTCTAAAACTATTTCTGTTCTTTCCATTTTTTTGTTTTTAATTATTAATTCAAAATTAGCGTCTTTATGCGATGCAGCCGATGATCTATGATAATTTCGGAAGTACTCCTTCTATTTTACCACGCATTCCTTCATATTGTGCAGGAAGCTTCAGATGTGTCCCCAACTCATTCAATGGTTCATCTACAGTGAAGCCAGGATTATCTGTAGCGATCTCAAACAAAACCCCTCCCGGCTCACGGAAATACAATGAGTAGAAATAGTCTCTGTTGATTTTCGGAGTGATGCTTAATCCGGCAGACAGTGCTTTTTCGCGGTATTCCATTAAAATATTATCATCCTTCACTCTGAATGCAATATGGTGATTGGTTCCTGCAGCATTTCTTCCGGATGGAATTTTATCATTTTCAATAATATCGATAAGGTTGGCGGCATCAATCGCATCTGTAGCCAGTCTATATCTTTCTCCTTCCTGTTTTTGTATCGTATATCCTAAAAGATCAGTCAGAACTTTGATCGTAGGATCCGCTTTTTTCAGAGTTAAAGTTACGTTGTGGAATCCTTTCAAAGCATTTTCATCTTTAATATCCTCCGTTGTCCAAATCTTTCTGTTGTCTTCTGTTGATGCTTCTATAAACTGTAGCTGCAGACCATCCGGATCTTTAAAAGAGATCATTTTTTCTCCGAAAATCTCGCCTTCTTCTACATTGACGTTGAAACTTTTCAAACGTTCTGCCCAGAATTCAAGGCTTCCTTTCGGAACAGAGTAGCCAATGTGTGTAGCCATACCGCTTCCATTGGTTCCTTTTCCAATTCCTTCCCATGGAAAGAAAGTCAAAATGGTTCCCGGAGTTCCATTTTCATTACCAAAATAAAAATGATAGGTTCCCGGATCGTCAAAATTTACGGTTTTCTTTACCAATCTTACACCCAAAACCTGCGTGTAAAAGTCTAAGTTTCTTTTGGCATTTTCTGCTATAGCTGTAATATGATGCAGACCTAATATTCTATTGTCCATGTCTTTTAATTTTGATGCTAAATTACAGCTCATGGAAATCCTGCACATTTAACTAGTTTAATAAATGCTTTTCCGATTAAAAAAACACTTCACAATTTTATACTATTCTTAAAAAAACAGATTTATTTTACTTTTTCTATAACCTCATTTTACTCTTTGTTTCAATGAAAAGAGAGTTAAATGAAGTTTTAAATGATCTCAAAGCATTTTAAAACACAAAACAAATAACAAACAAACGATTAAAAATCAATTAATTAAGAAATTAATAATAAATTAACATTCAAAAAGTCTACTTTTTTAGTGGACTAATAAAATTTATATTATATATTTGCAAACGTATTCAGGAAATAAAACAAAATGAAGGCAGAATTCAAAAATAATTCAATAAAGAAGCATACCATCAAAAATATGATGATGGCTATCTGTATGCCTACGCATTTAGAATACTGTGGTTGACCTTACTTTTATGTGACATATTTTGCTGAGGCCCTACCACGTTGTAGGGCCTTTTTTAATTAAAAAAAACAAACAACATTAAAAAAATAAAAAATGAGCAATTCTAAAAACAGATGGTTGATTCCATTAGCGTTTACAAATATCTATGTGATATGGGGAATTACGTTTTTAGCTATTTCATTTGGCTTAAAAGGTTTTCCACCATTCATTCTTTCCGGGTTAAGATTTCTGGTAGCAGGGGTTCTGATGATCAGTTATCTTCTGTCCAAAGGAGAAAAGGCCAATTCTCTGATCAACTGGAAGAAAAATGCCATTACAGGAATTCTTATCCTTGCCGGAGGAACAGGACTTGTTGCCTGGGGAGAGCAATATGTCACGGCTTCGGAAGCTGCCATCTCCATTGCTACCGGCCCGTTCTGGTTTATTGCCATTGATAAGAAAAACTGGAAATATTATTTTTCTGATAAATTTATCCCAATCGGTTTGGTGATTGGTTTTGTAGGATTGATATTGTTTTTAAAAGGAAGCGTTACTTCAAATGCAGCCCACGCGGCAGCGAATGGAAACTTACGTATCACTGCTTTTATTGTATTAGGTCTAAGTTCAATAGCATGGGTATTGGGTTCTTTATATTCCAAGAAAAATCCGGCGTCCCAATCTACTTTCATGAATATTGCTCAACAGCTTATTGTGGCAGGATTGGCATCGTTTGCTATTGCTTTATTAAGGGGAGAATGGGTTAATTTTTCGTTTTCTGCAGTTCCATTATCGGCATGGTTTGGTGTTCTGTTTTTGATTTTCTTTGGATCAATAGTCGCTTATTTGTCGTACATTTGGCTCTTGTCTGTGAAACCCGCCGCTTTAGTAAGCACCCATACCTACATTAATCCTATTGTAACAGTTATTGCAGGCTGGATTGTTGCTCATCAAAGCATCAACGGAGGTCAGCTGTATGGTCTGTCGATCATATTACTGGGAGTACTACTTACCAATGTGACCAAGTACTTCAGACTTTCGAAACGGTCAAAGGTCAAAATCAGACGATTAAGAAGATTTTTTAACAGAGCAGGCAGACGATATCAGCCTATTTAAACAGTATATTATATCATAATGATAGAAATAAGAAATATATCAAAAACATTTCACCAGAAAAAACAGTCTTTTAAGGCACTGGATAAGGTGAGCCTTACTATAGAGAAAGGAGATATCGTAGGAATTATCGGTTTTTCCGGAGCGGGGAAAAGTACATTGATCCGCACCGTAAATCTACTGGAAAGACCGGATGAAGGAGAGGTGATCATCAATGGAAAAGATTTTACAAAACTAAGTACTCAGCAACTGGCTGAGGAACGCAAAAAAATAGGAATGATTTTCCAGCATTTCAATCTTCTTTCTTCAAGAACTGTTTTTGATAATATAGCACTTCCTCTGGAACTGGATCAAAAAAGCAAAGAACAAATCCACGCAAAAGTGAATGAGCTTCTGAAAATTGTAGGCCTTGAAGATAAAGCCAACGATTATCCTAAAAGCCTTTCAGGAGGACAAAAACAAAGAGTTGCCATTGCCAGAGCATTAGCCAACGACCCTCACCTTCTTCTTTCCGATGAAGCGACGAGCGCTCTAGACCCGGCTACCACACAGTCTATCTTACAGCTTTTAAGAGATATCAATAAGAGACTGGGAATTACGATTCTTCTCATTACCCACGAAATGGACGTGATAAAAGCGGTTTGTAACCATGTTGCGGTAATAGACAAAGGAAAATTATTAACAAAAGGTACTTTAAGCGAAATCATTTCGGACAAAGAAAATCCGGTGATCCGACAATTTATAAATTCAGACATCATGACCCTGCCACAGGAACTCAATAACAGACTGCAGAAAGAACCGAAAGAAGGTTTATTCCCGCTGGTCGAAATAGAACTTAATGAAAGCATCAGTGTGGAGCAGATTCTTTCTACATTATACAATCAGTATAAAATTCCTTACAGACTTTTAAAGGCCGATGTAGAATATCTGGGAGATTCCAATTTTGGCAAACTTCTGCTGCAGCTACAGGGTGAGGAAGAAGAAAACCAGCAGGCGATCTATTATTTTAATCAAAATAAAATTCAAAATACAGTAAAAGGATATGCTTAGTGATACGGTAATTGCCCTTTTGGCAAAAGGAACCTGGGAAACAGTTTATATGACATTTTTATCCGGATTTTTCGGATTTGTCCTTGGGCTTCCTGTAGGAATCATGCTGTTTTTAACCAGAAAAGGACAGCTTATGGAAAATGCTTTTTACCACAGAATTTTATCTATTTTGGTTAATATTTTCCGTGCTATTCCTTTCATCATTCTTATTGTATGGATGATTCCTTTTACAAGAATTTTAGCGGGTACTTCTATTGGAGTAAATGCGGCATTGGTTCCATTGAGTGTGGGTGCAGCTCCGTTTATTGCGAGACTTGTAGAAAACAGCCTTATTGAGGTTCCTCACGGTCTGATAGAAACGGCCAGAGCATTGGGTGCTTCTCCATTACAGATTATTAAAAAGGTATTGTTACCGGAAGCACTTCCATCATTAATCAACAATGCAACCATCACTTTGATTACTTTAGTAGGATATTCTGCGATGGGAGGTGCTGTAGGTGCTGGTGGATTAGGCCAGGTTGGTTATCAGTACGGATACATTGGCTATGATATCGTCATTATGAATACTGTATTAATATTACTGGTTCTTTTGGTATTTATCATCCAGTTTGCCGGAGACAGGTTATCAAAAAGTTTCGATCATAGATAAAACAGGTTGAAGAATCGGAAGGTTGAAGAAAGTTGAAATTGAAAAATAATCAACTTTATGGCTCACTCCTACTTGGCATTCTTCACCCCTACTCATTCTCAACAGAAAATAAAATGAAAAAAATAAAGATCTTAAGTATTTTAACTGCCGGATTACTTCTATTCACAGCCTGTTCAGGAAGAAAAGACGATCCGAACTTTATCCGTGTAGGAATCACCTACGGTCCGGAACAGGAAATTGCGGAAGTGGCTAAAAAAGTAGCTAAAGAAAAATACAACCTGGAAGTGGAGCTTATCCCTTTCAATGATTATGTGGTTCCCAATGAAGCACTTACCAATGGGGATATTGATGCCAATGCATTTCAGCATATCCCTTATTTAACAGAACAGTCCAAACAAAGAGGATACCATCTGGTTCCCGTAGGAAATACTTTTGTATATCCTATCGTTGCTTATTCAAAAAAGATTAAAAATATCAGTCAGCTGCAGGAAGGAAATACAATTGTAATTCCCAATGACCCAACCAATGGCGGACGCTCCCTGCTTCTGCTACAGAAAAGCGGGCTGTTAAAACTGAAGGACGGAGTCGGACTTCTTCCAAAAGTTACAGACATTACAGAAAATCCAAAGCAGCTGAAGATCATGGAAATTGAAGGCGCACAAATCCCAAGAGTTCTGGACGACAGAGATGTGGTGGTAGGAATCATCAACAATAACTTTGCAGCTCAGGCAGGTCTGGATCAGGAAAAACAAGGGATTCTTGTAGAAGATAAAGATTCTCCTTACGTGAATGTGATCGTTGCCAGACAAGACAACAAAAACAGCCAGAAAGTGAAAAACTTTGTAAAAGCCTATGAATCCCCAGAAGTCGAAAAGAAGGCCAAAGAAATTTTCAAAGGAGGTGCTGTGAAAGGTTGGGATTAATACATCGCAGGGTTTAAAGGTTTCATAATAAGCAGATACACAAAATCATCCATCTTATTTTTTTATTTTTTTAGATAATACACCTGAAAAACCTTTTTTCTCCCTGTCCTTTTACCTTACAAATACAATCAATAGTAAATAATCAACTGTCTACTTATAAAGTGGCAGTTTTTTTATCCGTAAAAATTTATTTTCTCAATTTGAGATAATAAAAAATTTTCTTTACTTTTGTTTTCAATCAAATAGAAAGGAATTATGATAAAGAAAACCGTCATTATAAGTTTATTCACCTTTATTTCTGCTTCTTATATGGCTCAGACAAATACTACTCTACCCGTTTATTTAGATGAATCAAAACCCGTAGAACAGCGTATTCAGGATGCACTTTCCAGAATGACCCTGGAAGAAAAAGTGGCTATGCTTCATGCACAGTCGAAATTCAGTTCACCTGGAGTTCCAAGACTGGGAATTCCTGAATTCTGGACAACAGATGGTCCTCACGGAGTACGCCCGGAAGTAATGTGGGATGAATGGGACCAGGCCGGCTGGACCAATGACTCTATCATCGCCTACCCTGCTTTGACCGCCTTATCTGCAACCTGGAACAAAAAAATGTCCTGGAACTATGGTAAAGCTTTGGGTGAAGAAGCCCGCTACAGAAAAAAAGATATCCTTCTTGGGCCTGGAGTTAATATTTACAGAACACCTCTCAACGGAAGAAACTTTGAATATATGGGGGAAGATCCTTATCTGACCTCAAAAATGGTAGTTCCTTACATTAAAGGAGTACAATCTAACGGAGTGGCAACCTCGGTAAAACATTTTGCACTCAACAATCAGGAAATGTTCCGCCATACCAGCAATGTAAAAGTAGATGACAGAACCCTGTATGAAATTTATCTACCGGCTTTCAAAGCGGCAGTTACAGAAGGAGATTCATGGACGATCATGGGTGCTTACGACATGTATAAAGGCCAGTATGCCAGCCAAAACCAATATCTTTTAAATGATATTCTGAAAAAAGAATGGAATTATAAAGGAGTAGTTGTTTCAGACTGGGGTGCTGTAAACAATACAGAACAGGCCATCCACAATGGTTTGGATCTTGAATTCGGTTCATGGACCAACGGACTTTCTGCCGGAACTAAAAATGCTTATGACAATTATTACCTGGCAAAACCTTATCTCGATTTGATTAAATCCGGGAAAGTGGGTACAAAAGAGCTTGATGACAAAGTAACCCGATTACTTCGTCTTGCTTATAAAACGACGATGAACCGCAATAAACCTTTCGGAAACATCGCTTCAGAGGAACATAAGGCCATTGCCAAAGAAATTGGAGAAGAAGGAATTGTTCTTCTGAAAAATCAGGGAAATGTTCTTCCTATCGATATTAATAAGGCTAAAAAAATCGCTGTTATTGGTGAAAATGCTATTAAGATCATGACCGTGGGTGGAGGTTCTTCATCTTTGAAAGTAAAATACGAAGCTCTTCCTTTGGACGGTATCAAATCCAGATTCGGGAAACAGTCTGACGTACAATATGCAAGAGGATATGTGGGTGATATTGGCGGAGAATACAACGGTGTAAAATCTGGACAGGATCTAAAAGACACTCGTTCAGAAGCTGAATTGATCAATGAAGCAGTAGAACTGGCAAAAAAATCAGATTATGTGATCTTTGTCGGAGGATTAAACAAAGCTGACTTCCAGGATAGCGAAGGGAACGACAGAAAAAGCTACGGATTGCCTTACAACCAGGATCATTTGATCTCTGCTCTTGCAAAAGCCAATAAAAACCTGGCTGTTGTTCTGGTAACCGGAAATGCAGTAGCCATGCCTTGGATCAAAGATGTACCCACTGTTGTACAGGCATGGTATCTGGGATCTGAAGCGGGAAATTCTATTGCCGCTGTTTTAGCTGGTGATGCTAACCCTTCCGGAAAACTTCCGTTTACTTTCCCTGTGAAGCTTGAAGACAATTCGGCGCATCAGCTTGGAGAATATCCTGGTCAGAAAGATGAATTGGCTGCTGGAAAAGGAAAAGATCAGAAAAACCCGATCAACATCACTTATAATGAAGGCGTTTTTGTAGGATACCGTTGGCACGACACTAAGAATATTAAACCATTATTCAGCTTTGGACATGGATTAAGCTATACCACTTTTGAAATTGGAAAGGCAACCGCTGATAAAACCGTTATCAATCAAAATGATAAGATCACCTTTACGGTAAGCGTTAAAAATACAGGAAAAAAAGCAGGAGCAGAAGTTGCTCAGCTTTATATCAGCGATTTGAAATCGTCTGTTCCACGTCCTGCAAAAGAGTTGAAAGGTTTTGAAAAAGTATACCTGAATCCGGGTGAACAAAAGGAAGTTACTTTCACCATTGATAAAACGGCATTAAGTTTCTTTGATGCCCAAAAACACGACTGGGTAGCTGAACCGGGAGATTTTGAAGCTCAGATCGGTAACTCTTCAGATGCCATCAAAACGAAAGTGAAATTTACTTTGAAATAAGCAAAAAATTGAAAGGTAAGAGTATAAGCTCTGCTATTTAATTATTATTTGATAGAATGCAAACAGATCCCGATTTGGGATCTGTTTTTTTATTCTTCTAAAAACTCTTTATCCCTCACCTTTATGACCACAAAAAGATTCAAGAAAAAAGCAGATTCCAATGGAACCTGCTTTTGTTTTATCTCACCCATCTTGAATTATTTTCCGCCTCCGGAATTCTTTTCAACTGTTACGGAATACATAATTACTCCCGCTAATAAAATTAGCACTCCCACTACTGCGACAGTGTGGAATTTCAATTGTTTAATTAATTTTCTCATATTTCTATTTTTTATCTTTTTAATAAATACTTGGTTTCTTCCAAAAGTACTATCGACTTTTCCCAAAATCGGGTTTGTTTATTATTACTCTCCTCGGGCACTCTAACCAAAGTTGTGATAGAAAACCTTTACAGCAACTGGAGTGGAGAACTCAGATAATAGAAATATCTATGATATAAAAGGAAGGATTTAGGAAAATGACCAGGTGGGAATCATGAAGTATGAAAATGCTGCTAAGCTTTATCAGCTTACCGGAATGACATTAAATGCGGAGGGAACACAGAATTATAATGGGGATCTAATCCAAAATATCACCTATAATGAGAATAACGACCCGGTGCAGATTGACGGAGAAAAAAGCCGTGTAAATTTCGAATATGGACTGGGGAGCATGAGACAGCAGGTTAATATTGCTAAACGGAAAAAAACTGGAGCAGGCGCAGACCCCAATACAACAGATGGCCCCGTGGGTCCTAGTGTTCCTAAATGGGTAAATACTTTAACAAAACTATACAGTGAAGACGGAAGCTTTGAAGTGACGATGGATCTTTTTTCAGGGCAGGAAAAGCATATTTTATACATTGGAGGCAGTCCTTATGAATCGGATATCGTATATTTGAAAGTAAGTGATCAGAGCAGCGGTTCTTATCAATTCCTTCATAAAGATTACATAGGAAGTATCCTGGCCATTAGCGATGAAGCTGGGAATAAACTGGAGCAAAGACATTATGATGCTTGGGGCAGCTTAGCAGCTTTGTCATTTGGGAATAACGGGGTCGTAATAACAGATAAAAATCTTATTGCAGAAACTTCACTTCTTATAGACCGTGGGTATACCAGTCATGAGCACTTTATGAACGTGGGAATCATCCACATGAATGGCAGACTGTATGATCCAATGCTGAGAAGGTTCTTAAATGCGGATGAGAATATTCAGGATCCTATGAATACCCAGAACTATAATAAGTACGGGTATGTGATGAATAATCCCCTGATGTATAATGATCCGGATGGTGAATTTTGGTTAGAGCTTGGAGGGGCTTTATTAGGGGGATACCTAAATGGAGTGGCTGCCAATGGTGGAAAATGGAATCCCGGAAAATGGGACTGGGAGAAGTCATGGAGTGCCGTATTAGGAGGGGCTATTGGCGGAGCAGCGATCTCAGGAACACTGGGAAATATTGCCAGCAACCCAGGCGCATTTAAGTTTGTGCTGCCAAGTATTGTATCAGGAGGATTAAACTCTGCCTTTACAGGAGGTAATTTCTTAGGAGGTGCTGTTAGTGGGTTATCTTATACAGCTAATTTATTTGAGAATAAAATGACTTCTACAGATGGAATTAATTTGGGATATAAATATCTTGTTTCTCCAGATTATAATAACGAAGAAAGTTCAGATAATTGGATTGCTCCGTTTGGGAAAAAATTCAAAACGATTGAAAACGTTCTGAAAGGTAATAAATTTGAATCTTATGAAGAAAATGGTAATGTTTGTTTTAGAGCTGCGAAAGCTCAAACAATTAATGGTGGAGGAAATCCTTCTGGGCCATTAGAAGCTTTGCAAACATTTATTGATAATCCTTATCAAGCAAAGCATGGTGGAGATCAATTAAAACTTTCTTATGTATCAGCTATTCAAACCCTCATGAATGAATTAAATAGTAACAAACCAATAACAATTGGGGTTACTTATGCTCGGAATGAAGTTGGAAATCATAACAGAATTACAGATCATTTTATTACAGTAGTAGGTATGGGGTATGATTATCATACAAATAGAAATTTTTTCTCTTTTTATGATAACGTTGGAAATACAACTAATCTTCAAATTAATAGGTTGTATATTTACTCCAATAGAACAATAACAGGCCAGGGTTATGGTAATAATATATATTACATGACTGAAGTCAGGCCAAATATACCTTTGCGAAAATACTATAATCCTAATAACATTTATTATTACAAACAATACCCTTAATTATTATGAAAATGTTTATTCTTATTTTACTCATTGCAATATCCTGTTCTAATAACGAGCCAAGGAACGTCTTAAATAAAACATATAGTAAAGAAATGGAAACGCATGAATCAAAAAATTTTGACTTTAATAACATTGAAAATAACTTCATAGATAAAACAGATAATTTAAATGGTGATCTTACTAAGATTAATAAGTCTGTAATAATTCCTTATGAGGTTATCTCTAATACTTTCTTTTACCCAGTGAATGAAACAATGTATGAGAAATCTTATTTAAAAAGTAAGTATTATGCAGGTTATAAGATTAAAATTTCTAATAATGTCTGGATATTGTGTTATTTACATCATTTCGATTTACATAGTGAAGAGTTGATTTGGACAATTTATGATTCCAAAAATAAACAAGTCAAATCAAATTTAATAATAGCCAGTTGGAATGAAAATACTGAAAAGAGGATTAATAATTTTGATGGAAAAAACATTTCAATATCTGTTACTTACAAAAGAAATTTCAAAAATGGAATGGAAGGAGATAATAGAAAACCTGTTGAAGTAGTGGATAATTTTGAAATTGATAAAGAGTATAGATTTATATACAAGAAAGAATAAAAAATTGACTTCAAATAGGACTAATACTTAAAACCAAAAGTAGGAAGTTTCCTACTTTTGGTTTATAGATACTTGGTTGTAGTATTACTATAATAAGTACAGGTATGTGATGAATAATCCCCTGATGTATAATGATCCGGATGGTGAATTTTGGTTAGCGCTTGGAGGTGCTTTATTAGGGGGATACCTAAATGGAGTGGCTGCCAATGGTGGGAAATGGAATCCCGGAAAATGGGACTGGGAGAAGACATGGAGTGCCGTATTAGGAGGGGCTATTGGCGGAGCAGCCATCTCAGGAACATTGAGAAATATAGCTAGCAATCCCGGAGCATTTAAGTTTGTATTACCAAGTATTGTCTCAGGAGGCTTAAATTCTGCCTTTACAGGAGGTAATTTCTTAGGCGGTGCTGTTGGTGGGTTATCTTATACAGCTAATGTATTTGAGAATAAAATGACTTCTACGGATCTTACGGATAGTCCATATGGAGGGTATAAAATGAATGTTGGTAATTTCTATTTTGCAAGTAGTGATATGAATGATGAAGAACCTGTGAATTTTTTTGGGAAAACAGATGAAAAAGTTTTTCATGATAAATTTAAGGAAATGCAGAAGACTTTTGGAATGACAAAAGGAGATGGAATTTTTAGAGTTTTTGCACATGGCTATGAAGGAGGAATATGGGATGGAGATAATTTAATTAAAGATGCAGATACATTTGATAAGGTTATGGGTAGTAAAAACCCTCGTTGGAAAAATGTAGATAAAATGGAAAAATCAATGCTTCTTCTGTATTCATGCCTATCAGGATATGATAATAAGCAAATTCAATCAATAGGGCAAAAAATATCAATTCAGCACCCCAAAACAGTAGTAGTAGGTTTTGAAAAATGGATACCTTACACCACTAATGTTCCAGGATTTCCAATGGTTAACAGATTTAAAGACTCAACGGATAATTGGGGATGGGCTAAAGTGTATCTCAATGGAATAATCATAAAACATCAACTATATAGAGATTTTATTAAATAATTAAAAATGAAAATTAAATATATGATAGTTTTTTGCATTACAGCTAGCATCGTAAGCTGTAATCAAAAAGAAAGAAAAGTCATTGACAAAGGAACAGAGTCCGAAAAAACTTTCAAAATAAATGATACTAAAAGCGATAGTCTCAAAATATTATTGAATAATATTATTAAGAAAGGGGATACCTTATCTTATAATAAAGCTTATAAAACTTTTACAGTATATGGTGATAAAAGAGAATTTTTGTATTACAGCATGATGATGGCAGATAAATATAATTATAAGAGAGCATTTTACAATACATATATGCTAATCCAAAGTATAGGTATAGAATATGAGTATGACACTAAAAGTAAAATAGGAGAATACTATTTGCTAAAAGCCTATGAAATGGAAGATAAATTTGCAATACAAGATGTAGAATATATATATAAAGGGAAACTAATTCCCACATCTTCCTCCGTATTGGAAAAATAAATAAACCCTCACGTTTTGTTTAGAAATTTTAACTATTTAACGTTTTTTTTACTCTGTTTTTCATTATTTTCTTGTCAAAATAGTGAAAAGACCGATGAAATAGGTAAAGAATTAATTTTGGAAAACTTACCCGTCTTATTAGATAATTTAGATTATTTTAATACAAATGATACTCCTTTATCTGTTGGGATTTATCAATATGTTGGTGAGATTAAATCGGATCAGAAGATTGTTCTTAAAAATTTTCAAAATAGATTTAATTTAAATAATGAAAAAATATTCAACGGTCAAATAAAAATTAGAAAAATTCCAGTAAAAATAGGCAACTATTCACTTTTTTTAGATAAAGACAATGCTTTTCAAAAACGAACTGATGTAATAAATATTTCTTTTGTTAATCCTATTATCAGTAAAAACAATCAATATGCATGTATTGAGGTTGTTAAATCTTTAGGTAGTGGAGCGAAATTTGAGATTTATTATTTTAAGCAGAAAAATGGGAAATGGATTTTTGTTGAAAAAGAGGTAATAGCATTAGGTTAATGGAATATTTCCAAAAGATAAATATTGGAATTCAAATATTTTGAATAAAAAATCAGAAATCAATTTTATGACAAAAGCAGGAACTCCTGCTTTTGTTTTTCTAAAATCTTTTCATTACGCACTTTCATCATTAGTAAGATTCAAAAAAAAAGCAGATTCCCATGGAACCTGCTTTTGTTTTATCTCAACCATCTTGACTTATTTTCCGCCTCCGGAATTCTTTTCAACATCTGTTTTGGTATTTTCTTTTACTTTCTGGTTTCCGAAACGTTTCACAAAAGTAAGCGAAACTCCGTACCAGTCCCATTTTGAATATTCTCTAAAAGTTCCATCCTGGCTGTATGTGGTATTATCAGCATACGGCCTTTTAAAGATGTTCATCAGCTGCATACTCAATTCCATTTGTGTTTTAGGGAATATTTTGGTCACCGAGATATTATGGAAAACATTGGTATTATTCGCATATGAATTTCCGTTATTCTGATTCGCAATTTCCATCCATGCACTCAGGTTAATATTTTTATTGAAAAGGTTGGTATACGATATATTTGCAGAACCTCCCCAATAACTGATATAGTCTTTAGCTCCTAATTGATTTTTTTCATTAAAATCTTTATTATTAATGTAATACCATCCAAATCCAACATTCACATTCAGCTTATTTTTCAGAAAGTTCTGGTTCGTATTGGCAAAAAGGTAATACTTCTCAACTTTTCCATCAAAATTACCCGGTAATGAAACCGTTCTTCCATTTTCCGTTACATAAGTTGTCCAATAATCCTGATTGGTATGCATATATCTTGCAGAAATAAAGTACTTCTTCAAAATTCCGAACTTCAGGTAAAGACGGTCATTAGGATTGGGATTCAGGGACAGGTTTCCTCGCGAGTACGTTCCGTTGATATCAGGAACAAGAAAAGGATTAAACTCCGAATACCAAGGTCTCCAGATACTTCGGTTGTAGGTAAGACTTACATCATATTTGTCTGAAAAGCTATACTTTAGCAATAAATTCGGTAAAAAGGTGCCATATGAATCTTTTCTTTCCGTTCCTGCTACATCCTGTCTTACTTTAAAATCCATGTATTCGTATCGAATCCCGATTCTGGTTTCCAGTTTTTTGAAGAATGTTTTGCTGTAGTTAGCATATAAAGAGCTCAGATTATCTTCATAGTGGAATCTGTCATTTCTTGCAAGGTTAAAATACTCTGATAGAGGATCATTAATACTTGTCCCATACAGACCATTGGAAATCACATGGTTGTTAAACTCTGTCTTACCACCGACCTCGATTGTTCCTCCCGATTTCCCTAAGGGTTGCGTATAATCCACTTTCAGATAATAATTACGCATCTGGTTATTGCTGAGCACTCCCAGCTGTCCCATTTTATCTGCGATGGATGTTCCTCTCTTATCGATCAGGTTATCATTATCATTTCCCGTATAATTGGTTCCGATATTAACGTCCAGGATTCTGTTTTTCTCTTTATCGTAATACTTATAAAAAGCATTCGTTCCTAAAGTACGGCTGAATCCCCATGTATTCTGGGTCTGATTATAAATATCATCAGGTTTACCATCTTCTGTAAGCTTTCCGCCAGATTCACCGAATGACAAGTTCCTGTTTTGGTAATATTCCAGCACAAGACCTATATTGTTTTTATCATTGATCTCAAATTCGGAAGTGGAAGAAAGAGAAGGACTTTCGTTTCTCATCTCTGTTTCTACGCTGGTGGTATTGATCCTGTTATTTTTGTATCGGGTATCCAACGTCTCGTTTTTCTGTACGTAGGTTCCGTTACTGTAACTTCCAATTAAAGTTTGAGTAAATTTCTTTTTATGATAATTCAGGTTAAAATTGGTGTATTGTGAGTTTTTGGTACTCTGTCGGTTGTTTAGAGAGATACTTCCCTTCATCCCTTCATCGTCTCTTTTTTTCAAAACAATATTGATCACAGATCCGGAAGTTTCGTATCGTGAAGACGGGCTGGTAATGACTTCGATCTTCAGGAGATTGTCTGCAGGAATGGTTTTAAGATATTCTTTCAGTTCTTTTCCTGTAAAAACTGATTTTCTGTCGTTGATATATACAGTCACCATCTGTCCTTCAGCCTTTACATCATCATTATTATCAACACTCACCAAAGGAGTCATTCTAAGGACATCCCAGGTTGTATTTCCTGCCACAATAGCACTGTTGGCTACATTGAAAACAGTTCTGTCTACTTTGGATTCTACTGTAGGCTTTCTGGCTACTATGGTAACTCCTTCTATTTCTTTGGCATTCGTCTTTACAGTATCCTTTGCAGCCTGGGTCTGAGCTAAAGCCAGAGAACCCGTTAATAATGCAATTGGAAATAATAATACTTTCATTTGAGATTATAGTTTTACCTATAAGACCATCATAAACATAAAAATGTTACATCAAAAAGTAAAAAAAAATAAAATAAATATCTAACTTTCAATAATATACCAGCATATATATTAACCATAAATACAATAACAATGAAAATTCAATAATAAAAAATGTTAATAATAAATATTTTGATAAAGAAAACAACTATAAAACCAGTTTTACTGTAATTTAATTTTTATTGAAAAAAGAATTCAAATTCAATGGCAGCCTTATCCAGAAAAGGATTTCTGCAATACTATTTCAACAATTTTACAGAGAATTTTCTGGAAATATACTCCACAAAAAAGCCCGGATCTCACCCGGGCCGCTAGCAATAGCAAATTTACAAGGATATTAAAATAAGTGCTAGTTTAAGCTTTCAAAATAATGGATAACGCCTACCTCCGGTAAGTGAATATTATCCTTATTAAAATCAGTTTCCTGACGTTGAGTATTTTCCAGGAAAGAATTACTGTAAAGGGCATATGAGGGCTGTTCTGCCACCCCGTTTTTCAAAAGCTGATGCGCTTCCACAATGGTTTTTCCGTAGAGTTTTCTGAAATTCCCAATATTATACTGAGAAAATGATCCATAATGAACAATAAATTTGAGAGACAGATCTATTGTTGTACTCAGGCTTTTGCTGAGTTCTTCTATTTTTCTGTTGAAGGCGCTCCTCATTTTCCAAAGCATCCCGGAGATACTTTTATAAGAAGGGTTCTGATCGTAACGGTAAAATAAAATAGCATCCCCTTCAATTTCTGAAATTTCAAAATACTGGTCATTCACGTCAATCAGCGTAGACAATAGCTGTCTTACGATATATTCTCCCGTATACAGTTTTGTATTGAATACAAACTCTGTAAATCCGCTGAAATCCGGAATAAGAATGATGCCCTCTTGTATAGTTGTTTTCATAATGATAATGGATTAAAAACCTGCTTCATGAATAAAGACGAAGCAGGTTCAATTTTACTTTATTGTGATCCCCCTCCTACAGAGCGATAGAGTGCTGTAATGGCATTCAGTCGCTGCGTTTTCAGGGAAGCCAGCTCCAGCTCAGCCTGAAGCTTATTGGTCTGTGCAATAATTACTTCTACATAAGTGGCTGAATTGTATTTAAATAGCATATCCGCTTTTTTAACAGCCTCGTTGGTTTTCAGTACCAGTCCTTCGGCAATTTTCTGCTGTTCTTCCAGTTTTTGAATCTGGACCAAAGCATCAGAAACCTCTCCAACTGCTTTCAAAACCGATTGCTTGAAACTTATTTCCGCCTGGTCAGCCAATACTTTAGACTGCTCATATTGCGTTTTCAGCTGTTTGCCATTAAGGATAGGCTGGGCAATCGCTCCGGCAGCCATCCCAAAAAGAGATCCCGGAACACTGAACCATTTGCTGATCTGAAAAGCATTCACACCACCCTGCGCTGTAATATTCAGTGAAGGATACATGCTCATTTTGGCCACATGAATGGCAGCTGCACTTTTCCTTACTTCAAGTTCTGCCGCTTTGATATCGGGTCTGTAGCTCAATAATTCAGAAGGGATTCCTACAGAAATCTGATCTGGAGACTGAACATTATTCAGGCTTACCTTTCTTTCAATTTTCCCCGGCATGGATCCTGTAAGAAGACTCAAAGCATTTTCTTGTGTAGTGACAGAGCTTTCAATAGCCGGAATAGTTTTCAAGATCTGATCTTTCACAATTTCCTGCTGCTGAACGGCTAACGCTGTTGTTAATCCCAACTCCTGCTGCTTGGTAAGAAATTGTAAGGTATTGTCCGCATAAGTAAGGTTAGACTTTGTAATTTCCAGTTGGGTATCCAGCATCAAAAGGTTATAATACCCCTGCACTACCGAAGCTACCAATTGTGTTTTCACCGCTTTTGCAGCTTCCTGAGTTTTAAGATATCCCGCTAAAGCCTGTTCCTTTCTTCCTCTGATCTTGCCCCAGATATCTGCTTCCCAGGAAAGATTGATGGAGGTTGTATAATCTTCCATATATCTTTTTCCCATGAACTGCCCCGCCATCATTCCGTTCATACTGTTGTCTGAAGGACGGTTGATATTGGCATTGGCTCCGGCGCTTACAGTGGGTATATTGGCCCATTTGCTTTGGTTATAGGCCAATGAAGCAAACTCTATCTGCTTTAAAGCAACCAAAAGATCATTATTCTGTGCCATCGCTTTATCGATCAGTCCTACTAAAACCGGATCTTTAAAAAAATCTTTATAGCTGATCTTAGCGATATTTTCATTGTGTTCTTCAACGATAGTGTCATTCCTGAAAGCTTCAGGCATTTTAACTTCCGGCTGTTCATACTTCTGAACTTTACAGGAAACCGCTGTTCCTGAAATGAGTGCGATATAGGCTATATTTTTAATTTTCATTTTTAAAATCATTTGAATTAATATTCCCAGTCGGCATCCGTTACTACTCTTCCGTTGATCTTCTCGTGTAAAGCCTGGAATACCACGAAAAGAACCGGAACCACAAAAATTCCTAAGATCGTTCCGAAAAGCATCCCTGAAATGGCAGCATACCCAATAGAATGATTCCCCATCGCTGAAGGTCCTACTACAAATACCAATGGAAGTAATCCGGTAATAAATGCCAAAGAGGTCATCAAAATAGGTCTGAGACGCGCTTTAGCCCCTTCTACAGCAGAAGCAATAAGACTTTTTCCTGCTCTACGTCTCTGAATGGCAAATTCTACGATCAGGATACCATTCTTGGCCAAAAGTCCGATCAGCATTACCAAAGCAATCTGTACATAAATGTTGTTGGAAAGGTCTGCCAATGTAATTCCTACAAAAACTCCCGATAATCCTACCGGAATTGCAATAAGTACTGCCAATGGAAGGATATAACTTTCATATTGTGCAGACAACAGGAAGAATACAAATACAATACATAATCCGAAAATCATAACAGACTGTGAGCTTGAACCTGCCTCTTCACGGCTCATCCCTTTATAATCATACGTATATCCCGGAGGAAGAACCTGCTTGCTGACTTCCTCAATTGCTGCCATTGCCTGCCCTGTACTGTATCCGGGAGCTGCCATCACTGTTAAGTTGGAAGAGTTGAAAAGATTGAAACGGTCTACCACCTCTGCACCGGTTACCTGCTTTAGGCTCACCAATGTGTTAATAGGAACCATCTGTCCTAAATTATTTTTAACAAAAACGCCATTCAACGATTCTTTATCCTGTCTTGTTTCAGGAGTAGACTGTACCAGTACTCTGTAATATTTACCGAACCTGTTGAAATCCGAAGCCTGAATACTTCCATAATATCCCTGCATTACACCCAATACATCGGAAACATTTACACCCAACTGAGCTGCTTTTACCTCATCTACCAATACCTCAAATTGAGGATAGGTTACATCAAAAGTGGTAAAAGCTACAGCTACTTCAGGTCTCTGCATCAAAGCGCCCATCATTCCGTAAGAAATATTTCCCAGGTTCTGAAGCTCTCCGTTGGTACGGTCCTGCAGAACAAGCTCCATACCGCTGGTATTCCCGAAACCATCTACTGTTGGGGTATTAATCACGAGGAAGTTGGCTCTTTTATCCTGAGAAAGCATTCCCTGAGTCTGTCCGATGATCTCATTGATATTATTAACAGGGCCTCTTTCTCCTCCTTTTTTCAGTTTAACGAAGATAGAGGCTGCTGAAGACGACATCGATCCACTGAAAAGGTTAAGCCCGTCTACAGAAATTACTTTTTCAACAGCCGGATTTTTCATTAAAAGATCTTCGGTATCCGAAACTACTTTTGACGTTCTGTCTTTAGATGCTCCGGGTGCCAGGTTAGCCGTTACAATAATGAAACTCTGATCCTCATCGGGAATGAAACCTTTAGGCGTTGTCATAGACATCCAGGTAAACAATCCACCAAATGCCACGATGATGACTAATGCTATCCATTTTCTTTTCAAGAGGAATAATACCGCTTTTCCGTATCGGAAGGTCAGTTTATTAAAGCTGGCATTAAATCCTGCAAAGAAACGGTCTTTAAAATTCATCTTCTCATGTGTTCCCGGATGATGTTGTTTTAAGAATAAAGCACATAGCGCAGGGCTCAATGTTAATGCATTAATAGCAGAGATCACAATCGCTATCGCAAGCGTTAAGGCAAACTGCTGATAAAATAATCCTGTGGAACCACTCATAAAGGCCACCGGAACAAATACCGCAGACATGATCAGCGTAATGGAAACAATAGCCCCGGTGATTTCACTCATCGCTGACATCGTAGCGGCCCTCGGGTTTAGTTTTTTATGTTCCATTTTGGCATGAACGGCTTCTACAACAACAATAGCGTCATCCACCACAATACCGATCGCCAGTACAAGAGCAAACAATGTTAGAATGTTGATGGAAAATCCGAAAACCTTCATAAAAAAGAATGTGCCTACAATAGACACCGGAACTGCAATAGCCGGAATCAACGTTGAACGGAAATCCTGAAGGAAAATATACACCACAATAAATACCAGGATAAATGCTTCTATCAGGGTATGAATCACCTGTTCGATAGATTGGTCCAACGCTTCTTTTGTAGCATAGGGAATCTCATAATCCATTCCTTCCGGGAATGATTTTTCCAGTTCTTTCATTCTTGCCTGAAGAGCGATCTGTACTTCATTCGCATTAGAACCCGCCATCTGGAATATAGCCATCGTCACAGAAGGCTTTTTGTTATAATTGGAAGAAACGGTATAGCTGTACGCTCCGAATTCCACTTTCGCAATATCCTTCAGTTTTAAAACGGAACCGTCATTTAAGGCTTTAATTGTAATATTCTCATATTGT
This sequence comes from Chryseobacterium sp. Mn2064, assembly GCF_049319685.1. NCBI lineage: Bacteria > Pseudomonadati > Bacteroidota > Flavobacteriia > Flavobacteriales > Weeksellaceae > Chryseobacterium > Chryseobacterium sp. Mn2064. Next base: position 735,499 of record NZ_JBMOUE010000002.1, read on the forward strand.
TCCGGCTCGGTGAATTTTCCTTTATAGCGAAGAACATATTCCATAACTTCCTTACTTCTTTCCCCCAATCTTCCGGGTGCTGCTTCCAGATTTTGAGTCTGAATCGCGCGGGATACATCGGAAGGAGTAAGATTATAGGAAGTCAGTTTATTAGGATCAAGCCAGATACGCATTGAGTAATCTTTATTCCCATATACCATTGCATCTCCTACTCCTTTTACCCTTTTCAGTTCCGGTACAATATTGATTTTTGCATAGTTTTCGAGGAAGAGATCGTTCATAGAACCATCTTTACTGGTGAGGGAAACCATCGCAATCATACTGTTCTGTCTTTTTACCGTGGTGATCCCCGCCTGAATTACTTCGGCAGGAAGCTGATTGGTAACCTGCGCTACCCTATTCTGAACGTTGATAGCAGCCTGATCCGGATCTGTACCCAGTTTAAAAATAACGGTAATACTCAATGTTCCATCGTTACTCGCAGTAGAAGTAATATAATCCATATTTTCTACTCCGTTGATGGCATTTTCCAATGGTGGTGCTACTGATCTCGCAATGGTTTCAGCATTCGCTCCCGGATACACGGCGGTAACCATCACCGTAGGCGGTGCAATATCCGGAAATTTGGTAATCGGCAGACTTACCATCCCTACAACCCCCAGAATAACCAGCAATACGGAAATAACCGTGGCCAGTACGGGTCTTTTTATAATTTTCTTTAGCATGATTCTTTCTTACGATTTTTTCTGTTGAGCGTTTTTCTTTTGTGCTACTACAGGAGTTCCGGGCTGCAGCCTGTCGAAACCGCTGGCGATATACTGATCACCTGCCTTAAGTCCTTTGGATACGATGAAGTGATCACCTGCCTTCCCATTCACTTCAACAGGAAGCATTGCTGCTTTTCCGTCTTTGATGGTGAAAACAAAAACCTTATCCTGAATGGTTCTGGTAGAAGCAATTGGAAGTAAAATAACATTGCTGTAAAACTGATCCAACAGAATTTTTCCTGTGTTTCCACTTCTCAGAATGTTCTTTGGGTTATTGAATTTTGCTCTTAAAGTAATGGAGCCTGTAGTTTTGTTAAACTGTCCTTCTACAGCGTCAATCTTTCCGGTTTCAGCATACTTCTCTCCTCCTGAAAGCAATAACGATACTGCCGGAGTATTTTTGATCACCTCATCAATACTGCTTCCTACATATTGTTTCTGAAAATTATTAAAATCATTTTCACTTAAACTGAAGTAAGTATACACCTGATGAATATCGGACAGTAACGTGATCGGATCCTGATTACCCGGTGTCATCAAGCTTCCTAAGCGATAGTTGAATCTTCCGATAAACCCACTTACCGGAGCTTTAATGGTTGAGAAATTAAGATTGATCTTTGCCGACTCTATGGAAGAAGTTGACTGACTTACAGCCCCTCTCGCTGCATTATAAGCTGCTTCTGCTTCTTTTACCTGAATTTCTGACACCATCTTATTACGGAACAGCTCCTTTTTTCTGTCCAGATCTATTTTTGAACTAGAAAGATTGGCCTGGGCTGTAATTAAGGATGCCTGAGCGCTTTTCAACTGCTCACGAAAAACCTGATCTTCGATTTTAAACAGCACCTGCCCCGCTCTTACGAAGTCTCCTTCGTCAACAAAAATTTTGCTTAGATACCCTGTCACCTGTGGTCTGATCTCCACATTGGAAATTCCTTCTACAGATGCTGCATATTCTCTGGAAACAGAGGCATCTCCCTGCTTCACTGTTTCTACGGGAAGCTCCGGTGCCTGCTGCTGATAAGACTGGTTTTGATTATTTTTCCTACATCCCGCCAAAACGATGAGCGAGAGGAAAAGTATGGTTGATTTCTGAATAAAAAATCTTTGCATAACAATATTCCTTTTAAATTTTCCGCACAAAAATCGAACGAAAAAAATTCAATAGGATTATTCAAAAAACTCCTTGTTTTGTCAAAAAGACTCCTTGTTGATCAAAACATGAGAAATATCATTTATAGATAGAATAAATATGATATTTTAATATTTTAAATCGAAAAAATAACTCATTTTAGCAAAAAGACACCTAAAATCATAAAACACTGATTATCAATACAGATCATCTTTACGATATTCTAAAGGAGATCTGCCGGTATGCTTTTTAAAAAACTTACTGAATGATGCCTGATCAGAGAATTTTAGTTGTAAAGCCACTTCACTTACATTAAGATTAGGATTTTTAAGCAACAGCCTGGCTTCAACTGCCAATACCTGATGAACAATATCTCTTGGTGATTTCAACACTGTTTTATTGATCACTTTGGTAAGATACTTACGGCTAATACACAGTTTATCGGCGTAGAACTGAACATTATGCTCTTCTTTGAAATACTGCTGAACCAATTTAAAAAAGCTGGTGGTAAGTTCATCTTCACGATGGGTAACCACATGTGGCTTTTCTATCTTTTTAAAGTAATTATCAATCTCGTAAATAACAAGCGAAAAGTGATGCCAGATCATTTCATTGAAATAATAGTTATCTTTTTCTTTATTATTCAATGCTTTAAGCTCATCAAAATGAAAATCCAATCTCCTGTATACATCCGCCTCCTTTCTTATAATATGGGTAGGATCTGAAGAAAGGCTTTTGAGCACGTTATTGGATTTATAATTAAAACCTGCATCAGAAATAAAGTCCAGCGAGAAGAAAATATATTTTGCCGTATAATCTTCTGCAATCTCCTCCAGCCAAAAGGTTTCTGCCATAGGACAAAAAACAATATCCCCTTTGGAAACCTTATAACTCGTCTCATCCAGCCTAAAGGTAACTCCTCCTTTTTGTACCAGATAAATACAGAAATAATCGGATCTGTAAGGAATATTAGGTTGTATGATATAATCTGCCCGATCAATTTCCATCACCACAAATTCCTGGATTCTAAGGTCAAACTCCACCTGTCGGAGTACCTCGTCAAAAGCAAGCTGCGATACAAATTCGGGTTCTGTAAGAGATTTTTTGTGGGATTTTCTAGCCATGGAAAGCGGATTATGAAGTACGAAGGTAGTAAAAAAGGTGAAATTGCTGAAAAGCACAAGAGCCCATGGATGAAATGACAGCTCTTCTCTCTTAGACTGTAATCATTAATTCTTTATCATAGCCGTTGTACTTTTCACTGATATAGCCATGAGGGTTACAAATAACTTCTGTATTTTCAATTCTGTATCTGCACGGAGTGTGAATGTGCCCATGAATCCAGTATAATGGCTGATATTCTGTGATCATCTCTTCAAGATCTGAAGCATAAGCCGACGTTATCGGATCCTCTTTATACTCTTCAGGAACAGAAAGAAGACTTGGCGCATGATGGGTAACAACAATATTTTTAAGGTCTTTTGAACTTTCTAAGCTTTCTTTCAGCCACTGTCTTGAAAACTGATGAATTTTAAAAGTATCCATTGTTCGCAATTTCGAATAAGAAGGATCTCTTCTGATCATTTTATAATCATTCATCTGGGGTTGGCAGATCATTCCGTAATGAGCAGGGTTACCAAAGATTGAAAAATCCGTCCATAAAGTAGCGCCATGAAAACGAATATCGCCGATATCTACGAAAGAATTTTCCAGCACAAAAACATTTGAGTCCAAAGCTGCTTCTTTAATTTTATTCAACGTTTTCGGATAAGATCCTTTGTAATATTCATGATTACCCAGGACATAAATGACTGGTTTATCAGAAATCTTATGCTTTATCCATTCAATACCTTTTGTTCCGAGATTAACGTCACCAGCCAACACTACCACATCGGAATGATCAAAATTCAATTCCGTGCTTCCGAATTCCTGATGAAGATCGCTGATAACTTGTATTCTCATTGTACAAAAATAGAAAAATAACTCAAGCCAGATTTCTACGGAATAACAAACAAAGCGTTTTCATCTATCCTCATACTTTGTCATTCTGTAAGAAGCAATTTAAAAACACTTCAGTACACTTCAGAAAGTTTAATATCTTCCTTTATAAGTTAGTTCACTTTAGATGAAAATCAAAGATTTTCAAAAGCTTATGTGTACTTTATCTCCGCAAAGCTATAAACTTAAAATAACTAAAATGTTAAAAAACTTTTGTGTCTTTTATGGTTAAATAAAAAAACATATAATTAGTAAATCTTTGGTAAGGATTATTCAGCTCATCAATAAAAAAAGAACCGACACTTTAAGCACCGATTCTTCCTCATATAGTTTGTGTAATTTTAAGGCCGCTTACTATGAAACGGCTATATCTGCCTGCTTCACCTTTAAGCTTCTTAGTATAAAATAAAATAACATCCCGAGTGCCAGAAGAGCATAACCGATCAAAATAATCAGATTCAGGCTTCCTACTGCAAATTCTGAAGGAAAGATCTGACTCATCAAAGTCATGAAAGACAATCCAATACCAGCTCCCAAGAAGTAACTTGTAGAACTCAAACTTGATGCCAATCCGTAATTTGAAGCGTCAACATCCTGAATTCCCATTACTGAAAGTGCGGTAAAACAGAAGGTCATCCCTACTCCGGAAATACAAGCCGCCCCCAACAAAACCACTACCAGAGGGTGTCCTGTAAATACTGACGTTAATAACAACAGCCCTCCTGCCAACATAAACAACCAGCCAAAAATTCCCATCTGAGAAGAACTTAATCTTTTTGAAATGTAAGGTAGAACAAACTTGGCAGTCAGTGCAGACAATACACTGAACGGAACAAGCATTAATCCCGCAGAAGCTGCGCTATATCCCATATCTTTCTGAAGCATCAGGGAAATCAAGAATAAGAATCCTATAAAAAATGCTCCTAAAGTAAAGAAAGCAGCATTGGAAACCACTAATGATTTATGTTTAAATAATTTTAAATCAAACAAGGGCTCGGCAACAGATTTCAATCGATAGAAAGCCATAAATAAAAGCAACACCGCCAAAACTAAAGAACCTACTACAAGCAAAGGCTGTTCTTTAATATGAAGCAACTCGTGCGTTCCATAAGTAAGACTCAGAAGTCCCAATACCATCATAATACCGGAAACCAGGTCTGTCTTTTGAGCCGTCTCATTTTTTTCATCGGCTGGAAGGTAATAGTAAGATAAAATTAAAGTAACAAAAAGGATAGGCACGTTAATCAGAAAAACCCAATGCCAGCTCATATAAGTACTGATGATTCCTCCTACAGAAAGTCCGCTTCCTGAGCCAATGGCCGCAAAAGAACTGAAAACTCCAATAGCACGGTTCCTCTCCTGTTCACCCCTGAACGTATTGGTAACGATAGATAATGCAGAAGGCATCACCAAAGCTGCACCCAATCCCTGTAAAGCACGGAATACTGCCAACACTTCAAAACTTCCCGACAGCCCAGCACCTAGTGATGTCAACATAAAAATCAGCGCACCCCAAAGGAACATTTTTTTTCTTCCGATCTGATCTGAAAGTTTCCCTCCAATAATCAGAAAGCCACCGAAGAACAATACATACAAAGTCTGCAACCATTGAACCGTTTCGGCTCCAATCTGAAACTGTTTTTGAATGGCAGGAATCGTTAAATTAATAATGGCAATATCCAATGCTTCCACAAAAGTCCCTACTGATGCTAATATTAAAATGATATTCTTCCTTGTATCCATATGTTCAAATTTCCTGCAAAATTAAAATTAACAGAACGTATATAAAAATTAAGTCTTAAATTTGGAACAAAGTAATTAATATAAATATATTAAAAGAACAAAATAACGGTTCTAACCCATAATTACTCATAAAACAGAACAAAATGGCAACAGAAAATTACACTCCCGATGAAAAAGACCTGTCTATCCTCCGGCTTCTTCAGAAAGATGCTAAAATGAGTGTTCGCGATATTTCGGCAAGAATCAATCTAAGTCCCACCCCTACTCATGAGCGTATTAAACGTATGGAAAAACAGGGAATCATTAAGGAATACACTGCTGTGGTAGACCGCAAGAAGGTAAATAAAGGAATGATGGTTATCTGTATGATCGCCCTGAATGTTCACAATAAAAAAACGGCAGGAAAATTCATTGAAGAAGTCAGTAAACTGAAAGAAGTTGTTGAGTTTTACAACATCAGCGGAGATTTTGATTTTATGCTAAAGATCTTAGCTCCTAACATGGATGACTTCCATGAGTTTTTTGTCAACAAACTTTCCGAAATTGAAGGAATCGGGCAAACTAAAAGCATCTTCGTCATGAACAGCATCAAAGAAAGTGTACAAATCGTTTAAAAAATGTTCTCATTTCTTTATAATTCTAATCATTAAATTCAAAAAACCACCTTATTTTTCATTCTAACAAAGCAATAGATAATCTGAATAAAAGCCCTGATTATAAATTCCCATTAAAAGCGTAAATTTGCACCATGAATAACGATACTATTTGCGCACTGGCTACCGCCAATGGAATAGGTGCTCTGGGCATTATCAGAGTTTCAGGAGATGAAGCATTACCCATAGTTCAGAAAAGTTTTCCGGCTAAAAAACTGGAAAAGCAGAAGTCACATACCATTCATTATGGATATTTCATGGATGGCGAAGAAGCTATTGACGAAGTAATGCTGTCTATTTTTCTGGCTCCGAAAAGTTTCACTACAGAAAACTCTGTAGAAATAGCCTTTCACGGTTCCCCGCATATTGGAAAACGTATTCTGGAAACGCTGATCAAAAACGGAGCAAGAATGGCTAAGGCCGGAGAATTTACTCTTCGGGCTTTCATTAACGGAAGAATTGACCTTTCCCAAGCAGAAGCAATTGCAGACGTGATTGCCTCTGAAAATGAAGCTTCAAGAAAAGTAGCCATCAACCAATTGAAGGGAGGAATCACCAATGAGATTTCTTTACTGAGAACAGATCTTCTTAATTTTGTCTCTTTGATTGAGCTGGAGCTGGATTTTGCAGAAGAAGATGTAGAATTTGCCGACAGAACCGCCCTGAAAGGATTGCTTGACAAAATTGAAATCAAGCTAAATTCTCTTATAGAAAGTTTCCAATATGGAAATGCTATTAAGAACGGAACTGCTGTTGCTATTATCGGGAAACCCAATGCCGGGAAATCTACCCTACTCAATGCCTTACTAAAAGAAGAAAGAGCGATCGTCAGCAATATCGCCGGCACCACAAGAGATACTATTGAAGAAGTTCTTCATATCAAAGGTCATGCATTCAGACTTATAGATACAGCAGGACTTCGTGAGACCGTAGATGAAATTGAAGCTATCGGAGTAAAAAAAGCGAAGGAAAAAGTAGAAAACGCCAATATCCTTGTATACCTGGCAGACGCCGCTACGGAAGATTTTTCTGAAGATATTGAGATGATCCAATCTTTATTGAGAGAAGATTTAAAACTTATTATCTGTGCTACCAAGATTGATGAAGTTGTTCCTACGAAATATGAAACAGTAGAAACTATTTTCAGAAATTCCATTTCTCATGATTTTGATTTCATTACAATTTCAGCAGTTGAAAATCAAAACATTCAGGATTTAAAGAATGAGCTCTCATCCTATGTTGAGCATTTAAAGACTGAAGAAAATAATGTGGTAATTACCAACCAACGTCACTTTGAAGCATTACAAAAATCTTTAGAAGCCGTACATAAAGTAAAAGAAGCCATTACTTTTCAAATTTCGACAGAACTGCTGGCCTATGAACTGAGAAATGCTCTGGAACATCTTGGTGAGATCTCAGGTGAAGTGACTAATGATGAAGTTCTTGGGAATATTTTCTCTAAGTTTTGTATCGGAAAGTAGACTATGTTTTAGATTGCATATAGGTTACAATTGCAACAATACGAAAAACCCCTTAAATATAATGTTTAAGGGGTTTTTTATTGTCTCTTGTTTTGTTTCAAAATTTAACGTTGCGGAATATATACATTGTATTTGTTTCTATTTCGTTTCTATGAATTTAGTTTGGAATACAATTTGTTATTTCATCGTTAAAAAATGTTACATTTTGAAACAGTGGGAAACATGAAGAAACAATGTGAAACATTTTTAGGGAGAATTTAGACGTTATGGAAGTCAATAAAATTTGTCAATTCTGCGGAAATAGATTTGTAGCTAAAAAGACCACAACAAAATGCTGTTCCGATGACTGTGCTAAGAAATTCTACAAAAAGAGAAAACGTGATGAAAAGATTCAAGCGAGTGATAAGGATTTGGAAGTACAAATTAAAGGTTATGATATTGAAGAAATCCAAAAGAAAGACTACTTATCAATCAAAGAAGTTATGCTTTTACTAAATATTAGTAGAACATCTATTTATCGAATGTTAAAAGATGGCAGATTAAGCCAATTAGAAGGCTTTAAATCGGTTAGAATTAGGAAAATCGACTTAGATGTACTCTTTAGACAAAAAGCCGAAAATAACGAAGAAAAACAATATGATTTACCATATTTCTGTGATGATAATTATTACACGATTAACGAAGTCTTAAACGCATTTAAAGTGAGTTCAGGTTCATTTTATCACTTATGCAAAAAACATAATATTCCGAAAATTCCAAAAGGTAAAAATGTGTATGTTCCCAAAAACTTAGTAAATACAATCTTCAATAATGAGTAAAAAAGTTACGGTACTTAAAAAACTTGTAAAAGACAACAAAAGTAATTTATCTTTAAACTTCTATCCGCCCGTTTTCAATAGAAAGACAGGGAAATACACACGTTACGAGAAGACCAGTTACTTTTTGTATAATGACTTCCAAAGCGAGACTGTATATTACAACGATTCAAAAGGCAAAAAACAATCTAAAGTTGAAATTATTACAGATAAAACGGGTAGCCCTAAAAAATTAACTCTTACTCCGGCGCAAAAGCACCACAATAAAGAAATACTTGAAGCTATTGAATTACTTAGAGCCAAAAGATTCAGGGAAATTACGAAGCCTGATATTTATACAGAAACGGAACTGAAAACATTAGAATTAGCTGAAAATAAAAAGAAAATATTTACAGAATACTTTAAAGAGAAAGCAGAAAACGCAACTAATTCAGTTGGCGCATGGAAAGCTTGTTACGGGTATTTTGTCAAATATTATAATAATGTCCTTTTCAGTGATATTAATAAAACTTTAATCGAAGATTTCAAAAATAGATTACTTGACTCATATCAACTAAAAAGCACCAAACATAAACTAAGAAGAAACTCAGCAGCAAGTTATTTTATTCGATTTATACAAGTGTTAGAAATGGCTTATGAAGATAATTATCTATCACAAAGTTTTAAGGGACGTATCGGCTGGATTGAAGAAGAGGAAGTCATGAAGAATTTTCTTACAATTGATGAGTGTAGAACTCTATTCACAACAGAATTTTCTGATGAAACATTAAGAAGATACTGCATATTTGCATTCTTAACAGGTCTTCGTTATAGTGATATTAATAATTTAACATGGGAAGATGTCGTTGTAAGAGATAAGGTAAGTTACATATATTTCAGAATGCAAAAAACCTCAGCATTTCAATACCATCCTATTTCAGAAGAAGCTGTAAATTTAATGGGAGATCGAACAAAAAAATCAGATTTTATTTTTGATAGAATTGCATATCATTCACTCAATGATAATTTGAGGAAATGGCTGTTGAAGGCAGAAATTGATAAGAAAGTCACTTTTCATAATTTTCGAACATCCTATGCTGTTACACAATTAGAAGCCGGAGCAGATATATATCTTATTTCAAAAATGCTTGGTCATAAAAATGTAACTACAACCGAGATTTATGCTAAAATAGTGGATAAAAGAAAAGTAAGTACAATTAATAATATAATATTGGGAATATGATAGAATTTTTACCTGTTATAGATGATGATTTTGATTTCTCTCCGCTATTTCAATATTTTGAAGAAGGGAATAAAGACGACGAAGCATTCGATGTATACCCATTTTCAAAGTTTCGTTATTTCTTTTGGAATAAAGAAAGTTTACGTCCAAAAGGTTTAAATATTGATGAGACGAAAATAGAAAACTTTGATATGTTTAAAAATATCTTCATTAGAGGTGATTACTTTTACCTTATAGCATATCATTACTTTATCAATGTTAAAGAATATGGATTTGAGTATAAAGTTGAAGGTAAGATGAGAATTGAAGGTGAAGACGGAGAACTTAAAATGGTTTCATTTTTTGAACCTTTGTATAATGCTTTGTTAAAAGAAAAGACAAAATCACAAACTTTGCTTCGGCATGAGTATATCCTGTCAAAGAATAAGTTTAACTATATTAACAAACTTACTAAACTTTTGTTGAGTGATTATAATAATTTAGATGACGCAATTCGCAAGGAAAAAAATGTATTTTCTAAATATGGAATTGCTGTTAAAGAGATCTATTTAGATATTTTTCGTGATTTCTATTCTAATTTTGTCGATTATTTATCTAAAGATAATTTTAATGCTTTAAAAAAACTTGTTTACCCCTCTAAGAAAGAAGTTCAATCTTTTCAGATAGAAAATAGACCTAATTTTAAAAAGGGATTAACTGATGAAGCAAGGAAAATTGTAATAAATTCTATTAAAAATGGTTTGTTAGAAAATGGGTTCATTTCAAATTTGACAACTTATGAGCAAGTAGATGATTTGTTCAATAATCGAAGAAGAGAAAGAGATAAAATTATTTGGCTTAAAACACCTTCACTACTAAAAAGTTTGTATAAAGTTTTGAATGATAAAAATATTATTACTTCAACAAATAATACACATTGGAAGATCTTATCCGATTTTTTCATTTATCAAAATAATGCTGAAGTAAATTCTGATAAACTAAAAGATTTAAAATACTCAACAAATCAATCAGATGTTTTGAACTTAGAAAATTGCTTTAGGATTCTTGATGAAGTAGTAAGCATAAAATAACAAACTCTTACTTTGTATTTTTTATAAAAAAATTACATTTTATTAATAAAATCAGGTATTATAAATGAATTGATATTTCAGTTTAAATTATAAAATACTGATTGTTAATTACTTAAAACTCCCATTGTAAAGTGGGAGTTTTTCCGTTTTTGGCACAATTGCTAAATTCTTGATGCACTCGTGACATGAACAATAATGTCATGACGGCGAAATCCAGCCATAACGAAAATTTCGGTTCTATAATCGAAAAATTGGTGCAGACAGAAGTAACTAAATACTTAACTGCTTATGCAACAGAATTAGAAAAATTGAGTGAAATAGCTCTTTCAAAAACTGTTTTAACAGTAAAAGATGTTGCAGAACTTCTCGATATGAACGAGCGAGTAATAGTTCAAAAGATTAATTCAGGTTTAATTCCTGCTTACAAATGCAAGATTACTAATAAGTTTCTTGTTTTGAAGCGTGAACTAATCAAAGAGATTGCGTCAGGAACACAGTACAAATCAATTACAATGATTGGTGCTGAAGTAAATCATGGATTTGATAGTAGAAAATATGTTTAATCTTAATTCTTACAGACATGATAGATTACATTAAAGCATATTTTCCTAATAAAAATGAAATTTTTGGAATTATGAAAGATAATTACAACCTTGAAAAAATAAGTTATACTAGATTTGATAAAGCTGAGAATGCACTTGTTTCCTATGAGACCTACAAAAAAGAATTTGAAAATATGGAACTTAAAATCACTAATCAAGGAGCATATATTCATAACTCTTTACATCATTTTTATAATAAAATAATGTATGGAATTGATGGAAATCATAATGATTTTAAGCATTCTTCCCTTGTTAATGCAATTGATTTTCTAGAGGATAGGATTAAGTTCCCGGTTTATAAACTAGAGCTTTCACAAGGTTTAGAATTTGGATTAAATCTAAGAGTGCCATTTGATTTGGATGAATTTATATTGGAACAATGTATTCTCTATGACTTTTGTGAAGTTTCAAAATTCCCTCCCCCCACAGAAGAGCAGGTTTATAAAGAATTTCAAAAAGGCAATTATAGACTTAAAATCTATCATAAGGGTAGGCAACAATGCAATGGAGAAGCGATTTTAAGAGTTGAGATCAAATTTTTAGATAAAAGAGATTTCAATAAAAATAGAATTTATTGTCTAAGCGATTTAGATGACCGAGATAATTTAATTTTTCTGTATAACAAATTGTATAGCATTGTTAAATTTAAACTAATGTGCGTTGATAATATCGAGGTTAGAGATTTTTCACATTATAAGAAAAATAAGCTATATAAATATTGCTCAAATAAGTATTGGTCTGAACTAAGTAAGGATAATTTCAAATTAGAATCGAAAAAGGCTTACCCATACTTTGAAAAAAATAAATTATTAGAAAATAAAAAAATACTCTTATCGCTTATGGATAATAAGTTTACGGAATTATTAGATTGTTAGTTTACGGACATTGTATAGAAGCCGGAGTTGATAACTACAGAAAGTAGAGAAGGGTTTTCTACTTTCTGTCTTTTTATTAAGATTAGTATTTATTATCTTTATTTAAAATAAACTAATGAGAAAAAAGTTTGCTAAAAAAGATAAAGCTAAACGAAAACATTTAAAACATTTAGAAGATCTAGAAAAACAAAAAAAAATACGCCAACCCATTCAACTTAAAAATAGAGCTATACCAAAAAAAATGAGACTAAACAAAGTTGTTAAGGAATTGAATATGTCCATGTCACGACTTGTTTTGCTTTTGGAAGAAAATAATTTTAAAGTTGATGCTAATCCTAATGCTCTAATTGAAGAAGATGCTTTAAGATTTTTATTTAGTGAAACCGACGACAATGATAATATTAATATAATCTTAAGCGATCCCACTTTTGAAATTATAGAATGGATAAGAAAGGATTTCAAAAATTTAGACAAAATAACTCCCGATATATTTGAAAACTTAATTATTACGTTATTAAAAAATAAAGGTTTTGGTATAGAAAAATCAGGGAGTACCAATAAAGCTGATGGAGGAATAGATGTTATAGCATACAAAAAAGATATTGTAAATATTATTATTGCAATCCAAATCAAATATAAAGTTAATATTACCAAAAAAGTGACAGCTGGCGAAGTACGAGATTTTGTAGGTGCGATGAATTTGGTGGATTATTTTAATGCAGGAATGTTAATTACAAATACTTTTTTCACTCACGATAGTAAATGGTTAGAAGAAAAAAATCATAATTTAGAATTAAAAGATAGTAAGGATATTCAAAACTGGCTAAAAGATAATTTTATTACTTCTAAAGAAATTAATAAAGAAATAGAGCTAACGAGACATAACAATGTAAGTCTGCAATTTTAATGCACATTTTTTAAGTTTTTAATGGCTCTGTATCGCAATTTTTATACTTTTAAAAGCTACTATTTTAAGCTAGAGAAATAATTAAAATTAAAAAACTTAATCTGATAAGTTATAATTAAGCTATATTAAACTGTCAGATTAAGTTTTATTTTATGAAATTCTAAACTAAAAATTATTCAAATCATTTTCAGCATCCTTTTTTGAAATAATTTTTGATTTTCGCTGGTCAATTAAATCATTTATGAATTTTGGAAGCTCTTCATTAAATTCGTTGATTTCTTGATTAATTGTTTCTATATTTTTTACAACCTCATCTTCAAACCGTCGCATAAAACCTTTGACTTCATTTTTTATTTGGTCACTAAGATTTTCAGATCCATAAGTGGTTTGAATATTAATTTTCAACTTATTTTGCACTATACCCGTATCAAAATTTATCTGGTAATAAAATTTACTTGGACGTAAATAGAAAAAAATACCATCCCCTGTAATATCATAAGTATAGGTAATTTTAGCACAATCATATTTCTTGCCAGCTTCTAAAGAAAATCTTGCATGCAAAGGAAACTGGTCTTTCGTTAAAGGCATCATTCCTATTTTTGAAGTCCTACTTTCAAAATTAATTCCGATGTTTTTAATTCTAAATACTTTTAAATTACTTTCAATAATTTTTTCTTTTTCAAGATTTAATATTTCTCCCTCCGGATAGGAATTAAGTTGTGATGTAATTTTTTCCTTTACACCTAATAAATAACTGGAAAGATGATTTCCATCAAATAATTTTTTCATAATTAAAATTATTAGTTTTTAAAATTAAGATTTATCATTAACGTTAATAATAAGCAGTATTATATCGCTTATAAAGATTTTCATCTATTTTATCTCTATTTTCTTCAATAATTTGTTTTCGTGCAGAATAAACAATAGAATCATCTTTTATCCAATATATTTGATTATTGCTAGTAAATGCAGTTGTAATATCATTTAATTGTTTAATTGAGAAATTATCATAATTTCTAAGTTTTCTAATTACATACTTAGCATTATCAAATGAATATGCTTCATATAAATTCTTAATAATTATCTCTTTTTCTGTTTCCGTCTCACTGGTGATTTCAATATGTGGGAAATGCTCTTTAAAAAAGTCAGTTATTTTTCGATAATAGAATAATTTGGAGTTTTTATTTTCTTGCCATTCACTAAGTAAATAATCATTAAACTTTTTATCATTTAATTTTGAATAGAAATCTTTATCGTCAGATATGAAATATAAATCTTGTTCATCGGGTACATCATCTAAAAGACTTTCCCAGTTAATAGCATCACCATATGATTTATCTTTTCCTGGAGGATTGCCAATATTATATCTCAAAATTCCTTTGCTAATTATTTCATCTGTTGTTTCAATTGTTTTAGCTTTCTCAAAAAGTTTATTTAGTATTTCATCTGCTTGAAGAGTTTTAGTTTCTGCATCATGTTTAAGTTTTTTCAGCAAGGAGTTTTTATTTGACTCATATTTTTTTATTGCTTTTTTCATTTCTGTATATTCATCATAGTTATGACAAATCATTGGGAATTGATTATTAAACTTAGTGGAAACAAGCTTGTCAAGCGAATCTGCAATCTTAACTTCTCTATTTCTATCAAATTCATTCTTTGTCTGTTCTGGTACATACAGACAGATGTTATCTGTGTTTATTAATGCTATAAGTTTCTTTAATTCCTTCAAATCCTCATTTGAAAAATGATAAAATGTTAGATATACATTTGTATCTATATAAATATTTTTCATGAAGTTACTATTTGTTACAATATCGGATTTTCTATGAAGAAATCTATCCGTATTTTTACGGTTTTTTTACTTTATAAAATAGTAAACCTGTCATTAGACAGGTTTTTAGCTTAGTTAAAAATTCTTTTTAAACTTTTGCTCAATAATTTTAAACCATACATAATATAAAATGCACAAACAGTGTATAAAATAAGAAATGTAATTGACACTAATAAAATTAAAATATTATCCCAAATACTATATTTCTTGAATTCTAACGATGTAATGCACCCAACTGATTGATTTCATTTTCCTGTATCAAAGGGATTTTCACTATTCTTCATAAAGACTGATCCCATCCTTTTATATTTCATTGACTTGCCTTTGACACACACATCATAAATTCCATTTCCTTTTTGCTCTGAAATACGAAGAAAAACAATGTCTTTCTCATCACAATCATTATCGATTGCAATATGTTTTCTAAGATCTTCTGTTGTAGCATCTACTTTTTTTAGAAAAGACTGTATTTTCTTATCCGGTGCAGGTTCTTGATAAGTTGAGGGTAGATCACACTTCTTGTCTTTTTGAGAGTCTTGTGCAAAATAAAGAGTTGGTACTACCAATGCTAATGTAAAAATGATTTTTTTCATAAATTAAAATATTTTGTTAATAACTTTTCTTCTGTATTCGTCTGGATCAAACATCAAATCAAATGCTTCTACAAAATAAAATGGAGAAAACATCTTATTTAGATTTTGAGAATATATAGGCTGATTTATTATTCTATTAAAATCAGGTTTACCTCCATAAATGGTAAAAAACATATTTTCAATTATTGCGCTTCTGCAAGTTGTATTTTGTAATTCCACATCTTGAATTGCATAAGTATTGAGCAGCTCAAAAGTATTTTGTGAAAATATTCCGTGATGTAAGTTTAGAATAGATTTAGCAATGAAGTTGCTATATCGTACGCTTTCAATCTTATTATTGCTAATAAAAATGTTGTTTTTATAATCTTTGTCAGATTTGGGCAAAGTATAAAGGATTTCTCCAATGTTAGCCAAATTTATTACCTCTTCTCTTAGTTTAAAAATATTCATACTTTAAGTTTTAGGAAATAAAAAAAGTGTGAGCAATTCACACTTCGTATAGGAGGTATTTGGCGTAACCCACAAACACAAAAGCAGAACGCCCACACAATCGTGTGGTGTCCGACTCTTGCTTTAGTGTTGTATTTTTAAATCGCCAAATTTTCCTATACAAAGCAAATAAGTCTACACTTATTAAATTTCGTTGATGTCTTTGCGCAAAACTACAAATTTTGTGCCTACAGGCAATTTGTTAATAAAAAATAATTATTTAATTTTTATTTATTATTTTGTAGGAGTTTTAAAATATTTATATTTTTAAAATAATTTTTGATAAAAAACGAAACAAACCATGAACGAAACAATTTCTACAATTTCAGATATTTGCGGAATACTAGGATTTATAATAAGCATATTTGCCGCTTCCCAAGTTTTAAAACTAAAACAAAGAATTAAAGGTGATAATAACACCAACGTTAACATGAAAGGAAATGTTGGCGGAGATTTTACTGGTCGTGATAGACATTAATTATGAACGACAACAATAATGAAGTAAAAGTTGAAGATTCAAGTATTGGTGGAGATTTAGTCGGTAGAGATAGTTATAAAACTTATAACTATAATTATTCCAATTCAAGCTCTACATATATACAAGATCTTTATCAACGTTATGAGAAGGAAAAAAAAGAAAATCCCGGCTTTAAAGATTTTTGTGATGAACTAGATTATTATAACTCAGTAATTGACGAACAAGTTATTGGGCTTGAGGAGAAACTTAGACAAGGTGGAAGAGAAAGAATTCTTTTTTATGCTTTAACCGTAAAAGATGCATTTCATCGTAAACTTTTGCAAAATTCTCAACTTTCAGTTATTGCACAAGAAATAAATATATATTTATTGGCTAAAGTAAGAAGGGGATTTATGATGGAAATTTATGGTCTAATTTGTGATGGAGCACCAGAAGAAAAAATAAATCAATTAATTACAGAAAGGATTATTAAGCCAGTCCAAGATGATCTAGGGATAAATCTATTTAGATACACTGAAGATGATATAATGGGAATGATTTTCTTTTTAACTGGGAACTGTCATATTAAATGGAATTAGAAATATGTTAGTATATCATCCAGCATTCGATATATATAATTGTGCATTTAGAATGCTTCAATTATTAAACAATATTAAGCAAACCGAAGTTGAATTTGATCGAATTAGAATTTGGGATTTTTATTTAACATTTCCAAATGAAGCTAGAAGGATTAAATTTCCTATCGATTTATTAGAATTGAAGAAAGTATTTAAAGATAAAGCTAATAATCCTTATGAAGATCTTATAGATCCACAGCGGATAATCCAAAGGATGAAACCTTATCAATCTTCTGCCTTGAAATACTTATCCGCTTATGGGCTGATAGATAGTGGTTTGTTTTTGAAAAATATTATTAAAAGAACTGATAAGGAATTGCCAAAAGAATTGGAGTTAAAGCTAGTCGAAATTAGTATAGAAAAATCAAATGTTATTAAATTAATCACCGGCTTTAGTGATCTTTCACTTTGGGGAATTAAAGAGAGAACAGGCTTAATAGAATATAAATATGACAGAAAGTAGACCTATTTTAATATTAAATGAATTAATTGTAAGGGATTATAAAAATAAAATAGTTTACGATGAAAGATTTCATTTAGGTGTAAATATAATTAGGGGAAAGAATAGCTCAGGAAAATCGACAATATCAAATTTCATATTTTATATTTTAGGAGGTGCATTTGACAATTGGACTACAGAGGCTAACAACTGTAAAGATGTTACAGCAGAAGTTTCAATAAATGATGCAGTATTTACTCTTAGAAGAGATATTGGTAAATCCTTTTTGGTTCCATTACAAATTTTTTGGGGTAATTACGAAGAATCTAAAATCGATAATTTTAATTGGAATATTTATCCATATAGAGGCACAGAAAACACAGTAAGTTTCTCAAATGTACTTTTCAATGCTCTTAATTTTCCTGAAGTTAAAAGTGATTTAGATAGTAATATTACTATGCATCAAATTCTGAGACTTCTATACGTGGATCAAGAAACACCTCCACAAAGTATATTCAGATACGAAAATTTTGACCCTCCATTAACACGAAAAACTATATCAGAAATATTGTTAGGTATTTATGATGATAGTTTATATTCAGATAGAATAAATCTTAGAAATAATGAAAAACAGTTAGACATAAAGGAAAGGGAATATAAAAATTTGGTAAACGTTATAATACACTCTGGAGGTTCAATAAACAAAAATATTATTGAAAAAGACTTAGAATCGGCAAAGGAACAATTAATAGCATTTAACAAACAAATACAGGAATTAAGAGAGATAAATATTGTAAAGACAACAAAAAAAACAGAAACCAAAACAGAGCAAATAAAAAAACAATTGACCGAATATAAAAATAAGGTTAATAATCAAATATCACTTATTAACAGCTATGATTTAGAAATAGCAGATTCTAAACAGTTTATTTCAACTCTTGAAAAGCGAATTTTAGAGTTAGATAATTCAATTTTAACGAGACATTCCATAGGAGAATTACCTTTGACTCATTGTCCTCAATGTTTAGAGGAACTTGACTTTAATACGCCGGAGGATTGTTGCAAACTTTGTAAAAAAACTTTACAAGGAGCAGAAAAAACAAATGCTAAAAGATTATTACAAGAAATGCAATTACAAGTTAAAGAGTCTAAAAAACTTTTAGAAATGAAAGAGTCGAAATATTTTCAACTTCAAACAGAGCTACCTGGTTTAGTTGAAAAAATGAGATTTCTTCAAAAAGCTTTAGATTTATCTATTGAAGATCCACAATCTACCAGAGATGAACGAATAGATACTCTTTTAGTAAATATTGGCTTTATGGAGGGTAAGATTGAAAATCTTACTAAAAATATTAAGATTGTAGAACTGATCGAAAAATTAAAAAATGAAGTTACTGAGCTTGAAAAAGGTATTAAAAATTTAAAATTAAGCATTTCGGAAAAAGAATCTGAGCAGAAAAACAAATTCACATTAGTTATTGAAAAAATTCAAGAGATAACCTTAAAAATATTGAAACGTGATTTAGATCGACAAGATGAATTTAAAAGAGGAAGATATGTTGAAGTCGATTTTTTAAGGGATACATTTTCTTTAGACGGAGGAAATAACTTTTCGGCGAGTTCAAAAACGTATTTTAAAAATGCAGTTTTATTTTCGATATTTTTCACTAGTCTCGAATTTGATTTTATGAGATACCCAAGATTTATTCTGTGTGATAATATGGAAGATAAAGGAATGGAAAAAGAAAGAACCCAAAACTTTCAAGAAATCATAACAGAGTTTTCAAATGAATATTTAAAGAAAGGCAAAGAACATCAAATCATTTTTACCACTTCAATGGTTTCTGATAAACTAGATGGAACTGAATATTGTGTTGGTGATTATTATAGTACAGGAAATAAAACTCTCAAATTTTAGATACAAAGATATATGTCTTGATAGAGAAGGTATATCAATTGAAAGCCCCCTATATCTAATCAGTTTTTGGTATACCCCCTCCTGTCAATCTGTAATCTAAATTAAAGTAAGGAGGGAGCATACATTTAAAATAATAATATTAGAATTAAGATATGTAATAAACTATAAAGGAACTTATTTTTTTGTTTTTAAAATATAAATCTCTTTATTATTCTATATG
Source organism: Chryseobacterium sp. Mn2064 (assembly GCF_049319685.1). Lineage (NCBI taxonomy): Bacteria > Pseudomonadati > Bacteroidota > Flavobacteriia > Flavobacteriales > Weeksellaceae > Chryseobacterium > Chryseobacterium sp. Mn2064. Next base: position 755,349 of record NZ_JBMOUE010000002.1, read on the forward strand.
TTTAAAATGGTATCAAATAATTTTAGTGTTTATTATTTCAAATATCAATATGCTACAATTCTTAATCTCTTTAAAATTGTTAAATTTATCATTTAAGATTAAGAATTTTAAATTATTTGATTCTATAATGTTTCTATTAAATTTAATTTACTGAAAATCAGCAATAACTATTTTTGTATCGGGAAATAGATTGCGTAAACCACCGACAAACAATAAGTTGATATTTTTAATATCATTTACATAATATATTGATTTTATGTAATTTTGAAGTTTCTAATGCTACAATTTTTGTCCCTTTTCTTGTCCCTTTGGTATAAAATCACAAAAATTTGAGCAAAAGAAAATAGAATGGTTATAGAATTCCTTAGTCTAAAATAACCTAATGGTTATTAAATGATCCTTGAAGAAGACTACCGGATTCTATATACCCTTAATTTGGAGAAACTATGTTTTTATAAACTCCATTGCTTGACCATTTTTAAAAATTGTAATCAATTTAAAAATTTTTAATTTCATCTGGATGAGCTAAAAAACTAAATTTTAGAATTATTTTTCACAGATTGACCTATTCTTTGGGCTGAATTTTGTATCCATTTAATTGTATTATCCTGAATAAAGGAGTATAATGACATCCCTAATGCCATTATTGTAGCCTATGGCCTAAATAAGTTTTTTTGGACTTAAAAAAATCTGATTATGAGCCCAAATATCAGAATTGAAAGAGTCTGCCAATATTGTGCTACAAAATTCATTGCAAAACTATAGTTACCAGATACTGTAGTCACACCTGTAATAGAAAAGCCTATAAACTCGAACAAAGAAATAAAAAAATAGATTACTCAAAGTATACGGTTCGAAATATTGAAGAACTAAAGTACCAATCTATAAGTCCTCTGATATACCTTACGATAAAAGAAGCTTCTGCAATATTAAAATGCAGACAAAAATGGTGTATTTCTTAATCACGACAGGCCGTTTAAAAGCGATCAACCTATCGGTGAGAAAAACAAGAATTAATGTATTAGATCTAGCACTAATTTATTAGAATCAATAATAACCATAATACAGGAAAGATTGAATTCATGATATTTTAGAGGACTTCAACAGCAATTTGCTATGAGTCAATTTGACAAAGACCAACGATAATCTCATCCATAATATCAAAATCATGGCAAAAGTAACCCTACGCCATAAACCAATAGGCAAAGGAAGAAAAAGCTTGTTTTTAGACATTTACCCTCCTATCCAAAGTGAAACAACCGGCAAGCCACTTAGAAAATTCTATCTTAAACTATTCATTTACAATCGGCCAAGATCTGAGGCTGAAAAACACCATAATAAACAAACCTTTTCATTGGCTGAGCACATACGTGCTCAACAACAAATTGACCTCAATAACGCTGAATATGGATTTTTAAATAAAACCAAATTTAACTCCGATTTCATAGAATTTTTTCAAAAAGAAGCCAAAAAAAAGACCATGATCAGTGCATTGGAGTATGGCAGTTGCCTATTTTAAAAAATTTGTGGGTAACGTATTTCTATTCAAACATCTTAATGAAACGCTCTGCGAGGCCTATAAAAATTATCTATTATCCTCCCCAGCACTTCGGCGCTCAAGAAGAAAAATTCAAAAGAATACAGCAACCACTTATTTTTCAAGATTTAAATCCGCTCTTAAAAAGCCTATAGGAACAAATACATTTCGACAGATCTCGGAAATACCATTTATAATATCAAAATAAACGATCCCCATAGGCCTTACCTTTTCAAGGATGAATTACAAAAAATGGCCAATTCCAAGTGCAGTTCCCCCATTGTTAAAAAAGCGGGATTGTTTTCTGTGTTAACAGGGCTTCGCTTTTGTGATATTGAAAACCTAAAGTGGGACGATATATAGGGAACTCCTGGTAATTATTATATACTTTATAAGCAGAATAAAACTGGAAAGGCAGAATATTACCCTATTTCAGATGATACTCTTTCTCTACTGAATCCTCATGGTGAATATGATGCAAAAATCTTCGAAGGCCTAGCATATTCTGATGTAACCAAATTCCTCCCCTGTTGGCTTAACTTAAAAATGCTGGAGTAAAAAAACATTTTACATTCCATGGTTTTCGTCACACATTCGCAACGTTGCAGCTAACATCCGGCACTGATATCTACACAGTATCAAAATTATTAGGACATAAGGATGTTAAAAATACGGAAGTTTATGTGAGGATTGTAGATGAATTGACAAAAGAAGCTTCAGAAAAAATTAAATTAGATTTGAGTAATAATACATAATGTGAACAGATTGCTCTTGGAAAGGAATGTATGCAAACTGAGAGTTATTCGATTTATATTTTGACATTCAAACATTGGTAATCTATATACTATGATAATAATTAAAAAACATTATGCTTTGTTTTTTATAAATGACTTTACATCTGATTCAAAAAATTAAAAGTTAGAGTACGGAAAACCGTAACATAAGATAGATAAATTAATTTATTTTTACTAAGTTTAGAATCAATTAGATGAAAAGTACTTTAGCTAGCTTGATACATGATTATTTTGAAAAGGATAACACATTTCAACTAAAAAAATTATCATATTTATGTAATTAATGAAGACAGAAGTAATGATGGCGTTTTAAAACTGTACAATATTCCTCTATATAATTAAAAACGAAATAATATCAGCTGAAAGAGTGAAAGAACTAAATAAAAATAACCAATCATTAACTGTAGTAGATTTTTTTTGCGGAGCAGGTGGATTTTCCGAGGGCTTCAGGCAAGTCGGTTATAATGTTGTCTGTGGGTATGACAATTGGAATCCAGCAATTGAAACATACAACCATAATTTTAACTTACAATGTAAAGTAAAAAACATACTTGATTTTGAGTATTCAATTGAAGAAATTCAAAATATACCTGATACTTCAATAATCTTGGGTAGTCCCCCTTGTGTCAGCTTTTCAAATTCAAATAAATCAGGAAAAGCTGATAAAAAACTAGGACTACGCCTCATAAAGACGTTTTTAAGAATCGTTGCAGTAAAAAAACATCAGCCCGATTCAATTCTTCAAGGGTGGTTTATGGAGAATGTTGTTAATTCAAAAAAACATTTACAGGAAATTTACACTTTTAAGGATTTAAATCTTAGTGAATGGGCAAAAACAATTGGCAAATCTCCAAAAAGTGAAGCATTAAGAGTATTTTCAAACACAATTGTCATGAATTCAGCCGACTATGGTTCATATCAAGCGAGAAAAAGATCAATATCAGGAGAAATAATTTCTAAACAAGCATTTATAACTCCCAAACCAACACATGAAGAAAAAGGTGAAGATTTAAAATCTTGGAATAACCTCGGACAATTAATTAATATGCTTCCTTCTCCTGCTCAGGAAATAGTCAAAGAAGAGATTATTGATCCCATATATCCTGATATTAAAATAAAAAAGTTAGAACTAACAGATCACTTTTATGACAGTGGTCTTTATGAGTGTGAATGGCGTCAGTCCAAAGAGCTGAAAACCAATCACCATTGTATGGGCAAAATGGCTTTTCCTGAAAATCTAGAAAAACCCAGTAGGACAGTAACAGCAATTAAGAGTGGAACGTCTAGAGAAGGGTTAGTATATAAATCTGACTATGCTCGCAAGGGAGATGGTGAATATAGATCTCCAACAGTTAGGGAAATTGCGTCTATAATGGGGTTTCCAATAACCTATCAGTTTACTGGAAACCTGTATGCGAAATGGAGACAGGTTGGAAATGCAGTATGTCCATCAATAAGTAGAGCTTTAGCTATTGAAGTATTAAAACAAAATAGCTATTCGGTTCCTCCAAAATGGGTTCTGGAAAAAGAAGTCAAATTAGACGGAATTATAAATTTAAACACATTTACGGAAAGTACCTTTATAAATCCACCAAAGAGGAATAAAGATTCAAAATACAGAAGACACCCACTTAAAGATGGAAATCTAACCGTTACACTTTCCAATTTCGATATTTCAACTAATGAAAAAACGACTGGCAAATGGCTGACATCAATTCAATATGGTACAGGAGCCAAGTTTAAACATCAGGAAATCAGTGATAATTTCTATCTTAAGCTCGAAAAAATTATAAAAAAGGAAGTAAAAAAAGGCGAATTATTTATCAAAATCATAAACAATGGCTTTTCTGAGAAAATTGCCCATTCATCATTGATGCAAAAAATGTACGAGCATCAAAAATGTGAAAATGGAAAAAGAGAACCTACGCAGTTGATGGACGATCTCAAAAAAATAATTAATGATATTGAAGTAGATAATAAGCTATATAATCAAGACCTGTCAAATACAATATTCAAATTCAAGGATAAAGTTCCTGTAAAACAAATTCTAGCCTTATATGCAGTGAACAAAATAGCTTCACTTACAAACGAAACAGATGTAGTATAAATTTAAAATTATGCCAGTTCATTTTTATCCCAATAATCCGATAGATGCTTTAGAAACCATTCTTATAAAAGAAGATGGGAGCCCTCTCCATGGAGAAATAAATATCTATAGAAAATTGTGGGATGATTTAAGTAAAAGTGAATTAGAATGGGATGTTTGGCATGATCTAAAACTACCTGAACATTCAGACCACTTTAATTACTACAAAAAAACAAGTTCTCAGATTGATTTTGTAATACTTTCCAAACACGGATTAATTGTATTGGAAGTAAAAGGAGGACCTGTTTCTACGATGTCGAACAAGTTCTATTATGGAAAGAACTTTGATACTCCAATGAAGCAGAATCCGTTCAAGCAAGTTGAAGGATATAAATTCACGCTGAAAGACAACATACTCAACAATTTAAAGAATTGTTTTTTTTGTGAGGTTGTTGCCTTTCCTCATGTTGACTACCCTTTCGAATCAAAATTAATAGACCCAAATCTGCTTTGGACAGCACATAATGCCTGTAATTTTGATCAGTCTATTGAAAAGTTTCTTCTAAATGCTATTACTCACTCTAAAACCAAACACAAAAGGCATTTTAGAAGTTATAATGACCTTTCTCTGAAAGAGTATACTACCATAAAAAAAATCCTTAGTCCCATAATAGGAGATAGAAACCACAATAATTCTATAAATACTCTGGAGTGGCTTGGTATCCAAAATATAGAAATTCTGGAGGGACTCTATAAAAACCAAAGAATATTACTCGAGGGGCCTCCCGGATCCGGAAAAACAACTCTTGCAAAAGCCTTTATTGACAAACAACAGAATAAAAAAGGAATTTATTTATGTTGGAACAATTTGCTGATGCATTACACCAAGGCCTTACTAAATGAAAGGGGAATATTGGATAATGTAGAGGTTACTACATTTTTCCGCTATTTTCAAAAGTTAAATCAACATATAGATTATCATACACTTAGTTCATTCAATGAAGATGATTTTTATGCTCTGGTAAAAGAAACAATTGCAAGATTGGAGCTGGCAAGTGAGCTAATTCCGTATGATTTCTTAGTCATAGATGAAGCACAGGATTTATTTGATAGAGGATTAGACTTATTCATAAACTCATTCTCTGGATACCATAAAAAAGGACTTCTAAATGGTAACTCCCTAATTCTCTATGATATTGATCAAAGCTATTCAAACAGTGGAAGGAATGTTTCTGAGCTTGCCGATTTGATATCAGAATATTATTCTCATTTCAAATTAAATGAAGTAAAAAGAAGTGCTCAAAACCCTGATATTAGAAAATTAAGCTCCGAGGTATTGGATAGTCCAGGAATAATCAATACTGCAGCTTTTAAAAATTCATACCCCGATATACCTGTTTTATACCACGAAAATTTAGAAAGTGTAAAAAAACATATTGTAAAAAATATTTTAACACCAATTCGTGAAACCGATTCATCACTGAAAGGTGATGATTGTATTATTCTAATTGAGTCAACTTTTTTAAAAGGTAACTATAAAGGAAAAGAAGACCTGCAAGAATTACTAATTATCAAAGATATTGAAGAACTATCCGAATCAAATATTAGAGATACTGCAAACAAATTGCGATATACTTCGATATTGAAATTTAAAGGATTAGAGAAAAAGAATGTTTATTTAGTGATTTCCGAACCGTCGGATCTCAACAAGTACGAAATATTTGTGGGCATTACTCGTGCAATACTAAATCTTGAAATAAATATAGTAAAGTAATGAGCATGGTAGATAAACATATTCGTAAACATTTACTTCATTTTCAAAAGGAAGGAGATTCGATATTTAATGACATTTTTGAGATAATCCAAAGTGAGGTAAAAAAGGATCATTATCTTCTACTCCATTATATTCATTTATTATTAAATGAGATATTTCCAGAAGAAATATCAGAAACAAAAACGCTCCACTTACATTTTGAATATGATCTTAATGATGATTCACTATTAATAATTGCTCAATATCTTTTAATACGTTTTTTTAAAGAAAATAAAAACACAAACAAAATTAACAATGATGAAATCACTAAATTACAAGAATTCAAAATAAGATTACAATCAATAGAAAAAAGAATATCCGAGAAGTGTCCCGAGGGAGCTAAAGGTGGAAGCAAAATTTATAAAAACTGGATCAAGGAGAAAAAAGATGTACAAACATTAATTAGCTTTTATAATCAATTAAATGACAACATCGAAATATCTACTAATACTCTTTTTAATTGTCAGGTTCAATTAGCAAATTCCTTGAACAATATTTTTGAAACAAGACCATATGCTAAAGAAATTGAAAGTAAAAAGAACCCCCTTACATTCAACTTATTAAATACAAAATTAACATTAAACCAAATAGATGAAATAGATAACTCTATCATTGATAATTTGGAAACCACAATCCTTTTTGATTGTGAGAGAAAGAAATTGATGCAATATTTCTCCCTGAAAGATATTAGCGATTATGAGATAAAGTTGAAAAAATATTTAATCATAACCTTTGGTACTAAAAGTACTTCTACTCAAAACTTGCGGGATAGAATAAATTTGATACAGAATAGATTTAAGGTAACTGATGAGAATAGCTATCCCCTCATTCGATCTGAGATTGACTACACTTTAGGAAACAAATCAAATAAATACATTCCTATTTCATTCCTTGGATTAGATGTATCTCATTTTTGGAACACTTTTATGCTTGAAACGAACATTCAGGATTTGTATGAACTAAGATCAGTAAAGATGATGAACTTATATTCTTTATGCTTTAGTCAGGAAATCAAAGATTATATACTTCAAGAAATATTCTCAGAAGCAGAAACCTCATATTTGATATCAGACGAAACCAAGCAAAAACTATTATATCTAAGAAGTGATGATTTATCAGCATTAAAAGAATCATTAGAAAATATGCTAAATATGATCATTAGTTCTGACATAAAACAGCTAATAATCAATAAAATAAAAAGTGATACAATTTTTATAGTCGATAATTTCATACTCAATTCACAGAAGCTACGTAGCCTGATATCCTCATCTTTTTTATTAACGGGTAAAAATAAGTTGGTCACTTGGTCTGCTTTCGAAAACCTTAAAAACGAAGCAATCATTATCTTATCCTATCAGGATCAAGGAAAATATCCATACTATTTTTATCCCAATGTAATTGAAACAACAGTTGCTAAGTCTACAGCTGTTGAAGCAATATTTCATAAGTTTTTATTTTACAATAGATACCAATGGGCAAAACATAACATATCAAAAGAAATATACAAGCTTACAGATCATCCTATTAGAAAGAGATATTTCCATTGGGAAAGATTGAAAGACTCCATAAATAACTTAAGGCCACAAAGAGAAGATGAAATAGATTGGAACTTAGAACAACAATATGCAGGGAGTTCTGAGCGTGAAACAATTAAATTAAAACTAAAAGGTGCACGAGAAAAAACTTTTAATAGTTCGGATTTGTTTATTTATTCAATAGATAACATAAGTTTTAGAGTAGAAAAAATTAGCGACATCATTAATCTATCAGATGATGTTAGTGAATACTCTGTTCATAATCTTGATGAAATACAAGAAAACATAAATATATACGAAAGGATAATAGATAAAAATCAGCATGAGGAGGAATTGAATATTATCCGTGAAAAATTTGGTGTTGAAAATGAAACTACTGGGAGACTTTGGAAGATTTTATTGAAGCAGAAAGCACAGTTTTTAGGAGAAAACATTGTATATGATAATCTGAAAAAGCATTTCGAGAAGAAAGATCTCAAAATAGTATCTTTAAATCATTTTCAAAATAACTGGCTAAATCCTGAAAGCGATTCGATCGCACCTCTTAGTAAAAAAGTATTTATCGAATTATGTAATTTTCTTGGATTACCAAGAGAATATTTAATGATCATACAGCGATTACGTAATACACTTAAACAATCATCCCGTCAAAGTACTCAACAAATGAACAGGCTTTTACAGAACTTATTTAATGACGGTTGTTTTGATGATGGGATAAATCTGAGTGAGTTAATAGCAGCCAATATTGAAAAGTATAAAAGTAAACATCCTTTAGATGAATTAGGAATAGATGAAAAATATCTTGGGAAAAATTTAATTGCTCTAGTCCAATTAATAAAACCTGAGATTAGATTAAAAGAAATAGAAAATTCAAAAAGACCAAATAATGAATAAAATATTAGAGAAAAGAAATTCCTTGGAAACCTTTATTCGTGAACAAACATTGGGCCCGGGAATCAACGGGTATAAATATGTTGATTTGGAAGACACTTCACTGATAAAAAAAAATCTAAAAACTGAATCTTACATCAACTATGATTCAGAGATTTTAGACATTGTTCCTGCCGCAATTTATAGTACAGGAATTCTTTTTCCGGAAGATAAAAGCGGAACTTGTGGTCAAGGAGCTGCTATGGATAATAATGAAAAAAGAGATGAACAGGATGGTGTAGAAGAAAAAGACTCCCAGGACAATAGCTTAGACCCAGAAAACAAAGAAAATGAAATAGAATTAAATCAAATGTTTCCAAAATTGATGGGATTAACCTGTTGTTTGGACGAAGAATGTTTAGAAAGTAACGAAATAGCATTTACAGTTTCATTCAGATATTATAAAAAACTTAAACAAGACAAGGAAGGACTATTTAATAAAAAATATGGTCTGCTATGTGAGGTTGATAAAAAACATTTCGAAGAATTTTTAAACCTCCATAAATTATCTCAATTTACTATTACGACCGTAGGGCAAAATGATTTTATTTTATTATCAAAAACTACGACAGCAGAAATCTCTAATCTAAAGAATATTTTACTTAACATTCAAAAAGAATATGCAGAAAAACTCTTTGATAAAACGAAAGAGATAATGAGTCCGCCTTCTTCTTTAAGCAAAGAAAAGTGTTATTTAAGTAACCTTAAATCAACAATATACTACGAGTTAAAAGCTTTGATTGTTGATGATACAAAAAGAAAAATACTTTATGAAATATCTCAGGAAATAGAGCTGATTGAAAATATTACGGATCATTTAAAAAATTTATTAGATATCTATTCTGGTGGATATGGTCTGTGGCAATCTACTCCAATAAAAAGAGTGGTTAAGTTAAAAAACATCAACTTTCCTAAGCCACAGAATAAAATATCATTCTTATACAACAAACCAAATCAAGAGCAAAATATTACTGTAATTGATGAAAACGAAATTGAACAAAATGGACTATCAAATGTATTTAAGTTTAATCTGAATGAGAAGAAAAATGAATATGCTTCACTTTCGGCTAATGTGCAATTAACCAGAGATTCAAGAAAAGATGATGATAAAATTTTTATAAAAATTCAGTTAATTAATACGAGTACAGCATTCGTTTTAGACAAACAAAAAGACAGTAGGTATTATTCAACTTTCAATGAAATTGTAAATCAAAGAGCTTTTTTTGGTGTTAAAATATCAGTCGAAAGCGAATTTTTAGCTCCATATTCGAATTATGAATATATTCCCAATGAAATAAACGAATATGATGAAGATACAACTACTCGATTCATTTATGATCAGTTTGAAGATTATGGTGTTGGACATGGATGTTCTGTAAAATGGGATAAAACAACAAATAAAATAGAAACAGAATATCTTCCAGAATGCGAGACACCCGATATTGATCCTATTCCAAGAGATAAAAGCAAACCGGCAATAAAAAATAAAGATGGAGATTATGTTTCTCCCCTATTTTTAGAAAACTCACAATCTCAGGAATTCAAATGGCTGTCTGTACTTTCTAATGCAAAGAATAAAGAAGTTGTAGATGGATTACTCGCCTTTGTTGACTCTTATGGAAAATGGATTGAGAATAAAAAAAAGAATGTAAAATACCAATCCAAACTGAAAGATATTGCATATCAGGAGCTACGCAGATGTGAAGATGACTACGATAGAATGAAAAAGAATATTGAGGAATTATTGCAAGGAGATAGCAATAAAGACAACCTCGAGACTTTTCGTTTGATGAATGCAGCGATGTTTATGCAACTATGGCACGCTGAAAAAGTTAAGGAAGGAAAAGTAATTCCTCTGATTGAAAACGGAGATTTTAAGGTTTTTGACCTTGATTTTTATAAAAAAGCAGATGATAGATTATTTTCCGATATAGAATCAGCAGGATGGAGAGCATTCCAGCTGGCCTTTATTCTACTCAATCTTGATGGTATTTTTAAACTTGAAACGGATGAAAACTGGTCAAAAAGAAACGAATGGGTAGATTTAGTTTGGTTCCCTACTGGGGGTGGTAAAACCGAGGCATATCTTGGATTGATAGCCCTTACAATTATAAATCGCAGAAAGCTTCATAAGGAACAGGGTGGAGGTGTTGCATCTATCATGAGATATACATTACGTCTTCTTACCATGCAACAATTTCAGAGAGCCACCTTAGTCATAATGGCATTAGAATTAATAAGACGTTGGGGTACATACAATTTAGGTGCAGAACCTATTACCATAGGTTTGTGGGTTGGAGATAACTCACTACCTAATAAAACTGAAGATTTAACTAAAGAATATGAAAATCTAAAAAATAAAAGATCAAATAAAATACCCTTTTCAAATTGTCCATGGTGTGGAAGTAATATTGAAGGAGAAGATAAAGAAGATACAGAAAATCTGGGTAACAGAGAAAATCAATGGTTTGCTAATAAAGCACATTTGAAATGTGTTAATAATAAATGTTCCTTTTCCTATCCTAAAAGAAGAAGTGCCACGAGAAGTAATGACCAAGGAGCAATACCTGTATGCTTATCAGACGAAATTATATATCAACATCCCCCAACATTATTATTTGGAACAGTAGACAAATTTGCCCAACTGGCTCACAAAGTAAATGGAAAAAGTGATGGAAGAAATGCTGACTCAAGACGTCTTTTTGGTAAAGGTAATTGGGAAGCGGGCAAACCCAAGAATGGCTATTTACCTCCTGACCTGATAATTCAGGATGAGCTTCATTTATTACTTGGCCCATTAGGTTCAGCAGTTGCATTATTCGAATCAGCAGTCGATCAGCTCTGCGTCCGGGAAGATGGTACAAGGCCTAAAATCATTTCATCAACAGCAACAACAAGAAATACACAGCTACAGATAGCTGCATTGTTCGACAGAAAGGTCAATCTATTTCCAAAACCCGGAGTGGAATGCGATGATTCATTCTTTGCCTTTTATAGAAGAAAATTCACAAATGCAGAAAATATAGGCGAGGAATATTTGTCTAAAAGAAAATACATAGGAGTATTACCTACAGGCAGGACGCAAATCTGGATGCAAATGAGGCTGTCAGCTATTATTATGACACATCGGGCTATTTTTGAACTCAAGGAACTATCAGAAAATACTCCCATTGATTTTGATTGCTATACCGAGGAGTTTGAAAAAGCCATGAACTTTTATCATACCACAATATCCTATTTTAATAGCTTGAAAGAAGTTGGAAAAACTCAATCTCAGGTACAGACCTATATTCTAAAAGAACTTAGAAGGGTTTATAATCGGGTAATCCGTCCTCAAAAACTCATGCACGCTTTTTATACTTATGGCCCCATACACGATGCAGAATTGACAGGTAGATTATCCGGAGAAGAAGTCAAAAATGAACTGAAAAATGTAGAAACAAAGTGGACTGCGAAGAATAGATTTGCTAATATTCAGAATGGAGAAACCTCAAAAGGAAATATTCCACCCGAATTTGTAGTTGCTACCAATATGATATCTGTGGGTATTGACGTATCACGATTCAATACGATCATTATGAATTCAATGCCGAGGAATACAGCTGAATATATTCAGGCAAGTAGTCGTGTGGCAAGAAATAGTTATGGTTTAGTACTTACAGTACATCATCCTTTTAGAGCAAGAGATGTATCACATTATGAAAAATTCATTGAATTTCATGAAAAAATGTACAGCTACGTTGAACCAATATCGATTACCCCATTTACAAAAAAATCTGTTGAAAGATATATGGGATTATATTTAGCAACAATGATAAGACATACACTTCCAAGATTTACAGAAAGAGATTCTGCAAGGAATATCTCGTCCATTAATGATGATGAGCTTTCTTCAATTGTTTCTGAATTGACTAATTATTTTGAAAGAAGAAAGGAAAGACTTTCAGATTTCGATAAGCTCATCAATAATCTGTTAAAACAGGAGAATATAATTCAAATTAAAGGATGGATTAAGGAAGCTTTTGATGAGTGGAAATCATTATATAAAGGATTAGACCATACAACTGATTTAGTCTTCAATAATAAAAAAAATATGACAAGTCAGAAAAGAAAACAAGAACAACTATATGTTGACATTGAAGAATACGAAGGAAATATTCATAGCAAAAAATGGCAGGTTCCTATGTCATTAAGAGTCATAGAACCGGAAACTGCTATTAAAATTAATTCAATTTAAAATGAAAATACTAAGATCAAACCAATATAATCAGGGAATCGGTAAATATAAATTACTTTCTTCTACGGCTGGTGTAGGCTCTATAATCACTACAAAAGTTGGATCTTATATATTGATTTCTGACATGAATAAGTGGAAGTTCATCAAATGGGCAAATACTAAAATAGAATTAATTCGTAAAAATAATTCTGACAATAGAAAGGTTTATGAACTTAGCCAGATAGAAATGTCTAATCGTGGATTTGAATTTATTGATGATCAACGATTTATTCGTTTTATTAGAAATGAAAAAAAGTTAAATAATCTAGTTTGTTTAATAGGTATACCACATATGTCTCTTAGTGAGTCTTTTAATACACCAAACTGGAAAAATCATCCGATAAAAACAGCTTTAGAAAGAACTGGTGATAATGGAATTTCAAGTGATTTTATGATAGTTGGAACACATTTTCCAAAATGGTTCAAGAACAGAAAAGGAGAATTAAAAGAAATTTCTAAATGGAAGAAAATGTGGGAAAATGAAGGAAAAAAAAATGGTGGTACACCTACTATTAATGATTTTGCTCCTCCACGAGATGCTTCGGATTTTATAAAAGAGTTCAAAACATATAATATTGAAGGACAGGAAATAAATTATAGGGAATATAGGGAACTTGAACAGACTAATCTTATTCTAATTTGCCCTAATGGACATTTATCCGATATACCTTGGCCTAACTTTTTAAAATGGAAAAGCTTAAAAGATTCTTTTCAACTCCCATCGAGCGACAAAGGTGAAAACTTATTTGATAATGATCCGATTGGCCCTTGTTGCAGTAATTCCAATCTAAAATGGACAGAGAACTCGACAAAATCAGAAGGTTATGCAAGTATTTATATAGAGTGCTTAAACTGTGGTACTAAAGTTAATTTAGAAGGAATTAATAGCCTACAGCCTAATTGCAAGGGACATAGACCCTGGCAGATGGACTTAAATAATCCTGATTTTATTCTTCCTGAAAAATGCTATATCCGTGGTGAACAGCAAAATGATTGCGAGAAAATGCAAATCTCATTAGTAACAGCAAACAATGTTTATTATGCTAATGGTTTTTCCAGTTTATTCATTCCAATGCACCTAGCTGAAGATATAACAAGAGAGTTAATAGATGCTTTTGAAATATTAGAAGAACGATATAATAGGAAAAATAGTAGCAGCCCTATTTCAAAAGACGAGTTTTGGAGTAAAAAAGTTGCTACAGACTTTAATGAATTCTTGGATGACAATGCAATAGTGATAAATACTGATAAATCTCAGTTTGAGGATTCTTTAAAAAAATTGTTTTTAAAAGTTGATATTGATCAAATAAAAGACCTACACGAAGAATATAGGTGGCAAGAATACAGGTGTTTATCTCAAAATTCATCTATTTCTGACATTGAAGAAAACAAAGGACTTAACTTTCAAGATATTCAATTACCTACAGAATTAGAGCCATTTTTCACTAAAATACAGCAAGTTGAAGAACTAAAAGTAACCAACATCCAATTAGATTTTACAAGGGTAAGGCCTAAAGAAAGAATAGTTCGCATAAATGAAAGTGGTGAAAAGGTTGTTGAAGAAGCATCTGTTGGTCAAAACACTTTCTCAATAAAAAAAGAAGAATTATTTGTACTTCCTGCAAATGAAACCTATGGAGAAGGATTGTTTTTTCAATTCAACGATGACACTATCAATAAATGGATAGAAGATAATTCCTCACAATTGGAAGGAAGGTTTTCTAGCTTCCTTAATAAAGAAATTGATGGAAAAGAACAATTGGCAGGAATAAAACAGAGAATAAAGAACAATGGCATAAAGCATTTTCTAATTCACTCCTTTTCTCATTTAATGATGAGAGAACTCGAATTTTCTTGCGGTTATCCTACAGCTAGTTTAAAAGAAAGATTGTATATATCCAATACTTCTGAAAAAGTGATGTCCGGTGTGTTGATTTATACAGCAGAAGGTTCTGAAGGAAGTATGGGCGGACTGGTATCCCAGGGAGAACCTGAAAAGATATTAGAAATCTTAAAAAAAGGACTCCAAAGATCTAAAAACTGTTCTTCTGATCCTTTGTGTTGGGAATCTGATGGACAAGGAATTCTTGATTTGAATCTATCTGCTTGTTTTTCCTGTTCATTAGTTTCTGAAACCGCTTGTGAAGAAATGAACTTAAGCCTGGATAGAAGAGTATTGATTGATGAAGAGTTAGGCTTTTTCACTTTAAGAAGCGACTAATAATATAATACAGCATCAAGTATAAATATGATTTACCTTATCTCATTTAAAAATATTAAGAAAAGGGAGTAAGTGCTCGGTTGTACTATCTCTTTGCAAGATGCGGGAAGAAAAATTTATAAAAAACAATAAACTCTAATAAACCAACGACTTGAATTTTTATCGATATGAAAATAAATTAGTGTTCAATAATAAATACAGCTAATATCAACAATTCTTATAAAAAATTTGTTTTAACCAAATCACATACCCACCTTTAACCCAACTTATTGCGATTAAAATTCACGTATAATCAAGTGTCCAACGTAAATTTTAACACACTGATAAACAATAGGTTGTTTTGAACTCTAAGTTTCATATCAAGAAGCACATTACGAGAATAAATAAATCGATAAAAAATATCATAAAATTTTTGGCTCGATTTTTAAAAAAAAGTATCTTTAAATTGATAATTATCATTTTATCAATGAGTTGCCCTTCAAATGTCTCCCAGATTTATCAATTGATTGAAGATCAAAGAGGTTCACATTCTGTATTGGGAAATAAGAAATATATTTTATTTAAATCCCACCCATGAAATTATTGATGATTTAGCTCTTCATCTACACATAATTACTTTGAATGTAAAATCTCTGGCAGCACTTCAAACCATAACCGCTTTAGGAAATATGATTATTTTATCATTACAAAATAGCCCGGCTTAAAAAAATACTTAAAGCACCTTAAATAATATTTTATCTTGTATTGAAATTCCTCTTTTAAAAAGAGGAATTTCTTTCAATAATACATAGCAACAGGTATAGATCAATTTATTCTGATCGTAGTTTTACTACACTTTCAAAATTTCTCAAAATTAGTATGGGTGATATTGTCTAATTATCTATATTTGATACCAACACAAATCACTCTTTATCGATGAAAAAAAATCTTTCTAATTCTGAAAGGATTTCAGAGAATCATATTGCCGGAATTAACCGTGTGGTTAAGCTTGACATTGTGATTGAAGGGAAATCTATCAGTCATTTTAAACATTTCCGTTTACAGCAAAGCGCCAGAACGCATCATCATTTTGAACTGACTTTAGCTCATGATTCTTTAGGTGAGGTACAGAATCACAACCTTGAAGAAGCCAGACAATTTCTAGGAAAAAGAATTACAGTCACTTTCAAGTATAAGGATTACGAAGGTAAAAGTCCTGAAAGAACATTTGTAGGGGTTATTACAAAAGTCGCTTTTAGTCAAAAGCAAATGAGTCTTGGAAATATTGTTCTGGAAGGATATAGCCCAACAATTTTAATGGATTCGGCGCCTCATACCCAGAGTTTTGGTGGAAATCAATCGGCAAACACTTCTATTATTGCCGACAGAATCATTAAGGAATCTCTGGGAACCAGTAAGTTTGATTACAGAATAGAATCTCAGAATAAAGGATATATCAATTATAGCTCTCAATACTGCGAAACCCATTATAATTATCTTGCAAGATTAGCAGAAGCCTATGGAGAACAGTTCTACTACGATGGGTATATTTTACATTTTGGAAAACTTCCTCCATCTGAACAGCCTATCAAACTTGTTTATGGAAGCAATGTTACAGATGTACAGGTAGAGTTAAAAGCCATTCATACAAAACCCGAATATTTTGGATACAATAGCGATAGTCATGCTAAAATGCTTGGCTCTGATAACAAGATAAAACATCTCGGAGATTTATCTCAAAAAGCATACGAATTAAACGATCGTATTTTCAAAACACGATCGCTCACTCCTGCGCCTCTCAATGCTAATATGTTTTTGGACGTGGACGATTCCCAAAAAAGTGCAAGAGGAAGTAAAGCAGTAGAGGTTTTTACGGTTTCCGGAAAGACAACAGTCCCTTTTTTATATGTGGGTTGTGTCGCAGACATAGATATGAGAAATCACGACAGTAACCAGACTTCTCATTTCACAACATTAATGATGACCGAAGTAAACCATGAAGTTGATGCAAGAGGATATTATATTGGAAGTTTTGAAGCCATAGCTGAAGGAACAGGTTTCATGCCCAAACCTAATTTTACCGTTCCAAAAGCAGAACCACAAGTGGCTACAGTTATTTCCAATATAGACCCATTGAATCAAGGCAGAATACAGGTTCAATTTGACTGGCAGTTGCATGATACTACTCATTTCATTCGCATGATGAGCCCTGATGCAGGAGGAACGGATGTTATAAGCCAGAATAGAGGTTTTGTAGCGGTTCCAGAGATTGGAGACCAGGTAATGGTGGGTTTTGAATATCATAATCCAGACTTTCCTTTTGCCATGGGAGGAATGTTTCACGGAGGTATAGGATTGGGAGGAGGAATGGATAATCGGGTAAAATCTTTACAGACCAGAAGCAGACATAGATTGATGTTTACAGAAGATGAAAGTATTTTATTGACTGATAAAAGTGGCAATGAGCTGAGGTTTGATACAGAGGGAAGTAACATTAACATTACTGCCCCTGAAACCATCACTATAAAATCTAAGAACCTGAAGTTTGATATTGAAGAAAATATTGAAACCAAAGCAGGAAAGAATATGGATACGAATGTTGGACAAAATATTAAGATTATTGCCAAGCAGGAGATCAGCCAAGATAGTGGTAAGAAGACCATCATTAATGCAGGAACCAATACTGAAATATCAGCAAAGGCTCACTTAGACCTTTATGGCAAAGAAAAATTCATAGGTTATACAGATGGACAGACAGAGTTTGGAGCCAAAGACAGGATGCATGTCTATGGAGCTAACTCTTTATTGACTGCTAAAGACAAGATTGAGTACAAAGCTCCACAAATGAATAAGCTTCCTGAAAATGGGGAGTTTGAGTATACAAAAGAGAAACAGATTGTAAATATATATTGGGCATATGGAGAAGACAATACTCCATTAATAGATGACTCAAGATTCTATGTTGATATGAATTTGGTCGTACAAACAAGAAATTATGAAGAAGGAGAGAATATAGAGGTACTGATTAAATCTGAGTATGAAGAACCAATTGCAGAAGGTTTGCAAGAATTAAATCTATCAGGAGCCGTTGATAGAGATGGAATGGTCATCTTTAAAGAACCTTTAAAAGCTTATACTATTGAACTTATAACAGAAAACACATAGAAATCTTATCATGAAAATTAATAGTTTTATACCAACATTACTTGAACAACGGAGAGGTATTGTTGCAACAAGTGGGAATCAACAGACAAGACCTGTTCAGGTTTTAAGACCAAGCTGGAGAGATATGATTAAAAACTATCCAGATGTATCTATTAAATCAAAAGATCTATATAATGATATTGGGGGTAATTTTCCAAAATTCAAAACAGATAAAGAATTACTAGAATCCTATTTAGCTAATTCCTGTGCTATAAGAATGAGTCGAGGATTAAATCTGAGCGGATTTAAACTTCCTGCTAGTAATAAGGGCTATGGCACAGGAGGGGGAATCATGAGTGGGGATAATAAGCTTTCGTATTGGTTACGCGTTAGAGAATTAAGTCCATATCTTGCAGACCATCTAGGAAAACCTGAAATAGATATTAAGTTAGACAAAATACAAATGCCTGATGTTTACAAAAAAAGAAAAAATGTAACCTCTACCGAATGGCAGCAATTAAAAGCAATGAAAAAAGTAATAAGTACTACTGAATGGGCTAATCTTAGAAAAATAAAAGGTATAATTGTTTTTGATGTATCAGGGTGGGATGATGCAACAGGACACTTTACTTTATGGGATACACAACACTTAATATATCCTGGCGGGCCAGAGCATGACGATCCTACAAGTCCCAGATATTACTTTAGTATGTTATATCTTAAAATAAATAAGAAAAATGAGCTTGATTTTGTGCAAACTAATAGAATAAGAGTATGGGAATTAAAATAATAGCAGTCTTCATGTTAATTGGGAATACATTATATTCTCAATCAAAAGAAGAAATACAAATAGTAAAAAAATACGCATTACAAAAGTGTTTAAAAGAGAATTATAATTCAATTGACTCAACTTTTACTAGTCACGATTATTCAGCATCCTATATTGTACAAATAAAAAATGCTGATCCTAATATCTTGAATAAGGTAAATGATTTTACTATAAAGAATACTTCCCAATATTATAAGATGGGAGTCTCAGAGAATTTAGAAGATAGTAAAGCAAATTATGTTTTTTGGAATTGTATGGATTTCTATGAATCCAAAGACCTAGACAATTATGTAAAAAAAATTGTTGGAGTAGCATTAAAAAGGAAAACAAAAAAGTGATAATATGCCACAATACATTACTGATACCGCCCTACTAAAATGTGATAAAGGAGCTTCATCAAGTCCACTCACAGTAACCAGTCAGTCTTTCATGAATATTGAAGGAAAACCACAAGCTACAGAAGATGTAAACAACCCCATGCTAATATCAAACCTTTTGGTATTTGTAGTATTCTAAGATCATCCTGTAATCCGGCTCCGATAAAATGGCAAAATACTTCTTCATTTGAAATTGATGGCAAAAAAGAACTGTTAGACATTTCCACATGCCTGTGTTCTGTTGGTGGTAAAATTTCCGTTGTACGGTTTGTTCAGAATTTTGTTGAAGAATAGATCATATCCTTTTCTAAAAATCCTGTTAGATTTTGATAAAATAAAAAAAATATGAATATTATAACTGACAGCTTAATGAGGAATCCTGTATAAATCACGAGCTGTCGATCAACTGCATTTACTTTCATTGATTTGAAATTTTATTCGCTCCAAAGAGGATAATCAATATAACCATGTTTTCCGCCTCCATATATTGTGGTCTTATCCGGCTCACTAAGTGCAGCATTTTTTTCAAACCGTTCAGATAGATCAGGGTTTGCGATGTATAATCTTCCAAAGGAAATCAGCTTTGCAATGCCTTTTTCGAGTTCTGCTTCGGCAGAAGTCTTGTCGTATCCTGAATTAGCAATAACTGTCTGGCGAATCTTGCTACCAAATAATTCAATTTCATTGTTGGCACCATCATTTTCAGGTGAAGCGGAATAGGGGCTGCACCTCATGAGTTCTACATAAGCAAAGTCAAGCTTATTCAGTTCTTCAATCAAATAGATATAAGTACCGACAGAATCATCCAATACTATATCTCCGTAGGAATTGAAAGGAGATATTTTAATCCCCACCTTCTCCCATCCTACCGCATCAATCAATTCCTGCATCACCTCCAGTACAAATCGGGCATTGTTAGGGATGCTTCCTCCATAATCATCTGTCCTTTGATTAGCACTTTCGGCTAAGAACTGGTTGGGCAGATAACCATTGGCAGCGTGAAGCTGTACTCCATCAAACCCTGCTGTTATAGCATTTTTTGCGGCCTGACCATAGTCTTTTATAGTTTGTTTGATATCCAGAATTGTCATTTCCTGAGGAATCTCGTAGTCCTTCCTACCCTCCGAGGTAAAATGTTGCATTCCTTGGATAGGCAAAGATGATGGCGCAAAAGGGAGCTTGCCATTCCTATCTATAGAATGTCCTATACGGCCGGTGTGCCAAAGCTGAGCTATAATAACACCACCTTTATCATGTACTGCCGCTGTAACCTTCTTCCATGCTTCTATTTGTTGATCCGTGAAAATACCCGGCGTGAGCGGACTGCCCGTAGCTTCTTCACTAATCCTGATAGCCTCGGTAAACAGCAAACCTGCGTCTGCCCTTTGGGTATAGTATTCTACGGTCATATCTCCTACTAAACCATTTATGTCGGTACGACCTCTGGTCATCGCAGCCATAGCCATTCTATTTTTTAGGTTGATATTGCCTAACTGTATTTTTTCTAAAAGCTTCATACCGCTATTTTTTTTTATATTCACTGCTAGTCAACGGCTGGCAGCTAAACCCCGTTTACAATTCTTATGCAGTAGCTAGACATGTTTTTGATACATCACCTGAACTATCTGCATAAGATATTTTTGTAAAAATTATACTTCTTTTCGTCGTGCCATACCCTGAGCGATGATGCTGGCGGCAATCAATTGCAAAGCATGGTAAAGCATGAGTGGCAACAATACGATACCGGTGATGGTACTTTGCTGAAAGAGTACTTTTGACATGATAGTGCCGTGTACCAATGATTTTTTAGATCCACAAAATAATACCGTGATACGATCTTCATCTGAAAAGCCCAAAAAGCGACTGATCAGCCCAACACAAAAGAATACGGCAAAAAATAACACCATCATCCCCGCGGCTAATCCTGCAAGTTCAAGGGTGGTGAAACCTTCAAAAAGATGTTCGGAAAATGACTTACAAAACGAGGTGTAAATGATTGTGAGAATAATTGCCTGGTCAAAATATTTGAGGTGTTTCTTATATTTTTCAGCAATAGCTCCAAAACGGGAATTAAGGCTGATCCCGATGATAACAGGTAATAGGACCTGAAGAACCAACTTTATGAAGATATCAGTAACATCAAAATCGCCTGTTGCAGAAGCAATGAACATCCCAACCCAGAGCGGGGTAACTATTACTCCAATCAAACTGGAAATGCTCGCATTGAAAATGGCTGCAGGAATATTACCCTTAGCGATAGATACCATCACTACAGAAGATGAAACCGTGGACGGTAAAGCCGCCAGGAAGAATACTCCTAACCAAAGCAACTCAAAGTTAGTATGAACGAACAAAGGGCGAGAAGCTAAAACGATCAGCGGAAAAAATAAAAAGGTTGTCAGCTGAACGACGATATGCATTTTCCAGTTGGCGAGTCCGGCTTTTAGTTTTTCAACACTCAGTCGTACGCCATAAAACAAGAAAATAAATGATACTCCTACATTGGCAATTTCCTCCAGTGAAACAGGTTCTTTGACCAGACCAGGCTGCGGTAAAAAATAGGCCAGCAGAATCATGGTTCCTATCATTAACAGGAAACCGTCGAAACCTGCTTTCTTTAATACTTTTAATAACTTATTCAAAGGATTCTTATTATATTTTTCCGTTGATCCAAAATCATTTATCAATTAACACATAGGAACTAAACCGCAAATTCTTTGCGGATAATTTCAGCTCCTGCGCTTAAAGCCCTTAGCTTACCTCTTGCCACATTTCGGGACAGAGGAGCCATTCCACAGTTGGTAGAAGGATAAAGATTTTCGATATCTACAAACTCAAGCGTTTTACGTAATGTATCCGCTACTTCTTCGGGAGATTCGATCGTGTTACTTGCCACATCAATAGCTCCCACCATTACTTTTTTACCACGAACAAGTTCAATCAAATCTAAAGGCACATTGGAGTTGTGGCATTCTAATGATACGATATCTATATTTGAATTTTTAATTTTAGGGAAAATCTCTTCGTATTGACGCCATTCTGAACCCAAGGTCTTTTTCCAGTCATTATTCGCTTTTATTCCATAGCCGTAGCAAATATGTACCGCAGTTTCACATTTTAAACCTTCAATGGCTCTTTCCAGTGCTGCCATCCCCCAATCGTTTACTTCATCAAAAAATACATTAAATGCAGGTTCATCAAACTGAATAATATCTACTCCCGCATCTTGAAGTTGTCTTGCTTCTTCATTGAGGAGTTTCGCGAATTCCCACGCCAATTTTTCTCTGCTTTTGTAATGGTTATCGTACAAAGTATCTACCATTGTCATAGGGCCAGGCAATGCCCATTTTATAGGTTTATCAGTCTGCTTACGCAAAAATTTAGCATCTTCAACAAAAACTGCTTTTTGACGAGCCACCTCACCTACAACCACAGGAACACTTGCATCATAACGGTCACGAATTTTTACGACTTTACGGTTTTCAAAATCTACACCGCTCAAATGCTCAATAAAAGTGGTTACAAAATGTTGGCGTGTCTGCTCACCATCGCAAACGATATCCAACCCTGCTAATTGCTGTTCCTGCAATGTGATACGTAAAGCATCCTGTTTCCCTTCCAATAACTGTTCGGCTTCTAAATTCCAGGGTGACCATAGTTTTTCGGGTGGTGCAAGCCAGGCCGGTTTGGGTAAACTTCCAACAATTGAGGTTGGTAATAATAGATTCTTCATTATAGAAATAGTTTTAATTTTTTGTATTATTTAAAGATCGAAATTGGCAGACCACTTTTCTAAAACACTTTTGTAAGGCTTAATGAAATTCTCTTCCGTAAATTTACCTTGGTTAATTGCCAACTGGCTGCGTTCTTCGCGGTTGTATACAATTTTCGTTAAAGAATGGTCCTGGTTTTTCAAACTAGGCTTATAGCACAATCCAGCAACAGAATTGGCATTATAGATTTCGGGCCTGTAAATTTTTTGAAAGGTTTCCATTGTACTAATGGTACTGATTAATTCAAGGTTGGTATAATCAGCCAATAAATCGCCAAAGAAAAAAAACGTCAGAGGTGCAGCGCTATTTTTTGGCATAAAATAACGAACCTGTAAGCCCATTTTTTTGAAGTATTGCTCTGTTAACGAAGAACTGTCCGGTTCGTATTCAAACCCTAATATCGGGTGATGGTTTCCTGTACGTTGATATGTTTTATTATCTGATACACTCAAACAGATAACAGGAAGTTTGACAAAGTGGTTTTTATAGCTTTCTGAATTTACAAAATGTTTAAATATATTGCCATGCAATTCACCAAAATTATCCGGAATACTAAACTGGTCTTTATCCTTGTTATGTTCTAAAAGCAATACGCTAAAATCATAATCACGCACATACGAAGAAAAGTTATTCCCAACAATACCTTCAATATGTTTGCCTGTTTTATGATCGATAATATGCGTTTTTAAAATTTCAATCGATGGGAATGTTGCCCCACTACCATCAATATCAATATCCACAGAAACAATTTCTAATTCAACCGAATAGCGATCGTTATTGGGATTATCCCAGTTCGCCAGAGCATTAAAACGATTGTTGATCATATTAATGGTGTTGCGTAAGTTTTCCTGACGACTTTCGCCTCTTGCCAGGTTAGCAAAGTTGGTTGTTGTACGCGTACTGCTGGACGGTATATAATTCTCATTGAAATAAATACTCTTTAGTGTGAATACAAAATCATTATTGATGGTATTACGAGTGCCTTCCATATATTTTTTTTCATTTATTTTCAAATCTTGTAACATAATTGATTGTATTTAATGGGCAACAGTTTTTTTTATTTGCAAATTTCAAAATAAAAGATCAATTAAATTAAATACCATTAAAATTCAGTAAATTATTCTTCTCATATGTTTATAAAAGAATAATATTCTTTTTTCGATTGCAAAAATTTAAAAAACAGAAAATTATTCTTTAGAAAATCCGATAAGGATAACTTGAAGGGGCGGAAAGTACTCTAAAAAGAAGGTAAATTCGGCAAAAATTGATCTTTCACATCTATTCATGATAAGATTAAAAGACTCGAAAAAATAGGGGTTGAGAAATAATTATCACCAAGTACTTTCGACTCCTGACATTCTGTTGTCACAAGCTAGGTTTAAATTTGTCTCATAACAATTTATTAAACTATAAAACATGAGAAACCTATCCAGTACAGTATCCAATTCCACCGAGTTTCCAAAGCCTACTATGATTTCAGTCAATGATGTGATATTAGAAGTATTTGAAGCAGGAAAACAAAATTCAGAGAACCCGATTGTTCTCTGCCACGGTTTTCCGGAACATGCATTTTCCTGGCGTTATCAGATACCTGCTCTTGTTGAAGCAGGTTATCATGTCATTATCCCCAATCAACGTGGCTATGGCAACTCATCTTGCCCAACCGAAATAACCGATTATGATATAAAGCACCTGACGGATGACCTTATTGCCCTACTCGATTATTATGGATACAAGGACGCTACCTTCGTAGGTCATGACTGGGGTGCAAATGTTGTCTGGAATCTGGCATTACTGCATCCTGAACGGGTCAATAAAATCATAAACTTAGCTCTGCCTTATCAGGAACGCGGAGAACAACCATGGATTGAGTTGATGGAAACCCTATTTGGAGAAGACTTCTATTTTGTTCATTTCAATAAGAAAGTGGGAGTTGCAGATGCTATCATGCATGAAAATACAGCTCGATTCCTGCGTAACCTATTTCGAAAAGACGTACCTCCCGCTCCACCTGCTCCGGGAATGCTGATGATCAATCTTGCAGGAGAAGAAAAACCTTTGGGAAAGCCTTTAATGGAAGATAATGAACTGTCTGTATTTATTTCTACCTTTGAATTGTCTGGATTTACCGGAGCTATAAATTGGTACAGAAACCTTGATAGAAACTGGCACCTGATGGCGAACATACAGCCAATCATTCATCAGCCAACTCTGATGATATATGGAGAACAGGATACGATTCCAAAGTCTGAAAATCTTAAAAATATCGTTCCTAATCTTGACATTGTCAGTTTAGATTGTGGTCATTGGATTCAGCAGGAAAAACCTGAGGAAACCAACCGTTCAATTGTAAAATGGTTAGCACAGCAAAATGCATAATAAGGAAATTGAAACATATTGTCCGCAAAGTCAAACAGATTGGAGACAATGGTTGGAGAAGAACCATCAGTCCAAACAATCTGTTTGGCTTGTTTATCATACAAAAAAGTCGGACATTCCTTCTTTAAGTTGGAGTGAAGCCGTTGACGAAGCGCTTTGTTTCGGTTGGATTGACAGCACAAGGAAAAAGGTTAACGATATCTCGTTTATGCAGTTTTTTGGCAAACGTAAACCGAAAAGCAACTGGTCAAAAATCAACAAAGAAAAAGTTCAGCAGCTCATTGACAGCAAAAGAATGACAAAACAAGGCTATGAAAGTATTGAAATCGCAAAAAAGAATGGATATTGGACAATCTTAGATGAAATAGAAGAAGTGATAATTCCGGACGACTTAGAAATTGCTTTCAAAAAACATAAGGGCTCGAAAGATTATTTTTTAAGTTTAAGCAAATCAACAAGAAAAATAATCTTATGCTGGATTATCCTCGTCGGAAAACAAGAAACCAGGCAAAAGCGTATAGAGGAAGTCGTAGAAAGTGCAGCACTGAATCTTAAACCAAGACATCTACGATAGAAAAGGTTTAAACGGATAACTAATAAGTCTCGTGTTATTATCTATAAAAGCATTAATAAAAATAGCCAATGATACAGATTAGGTTCTGGCCACCTACATATAGGAAACTGATCTCAAAGTGTAACTATTCAGCTCAATACCGAATGTATTTCCATCAATGGATTCAAGCAGGATCCTGCAGCACCTTTCGGAAGATTTAAAACAATCAGTACACTTTTTCAACACTTATGGAGCACTAGCAAATCAGCAACAGTCTATATTCTCCATCATTTTCTACAGGCGCTCTATGAACACAAGGCAAAACCTTCTGTGCTGGATGATCTACAGCTAAACGCCAAAGATGGCCTAATTTTAAATTAGTTGGCTCTGCATTGGGTTTGGGCTGATAATGAAGATCGAAGAAACAGTCTTTCAAAAAATCTTCAAATTCCGATTCAGGGCCATCATGGAGTTCTTTAAGTTTTTCTCTGATTTCAGGAATTAAAATTTTCTGTTCTACCTGATCATTAGGTAAAATATCACTCGCGGCGCCATAATAAGTACATAGAAAAGTATCTGTTCCCACGGGGGAGCGATCTACATGAAAGGAATAGACATCTGTAGAGATAAAATCAAATTCTTCATCCCGATCATAGGATTTCAATAAATTGAGAGAAGGTAAAGCTCCAAAATCTGTTAACTGCTGTAAATCATTCAAAATAATTTCCCTTGCAATGCATCCTTTTTCTGACAAATCGAGGGACAAAAGGTCTTCGGGAGATATTTCTGTTATATTTTCTTTTAACTGAAGTTTGGATACAATTTCTTTAAAGTCTCCGGCTAAATTTCTGTACCAGCAAAGAGCATTTGTACTTCCCTGAAAATCGGTATTCATCAGTTCAGAAAATGAGGAAACGATACCTATTTGACTGTTCCCGGAAAACTCAGTGTCCATATGTTAGAATAAATTATCTACAAAAATAAGGAATAGATCAGAAGAATGGCAGGGATTGTATTTGTTTTATTATATACTTTAACCAAGGTCAACCTCATCGCAATCCTATAATTTAGACCGTTCTATTTTAAAACGTAAAACTTCTTACCTTTTCTGATAGTTTATTAATATCAATGTCTTTATTTTTATCATTACCTATAACACTAAAAGCCAGAAACTGCGGTGTTATTTTGGTTTCAGCATCATAGATATGAGATTTCACGGTAGCAAAAGCCTGAAGAGCGTTCGCTATTGAGGAAGAAGACAGATCTGTAGTAACGGGAACCAACGCATTGATCTGCTGAGAACTTATACCATTAACCCTTACTTCAAGTGATCCTGCAATTTTTTTCTTATCTGCTGCTAAACTCAGTCCATATAGGTTGGCAAGGTTTATTCCTGAACTTTTAGAGACAATCTTAGCAACCATTCTTACACTTATTCCTATCAATGCGTAATAATTTACATTCGTAGAGGCATCATTAATAAGAATGGTTTGAGTTTGGGTATAGTCATAAATAACAGTGTAGCTTTTATTATTGACAGACAGGGAGTTTCCAATCAAAGAAAGTACTCCGTTTCCATTTTCCTCATACAAGGTAACGTTAGATACCAAATTGGGAAAAGAGGGCAAGAGGGTTCTGTCATGCTTCACATCATGTACAGATTTTTTCTCGATCAAATCATTGGAGTTGAGATAGCTTATCTGCCCTTCATAGCTTTGAGGAACAGTAAAGGAAATAAAATTGGTTGCAAACAGATCATGAACAGTCTGTCCCCAGCAAAAAGTGATCATCAGCAATAAAGCTGCCGTTAGTAGTTTTTTGATTTTCATGGCTTTATTTTTTTAATTAAACATCTGGTTTCATATGATAAGAAGAGAGTCTTATTCTATTGGTATAAGATTGTTATATAAAATTAAGCATAAAATGAGCTTAAAGAAATACTCCTTTTGTGTTATTTTTTGATGTTATTGGGAATCATTCATAAGATTGAATATGATAAAAAAAACAGCACCATCCGTAGAATAGTACTGTTTTATATATAAGGTTATTAGTTTTCAGTTTGGTTTTTTACTTCTTAAGTATTTTTTCTGTTACTGTTGAAGATTTTGTTTTTAATTTTATGTAGTAAACTCCTG
The DNA here is from genome assembly GCF_049319685.1 of Chryseobacterium sp. Mn2064. NCBI lineage: Bacteria > Pseudomonadati > Bacteroidota > Flavobacteriia > Flavobacteriales > Weeksellaceae > Chryseobacterium > Chryseobacterium sp. Mn2064. The sequence continues at coordinate 783,710 of NZ_JBMOUE010000002.1, forward strand.
TTTGAAGAGAAGATAATACTATTTGCTCCTGCGTCATATTTAAAGGACCCTGTTTGATCAACTGTCCTGTTGCACCATAAATTTCATAGGAAACCAAAGGCTCCTTGCTTCTAACGGTAAGAACATCCTGTACAGGATTTGGATACAGCTGCATTCCTGCCTGGGCTGCAGTTTCTTCAACTGACATCTGACTGCAAGCAGATTTCGCATATTTTGTAAAAAAAGATTGAGATTTCCCTCCTATTACATTCACTCCCATTGTATTGATCCCATCATTAGGATCGGTAAATAATTGATCATGAAAAAGACCTCCCAAGATATAGTTTCCATCATTATCTACAGCAATAGCAGTAAATTCATCCTGAGAATCATAATTACTCTTAACTTCCGCAGCTCCAATAATGGCTCCCGAATCTTTATTAAGACGTACTAATAAAGGATCTGCTTTATCCCCATTCGGACGCACCATAGAATAGCTTCCCCAAATGTCATTCCAGCTTCCTTTGGCAAAGGCCAGCTCATTTCCGTTAATAGCGAGCTTTCCTTTTACAAAAGGATATCCTCCAAAACTTGTGATTCCGTCAGCAATCTTCGTCCATTGCACGCTTCCTCCGGAATTTAATTTCATCACAAAAGGGGTTTGCCCCTGATAAGAAGAGGAAGGAAAAGTATAGTTTCCAAAAGTGGGCGTTGTACCTATCATAAAATAACGTCCAGAGATGTAGATATCCGAAGATGTGGGATCTTTTATAATGGAATGAATTTCATCATCCAAAGAAGTTCCTGTAATGTTGGTGGTAATTTCCTTTCTCCATAATTCTGCTCCTGCAGTGCCGTCAAAAGCAAGCAGAAACGCCTTCTTGGTAAAAGGAATATTGTTATAGGCAAAATCTTCCAACCCTGTAGTCTCTTGCATCCTGTTTCCCGCAAGATAATAACGATTTAGGGATTCGTCATACAGCAAATTCACTTTTCCTTCTGTAGCTCCCGCTTTCAATGTTCCTGTAATAGGAAGCAATACCGGCGTTGAAGGAGTCATGTTACCATTGTCATAATTGAATTTTACAAGATAATACTGAAAGGATGACGAATAACTAGATGGCACATTAATCAGCCCATTCAAATGAGTTCCGGCCCTGAAACCTAACACAGCATGAATATTTTTGGACGAATCCATATACATCATATGAACATCACATATTCTGCTGAGATAATTGACATCTCCCTGTAAAGGTTTGCTCCATGCCAATATACCGTTGGAGGTATTATATTTTAATAAATAAGCCGATTTATAGCCCGGGTCTGGAGTGGTAAGATCCGTAAAGGTATACGGCGGAATGGTATGGGTATCATCAAAATGTATAGGAACAGCACTCGGATCATTGGTATCCGCCGCATTATAAAGCGTTGCCATTACATAGACCCCTCCGTTATTATCTACCTTGATATGCCACGCATTCTCCCCATTTCCAGAACCTCCTATCGCTCTTGACCACCTTATATTTCCCTGACAATCAGTAGAAAATAAAAACAAATCACTAAGCCCATAGTTGGTAACGGCTGACCCGTTAAGGTTTTGTCCCTGCTCCCGCATGGTAGCCAGATAATAGGTATTATTGTTGTTATCTACGGCAATATCACGTATAGATTCGTCAAACGGATATGAAAATCCCGGATCGGCAGATCCTGATATCCCACCTGCCTGTTTTGACCATTGCCATTGATAAGTCTGGCTGAAAGATAATGCCGGAAATATCAGCATCAGTCCCCAGAGTTTGTTTTTCAATTGTATCATAAATATTCATTTTGTTATTACATCCTATAAAAAACAGTGCTCTCCGAAGAGAACACTGATTTATATGTCACTAATTTTTAATTAGTTTTCCTTGCAATGAGGTATCTCCTGTTTGTACAATGACAATGTAAACACCTTGCAACCAGCTGGAAACTTCTACATCCACCTGTCCGGAAGATGCTTTCAGTTCTTTACGGAATTTGATATTGCCCATGGCATCAAAAACTGTAACCTGTTTTGCCTGTAAACTTTCATTGCCTGTATTATAAGAGATTTTCACTTTTTCTTTCGCAGGGTTTGGCAGCATTTTCAGCGAAGGAGCAGAAGTTACACTTACTCCTCTTTTTGCTTTGATACCTCCTTCCCAATTAGGATCCACTATTTTAGTGATAAACTTACACGTTTCATTCATGAATAAAATTTCATCAGATCCTGAGAAATTCGAATTCGGATAGAACACAAATGAATTGCTGTTCAAATCATACATTCCGCCTGCAGGAATAGTAATAATAGACGGGAAGTAACTTCCGTATCCATTAGCACTTGAAACATTCAGAGTAATCGCCTGGCTTCCGCTATTAATGATTACGCCATGAACGTTATAGTGATCACCAGCCCATTCAAGACCTTTTATTTTAGCATCCAATTTACAATCTGTCTCTACTCCACATTCTTTACCAGGGAAATAATTCAGATTTCCAGAAGTATACTGACATCCTAAATGGTTAATCTGTAACTGATAAGTTCCTGATGTTCCAAGATAAAGTGGGTTAATAAAGTTATTGTTGGCACTTTGAATACTGTTTCCAAACAGCTGCCATTCATGGTGATCAAATATTCCTTTTGGTCCAAGAATATAGCTCTTTCTATAGCATTCATCATAACATCCTGTAGGGAATACCCACATCAGACTTTCAAGACTTAAAGGCACCTGAGTCTGACTTGATACTTTACAACCACTTGGTGCGGTATAGGTTACTTCGAAAGCACCTCCTTCATTCACCACAATAGATTGTCCTGACATTCCATTGCTCCAGTTGTAATCTCCTACAGATGGTCCTGATGCCGTTAATTTAACCTGATAAGGCTGACAGCTCAGTAAACTGTATGTAATAGAAACCGGAGACGGTGGATTGCTTACCGTAAGGGTAAAGTTTTTAGAACTTGTACATCCTGAAGTACCTGGTGTTCTTACTTCTAACGTATACACATACGTACCCGCTGTAAGTGATCCTGTGTTATAAACAATAGGATAAGGAGAAGAAGCCCATGCCGCGACTACAGATCCATTCTTTTTCCATTGATATTCCAGTGTATTATCAGTCACAATACCGCTAAGTACCGTAGATGATCCTGCGCAGATATTCGCTTTTCCGGAGATATTAACGTATGGAGGCGTTTTCAGTGTCACGGTAGCCGCTTTGGTACTCATAATGTTTGTTTTACAACCATCTGCAGATACCAGTACCGGCCAGTAGCTTCCTGACTGTGTAGGGGTAAATGTCATTGAGTTAGGTGCTCCATTTACAGGCTGGGAACCATTCATCCAGATATAACTTGTAGGAGTTCCAATAGTGCTTACAAAGCTGATCGTAGGACCACTTCCTATGCATCCGACAGCATTGATTGGTACAATATTTCCGTCAAGAACTGCTGCTTTGATGGAAATAGGTACATCAGGAGAATAATACACACATCCAAGTGGAGTCTTCACCATAAGCTTCACAGTGGTATTTCCTACCGTATTGATCGTAACCGCTGTATTGGCTCCAGAAGCCACTATTGAACTTGTGGAGAAATACCATGTATAAGTATTGGCAGGGTTATAACTGGACGGGCTCAGATTAATAACTTCTCCTACACAAGCAGAACTTGGAATGATAAAGTTAGTACTTGGTAATGGCGCCAATGTTATCGTCTGAGTCGTAGTACACGGCGGAAGACCTGGTGCAGACATCGTCAAATTAAACGTATAGGTACCAGGAGCCAGATTATTATAAGTAGCCGTCTGACCAGACTGACTTGGCTGCCCTCCACCACTGAATGTATAGGTAATCGGTGAAGTGATAGCAAAGATGGTAGAAGTATTATGAAGCGTGATATTATATCCGTTTCCACTACAAACCGTGCTTACATTGAATTTAGGCTCATAATTTTTTCTTACTTCTACTCCTTTGGTATACCAGCATGTTCCATATCTTAAACGTACGAAAACAATATGTGCTCCTGCAAGAGTCGTTTGATACGTTGCAGTAGATGCTCCCTGAGGAGAAACCAGATTAAGTACACTGTCGGAAACCCATTGAATTTCATTAGGAGTTCCTACATAGCTTAAATTAGTAACACTGATTGTATTACAAGCCGTCCATTGAGGAGTAAAATTAATCTGAGGATCTGTTGTACAGCCACTGCTACTTGGACAAGACTGAATTACTTTAACCTCCTGAGAAAAGACAACACAGTTGTTTTGATCTGTTGCCTGTACTTTGTATACTCCAATAGCATTAGCTCCTGATATTGTATATACATTAGTCGTTGCTCCTAAGATTGGCATATTATTTCTATACCACTGCCATCCTGTCGTGTTAGTAAGTCCTGTAGAACTATTAGCAGTAAGGGTATAAGGAGACATTGTAAGCGGATCACAAACTGCAATATTATAGACAGGGGAAATCGTAATAAATGTTTCCGGGAATATCGTAAAGTTTGCACTTGCCGTCGGCTTATAGTTACAACCATTGGTACCGCTGTAAGTTACAGTGATCGTTTGAGTAATGTTACTTCCGGTTGTATTTTGAATATATCCATACGGAATAACATAATTTCCTGATGAATTAAAGGTCGCAGGGTACGACGTTCCATTTGGAAAGCTGAATAGAACCTGGCTGGCTGAAGTAATCGTTCCCTGGTTAACTGATAAGTTAACATTAGATCCCAAACAGATGTTTCCAACATTGATAAAGCTAACAACAGGAAGTGTTAATAATGATACAGGAATAGAAACATTGTAGGTAACCCCACATTTTACTATTCTTAAATTAAGGTTAGTACTACTGTTTGAACCTGCAATTTCATTGAAATTTACTGTAATGTTTGAAGTTCCCTGCCCTCCAACAACACTTCCGAAGCTGGAATTAGCAAAGCTCCATTCCATAAAGTCAGGAACGATACCATTAAGGTTAGCACTGAAGGTCTGTGTACTACTTGGACAGAAAGGTCCAGGGTTTGGATTGATTGTAATTGTACTCAGATCCAGTTTAGAAACATTCAGTGAAACCGGAGCAGAAAGACATCCTGCTGCTGAATTTGCAGCTCTGTTTCTTACTGATACCACGTAGGTGGAAGCCGTTGAGTTGAATATTACGGTTACTGATGATCCTGTATTACTTCCCTGAATCGTTCCGTTTGTCACTTCCCACACAGGGATCATTCCCGGATCTACGGAGCTTATTGTATACACATAAGGTTTTCCTGCGCATACTTTTTTCTCTCCTGTAATAGATCCTGTTGGTGCTGCCGGAATAGGCATTACCTTAATTACTCTTACATTACTTTCGCACCCTCCTCCCTGCTTAGTAGCAGTAATAGTGTAAGTGCCCGGAGTTGTAAATGTGTATCCAAACACTCCTGTTGTAGCGGGTGATGTATAAGTTGAACCTCCTGAGGTAACTTTCCATATAACCGGTACATTCGGAGAAGCGGTAAAGGTCTGGGCAGTTCCTGCACAAATTTCGTCTGTACCTCCACTTATCACTACCGGATCTTCTACCACGATAGTAATCGATCCTTTACCTCCACATGATAATAATGTATTCTGATAATCTGCTGTAAGCGTATAAGTTCCCGGCTGGCTGCCAGAGAAAATCACTTCATTTCTCTGCTGCGTATAATTCAGCTGACCGCCTGCAGGACCTGAAAGAGACCACTTAACACTTGTAGTAGGCCACTGAGGAATTGCATACGTGTACTGCTTGTTAGCACAAACAACAGTCTGTCCTTTAATCTCTACTTTGGATAGGATAACCGGAATTTTGATGGTGGTCCACTCCGGACAAGCACATTCTGACAGGTACATTACGTAACCAAATCCGTCGGCAGGATTTACCTGATCCCATTTTACTTCAATCGAGTTACCATTATTGCTTACAATGGATCCGCCGATTACTTTCCATTTTCCTTCTTTACATCCGTCCTGAGCAGTGTACTTTTCAACACTACCTTCACATACTACTGATGCACAGGTAATTTCTACCGGAGGAGCTTTTAATACCTCAATTTCTTTTTTAAAAGAACTTTCGCATCCGCATTTATTGGTAACCGTAAGACGAATAGTATAAATTCCTGGATCGGTGTACACATGGGAAGGTTCAAAGGCTGTAGATGTTGTTCCATCTCCAAATTCCCAGTAATAGTTAATGATATCCGAACCGCCGTTCTGTTCAGAAAGATTGTCAAAATAGATCGTCGTATTCTTACATACTGAATAATCTAAATTTACCATTTCAAACTTGGCAATCGGTCTATTGATTTTCTCAATACAGATGGTCTGATTTTCAACAGTTCCGTCATTATACGTAATAACAGCCTGTAAAGAACCACTGCCTGCGTTTCCCCACTGGACATTTGCCAAGGTATTTCCCGTACCTGAAATATAAGAATTTCCTCCTGAAACCGTCCACTGGACACTGGACACGTTCGAACCAGCGACCGTATACAGAACCGATGAATTCTCGCAAACCCGGAGGCATTGCGATGAGTTGATGTAGGAGGTGGCTACGCCATTATCTCCTTGTCCTTCTTTTTCGCCACGGAATTCCTGGCAACCGACCTGAGAGGTCCATGTAATTCGAGCTTGTGCTTGCAGTGCCCACGGCACCAGAAGCCAACATAGTAGCAGCCATCTGAAGATGCACTGCCTACTAAAGTAGGTGTTGTTTTTCATAGTTATTAAAAAAGTGTTATTAATTTTCTTCCAAATTAGTAAAAAAATTAATACAAAAATCATTTAACAGTGAAAACAATTGCGAAATTAAAACCTATACATCAATTATATAAACATATTCTTTACTAACACTTATTTCACTTGCATTATAGTTATTTGTAAAAACCAATTCAGAGAAGCCTCAGAAGCCGAAATTTATTTTTTACCTACATCGTTTTAAAAGAACAAAAAAAATTCTATCAATCAATAAAAAATTATAAAATTTTAATTAAAAATACTTTTATATAGAAAATTTTAAACAAAACAATTAATCAAAGAAATAATATGATCCTTTTTTTAAATTTTGGAACATCTTTTCAACCCAAAATCTTGCTTGATTTTCAATAATTCAAATATTATTAAAACAAAAATTACCTATAAGTTGTATTTAAAAATAGAAATATTGGATTATTTAATATTCACCTAGGAATTTATATGTATTATTGTTATTACAAATTCAAAACAATGAAAAGAACTTTCATTTGCTTTATGCTTATTATCTTTTCTACCTTCTGCCAGGCTCAGAACACCGAGTCTCAAATTTCATCCGACACCCTGCGACAATCTGCGATACCACAAAAAGACATTGTCGATATCCTCCACAGAATCCTCCATAAAAAAAGTAACGGAGATACAGTGCGTGCAGGAAAAAAATTCAACTGGTCATTAATTCCAGCTGCGGGATACACTTTACAGACAGGATTTGCAGGAGTCGTGAGTGGTAATATTGGCTTCTATCAGCAAAATTCAAAAGACCAGAAAATTTCTAATATCACAACTAGCTATACCTACTCACAATACAAGCAGACCATTTTTCCGTTGTACGCCAACATATGGACAAAGGGCAATAAAATCAACCTAATCACTGATTTTAAATATCTTAATTATCCTTCGGAAATATATGGTTTAGGAGGCAAAAGAATTTCAATAGAAGCCAACTCCAATACGGCTTATACAGTTAATTTTAAATATATAAAACTTCATCAGTCCATCATGTTTAAGGTTTTAAAAGACTTATATGCAGGAGGAGGAATTTATTATGACCAATTTTGGAATATTAAAGTCACCGATTCACTGGGCACCAGAATAAGCCACTTACTTACCCGAGATTTAAAAACCGATGAACGAGCTTCCGGAATAGCTTTGAAAGCATTATATGATAACAGACTTAATCAGATTAATCCTCAAAACGGCGAATACCTGAGTGTCACCTACCGTCCCAATTTTACATTCTTAGGCAGCCAATCCAACTGGTCTTCACTTCAGATAGATGCAAGGAAATATATCCGTTTTCCTGCAAAATCGGAAAACATTCTTGCTTTTTGGGGATTTGCATGGCTCAATACAAGCAAAAACGCTCCCCCATATCTCATGCTTCCCAGTACGGGATGGGATGATCAGAACAATTTAGGAAGAGGGTATATACAAAGCAGGTTTCGTGGAAGAAATATGTACTATTACGAAAATGAATACCGCTTCGGAATTACCCGAAATGGTCTATTAGGAGGCGTGGTCTTTGCGAATGTACAATCTTTCTCTGCAGACCTCTCCGATGAATACAAAAAGCTTCTTCTCGGATATGGGGTTGGATTGCGCATCAAGCTCAACAAGCACAGCAATACCAATTTATGTATAGATTATGCCTTTGGACAAAATAACTCTCATGGTTTTTTTGCCAATATCGGGGAAGTATTCTAGTTGTCTAACAGTTACTCGTCTGAAAACATCAACACAAAAGGTAAATTGCCAGCCACAACGAAATACTTTATCTTTGTTTTTAGGTTAATCAAAATTGAAGATCCTCTTTTATATGTATATGAAAAAAAACAGCCCTTTATTTTCTGCAAAAGCGATTCTAATAGCAGCTTGTATTACAGCAAATACAGTCGTTAATGCTCAAAAAACTGCAGATACTCCCAATATCACAGAAAAAACATTAAACACGATCCTGGAGAAGAACAGATCTTACTATACCCAGGGAAAAGTTGCTGACTATATTCCTGAGCTGGGAAAAATGGATGCGAAAGCCATTGCTTTTTCTGTAGTAGATAAAAACGGTAAAATATTCAGTACCGGAGATGTACAAAAAAAATTCACCATGCAGAGCATTTCCAAAATCATTGCTCTTATGATTGCGGTAAATGAAAAAGGTGAAGCTCATGTTTTTGACAAAATAGGATATTTCGGATCAGATAAACCTTTCAATCATTTTTCCAATCTGGAAACAACCGGAAAACCATTAAACCCGATGATGAATGCCGGTGCCATCCTTACCACTTCCCTGATTTCCGGAGAAGGGGAAAAACCTTTTCTTAAAGTTCTGGATATGGTTCGATACATCACCAAAAACCCAGCTATCGAATACAGCAAATCTGTTTACGAATCTGAAAAAGCAACCGGACATCGTAACCGAGGAATGTTTTACATCATGAAAAACAGCGGACTTATTACCGGAAATGAAGATCAGCTGGATAATTATTTCAAACAATGCTCTATTGAACTCACGGCCGAAGATCTTGCTAAAATAGGCTATTTCTTTGCCAACCAATGTGTAAGATTTGACGGAGATTCCCAATACAAAAATGCTGACGTTGCCCAATTAATAGAATCGCAAATGTTGACAGCTGGGATGTATGAATTCAGTGGAGAATATTCCCGTATGGTTGGTTTGCCTAGCAAATCCGGTGTTGGAGGAGGAATCACAGTGAGTGTTCCTGGAAAAATAGGAATTGGTGTTTTTAGCCCAGCTTTAGACCAGCATGGAAATTCATTGGCAGGCTATCATATGATCTTAGACCTTGTCAAACAGTATGGTTTAAGTATATTTTAAAATCAATAGTACATAAATACTAAAAAGCTCCAAAGAACAATCTGTTTTTGGAGCTTTTTATTTTATTAATCATTCTTCGATAAAAAAGCTTTTATTTTTTCCGTAAGACCAATCAACACATGTCCTTTTTCAGGATCGATATAAAATGTAAAATCTGGCAGCAAACTCGTCAGTCTTTCTTTAATTTTCACCGAATTTCGAATAACATCATTCGCACCGCCAATGAAGAAAGTAGGCATGGTAAGTTTCCTCAGTTCATCGTCAGAAAAAATATACTCTTTATCCATTCTTGAATTCACAGAAGCCTGCATCAAATCCATAAAATCTACAACGGACTGATCTACTTTTTGATTCCCCATGATCAGCTGATTTATTTTTCTTTTCCCAAAACCACCAAAAAGAGAATACAACACCGCTTTCATAATAAAACCGCCTTCTGTATTTACAATTCCGGCAGGCGACAGAAGAATCAATGTATTGACTTTTTTAGGGAATTTCACGGCAAACTTCACAGCAAGCCATCCACCTTGGGAAAGTCCAATCAAATTTGCATTTTCGATCTGTAGTTTCTGAAAAACCTCATTCAACCAATCACTATAGTTATCATTTCCGTAAGGAAGTCTATTTTGATCACTTTTCCCTGGTTCACCCACAACATCAACAGCATACACTTTATACTTCTCGCTATACAAAGAGAAGTCCTTTATCCACGAAGTTGCATTAGAATTTGCACCATGAAGCAGTACAAGTTTAGGGTGAGCATCATTACCATAACTCAAGACATGAGTTTTCCCAAAACTTGTATCAACAATATCTTGCTGAATACTTCCATTAAAGTTTGACAAAGAATTTTCATACTGCATCAATACTTTTTCTTTATCATCATTTGATTTGAAAACAGTTTTCTGTTTCATACCTATTTATTTTTTAGTTAAATTTTCACGAAGAGTCCAGCAACCAATTCTCAAAGTATGTCCAAAACAAGAAATAGAACTCCTTACTTAAAACGCAACAAAATCATTCTCAACCATTCAAATAATGATTGACAAAAAAAATTCGTTAATGGGTTTTGATAATTTTGATTTTCGCTTTTAAAATCCAGATACAAAAGATTCGGAGCAAAAATATTTTGAAAAGAATTCAAATATTATCAGGCAGTAGGCATAAACACACAGATATAAAACTATGCGAAAGTTTATAATTCGGCAAATCTACAAATTTAGCACAGAATTACCCAAACAAAAAGGAAGAAAGTGAAAAACTCTGATTCAAAACTCTTGTTTTTAAATTTTAATATTTTTTTAAGGATAAAGCAAAACTCATAGAGAATCATCATTTTATAACTATTCAAAAAGAATTGATAGAAAGAACAACTTTATTTTATTAATAAAATCTAAAATTACTGTAAAACAATAAGTTAAAAAACTTTATAAAATTCAGCATACAAAGCTATTGGGTACAATTTATAATATCCTTTAAATACTTCCTCAATCATAACTTTCACTTTAACAGTAAGTCACGGCTTTTACACCCCTCAAAACGCACTTATTTTTTAACCAAAAAATGAAATTCAGTCATTTTTCAAAATTTACTGACCCTTATTTTTACCCCATCATTATTCATATTATCTTTTCGTAATATAAAAAAAACAAATCTCTTAATCTTGAAATATTCTATTTTTTATTCCTATATTTGCTTAACATTACCATAATTATAATCATTTATAATTATAATTAGTAAGATTGTAACCGCTTGTTTCTAAGAATAAAAAAATAAACTATACACTTTAATAGCGTTTAAATAATTAATACTTTATTGTTAAAAAATTATTACTAAATTGCATTTATGATTAAAGATATAATATAATTTTATTATTTTTATTCCCTCATAACAACAAATCGCTCTATATATTGATGAATACAGTGATTTGTTGTGAAATTTCATATTATCATTTCAATACCATAAATGTTATGAAAAACTTGACAACACTAAGGGCAAAACCCTTTAAAAAGCCGGAAACCAATCTCATTTCAATCAATCCCTTGATAGTCAATGAATTATTATGCAATCGATATAAAATATCGATTATGACTAAATATATAACAAAAACAAATTTTACTATATCATAACCGTAACATCTGCTTTATTTTGAAGCGGAACACGTTGTTATGACCTCTTGCTATCATTTCAATAATTATCACGCCATGAAAAACTTAACCATTATTGGACTAACGCCTTTTGAAAGACCGGATGTTAAGCTAATGCCCAAATTGCATCAGGCGGGTGCGTTTCCCGTTCTCAATCTGGGGCATGAACTGAATGCTGCTCAGGACGCGTTAAATCAACTTGAACAAATAGATGTACCAGCTTATGGTATTTGCTTTTCCAACGACAATTTTACTTCCCTTCAAATTCCTGAAAAAGTACAATTTGCCATCCTTCCATTGGGTATGTCAGTTACCACTTCTGATCTATCTATTGTTTACCAGGTAAGCAGTTTAGAAGAAGCCAGACAGGCAGAAAACTTGGGAGCAAAAGGTATTATCATAAAAGGTAATGAAGCTGCTGGCCTTGTAGGCTACGAATCAACTTTTATTCTGTTTCAAAGGGTCATTAAAGAAATCCAAAACATCCCGGTATGGGTACAGGGAGGAGTAGGACTTCACACTGCAGCTGCAGTAAAGGCACTTGGAGCAACAGGAGTTGTACTCGACAGTCAACTGGCTCTATTCCCGGAAACCTCTGTTCCGCAGGATTTAAAAGACGTATGCTCAAAACTGAATGGAACTGAAACAAAGGTCATCGCCAACCACCGTGTTTTGGTAAGACCTAATTCCCCGGCATTACCGGAAAATGTAACTGCTGAGGATCTGAAAAAATATTTTAACGGCTTAGATTTGAGTAAGAACTATATCCCAATGGGACAAGATATTTCTTTAGCCGTTGATCTTTATGAGGATTTCAAAACACTGAAAAAACTTTTCTTCGGATTCAAAGAAGCCATGTATGGTCATTTGAAACAGGCAAAAGCACTTCAGGTGATTGATAAAAACAATGCTATGGCTAAAGAGCTTGGACTGCAATATCCAATTGCTCAGGGTCCAATGACCCGTGTAAGTGATGTGCCTTCATTTGCCAATGCTGTTGCCGATGCCGGAGCATTACCTTTTGTTGCTTTATCTTTATTGAAAGGAGAATCTGCAAAATCTTTGGTGAATGAAACCAAAAGGCTGGCAGGTGATAAAACTTGGGGAGTTGGTATTCTAGGATTTGCACCTCAGGAATTAAGAGAAGAACAAACTTCTTATATATTAGAAGCAAAACCGCCTGTAGTATTGATCGCAGGAGGAAGACCTGCACAGGCTAAAGTATTTGAGAAGGCCGGAATAAAATCGTTTTTACACGTTCCATCCCCTGCTCTATTAGATATTTTCCTGAAAGAAGGAGCACAAAATTTCATCTTTGAAGGACGTGAATGTGGAGGCCACGTAGGCCCGCTTTCAAGTATGGTTCTTTGGGAAAAACAAATTGAGCGTATTTTAAAAGAAGATCATCCTGAAAACATCAGTGTATTTTTTGCTGGAGGAATTCACAACGCATTCTCAACTGCATTTGTATCCATCATGGCTGCACCATTGGCAGCAAGAGGTGTAAAGATTGGTGTATTGATGGGGACTGCCTATCTTTATACTCATGAAGCTGTACTTACAGGAGCCATTCAGGAAGAGTTCCAGCAGCAGGCGATGCAGGCAAAAGATACTGTTTTGCTTGAAACCGCTCCAGGACACGAAACCCGTTGCTTAAATACAACTTTTGCCCATCATTTCAACACCGAAAAGTCAAGACTTTTGGCTGAAGGAATGGATAAAAAAGAAATCTGGGAAAAACTTGAAAAATTAAATGTAGGACGTCTCCGTATTGCCGCTAAAGGAATAGAACGCCAGGGAGATCAACTTGTCAACATCCCTAAAGAGGATCAGCTTGACCTTGGAATGTATATGATAGGGCAGGTTGCTACAATGCACAATCGCGTCATTTCTCTGGCAGCTCTTCATCAAAGTGTAGTAGATAACTACGAATATATTAAAAATGCAGCACTGTCGGAACTTCCGGTATCTACCGAAAAACCGCTCGACATCGCTATTGTAGGGATGGAATGTATTTTCCCTGGTGCTAAAAACTTAGAAGAATATTGGAGAAATATCATCTTAGGAAAAGACAGTGTTACTGAAGTTCCGGATGAAAGATGGAATAAAGATCTTTACTATCACCCAGATTCTGACGGACCGGATGTATCTCATTCCAAGTGGGGTGGATTTATTCCTAAAATTGATTTCGATCCGCTAACATTCGGTATTCCTCCACAATCTCTTGCCGCTATTGAACCTACACAATTGCTTACTTTATTAGTAGCAAAACGTGCTATGGAAGATGCGGGATATGGTGAAAAAAATATTAACAGAGAAAATATATCTGTAATTATAGGTGCAGAAGGTGGAAATGACCTTGCCAACAGCTATAGCTTCAGAGGATATTACAAGCAGGTTTTTGGTGAACTTCATGAAGAAGTTAAAGAAGCCTTTCCACATACTACAGAGGATTCTTTCCCTGGTATTTTGGCCAATGTGATCGCAGGTAGGATTACGAACAGACTGGATCTTGGTGGAAGAAACTTTACCGTAGATGCAGCGTGCGCTTCCTCATTAGCAGCTATTGATTTAGCTTGTCAGGAACTTGTATTAGGTAAATCTGATATGGTTCTTGCAGGAGGAGCAGATCTACACAACGGAATCAACGATTACCTGATGTTCTCCAGTACCCATGCTCTTTCCAGAAAAGGAAGATGTGCTACGTTTGACAGCGATGCAGACGGTATCGCTCTTGGAGAAGGAATTGCTATTCTCGTATTGAAAAGATATGAAGATGCAGTGAACGATGGTGACCGTATTTATTCAGTAATCAAAGGTGTGGGAGGATCTAGTGACGGTAAAGCTCTTGGACTTACTGCTCCAAGAAAAATCGGTCAGGTAAGAGCATTAGAACGAGCCTATACTCAAGCCGGGATCAGTGCTGCTTCTGTCGGATTGGTAGAAGCTCACGGTACAGGAACTGTAGTTGGTGATAAAACCGAACTGAGCGCTTTAACGAACCTATTCATCCGTTCGGGAGCTCTTCCTGGGCAGACACACTTAGGATCTGTAAAAACTCAAATTGGACATACCAAATGTGCTGCAGGATTGGCTGGTTTAATTAAAGCTTCATTAGCAGTATATCATGGAGTAAAGCCACCTACCCTTCACTTACAAAAGCCTAACGCTTATTATAATACAGAAACGAGTCCTTTCTCTTTCCATTCAGAAAGTGGATTGTGGCCTGAGAAAAACCGTTACGCTGGAATCAGTGCTTTTGGATTTGGTGGAACCAACTTCCATACCGTGATCGCCAACCATCCTAAACAAGACGATTCCATTGCGATGCAATCCTGGCCTTCAGAGCTATTTGTCTTCCGGGGTGATTCTTACGAAGAAGCTAAAGGAAAAGCAAATCAGGTGAAAGTTCTGTTAGAAATTAATGATGGTATACCTTTAAAAGATATCGCTTACAGCTTAAGTATCAGTTCAGAAAAGTCTATCCAGTTCAGTATCGTAGCAGACACAGCGGAAGACCTAATGATGAAGCTCGACCTAGTACTGCTAGGGATTGAGACAAAAGACACTTTTACAGTCAATAAAAAAGAAGGTAAAGTAGCATTTACGTTCCCAGGACAAGGCAGCCAGAGAATCAATATGGCTCGTGATCTATTTGTTGTTTTCCCTGCAATGCGCAAACTTCTTGATGAGTATCCTGAACTGGAAAAAGTAGTTTTCCCATCAAAAACATTTGATGAAGCTTCTTTAAAACAACAGAAAGAAACCATTAAAGATACACGTCTTGCACAACCTCTTTTAGGAATTGTAGACCTTGCTTTGGCAAAATTCCTTGAATCATTAGGAATTGTTCCTGATATGCTGGCCGGACATAGCTACGGAGAATTACCCGCATTATGTTTTGCCGGAGTATTTGAAGAAGAAAAGCTGGTAGAATTAAGTATTCAGAGAGCTCAATCTATTCTTGACTCTGTAGAAGGTGGCGATCCTGGATCAATGTTAGCTGCAAGTGCAACGAAAGAACGTTTGGAACCTATCCTTGCTAAAGTGGAAGGCTGCTATCCCGTGAACTTCAACGCGCCTAATCAATGCGTTATTGCCGGAGGTACTGAAGCCATTCATAAACTATTGGAAGTTCTTAAACAAGAAGGTATTTCCGCCAAAAAATTAGAAGTTGCCTGCGCTTTCCACAGTCCATTGCTTGCAAAATCTAAAGGATTATATGCAGAAGTATTAAAAGACGTTCCGTTTGGAGAAATGCAGATTCCGGTGTGGTCCAACACCACAGCAGAAGTATATCCTTCAACGGTATCAGAAATAAAAGAAAGACTTACAGATCACCTGGTACAACCGGTAAGATTTGTAGAACAACTTCAGGCAATGTATAATGACGGAGCCAGAATCTTCATCGAAGTAGGCCCAGGAAAAGTTCTTACAGGACTGACAAAATCCTGTCTGGAAAAAGATCAGCTGACTTTATATGTTGAAGACAACAGCCGTAATAAGTTTACCCATCTGCTTTGTATGCTTGCACAGTATTTAGGGACAGGACGTCATTTTAATATTGAAAAACTTTTCCATGGACGTCATGTAAAACTGATCAATATCGAACAGCCTGAACTTTACAAGAAAAGCCCAGCTATATGGCGCGTTAACGGGCAAACGGCCCATCCAACCAACGGTAATTTGCCTTCTAACGGTGCATTGCCAATTTTAAATCCTATTCCCATGAACAATTTTACGAATACCCCACAAACCCCGGCTCCCGAACATCTGTCTACAGCAGAACGTATGTTGCAGGAATATTTAAATAGTATGAAGCTGATGATTCAGGCACAGAGAGATGTAATGCTTTCCTTTATGGGTCAGAATCCTCAGGTACAGCCTGCACCGATTTATACCACACCTGTTCCTGCTCCGGCTCATCAGCCTGTAGCACCCATTCAGGCACAACCTGTTCATCAGGAAAGGCCAGTAGTTGCTGCTCCGGTAAAACAAGCTCCGGTAAGAGACATCAAATCCTTATTGCTACAGGTTGTAAGCGATAAAACAGGATACCCTCAGGAAATGCTGGGAATGGAAATGGACCTTGAAGCCGATCTAAGTATCGACTCTATCAAAAGAGTGGAAATTATAGGAACACTTCGTAGTGAACTAGGAACTTTAGCCAACGGTAATACCAATGAAGATATGGTAATGGAACAATTGGCTGCCATCAAAACATTAAGCGGTTTAGTATCATGGCTTACTGAATTTTCGGGAGCAGATACAGCAGCTACCCCAGCAAGCACAATTTCTGCGACAGAGCCTGTAGCTTCTAAGCCACAAACTTCATCTGCATTTTCTGTTGAAGACCTTCAAAATGCTATCCTTGATATTGTAAGCGAAAAAACCGGTTATCCGAAAGAAATGTTAGGATTAGACCTGGATTTGGAAGCCGACCTTAGCATTGACTCTATCAAACGTATGGAAATCATTGCCGACCTTAAAAACAAAATTGGTTTTGGCGAAAATCTTGAGCAGGCTGATGATGTGATGGAAAAACTGGCTGCTATTAAAACCCTTCGCGGTTTGGCAAGCTGGATCAGTGAAATGAATGGAGACTCCCATGAAGCACCTGCTATAAATAAAGAAATAAACACTCCAGAACCAAACAATAACGTATTATCTCGACTTCGTTTCGATATTACTCCTACAGATGCTTTATCTGTACAGAATACGGAAATTCTGCAGGGAAAACGTTTTGCCATCACTCAGGATGACAGTGCGCAAACTTCAGCTATTAAAAACGAATTGGAAAAATATGGAGCTATCGTAGAGCTTGTAGAGGCTGGCAAAGATCTTTCGAATGTTGATGGATTAATCATGCTGGATCTATTCTCTGCTACAGATAAACCAAGCATCATCGATCATGTTGACTTGATTAAAAAACTCGATTTTGATAAAGTAAAGTGGGTTTATTTAATCTCGGACATTGCCTCACATCTTCAGGAAGTAACAGATGCTCGTGTATTACGCCATCATCAGGGATATCCTGGACTTTTCAAAAGTCTGGCCAGAGAATTTGATCATACCATCTGCCGATTAATCAGCTTAAGTACTCCTCAGGAATTCGATCAAATTGCTGAAATTACTTTAAAGGAAATTTTAACCAACGATAAACCTGCTGAGATTATCTATAAAAACGAAAAAAGACATAAGGTAGACATTATCCCTTCCCCGTTGTCAACAAGTTTAAGTGAAGCTCACATCCAACTGGACAAAGAATCTGTTGTTCTTGTACTTGGAGGAGCACAGGGAATCACTGCAGAACTGTCAAAACACATGTCTCAGGCGTACCCTTGTACTTATATTTTAGTAGGAAGATCAGCAGACCCTAGAAATGAAACCTCTGCACAGGAATTCGAAGGAATGAAGACTAAAGAAGAAATCAGAAGCTTCCTTATCAAGTCCGGAAAATTCACTTCTCCTGCAGAAATAGAAAAAGAAACGACAAAAGTTTTCAAAAACAATCAGATCCTTCGCACCATCCGTGATATGGAAGCGCTTGGAAATACGATTATTTATCAATCCTTAGACCTTTGTGATGAAGAAGGATTAAGCAATTTGATCAGCAGTATTTACGAGAAATACAACCGTTTGGATGGAGTAATCCACGGAGCCGGTCTTTTGGAAGATAAACTTTTTAAACAAAAAACGACTTCTTCTTTCGGACGTGTATTCGATACCAAAGTAAAACCTCTTCGTGTATTGGCAGAACAACTTCGTTCAGACTGTCAGTTCGTCGTACTATTCTCAAGTATTGCTTCCGTATATGGAAACAAAGGACAAACAGATTATGCTGCCGCAAACAGTGTTCTGGATGATTACGCGAACGCTCTGAATAAAAGATTAAAAGGAAAAGTAATTTCTATCAATTGGGGACCTTGGAAAGGAGCAGGAATGGTTTCTTCCACCCTGGAAACAGAATATGAGCGTCGTGGTATCTCTTTAATTCCATTGGATGAAGGAAAAGAAATCTTCCTTAACGAAATAAAATACGGAACAGAAAGCCAGGTGCTTATCATGTCAGGAAATAATTGGTAATCCTCTGTATAAACTAAGTATGAAAAAAACAGATGTTGCTGTAATTGGCTTATCCTGTGTCTTTCCCGGGGCACAGGATGCCAACACTTTTTGGCAGAATATTGTCAATAAAGTAGACTCTACCCAATTGGCTCCGGCTGATAGGATAGATCCGGTACACTTTAGTGATGCTACAAATCCCGTTGACCGTTTCTACTGTCAGCGTGGTGGTTTCATTCCTGATTATGAGTTTAATCCTACCACTTTTGGAATTTTACCTCTTGCAGTGGAAGGAACAGAACCCGATCATTTACTGACTCTTGATTTAGTTCAGAAAGCTTTAGAAGATGCCGGAATATTTCAAAAGAATACTTCCCTTGAAAAGACAGGAATTGTCATCGGGAAAGGAAACTATACAGGCCCGGGAGCTACCCGCGCTATTGAAATTGTAAGAACAGGAGAACAGATTTCCTCACTATTGCAGGAGCTGTTACCCCAGGTATCTTCCGCGGATATTGAAAAGGTAAAACATGCTTTCCAAGAACGTAAAGGACGTTTTGCCGCTGACACCGCTATGGGATTGATTCCCAATCTGGTAGCGTCATTGGTAGCCAACCGTTTTGACCTTGGAGGTGTTGCCTTCACAGTGGATGCTGCTTGTGCCAGTGCTTTAATTGCCGTTGATCATGCTGTACAGGAGCTTCAGAGAGGTCGTTCCGACATTATGATCGCAGGAGGAGTACATACCGGACAAAATGCTGCTTTCTGGAGTATTTTTGCCCAGTTGGGAGCTATGTCCCGTCAACAGCAGATCAAGCCCTTTAGCATGGATGCTGATGGACTGCTGATTGGAGAAGGCTGTGGCTTCGTCGTTTTAAAACGATTGGAAGACGCTGTTCGTGATCAAGACAAAATCTATGCAGTGATCAAAGGAGTAGGTGTCAGCAGTGATGGTAATGGAACCAGTGTTATGAGTCCATCCGTAAAAGGACAGCTGAAAGCATTAGAACAAGCCTGGATCAATGCTGATCTGGATAAAAATAAAGTAGGTTACCTTGAAGCCCACGGCACCGGAACTCCGCTGGGAGATAAAACAGAACTTCAGACATTAGCACAATTCTTCGGAAAAGAAGAAACTGCTCAAACAGCAGGAATTGGTTCTGTAAAATCCAATATCGGGCACGCTATGCCGGCTGCAGGAATCGCAGGATTAATTAAAACCTGTCTGGCATTACATCATGATACCTTACCGCCAACATTATACTGCGAAAATCCGACTTCGGATATGCAGAACACAAGATTCGAGCCTGTACAGGAACCTAAAAACTGGTCAAAAACCGGACTGCCAAAAGTAGCAGCAGTAAACGCTTTCGGATTTGGAGGAATCAATGCACACGTTGTTCTTGAGGGTTATGATATGCCTAAAAAAGATAAAGTATTGCTATTGGCAAGACCTACCCAGGCAGAATTATTATCCGCATTGGAAAGTAATGATACAACTTTAGGAGAAGGAGACTTCAGAGTAGCGATATTTGATCCTACCCCTGCAAGAATAGAAAAAGCCATTAAAATCGTTTCCAAAAACCTGACCTGGAAAAATAAACAGGACATTTGGTATACTTCTACCCCATTATTAAAAGATGGTGGCAAAGTAGCCTTTGTTTTCCCTGGCTTAGACGGTCTGGCAAAAGGTGAAGTGGACAGCGTTAGCCGTTATTTCGGATTAACTGCTCCTATAGAAACGGAAGGCGAAGGTCTTTTAACTGATGCCTTAAACGTATTCAACAACTGCAGTATTCTTGATAATTCACTGAAAAAACTGGGAATTATTCCGGATATGAATGCAGGACACAGTTTAGGAGAATGGCTGGCAGGATATTCATCAGAGCTAGCAGAAGCCAATTCTGTAAAAGCCCTGATTGATGTACTGAATCCTGAAACTTTTGAATTAAAAGATTCAAAATTCATTGCCATAGGAGCCGGAATTGACGTTGTACAGCCTTTCATTACTGAAATTTCAGATTTATATATTTCTAACGATAACTGCCCTAATCAGGTAATTCTTTGTGGTAGTAATGCTGCATTGGATGAATTGGTTCCTTTGTTAAAGGCAAAACAGATCTTCCATCAAGTACTGCCTTTTCAGTCCGGATTCCATTCTCCTTTTATCGCTGATAAACTGGATGTGATTTTAGCGGGAATGGAAAAAGCACAGTTCCAGAAAACAAAAATTCCGTTGTGGTCTGCAACAACTTTAGAACCTTATCCTGCTGACCAGGCAGCGATCAGAAAACTGAGTGCAGAACATTTGGTTGAACCTGTTCGCTTCCGTGAACTGACAGATAAATTATACGAAGAAGGAGCAAGAGTATTCATCCAGGTGGGTACCGGAGGGCTGATCGGATTTATTGATGATACCTTGAAAGGAAAAGCATTCAGTACCATCCCTTCCAGTGTTCCTACCCGTTCTGCACTGGCACAGTTACAACGTGTTGTTGCCTCACTATTTGTAGAAGGGAAAACCATTGCTCTTGACTTCTTAGAAATTCAGCAGCATTCAATAAAATCATCAGGAAAAGGGATCAAACTGGAATTAGGTTCACCTATTATCCGAAACTTCAAAGAAGTGAAAGCCTTAGCTCAAGCCTTTGAAACACCAAAACAATACACTGCCTCAGCTTCAGCAATGACTGCCAAAAATGGTCATCCGCTGGTACAGGCATTCCAGGACAACGTTTCAGAGATGATCCGTATGCAGGAAGAAGTCTTGACTTTATTCCAAAACCGTCCGGAAATCACTGTTCCAAATCCTGCATCAGTTGCTCCTGTCGCACAACAGGTCGTAACAAAAGTGCCAAGAAGCACAACTTTCTCAAAAGATCTTTATGTAACGCTGGAAAGTCATCCATACCTTATTGATCACAGCTTACTGAGACAGCCAAAAGGTTGGGCTCATGTAGCCGATATGGAACCGGTAATTCCAATGACCATGATCTTTGAACAATTGGCAGAAATTGCAGAAGCGGAAATCCCGGGAACATTGGTTCATAAAATTATGAATGTAAGTGTATTCCAATGGATGAACGTAGCACAGCCTTTTGAAAAAACCGTGAAAGGACAATGGCGTGGCGAAAATCACGCGTATCTGGATATTGAGAACTTTGCCAATGCAGAAGTCATCTTAAAATCCGGCTCCGTTCTTACTCCAACGTTCAATCTTTCCATCGGTAATCTTTTACCTATTGAAAGAACGCCTGAAGAAATCTATGATGCACACATGTTCCATGGAGATCAGTATCAGGGAATTACTGAAGTATCAGCAGTTGGAGATAAGGGAATTGTAGGAAAGATCAAAGGAAACGGAGGAAAAGGTTCTCTTTTGGACAATGCCGGACAATTATTCGGGCTTTGGTTACAGCTTACCTTGGTAAAAGACCGTATCGCCTTCCCGGTGAAAATCAGGGACATTGAATTCTTCGGAAATATGCATGATCAGGAAGGTATTTTTGAATGTACCTGTATGCTGACCGAACTTAATAATGAATTTGCTATCGCCAATATCATCCTTAAAAGAGACGGAAAAGTATGGTGTGCTATTACCGGATGGCAAAACAGAAGACTGGAAATTGATGCCGCTTTATGGAATGTCTCCATGTCACCACTGCATAACCGTCTTTCTGAAGAGATTGCTCCGGAAGTATTTTTCTTCCATCAAGCTTATACCAGAGTTGCCTCATGGGATTTTATTCTGAAAAGATATTTCAACCAAACGGAAAAACAGCATCATCAGCAATTGTTACCAAATAAAAAGAAAAACTGGATGGTAAGCCGTGTTGCCGTGAAAGATGCCGTAAGAAATCTTCTTCGTCAGGAAAAAAATCATGCGTGCTTCCCTATTACTTTTGAAATTCGTTCCGATGAAGTAGGGAAACCATACCTGATCAGTGATTTTACAGAAGACATTCATATTTCACTCGCTCACAAAGGAAAAGAAGCTGTGGGAATTGCGAGATATGGCAAATCCGTAGGAATTGATATGGAACTCATGGAAGAGCGTAGCGAAGGATTCTATGATCTGGTATTCACAGATAATGAATTAGCCTTATTAAAAGGAAAAGATCAGGCAGAATGGACCACCCGTTTCTGGGTAGCGAAGGAAGCCTACGGAAAATTCTTAGGAACCGGATTGAAAGGAAATCCAAAAGCCTTCGAAGTAGAACAAATAAAAGACGATCACTTGTGGATCAATAATATTGAAATCAAAACTATTAAACATAAAAATTATATCATAGGATGGACACTGTAAACACAACATTAAAAATGAACCACGAAGAACTTTTTACTTTATTAAAAGGTTTTATTACTGAAGTGATAGGTGCTGAATTTGTAGAAGAAATGGACATCACTCCAGAAAGTTCATTCACGAAGGATCTTGAAATGGACAGTATAGAGATTGTCTCTTTCTCCGAAAAGATTAAAGCGCATTTTGGCGATCAGATCGATTTTACAGGTTGGTTATCATCTATGGATCTTGACCAGCTTATTAATCTTGACCTTAGTATGATCATCAATTATATCTACGAATGCCAATAATCACTGTCAATAACAGACAAGTTCATATACAGGAACTCAACAAAGGTGCCGAACAAACCGTGGTCTTAATCCACGGGATGTTCAGTAACCTGTCCATTTATTATTTTAATATTGCCCCTGTGCTGGCCAAGCACTTTCATGTGGTGATGTACGATCTGAAAAGCCACGGAATGAGTGAACGCTTTTTGGATGGGTACGACCTTGGCAACATGTCATCCGACCTGATAGGTTTAATAGATCATCTGGAACTTGAAAAAGTACATCTTGTAGGCTATAGCTTCGGAGGTCTTATTGCGTTGAAAACAGCTTTAGAATATCCTGACCGCGTCAATCAGCTCGTGGTGATGGAAGCTCCGGATCCTCAGGACGAAAAAGCACGTAACATCATTGATGAATACAGCAAGGAATTCCTTGAGCATTATGTTGCCAATTTTACAGATACCACCAAAGTACAGATGGGGAAAAGACAAATGGAGAAGAACCATCGTATGTATGAATTTCTGTTTAATCAGACCAGCATCAAAGCAGATATGATTCGGGAAAAACATTTCCTTGAGGAAGCAGATTTCAACCAGATAAAAGCTTCTACTCTGCTGCTTTACGGTGCTGATTCCAACTGCAGACCTACAGGAGAATGGCTACAGTCTCAAATCGGATCATCCGAACTTGAATTAATCTCCGGCGATCACAATATTCCTATTCAGGAGCCTCAGCTCATCGCAGAGACGATCGCTCATTTTTTATCTAATATCTTAACGAAGAACCATGGCTAAATTTGTATTTATAGTTCCACCATTGACAGGGCATGTTAATCCTACCTTAAGCATCGGAGCCACTCTGCTACAAAGAGGGCACGAAGTAGCCTGGATCAGCCTTGACCCAACTTTAGAGGCTAAACTTCCGGATGGAGGAAAACTCTTACTGATCCAATACGATCAGACCGACGAAGAAAAAAAAGAAAGCGAACAGTATCTTGATATTATCTCAAAAAAAGTAGTATACGGAATCGATAGCGTAAAGTTTCTTTACGAAGAAGTTCTTATTCCGCTGAACAGACACTCTTATAAAGGTATTGTTTCTTTACTAAAGACAGAGCAGCCCGATTTGATTATCGGTGACCATCAATTATTTGCAGCTCCTATTGCAGCCAAAGCATTGGGAATTCCTTGTGTTACTTCCGTCACTGCCCCGGCCGCTGTTAAAATCATGAATGAGCTGCCTAAAGTACACGAATGGGAAGTGAACCAAATCATTGCTTTGCAGAAAGAGCTTGGAGTGAATGAAGAACGCTCTTTAGCAACTTCAGATTTACTTACGTTAGTTTTAACTTCTAACTATTTCTTTGGTGAAATGGAAGATCTGCCTGCTCAGTACAAATTCACAGGTCCGGTACTTACCGAAAGACGTATCTCTTGTGAATTCGACTGGGATCGATTAAAAAGCGCTACCAACAAAAAGATTTTAGTAAGTATCGGAACTACTTTCGATCACGATCATAAAAAAGCATTTTTCCAAAAGGTTGTTGATGCCTTTAAGGATGAAGATCTAACCGTTGTTGTTGTATCCGATCCGCAGCTTTTCGAGCAATGGCCGGATAATTTCATGGTTTATCAGCAGGTTCCTCAACTGGATCTGTTACCTCATCTCGATGGTGTGGTTTGCCATGGCGGTCACAATACCGTTTCTGAAACCCTATCCAACGGTATTCCTTTGGTTGTGATTCCTATTGCGTATGACCAGTCACATGTTGCAGGTCGCGTTGTAAGAACAGAAGCAGGAGAAAGACTTAATTTCAACAGGTTTAAAGCCAATCATTTGAAAGAAGCTGTACAGCAGATTTTAAATAATCCGGCTTATCGTGAAGCGGCTCAAAAAGTAGGACAGTCTTTTGTAGAAGCCGGAGGTACCGCTACAGCAGCAGATTTATTGGAGCAAACCGTATCAAAGGCTGTAAAACCTGAAAAACCTTCCAGATTTTTATTTGTGGTCCCTCCATTTTTTGGGCATATCAGTCCAACCTTAAGTGTAGGAGCCAGCCTTATTGCCCGTGGCCATGAAGTAAGATGGTTCGGAATTACGCCTTTAGACAGCAAACATATTCCGGAAGGAGGATCTTATTACTATCCGGAAGAAGATCTTATTCCGTATCAGCAAGAAATTGCCCGTATCTTAAAAAGACAGGATGACGGACCAGCATGTTCAGGACCTGAAGTGATGAAGTTAGCCCTGGAAGAAACTTACGTTCCTTTTGCTAAAATGATGATGCCGGGACTAACCAGACTGACAGAAAGCTGGATGCCTGATGTGATTGTGAATGACTGTATCACGTTCGGAGGAGCTCTTTTCGCTCATAAACATAATATCCCTTGTGTAACCACAACTCCCGTTCCTCCCGATGTAATGGGAGATACAGAAAAAAGTGCCCCAAAGATCTGGGAATGGCAGCAAAATCTGATCAAAGACTTACAAAAAGAAGTTGGTATTGAAAAAGAAGGAATCTATATTCATTCTCATCAGCTGAATATGGTATTTACTTCCCAGGCTTTTGCCGGTTTCGACACGGTACCTTCTCACATGAAATTTGTGGGTCCTGTAAAAGGCCGTCCGAATGATGCGCCATTTGACTGGGATAAATTAAACGCTTCTACCACGCCAAAGATCTTTGTATCGCTGGGAACATTATTGGTAGATATCCGAAAAGCTTTCTTTGAAAAGATCATTGATGCATTTGCTAACCAGCCGGTTACTGTAATTGCCGCTACACCACCGGAAATCTTTGAAGAATGGCCAGACAATTTCATTGTAAGCAGCTTTGTGCCTCAATCAGCATTGATGCCTGAAATGGATGTAGTTATTTGTCATGGTGGTTTCAACACAGTTAACGATACTTTCCGTAATGGGTTGCCAATGCTAATCACTCCTATTGCTTATGATCATTTCCATATTGCAAAATTAATTGAGCAGGCAGGTTGTGGAATCAGCATCCGATACAAAAGACTACGAGTAGATGCTCTTCGTGAAACCGTTTTTGAACTCCTGGAAAATCCACAGTACAGAAACGCGGCAAAAGAAGTTCAGAATACTTTTCATCTTGCCGGTGGTAACGATAAAGCTGTAGAATTGTTAGAAAATTTTGTTCAGGAACATTCAACATTAGCTTCCTTATAGCCTATGAAAAGACGATTGTTATTTGGCGAACGAATGTTACTGGGAGATGGAACAGAGCCGTTCAATGCGGTGATCCCTTTCAGACTCAGAGGTACCTTTGCTTTAAAGGATATCCAACAGGCTCTTGCCCAGATTCAGAAGAAACATCCATGGCTGAGAGCACTCATTGCTCATGATAACCAAAATATTCCCTGGTTTGATGTTCCTGAAAGTCCGATTTCTATTCCTATCAGGATTGTAGTCCGAAAGGGAGAAGATCACTGGCAGGAAGAATCCAAAAGAGAATGGCATACGCCTTTTGATTATAAAACACTCCCTCTTATCCGATTCATCTGGATCAAAGGAGAAGAAGTTTCCGATATGCTATTTGCGTTCCACCATTGTTTATGCGATGGTGGTTCTGCAATGGCTTTTCTACATGAGTTTTTAGAGGTTCTGGATAATCCTTCAGCAGATATCGGAATAGAGAAACCTATTTTGGGAATTCATGATGTAGTTCCTGCAAAAATTCTGAACAGCCGAAGACAAAAACTGAAAGCCAAGTTTATAGGAAGGTTGGCAGCTACTGCTATCAAATGTATTCCTGTAGGTAAAAAAGCAATAGAACGAAAGGATGATTACCTCATCCATTGGAAGGTAGATGAGTCTGTAAGCCAACAGTTGATCTCCTATTGCAAAGCCAATGAAGTTACGGTGAACACTTTTTTAAGTGCAGCGTTGCTTCAGGCATTCAGAGATGTAAAAGGATCAGCTGCTTTCAATAAAGTTTCCTGTCCTGTAGATATCAGACGTTTTGCTACGCAGATCAAAAATGATCATATTTTCGCTTTCGGTCTGATGATCGTGGTTTCTTCCAATGAAAAAATGACTTTCCTGGAAAACCTGAAATCGATGCAAGAATCGGTAGAGCGTAAAACCGGCAAACTCAATCCTTATATTACCATGATGGTGATGGAATCCGGCCACGATGCTCTTCATAATTTCACCAAGCTTTTAAAGAATGGAAAATCGTCCAACGACTGTATGTTTTCCAATCTGGGACGCATTCAGATTCCTCATGAATATAAAGAATTTTCGGTAGATACTATTTTCAGCCCGTCTGTGATTGGCCCATTGGGGAATACTACAACACTGGTGGTCTCTACTTACCGAGGAAAAATGGATTTTTCATTTGTAGGAAGTGAGGGCTACCTTCCCTATACCGAAGCAATGCCCATACGGGATAAAGTGATGCAGATCATCAAATTACAACTTGAATATATTGCTGTATCATGATCAAAAGAAGACTAATGATGGTGGAAAGGATTATGTATGTAGATCCTGAAACCCCGGTAAATTGCATATTTGCCGCCAAAATAAAAGGAGAACTTCCGGAGCAGAACTTTACAACTGCTCTGGAAAAAATCCAGCAAAAACATGCATTGCTAAGAGTGGTTATAGATTCTAAAAGTGAAAAATATCCTTTTTTCATTGAAGAAAAAGAGATCGCACCTATTCCACTTCGCATCGTAGAAAGAAAAACAGATCAGGACTGGCTGACAGAATCTCAAAAAGAATGGAAAATCTTATTTGAGGAAGAAAAAACACCTCTAGCCCGTGTAGTCTGGGTAAGAGGAAAGGATGTTTCTGAAGTATTTTGGACCATCCCCCATTGCATTTCAGATGGAACCACCGGAGTGACTTTAATGAAGGAGCTCCTTCAGCTTTTGGACAACCCTGTTTTAGAATTAGAACCTTATGAGCCTTTCACTTCTATAGATGAATTTTTACCGTCTAACTTTAATGTAAAAAGTAAAAAATTCAAAGCTAAACTTTATCTGACCTTTGCCAGGTTCTTCTTTATGCTGCAGCAAAAAAGCAAAAAGAGAAATCTTGGACACAACTATGTGCTTCACCAAAAACTAGATCCGGCTACCACAGCTCAGATCACTGAAAGATGTAAAGCCAATGGGGTTTCCGTACATGCTTTGCTTTGTTCTGCCTTCATGCAGGCATTCCAGGAGGTAAAGGGAAAAGAAGCCAAAGGAAAAGTGATCAGCCCGGTAGATGTGCGTCATTTTATTCCGGAGATCAAAGAGGATCATTTATTTGCTTTTGCCCCAACCGTTGATCTTGCCATTAAAAAAGGAAGTTCCGATCTGCTGGGTAACGCCAAACACATCAAGGAAGACCTTGTTCAGAAAATAGGAAAAATGGAAGCCCGCGAACTGCTGTGGATGGGTGAACAGATGCACCCAATTGTAGACCGTATGATTTCTATGCTTAAATCAAGCAATGGCGGCCATGATGTAACCTTATCCAATATGGGCAGGATCAACATTCCAAATGAATACAAAAACTTCAGCATCGATACCATTTTCAGCCCTACGGTAGCCTTCCCTTGGCTGAACTCAAACACTTTGACAACGAGTACGTACAACCATCAAATGGATTTTATATTTTTGTCCAACGAAGACTTCCTTCCCAAAGCGGAAGCTGCTAAAATAAAAGAGAAAGCTATTGCGCTAATGACCACCTCATGAAATTGAAATTTAAGCCGAAGCCACCTAAACAGCTCAAAAAAACTACCCTGAAGCGCTTTCTCATTAAGCGTACGATTTATTATGTCCTCCCGAATGTGTTTTTTAATTTCATCATCGCGTATGCAAGTTTCAAAGAATTAGGGTATACCCATTTTTTTTCAGGAGAACAAAATCTAGCTCGTCTTACTTTACCTATGGCCCTATTTCTTCCGGTCGTCCTTACAATTGACATCATCAAAAGAGTAACCGATGCCGCAGGACAAGGAGCCATTGAATTTACCGTAGATGAACAGTTGAATATTAAAAAGCTAATGACCAAGCTGAGCATTCTGCATGGTGTCATTACATGTTCTTTAGTATTATCAATGCTTTTCTTAGGACAATATAACTTTTCGAAAGATTATAAGCTTGATGCTACAGCAATGGCTGTAGTGGTAGGCGTACTGGCTGGGATTTTGTCTGTGATTTTTGTGTATTTGCCGGTATGGAGATTAAGAAAGTGGATGTGTAGAAAAATTATAACAGCATAATTAAAAGAGAAAAATATTGAAATTAAAGGTTCAAAATGGTTTATCATTTTGGACCTTTAATTATTTATTAGAGATGCTTTTTTTACTATTAGTAAATCTCTTTCAATCAGTTTCTATTTTATATTAAGATAGATCACTGATCTCCCTCGTTTCTCCGTTTTCCTCTGGAAATCATTTTTTGTACACAAAAAACGCAAAAAATAAAAATTGTATGCTCCGGTTTGCATAATCTGATGAATGCTTCCCGAAAATCTCACAACCCATTATTTTTCTATGCCTTACACTCGCTATATTTGATAGTATTAAACCAAAAAAACACAATATTATGGCACTAGACAATTTAATCAGTGTTAGCTTCTCAAAAAGTGACTTAGAAACTATTGATAAAGCAATTCAGGACATTCAGACTGTTCTTGTAGGAAAAACCATCAACCTTTCTCCAGAACAGAGACAGCAATACGGAAGAATTGCAGAACAAAACAAACTTTTCGTGAATAAAGCCAAAATCTATATGGAACAAAATGTTCAATATATCCCAGCCTTTCTTGATAAAGCGGAATTTGACAGAGATTATGAAGCCAGAGAACAGATAGAGCAAAGACTGCAACAGTTAGATTCCTTAGTAGAACAATTATCTGATACCAAAGTATTATTGGATCATGATAATTACCATAATTCCATAAGTTTCTACAGAAGTATACGATATCTTTCTGAAGAAAACGTTCCCGGTACCAATGTCGTGTATGAAGGGATGAAACAATTTTTTATATCAGGACAAACTTCTGGGCAGGTTCAAACGCCTCCGCCTTCATCTAATAACAATCAGTAAGAATAATACTGACAATAATCTATTTTTCTAAAAGCACGTTTTCACGTGCTTTTTGGATTTATTTTACTTTGGGTTGGTAATTTAAAATTGTTGATTTGCTTTGCTCCTTAAAAGCATACATAAAGATTAAAAAACTTTGCGTTTAATATATATATAGCTAATCCAACTGATTTTTCTTTAACGCAAAGATTTTATCTGTATAATACATTATATAAGGAGCTAAGAATAGATGGCTGCGCCACCGATGAAGCTAAGAAAACAATGCAAATGTTTCTTACAGTGCTATTTTATTCCTCCTATCCCCTTTCTTAACGGTCTCCAGGTAGTATAGCAACGGTCTACATCCCCTTTATGAAGGGTCGATATCCCCTTATATAAGTATCTACACCCCCTTAGGCAACTCTCTCTACCCCCTTGGGTAAGGGGGTAAAGCCCCTTCATAAAGGGGGTCGACACCGTTCATAAAGTCTCTCCAGGGGCTTATTAAAGGGGTTAGAGGGACTTTGGTAGCTCCCCCTAGAGCTACCGGAATATTTTCTGTTAAATTTCCTGCTTTCCATAAGTAATCATTAAAGATTTTTATTATCTCCACAAGTGGTCCTTTAGAAAGGAGAACAAAAAATGGTGTTCCGTTAAAGAATTTAGAGATATAAATCGTAAAACTAAAAAGAGACTGTCTCAAAAGTATACTTCTGAATGAAATGTAATGAAGAATTTCACCTGGGATCAGTTGTTTGAAATTCTTCCTTCTTCAGAATGACAAAAGTCAAATTGTTTACCTTTTGAGACGGCCTCTTTTATTTTCAGTCAATTATTGGGTTATCAATTAACTCTAACTCCCCGATCCCGGCCCATTCAAATACTCGTTACTGATATCTTTATCTTTTTTAAAATCCATCTTTCCAAACTTATAGCTGAAACTGATTCCGAAGGAACGGTATGGCAAATCTCTTATAGAATAGGAATCGTAGTCTCCTGTATTTACAGTGGTTACCTGTCTGATATATTTATTAAACGGATTGGTAATGGTAAATCCTAAGCTTGCCTTTTTATTCCAGAATTCTTTTCTTCCTGCCAAAGTATAGGTAATCGACTGCGGATTTTTGCCTTGTATGTTTTTAGCGGCAGAGTTGTAATTTCCAAATACTTCCAGAACAAAGTTCTTCGGAAACTGGTAGTTAAGATTCAGATTGGCGCGGTAACGCATTCCCATATCCAGATTTCCTACATAGATCTGACTCACAATATACCTGTGAAAAGCCATGATATTACTTCTAAGATTCATCTTATTATGAAGAAACGGCACAGATATAGAGACAATACCTCCCGAATTGTATTCCTTACCGATATTATCTCTTGCGGTTACCGACACATTGGTATACTCTGTACCATTGGCCATAAATGTAGGATAGAAAGTCGTAATCTGTTTGAGATCCTGGCTGTTGATACGCTCTACCAACGATACTGAAATATTTCCTCCATTGGCAAAATTTTTAGTGTATCCAAATTCCATATTATCTCCAATTTCAGGTTTCAGTGCCGGGTTTCCGGTGGTAATGTTGTGAGGGTCACTGATATTTAAGAAAGGATTAAGCTCAGTATATTCAGGGCGTTCCAACCTTCTTGTATAGGATAATTTCAACGTCTCACCACTATCAAATTTGTGAGATACAATAAATGATGGAACCCATAAACCATATGACGGAATATTTGTATTTGGAAAATCAATTTTCAGCGTAGTGTATTCATATCGGAGGCCTGCTCTTACATCCAACCAGTTCAATAGTTTCAATTTAGAAGAAAAATAAGCAGCATACACTCCCATATCATAATTTAAATGATACGACTGTAAAGGATCTGGATCATATTGTCCCGACAATGTGTTCAGAACATGAACATCCGTGGCATTGGTAATATGTTGCTGTACCGTTTTAAGCCCCATTTCAAAAGTGACATTGTCATTCAGAGGATGAACGTAATCTACGGAAATATTGTGACTGTTATCCGTTCCGGGATTACTTCCTGAAATACCATTGTATGGAGAAGTAGCTCCTGATAAGCTTTGAGTCTGAAAATAACTGCTCTTTGGAGAACCATAACTGAAAACATAATCCGCTGTAAGCTCCTGCCCTTCTTTGGCAAAAGTTTTTCTAAAACTCAGACTTCCGTCTATAGAACGAACGGAAGACTGGTTATCCGAAGTTCTGGATCCGATGATTGAAGAAACATTGGAGGTGTTATAATCAGTAATATATTGCTGCTGGTTGATTAATCCTGTACTTTTATTAGAGAAACTGTTGAAGGAAAGGGAACCGCTTAATGAACTGCTTTTATTCAGGATCCAGTCGAAACCTAAACCTGTTCTGTAGCCATGTCTTTCAAAATCGGTATAGCCATCCTGTAATAAATGCGTACTGGTATTGGAAGAAGTATCTCTAGAAGTTCTGTCCTGTGAAAAAGGTGTTTTGGCCTTCAACTGAGCATTTCCACTAAAGAAAGCATTCATACTGAAATTATTGTTCTTGTAATTCAGATTCAGAGATCCGGTTTCAAATAAAGTTCCCCCTGTGGCATTTACACTTCCATTGATGCCTCTTACTTTATTATCTTTTAAAACAATATTGATAATTCCTCCAGTACCTTGCGCATCATATTTTGCTCCCGGACTGGAAACCACTTCAATACTTTTGATCTGACTTGCCGGAATGGAAGCCAACGCATCAGCCAGACTGTTTCCAAAGATACTGGAAGGCTTTCCGTTTATCAAAAACCTAATATTGGAATTTCCCTGAAGTTCAACATTTCCATCCGCATCTACCGTCACCTGAGGGACTTTCCGCAATACATCAATGGCTGCTCCATTCTGAGAAGTTACATCATTGGCTGCGTTGAAAACAATCTTATCGACCTTATTCTCTATCACAGCTTTTTTACCGATGATCGTTACACCTTCCAAAGCGGTTTCCCCATTCGTAAGCCCAACATCACCCATATTGACCGTCTCATTTCCCGCACTGATCTGAATATCATCCGTCGTTTTGTTCTTGTATCCCGCATAAAAAACGGCTATTTTATACGTTCCGGAGACAACATAATCTATAGAAAATTCTCCTTTTTCATTGGAAGTTGTTCCGTTAATCTCTTTGTTATCCTGATTCAGAAGACCAACACTTGCATAGCCTATTGCCTTTCCTGTTCCGGAATCTATAATTCTTCCATTAATCTTCCCCTGATTAGCTCCCTGTTGTGCATTGGCCAAACCGATAAAAAACAGCAAGGCCCATAAAATTGATAATTGTTTCACTGTGATTGTAGAATTAATACACTACAAAAGTGAGAATCAATTTAGAAGAAATTCTGAATGCTCTTCTGAAACAGACTTAATAATAACCACAAAAGTCACAAAAGATTCTTAACACTTAAGTAATAATAAGTGACATGCTTTGCGCACAATAAGTACACTGAACTTTTTGAAAATCTTTGATTTTCTTCTCATGTGAACTTACTTATACAGTATCATTTTCAACTAACTTAAGTGAACTAAAGTGTTTTAAATAAAAACTTTTATGACTTTTGTGGTTAAAATATAGGCGAACAAATAGTAGAATATAATCGTTCACCAAATGATTTCCCTAAGTTCTACGCCATTCATAATACTTTAACACCGATTATACCCTATCCCCAGATAAATTTTCGTTCTTTTGCAAAAAGTTTTAATTTTTTAAATAATCGCATGTCGAAGTTTGATGAAATCCGGTTTTTTGATGATCATGAAGTGAATGAAAGATTGGGAAGTGTAGCACGGGATCCTATGATGAAAGCATTGATGAACTTTACTTTTCCTGATACGGAAGAGCAGGTTTGGCTGGAACAGTTTAAAGAAATCCGTTCCATCAGTGATTTTCAACATCATTTTGTTGCCCATACGGTTCGTCAGATCCTTTCTAAAAGTTCGGAAGGATTAACGACTTCAGGTTTCGATAGACTTGATAAAAACACGCCCTATCTTTATATTTCGAATCACAGAGATATTGTGCTGGATACTTCATTACTCAACCTCGTATTGTTGGAAAGCGGACATATCATGACTGCTTCTGCAATTGGAGATAACCTTGTTAAAAGAAAATTCCTGAATGTACTGGCTAAGCTCAACCGAAATTTTCTCGTTCAAAGAGGTTTATCACTTCGCGATCAGCTGAAAAGTTCTCAAACCATGTCTGAGTACATTAAAGACCTTTTACTGGAACAAAAACAGTCTGTATGGATTGCCCAACGTGAAGGCCGTGCTAAAGATGGCAACGATGCCACTCAACAAGGTGTTTTGAAAATGCTTGCCATGGCTGCAGGAGATCAATCGTTGACAGATTATTTTAAATCATTGAAAATTGTTCCTATATCTATTTCTTACGAATATGATCCTACAGATTCTTTAAAGATGCCACAGCTTCTGGCTCAGCACCGAGAAGAAGAATACATCAAAGGTAAAAATGAAGACTTTACCACAATGCTCAGCGGAATACTGGGTCAGAAGAAACGTATTCACCTTCATGCTGGCCATGTTATTGATGCTGAACTGGATGATATTGCGGCCCATGTCGAAAATAAAAATAAGCAGCTGCAGGCTATTGCACAGATCATCGATACCTCTATCATCAGCAATTATAAACTTTGGCCCACTAAATTTATAGCTTACGACCTGCTTCACCATAGTGATAAATATGCTTCAGAGTATACTGAGCAGGAAAAACAATTGTTTATCCGAAGACTGGAAATGCGTATTGCTTCCGATGATGCCGTATCTAAGGAATATTTCCTTACGATGTATGCGAATCCTCTTATCAATAAATTAAAAACGGAAGAAAAATAACTTCTGCCACTACAGATTATACTATAAAAATTTCGAAAATACCTGAAGATATTTTTTGGCCACTAATGCATAAATTTCTTATTCATTAGTGGCTAAATTATTATATCTCAATCACTAATTCTTTGCATTAAGAAAGGGAAAAATCTTAATTCGTTAAAGATTAAATTACAAGACTAGCTAATAATAGCTTCGGCTATTTCTTTAACTATACTTATCTTCGTATTCCCAATCAGGATCTATCGGATGAAAAAAAATATCCCTTCTCACCACAATCAGCTGGAAAATTCATTTGTAAAACTGATACCGCTATCCGTGCTTCATGAAAAGCAGGCAGAAATTCACCGGGATGATCATTATATGTTGATTATCCAGAGAAAAGGTGATTTTACTCTTGAAGTAGATTTCAAAACTATCCAGTTAAAAGGTCCTTCTTTTTGCTTTGTGGGGCCGGGACAAATTCATCAGTATATTCACCAGCAGGATAATGAGGGCTGGTTTCTGTTTGTGGAAGCAGGATCTGTTTCTGAATCCCACCAGGAAATATTGGATATGCATCAGTGGCTTCGTCAATCTGTATCTATTGATAAAAATGATGTGTTTTTTGATTTCCCTCTTCTGCTCGAAAAAATGGAAAAAGACAAGTTGCTCAACAATCCTTCTGTCATAATTCCATTGATAGAGGCTGTTATTGGAAGCGTTGTTTTAAAAATTTCAGAGATTCCTGTATCACAGTTTCAGTATAGCAGTTATAAATATTCCATTACAAGACAATTCAAAAAACTGATCTCAACACATTATAAAAATACCAAACAGGTACAGCAATATGCGGAGTTCCTTACCATTACACCACTCTATCTGAATGAAGCGGTGAAAGACGTTACCGGTTCCCCTGCCAGCTTTTGGATCCAGCAGAAAATCTTATGGGAAGCCCGCCGACTACTCTTCTATACAACCATGGATGTGAAACAAATTGCTTTCGAACTGGGATATGATGATCCTATCTATTTTTCACGTTTCTTTAAAAAAGGAACAGGTAAAACCGCTTTGCAGTTTAGAAAAGAAAACCAAGATTTGTCCCATCATCACCATTAAATCACCATCGGATCTCTACCTTCACCATCATAATTTTGTTTCGTCAATCATAAAAAACAAATCATAGATTGACGATCCATTATTATGACACAAAAACACACCCAAAAACGTATTGCCATTATCGGTGCCGGACTCGGCGGTCTATGCCTTGCTCAAGGTTTGAAAAAAAACGGAATAGATTGTAAAATTTTTGAAAAAGATCAAGCCATCAACACCCGAACCCAAGGATATAGAATCAGGGTGAATGAACCGGGCAGAAATGCTCTTCAGGAATGCCTTCCAGCCAATTTGTACAATCTCTTTATAGAAACCTGCGCAGCCAGTTATCCTGGAATGAACGTCTTAACAACCGCTCTTGAATCTTCCAAAAATGAAATGGTAGAATCCTGGAGCGACGGCGTAAAAGAAGTCCCGGATCTTAAACCCAACCGGTTAACATTAAGGGAAATTTTACTTCAGGGATTGCAGGAATACATCTGCTTCGGAAGGGAATTAGCAGACTGGAAGGAACTTGAAAATGATGAGGTAGAATTACATTTTACAGATGGTACAACTTATACCGCTGATCTTGTCATTGCAGCAGATGGTGTGCATTCTAAAATTGGGACGCAACATTGTAAAGATCAAAAGGTCAATACAGGGAATATTACCATCTATGGAAGAACTTTTTATTCCTCCGAAACTCAAAAGGCTATTTCACCTCAACTTCAAAAAGGTACTTCCGTTATTGTAGGAAACCAGTTTTCGCTCATTACCGATGCAATGGTCTTCGACTTTTCCAAAAAAGACAGTTCCTGGGATATATTGAGTCCAATTTCTAACTACTTCTATTGGGCTTTTATTGGAAATCCTAAAGCATTTGGATTGCTGCCTGCTGACTTTTATACTCACTCAGGAGAAGATCTTGCCCATCTTATCACTCAATTAACCAAAGAATGGCATCCTAGGCTTACAGCTCTTTTTGAGTATGCAGACCAAAAGTCATTATCTGTCACTCCGATCCGTTCATCTCTGCCTAAAGAACCCTGGAAATCGGGAAATATTACCGCATTAGGAGATGCTGTGCACACCATGAGCCCCGCAGGAGGTGTAGGAGCTAACACAGCATTTCTGGATGCTGCTCTTTTAACAGCCAATATTCTTAACAACAGCGATATTTCAGTAGCCATTAGGGATTATGAATCTAAAATGAGATTTTACAGCAACAGAGCGATAGAAATATCATTACAAGGCGGTGAAATTTTGCATGGTGTTGATGAAAAGAGGTAATCAGAGAGATCATTTGTTCAATACAAAGAGAGTCGGTGAAAGGATATTTTACCGGCTCTTTTTTAAGCTGTAAAGACACTATTCTTTTTACGGGTTCCCGTAATGATCTTACTTCGGTTGTTTGTAGTTTCGAACATTATAAAACATCATGTTTTTAACCATCTTCATTCAAAAAAATAACTGATACATTATGAATAGAAAAACAACTCCTGCAGATCTCTTCCTGGGAATTCTTGCATTATTACTGATCAGCGTAAGCTTTTACCAGACCTGGATGGGCCTCCAGCAAATCTTCGGCCCCGCATCATTTGTCATTGCTCTGGTTTTATCACTCCTTCTCCTGTTTCTTTGCTGGATGCTGAGAAATGCTAAGCTTGAAGGAAAACCTACCGGAAGCCTTGTATGGATTTACATTTTTATTGCTTCTTTCTGTTTCATTGCTAACTTCAATGCTTTATATACAAGATTTATGAAAACCGATATCTATACGGATGAACTTCGAGATATCAATAAAAACTTCACATCTCTTGAAAATGATGTAGAGTCAAAATTAAGTTACAAGTACAATAAAGCCACTACCCAAAACATTGAAATCAAGAAGAAACAACTGATGGAGCAAATTAAAGATCCCGGAAATAAAGGAATCGGAAGCCGTGCTCAGCTCTTAATTAAAGATATCGAAAAACTAACCGGTCAGAAAGTGGATCTCTTGACGCCTGTAGGTGATGATTATGAAGATCTTTCAGAAAGAATGGGAAAACAGATCGACAACATTATCTCCGATTTGTCTCCTGAAGAAAGAACATTGAAAACAGATCTTAATAATGCTGCTTTCAAGTGGAATAAAAATATTCAGGATTTACTTCTTCTGTCCAAAAAAGAAAAAGATGGGTTATCTCAGGGACTGATTGATGAGTCTCTTTCCGATTATAATAAACTGGGAAGCAGAGCGCAGACTATTCTGGGAAATGATAAAATTCACTTTGAACCTATTGTGTCAAAAACCCAACAGGTTGGAAAGATAGGTTTTGCTTTTGAGCACGCTATTAAAAATTTCGGAATGTACCAATTTGTAGTATTGGCAGGTTGTATTCTATTGGATTTCGTGATCGTCATTATTATTTTATTGGTAACAGACTCAGGAAATTACAATGGAAACAACAACAGAAGTGTATTCAACAATAAAAGAAGCGGTAAAACAATCATTCCTAATAATCATTAAGCTATGGATACTCAAGACAATTTAAAACCATTATCCCTCAACAATGAGGATGCTTTAAAGCCACTTTCTTTTGATTATCCCAATACTCCCAGTGAGGATTTCGTCCCTATTGCCAAAACCATTTCCAATGATATTAAAAACAAGGAAAGTAATTTTGTTTTCTTTTTCGGAACTGCTGAATCAGGGAAGTCTGTTATCCTCTCTTCCATGCTCTATTATCTCAGATCTTATGCCGGAGTTTTAAGGCCTAAACTGGGAACACCCAATTCCAGAGAGGCAAATGTTTTACTTTCGGACTTTTTTGAAAACATCAGACAGGGAGTATTACCCAATAGAACAACAAGAGACCAGGTAACCCGCCTTGATTTGGTTTTTGAACCCAATAATCGATCAAAAAGAGTGGTTCCTATTGATCTTACATTTTTGGAAACTTCCGGAGAAAATCATAATGACATCAGAAGAGGTGGCAGCTATCACAGCAGCATAGAAACCTTCCTGAATGCAAATATTCCGCTTACATTTATTATTGTCACCAGCTATGAATCGGCTTATAAAGATGACTCGCTTATCAATGAATTTCTGGATGAGCTGGAAAGAAAAGGGAAAAATCTAAAATCTGTAAATGCTATTCTGGTCGTTTCCAAATGGGACAAATCCGGAAGAATGGATGTAGAAAGTTCGGAAGCTCTTGACAGTTTTATATCTGATCATCTGCCCATGACGTCACAACGAATTGATACGTACGGTCTGAGCAAAACCTATTATACGGTGGGAAGTGTTCAGAATGCTACCGGAGGAGAGAAAATCAGCCTGCTGAATCTTTCCACAGCTGAAGTATTATCAAAATGGTTGTACAGAAGTATTGTAGGGTATGATTTGGATTATGAGGGAACTTTTTGGGAACGTTTAAAGTTTAGTTTTACAAATTGATGGAAAGGACTTATTTTTTCGCTGCATTTGGTACATTTGGAAATCCGAATGGTTTCAGGCAGTCCTTTTTTCTGGGTGGAAATCCTTCCATTGCTAAGGAGATCCGTACGTTTGATCTAAAAACGGATGCCATAAAATTATTACCTCAAACGAGTATCTATTCTATACGAAAAGACTATGCGGGAGGTTCTAATCTTATCTCTTACTCTGTTTACACCTTTGCTAAAGAACAAAACTCAGACAGAGGCGGAACATTCATAGGGTCAAGTCTTCTTTTTATTGATAAGACAGCGAAGGAAAATATCATCATCAATACGTTGAATGATTTTCACAGCACACTCGAAAAGAACAATATATCTGACGAAACCATCATGATCAATCATTCTGATCAGTTTTCTATTGAAATGCCTAAGGATTTTGATAAGATAGGTTTCAACCTTCAGGAAATGGCTGATGTAGACTTCAAAAAAGCAACTCAGCAGTATCTTGTAGTATATTGTGAAACTAACCCTTCTCAACTGGCTGGTTTTTTCAGCAAATCAATAGACCTTCTGAATGTTTATGATACGATCTATTTCACCCAAAGTTATGAAATCGGAGAGTTTGTAAAGCATAAAAGAATCTTTAAAATTGTAGATTCAGGAGGTTTTGATAAAGAAATTGAAAGGCTTCAGGAGGAAAAACAGCGCATCCTTCAAAATTCCATTTCAGATCTTGAAAAAGAAAAAGAAAGCTTGGAAGATGAAAAGAAACAAGTACTGGATAACCTCAAAAGGCAGATTGAACTCAATGAAAAACGCCATCAGGAAAATGAGGTAAAAATAAAAGAATCCAAAAAAGGACTTGACCTCATCAACCGTGAATATGATCAATATTATCAGAAGATTGAAGAAGTAATCAAAACCCTTAAACTGGACGGAAAAATAGAAGCTGCCAAGAATAAACATTCTGAAAATAAGAGATCATTCTCCCAAACTCTTACTCAAAATACAGCTGTAGAATCTCTCTCCCCATTTTCATCAAATGGAGTCAGAGTACAGGGTATCAGAGAAAATCCCCCATTCGGAAATGGTCTTCCAAATCTTCATAGCTCCGGGAGAAGTCATCAGGAGAGAAGATCCGGCAAAGATGGTTTTAAAATAGCCACATTTGTCTTAGGATTACTATTCGTAGGGGCTTTAGTATTATGTTGCATGTGGATGCCAGCAAAATATTCCGATGTGTTTACTCTGCCCTGAATGCTTTTATAAAGAAATATCATATTTCCATACCTTAACCTTTTTTCAGCCACCATGTACATTTTTCATCAATGTATGGTGGCTGATTAACTATATAACCAAGTCATCTCCTTTTCTATGAAAGAATCTTTTCTTTTTTACATGAAAAAGTACCACATTATACAAAAACACTTTGAAAATTAACTCATTAAAACTAAATTGTTTATATTTAAATAGATAAAAGGCTAAAGAACGGAATGCATTAAAAGGCAAGATAATTGCAGCAATCTAAAAATCACACAAAATAAGACCTATGAACGTACAGTTAGATCCATATTCTAAAACCGAGAACGATCCTGTTGATCACTTTCACCTGGATATTCTGAATGGACTGCAAAATACTCCTAAAAAGTTATCTTCAAAATACTTTTATGATAAAATCGGTGACCATCTTTTTCAGGAAATTATGGCTATGCCCGAATATTATCTTACCCGTTGTGAACTGGATATCTTTAAAAATAAGACAGAGGAACTTGCTGAACTGCTCATTCCTCAAAACGAACCTTTTGATTTGATTGAATTAGGTGCCGGAGATGCCATGAAATCTACCTATTTGCTAGAGCACCTGGTTAACTCAGGAAGTGACTTTACTTATATGCCTATTGATATTTCCGGAAACATCCTTTCTATACTTCAGAATAAATTAAGCAGTCATCTTCCCAATTTGAAAATTACTTGTTTAGAAGGTGATTATTTTGAAATGCTTCAGAAGGCTGCATCATTGTCTAACCGCAGAAAAGTGGTCTTATTTTTAGGAAGTAACATTGGAAATATGACTCCTGAAGAAGCTGAAAACTTCTGTCTTCACCTGAACCAGAATCTCTCTTCCAAAGATTGTGTACTGGTAGGTTTTGACCTTAAAAAGAATCCTCATATTATTCTCAATGCTTATAATGATTCACAGGGAATTACAGCTTCCTTTAATCTTAATCTACTGACACGCATCAATAATGAATTGGGTGCCAATTTCGATATCGACCAGTTTCAGCATTATCAGACCTATGACCCGATAAGTGGGGCTTGCAGAAGCTTTCTGGTAAGTCTTTCCGATCAAAAAGTTACCATCGGTAATGATCATATTTCATTTAAAGAGCATGAGCTTATTGATATGGAAATTTCACAGAAATTCTCTCCTGAGCAGATAAAAGAATTGGGAGAAAAATCAGGATTTATCACAACCGGAGAAATCAAGGATTCCAAAAAGTGGTTTGTAGATACTATTTGGCAGGTACAATAAAAGATATCCCCTCCAATCATGATTCTTTCTATTCAATAACCCTTAAAAACTAAAAAGACATGACACCAGAGATCACAACAAAGAATATAACAAAAAAATATATAGAGATCCGCGGGCATTCTGAAAAAATCTGCGCCCCGTTGGAAATTGAAGATTATGTGGTACAGCCCATTGTTGATGTAAGCCCTCCCAAATGGCATCTGGGGCATACCACATGGTTTTTTGAAACCTTTATTCTTCTCCCGAATTTTCCTGGATATCAGGTTTTTGATCCTCAGTACAATTTTGTTTTCAACAGCTATTATGAAACTATTGGAACAAGGGTAATACGAACAGACCGTGGAAACCTCAGCCGTCCTTCTGTTTCAGAGGTCTATCAGTATCGAAAATATGTGGATGAGCAGATGAAAATTTTTCTTCAAAGCGAATTCATGAAAGAAAGTATTGAGCCACTCCTCGAATTAGGCCTTAATCATGAACAGCAGCATCAGGAATTATTACTTACTGATATTAAATATATTTTAGGACACAATCCTCTATTTCCGGCTTATACAAAGGAAAAAGACAATATTCCAACGATGCATGAAAAAGCTCAGATGCTCAGGTTTTCTGAAGGAATCTATGAAATCGGTTTTACAGGAGAAGGTTTTTGTTTTGATAATGAATTGGGCAGACATAAAGTATTTCTCGATAATTTTGAAATTGCCAGTCAGCTGGTAACCAATGGTGAGTATTTAGAATTCATGGAAGCTGGCGGTTATTCAGATTTCCGACACTGGCACGCTGAAGGATGGGACTGGGTGAAACAAAATCATGTAAATTCTCCACTATACTGGCATTATATTGATGACAGATGGCAGCATTATACCCTAAACGGATTACAGGAAATAGATCTTCAATCCCCTCTTTGCCATATCAGCTTTTACGAAGCTTCTGCTTTTGCATCATGGAAAGGAATGCGCCTACCCACTGAAGCAGAATGGGAAGCTGCCTCTCATCATTTCGATTGGGGAAGTCGCTGGGAATGGACCAATTCGGCCTATCTTCCCTACCCTCATTTCAAGAAAGAAGCGGGCGCGGTGGGTGAATACAATGGTAAATTTATGGTCAATCAAATGGTTTTACGAGGGGCTTCTGAAGCTACCCCAAAAGGACACAGCAGGAATACGTACCGCAACTTCTTTCAAACCAATTTAAAATGGCAGTTTACAGGAATCCGACTTGCCCAATAATTTTTGCCGATGATTACAGTTGAATCAGTTTCAAAACGTTTTAACGGAAAAATTGCAGTAGATCATATTTCTTTTCAGGCTTATGATCAGGAAATTTTTGTGCTATTAGGAACCAGCGGCTGTGGTAAAACAACGACGCTTAAAATGATCAACCGTCTGATAGAAGCGGATTCTGGAAATATTCTCATTAACGGTAAAAACATTCGTGAGCAGAAACCGGAAGAACTGCGGATGGGAATCGGTTTTGTGATGCAGCATTCAGGTTTATTTCCTCATTATACAATTCGACAGAATATTTCCGTAGTTCCTGAATTGCTGAAATGGGACAAAAAAGAAACCCAAAGAAGAACCTATGAACTT
The DNA here is from genome assembly GCF_049319685.1 of Chryseobacterium sp. Mn2064. Taxonomy (NCBI): domain Bacteria; kingdom Pseudomonadati; phylum Bacteroidota; class Flavobacteriia; order Flavobacteriales; family Weeksellaceae; genus Chryseobacterium; species Chryseobacterium sp. Mn2064. The sequence goes on from NZ_JBMOUE010000002.1 coordinate 827,656, forward strand.
TTAGAGAAACTTCATCTTTCTGAAGAAATTCTCACCCAATTTCCCAGTGAATTAAGTGGCGGACAACAGCAACGGGTCGGTATTGCCAGAGCTTTGATTGCTGACACTCCTGTTTTACTGATGGATGAACCTTTTGGAGCTCTAGATAATATTACCAAGGCGGATATCCATTCTGAATTTAAATCTCTTGAAGAACTTAAAAATAAAACAATACTACTCGTTACCCACGATGTACAGGAAGCTTTCGAATTGGGACATAGAATTTGTCTGATGGATCAGGGACAGATTATACAGACCGGAACTCCCAAAGAAATGCTTTATCAGCCTAAAAATAATTTTGTTCGCGACTTTTTTGCTGAAAGTAGACTGTTATTGGAATATAAAGTAGCCATCTTCGAAGATATCATTCCCTTTCTTAGCATTGACGAATTACCGGTTGGCTTAGCATATACAAACGAGACAAGTATCTGGAGTATTTTACAGAAACTGAGTACAGATCATCACAATGCTGATGCTTATGAAAATATGGTAAAAGCTTTTAATCATTATAGAAAACTACAGGTGGTATGACGCAGCAGAGTCTTTGGCAGTTTATTGTAGAACAGCATGAAAAACTACTCACCCAGATCATTCAGCATCTTGGGTTGACACTTTTTTCTCTGTTTCTGGCAATTATTGTCGGGGTTCCTTTAGGGATAATGATTTCGAGAAAAAGAAAACTTTCCGGACCCGTACTCGGAATTGCCGGAATTTTACAGACGATTCCCAGCATTGCTTTATTGGGCTTCATGATTCCTGCTTTTGGAATTGGTCCTCAACCCGCTATTGCGGCCTTATTGATCTACGCTCTTTTACCCATCATAAGAAATACCTATACAGGAATTACAGGTGTAGATCCGGTAGTAATTGAAGCTGCTAAAGCAATGGGAATGAACAGAAAACAACTTCTTTTCAAAGTAAAACTTCCTTTGGCTATGCCTGTAATTATTGCTGGGATCAGAACTGCGGCAGTGATTAATGTTGGAGTAGCTACTTTAGCATCTTTTGTGGCCGCAGGAGGTTTGGGAGAGTTTATCTTTGGCGGAATTTCTCTCAACAATACCAATATGATTCTGGCAGGTGCTATTCCTGCAGCGTTGCTTGCTATTTTGCTGGATCAGATCATTGCTCTTATACAGAAATCAGGATACCGGCTGTTTCAAAAACTCAAGTATGTATTGCCAATTCTTCTTATTATAGCAGGAGGCTTTTATATAGGAACCTTTATTTCACACCGTGCTATTAAAGCAGGATTTACTCCTGAATTTATGGGAAGACAAGACGGTGATATCGGTTTGAGGATGGTGTATGGAATCAATGTAAACCCTCTGGTGGTAAGTGATGCCATCATGTATAAAGCGGCATATGAAAAAGAACTGGATCTGATCAGCGGATATTCTACCGACGGCAGAATTAAAGCTTTTGATCTTTATGTACTGGAAGATGATAAAAACATATTTCCGCCTTATTTTGCGGCTCCCATCATCAAAAGCAAAACTCTTGAAAAGTTTCCTGAATTGGAAAAAACCTTAGATCTGTTAGCCGGAAAATTCAATGATTCTATTATGACGGATTTGAACTACAGATCCGATTATCTCCATCAAACCCCGGAAAAAATTGCGAAAGATTTTTTAATCAGAAATAATCTTTATAAAACTCCCCGAAAAAGCAGCTCAGAAAAGGTTCGGATTGGTTCAAAAATCTTTGGGGAACAATATATTCTCACAGAAATGTACAGAATGCTTATTGAAGGATATACGAACTATAAAGTAGAAACCAAAACGGGTTTGGGAGGAACCAAAATATGTTTTGATGCCCTCATGAATGATGCCATCGATTTTTATCCTGAATATACGGGAACCGGGCTTCTTGTTCTCTTAAAACCTACTGCGCAGACGATCAAAAGTGTTACTCAAAACTCCGATACAACCTATCAGTATGTGAACCTGGAATTTGAGAAGAAATACGGTATTCGATGGCTGAAACCTTTAGGTTTTAATAATTCTTATGCTTTAATGATGCGCAAAGAACAGGCTGATGATCTGCATATCAAAAATATTTCTGATCTTAAAAAATATTTTGACGAAAAGTAAAATACCTTATTTTCCCAATACCTGAAGATTTTTTTAATAATAAAAATGATTGGTAAAAAAATAAATAAAAGAGCAATCGGTTTCAATAATAAAGCTAATTTCACTATCATACCGCGGCTTCTCAGGTTCAATCATCATTTCATAGACATACTGAATTTCTCCGTTGATATAAGTTTCCATTCCTAAATTAAGCTTCCAGAGCTGTTGAAAGTCATTTATCTTCTGAAACATTCTTTCCTTATCTATCAACACAATATTTGAATTCTGCATCTCCCATTCATCCGAACCTGAAGCTCCCATCGCCGCAATGATAAACGATGTAAAATCCTGTATTTCTATTTTCTGTTTCCTGATAAGAGTAAGAACAATCTCATCTTTATTGAAAATAACTTCAGTGATTTCAGGCTTTGAAATGAAGAAATCAGAAGTTCTTTCTCTTAATTTTTCTGTTAATAGGAACTGTTCAAAAGGCATTTTTATTCTTTTAGCAAAGGTAATTTTATATTTTAAACCCATTCGATCCCTTTTAGAATAGTTTAATTATCTGTTTAAAATAAATATTATCTTCGTACAAAATTTGACATAATGAAAAAAATAGTATTGCTGGCTTCGGCTGCATTTGTTCTCCATTCCTGTGTGGTAAGAACGGCTACAAAAGTAGTTTCAGGAGCGGTAAATCTAAGTTATAAAGCTGTAAAGGGAACTGTCAATGGAATCAGCTGGGCTGTAAGCAAAGCCAAGGGAAAGATTGATGAAGACCGTTTGGACGGTACTTGGAAAGTAGTAGGCGTTTATAAAGGTTCTTTCGAAGATTTCTCAAAAGATCAAAATCCGGACGGTTCATTTACTTCAGATTGTACGGAAGGTAGTTTTGATCAAATAATTTTCAAAGCTAAAAAATCTAAATTCAAACCGGTACACTGCAGTTCGGATAAGGAAGACTGGGTAAAATATTCTATGGAATTTGGTAAAAATCCGGTCACTAAAGAAAAGGAAAATTATATAGAATACAACTCCAACAATTATATTTCGGTGGTTGATGTCAACAGCAAAACAATGGTTCTGGAAGGAAATCTGATGCCTAAGCTTGGATTTTCGGGAGCGAAACTGTATCTGTTAGAAAAGGTAAAATAGATATTTTATCCATAAAAATAATCCCTGCTTTCTTTTATTCTGAAAGCAGGGATTTTGATTTTATACGCTTATTTCTGTGCTGCTTAAAACAATTTGCCTCGTTTGCTGTTACAACTGCATGTGAAGAATGGGATATTCTTTACCTTCTCCATCCAGTTCAGATCTCTGCAAAACGATGAAACCGATATGTTTGTAAAAATCAACAGCCTGGGTATTTTGTTCGTTCACATCTACCTTTGTTACCTGTAAATCTGATATGGTATATTCTATCAATCTCTTTCCTATTCCGGTTCCCCGGTAATCGTTATGAACAAACAACATTTCAAGATTTCCTTCTGCAACGCCCGCAAATCCTATTAAAATATTGTTCTGTTCAAATCCTATTAAAGCCACATGCTGAAAATATACAGGAAGTTGCTTTTTATAGTATACAAAGTCTTCTTCTTTTAGAAAATAATGGGTATTCGACACTGCGCTCTCCCAGATTTCCACCAAACGCTGGTAATCTGATATCTTAATTTCTTTGATCATAATTGTAAATTCAGGAGCACAAAGGTGAGAACTTATTTACCTGAAACACTGAACCCAGGTTAAAAAATACGTTTGCGTATTCTGCTCAGTGCCTGTGGCGTTATTCCCAAATAAGAGGCGATATCTTTTAACGGTATATAATTTAATATAATCCCGTATTCAGCAATCATCTGCAGGTAATACTGCTCGGAAGAATATTTAATCAGATCGATATTTCTGTTCAGTATCTTATTCAACAAAATGGCTGTTAAATCTTCAAAAACAGTTTTTAATCCGGGAATAGCAGAATACAATTCAGCGGTTTTGTCTTTGTCGATCCGATACAGAACACTGTCCACAATGGTTTGTACGTTAAAAGTTGATTTTTGCTGTAATGTAAACGAGATATTTGACAACGAAAATGTACCATTTTTACAAAACCAGAACGTCTGTTCTTCGCCTTTATGATTAACAATCCAGCACCTTAACAGTCCGTCAAACACAAAATAACTATACTTTTCTATTTCTCCTTCCTGAATAAGGAATGTATTTTTCCTGACCAGAATTCTTTCAAAATACTGATCAAACAGTTCAGACTCTTCCCGAGTAAAGGTATTGATGTCTACATTAAATTCTTCAAGTAATTTTTCTAAAAGCATACAGTAGAAATTATTTATACATTCAGGCTTAAAATCGCTCAAAGATACACATTGATTATGGCAGAAAATATCTTTTTCAGAGCATTATCAAATCATTTAGTTTCTATTTCGACAATTTTCTTTCCCTGTTCACCCAAATAGTGAATAACCAGCTTTTCATAGACTTTATAACCGTCATCGACATTGGTAAAAATGACTATTCCTTTTCCGGAGTTTGGCAATACAATGGCAATACATCTTGTCCCTTGATCTGCTCCTCCATGAGATAATGCATATTCTCCGTTACCAAGATCATAGATTTCAAAACCAAGTCCGAAATACTTATTTTCTTTAGTTTTTACCTGCTTATGGATCATTTCCCTAAGCACTTCGGGCTTCAGATTTTTCCCTTTCATTACGTTTACCATAAAGTTTCCGTAATCTGAAATGGTAGTATGCAGATCATCAGCGGCATTGGCTTCTGTATTCTTCTCCAGAGGATAAGGTTGCAATTCCGTGTTATATCCAATAGCAAATCTTTTTTCATCTGTATTTTGATCCCAGATATACTGGGTATCTTTCATCCCAAGAGGTTGAAAGACAAGTTCTCTGGCCAATTGTTCCAATGGTTTTTGAAATTTCTTTTCAAGTGCTTTTCTCAGGTATTCAAATCCTTCTCCTGAATACTGATATTTTGTACCGGGATCAAACTCGAAATTCAGTTTTTTGCCTTTATTCATCGATCTCCAATTAGGAAAACCTGTCTGATGACTCAAAATTATTCTGGTTGTCAATTTTTTATGTCTTGGATCGTTAGCGATATCCGGATCTATCCAATAGGAATCAAGAGGTTCATCAAGTTTCCATTTTCCTAAGCTGATCAGGCGTAAAGCTACCATAGCGGTAACGGGCTTGGTAAGAGAAGCTACATTGAACAAGGTATTCTGAGGAGCGGAAATCCCCTTTTGGAGGTCTCCGAACACTTTAACTTCCTTCAGCTTTCCTTCTTCAATAATTCCTAGCCCAATAGTAGGAACTTTATTTTCTTTCAGCCAGTTTTCCATGGCCAGATCATTATCAAACATCGTTTCACTATCGGTGGTTTGTTTTGGGTGATGATTAAAGCTCAGTGAGTTTTTAAGTTTCCATTCTCCATTTTCCAATATCCACAGATGGGTAAATTGGGCTTCTCCGACCAGTTTTTCGGCTTGTTTTTCTATTTTTTCGTAAAACTCATGGTCTCCGTTCTGAATGGCTGCATATATTTTTCCGTCTTTATACATAGGATAGATCTCGGTGCTTTTCTTAATCAGATTTCTTTTTACCTGATAAGTTTCCGGAGATTTACACAGTCCGTTTTTAACATCAGCTATAAATTTCTTTTTATCTGCAAAACCTCCTTTATCATGATAAAATTCAAAATTGTCGCTCAGCAGACTTTCCATCTGTATCACATTGCAGGTGTTGTAACCCACCGAAAAAAGCAGGCTGTCTTTCAACATTATTGTTTTATAAAGGGGATCTGTTTTTTCTGTTTGGGCATGAATTACCCCAAAGAACAACATAAAAAAAGAGAGGATAAAATGTTCAGACTTTGTCATTGTTATTTTTTGACAAAGATTCGGATTCTTATCGATTTTCAACGAAAAATTGCCCCGACAAAAACCCGACAACAACCTGACACATTTTATATCATGCTGAATTTCAGACTAAAATACAGTTTTTTCTTACGATCTATTTCGGCGGCATTACGAAGAATGATGAATACATTGGAGAGTATAATCAGGATTATAATCATCAAAGTAAACTGTCTCCCAAGCTTTAAAAATATCCCTAGCATAAAAACAATGGGAGCCATAGCCGTCCACATCATCTGAACCGAAATAATCTGTCGGGCCAGAGAATTATTCTGTTTCATTTTAAACATCAAAAAAAGCGGAACCAAAATATTGAGCGGAGGAAGGATAACGAATAGTAATGAAGAAAGATTGATCATTTTAATACTGAAATAATTGATCTCAGCCTTCTCTTCTTTCTGATCTGGATTTTCTACCTTTTCTATTTCAACAGGATTTTCTCTAGAAAAACTACTCTCTTGGAGTGAAGATTCTTCAACATCCAATGCTTTTGCCAATGCTTTAAGGGTATGTCCCTTAGGTTCCGTTCCTGATTCTATCCGTTGAATGGTTCTTACAGAAATTTTAGACTTTTCTGATAGTTCTTCCTGGGTCAGGCTTTTCTGTTCTCTTGCCGCTTTTAGCTTAGACATGATATTATTCTAAAAAGAAGGATTTTTAATTAATTCTGGGACTAATTTACAGCTTTTTAGTAGTAAAATACTTTATTCTATAAAGCAAATACATTTCTGACAGGAATGGATAGCCTTATTTTTTAGTACAGAATATTAAGATGTACCTTCAGTTTATCTACTAAAATAAAACCCGGAACAGCATTCACGCTGTTCCGGATTTTGATGTATATTCATATAAAAATTTGGACCTTATTGATTATCTTATTATTACGGTGCAAATGTCGAACTTATCTTTTGAATATAATACCGTAGAAATACGTAATTCTGTCATTAGGTATTTATCATCAATCAACACACAGATCATTACTATTTTAAATTTGAATAAAGAGGTTATGATAAAACCATTCTCTTAAAAATATAGTATAGATTTGCAAAAAATGCTTAGAAATGAAGCAGACTATTCCTACCTATGACTTAAGTGGCATTTCAAAACACCGTTTTTTTATCGAAAGAATGGAAAAGCGAACCCGTGGCGCAGACGATATGCTTTTGGATAAAGGAATCCATAGAGACAGTCACTACATTTTTACCTGTATGGAAAGTGGCTATGTGAAAATGATGGTTGATTTTAAAACTGTTGAAGCTGAAGGTCCCACTATTTTCTGTGTATTACCAGGTCAGGTACATCAAGGGCTCGTGATGGAAAATGTTTCAGGATGGTTTGTCGCGGTAAAATCTGATCTTGTTCCGGATATCGTGCGTTCTGTTTTTGAAGAAACCCTGATAGAGATACAACCTCTAATGGCAGATAAAAACAAGATGCTGCACCTACATACCACAGCCAGTACACTCTATTCTTCTTATACAGATGAAATGTTTTCTTCAAAGCAGGGATTTTGGATCATACAATCTCTGCTCAATACATTATTGGGAATGTTTTCCTTTATGTATACTAATGAAAATAACATTGAAATTTCAGAGGAAAGCCGTGCTTTACAACTGTCAAGAGCATTCAGAATCTTGGTAAGAAAGCAATTCAGAACCCTGAAAAGTCCATCAGAATATGCAGAAATTCTAAATATTACAAGAGGCTATCTTACTGAGGTCATTCGTGAAATAACAGGAAAGCCTGCACAACACTGGATTCATCAGGAAGTATTAATAGAAGCCAAACGTTTGCTGGCCTTTACGAATCTTACGGTAAAAGAAATTGCTTATGAACTGGGGTATGGTGATCATACTTACTTTACACGGTTGTTTTCAAAACTTGAAAATAAGTCGCCATCGGAATTTCGAAGTCAAAATAAAAAACAGAAGGTAAACCACGAATAGTCCAATCAATTCCCCGATACCGCTATGGTGGTATTTCAATTTTGAAGCTTCCTTTGCAATAAAATTATTTATGCCAAGTTTACCAAAATGGATCAATGACACGGTAGAAAATGTCTGGTCTTCAAAATTCAAAGATTGTACTGTTACCCATATAGAAAATATCACTCCAGATCTCCTTCGTGTACGTTTTGCTACAGATTTGCAGGATACCTCCTACGAGCCGACTTACGCCATAGGAATAAGAGTGAACGACAGGGATTTTCGTAATTATTCTCCTTTCAATTTTAATAAAGAAGAAGGTACTTTTGATATTATATTTCATCTTCATGATGTTGCAGCCGCGGGAAGTAATTTTGTGGTGCAACTGTCTGTAGGAAGTTCCGTAAAGATCCTGATGCCGAGAGGGAAACGATTCTACGAGCACAATGCAAAAATTCACTTTTCCATAGGAGATGAAACCTCACTGGGAAGTTCTCTTTCCATCAAGGAAGCTGTAGATCAGAATAAAGGGACATTTATATGTCTGCATGAATTGGAAGAAATTCTTGCCCTGGAAACGTTAAATTTATATGGTTATCACAGTCCTAAAAACAATACTATGAGAATGATAGAAGCCTTAAACGATTTTCTGAATGAAGAAAATGAAGCCATTCATAATGATGAGGCCGTTTTTTATCTTACAGGAAATGGAGAACGCATGTCGCTCTTCAGAAAATTTCTGAAAGCAAGAGGTGTTTCCCCAAAATGCATCAAATCTCAGGCCTATTGGATAGAGGGAAAAAGAGGATTATAGGATTAAGAAAAGGAATGCAGAGGAAGGAAACCATTTAATCCTCCCTCCTACTTCCTGTCTTTATTTCTGTTTTTGACCAAGTTTTCTTACCTTTTCCAGCCATTTATGCCTCTGTTTTTCATCAGAAGTTTTAATAATTCCGATATAGGTTACCTTCACAGGTTTTATTCCACAGAATTCCAAAATTGATTTTTTCAACTGATTGACACTTGGTCTTCCGTACATAAGGCGGTAATACCATCCGGGCTGATCTAAAGTTGTGATGATATGTGCGGTTTTTCCTTTCAAAAGCTTGTCCCACCACAATGAATCTTTTCTGTATTTATAAGCGAAACCAGGTAAAAAAAGGCGATCAACAAAACCTTTGGCTATGGCCGGTAGCCCTCCCCACCATACAGGATGTATCCAAATCAGATGATCTGCCCACTGAATAATTTTCTGGGCTTTGATCAGATCAGGTTCCAGCTCCATTATTTTTTGATATCCAAATTCAAGGTTAGCGTTAAATATAAGATCTGCAATAACAATTTCCCTTATTTCCGCTCCTGATTCTAATGCCCCCTTCTTATAAGCTTCTGCAATCCCAAAGTTGAAAGAATCTTTATTAGGATGTCCATTAATGATGGCTATTTTTTTCATGATGTCACTTTAATATTAATCGTATCGTAGGCATTCAGTTGGGCCATTAAAGATAATGGTTCATGCAGCTGGTGGCTGAAATAAACTTTATTTTCATGAGGATTTCTCATTAATTCTTCTGCGTGTATAACTGCCGATAAAGCGGTAAGTTCAGCCTGACCTTTGGTACTCTGCAGACTTAGCTTTTTAGATCCCGACTGATCTTTTACTACGATTTCAAAAACAGATTGATCTCCATTTCCACTGGAACCAAAAATCATTTTCCTCTCTTTTAATGATAAAATATTGAAAATCCTCAAATACTGAAAACTCCCCAGCAGCCAGGTAATAAACTTTGAGTTATACGTCATTTTTACACCTACATTTGGGATCCTCTCAATGTGATTGAGAATATAAAGATCCGGAACATCAAAGTTGTAAGCCTGCCTCTTTCCTATTCCAAAGGAAAAATCAAAAGTTTCTGTATTTAAGAAGTGTCTGATAGAAACCGGTTGGTCATTTTGGTAACGGTGAAAAGGAACAGCCACATTTTCTGCCATAAAATGCGCCGAGCTCTCCCCTGCTAAATCTTTTACAGAATAATATACAAAAAGACCTGTTTCTTTAATATGTGCTCCATCGTTTGAAATGGCGTTTACCAGTCCCGGTACAATCCCTCCCATCCATCCGGAGCTGAATACAATCCGGCTGTGAATGTCTGACTTTCCGGCTATCGAATATGCTTTTACTAATGCCGGAGTTGGTTTGGTGATATCAAGATAGTCGATTTTATGATGAATGGCAAAACGAAGAATGTGATCTTCCCGATCATTAACAGAAAGAATAATGAGGTCTATTTTCTTATCGGTAATGGATCTAAAAGTATCTGGATTGGTAACATCAATTTTTAGATCGTTATCTGTTTTCCCTCCTTTTCTTCCACCGATAAAAACCGAAATATGTGGATTTCTGGTTTGTAAAATGCGGGAAATTGTTCTCCCTACCAAACCGTTTCCTCCAATTATAAGAATATTGTGTTTCATATATTTTTTTTACAAAAGTATAGAGCCACAAATCCTAAGGGCAGGACAAATGTCTAAAAAGTAATTTCTTTTCTGATTCTGCTGAGATGTCTTTGAGTAATTCCTAAATAAGAAGCCAGATATTGTAATGGAATATTACGAATATAATCAGGATAGTTCTCCAAAAGGGCACTATATCTCTGAGCTGCGCTGTCTCTCTGAAGCTGAAAGAATCGGGTTTCCAGCTCAAGATATTCCTGCTCCGCAATCATTTTTAAGAAACGGGTCCAATTGAGGCTGTTTTGTGTCAGTTGATCTACCGATTCTTTTCGAAGAACCATGAGTTCTGCATCATGAATGGCCTGCATATTTTCTTTACTGGGAGCTCCTGAAATAAATGAAGAATAAGCAGCAATCATTTGATTGGGAAATCTGAAACAATACGTCATATCTTTTCCTTTGTCAGAAATATAGAAAGACCGGAATATTCCCGATTTTATAAAGGCAACTTCTTTGCAGCGTTCGCCTTCCTGTATGAAATAATCATTTTTATTTATTTTTCTGAGTTCAAATAGTTGTAGGAAAGCTTCAATTTCGTCTTCTGAAAAGAGGTTAAAGCTTCTAAAATAATCGTGTTCCATGAAATCGAATTACATTCAGCGAAAATAAATAAAAAAAATCATCTCAGGACGAGATGATTACCGCTTTGAATTTACTAAGTTATATATGAAGATATGAATGATTTTGTGTTGGTACAAAGATAAGTACAGTCTGTCGGCAACGCCTCAGGGGAATCCCTATAAATTTATCCGTAAAAATACGGTAGTGTACATAAAAAAGCCCTGCAAGTGATACTTACAGGACTTTATAGTTTATCTAACAATTATTTTGTTTACTGTTTAAAGTACAATATTTAAGAACTGATAATCAATCGGTTTCTATTTATTGACTTTCTTTTCTATTAAAGTGGGCTTACAAGTTGTAAGAACCATTCTTTAACTTCTCCTTCCAGATAAGGAGCTATTTTTTCTTCGCAGATTTTATGATAATTGTTTAACCATGCGATTTCTGTTTCCGATAGAATTTCCTTCACAACGGTATCTTTAAAGAATGGGCAGAATGTAAGGGTTTCAAATTCATAGAATGTTCCATGGATTGTTTTTTCTGCTTCTTTTACAGCAATTAGGTTCTCATGACGGATTCCGTACTGTCCTTCAAGGTAGTATCCAGGTTCGTTGGAACATACCATTCCCGGAAGAAGATCCTGAGGATTCATATCTTTTCTGATGTTTTGCGGCCCTTCGTGAACGTTCATGAAGCTTCCTACTCCATGTCCTGTTCCGTGGTTGAAGTCTTTGCCTTCCATCCATAACGGAAGTCTTGCAATTGCGTCTAAGTGCACCCCTTTGGTTCCTTTCGGGAATTTCACCATCGATAAACGGATCAGGCCCTGCAATACTAATGTAGAGTTTCTTTTGAACTCTTCAGAAGGAGTACCTAATGCAAAAGTTCTTGTAATATCTGTAGTTCCTTCCAAATACTGACCTCCTGAATCTACTAAGATGGTCGCTTCATTGGTAACTTCTTTGCTTCCTTCTTCTTTGGCAGAATAGTGCATAATGGCTCCATTATCTTTATACCCAATGATAGAACCGAAACTTTCGCCCACAAAATTCTCTCCTTGAGCACGGAAACCTCTCAGCTTCTCACCGATCGAATATTCGTTCATGGCTTCTTTTCCTGCATTGTGAGTTAACCAGTAAAGAAATTTCACCATGGCAACACCGTCTCTTACCATTACCGTTCTAAAACCTTCCAATTCAGCTTCATTTTTCTGAGCTTTCATTAGATTTCCCGGAACCGGAGCTTTAATAAACTGATTGTCTGCTTTTAATGTTTCAAAAATTTGTTGGTTGCTGTTTGGAGAAACCAATACTTTTTCATTTTTAAAAGCTTTCAGGTAATTGTAGAACTCTTCGTAAGGCATCATTTTCACGAAAGAATCATCCATCTGTTTTCTGGCTTCCACTTCCAGCTTTTCTAATCCTGTAAACAGAACAGCATCATTTTTAGTGATTACGATATATCCTAAAAATACAGGGTTACAGTCTACATCACTTCCTCTAAGATTGGAAGTCCAAGCAACATCATCCAAACTTGAAATAATATGAATGGTAGCTTCCTGTTCTTCCATTTTCTGACGTATTGCAGCAATTTTATCTGCTACAGATTTACCTGCTCTTTCTACAGGATGTACGTAGATAGGGTTAGTTGAGGGAGTTCCTCTTTCTTTCCAGACTTCTTTTAAAAGCGGAAAATCTATAAGGGTAATATTTTTTGAGTTTAATTTTTGAGAAAGCAGTTCCCAGTTGGCATTAGAAGCAGCTAAAGCATTTACAGCCACTTTACCTCCGGCAGGAATCTCAGAAATAATCCAATCGATATAATTGGGGGTTCCTTCCATTCCGTCTTTGAAAAGATAGATTCCTGATCCTTCCAGTTCGATAGCAGCCTGGGTAAAGTATCTTCCGTCTGTCCAAAGTCCGGCTTTATCTTTGGTAACTACCACAAAACCGGCTGAACCTAAGAATCCGGACAGCCATGCTCTTTCCTGCCATTCTTCAGGAAGGTACTCACTCATATGCGGATCTGCAGAATATACGATAAATGCATCAACATTATTTTTCTGCATTTCTTCACGAAGTGCAGCCACTTTTTCCTTTGAAGTCATTCTTTTCTTTTTTAAACACCGAAAGTTACGAAAAATTTGATGTCTACGGGTGAAATCAGGTCCTTATTTTTCAATATAAATGCTGTTAAACATTAATACGATCTCTATTGTACTGAAATCCTTCTGAAATCACCGCTTCTATATCTGACAGGAGGTTTTACACAGTAATTTCTTTCAAAAATAACCTATAGAAAAGGTAAAATATTAAAATAAAACCAAAATAATCTTATCTTAAAAACATACCTACAAAACAGCTTTTAAAAACATCTAAAATATACCACAAATGAGATTTTATTATCAAAATAATAAAAATTGGAAAGGTTATTGCTGTATTTTTACAGTATGAAACAACAGAATTACAAAAATCACAGGAAATTTTATCCACCTCATCACTTTATTTATCTTCCTTTATTAATTGTACTGGAGATATTCGGAATCTATAAAATTGGAAATGATCCCGAACAAAAGGTAACCTGGATACTTTTTTCTATTGTCATTTTTCTGCTATTTTATCTGGCATTGATGACAAGACAGCATTATGCATTGGGACTTCAAAACCGTATGATTATCCTTGAATTTAAACAGCGGTATTTTGAAATTTTCAATATTAGATCTGATGAAACTGCTGAGAAATTAAGATTTGACCAGATTGCAGCATTAAGATTTACCTATGATGATGAATTCAAAGAACTTTTGTACAGAGCTCTTCATGAGAATATTTCGGGGGACGAAATCAAAAGATCCATCAAAAACTGGAGAGCAGACCGACTTAGAGTATAACCAATCAATCAAAACATCAAACTATGAAAAAATGGAGCTTGTACAGTATTACGATATTCAGTTTGTTGACTTTAACAAGCTGCGAAGCAGTAGGAACAATTTTTAAAGCAGGAATGTGGTGGGGAATCTTCTTAGTCTGTGTAATTGTAGTGATTCTTTTACTGATTTTTTCGAAGGGTAAAAACTCTTAACCATGTCTTATGGAGAAGAATACAGAGGTAGAGATCATTTCTCATTTAAAACCTGCAAAAATTGTTAAAATTATGAAAGATCCCGAGGCTTCTGCAAAGGCGGTACATCTTGTATATACCACCGATGCGGAAACGCCCGGAATCATTCGCAAGAAAAACGGTAAAAAGTATTCTTATTATAAGGATGGAGAAAAAATAAAGGATAAAGAAGAAATTGCCAGAATCAATAAACTGGTGATTCCTCCAGCCTGGGAAAATGTATGGATCTGTGCTTTGGAAAACGGGCATCTTCAGGCGACTGGTTTTGATGTAAAAAAGAGAAAGCAGTACCGCTATCATTCTTTATGGAACGCTCTGAGAAATCATACCAAATTTTACAGAATGCTTCAGTTTGGGTATGCGCTTCCTGATATACGCCTTCAGGTGGAAAAAGACCTTGCCTTAAGAAACTTTGAAAAAAGAAAGCTCCTGGCATTAATTGTAAGTTTGATGCAGAGAACCAATATCCGTATTGGCAATACTATTTATGAAAAACTGTATGGTTCTTTCGGACTCACCACTTTAAAAGATAAGCACGTAGAGGTAAAAGGGCAAAAAATCACATTCTCCTTTAAAGGAAAAAAGGGAGTCATGCATCATGTAGATCTCCGCAGCAAAAGACTGGCAAGACTGGTTCAAAAATGTAAAGATATTCCCGGTAAGGAGCTGTTTCAATATTTTGATGAGGAAGGAACCCGTCATTCTATAGATTCCGGAATGGTAAACGATTATATCAAAGAAATAAGCAATGAAGATTTTACTGCAAAAGATTTCAGAACCTGGTCCGGCACTGTAAATGCACTGATTGCTTTTAAAGAAATAGGACATGCTGAAAATAATTCCGAATATAAGAAGAAAGTAAAAGAAGCCCTGGATATTGTAGCGGAACACCTTGGAAATACCAGTACCGTCTGCAGAAAATATTACGTTCATCCTCTCGTGATCAACCTTTACGAAAATAACACCATTCAAAAATATTTTGATGAGCTGGAAATGATTGAAGAAAATGACGGCAAATCTGATCTGACCAAAGAAGAGAAGCTTGTCCTGAAAATTCTTGAAAATGAAAGAATGTAATAAAGAGACAGATCATCTAAATTGTCCCATCTCTCATTACTGTTGAAGCGTCTATTCAACGTTCATTTTTTTCTATTTTTCCATTACACCGGAATTCGGTTGTTAGAAAACTGAATTCTGTATTCTTTTGGAGTAATTCCTGCAATCTTTTTGAAAAGCTGCGTAAAATGTGAGGCGGTGTGAAAATTCAGTTCATAGGCGATCTCTGCAATGTCTTTACTGGAATGCAGTAATGCTTTACTGTAATTGATATCAATCTCGTTGATCCATTGTTTTGGAGATTTCTGAGTAACGCCTTTTACACATTTGTTCAAATAACTCTCTGTAACAGATAATTTGTCTGCATAGAAAGCCACTCTTTTTTCGGCAACATGATATTTAAACAGGAGATCCCGAAACTGAAGAGACAGCTCCATAGGACGTGTGGCCGATTTGTGGTGCGTATCTGAATCTGTGCTCAGCATTTTAATTAAAATCAAATGAAGCATCGTTACTGTCACATCATTGATGTTCAGATTATTCAGCCATAGTTCCTGCTCCATAATCGGAAGCAACTGTGTGATCGTTCCATACGTCAGGCTGTCTAGATTCAGGAAAGGAGTCATAAAGAAGATGCTGCTTTTATGCTTGGGAAGTTCCTGTTCGGACAAGACGTTATTTTCGTAAGCCAGAAAAAAACCTTCAATATCATCTGATAATTCTACGGTTGCCGTTATTGTTCCCTGTTTGATAAAGATAACGCCTCCTTTCTCTGCATGATATTCTTTATTTTCAAGATACTGTTTGATATGGCCATTGGTAACGAAAATAATAAAATTAAAAGTCGTACGATACGGAATAACCGGCATCAGAATCCCTTTAAGATAGTTCTCTATCCGATAAAGCTGTATATCCGCATTATTGGCTAATATTTTCTCCGTAATGTTGGGAAGAAAAAGCTTCTTATATTGAAAATTGGATAATACTTCCATATCCGATATTATGATTATTTAAAGTTATACAAAATATTTTTAAAGCAAAAGGGGTGAAAGAGTGAAAGAATAAAAACATTCCGCATTTCTATCCTCCCATCTTTATACTCTAAAACTCTCTCACTCTTTTACTCTTCTATCTAAAATTTATAATACACTCCTACTCTCACTCCAAAAGGACTTCCCGGTGTATAGGTAAGATCTGTAATAGGCTCTGCTTCTCCTTTCAATTGAGTTTCTGTAGCAAACTGAGCTTCGTTCCATTTTACATTGAAAAGGTTGTTTACCTGAATATTGGCACCCCACTTCTGACGGTTATAAGAAAGCATTAAATCATTCACAAAGTAAGCTTTTGTTCTGATGCTGTTGTCTTCTACAGCAGGTCTCGCTCCCAAATAACGGTACTGAAGCCCCAATGAAAAGCCATGAAGGAAATCCCAGTTCACAGAACCTGTACTCGTTACGACAGGTGCCAGAGGAACATAGTCCTGCCCCTTTTCTTCCTCAATAAATCTAGCGTGAGAATAATTAACATCTGCATTCAGATAGAAGTTTTCAAGCGGCTGGAAACGGATTCCCAAATCTGCTCCGAAACGTCTCGATTTCCCGGAAGGTTCCACCACCGCATCGTCTCCTACATATACAAATTCCTGTTGCAGATCCATATACCATAATGTTGGGGTAATGATCAATGATTTGAATGGGTGCAATCTTACCCCGAAGTCTGCTCCAATGGAATAAGGCAATGTATTTTCGTTTTTATTGGGAACCACTACTCTCAGATCATTGGAGTGGAAACCCATCCCCGTTTTCAGGAACCACATTACATTATCATTCTGAGCGTAGGAAAAGTTAAGTTTCGGGCTTACTCTGGTTGCTTCTTTTGATTGTCCGGAAGGTAATTGCTCAACATCCAGAAGATTATGCATATTGAATATAAAATGATCAACTCTCAACGCAGGATTAATCGTCCAGTTTCCGGTTTTCCATACCAGGCCTGTATAAGCATGAAGGTTGGTTTCTGTTCCGGTAACATTTGATAATCTTTCCAAAAGAAGATCTCTATGGTAAACGTGATTAAGCTGTAATGTATTAATATCATCATTTCTTAATCCAACCCCAGATGTCCAGTTCAAAGAGCTGTTGGGAAGGGAGAATGTTTTGGTATATTTGATTTCGGTTCCGTAAATATTTCTTCCATCAGTCTGCTGAATTTCGTCACCATGATCTTTGTCTTTTAAATAAAAAGTGAAATCCGAGTACAGGTTGAAGTTATATTTAGAATAAAAAGCCATGGCATCAATCTGTTCAGAAGACGAAATAATGTGTTTGAAATTCATCTGAACATTCGTTCTGGACGTTTTTCCTCCTTCTGTAGGGTCTATACTTCCCCATCTTCCGATAATTCCTTCGTCTACAGCGCGCTCAGGAATCTGCCCGGAAGCATTCCATGATGAGTTGAAGGTAGAAAACTGAATATTAAAATAATCTTTATCGGTAATCCACTGATTGTACTTTCCGAAAATATTAACTCTGTTGAAGTTCTGCTTCACATCAAAAGGGCCGTCTGTATAGTTGTATTCTGCAGCAATGTAGGCGTTCTTTTTCCCCTGATCATCATGCAGAATATTGAACATTCCCAAAACTCTTTTAGAATTGAAAGAACCACCTTCCAGTTTCACCATACTGTTTTTCAATCCATTATACGTTTGGAAATCCACATATCCGGCTGTATTAAAATCTCCACGATCCATATAATAGGATCCTTTTCCAAAGTCAATATTATTAACGGTTTCAGGAATTACAAAGTGAAGATCAGAATATCCCTGTCCGTGAGCATGAGATACAATATTTACAGGCATACCATCTACATTCACGCTTATGTCCGTCCCATGATCGGCATCAAATCCTCTCAGGAAGAGCTGTTCGGCTTTCCCTCCCCCTGCGTGCTGGGCAATAAATAATCCCGGAACTTTTCTTAACAGGTCCTGCGCAGAATTGACCGGAAATTTGTTCAAGTCAACTTTGGTAATTGCAGATAAGAATGAACTGTGATTGATGGCAACTTCAGAGATCTGATAAGGCTTATGTTGCAGAAAAATAGTTTTATTCTGTTCATCATCATTGGTAACTGCCCATTTTACCTCATCATATCCCGGACGGTTGATCACCAAAGTATCGGGAAGTGATTTTATAGGAATAGCAAAAGTTCCGTCTGCAGCTGTGTGAGTATGATTATTCCCATGGTCATATTTTATCAGAACATCTGCTATGGGAAATTTATCGTCTGCATCTTTTATTAGCAGTTTTTTTTCGGCTTCCTGAGCCATCATTTTTCCACTGAAACCCATTGCCAGAAATATGGCTGCTATTTTTGTTATTTTCATTTTTTGTTTTGTAAAATGTATGTTGTACAATGTAAATCGTACTATTTACTATTGAGTATAAATTATATTCTGATTAGAAAATTAGATTTTTAGTTCTCGCTTGTTATTAACTTGCGAACTGCTTTTTGAATGAAAAGAGTGATCCACGTTCCTACCACAAACGGAAAGGTAAATACTCCTCCAACGGCTCCCAGACAATTGTTATCAACAAGAAAATCATCAACTGCAATGGTAATAATCACTGCAATAAGGACCCATAAACCGTCTGTTTTTTTAACGCCTGAGAATACAATTGCAGAAAGTACCGCATTGAATCCGAATAATCCCATATGAATTTCCTTGATAGGCTCTCCATTCATTTGTGATAATCCAGCCCCTAAGATAGACGCAGCAAGTCCATATAAAGCAGCAACCGGTGAACTGATGAAAACGGCAATAAAGAAGATCACCCCCGAAAGCACTCCACCCTGGAATATCACCTCGCCAAAACCATTGGTACAGGCAAGAAGATCATCATATTTGGTAGGAATTACTTCACAGCTTAATAATGCAGATGGCGGAATGTGAGTAAAATGATGCAGACCAAATACCAACACCCAGGTAATAATGATAAAAGGAAATGTAAATACCGGTATCTTTTTTTGTATAAAGAAATGTTGAATAACAGCAGCTAATGCTCCCCCCATCAAGATCAGAATCCAGATCAATAGGGTTGTTTCGAATAAGAAAGACAGAGCGACACCCACTAATGCTGCGCTGAAGCCATATAATCCTGCATTGATTTCAGACTTGTTGTATTGAAGTTTCATCGCTGTGAAAGTTCCTGCTGCTGTAGACAACAACACGGCTACTCCGCACTGCCAGCTACCCAGGAAAATTCCTATCAGAAACAAAAGTCCGGTCCATCTGTTTTCCTGAAGCATAATTTGCCCTATTCCCTTTAAAACGTTATCTATAAAAGGTAGTTTTTTGAAAAATTCGTTCATAGTTTTTTTAATTGTATTAAATGACTGTTGATATTTAGGCGAGAGAAGTATAGATGATAGACTGTTTAGTATTACATACAATGGTCAATTTTGCTTTGCAAGTGAATTGTGAATTGTCAATAATTTGTAAGAATAGCAATCTAGATGTTTAATCACTGTCTTTATCACTCTCAAATAAGCTGACTCTCAAACTCATATTTACCATCCCAGGAAGACCATTCCGACTCCACAGACTGTTACCACAGCTCCACTTACCACTCCCATATATCTTTCAATCTTATCTGTATTGAACAATGTTGAATATCCGTAGCGTCCTAAAAGTACCATTCCCAACATTGTTAATACTGTAGTTGCAGTAAATGAAATAACCAATACTGCAATTTCAGACATCGAATGCTTCACTCCGGAATAAAACAATAAAGGAATCAAAGGTTCACTTGGTCCCATTACAAAGATCATAAAAAGAACAAGCGGAGTTACTTTTATTCTTTTTTGCGGCATTACCATTTCGCTGTGATTATGTTCATACACATACACATCATCTCCCATTACATCAAAATGTTTGTGAGGTTTGTTTCTAATAGCTTGGATAATTCCATAAATCAGGTAAATTCCCCCGAAAATAAGCAGCGCCCAACCGGAAAAATTACCTCTTATATCCTGAAACCAGGAAATTTTGTTCAGCTGCCATCCCAAAAAAACACCAATGAAGCCTAAGATTAAAGAACTCAACACGTGCCCCAAACCGCAAACGACTGTTAACACGGCCGTTTTCATCCCGCTCCATTTTTTAGATTTTGAGATCACGATAAACGGCAGATAATGATCTGGTCCGGACGCTGTATGTATAAAACTTATTGAAACGGCGCTTAAAAGAAGTGCCCAAACTGTACTGTCCATTTTTACTTAATATTATTTTTACCGGCCTTGTTAAGGCTTTCTTCCCAACTTTTTCTTTTTTATTCCAGAGACCAAAGCATTTCCTGAATGTGCAGAAAGAAGTTGTACATCATTTCTCCGCCATGCCCCAATGCTCTTACCACAAAACCGTTGTCTTCCATTTCAGAAACTCCCACTTCCATTTCTTCCTGATGCTGTGCTACGGCTTCAACAATCTCTTCAATCAATCCGGTTTTATCTACATTCTCTTTTGTACTGTAGAAAATCAACGTTCCCTGGTGGGTATATTGTTCCAGATTTCCAATACTGCTGATAGGAATCAGATCCGGCTGAATCACCACATTATCTTTTACAATCAGCTTATTGTTATGGTAAATTTCCATCAGATTCTGAAAACGTGTCAGTTTAAAAACCTCTCCATAATGCTTTCTTCCACAGGTAATGATTTCACTAATGATGATCTGACTGTTGTTTCCGATATGAATATTGGCTTTACTTTTAAAGTTTGAATCTTCATGCGGAACTATAGGATGCGGAACGTAGGCAAAAGAGGTATTATCTTCCATGTTTACATTGAGCTCCTGAACCGCTTTGTCTTTCATATTGAAAAGCCTCTGATAGGACTGTGACTGCAGCTGAAGGGAAGCTCCTTTTTCAAGGGCAACTTCAAGGTGGTAGCGGTCTCCATCCAGAATTCCCGGAGAGGAGCTCATCACCATCTGATAGAGCTTTTTGTCACTTTTCCTCTGCCCTACAGAAACAACTCTGAAGGGAAGTGAGACATAAAGATCTTTCACATATGATTCTCCTCCCTTGAATCCTGCGATTATATTTAAACGGCTATTCATCTATCTTACTAAATTCGGTTCTTCAACTTCTTCTAAAAGAGCATATTTTTTGATCCAACCGATTACTTTATCCAATCCTTCATCGGTTTTAAGGTTGGTGAAGACAAAAGGATTTCCTTTTCTCATTCTTCTGGCGTCATTCTCCATTACTTCAAGGCTGGCTCCTACGTGTGGGGCAAGGTCAATTTTGTTGATGATCAATAGGTCTGATCTTGTAATACCAGGTCCTCCTTTTCTAGGAATTTTCTCACCTTCTGCAACGTCAATAATGAAAATAGTAACGTCTGCAAGGTCAGGGCTGAAAGTTGCTGAAAGGTTATCCCCTCCACTTTCGATAAGTACCAGCTCGATATCAGGGAAACGGGCAGCCAGTTCATCAACGGCTTCAAGGTTCATACTTGCATCTTCACGAATGGCTGTGTGAGGACATCCTCCCGTTTCTACCCCGATGATTCTGTCGTGAGGAAGAAGGCTGTTTTTAGCCATAAACTCCGCATCTTCTTTTGTGTAAATATCATTGGTAATTACCCCAAGATCATAGATTCCGAATAATTTTCTACTTAAACGTTCCAATAATGCAGTTTTTCCTGATCCTACAGGGCCTGCAACTCCTACTTTTATGTATTTTCTATTTTCCATTTTTTTTAATTTTATTTTTTTTAGCGCTATGAACGCTAAGATTCTTTTGATTGTTAAGATTTTTAAGGTCGCAAAGACGTTTCATTCAGCTAAAAGATTCATCCATTCATTTATCTCATCTACCATGTTATTGTTCTGTACCATTCCGCCTTTCCGTCCTTTATTGTTTTTATTTTTTTAAGACATATACAACCTTGAATAAAGTCTTTCGTGCTGCATACATCTGATATCAAAGGCGGTATTACAAAGCCCTACCATATCTCTGTCCAGTTCTATGGTTTCCCAGACCGTTTTTTCCATTACAGGATACAGGGAAAACAGGATGTCCTGCCCGTCGAGCTGACCAAGAGGAACCAGTTTTACAGCATTGGTGATCATACCGGCCACCGAAGTATAGTAGAAACCTAAAAGGGCTTCATACAAAGGAATTTTCATGAGGTAAGCATACACTCCGAATACGATACAGTAGTGAGAGTTTGCTTCTTTATTCTGAACAGCTTTCTCAAAAGCTTCCATAAAAGGAAAGTTTTCGCGTCTTTTAAAAATCTTGATCAACCTTAAGCCTAATTTTTGACTAGCCTGGCGAATTTCTTTCGGGCACTTTATGGAATTGCATTCGTTATCCAGATTTAGTAATGTTTCTAAATCGCCATTCTCTGCAGCCTTATATGCCAACGCTACAAAAGCGCCGTCATTGTATTTAAGATTGTACTGAAGCATATTCTGAACAAACTCTTTTGCTGTTTCCACATTATGTACGATCCTTTCCTGCACATAGGTTTCAAGTCCGTTGGAATGGGTATATCCTCCGATGGGAAGTGTAGGATCTGACATATGAAGCAACCCTGACAGAAAATTAATGTTTATATTATTCATCTTTTGGAGCAGCCATTTTTAAAATTTTCGTAAATATTGTGGATCCCAGACTTCCATGTCCGTGAGGTTCAACATTAGATTTAAGAAGATTAAGCAGCTTTACGGATTGTTTTTCCGGCTTGAAACCGCTTGCTTCCAGCCATCTGAACATTGGCATTTCGAAAGGCAGCAATACTTGATCATTCTGAATGAAGAGCGGAATATGTTTGTTTCCGATTTCATAACATACGGTACCCATTTCCAGCAAAGAAGCGGGTGACATCACGATAGCTTCTGCTTCCAGAACGTTTACCGCAATTATTTTTTCTGCATCCTCAAAGAGAATATCTCCTTCCCGTAAACGCTGACCTTCTCTGAGAAACTTGATGGCGACATCGGTTCCCTGTCTGGTTTTTTTACGCTGAATTCTTTTGGTGGTTTCAAACCATTCCAAGTCGAGATAATCTACAATTTTCTCTGTAGGATTTTCAGATAGATTGCCTATGATTTGATTAATTATCATTTTTGGATTTTTTTCTGAAGTCAATGTTTTTAGAAATACCTACTCCGAATGTTGAACCGCTAAGTCCTGCAACATAGCTCTTCGTCCAGCCTTCTTCTTTTGTTTTGGTCTGAAGCATGGAAAGTTCTGCAAATTTGAATTTCAAAGCCCAACCTCCGCCTAATAAGATTCCAATTAAAGGATAGGCACGGAGACGAAACCCATTAAAGTTATACATTGCATCGGCTGCCGACTGCTGTTGTCCCCAAACATAGTGAGCATCCACCTGGCCAATCAGTACAAAGTATTTCCCAAGCATTAATGAGGGGCTATACCAGATTCCAGCTTCATTTTGTTTATAAACCACATTGTGATCAACAGAATTTTGAGAATAGGCATAGTTTACTCCTAAAAGGTCATTATTATTGATGAAGTATCCTACTCCCAGCGGTGCACTTGAAACTGTGCTGCTGCTGCTTGATGGTGTAGTGATTTTAGAATAATCTAATGACCCATACACCATAAACTGCCCTTTGGGTCCTTCTTCGTCACTTTTAATTCGGTGTCCTCCCAGAAACTGAGCACTTACATTACCTGAAAGAATTGCCATACCGGCTAATGCAAAAGAAAAAACTGTTTTATTTAAATATTTCATTCTAAACTTAGTTCTATAATTGTTTTAAAATTCTAACAGATCAACTTTGAATAAAGAGGGTATCTGAAAACATACCTGGCTCTGGTCATTCTGCACGAAATGGAATGTAGTGAAGAACCTCAAGGGGATTATCAAAGAGGTTCTTCCTTCGCCATCATGACCTTTTCAGACACCCTACTTTAAAGCTTATCTTAGAACAAGAAATACAGCTGCGTTAAAGGAAGTGTTTCCGCCGGTTCACAAGTGATATACTCACCATCAACCGTTACTTTATAGTTTTCAGGGTTCACCTCAATTAAAGGAGTCTTATCATTATGAATAAGGTCTTTTTTACCAATATTTCTACAGTTTTTCACCGGAAGAATCATTTTCTCCAATTTATAAGAAGCGATGGTTCCGTTGTCAATAGAGATTTGAGAAACGAAGTTGGCACAAGTACCAAACTTAGCTTTACCATGGGCTCCGAACATATTTCTGTAAATAATAGGCTGAGGAGTTGGGATAGAAGCATTTGGATCTCCCATTTTCGCGGCAATTACAAATCCTCCTTTTACAATCATTTCAGGTTTTGCTCCGAATAATGCAGGTTTCCAGATCACCAAATCCGCCAGTTTCCCTTCTTCAATAGATCCTACATATTCTGAAATACCGTGTGCAATAGCTGGGTTGATGGTATATTTAGCCACATATCTTTTTGCACGGTAGTTGTCATTGTCTGCATTTTGATCTTCCTCCAAAGCTCCTCTCTGCTCCTTCATTTTACTGGCAGTCTGCCATGTTCTTGTGATCACTTCCCCCGGTCTTCCCATTGCCTGAGAATCGGAACTCATGATACTGAATACTCCCATATCATGAAGAATATCTTCTGCTGCAATGGTTTCAGGACGAATACGAGAATCTGCGAAAGCCACATCTTCAGGAATATTTTTGCTTAAGTGGTGGCAAACCATCAGCATATCCAAATGCTCATCAATTGTATTGACGGTGTACGGACGTGTTGGGTTGGTAGAAGCCGGCAACACGTTTGGATACATGGCTGCTTTAATGATATCCGGTGCGTGACCTCCACCAGCTCCTTCTGTATGGAACGTGTGAATGACTCTTCCATTGATTGCTCTCATCGTATCTTCAAGGAAACCTCCTTCATTTAAGGTATCGGTGTGGATCGCCACCTGAACGTCGTATTTATCAGCTACTTTTAACGCTGCATCAATGGTTGCAGGCGTTGCTCCCCAGTCTTCATGAATTTTTACTCCCAGAGCTCCTGCTTCTACCTGTTCTTCGATAGGTTCTTCTGCTGAACAGTTTCCTTTTCCAAAGAAACCAAGGTTCATTGGATATTCTTCTGCTGCTTCAAGCATTTTCTGCATATTGAATCTACCCGGTGTTACTGTAGTGGCATTCGTTCCATCGTTTGGACCTGTTCCTCCTCCGATCATTGTGGTGATTCCACTATATAAAGAGGTTTCAATCTGTTGTGGACAGATGTAGTGAATGTGGGTATCAATTCCTCCCGCTGTTACAATGTATCCTTTTCCTCCGTGTACTTCTGTTGAAGCTCCAATGATCATATTAGGAGACACACCATCCATTGTATCAGGGTTTCCAGCTTTCCCGATTCCTACGATTTTACCGTCTTTGATTCCGATATCTCCTTTTACAATTCCCCAGTGATCAATAATTACTGCTCCTGTGATGCAAAGGTCTAAAACACCATCGTCTCTTTTAGCGGTAACATTCTGTCCCATTCCGTCTCGAACGGTTTTTCCACCTCCGAATACGGCTTCGTCTCCGTAATGGGTGAAATCTTTTTCAATTTCAATAATAATTTCGGTGTCTCCCAGTCTGATTTTGTCTCCGGCTGTAGGACCTAATATATTGGCGTATTGTTTTCTGTCTACGTTTAAGCTCATCTTACTGATTTTTAAAGTTTAACTCTTCTACTTTTGCAAGGCTTATTTTTTTCTGTTCTTCGGAATCTACCTGTCCGTCCACAAGATTATTGAAGCCCATTGCTTTTTTGGTTCCTCCGATTTCTACCAATTCCACTTCTTTTTCTTCTCCCGGTTCGAAACGTACCGCAGTACTTGCTACGATGTTCAGTCTCTTCCCAAAAGCTTTTTCACGATCAAAGCTCATCGCTTTATTTACTTCGAAAAAGTGAAAATGTGAACCTACCTGAATAGGGCGGTCTCCTGTATTGGTTACTTTTATTTTGACAGTTTCTCTACCTTCATTGCAGATGATAGTGCCTTCTTTTACAAAAATTTCTCCTGGTATCATAATGAATTGGTATTAACGGATTGGGTTGTGTACGGTTACCAGCTTTGTTCCATCGGGGAAAGTGGCTTCAATCTGAACATCGTGGATCATTTCTGATACACCCGGCATTACATCTTCTTTAGTCAGAAGATTAGCGCCTTCCTGCATCAGTTCAGCTACTTTTTTTCCATCTCTTGCTCCTTCAAGCAAAAAGTGGCTGATAAGTGCAATTGATTCTGGATAGTTTAATTTAAGGCCTCTTGCCTTTCTTTTTAGAGCGAGTTCGCCTGCCAGAAATAGCATAAGCTTCTCCGTTTCTCTCGGTGTTAAGTGCATAATATTTTTATTTAAAATTGGACAAACAGAATCCGGTTCGCCTTTCTGTAAAGGCAAATAGGAATGTTCAAAAATGTAAAAGGAAGAATCATATCTATGGATCTGTATTGATGTTAATACAAACCATAAAGGATCATTATAAGTTTAAAATAAGATTAGCAGCCCGCTATCTGCAGGGAATGATACAGAATGTATCTTGGTGCTGTAATATAAACACGGTTTTGAACGGCCGCTACCTGAATATTAGAAGAATATCCTGCAAAGAAATAGTGAAGCCACTGCTGTGCAAGGATGGAGTAATCAAATTTCACTTTCTCCCAGTCATTGGAATCCTGTGCATCCTGTACATCTGAAAAGCTGTACATTTCAGTCTGAGTCTGCTGATCGGATTTTTGTTGAAGAAGATGAATTTTTGAAAGAATATCAGAATATGATTGAGTTTTTCCTTTATGTGTAAGAAAACCTACACACAATGCTGAGAAAAATATCACAAAAGAGAAAAATAAGACTCTTTTTTTCATACCTGTTAATAATGGTGTAAAATTAGAACAATCTTAAAAGGCAGGCTATCAAAAAAATTATTTAAAATGTTCAAAATCGCAACAAATGCAATTTTATATAATTTTAACATTTGGTCATAAATCCTTTATTCACAATGGGTAAAGTATGATGATCAACTATGACAAATAATTTGTTGTCCGTATTCCCATAATTCTTGTTCAATAGTGTATTTTTTTATTCTATTTAAAGTATTGGTTAATTCAATAAATAATTAACAATATTTTCTATCAAAACCCAGCCATACTACAGTAATTATCTAGTAAAAAAGTTCATTTCACAAAAACAGGAGGTATTTTTTTCTTTTCTTATAATTATCGTAAATTTGTATACAACATACTTATTAATTTAATAAAAATAATAAAACGTAATATGTCAAAAGCAATTTCGCAAGTACCATTAGCGGTAAACGAGCCTGTAAATTCATACGTACCGGGATCTCCGGAAGTTAAAAGCCTTATCGACACGTACAAAAAAATGTGGTCTGAAAAGGTAGAAATCCCAATGATCATCAATGGTAAAGAAGTAACAACAGATACAAAAGTACAGCTTCAGTCTCCTCAGGATCATGCTCATGATTTCGGATTCTATTACCAGGGAGGTATGCAGCATGTAGATGACGCTATCAACGCGGCATTGGCAGCTAAAAATGCTTGGAACGAACTTGGTTGGGAGCAGCGTGCAGCTATTTTCTTAAAGGCGGCTGATCTTTTAGCAGGTCCTTACAGAGATGTGATCAATGCTGCAACTATGATCGGACAGTCTAAAAATGTACACCAGGCTGAAATTGATTCTGCTTGTGAGTTCATCGATTTCTTAAGATTTAACGTAGAATTTATGACTGAGATGTATTCTGAGCAGCCAGTTTCTGACAATGGAATCTGGAACCGTGTTGAGTACAGACCATTAGAAGGATTCTGCTTTGCTGTAACGCCGTTCAACTTTACTGCTATTTCAGGAAACCTTCCTACGTGTATGGCAATGCTAGGAAACGTAGTGGTTTGGAAGCCTTCTGACAAGCAGGTTTATTCTGCAAAAGTAATCATGGATGTATTAACTGAAGCGGGTCTTCCTGCAGGAGTTATCAATATGATCTTTACAGATGGTAAAGAAACTGCTGAGAAAGTATTGGCACACAAAGATTTTGCTGGTCTTCACTTCACAGGTTCTACAAAAGTATTCCAGGGAATGTGGAAAATGATTGGTGACAATATCCACAACTACAGAACATATCCAAGAATTGTTGGTGAAACTGGTGGTAAAGATTTTGTAATTGCTCACCCATCTGCGAATGTAGAGGCTGTTGCAACGGCATTGGTAAGAGGTTCTTTCGAATATCAGGGACAAAAATGTTCTGCAGCTTCAAGAGCTTATATTCCTAAATCTCTTTGGGCTGATGTGAAAAAAGTAATGGAAGCTCAAATGAGCACTATTAAAATTGGTTCTCCTGAAGATCCGTCTAACTTTGTGAACGCGGTAATCGACAAGAATTCTTTCGAAAAATGTAAAGGTTATATCGACAGAGCAAATGCTTCCGGTGAAGCTACTGTAGCTATTGGGGGAACTTATGATGATTCTAAAGGATGGTTTGTACACCCAACTGTTATTGAAACTACAAACCCTCAGTACGAAAGTATGGTTGAGGAGATCTTTGGACCTATCTTATCTGTATTTGTATATGAAGATCAGGATTGGAAAGAGACTCTTAAACTTGTAGATTCTTCTTCTCCTTATTCATTAACAGGTTCTGTATTCTCACAAGACCGTTACGCTATTAATGAGGCTTATAAAGCGTTAGAAAATGCATCTGGAAACTTCTATATCAACGACAAACCAACGGGTGCTGTTGTAGGTCAACAACCTTTCGGTGGTGGTAGAGCTTCTGGAACTAATGATAAAGCAGGTTCTAAAATGAATCTTCTAAGATGGACTTCTGTAAGAAGCGTAAAAGAAACTTTTGTTTCTCCAAAAGACTATAAATATCCATATTTAGGATAATATACTAAGTAATAGACAATGTAATAGTTGTCTGTTCTTTTCATACAACCTTGGAATTTCGGTTCTGAGGTTTTTTTTATGTTTTGATTAAATATAATCCACTGATTTATTTAAGACTGCTCAAAATTCGTCTGTAATCACGATATATTTAATAACAATATCTTTTTATCTTTTAATAAAATCACTATATTTGATCATCATCAATCATTAAAAAGCAATTATGAAAACATTATGGATAGGAGCTGTTCTTGGAATATTTTTTCTGGGAAGCTGTGCTCAAAACAAAGAAAAGAGAGAAGAATATAAAGCAGCTCATGATAAAGATTCTTTAAGGAATAAAATGGGTGATTCTGCCGTTGCCAATTCCGAATCATCTTCTCCTGCTCCAACCACAAAAGCCGACAGTACAAAAACGAAATAAAATCACAAATCCACAGACGTACTGTGGATTTGCACTTAAAAAAACTTGACTGAAAAAAAACCGGGCAATCAACCCCGATTATATGGTGTGAAACGGAACTCCGGATCAAAATTTTCCTTTAACAGATAAAAAACTGGAGTCTTCATTATTTCAAAAAATTGAAATAGGTAAATGTGAATATCTAAAGTTTCATGGTCTGATAGTTTTTCGTTTTTACTTTATCTCAAAAAGAGACATCATGTTTTTAATACAAAACAAACATCTCACTAAGTTGTATCCCGTAAAACTGCCGCAAATATAGGACAGCATTAGGATTTCGTAAAATAATAGGTTATCCATTTTCGCGAAAATGGTAAGACAGAGTTCAAAAAGAACATCTTTTTTTAATCATTTTCCCGAAAATGAACATTTTTATTCAATTGATTTTCAGTATCAATATGCTTAATATAAGCTGATGGAGAATAATCTGTGACCGCTTTAAAGACAGCTGCGAATTTACTGTGTGAAGAGAAGCCGCATTCATCTGCAAGGATACTGATTTTATATTGTCTGTACTTTTCATCGTTGATGAGTTTATCTACAATATAATTAATCCTTAAACGGTTGATATATGTTTTGAAGTCGGCACTTTTATGCTGATTGATTACGTAAGACAGATACTTGGTATTGGTGTTCAGTTCACCGGCAAGAAATGATAATGACATTCCTTTATTATTATAAAGTTCTCCTTTTTCAAATTCTTCTAACAGCTCCAACAGTTTGGATTCTGTTTCTGAAGTCATCAGCGATTCATTTCTTTTTCGGTCTATCTCGGAGTCTTTTTCATCAATTTCTTCAACAGATATATTAGAAAATTCCGGAGATTCTGATGGGGATTCAGAACGATTTTTATTCCCAATAAGGCTCAACTGGGTTCTGATGATATTTCTTAATTTCGAGCGCTGTTTTCTCTGTTTTGTTCTAAAAAATATAATTAAAGCAATACAGGACAAGAATAAAATAATAATGGCTACGTTTTTGGCTTTGCTGAACTCTCCGGATCCTTTGCTTTTACCAGCAATAACTTCTTTATTTTTCGATGTAACACCGTGGTTGCGGGCAGCAATACTGTCATATGCTCTCACATATTTTACGGCATACAGAGAAGCTTTGAAATTATCACCTGTACCTTCATAGTAATCATTGATATTGGAATAAACTGCTTTTTTAAGCTTAAGACTTCGGGAAGTATCTGCAATTTTCTCTGCTTTTTTAAGGTAAAATTCGGCGTCTTTCCAGTTTTTCTGCTTCAGGCGAATTCCTCCAAGACCGTTATAAACCAGCCCCAGAGTACAGCTTCCTTTTTTGAGTAATTGTTCTGCTTTTCTGTAATAGCTTTCTGCAACGGGATAATTGTTCAGCTTAAAATATACGTCTCCCAAAACCTGGTAAGAGGCAGCGGTGGTTTTATCTTCGTTACGGCTCTCTATCTTTTCAAAATGTTGTAAAGAAAACTCTACAAACTGTATGGCATTGGTATAATTTCCCAGCTCCATTTCATAAAAAGCCATTTCCTGATTCAACAGTCCTGCAGCTTCATTACTTTTTTGAAAATCAGCAATTTGCTTTGAGGCTTCAAGCCCTTTTAGTATGTATTTTTTCGCTCTTTCGTAAAGCCCTACCTGTCTATATTGTCGCGCAAGTAATCGGCTTACTTCTACCATCCGTTCTGTATCATTTTCTTCGCTGATGAGAGAATGCGCATCTTCACTGTACGATATGGCTTTTTTTATTTCTCCGGCGTGATCATACAGTTCTGATGAAAGAATAAGACTCCTTATTTTCTCTGACGGTTTTCGGGCAGCTGTATAAAGAGAATCTGCCGTTTTGATAGCCTCGGGTAAATTCTTATAAGCAGTAATGGAAGAAGTCCTTTCACAAGCCTGTTCAAAAGTATTTTTATGCTGAGAAAATATGGGGACTGCCGTGGTGAGCAAAAACAAAAGTATCAGTACATTTTTAGACATAGAAGAACAAATTATTATTTTTATTTTATAATAATTCATCATTATTTTCACAGGTGTCTTTTTGTTTTTTACAAAACTAGTGATATTTTACTTTTAATTAAAACATTCTGTTGAAATTTAACGATTTAACCTAAAACACCAAATTACATTAATTTTAATAATTGTACCAAAATAATAAACGATTTTCTTTCATATCCACCTATCCCTATATTAAAAACAGGTTTCCTATATAAATATTTCCAATATGACCTCTCTAAATGTCATCATATTTATTACATTTGCATGGAATAAAAAGTTTTTATGAAAAAAATAACCATACTTTCAACCCTATTTATCGGAGCTCTTGCCTGGGCTCAAGGTATAAAATTCGAAGAGGGCAACTTCGCCTCTATCGTTGCCAAAGCAAAAAAAGAGAATAAACTTATCTTTGTAGATGCTTATGCATCATGGTGCGGACCCTGTAAACTTATGGTCAAAAATATTTTTCCTCTTAAAGATGTAGGTGACTATTACAACTCTCATTTCATCAATGCTAAAATTGATATGGAAAAAGGAGAAGGAATAGATCTTGCCAAAAAATATAATGTAAAAGCATTTCCTACCTATCTGTTTATTAACGGTAATGGTGAAGCGGTACACAGGACTCTTGGCTACGTAGAGGAAAAAGACTTCATACAGTTTGCAAAAGATGCTGAAGATCCAAGCAAAAGGCTTACATCTCTGAAACAGCAGTTCGAAAATGGAGAAAAAGATGCTGAATTCCTAAAAAACCTGGCCGGGCTTACAATTTATAATGATCCTGAATTTGCAGGAAAAGTGCTTAACCGTTATTTTCAGCAAAAATCAACGTTAGATCAGGATGATATCCAAATGCTTCTTTCCGGGACTCAAACTACAGATAGTCCTTTATATAAGACCTTTCAGGATAAAAAAACAGATATTCTGAAATTGATTCCTGCTGATAAATATGAAGCGATCAACAAAAATATAAAACTGAATACCGTAGCTCAAAAAGCCTACAATTCTGAAACAAAAACATGGAATGACGGCTATTTCATGACAGAAACCTCAAAGTTTCTAAGCAAAGAAGAATCTGAAAAGATTTTAAAGAGAATGAAAGCCAACAGAGCGCTGAAAAACAAAGACATCCCAACGTATGAAAAGCTGATTCTGGAGCTATATCAGGATTACTCCGCTGCGAGCTCTGCAGAACTGAACTCTCTCGCATGGAACTTTTTTGAAAATGTAAACAACAAATCATCTTTAGAAAAAGCTGTTGCATGGGCCCAGGAATCGGTAAAAAAAGATCAGAATTTTGCGAATACAGACACTCTAGCCAACCTTTACAATAAAGTAGGTGATAAGAAAAACGCAAAAATGTGGGCTGAAAAGTCTATTGAACTGGCAAAAACTTCAGGAGAAGATTCTTCTGATACAGAAAAACTGTTGAAAAGTCTTTAACAGAACTTACCCATAAAAAAAGCCCCGCAGAACTTTGGTTCTGCGGGGCTTTTTTTATCATTTAAAAGTCAATTAGTTATTATATACCAACACCTGCATTTTAGTAAGCATTGCTTCTGTATCACCATTGTACCCCGCATAAGTTGAAGGAACAAAATTTACTGTTGCTGTTCCAGACCAAGCAACATATTGAACTTTAAAAGTATAAGTTCCTGCTGTGAGGACAACCGATTTCAAAAATGTTACCGGAACCGGCATATCTACCAAAGTTGTTACCCCAGGAAAGTTTCCTGCTTTAGAAGCAAAGGCTGAAGAAATTTTCACTCCATCTTGCAAAAGGGTAAAAACACCTTGAGTCGTATTACCGCTTCCAAACGTTGCATAACCTAAAATAGTGAATAAAACAGTCTGGGTCTTTCCGGCTGGTACCGTTACAGTATGCGTAACACCCGGTACATCAATTGTTGTTCCCTGAGTAGCGGTAGCAGCAGTAGTCCCTTGTACATACACAGCACTATTAATAGTTCCACTTGCTGTATTTAAGGTCTGCCATGCTGGAGCAACTCCTGATCCCTGAGAAGTCAGAATCTGTCCTGATGTTCCCGCTGAGCCAGCTGTTGTTGAATTTCCTCCAATATTCAACTCATTTACTACCTGTAAAGAACCATTAACGTGTAGTGTTCTCTGAGGTGTTGAAGTTCCAACGCCCACTTGCGCACATAAAAATGAGGGAACCAAAAAAATCCCAAACAATAGATTATTTTTCATGTTGTAATTTATTTAATAAATTTCACCTTAAAGGTAGTTATAAAAAACATTCAGTGTATCAAACACTTAATACAAAATATCGATAATAAAAACAAATTATATCATTTATTTCTATAAATAATGAATTAATTTTTCTTAAAAAAAAATGAGGAATTTTAACAGTATACATCGTTAAAAAGACTATCATAAAAATAAAATTGATAGCTAAAATTGAAATCTTATTAAAGAATTAAAAGTCAAGCACAAGTAGGTATTCATTCTAAAGTATCTTTAAGGTATTAATGTCTATTTGCGCATGTAGATCTTTAAAAGAAAACTATTTGAAAAATAGTATATGATTCATCATTTATGTATAAAATTAATGCTGCAAATTTATATTTAAAAAACATGCTGAACCATAGAATAATTTCGATATCTCCTGGTATTTTTCTTTATGATAAAAGAATAAAACAGAATACCGCTGCACTAAAGTGCAGCGGTATTCTGTTTTATCTGTAAAGGATATAAGCCTTTCTATAAAATGCTCAACAAACCATTAAAAGAAATTAATTCTTTGTTTTTCAGAATCAATAAAATCTAAAGTATATTTTTCTTTCTATAGTTTAAACAATCTGTTTATAGCCTTCTTTTTCTTTGCTTCCTAGTATTCAAAAAGAACACTTCCCCAAGTAAATCCGCTTCCGAAAGCCGAAAGAAGAACAAGATCTCCTCTCTTGATTTTCCCTTGCTCAATAGCTTCACTTAAAGCAATCGGAATAGAAGCTGCCGTTGTATTTCCGTATTTTTGAATATTATTGAAAACTTTTTCATTCGGTAATCCGAATTTTTCCTGTACAAACTGAGCAATTCTCAAGTTCGCCTGGTGAGGGATGAACATATCAAGATCTTCCACTTTTTTTCCTGCTTTATTTAAAGCTTCCATCATGGTTTCAGGAAATCTTGTAACAGCGTGTTTGAATACAAAGTTTCCGTTCATGATTGGGTATACTTCTTTATTGGTAACGTTTTCAGGATCTTTTCTCATTCTGTCGCTCCAACCGAATTTGGATCCCGGGAACTGCGTACAAAGATCATCTGCATATTTTCCTTCAGAATGCATATTCATGGCTAAAATATCCCCTGCATTTTCGTCCTCTGTTGCCGAAAGAACAATTGCTCCTGCCCCATCTCCGAAGATCACAGAAACTCCTCTTCCTTCGTCTGAAAAATCCAATCCGAAAGAATGAACCTCTGCACCTACCACTAGTATATTTTTATAAGTACCGGATTTAATAAAAGCGTTCGCAACACTCATAGAATATACAAATCCTGAACACTGGTTTCTTACGTCCAACGCTCCGATAGTGTCACATCCTAACATATCCTGAAGCAATACTCCACATCCAGGAAAATAATAATCTGGTGAAAGAGTTGCAAAAACAATATAATCGATATCTTTTGAAGTAAGACCTGCATTCTGAATTGCTTTCTCAGCGGCTTTAAAACCTAAATAAGCGCTGGTCTCCTGAGAGTCGTACCTGTTTTTTCTGTGTCTTCGTTCCTTGATGCCTGTTCTTTCTGTAATCCATTCATCATTCGTAGTCATTAGTTCGGCTAAATCATCATTGGTAACAACGTTATCTGGAACATAAAATCCAACACCTTTTATTGTACTTTTAATCATATAGTTTTATAATTTTGGCAAAGATAAAACTTATTTAACACATAGTATTTCAAAATATTAGTATTTTTACTTTATGCCAATTGATACGATATACAGAAGCGCCCAGTGCGAATGGGTAGATGTAGAGGCTCCTACCGCAGAAGACCTGAAATTTCTTCATGAAAGATACGAAATCAACAATCTCCTTTTGGAAGATACCATAGATCCTAATCACCTCCCAAAATATGAGGAAGACGGAAATGTAAAATTCTATCTTCTCCGGGAAAGTACAGAACTCGAAAGAAAAAACCTCAACACGATTAGTGACATCAGTACCAAAATCGGAATTTTCCTGTTGGATAATACCATTATTACCATTCACAGAATGAAAAGCAGAAGTATTACGGAAACGAAAAAGAAACTTTCTGTAATGCAGGAGGAAGTAAGTCCCCAAAAAATAGCCCTCATGATCACCATTTTGATCATGAAAAGTTTCGATGATGAATCCATCAGCCTATTGGAAACAATGGATAATATTGAAAATGAGATCTTCCTTAAAAACACCAATCATACCAGCCAGATCCGAAGATTGTATAAACTGAAGCGAAAATCGGGACTCAATTCAAGAGTTCTGATTATTTCTACCGATGCTATCGACAAGTTTAAATTACTGGACCTGCAGGATTCTGAGATTGTGGATTTAAAAGATAAACACAAAGATGTTGTAGCCGACTTTGATCATTTGAATATTCAGATCACCAACCTTATTTCGATGTTCTTGGCCCTTTCGGATCAAAAGGCCAATCAGGTAATGAAAGTTCTTGCTATTTATTCAGTCTATTTTTTACCGATCACTTTTATTGCCGGAGTATATGGAATGAACTTTGAAAATATGCCGGAACTTCATCATAAACATGGCTATTTTATAACACTGGGAGTAATGGCAACAGTCGTGATCAGTACCTTTATCTACGTAAGGCGCAGACAGTGGTGAACTGGTGGGAAATAATCCTAAAAACTGAAATGCAAAAATCATTACACAACAAGATATACATGATTTTTGCGTTTTAACATTTCTCTCTTTTGAAAAAGATCCATTTTTCAACAAAAACAGAACCCATGAAAACCGAAAACTTAAATATAACTCTGCAGGATAATTCTCTTTCACAAGCTTCTAAAGAGAAATTGATAGCATTGCATGATAATATCTCTTCCAAAGAATTTTCTGATCTTTTGGATGCCTATGGCAATCAATATGTGGAATTTGTACAGGAAGGAGGCGGAGTCTGGGGAAGTGCTCTGGTAGGCTATCTCTATGGTTTGGAAATCTTTGGGATCCGTTTTCTGAAAGTAGCCGGTACAAGTGCAGGAGCCATCAATACCATGTTGATTGCAGCCTGCAAAACCAAAGAAGAACCGAAAAGTGAACTGATTAAAAATATTCTTTTCAGTTGGGATTTTGCAGATTTCATGGATGGAAAAACCTATGTAAAAACAACGCTTCATGCGATGCTGAACAATAAGGACTTCTTTAAAATCAATGCCATTTTGGCTGCAATTATATTTATTATTCTGGTCAGTATTCCGTTTGTAACGCATTCAGAAACGATATTGAATGCTAAACTGATGTTTTTAATACCTCTGATTCCGGCTATTATTCTGTTTTTCTGTGTCAAAAAGCTTTATAATAATTTCAGGAAAGAAAACAGCGGACTCAATCCCGGCACTACTTTTCAGAATACGATGAAAAATGCACTGGATGGTTTTGGGATTCAAACTGTGGCCAGCCTCAATGAAAAATTCATTAGAAAAGAGCATGACCTCAACCTCAACTATCGCTATGGAAACGGCCAGGAATATTATACCATAGCTCTGCAGAGCATTGAAAAAATCAAGACTAAAAATCTGGAACATATTGACCCAACCCGATACCGCATTTTCTATGAAAGTGCTGCCAATAATGATTATTACAAAAACAATCCCTTTTACCTTCTTCGCTCAGAGTATATTGTTGTCACCACAGACATCAACGCTAAAATAAAAGTAGAGCTTCCCACCATGGCCAATCTGTATTGGTCTGAAGAAGAACTCAAGCACATCAGCCCGGCAGAATTTGTCCGTGCTTCTATGTCTGTGCCCTTCTTTTTTGAACCTTTTCAAAAAGTGATCAACAAATATGAGGACTCTGTGAAGTATGCCTGGAGATATTGGATGAACACCAAACAGGAAGATATTAATCCGGTCGGAGTTTTCATTGATGGAGGCAGTATTTCCAATTTCCCTATTGATCTGTTTCATGCAGATGAAGTTTTTTATCCGAGAATGCCTCTTTTTGGGGTACAGCTTACCAGTGATTCCGATTTACTTTCAGAGAAGGGAAAAACAAGTGCTGAAATTATGAAAACACCCTTCAGCTATGCTGGAAACATCATTAATACATTGAAGGGATTTAATGATAAGACATTTCTTACCAAGCATACTTTCTACAAATTATACAGCATCCAGACTGTCAATTGTGGTACGAGCAGCTGGCTGAACTTTTTTATGAAAAGAGAAGAAAAGGAAGAGCTTTTCAACAGAGGATTCCAGGCAGCCCTTGATTTTCTCAATCAATTCGATTGGGAAAAATATAAATATGAACGCATGATGCTTTCTATGAAAGAGAAAAAGATACTGAAAGAAGAAGACACCCCTACGGTAGGATAAGGATTTTTTGAGTATTTTAGCCTTTTATATATGCATGAAAAAGAAACATTTTTTAATTCTTGCCGTTATAGCGAGCATTATTTTCATTTCTATCCCGATTATTCATATTCTTAAAACAAAATGGAGTGAATCCGATCGTAAAAATGAAATTCCTAAAGGTTATACCAATGACGCAAGTCAGTTGAATTTAACCAAAATAGATACCCTGATCAAAGTTCCTTCCTCCAAAGCAGATATTGAAAGTCAGTTGCAGCAGATTTTACAATATGCCAAAGAAAAACATCTGAAAATCTCTATTGCCGGAGCTCAACACAGCATGGGCGGTCATTCAATTTACCCCAACGGAATTCTTCTTAACATGCTTCCTTATAAACATATGGAGCTGGATGAGAAAACCAATATTCTTACCATTGGCTCGGGAGCTCTTTGGGAAGACGCCATCAAATATCTCGATAAAAATGGAAAATCTATTGCCGTAATGCAGGCTTTCAGTTCGTTTTCTGTAGGTGGTTCTATCAGCGTAAACGGGCATGGATGGCAGAAAAATCTTCCTCCAATTTCCTCCAGTGTTGTTTCTTTTACCCTGATGAATGAAAGCGGGAAGATCATCAATTGCAGCAGAGAAGAGAATCCGGAACTTTTTAAACTGGTGATTGGCGGATACGGACTTTTTGGAATTATTCTCGACATTCGTTTGAAAGTGGTTGACAATACTGCACTTCAATATAAGTATGTCCGCTTAAATGCTGATAATTATACGGATTATTATAAAAAATTCATCTCTGAAAATCCTAATGTAAATCTTGTTTTCGGAAGATTAAGAATTTCAGACAAACGATTCCTTGAAGAAGCCACCATCAATTATTTTGAAAAGGTAAATGAAAAGCCTTTGTCTCTTCCGCTCCAAAATGCTAAAAATGAAGAAGTGAAGCGCCTTGTTTTCCGTAGTACTGTAAACAGCGAATATGGAAAAAGATTGAGATGGGACCTTGAAACCGGAATGAATAAAATGACCAAAAATGCAGTTTATTCCCGAAATGAATTGCTTAATGATCATGTTTCCCTGATTGAAAACAAAGATCCGAATTCTACAGATCTGCTTCAGGAATATTTTATTCCCGAAAGGCATTTTAATCAGTTTATAAAAGATATGAAGCCTGTTTTGAAAAATTCCGGGATGGATCTGCTTAATATCACCATCCGCGCCGTTAATAAAGATGAAGACAGCTATATGAACTATGCCCGGGAAAATGTATTTGGGTTTGTTTTATTATTCAATCAGAAGAAAACGGCAGAGCAGGAAAATGCTATGAAATTATTAACCAACAAACTGGTGGATATAACGTTAAAAAACGAAGGTACTTTTTACCTTCCCTACCGTCTTCACATTGGAAAAGAGAAAATGAGAAAGGTATATCCACAGACTGAATCCTTTTTTGAACTCAAAAGAAAGTATGACCCATCAGAACTTTTTGATAATAAGTTTTACCAGCATTATAAATAAAGGGGCTATATACAATTTTTCATTACTGTCATTCTGACGAAGGAAAATGCTATTAAGAATAAAAAAACAAATCAATAAGATTTTAAATAAAGAATAAATGAACTGGATTATCAGAAGTACAAAAAAGGTAAAATTCCATACCAACCTTCATGAGGTTTTGAAACCTATTTGGAATGATCTTGCTGTTTATAAATGGATTCTGACAGATTTAGATTTTATATCTGATCAACTACTTCCCATTAATTTTGATGAAGATTATTTTATTTTGGATCATCCGGAATTTGAACAAATCTATGAAAGCAATACTCAGATCATTTGGGGAATACTATCAGCTGTTCCAAATAATATTGAACCAGATACCTCTGCCTTATCCACATTGTCTGCTGAAGATACAAATGTTTGGAAACCTGATCATTTTTTAATTCAAGGAAGTATGTTAGAAATTATTGCTTTTGACAGCGGATATACTATTGTAAAATTTAAAGATCAAAGTCTCTCGGATAAGTTTAAAGATTATTTTCAAGAACAGGCAGTAGATCTGCAAAAATTTAATGAAAAATATATGGGTTAAAATTAGGAATCTATTTAGTAAAAAGAACTAGATAGATTCCTATTGAAAATTTATAAGGAATCTAAAAATTCCAAGTACATCGGAACGCTTCTGTTAATCCATTCATCGGAAGGATCTCTTTCAATTCCATAGTAAACGAAAGGTTCTTTATACTCTGCTTTGATGTAATCAAAAGTCAGTTCATAGGGACGGAACAGTTCATTCATCGTATATTTATATTCACCTGACTGGCTGTAACCTTCTTCATCAATTCCGGCCGTTACCGCTAATGACATCTTCTTTCCTGCAAGCTTGAAACCACTGTTGCTTCCGTAGGCCCATCCGTATAAAATAACCTCATCCAGCCATTGTTTCAAAAGCGGCGGACTGCTGAACCAGTAAAAAGGAAACTGAAATACAATCTTATCATAAGATTCCATCAGTTTTTGTTCTTCTGCAACATTGATCTTTCCATCTGGATAAGCCTCATATAATTGATGAACAGTATATTTTTCAGGATTCTTTTTTAATTCATCAATCCATTTTTTATTGATTACAGATTTTTCAATATCCGGGTGTGTAACAATTATTAAAGTCTTCATTATGTTTAAATTTCTACTGCAAAATTACTACACGTAACTTACATTTCGTACATTAGCTACCCATTGTATGGTACTATAAAAAATGTAAGTAATGACTAAAATAAAGGAAACCTCCACCAATTTCGCCAATAAAAAAGCTCTGGCTGATGAATGTCCGGAGATTTATGCTTCCAACATTATCGGGGGACAATGGGCCTTGGCCATCTGCTGCTATCTGATTAATGGAAAAATGAGGTTTGGAGAACTGAAGAAAAAGCTAAATACCATTACAGAACGTATGCTGACACTTCAACTTCGAAGGTTAGAAGAAGACAAAATTATTACAAGAACGGTATATGCAGAAGTTCCGCCACGGGTAGAGTATGAACTTACAGAAATCGGGTATAAGCTGGGTCCTATCATTCTTGAATTTGAAAAATGGGGAAAGGAACATAGGCAGCTCGTAGAAAATCAATAAGATAAAAAAGATTTTACGTTAAAAAGTTTCATTACATTATTTTATGTAAATTGATTACTCTTTAACTCCAAAATCAACACCTATGAAAAATCTTACTTTTTTAATCTTCCTCACTATATTCATCTTTTTTGGAAATTTGGTCAATGCACAGAAAATTTCTGATGGTCAAACCCTAAATCTCAATGGGATGACTGTTACATTCAACATACTCAACAAAGAGAGTATAGAATCCGGTGGAAAATCCTATGATCGATACAAAGTCTCTGCATCGGTAAAAAATACATCAGATAAGGCATACAATATTCGGTTGTCCGCTTTTCCTCAAGTTGTAAACAATATCGGTCTTGTAGAAATTGATTGTACGAATGCAACTGGGGCTAGATTGACCTCTAAAAAGATCGAATTAAAAATGAAAGCTCAAATACTTAACGTTACGTACTCAGCCTATGACAGATCGGGAAAATTTGTAACGAGTACCATTCCGGTAACTGGCAGCTACTACTTTGATCCGGGGGATACCATTAGTGATGATGCCATTTTCATTGTTCCCCAAGGTGAAAAACCTGATGTTTCAGTAAGAAGTATGAAATAAAATAATTAAAAATCCTGCAGATTGTATCATTCTGCAGGATTTTTTTAAAAAAATATTCTGATTTCTTTTCTATTTACTTTTCGTTTTCATCCACATTGGATTGCTATCCAATACCTTTTGATAGACAGGGCAGCTTTCAGTATGGCATCCTTTCAGATATCCGGTGCTCATCAGAAACTCATTCACTATTTCACCACCTGTAAATTTGAACGTTTTTTTGAATAGTTTCATCCACTCCTGAAGTGTCTTAGGGTGATGATGCTCCAGCCATTTCTCAAACGAACCAAATTCTCTCTGTAATTCCATGATCGTTTTTGCATTTTCAATGGCGGCATTCACTTTCAGTTTATTTCTTATAATTCCAGGATCGTTCAGCAGTCTTTCGCGATCTGCTTCTGTATAGGCTGCTATTTTCTGAATATCAAAATTATCATACGCTTTTCTGAAACTTGCTTCCTTCTTTAGAACAGTTTCCCAGCTCAGACCTGCCTGATTAATTTCAAGAATCAGTCTTCCAAACAGTTCATTATCATCATGAATCGGAAATCCATAATAATTGTCATGATAATTTTTGTGCAGTTCCTTTCTGCTTTCAGGCTGCATTCCTTCTATGGCTAAGCAATAACTCATTGAAATATATTTTCTGTTTTCGTTAAAAATGTATCCAGGGCTTCTTTGATATCAACCCCTGTACGGTCTGCCAACACAATAAGCCACCAGATATTCTCGGCCAGCTTGTGTTCAAGTTCTTCTGCTGAATCTTTTTTGAGCCAGGTTTTCTGATGAGACATTATATTTCTTCCTATCAGACCTGCGTCTGTAAGATAAGCTAAGGCGTCTTCTTCCAAAGTCCATTCCGATCCGTTTCCCTTCATCTCAAGCTGATGATACTTTTCCCGGATGTGTAAAGAACGTTTTATAATTTCGTTAAAATTATCGGTGCTCATACTATTAATTTCTATTGTAATAACTTTTAGAGTATAAAGATAAGATACAGTTTTGACAACTGTCCGTCAGCAGTATTTTTAAACTTCAAAATTTAACTAAAATTATGGAACCTTTCATTCATTGACTGGGAATATTCAGTAGTTTTGAGTTTTAAAACTAAAATGATGAAATTCTCTACAACGATCTTATTCATACTTTTCACTGTTTTTTATCATGCACAGACTCTGTATTCAAAAGCATACGGAAATCCGAATAACCCTCCCGTGATTTTTATTCATGGCGGGCCAAGTGGAAACGCTACTTTATTTGAAGGAACAACGGCCTCAAAGCTCGCTGAGAAAGGCTTCTATGTAATTGTCTACGACAGACGCGGTGAAGGGCGTTCCAAGGATAAGAATGCCACTATGACCTTCCAGGAAAGTTTTGAGGATCTGAACCAGATTTATGCTGATTATAAGATCAAAAAAGCAAATATTATCGCGCATAGTTTCGGGGGAATTATCGGTACATTATTCACCTCCCATTTTCCAAAGAAAGTAAGTTCTCTAACGCTTGCCGGGGCCTTATTTACCCAACAGGAAACGTATGATCATATTCTGAAACAGGCTAAAGAATATTTCAAAAATGATCCGACCCGGTTAAAAGAAATCTTAGAAATAGAAAAACTTGCTAAAAATTCTGCGGTCTATAGAAAAAGATGTTACGAAATTGCAGGTATAATGAATTTCTTCAAAATGCCTTCTCCCACTCCAGAGAGTCAGGAGCTTAGAAAAAACTATGAAGCGGGTGAGTTTTATACAAACAATATCAGAAATCCCAATTCTCCAGCCATATTTTATAAGAACGAACCTCTTAATAATCTGGATAATACCAAAATCTTAAAGGAAATTAAAAAGAAAGGAACACCCATTTTTGCTATTTACGGAAAAAATGATGGAATTTTTTCTGAAAAACAACTCAATGATCTTAAAAATATTGTCGGAAAGAACCATTTCAGACTGATAGATAACTGTTCTCACTATTTATTTGTAGATCAACAGGATGAATTTTTACAATTTATCACGCTTACATTGAAATAAAGTGTAGTTTTGTGAGAATGTCAGACAAAAAAGTATATATCAGTTCCTGTAAAATCATCGTATTGATGGTTATTCTGGTATTTTCTTTATCACCATGCTCCGTAAAAAGAAATGTGCTTGATATTTTTGACATTCAATATATCAGCGGTTTAAATAAAGTAAAGATAACACCGGAAACTTTTTCTACCTGTGACTCTTTTTCCGCTTCTTCAAAAGCTTCTCTCTCAAAAGCTGCTGCTATTAAACATAAGGGAGCTTTTCCAGCTATACGCTTTATCTCAAGGAATATCCGGGAAGAAAAGATATTTTTCAATGATTATTCTGGGCATTCCACAGGAAACAGTCCTCCGAAATATATTCTGTTTAAAAGACTGAAATTGAGTTTAGTTTAAACGTTCTTACGTTAAATCAACATTCAGTTTTTTACACTTTAATATATTTATTTCAATGAAAAATACGACTAACAGCCAGTCTACAGATTTGGCTGGTCTATATACCCTATCTCTCCGCCTGGTCATAGGATGGACTTACTTTTCAGCCTTTTGGCGCAGACTTATTTTAGAAAACAAACTTATTCCTTATGAAAAAGGATATATCGGAGAAAAATTTAATCATTTCCTTCCCAATGCATTGGGAATTAAACCTATCATTGAATATTTGGTGACCCATCCGGACGCACTACAACGTTCTATGATGATCTTCACAATAATTGAAGCTATTGTTGGGTTACTCATCATTTTGGGATTATTTACCCGGCTCATGAGTATTGGTATTTTCAGCCTTGCTTTAGGAATTTTGTTGGGTTCAGGATGGCTAGGCACGACCTGTCTGGATGAATGGCAGATCGGGGTTCTGGGTATTGCAGGTGGCTTTGTATTGTTTCTTACAGGAAGTGGCCCTTATTCTTTGGACTATTATTTTATCCGAAAAAACAAAACCTTTACCCATACTCGATGGTTTAAATGGTTCGGATCAGGAAACTTATCCCTATCAAAACCTAAGATCTTTGTTCTGACCGGTTCACTTATCATCTTTGGACTTACTTTGTATACCAATCAGTA
Source organism: Chryseobacterium sp. Mn2064 (assembly GCF_049319685.1). Classification (NCBI taxonomy): domain Bacteria; kingdom Pseudomonadati; phylum Bacteroidota; class Flavobacteriia; order Flavobacteriales; family Weeksellaceae; genus Chryseobacterium; species Chryseobacterium sp. Mn2064. The sequence continues at coordinate 872,598 of NZ_JBMOUE010000002.1, forward strand.
CTTTCATGGTGGTGTCTGGGGAACACTTCATAATAAATCTGTCCAACCGAAGCTTGAAATCTCAAATATAGCGCATCATGATTCGGATTTGACTTTTCAAATTTACAGAACTGAGGGAGCTGATGTTTACGGATCTTTTTTAATAGGAATTCATCTGTTGGATAAAGATGGCAATATTCTAAAGGAACTGGATCATAAAGATCTTTCAACATTCCCTGAAGAGAGCATAAAAAATTATTATGTAACGAAAATACAGCCCGGCAAACACAGTCTTGTAATTCCATTGGGAGCAAAAGCTGACGTTATGATCAATATTAATGATATTCTCCAGAAAAGTACAATTCATTCACTCAAACTGATTGATATCAGTGGAATTGAATGGGTAAAAAGTATCCAATAGAACACAAAATCATCTGAATAGGGATAGAAAAAGCGGACTAAGTCCGCTTTTTTTGGCAAGAAATACAATAGTAATCCTAATTCTTTTTCTCAATTTTTAGAAACTGTTATTTCATAAATACAGGAACTGTCCGCTTCCAGTTTCAGTACTTTTACTTCCATAGAAACATCCAGCCCCATGGTATTGCAAATGCCATGGATAAAAGGTTTTATAACCGGCCATTCCAACTGATTGGCAATCTGTAGGTCCTGCGTGATTCTGTGATAACGGTCTGCTCCTTTAATCAGAAATTTGCTTTTGTGGTCATTTAATTCTTTAAATTCAAAATTATATTCGGGACTGGATGTAAAAATTGCTGCTATCAATATGTGAGCGAATGCCGGAATACCGGGTTTCAAATCGGGTTTTGCCTGGAAGTTTCTCATTACCATCTTTGATCCAAGATCATGCATAAAAGAACGGGAAAGCTGCTCAATTGCTTCATCTCCATAAAGTTTTCCCGCCTGTTTAAGGATTCCTCCATAAAAGGAACTTGTAATATCCGAAAGGCGCTGGGTAAGCTCTGTAAAACTTCCCGGGAAATAATCTGCAATAATCTGGGTAGGATTCATTTCAGGAAGATAGACATCATGTTTTCTGAAATCGGATAATGCGAGGTAGGTTTCCGGTAATTGTACTGAATTCATATTTACTATTTTGTAGGGTTTTCGTGATCACGGTTGGTATTAACAATATGACAGAAGAAAATATCGTCTGTGTGTCGAATAAAGATAAAGTAACAGAAAGTGCAAACGGAATACACTTCGATTGACATTCAGATAAAATACTGAAAAACTATTCTTTAGGATCTTTTTGAAAAGATATTCTGGAGTGAGGTAATCTGTTCATATTTTTTCATTTGGTGATGTAAAGCTAGACAAAATAAATAAACTCTCCAATAGGTGATATTATTTTTATTTCAACAAAGATGCTGAAAACTAATATTTTATATGAGTACCTTTAGTTTTTAAAACAAAAAAACCTTCGGGATTTCCGAAGGTTTTAATTAAAATTTAGTGCATGGCTTCACTCAAATCTATTTTTTCTTTGCTCTTTCTTTCTTTTACGAGTAAGATAAACGGAATACATATTAAGAATATTATTCCGAGGTAAAGAAATACATCCATATAAGAAAGTACAGTGGCTTGCTTGGTGACAGACAAATCCAGCATTTTATAAGCCGCATTCATCGCTTCATCGGGTGTTTTTCCCTTAGCGATAAAACTGGCTTTAAGAGCTGCAAGTCTTTGCTGTACATCAAAGCTGTTTTCGTCTAGATGGGATATCAGGTTATTTCTATATTTCTGGCCTGCATTCGCAATAAAAGTGGTAATGGCTGCAATACCGAAAGATCCTCCCAGCTGTCTCATCATCCCTGTAAAGGCTGCTCCCTGACCAATTTCCTGTCCTTTCAGCGTACTTAACGATAAGGAAGTGATCGGTATAAACAATAATCCTAGACCGGCTCCTCTTACGATAAGCATCCAGAAAAAGGCATCTTTGCTGGTATCCGGTGTCAGAATTTTGTATCCCCAGAAACTATACACAAAGAAGATGAACAGTCCTAAGGAAACCAGAATTTGCTGTTTCGCACCTTTTGCCAAAAGTCTACCAATGATAGGCATCATAAAGGCTGTGGTTAATGCAGCAGGAATCATCAGTGCTCCAGATTGAAGGGCCGTCCATCCCAAGATACTCTGAGTATACAAAGGAACAATGAACGTTGAACCATACAATCCAAATCCAAGGACGAATGACATCATCGTTCCGATTCTTAGGTTACTATTTTTAAGAACCCTAAGTTCAACGATCGGATATTTAAAGGTAAGTTCCCTCCAAAGGAATAAGATAAATCCTAAAACAGCTGCTACAGTAAATGCTACAATCATTCCACTGGCAAACCAGTCTTCTTCATGACCTCTTTCAAGAATGAACTGTAATGAACCTACTGTTACTGCCAGTAAACCAATTCCAATCCAGTCTACATCTGATACTTTACGTTTTTCGGCATATTTCGGACTTCTTACAAACTGCAGTGTCATCAAGGTTGCTGCAATCCCAATCGGAATATTAATATAGAAAATATAAGGCCAGCTGAAATTATCAACGATATATCCTCCAAGTGGCGGACCTAGTGTAGGACCAATAATTACTCCCAGACCATAAATAGCCTGAGCCATACTTCTTTTTTCAATCGGATAAGATTCCGTAATGATCGTTTGTGAAGTTACCAATAAGGCTCCCCCGCCTATTCCCTGCATCAATCTGAAGAACACAAGTTCCCAGATATTAGTCGCATTTCCACATAAAAATGAAAATATGGTAAATATAATGATGGATGCCGCAAAGTAATTTCTACGCCCAAACTGCTGAGAAAGCCAGCTCGTCATTGGTACTATAATTACGTTACCAATGGCATAAGCTGTAATTACCCAACCCACTTCAGAAAGTGTAGATCCAAGATTCCCCTTCATTTCATTCAAGGCAACATTGACAATCGTGGAGTCTACAATTTCAAGAAGGGCACAAAGGATAGCAGTAATCGTAATGATCACTCTACGCGCTCCATATTCTACTAATGAATCTTGCATAAGTTTTTTCGATGTAAAAAGTCAATGGTAAATTTTACTTCACAAGTGAATGGTGAATTTTAAAGCTTTATGTTTTAACAGCTGATTCACTATTGACAACGAAGCTCACTGACTTTTAACAATTTTAAATGTTATTTCAAAGCAACTTCAGCCTTCACGTTCATCCCTGTTCTTAATCTTTTTGCAATATCTTTATCAAGGTTTACAAAATCGATTTTCACAGGAAGTCTCTGTACTACTTTCACGAAGTTACCACTCGCATTATCCGGAGGAAGGATAGAGAAGGTAGCTCCTGTAGCTGGAGAGAATGAGCTTACTACCCCTTCAAACTCTTTGTCAGGGAAAGCATCAATCTCGATTTTCACTTTCTGACCTTCTACCATTTTATCAACCTGAGTTTCTTTAAAGTTAGCCACTACCCATTTCTGGTCGTTTTTAACCAAAGCAAAAAGTTGTGCTCCAGCCTGTAAATATTGACCTGCCTGAGTAGGTACTTTTCCTACGTATCCATCTTCAGGAGCAAGGATTACAGTGTATGATAAGTTTAATTTTGCATTTTCTACATCTACTTCTCTTTGTTTAGCTACAGATCCAGCCACGCTGATTTGTTGCGAGCTTGCAGCCGTTTGAGAAGATGCAATGTGAGTTTGCTGAGCAATCTGATTTCTCTGATCTACTAATACCTGTAATTGCTTATCTGCAGATTGTTTTGCTGCTAAAGCCTGCTCATATTGTTGTTCTGTAATAGAGTGATCTTTCACAAGATTTGCATATCTCTTCAAATCCTGAGAAGTTTGCCAAACGTGTACTTTCGCTGCTTCTATCTGAGCATTTGCCGTAACGACAGCCGCTTCTGAAGAACCGATATTTTTTGAAGTAGCCGTTGTAGTAGCTTCTGCGTTTGAAATATTGCTTTTAGCTGTAGATAGTGCTGCCTGAGCTTGTTCTAAAGCCATTTTCTGATCTCTGTTATCTAAAATAACCAACGTATCTCCTTTTTTTACGAACTGGTTATCTTTTACTTTTACCTGAGCTACATATCCAGAGATTTTAGAAATAACAGGTGACATATTTGAACTAATTTGAGCATCATCTGTCTCCTCGTGATACTGTCCATATGTAAAAGCTCTGTAACCATAGATACCTCCTCCGATTACTACTGCCGCTAAAATGATAGGAAAAACTAAACTTTTTTTCTTTTTAGGTTCAGCTGCCTGTGTATTATTATTTTCCATTTTGGTTTCGATCTGATTATTTAATTGTTAAAGTTCCTGTTGTCTGTAATAGTTTTCTGTATGCCAATGCAGCATCTGCCTTAGCATTGATCACACCAACGTTAGCTGCAATCTGAGCTGCGTCTGCATCCAATAGTTCCGTCATGGTAGCAAGACCGTTGTCGTATTTGTTTTTTGTAATTCTGTAATTTTCGTTAGCCTGCTCAGCAGATTTTTCAAAAACAAAAATTCTCTTTTTAGAATAGTCTGTATTCTGATACTCTCTGTTTACATCCAGTTTAATATTATCATTCAGTAGCTCATCTGTAGCTGCCAATTGTTTTTCTCTGGCTTGAGATTGTCTCAATGATGAGTTTTCTTTCCAGATATTGGATAAATTATAAGAGATACCAATTCCTACATTTACCGCATTGTATACTGTAAGAAATTTCGGAATATCTGCTGCAACATATCCTCCTGTAAAAGCTAATGACGGAAGGTTTTCTGCTTTTGCCGCTTTTGTTCCCAACTGAGCTGCTTTTCTTTGCTGAGCCAGAGCCTGTAAGTCTTTACGATTTTCTCTTGCTTCGTTTACGTAAAAATCAACAGGTTTTACGTCTGAACCTTCTTCAATATAATTCTGATCAACTTCTAATTCTGTTGTTTCAGGAAGTCCTAATAACAAATCCATATTGATATTGGCAATATTGTAATTGTTTTTGGCTTCCAATAACTGAAGTTCGATATTGGAGGTCTGAAGGTTAGCCTTTAATCTGTCGTTTCTTGCAATCAACCCGTTATTTTCCATTTTAAGGAAAGTTTCGTCTCTTTTTTGAGAAGCGGCAAGGTTTTCTTCAAAAACTTTGATGGATTGGTTGGCTTTAAACAAATTATTATAAGCCTGGGCAACGTTATAAGCAATGGCTACCTTATCATTTTCCGTACTTAGTTTTGAAGCTTCCACAAGATATTTGGCAGACTGAATACCGTATTTTATTCTTCCACCGCTGTAAATCGGAACACTAAGGTTGGCCGAACCGTAAACTACCTGATGTATATCTGGTCCTCCTGCTCCACCGGAAAGTCCCGCCAGCTTGATATCAACATTTGGTTTTATGGGAAGATACATATAGCTCCCAGAAACTTTCAATTCCGGAAGCTGTTTGTTTTTAGCTTCCAAAAGATCAGCGGTAGCCTCTTCGATCTTGGCTGCGTCGATCTTAAGATTCTTGCTGTTCTGGATTCCCAGCTGCACAGCTTCATCAAGAGAAAGGGTCTTTTTCTCCTGAGCATTTGCATTTGCTATTCCTACGAATAGTGATAATGCAATCACTGAGTTATTTATTCTCTTCATAACCTAAAAGGTCTTTTAGTAAATATTTTATATGTTTATTAAGTTCTGTGTAGTATTTTTCATCAAAAACACTGTCTTCTTCTGTGTCATTAAGGAATTCTTTATACATTTCTTTCGCATTGAATGCATAAAACAGAGTTCCGCTTATTGTGGTATGCAACAGATAGATGGGAGGATTTTTGGTGAAAATTCCTTTTCTATGACCGCTTTCCAGAATTTGAGAATACATGGAGAGAAAAATCATTTTAGTTTGCTTCAAAAACTCTATAATCTGAGGGTTTTGAGCATACAGCTGCTCTCTCTGCATAATTCTGTAAAAACATTTTTGAGTTCTTACCTTATTGGAAAACTGATCGATTATTCGTTCAATCTTTTGCCACTCGTTCATATCTGTTCTTTCTAAAATATCCTTTGAAAAAAACTGTCCTTCATTCATTCTATACTCTACCAGTTTTTCATAAAGTTTTTCCTTGGAACCGAAATAATACGAGATCATCGAAATATTTACATGAGCTGCTTTAGCAATTTCCCTTGTGGAAGTTCCCTCGAACCCTTTCTCGGCAAAAAGCTTTTCGGCGGCAAATATTATATTCTCTTCTTTTGAAATCATGTCATTACTCATTTTTCAGGGCGCAAATTTACACAAGTTTTTGTTCGAATCAAACGATTGATTGATTTTTTAATATAGATTTAATTTATTGTAAATAAGAGACGCTTTCTATAAACTAATGACGATAGTACAATCAGATATGAATTTACAAAAAAAGTGCCTAATGATTTTATTATTTATTTAAACTTTTGTTAATAAACAGGAAAGTCAACCTTATATCCCTAGCAAAATTTATAAAGTCTTGAAAAAAGAAAATGTGAGATAAATGGTAATTCTGTAAGTATAAACCCTCCTTGCAGAAAAATATATAAAGAAGATTTTCTATCGAAAAATAATCGTTCAGATTAGAAAATATAAAAATAAACTCCGGCCATTTGCCGGAGTTTGTATATTATGTACTTTTATGAATATATCGTGATAATTTGATGCCGAGATCGGTCCATACAATTTTAGGGTTTCCGTTTCTTGTAAGGTGCAAATCTGCATCATTGATCTCTTCCAGAATACTCTCAATATTGGCTCCGGTAATGAATTTTGAAAATCCGCCCCAGTTGAACCCGTTGGCATCAATCTTTTTGTAAACCAGATTTTCAGACTGATAGTTCTGCAGCAATGCCAGCCTGAAGATTTCAGAACAGTAATTCAGGAAGTTTTTTTGCTTTTCTCTGTTCCAGCCTGCAATTTCTCTGGCCCAGAGGATAATACTTTTCAGATAGGCAGGTTTCTTTTTGACCATAAACGCATCCCGTACCCATTGCACAAACAATTGCTCGAACTCGCTGCTTTTGTCACCGGAGTTTAACAATTTAACAGCATCATTGAGGTTTCCCTGTGCTTCATGCACGATTTCTCTGATCTTTTCTTCCGATACAGAATGATTGTTTTTGAGGTATTTTTGAATGTCTTCGTCTTCAATTCTCGGGACTTCCACAATCTGCGTTCGCGAAAGAATGGTAGGAAGAATGTCATTTGTACTTTCTGCGGTGAGAAGAATAATAGTTTTTGCCGGTGGTTCTTCCAAAAACTTCAAAAATTTATTGGCAGCCGAGATATTCATTTTATCAGCTCTCCAAACAATCAGAATTTTTGTACCTCCTTCGAAACTTTTGAGTGCGAACTTCTGGTTTTGATCATCAATTTCGTCTGCTGAGATAAAGAGCTGCTTGTTTTCAGACTCCAGAAAGGCTGTCCAGTCATCATAGCTTGCATAAGGAGACGCTAGAATCATTTCTCTGAACTCATCAAACTTATTCTTACTTAAAGAATTTCTGTTGTCTGTAAAGACTGGAAAGCTAAAATGCAGATCCAGGTGATTGAGGTGTTCTACCTTAGCTGCAGCATGGCTGTTTTCCTGACTAAAGATTTCTTTTGCATAAGCCAGAACCATTGGTAATGTTCCATACCCCTCTTTTCCTACAAAAAGTTGGGCATGGCTCACTCTGTTTTCGGCAATGCTCTCTCTAAGAAGTTTTTTCAGATGATCCTGTCCGGCGATGTTCTCCCAATTCATGTTTCAAAGATAAAAAATCTTATTTCAATTTGTAAAATTAAGTCTGATTAAAATAGAAACTGCCTGAACTTTTGTAATGAAGTTATCTGTTTTGATCGGCTTTTAGACCCGAAAATTTTAAGTTAGCAATTTATTTTAATAGGTAAAGATAATTAGATAAACTTACCGTGGACTACGTTTAAAAGGGATCCTATAATAATAGGAATCATCAATAATCTTATTTGAAAAAATTTAAAAATTAAATTTTGTGCAATTTAATTTTAGGCAATATATTTGCAATACAAAAATAGTCGTAAATTGAGATTACAATTTATGCCAAATTTCAATTATTAAAATCATCAACCAATGGACAAAGACTTAGAACAAAAAATAAAAGGAATATTCCAACAACAGAAAGCTTTCTTCAAAACCAATCAGACAAAAGATATTGAATTCAGAAAGGCACAATTAAAAAAATTCCGTGAAGTATTTTTAAATCATACCGATGCTCTTTGCGAAGCTTTGTCTATTGATTTGGGAAAAAGCAGAAAGGAAGCTGAGTATGTAGAAATTCAAATTGTCATCAGTGAACTGGATTATCTTCTTGAAAATATTGATGAATGGGCGAAACCAACACCTGTTCCTTCCAAACCGCATCCGTCCGGAGCAGAAGTAGTGAGTACAATAACTTATCAGCCGTATGGCGTAAACTATATCATTGGTCCTTTCAACTATCCTGTTCAGCTTACATTCAGCCCTTTGATCGGAGCTTTGATTGCAGGAAATACAGCCATTATAAAACCATCAGAAAATACGCCTCATGTGGCAAAAGTTCTTGAAGATATCGTAAAAGAATCTTTCGACGAGTCTTATGTTGCCGTTATTCAGGGAGGTATTGAGGAAAACACTTTGCTATTGAGTTTCCCATTCGATTATATTTTCTTCACAGGAAGCCCGAACGTAGGGAAAATTGTAATGAAAGCAGCAGCAGAACAATTGATTCCCCTGGCTTTGGAACTTGGTGGAAAATCTCCGACCATCGTTCATAAAGATGCAGAACTTGATAAAGCAGTCGCAAGAATATCTTATGGAAAATGGATCAACTGTGGTCAAACCTGTGTGGCTCCTGATTATATTTACATTCATGAATCTATAAAAGACGCTTTTATTGAAAAATTCAAAGCTCATTTAAATACCACTTATGAAGGTAATTCTTTAGGAAAAATTGGAAAAATCGTAAGCCAAAACCAAATTAAACATCTGGCAGGATATCTGGATGCATCCCCTGAAAAAGTAATCTATGGTGGAAATTATGACTTAGAAACCCGTCATTTTGAAGCGACTTTAATGGACAATGTTACCTGGGACGATCAGGTTATGCAACAGGAAATCTTTGGACCTATCCTACCTATCATGACATATAGTGATATTGATGAAGCCCTGGAAGAAATCAACAACCGTCCTAAACCTCTAGCTTTATATGTTTTCTCCGAGAATCAGGAGTTTGCAGATCAGGTTCTTAACCTTACGACCAGTGGTGATGCAGAAATCAACAGTGCGATTATTCACGTAGGTTCTCATTTTCTACCGTTTGGAGGAGTCGGAACATCCGGAATGGGTAAATATCACGGAAAATTCAGTTTTGAAAGTTTCAGCCACAGCCGTTCTGTACTTCAGGTAAAATAAAAAATTTACAAAGATTTTATTCTTTATAAAAAAGGCCATTCGTGATATAGAATGGCCTTTTTTCGATAATAGAATTGTTATTTTTATTGGAGAAATTTTGCATTTTTCTTTTAAAGAAGGGCCCTTAACAAACTTTAACCACATATAATTTTTACAATTCATTAATATTTAAGATATTTGCGCATTGTTTTAAAAATAAAGAATGAAAAAAATCTTTGTAGTATCATTCATATCAGTTGGATATTTCTTAAATGCACAGAGTCTAAGTAACTCGCCTTATGCAGCCTATGGAATTGGAGATGTAAAATATGATAATACGATCGAAACTTCTTCAATGGGAGGTATATCAACAGCTTTTATAAGTGATTTTACCAGTAGTTTCAATTTTGCCAACCCGGCAAACAACGCCAATTTTGAACTTACAAGTATCAAACTGGAAGCTACCAATGAAAACAATTATTTCAAATCGAACTTTAACGATATGAAATCTACAAAGCATTCTACGTATCTTTCCAATATTTCCCTAGCGTTTCCTATCTCTTCAAAAGTGAAAATGGGGATTTCTTACCAGCCTTACAGCTCTAAGAGTTATGATATTGTAAGTGAGCAGTTTGATGCAAACCACAATCCTGTTTATAAGAATAACTTTAAAGGAAGTGGTACGGTAAATATTGCACAGGTAGCAGTGGCTTATAAGATCAATCAGGAATTCTCTGTGGGAGCAAAAGCCAATCTTTACTTTGGAGACATTAACGATCTTAATGAGTTCCGTGCTTATAACAATGCTCTTCAAACCTATGATACAGAATATGTAAATGGATTTGAAACCAAAAACAGAATCAGAAACTTCAACTTTACGTTGGGTACAAGCTACCAAACGTTAAACCCACGTACGGATAAAAAGTTAACTATTGGTGCTACCGCTACTTTTGGTAACACAAGCAGTACAACTGTAGATTATACAAATAGTACTTACCGATATTCTGATCTAAAGGCCGGAACCAAAACAGATGAAAGCATCCTGGATCAGCAAAGTGTAAGTTCTAAGAATATGATTCCATTCCAAGCCTCTGTAGGGGTAGGATATGGAAGTGAGAACCATTGGTTCTTTTCAGGACAGGTTGATTACAAAAAAGGAGAAAATGTAGCATATTTCGGAAAAACCTTTGACTTCCAGGATAGCTACAGAGTATCTGCCGGGGGATGGTATCTTCCAAACTATAATAACTTCAGAAATTATTTCTCAAGAGTAATCTATCGATATGGAGCTTTCTATGAAAGAGGAAATCTTCAACTGGAAGGGAATAGCATTAACAAATTTGGTATTACTGCAGGGGTAATGTTACCATTCAAAAACAGCAGTATTACAAGAATGAGTGGTCTGGAACTGGGTCTTGAAGTTGGTAAAAGAGGAACTCTTAAAGACAACCTGATCAACCAGAATTATATCAACCTGAAAATCGGCTTCAATTTTGCTGATAAGTGGTTCAGAAAGTCTCTTTATAACTAGAATGAAATTTTTTAATAAAATATCATATAAAAATATAGCATACCTTTTTAGTTGTGCTATATTTTTTATATTGACATCCTGTGAAGAAGATCTTACCAAAAACAAAGGTACCCAAAGCAAGAATTTCCCTTCACAGATCATTAATAACGCCAATATTATACAGCGTGACTCCGGTTTTATTGTACTTAAGGCAAAAGCTCCTATCATAGAAAAATATGAACTGATAGACAGTCCTTATACCGTAGCAAAAAAAGGAATAGATATTCAGTTTTTCGACAAGAAAAAGCCCAAAATACCTGGAACTATAAAAGCAAAATACGCTAAGTTTTTCGATTATAAACAGTTTTATGAGGCAAGAGGTAATGTAAGAATTACCACCAACGAAGGCCAAAAATTTGCCATGCAGAGTATTTTCTGGGATCAAAGAAAAAAGAGAATCTATACCAAAGATACTGTATATGTAACCATGGAAGACGGTTCTACATTGGTGGGAGCGAATGGTATGACTGCCAAAGACGATTTCTCCGAATATACTTTTTATAATAACTCAGGAGATTTCAGTTCCAAAAGAATTTCCGAGAACAAAAAATAAATCTACCCTCATGAAAGCTCTGGCTATAGGATTGATGTCCGGTACAAGTCTGGACGGTTTGGATATCTGTCTGGCTGAATTTGAAAAAGATAACCAATGGCATTTTCAAATTCTGAAAGCTGAAACCCTTCCCTATTCTGAAGATTGGGAAAACAGGCTTCGAAACGCTATTCACCTTTCGGCAGAAGATCTATTAGAGCTAAATGCAGAATATGGTTTCTATCTTGGCGGGCAAGTGAAAGAATTCATAAGAAAGCATCACATTGAGAATATCAACCTAATTGCTTCCCACGGTCACACAGTCTTTCATCAGCCACACAGGAAATTTACGCTTCAAATTGGAGATGGAAGAGCGATCAAACTGGAAACAGGATTGCCTGTTATTTACGATTTCAGAAGTCAGGATGTACTCATGAATGGTAATGGAGCTCCTTTGGTTCCTATTGGTGATGAGTTACTTTTTTCTGAATATAATGCTTGCCTTAATCTTGGTGGATTTTCCAATATCTCTTTACGGTTAAACAATAAACGAATTGCTTTTGATATTGCTCCCGTGAATATTGTTCTCAACACACTGGCGCAAAAGTTGAATAAAAACTTTGATGAAAATGGAGATCTTGCCAGACAGGGAAAAATCGATGAGAAATTGCTAAGCTGCCTGAATGCTTTAGATTTCTATCAGCAGTCTTATCCTAAATCGTTAGGACTGGAATGGTGTAATCAACACGTATTTCCCTTTCTTGAAGAAATTGAAACATTGGACGCATTGGCAACTTTCACAGAACATATCGCCCAGCAGATTTCAAAAGTGATCAATGAAAATACTATTCAGGACCTTCTGATTACAGGTGGTGGTGCTTACAACATTTTTTTAATTGAAAAAATAAGAGAAAAAACCAGTGCAGACATCATTCTTCCGAAAAAAGAAATCATCGATTATAAGGAAGCTTTGATCTTTGCCTTTATGGGTGTTTTAAAGATGAACAACGAGATCAACGTACTATCTTCTGCAACGGGAAGTACAAACGATCATTGCTCGGGCGTAATAGCGTAAACAAATTAAATAACATAAAAAAGACCTTCATTCCTGAAGGTCTTTTTATTATTTATAAGCTTCGATCTTGTCGGTAAGCGTATTGATAAAGTTCTGTAATGGTTTTTCTACCATCATTTTGATAAACGGGTTGAATTTTCCTTCAAACAACATCTGTACTTCAGTTTGGTTTTCGCTGATAGGATTCAAGGTAGCTGTTAATGAAAAATCTAAGCTTGAACTTGCAGACTTTAAAACCGCTTTCTGATCATTCACTTCATCTATTTTCAAAGCAATTTCAGGCATTCCCTGTAAACCAAATTTAAAACCGTTGTCTCTTGTTTCAAATTTCTGAAGACCATCCGGCATAAAATCTTTATAATTTTCAGGTGACTTCAACAATTCTGAGAGCTCTTTAGATGATTTATTGACAATAATCTTTCGTCCTTCTAAATTCATTTTTTATTTTTGTATTTAAATTCTTAATTCTTACAAATGTATAAAGTTTTTGTGAACGAAAAAAAATTATTGATATCTAAGCATCCTGAGGAACTTGAAAAAAATCTCGGGTATGAAAGTTTCACGACTTTAGAGATTGCGTTGGATATTTTGGAAAATACTTCTGTGAATGAACTGAATGTTTTTGGTGAGAATATTGATGAGATCTGGAGCGAGTTTCAGAAGCTTTTCAGAATCATAGAGGCAGCCGGAGGTTTGGTAAATAATCCTGAAGGAGAAACACTTTTCATCAAAAGACTTGGCAGATGGGACCTTCCTAAAGGGAAAATGGAAAAAGGAGAATCCAGAGAAGAATCTGCCGTAAGGGAAATTGAAGAAGAAACGGGTTTAAGAGATGTTGAACTCATTCAATTTATCAATACCACTTATCATATTTACATTGAAAGGAACGGAGAAAAGATCTTAAAGTGTACCCATTGGTTTGAAATGAAATTTAATGGTGAGGATACTTCAAAACCACAAATTGAGGAAGGAATTACAGAAGTGGCCTGGAAAAATACTGCTCAGATAGAAAGTGAAGTTTTCCCCAGCACTTTTCAGAATATTAAGCTTATCGTGAAAGAATTCTGGGATTCCAGAAAGTAAGTAGTGATATCAAAGATTGAAAGAGGGGCAGGAAGTCATTATTAAACTCCCCTCCCCTGCAGTCTTGTATTTTTTTAAATAAATTCGATCAGTTTTTCCAAAGCAATACCTCTGGATCCTTTCAACAGTATATTTTCCGACTGAATTTTATTTTCTTTCAAGTATTCAATCAATGCCGCTGTGTTTTCAAAAGCTAGTTCTGAGTGGTTTACTGCTTTAAAATGTTTTCCAACTGTGATGATTTCGGTAAATCCTAAATCCTGAGCGAGTTTTAAAATGTTCTGGTGTTCTTTTCCACTTTCTTCACCCAGCTCTAGCATATCACCAATAATGATGGTTTTAGACCCCTCAAAAGTGATGAAATTATTCAAGGAAGCCGTCATCGAACTTGGGTTAGCATTATACGTATCCAATACCATTGTTCTTCCTTCTTTTTTTACTATTTGAGAACGCATATTGGTTGGAGTATATGCTTCAATAGCATTTTTAATTTTGCCAAAGTTAATCCCAAAATGAAGTCCTAAACTTACTGCTGCGCAAAGATTGGTGAAATTATAAGTTCCGGTAAGTTTTGAAACAGCTTTCACTCCATTATAACTTAGTCCTACAAAATGATCTTCCGAGAAAGATTCGAAATCATAATTTGAATCATTTTTACCAAACGTAATGACTGGCGAATAATTCTCAGTTTTTTCAACCTGAATAGGGTCGTTTTCGTTAACTACAATGGTTTTTCCGTTATTTTTAAGATAATCATATAACTCGGATTTTCCTTTGATAACGCCTTCAAAACCGCCAAATCCCTCCAGGTGCGCTTTTCCGAAATTGGTAATATAACCGAAATCAGGTAAAGAGATGGTACATAAGAATTCTATTTCTTTCTGATGATTGGCGCCCATCTCTATGACAGCCATTTCGTGCTCTTCTTTAACGGATAGAATCGTCAAAGGAACACCGATATGATTATTCAGATTTCCTGATGTATACTGTACATTAAACTTTTCCGAAAGTACAGCGTGAATGAGTTCTTTAGTAGTTGTTTTTCCATTACTTCCGGTAAGCCCGATAAAAGGAATAGTCAGCTGCCTTCTGTGATGAATGGCCAATTGTTGCAAAAACTCAAGCGTAGAAGGAACATAGAAAATATTTCTATCTGCGTTTTCAAATTCCCGCTGCTCAACGATAACTGCCAGAGCACCTTCGTCAATAGCTTTTTCAGCCAGAGTTGCCGCATTGAAATTATCTCCGGAAAAGGCAAAGAAAATATCATTTTCTGCGATTTTTCTGCTATCAATGGTTACTTTACCGGCTTGCAGAAATAAAGGATAAAACTGTTCTATATTCATGTGGAAATATATATATATTTTTAGAAGTCATATGTAATCGCCAAATATACACGAGTGTTTCAGACTTTTTAGCCAGAGCGATTTCATGTTTCAAAAATAAAAAAACCTTCCGAAAATTCGGAAGGTTTTTTATAAGTATTTTTTGATAAATATTATCTTCTAGTTCTGCTCTTATCATTAGTTCTAGCATCCTGAGCAACACGGAAACCAATCCAGCCATATGCTTTTCCTTGGTTTTTGTATCTTCTTTGCCCCGGGTCTAGCCAATATGCAGTATCCTGCCAAGAACCTCCTTTTACAACTCTGATTTCGTTAGACATTTCAGAAGTTCTGTCTTTGCTGTCTTTCTGCATTTTCACTCTACCAGTAGCGTCTACGATAAATCTCTTTTTAGGAGAGTTGTACATATCAAATCCTGCAGCAGAATCTGAAGCTCTGTAGTACTCTAGAGAAGATTGTCTGTCACCGTCTCTGTAGTTTCTGTAGTCAGCAATTGTTTCTCTTTCGAATTGTCCAGGAAGACCTTTGTATACTAATCTTCCGTCTGCCAGAGTATCATATTTAATAGTACCCTCGTCGATCATTTTGTAAGTTCCGTCACCGTTTCTTACGATCGTCTGAGGCATATTACCTCTATAATAGTTGAAGTCGTTATAGTCTTCGTCAATGATTGGTCTGTATACGTCCGCAGTCCATTCTGCTACGTTACCATACATTCCGTAAACTCCAAGGTCATTAGATGGATATTGTCTAACATCAGAAGTCTGAGCAGATCCGTCGTTTTTCCATCCAGCAATACCTGAATAGTCACCTTTACCCATTTTGAAGTTTTCAAGGAACATTCCTCTTTCTTTTCCTTTAGTTCCTCTCAATCTTTCGATTTGAGGTTTTTTACCCATGTACTGGTTATACTCTCTGTTCTTAGCCATACCAAGAGCAGCGTATTCCCATTCTACTTCAGTAGGAAGTCTGAACTTCTGTACCATGGCAGAGTTTGGAGCTCTGTTTGCTGCTAGCAATCTCTGGTTGGTAGTTTTCATACCCGTTTTTTGCTGCATTCTTTTTTCGTTGATGTAGCCTTGCATTTCAGGATCATTCGATTTGAATTTATCCATATTAAATGCAGTACCACCCTGGTTGTTGGATTCGTTGATGTACAAATCCTTAGCAATAATACCTGCTTGCATCAAAGCTTTTTCATTGGCTCTATCTGACAACCATTCACAATATCTGTTGGCTTGAGTCCAGGAAACACCTACTACAGGATAGTAGTCGAATTCTGGAGAACGCAGATAAGTTTCATTATAATCGTTTCTAGCTAATTTGTTGTCCCATAATAGAGTATCTGGCAGGGCGCCGTTGTAGATCTCCTTGAAGCTAGGGTCACTTGGTGGGAATACATACTTCAACCATGTAAGGTATTCGCGGTATTCGTAGTTAGTAATCTCAGTTTCTCCGATAAAGAATGAACTTACCTGCATTCTGCGAGGTGTGTTATTCCAATCGTGCATAACATCATCTTTCACTAATCCCATTGTAAAAGTTCCACCTTCTACATATACCATTCCTGGCCAACCCTTCTGTTTTTGTTGCTTTCCTGCAAAAAACCAACCTTGTTTTTCGTTTGGTTTCCAACCCGTCTTGCTGACAAATTTTTTAGTACCGCCTCCTTTGCTGGTCCCTGATCCGCCACAGCTGGTTAATGCAAGTGTAGAACTTAATGCTATTAATGAAAACAACTTTAGTTTTTTCATAGTCGATATAAATATTTTCAAAGTACAAAGAAAAAATAAATTATTCAATAAATCAAGTAATCATTTGATTTTTTTGAAAAACGTTAACAAATTAATTTTATTGTATCACAATTTAATTCTAAAATTTTCATTTATTTTGTAATTTAGCAATTTCAATAATAAACATGAGACGAAAAATCACTCTTTTATCCTTAATCGCTTTTGCATCAACACTTTACGCCCAAAGAAACACTATAGAATGGAATGGTTCTAAAATTCAGGATTTCGGTGACACAAAAATTAATCTTCCTATTTTCAAAAATGAAGGTTTTTCTTTCAGCCAAAATAATGTTTTTATAGTAACCAAGCAAAAAATCGGAGAAAAGCAGTTAAAAATTTCAGACCTCGCCTGGGAGAATGTATCCAATCAGGATTTATTTGAATTAGACAAAGGCAGGCTTCCAGATTATGATGTGGCAGACATTTCATATTATACTTTGGAAGGCGAAACATATGCCAGTATCAGTATTGCTTTATTCAAAAATGTAAAAGGCCGTGTTCAGAGACTTTCATCATTTAATGTTTCAGAAGGCACAGCTCCTTTGAATGCTTCAGCAAACGTCAACAAAGTGGGAACGGCTAACAACCCTCTTTCCAGCGGTAATTTCTATAAAATAAAAGTTGACAAATCTGGGGTATTCAAAATCACAGCCCAATTTTTAAAAGATAATGGGATCAATCCTGCTTCTGTAAATCCTAAAAATTTCAGAATTTATGGAAATGGAGGAATCATGCTTCCTGAGTTCAATCAGGATACCAAATACAGTGCCTTACAGGAAAATGCCATTCAGGTAGTAGGTGAAGATGATGGAGTATGGAATGACAATGATTATGCCCTGTTCTACGCTCAGGGGCCAGACGGGTATAACCTTTATGATACTTCGAACGGAAATGGTTTCAAAAGAAGAGACACCCGATTTTCTGAAAGAAGCAATAATGTGAAGAATATCTATGAAGATTTTTCATACTATTATATTAACTTTGATAAAGGTGCAGGAAAAAGAGTACAGCCTATAGACGGAACACTTCCTGCTCAGCTGATCACCAGATATGACAATTTCCAGGTCATTAATAAAGATCAGAAAAACCTGTTAAAGGTAGGACGAACCTGGGTTGAAGATACACCTTTCAACAGTGAAAAGAATATCGTATTCAATACCAACTCTCCTATTCAGGCTAATGATCTGATCCGATACAGAACTCAGGTGGTCGCCTACAAGTCTCAGCAGAACAGTATTGATTTTAAAATCAATAATCAGGCTCCAACGACCAAAGATGTACCTGCAGATTCCGGAGGAGTACAGTATAATTTTTATCCAATTATTTATTCTGGCTCGATTACTAATCTTACCGGAAACCAGTTAACGATCAATTACAACCCTAATATTTCTAAAAACCCTAACGGAACTTACTACTTTGATTATGTTGAAGTACAGTATAAAGAAAATCTTAGTTTCAACGGTTCACAGATGAACTTCAGAGATTATTCTATTGTAAGTGGAAGTAATGATACGTATGGGTTCAGCATTAATAATGCTAATACTATAGAACAAGTATGGGATGTTACCGATATTACAAATGCTAACAGAAGAGTAAATAAAGCAGGAGCAGGTTCATTTAACTTTGCTTATACTGCTGCTGACCAAAGCTTCAACAATGAGTTTGTAGCTTTCCGTTCGGATGCGGCTTATAGTCCTCAGTTTGTGGGAAGAATTTCCAATCAGAATCTTTCTGCATTACAGAACGTCGATTATCTGATCCTTACTGTTCCTGAAATGATGGGACAGGCACAAAGAATCGCCAGTTATCATCAAACCACCGATAATTATAAGGTAGAAATTGTAGATATCAACAAAATCTATGAAGAATATGGAAGCGGAAGCAGAGATCTTACCGCTATTAGAGATTTTGTCACAAAACTGAACACTCCAAATGGAAGGCTCAGGTATGTATTCATTCTTGGAGATACTTCATATGATTACAAAAACAGAATTCCTAACAACTCCAATGTTGTGTCCAGCTACCAGAGTGAGCAATCTTCAGATTATGTATCTTCGTTCGTTACCGATGATTATATTGTAATGACTCAGCCACAGAATTCTCTTTTAATTGAGAATAATCTACCGGACCTTCCTGTGGGAAGAATTCCGGCAGCTAATGTAACTGAGGCTTCTGATATGATAAACAAAACACTGGCTTACTATAATTCTCTTCCGGGGCAATCCAGTCCTTTTGGAGAATGGCGTATGCGTCTTGATTTTGTAGTGGATGATAATGCTGAAGGAGGAAGCCCTTTCCACAATGTTATGAATTCCAGCTTAGCAAGTATATTTGAACAACCTGGTCAACTTGAACTGAAAGAATATAACGTAAAGAAACTCTATATGGATGCTTTCACTGCTCAGAGCACTTCTGGTGGTTTAAGGTATCCACAGGTGAACCAAGCTATTTCCAATGCTATTGGAAACAGTCTGTATTTATTCTACTTCGGACACGGAGGAATCAACGGATGGGCGCAGGAAAGGGTTTTAACCAGTACGGAGGTTCAGAATGCCAATAACTTCTCTAACATATACAGCAGATTTCCATTCGTATCTACGATCACCTGTGAATTTACTTTATGGGATGAACCGGAAACGAACTCTGTGGGAGAGCAGTTTCTTAAGTTAAAACAAGGAGGAGCTTCTACAATGATTACTTCCAGCCGTGCTATTGGAGTAGACTACGGACGTGATTTCACCAATACTTTCACCCGAAATATCTTCAAATTAACGAATGATGACTTCAGTTCGTTAGGAAACGCTCATTTATTAGCAAAAAAACAAAAAGGGCCCAACAGCAATCACCTTAAAGTAAATTTCCTTGGAGATCCTGCGATGAAATTGAGCAGACCTCAAAGATTATTAACGATTGATAATATTGATACTCCAGTACCGGGATTAATCAGAGGATTAGATTTCGTAAAGGTAAAAGGACATATTAATAAGCCAGACGGAACTCTTAACAATACTTTCAACGGAAAAGTAGCCATCAATATTTTCGATAAAAGATTAAATAAAAAGACTTTAAATAATAATGGAACCCTTGCTCCGGTACTAGATTACACAGAAGAAGGAACAGCCATTGTAAAAGCAGCAGGTACGGCTGTAAACGGAGTCTTCACTTCAGAATTCTACGTTCCTAAAGACATCAATTATGCCGTGGGAGACGGAAGAATATTAGCTTACGCAGACAATAAATCTTCGGATGTTTTCAATAACCAAACCGTTCAGGTAGGTGATATCAATCCAAACGGAATCAATGATAATCAACCTCCAAAAGTAAAACTGTATATGAATAATACCAACTTTGCAGATGGCGGTATTACGAACCAGAACCCGATGCTTCTTGCTTGTCTTACGGATGATACAGGGATCAACTCTACCGGATCAGGAATTGGACACGATATTACAACGTACCTTGACGGACAAATTATCAATACCGTTATTCTAAATGATTTCTATTCTCCGGGAGAAGGTAACGGATGTCTCAACCCTAGCCTTTCCGATTATCAGAAAGGAAATGTAACCTATCCTTTTAAAAATCTGGCCGTGGGACAACACCAGCTAAGCTTTAAAGTTTGGGATATAAACAATAATTCTACAACTGCTACGTTAAACTTTGAAGTTAAGGATGAGTCTGACCAGCATTTGATCATCAACCGACCACTCAACTGGCCAAATCCATTCACTAACAAAACATATATCCAGTTTGAGCACAATTGTGACGATATTCTGGATGTGAATGTACAGATCTATACAATTACCGGAAGATTAGTAAGAACTTTATCTCAACCGGTAGTGGCAGAACCGTTCCTACAGGGCTTTAGAACCCCTCGTCAGGCAATAGAATGGGACGGAAGAGATGATTTTGGGGCGACAGTAGCAAAAGGTACGTATATTTTTAAGATATTTGCAAAAAGTCAAAACCAAGAAAAATGCAAAGGAAGTGCCACAGCTGTAGAAAAAATGGTACTTTTGAAATAATTTAACAAATACATAGACAATAATATTAATAAAAAACTGATAATATATAAAAGACAACATATGAATTTAACTACTAAACTGCTTTTAGGATTTGGTTTGAGTGCTGGTTTTTTAGGCTATTCACAAGATTTGGGTAAAGTAAACCCAGTACTTACCGGAGCTCCTTTTCTAAGAATTGCGCCAGATGCAAGATCTGGTGGTATGGGAGATCAAGGGGTTGTAACCTCTCCGGACGCATTTTCACAGTTCTGGAATGCGGCGAAATATCCTTTTAGCAGAACAAGTTCTTCCATAGGTCTTAACTATACACCTTATATGGGAAAACTTACCAATGATGTATTCCTATTATATGGTGCATTCCATAAGTTCTTGGGGCAAGACGAAAGATCTACTATTTCTGCGAGTATCTATTATTTCAATATGGGACAGGTTGACCTTACCCAGCTGGTAGGTACAGAAATCGCTTCAATGGGTACATCAAAACCAAATGAATTCTCTATTGACGTTGCCTATGCTCTGAAACTTTCTGACTCCTATTCCATGGCTGTAACAGGTAGATTTATCCGTTCAGACTTAGCCGGAGGATTCAACACAGATACAACTCTTAAGCCTGCCAACTCTTTCGCAGTAGATATCTCAGGTTACTATACTTCTCCTAGATTCTCCAGTATTGGTGGATATGATGGTAAAGTAAATGCGGGTTTTGCCGTTCAAAACTTAGGTCCTAAGCTAGATTATACCGGAAACGAAGAATCAAGATCTTATCTTCCTACCATGGCAAGATTAGGGGTTGGGTACGATATGTATCTGGACGATATGAACAGAGTTGGGATTAGCGTAGAAGGTTCTAAACTTTTGGTTCCCGGATCTGAATATGCAGGAATAGACCCGAATACAAGACAGCCTATCTACCAGATTCCCAATGTGGGACCAATGGCCGGTATCGGAAAATCTTTCAAAAACAAAAACAGTATCATGTATAGTGGTGCTTTAGAATATTCATATGATAATGCTTTTTCTGTAAGAGGAGGTTACTTCCATGAAAGTGAAGAGCAGGGAGCAAGACAGTTTGCTACAGCGGGTATCGGATTAAAGTACCGTTCTTTCGGTCTTGATCTTTCTTACCTGATCAATATGTCTAAAATCAATACAGCACTGGATAACACTCTTCGTTTCGGACTTACCTGGAACATTGGTGACGAAACATCCAATAACGACAGATAATTTCTGTAATAACAATACAAAAAGCCTCATCTCTATTTCGATGAGGCTTTTTTTATTGGAAAAAGATGAAAAAGAAAAAGGTATATCTACCAGAATTGTCAATTATTAACCTTTATTGTTCATTTCATAAAGTAAAAACCATGTATTAAAAAAATATAACACTTAAGTTTACAAAAGTCTCTTATTTATGGCGTCTTTTTTAAATCCAATAGTTATTTTTGTAATATGAACTATTCGGCGGAACTAAAAAAATTTGTAACCAGTCAATATGTATATTCTGCAATCAGGATTACATTAGCTACTGTTCTGCCTTGTTTGGTCCTCGCCCACTTCGGAATTTTGAAAGAATATTTCCTTTTTCCATTGGGAACCAGCTTTGTAGCACTTACGGATCAGCCGGGCCCTTTTATCCGAAGAAGAAACGCCCTCACCTTTGCCATTTGCTGTTTTGTATTAGTGGCATTAATTGCCAGTCTGGTGATGGATTTCACAATCCTTGTCATTGCTGAGATCATCATTTTTGGAATGTTTTTCTCTCTGATTGGGGTCTATGGACAAAGACTCGCAGCGGTAGGCTCTCTGTCTTTGGTTGTTTTGGCAATCTTTATAGACGGCCATCTTACAGGAAGTGATATATTGAAAAGTCTCCTGATTTTTGCCTGCGGATGTATATGGTTCCTTCTTATATTCCTTGTGGTAACCACCATTCGTCCTTATAAACTGGCAGGACAAATGATTGGTGAAAATTATCTCCAACTGGCGGAATTTTTAAAAATCAAAGCTAATTATTATCAGAAAAATCCTGACTTTGATAAACTGACCATTCAGGTTATTGCCAAGCAGATTGAAATAAAAAACTTACAGGAAGATACTAGGGAAACTGTTTTCAAAACCAGAACCATCGTCAACGAATCTACGACTACCAGCCGTTTGCTGATGCTGATGTTCCTTAACTCTATGGATCTTCATGAAAAGCTAATGACTTCTGAAAGTGATTATCAGAAACTGCAGCAGAGTTTTGACGACAGCATGATTCTTGTAAATATTCATGACTATCTTAATCTTCTGGCTGAAGAAATCACCAATATCGGAATCGCTCTTCAAAGTGGAACAAGAGCAAAATCGATGGTTAACCTTGAACTTGAGCTGAAAAACCTTAATTATAACTACTTTGAGCTCAGAAACAAGCAGCTTTCTTCCGAGAGCCTTGAAAATTTTATGGTTCTGCGTCAGATTCTGATGCGCATCAATGAAATTACAAAAGAGATCAACGAAATCTATAAAGTCTTTTCTCAGGATATAAAACTGGCAAAAAGTTTATCCACGGGGCTAGACCTTAGAAAGTTTATGCCCAATGAGCCTAAGCTTAATTCTAAGGTACTGAGGAACAATATTTCTCTATCATCTTCTCATTTCCGTCATGCCATAAGAATTACCACCGCTTTATTGCTGGGGTATCTTTTTTCCATGTTTGATTCTTTGGGACTTGGACATACTTATTGGATATTGATCACCATTACCGCCATTCTGAAACCAGCTTATTCCATTACCAAAAAAAGGAATCTCCTGCGTCTTTACGGAACTGTCACAGGCGCTACCATTGCTTATATTATCCTTCACTTTATTCATATAAACAGTGTATTGCTCGCGATTTTGCTGGTGAGTATGATTATGTGTTTCAGCTTTCTCAAAGGTCGTTATTTTTGGGCCGTTTTATTTATGACCATCTATATTTTCCTCAGTTTCAATTTTTTGAATCCTGGAAAAATAAATATCATCTTCAAAGACAGAATTGTGGATACTGCTATTGCCGGAGTTATCGCTTTTTTGGTTTCTTATATTGTACTGCCTGTGTGGGAACATACTCAGAATCTGGATCTGATGAAAAAATCTGCCGCAGACAATCTGATTTATTTTCAGAGTGTAATGTCTAAATTCCTTAAAGGAGATTTTAATATCGAGGATTATAAGGTAAAGCGAAAAAATGCAATCATTTCTCTGGCTAATCTTTCCGATAATTTCCAGCGTATGATTTCTGATCCTAAAAATCAGCAGAAAAAACTGGAAGTTGTCCATCAGTTTGTAGCCACTTCACATCTTGTTACCGCTTATACCGCTTCTCTTTCCCAATATGCACAAAGCAACGAACAGTATCCAGAAATAGATTCTGAAAGCTGGAGCAAAAAAATTGAGGCCGAGATGCAGCAAACCTCTACCCTTCTGAATGGTAATGATGTGAATGAAGCTTTAAAAATGGACAGTCGCCTTGAGCCTGAAGATTCTTCCATTGAAGATATGCTCCTGAAAAGAAAAACAGAAATTGAAGAAAGTAATATTATAGATACAATAGATACGGATAAGATTTCCCACTTAACGGAGCTTAAAAACATCCATGATATTCTTGAACTGATCTACGATGTTGCCAAAGAACAGCGAAAGGTCATTGAAAAATATAAGGCTGAAAAAGTAGACGAAACGGAGTAAATCAACAATCTGAAAGAAATTATTCTTCTACGATGGTAAAACAATAATCGTCAAAAAACTCAACTCTGGCTTTAAATTCATCAGAAAACTGCTCATCGTAAACCCTGCAGCTTATTTTATGCAAATGTTTAAGCTCAAAAGGTTTTACTTCGTAGTTTTTCTTTAAAGACCAATATTTTGAATGATGGATTTTGTACATACTTTCTTTAACACTCCATATAATGGTATAAAAAGTATCTGCTTTGTCTTCCGGAATAAACCCTCTCTCATTTTCATAGGTAAATTTGTCAATTACCCTTAAGATCTTAGGATTGAATTTTTCCACATCAATTCCTATCTTATTTTGAGAAATAGCGATTGCAGCAAATGGAAATGAATGGGTAATAGAAATCTCTGCATCTTTAGGAGACAGAAAAGGTTCTCTTTCTTTGTATAAAATTTTAGAATCTGGTTTCAGCCCTTTCAGCAGCTTACGAACCATCAGTACTTCCAAAAGTTTTTTGGGGTGGTAATCCTTTACTTTTTCTGCATTTTCGGGCTCAAGCAATTCGTTGATATCAAGTTCTTCACTTTCATCATATTTCCACACAAGGATTGTTGCATTATCATCAGAAAAATCTCGGTAAAGGGGCATTCTTTTTTGTACAAATTTTATTGTACAAAAATACTAAAAAGAAATCATTCAAAAGAAGCTTGAAGATGGGAGCTGGAGGATGGCAATAACTCTCTGCTATAAAAACAACAGATAGCCGTACTGATTTTTATTAACTTTCAGAATCCTTCTTCCGACTCCCAGCTTAATTATTTAGACTGATGGTTCGCATCATTTCTGTGCTCTACAATCTCCAGATTTGCATCTACAAAATAAGCGCTTCCGAATCCGTTTACATACGATCCTTTTACAGGCTGCAAAGCAATTAGAATAAAATCTCCCATTTCAGAAATAATATCCACTACTTTTCCGTGAGTTTCTTTAAGTTGAGCAACCACCTGGTTCCAAACTTCTGAATCTCTCTCAATTTGAGAAGTGGTAGATTCAAGAGTTAATCTTTCACGAGCATAGATCTGTTTGGTAGCAGATTCATCTTCAATGAACATTACTGAAGTTTTTCTTCCTTCTGAAAGGTTTTTGGTATGCTTTGCCATGAAAGACACAAGGATATAGAATGTATTACCTACTTGCACAAACGGTGCATAGCTTGAATTTGGAGTTCCTTCCGCATCAACAGTCGCCAAAATAACGCTCTTTGTATTGGTAATAAGCTCTTTTACTTTAGGAGCTACCGGCTTTGTTTTTTTCTCTGTATTTGTATGATCCATAAAAAATATTATTTACGAGATAAAAATAACTATTTATATTAAGACTAAATAATATTAACTCATGTTTAATCTCATAAAATAGAACTTAAATCTGTCGTTTTTATATCTTAATTATTAATTGTAATTTTGCATTTCATTATCAATTGAATTTAAAAACTATTCATTACATATGAGTACTACAACACAATACATTCCTTACAAAGTTAAGGACATTTCCCTTGCAGAATGGGGAAGAAAAGAAATTACCCTTGCAGAAGCAGAAATGCCAGGTTTGATGGCTATCCGTGAAGAATACGGACCTTCTCAGCCACTTAAGGGAGCTAGAATTGCAGGATGTCTACACATGACGATCCAGACAGCTGTACTTATTGAGACATTGGTAGCTTTAGGTGCTGAAGTTACTTGGTCTTCTTGTAATATTTTCTCTACTCAGGACCACGCTGCTGCTGCTATTGCTGCTGCAGGAATTCCGGTTTATGCTTGGAAAGGTTTGAATGAGGAGGAATTTGACTGGTGTATTGAGCAGACTTTATTCTTCGGAGAAGACAGAAAACCATTGAACATGATTCTTGATGATGGTGGAGATTTAACAAACATGGTTTTTGATAAATATCCTGAATTCACAAAAGACATCAAAGGACTTTCTGAAGAAACAACTACCGGAGTACACAGATTGTACGAAAGAATGAAGAACGGAACTTTAGTAATGCCGGCTATCAACGTAAACGACTCTGTTACTAAATCTAAATTCGATAACAAATACGGATGTAAAGAATCTGCAGTAGATGCTGTAAGAAGAGCAACAGATGTAATGTTAGCAGGAAAAAGAGTGGTAGTTTGCGGATACGGAGACGTAGGTAAAGGTACTGCTGCTTCTTTCAGAGGAGCTGGTTCTATCGTTACAGTAACTGAAATTGATCCAATCTGTGCTTTACAGGCTGCAATGGACGGTTATGAAGTGAAAAGACTAGATACTGTGGTAGACAATGCTGATATCATCATTACTACAACCGGTAACTTCAATATCGTAAGAGGAGAGCATTTCCTTAAAATGAAAGATAAAGCAATCGTATGTAATATCGGTCACTTCGATAATGAAATCGATATGGCTTGGTTAAACAAAAACTACGGTGCAACTAAATCTGAAGTGAAACCTCAGGTAGATATCTATACTATTGAAGGTAAAGAAGTGATCATCCTTGCAGAAGGTAGATTGGTGAACTTAGGATGTGCTACAGGACACCCAAGTTTCGTAATGTCTAACTCTTTCTCTAACCAGACTTTAGCTCAAATTGAGCTTTGGAACAATTCTGCTGCTTATGGAAACGAAGTATATATGCTTCCTAAGCATTTGGATGAGAAAGTAGCTGCTTTACACCTTAAAAAATTAAGCGTAGAACTTGAAACTCTTTCTCCTGAACAGGCAGAATACATCGGAGTAGATGTAAAAGGGCCATTCAAACCAGAGTACTACAGATACTAAGATTTACAATACTCTATGATATTATCCCACTATTTCGAAATAGTGGGATTTTTTTATGTAAGCTTTTCACCCATTCCGTATTTTTACAGCCTAAAAAATAACATGAAAAAATTCTTATTTCTGGGAATGATGGCTTCTGTCGTATTCTTTAACAGCTGTAGCAGTAGTAATGACGATAATGAGATCGCTAATAATCCTTCCGTACCTAAGGTATTATTAAGCAAAATTACTATAGTTTATTATGACAATCCAGCTCAGCCACAGACCAGTATACAAACTTTGGAATACAACAATCAAGGTGAGCTTATAAAAACATCGTCAGTATCAGGAACGGCCCAATTCGAATACAGTAACGGGAAACCTTCTAAAACCACTTATTATAAACCAGATGGAACTTTAGACTATTATTCTTCTTATACTTACAATGGAGATCTGCTAACAACAGTAAAAGCAATCTACACGAGTAATCCTGATTACAACAGAACGATTACTTATAGTTATAATACCGACGGGCAGGTAATATCTTCCTCGCTTTGCCAGTCACCGAGCTGCACAAATCCTATTGTAGATACTTATACTTATAGTGGAAACAATATTTCATCAGAAACTTCAGAAGGCGGAGGATCCAGCTATAGTACTAAAATTGTTTATTCTTATGATGATAAACTGAACCCATACTCAAATATCAACAAACATCTCAAAATTATGATGGGAGGTGCCTATGCTGTAAGCAAAAACAATTATCTGACCGAAAAGATAAGTTACAAAAGTAATGGGGTCTGGATACAAAATCAAACGAGAACTTCTACTATCCAATACAACAGCTCAGGATTACCTGTTCAGGTTGTCTCAAAAGAAGCCAACGGAGATCTTTCCGCTCAGTATAACTACGAATATATTACTCAATAGAAATAAACTCTCCAGCTTTGGGGAGTTTTTTTATGATGCAATATCTCTTGAATTCCAAAGCAATTATCTTTTACAATCTCCTAGAAAAGCAAAACAAATTTTGAAAGTATTAAACTAAATTTCTTTCTTCATCCCCGTATTTTACCCATATTTTATCCTCTAATCAACTGAATTTTATAAAAAATGAATATATTTAACGATTAAATAAAACATTAATTCATGAAAAAACAAAAAGTATCGAATGCATTTATAGCAGCATCTTGGGTTGCACTGGGAGCTGGAATGATCGGCTTTATTGTAGGCCTTGCGAGGGCCGAAATGCTGTTGAATGAAAAAGGGTATTATTTCACCATTCTTCTTTATGGTTTATTTGCAGTGGTTTCTCTGCAAAAAGCTGTTCGTGACAAGTTAGAAAATATTCAGGTAACAGATATTTATTACGGCATCTGCTGGTTTGCTACATTATCATCTATTGTACTACTGGCCATCGGACTGTGGAATGCTACCATTCTTCCAAGCGAAAAAGGATTTTATGCCTTTGCATTCTTACTCGCATTGTTTGGAGCTATTGCAGTTCAGAAAAACACCCGGGACAATATGATGCAAGAATAATTTACAAACTCTCCAAATTGGAGAGTTTTTTTATGAATACACCTTACTCACCAACACCTAAATGTTAAAAAAAAGACTAATACAATAAGATATTAAGTTAAAAAAATACATAAATAATATATTTTTAATTATATTTATTCCAACAAACAGTGAAATCATTAAAAAATAGATCAATATAAAACCTATTTTTTAATAATTATCGCTGTACTTATAAAAAACAATAACCATCTGTAAAACAACAAGTATGAAATTCAAGAGAATCTCTATCCTTATTTTCATTGTATCAAGTCTCTTTGTAAAAGCTCAAAACGAATTCATCACCATTTGGAAGCCAGATTCCAACGTAATCCCAACCCTTAATGTAAATGCCCCATTTCAGGCCAGTTCTCAACAAATATGGTTTCCAGGAATAGGTGAAAATTATACCATTACTTGGGAAGAAGTTGGATATCCTCAACACAATGGCATCCTTGACAACGTCACCTCTACCAAACAGGTGCTTATTGACTTCGGAACATCATTCAATGATGGCAGTGCTGCTACGTATAGAGTAAGAGCGAGTAATGGAAACGGTGTTTTCAGACAAATACAATTTGGAGAAGTGCAACTCTTTCCAGGTCCCGAACAGTATATTCCTATATGGCAAATTAATGGAAGCGCTGATAAAATTTTAGAAATAGAACAATGGGGAAATATTACCTGGAAAACGATGAAGAGTGCCTTCAGTAATTGTAAACTGATTCAGATCACCGCCACAGATGCCCCTATTCTCAGCGGCGTTAAAGATGCCTCTTTCATGTTTTATGGTACCCGAAGCTTAACAGGTGCCAGCTCTATGCAATATTGGAATACCTCTACTATTGAAAATTTCAGCTATATGTTTTCTCTTTTATCCGATCCAGCGCCAAGCACATTGCCGGATCAGTTCAACTCACCCTATATTAATAGCTGGGATATGTCATCTGCTACCGATCTCTGTTCTATGCTTGCAGGAAGAGTTATTTTTAATCAGAGTTTAGATAACTGGAATGTTTCCAAAGTAAAAGATATGAGCTGGATGTTTGCGCAGTGTTTAAGCTATAATCAGCGTATGGACAACTGGGATACCTCAAGTCTTGAAGATATGCATTTTATGTTTCATGTCATCCCTGTTTTCAATCAGCCTTTAAATTGGAATACCTCTAAAGTAACCAATATGGCGCATGTTTTTCATGGTTGTAAAGCATTTAATCAATCATTGGAACATTGGGACACGACTCAGGTGACCAGAATGGATCAGTTTCTTAACGACGCCACAAGTTTCAACCAACCGCTCGGAAACTGGAATTTAGCCTCTCTTGGGGATGCCAATGCAGGCTTATATGGGAGCGCCATCAGTTGTGAAAATTACAGTAAAACCCTTGCAGCATGGGCAGACAATCCCAATACAGCTAACAATGTTTCCTTTGGAGCGGTGACACCGCTGAAATATGCACCTAATGTAACCGATAAAAGAGATATTCTTCTCAACAAAGGCTGGGTATTAGCCGGAGATGTACCAGGCAGCTGTTTCTTATCGGTATCTGAGGCACACTCCAACAAAAAAATTTCCCTATACCCTAATCCAGCAGTAGATGATATTCATATAGAAGGATTGGCAGATATCAAAAGCTATAAGATCTATGATGCCAGCGGAAGACTCGTAAAGGAAGGAAATCCTAACAGAGATATTATCAATATCAATAACTTACCAAAAGGCGATTATATTTTACAACTGATCATAAAAGATACTATTATCTCTTCAAAATTCATTAAAAAATAAACATAAAAGCATTCCATATGGTATTAAAAAAATTTTCAACAGGACTTTTTATTTTGCTGTTATGTATGGTGAAAGCCCAGGATGAGTTTATCACCATCTGGAATCCTGCCTCTACTGTGATACAGCCCGTTAGTGTTAGCGCTCCCTATCAGGCCAATAATTATCAAATATGGTTTCCCGGAATTGGTGAAAACTATGACATCTATTGGGAAGAAGTAGGTTTCCCTCAGCATAACGGCTCCCTTATTGGGGTAACTTCCACAAAGCAGGTTTTAATTGATTTTGGATTGTCATTCGCAGATAAAGATACCGCAAAATACAGAGTAAAAGTGAGCAATGGCAATGGCATCTTCAGACAAATAAAATTCGCAGATGTACAGGAGTTTCAAATTTCTGATGGTGTTTTCCCGATATGGGAGATCAATGGAAGTGTTGATAAAATATTGGAAGTAGAACAGTGGGGAAACATTGCATGGGATACTATGAGAAGTGCCTTCAGCCATTGTAAACTCATCCAGATTACAGCAACTGACAGTCCCAACCTTAATAATGTTGAAGACGCTGCTTATATGTTTTATGGTATAAAAAGCTTTATGGGTAACAGCTCCATGCAAAACTGGGATACTTCAAAGATTAAGAATTTCAGGTTTATGTTTGCCGTTATTTACGACAGTCTCAATGCTACACTTCCTGATCAGTTCAATTCTCCTTATCTTAGTAACTGGAACACCTCATCAGCAACAGATCTTAGCTATATGTTTACAGGAAGGTCAATTTTTAACCAAACATTAAACAACTGGAATGTTTCTAAGGTAACTGATATGAAATGGATGTTTGCTCTTTGCCCAAGCTACAATCAACCTATGGATCAATGGAATACCTCAAGTCTTGAAAATATTGGTTATATGTTCCATTTCGATTCTGCTTTCAATCAGCCTTTAAACAGCTGGAATACTTCTAAAATTACCAATATGGCCCATGCTATTCATGGCTGTACAGCTTTTACTCATACGTTAGAAAGTTGGGATATGACCAAAGTTACCAGAATAGACCAAATCCTAAAAGAAACTCCGAACTTTAATCACTCTCTCGCAACCTGGAATCTTGCCAGCGTTAGTAATGGTGCCATGGCATTAACTGAAGCAGGAATGGATTGTGAAAATTACAGTAAAACATTAGCAGGATGGGCAGATAATCCTAACACCGCCAATAATATTGATTGGGGTAGTTTAGCGCCTTTAACCTATGCTGCCAATGCAGTAGATAAAAGAAATATTCTTCTCAATAAAGGCTGGATAATGGCAGATGATACGGTTGGAAACTGTTTGCTATCATTATCAGATCCAAAACTAAGAAAAAAACCTTTACTTTATCCTAATCCTACAGTAGACGATATTCACATTGAAGGATTAAATGATATTAAAAGTTATAAAATTTATGACGCTGGCGGAAGACTGGTATTGCAAGGCAACCCTAATAAGGATATGATTAATGTAGGATCTTTACCCAAAGGAAATTACATTTTGCAGCTCATTCTGAAAGATACTACCCTCTCTTCGAAATTCATTAAGAAATAAAACAAAGAAGCCTCGCTGAAAAGTGAGGCTTTTATTTTGAGTATAAAATAAACTATTTGTCGAAATGATTAGGATGCTGCGCTTTGATATCATCCACAGTTCCCAACACTTTATCTTTTAAAGAATCCTGATATTTCTGAAGTTTTGCGGCTACTTCTTCATTACCGCTTCCTAAAATTTTGGCTGCCAGAATTCCCGCATTTAAAGCTCCGTTTAAAGCTACTGTGGCAACAGGTATTCCGCCAGGCATCTGAAGGATAGATAAAACAGAATCCCATCCGTCTATAGAGTTACTGGACAAAATCGGAACCCCAATCACCGGAAGTGTAGTACAGCTTGCCACCATTCCCGGAAGATGAGCGGCACCTCCTGCTCCTGCAACGATAACTTTTAAGCCTCTTTCCTGAGCTGTTTTGGCATAATCGAACATTCTTTCTGGTGTTCTGTGTGCTGAAACTACAGTCAATTCATATGGAATATCCAGGCTTTTAAGAAAATTTGCAGCCTGTTCCATGATCGGCAGATCACTCTGACTGCCCATAATAATTCCTACCATCTTCAATTTTTATTAGATGGTCAAAGATAAAAGTCTTCTTTCAAAATCACAACTTTATTCGTTTCTAAATAAAGACGGAGAGATTCCTTTTATCTTTTTGAAAAAGCGATTAAGGTGACTTTTATCCGTAAATCCGAATTCATCCGCTATTTCACTGATCCGCATATCGCTGTGCCGTAAACGGTTTTCTATAAGTTCCATTTTATACTGAACAACATATTCGTTTAAAGTCTTTCCCGTATTACTCTTAAAATAACGCCCGATATACGTTTTTGAAATTCCGAATACCTTACTGATATTTTCACTCGTCAGTTTTTTCGGATGATAAATATTACCATGAACATATTGAATAATATCAGCAACTTTATAATCAGTGCTTTCTCTCACTTCCAGTATTTCTTCTTTCATCAAATTTTGAGCTACTGTTGTCAATATGGTCTGTACCAAAAGATGGATCAGTTCATTGGCGTAGAAATTCTTACTCTGCATTGCAATCATAAGACTTTCCATAAGTTTTTTAATCATTTGATGATCATTCTCTCCTTTAATAACGGCTCCCTGTAAAGTATGGTTGGAAAAACTCTGTTCTATACGCTTCAAAAAATCTTTTGTCATCGTATGGAACTGAAAAAAAACCTTATTGAATCTTATAAAAAAAAGCTGTGTTTTTGTTGCAAAGGTAAAACGGTGAGCATCTTCCGGAATGAGTAGAAAAAGGTGTCCTTCACGATAAGAAAATGTATTTCCGTTAATATCCTGTGTGCCTGTCCCAGAAACAATATAAACCAATTCAAAAAAGCTGACTCTATGATCTCCTCGCGGGCATACCTCCATTGCTTCCTTTAAATCAAGTTCAAACGGTTGTTGTAGAAAATCTTTTTTCATGACAATATTATACCCTTTTATGATGTAAAAATACAACATATTACTATTATTAATCACAGAAATTTGCAGAACTAAAAAGAAAAACAATGAATTTAAATGTCAATACAACAAAAATGAAAGCCCTTGTATTAGAGCAATTTGAAAAGCCTTTTGTAACAAAAGAAATGGATAAGCCTATTCCTAAAGATCATGAGGTTCTAATTCAAATCAAAGCATCAGGATTAAATCCTTTAGATCTTAAAATAAAAAACGGACAGGCATCTCATGCTCAGGTAACCCTTCCCGCTGTATTGGGAATTGACATGTCAGGAATCGTTGTACAAACCGGTAAAGACGTTAAGAATTTCAAAAAAGGAGATGAAGTTTTCGGAATGGTGGGTGGTGTTGGTGGGCATCAGGGTACTTTAGCAGAATATATTACGGCAGACTCAGAACACATCAGCTTAAAACCCAAAAACATTTCATTTCAGGAAGCAGCTGCAATTCCTCTGATATTCATTACTGCCTGGGAAGCGTTAGTAGATCAGATCAATATTCAAAAAGATCAGACCGTATTAATTCATGGAGGAACAGGCGGTGTTGGGCACATGGCTGTACAAATTGCAGTTGCAAAGGGAGCAAAAGTATACGCTACAGCAAGTTCTGGTAATATGAAAAAGATAGAAGCTTATCATGCCCAACCCATTGACTATACCAACTCATCTGTTGTACAATACGTAGATCAATATACTTCAGGAGCAGGTTTTGATGCAATCGTGGATACCGTAGGAGGAAGTGTACTTGATGATTCTTTTCAAGCCGTAAAAAAATATACAGGCCACGTAGTGAGTATTCTTGGATGGGGCACCCATAATCTGGCTCCTCTATCCTTTCGGAATGCCAAGTATTCCGGAGTTTTTACCCTCTATCCTTTGCTTGCCGGTGAAAGAAAAAAACATCATGGAGATATTTTAAAAGAAGCCGCACAACTCCTTGAGACTGGAAAAATAAAAGTGCAGCTTCATCATCAGACTTACTCTTTGGAACAGACCGAGATGGCGTACAACATTCTTGAAACGGGAAAAACAACCGGAAAAATCGTCATTAACATCTCTTAAAACAGGAACAATCTACAACTCCACGATATTGGCCAATATCTGTATCATTAAAAATCTAACAATCTGTACCCATACCTTTCATTAAAAAACAGCTAAATTTGTTCGTTACACTTTAATTTACCTTGAAGAATTATAAACTTATTTTCGCAGTTCTCACTGTTGCTATGGTGTGGGGAACTACATTTTTAGCCATCCGTATTGCTGTAGAAACCATTCCGGCCTGGTTTGTAGCCGGAATTCGCCAGTTTCTGGCTTCTGTTATCATGCTTTGTGTACTTCTCTCAAGGAAACAGTTCAAGTGGATTGGATGGAAAAATCTGGGCTATCAGATTGTCTTTGCTTCACTGATGCTTGTTATTGCCAATGGAATGACCACAGTGGCAGAAGAAAGTGTATCCAGCAGTCTGGCTTCTCTTATCAGTGCCTGCTCTCCTATTCTTGTATTTTTGGGAAGTGTGGCCGTTGGGTTGCAGAAATTCAGTTTTCGTGCTTTTGCCGGTGTTCTGATGTGCTTCAGCGGAATACTTTTTATCTTTTGGGATGGCCTTAAAGATTTAGCAAACCCCGAGTACAGAATGGGAATGATCTTTCTTTTCTGTGCCATTGGCGGTTGGGCTTCAGGAACTATTTTCACTAAAAAATTAAATATCCAGAGCGGAAATATCACACTGAATTTATTTTATCAGTTCCTTTTTGCGGGAGTTGTCCAGATTATCTTTGCTTTTGCCTTTTCTGAAAACTATAACTTTGGAAACTGGACTCCGAAAAGTATTTTTGCAATGCTTTACCTTTCTATTTTTGGTTCTGTGGCTGCTTTTTTTGCTTTTCATTACGCACTCACCAAAATTTCTCCGGTGCAGGTTTCCATCCTGGCTTATATCAATACAATTATTGCTATATTTTTAGGCTGGCTGATTATGGATGAACAGGTTACATTCAAGTTTATTCTGGCCGCAGTACTCATCATCTGTGGTGTTTTTATTATCAATTATAAACCAGAGATGTTCAGAAAGCAGAAACAGATTGCATAGATAATTCCTCTTTGCAAAGTAGATAATTAAAAGCCGTTTATTTTCAGCCAATTCAAAAACATCGCTGGCCATTCAACGGTGTCGGTTCCTTTTTTACCTAATCCCCAGCCGTGTCCTCCCGTTGAGAATAGATGAATTTCGGCTGGAATTGTATTATTTTTTAAGGCCTGATACATCAAAATACTGTTTTCTACAGGGGAAATCGGATCATCCTTTGCATGGGCTAAAAAAGTGATCGGAGTCTGAGCATTCACCTGTCTTTCAACGGAGTATTTAATTTCCTCTTCTTTATCAGACGTCTGCCCCAGTAAACTTTTAAAAGAATGAGTCTTATTATTAGGAGGAAGCATCGAAACGACTGGATAAATCATTCCTGTAAAATTCGGTTGGGCAGAAACCTTATCAATATCATCTTTCGGCGGATAATAGGCAGTATCAAATGTTGAAGAAATATACCCTGCAAGGTGCCCTCCCGCAGAAAAACCAAGTACACCAATCTTATGGGGATTGATTTTGTATTTTGCGGCATTGTTCCTGATTATTCTCATAGCACGCTGTGCATCCTGGAAAGGAACTAATTTTGTAGACCAACCCTCATCAGGAAGTCTGTATATCAATTCAAAAGCCGTAATTCCCTGAGATTTCAGCCATTCAGCTGCAGGATAGCTTTCTGAGCCGGATTCTATATGTGCATACCCTCCTCCACTTATGATCAGCACAGCGGTTCCAATAGGATTTTTTGGTTGATGAACGATCAGTTGGGGAACACTGACATTTGTAAAGGAGCCTTTCGGAGATATTTGGTTGCTTCCTCCAGGACCGGGACCATCCGGAATATTTTTCCAAAGAGGAATAGATGGCAAATTATTTTGTAATGCATTCTGTCCGAAAACAAGACCTGACAACCATAAAAAAACAAAAAATATTTTTTTCATTTTACTGAATTTTTAAATATCATTTAAATAGATACAGCAATTTGAAACACCTCAACGGTTCAAAACTGTCTCTATTTATTGATTATTAAAATTACTACATATGGTTGATAAGTCGTATAGAGAATATGAGATTTAATATTTTTATAAGGTTTTAATTTTTGAGTTTCTAAAATGAGCTTTATAACCATGTTTGCTCTCGTTAAACAGTTAAATCTG
This sequence comes from Chryseobacterium sp. Mn2064, assembly GCF_049319685.1. Taxonomy (NCBI): domain Bacteria; kingdom Pseudomonadati; phylum Bacteroidota; class Flavobacteriia; order Flavobacteriales; family Weeksellaceae; genus Chryseobacterium; species Chryseobacterium sp. Mn2064. The sequence continues at coordinate 909,514 of NZ_JBMOUE010000002.1, forward strand.
ATGGAAAAATATCACACAAAACAAAGATATTTTCTTATGTTTTCCTTATTTTTCCTTATATTGTATACTCAACTCATACAATATGCTGAAAAACACATTTTTTTTATTTCTGGCTGCCTCTTTTATTTTAGTAAGCTGTGATTACAAAGAAAAAGAGAAAAACCTAACAGACAGAGAGAAACAATTATTGGAGAAAGAAAAATTATTTGCTAAAAAAGAATCAGAATACCAATCTCTTCTAAAAATGAGAGACAGTATTTTCGCCAAGAAAGATTCGGTAGTTATTGCGACCTGGCCTACAGAAATTTCCGGCCCCTGGAATGGAAAAGTGATCTGTACAGAATCCAGCTGCAGCGATTATGCTGTAGGCGACCAACGTACAGACATCTGGGAATTCGATAATGATTCTACCCAGCCTATTACCAAAATCATCAATAACAACAACTTGGTAAGGTTGTATACAGGTAAATTTGAGAATAATGAGATCAGACTTTCTTTCAAAACTGATTCCACGGCTAAAAAAAATGTAGAAATGAGCGTTCTTCTGAATGACATTTCTGATAACAAAATCAAAGGAACAAGAACCATCACTTCCGATGGCTGTACGGCCAAGTTCTCTGTTGAATTAGTACGTTCCACCAAATAAAAAACACTTATGATTTTACTGAGCATACACAATCTGAGTCTTCCCATAGAAGATCCGGTATTAAAGTTCCTATTGGTACTGGTCATCATTCTTGCAGCTCCTTTACTTCTGAATAAGATTAAAGTTCCCCATCTTCTGGGTCTTATCATCGCCGGAGCTATTATTGGTCCCAACGGTTTCAATGTACTCTCAAGAGACAGCAGTATTGTTGTCACCGGCACCACAGGACTACTCTATATCATGTTTCTTGCGGGACTTGAAATTGATATGGGTGATTTTAAAAAGAATAAATGGAAGAGCCTCACTTTTGGAATTTATACGTTTACCGTTCCTTTTGTTCTTGGATATTTGGGCGGATATTACCTTCTTCATTTCTCGATGCTGACTTCTATTCTTTTTGCCAGCCTTTTTTCGTCTCATACACTGATTGCTTATCCACTGGTCAGTAAACTGGGTATTGCGAAAAATAAAGCAGTCAATATTACAGTCGGAGGTACGATGATTACCGATATCCTGGCGTTATTGGTACTTGCTGTAATTGTAGGAATGTCGCAGGGGGATGTAGGAACCGAGTTTTGGGTGAAGCTTTCTGTTTCATTCATCGTTTTTGCATTGATTGTCCTTATTCTATTTCCTATTATAGGACGATGGTTTTTCAAAAAGGTGGATGATAAGATCTCACAATATATTTTTGTACTGGTGATGATCTATCTGGCGGCAATGCTTGCAGAACTTGCAGGTGTAGAAGCCATTATCGGAGCGTTCTTTGCCGGGTTGGCTTTAAACCGACTTATTCCTCATACTTCTTCGTTAATGAACAGAGTTGAGTTTGTAGGAAATGCTATTTTTATTCCCTTCTTTCTGATCAGTGTAGGAATGCTTATTGATTTTAAGGTTTTCTTCAAAAGCTGGGAAACTCTCGAAGTCGCAGGAATAATGCTGGTCGCTTCTATTGGTGGAAAATATCTTTCTGCAGTAGCGACGCAAAAAACATTCAGACTGACCAAGGAGGAAGGAAAACTGATTTTCGGATTAAGTTCTGCTTCTGCCGCAGCGACTCTGGCTTCTGTAATGGTAGGTTATAATATTATTCTGTCGGAAACGGAAACCGGCGAACCTGTCCGACTGTTGAATGAGCATGTACTGAACGGAAGTATCCTTCTGATTCTTATCTCGTGTACGATTTCATCATTTATTTCAATGGCGAGCGCTCAAAAAATTGCTGAAAGCGATAATGAAGATACAGTTTCCGGAAACAGTCATGAAGAAGAGAATATTTTATTGGCCATCAATCATGAAGAAACGGTGGAAAGGATGGTGAATCTGGGAATTTTGATAAAGGCTCATTCTAATACAGAAGATTTTTTTGCGTTAAATGTCATCAATGAAGATAAAAATGAATCTTCGGTAAAAAATGCAGAAAAGCTTCTTCACCAGGCAGCTGATGCAGCAGCAGCAGCCGATGTGAAATTGCAGACGTTTAAAAGGTATGACAATGACGTGATCAATGGAGTAAACAATGTGATTAAAGAGCAAAATATTACCGATCTTATCATTGGTTTAGAAGATGAAAAAGGATTCTCGCCATCGTTCGTTTACAATCTTTATAACGGATATCTTCAGAATGATGATGTAAATGTATTGGTATATCATGCAGCCCAGCCACTTTCTACTATTAAGCGATATGCAGTGATGATCCCTGAAAACGCCCATCAGGAAGCTGGATTCTTCCATGCTCTTCTGAGGGTTTGGAATATTGCCAGAAATTCGGGAGCAACGGTAGCTTTTTACACTCCTGAGAATATTCTTGATATTTTGCAGAAAATCATTAAAAAAGCTAATATTGAAGCTGAGTTCATCATTATGAATACCTGGCAGGATGGTGAAAAAACGGCTGCCCAGTTAAAAGATGATGAAGCATTGATTATTTTCATGGCCAAACGAGGAATGAAATCCTATATTCCAAGGATGAGACTTATCCCTGAGTTGTTGAACAGATATCTGAGTAATAATAATTATCTTTTGATTTTCCCATTCTCCGAATACGACAAAAACAGTCCGGAAATACGTTCTGTAGGCAATCATGGAGATTTTATGGAGATTGGAAATGTGATCCAGAAGATTTTTAAATAGAGAAAGTAAAAAACTGTTGGCTGGTATTGTTTCGATACGTTTTACATTCAATAATAATTGTTATTTTTATCAAAATTAAAACCATTGAAAACAAATAGGTTATTTCTTTTAACGACCATTTTAAGCGTACAATTATGCTTTGCTCAATTTGCCAAGATCGTAGATAAAGACGGCTATGTGAACGTAAGAGAAAACGCAGATATAAAAAGTAAGATCGTTGGAAAAATTAATTCAGGGGAGATTGTATATGTATATGAACCTGATTCTTCTCATAAAAATTGGCTGAATGCTTACTATAATGATCAAATATCGGGATCTATCTATAGTTCAAAGGTTAAACTTATAGAATCTTATGAAAGTATTCCTTCTGTACTGCAGGAGGTGAATAAAGCTATTTTCAAATCAGGGAATATTAAGGTGAGTATTGTTTCTGACAAGTTCAATTATAAAGCTCACAAAAAATTCTTTTCTTCATCACAATATAGCGGACAAAAAATAGAAGATAAATATAAAGGCAACCCAATATGGGGAACCGATGGTACAATTCCTCAAACATATTATCAATCTATTACGGTACAGATCGGAGACAAAAAAATACAAATCCCCAATAAGGAAATTGAAAATCTATTCAATCCCAATAATGAGTTGACGAACTGTTATTACGACCGCAAAAGTGACACATTATATATTTCTATGCTAAATTCTGATGGAGCAGGTGGCTATGTTGCTCTTCTTAAAATTGTAAATGGAGAATATAAAGGAAAAACGGTAACAATGCCTTTTTAAAATTTTGAGATATTCTCAAAAAGAGAAGTCTGAATAAAGAGATTAAAAAAGCACAATAAAAAAATTATTGTGCTTTTTAAGTTTTATTCTGAAATCACTCTCACCATTCCTTTCACTTTCACCAGTTTTTCCATCAATTCTTCTCTTGAATCTGCCAGAACATTGATGTGTCCCATTTTTCGTCCTGGTTTGGTTTCTGTTTTTCCGTATAGGTGAATATAGGTTTCCGGTAATTGCAATACCCTATCCATGCCTTCATATACTACTTTTCCACTGTATCCTTCTGCTCCCACCAAGTTCAGCATTCCACTGTACGTGATGGCATCTGTATCAGCTAAAGGAAGATTTTTTACCACACGATACATTTGCTCAAACTGCGAATTGGTGTTTCCTTCCTGACTTTGGTGTCCCGAATTGTGAAGTCTTGGAGCGGTTTCATTTACCCATACTTTTCCTTCTTTATCAAGGAACAGTTCTATGGCAAAGAGTCCCGGAGAATTGACTACTGCCAAAAATTTTTCAGTAATAGCATCAATCTGGTTCTGAACATCTTCCGTTAAAAGAACCGGACAAACGTTGAAATCTAAAAGGTTCAGTTTAGGATCGGCAACCATTTCAGTAACAGGGAAAGTATTGGTTTCTCCTTTTTCATTTTTGGCAACAATCACGGAAAGCTCCTTATCGATATCTACCATATTTTCGATTACAGAAGCTTCTTTCCATAAGTTTTGATAATCTTCTTCTGTTTTAATGACCTGTACTCCTTTTCCGTCATATCCTCCTGTATTCATTTTCTGTACAAATGGAAGCGGCATGACGATTTTGTCGTCACTATTCCAAACCACCTGAAATTCAGGGCTTGGGATGTTATGAGCTTTATAAAATTCTTTCTGAAGGATCTTCTGCTGAATAGTTTTGATGATACTCGCATTGGGAACCACTTTTATTCCCTGTTTTTCGAGCTCAGCCAGTGCATCGGCATTTACGTGTTCTATTTCAATGGTTACTACATCCTTATCTTTTCCAAAATTCAAAACCGTTTCATAGTCATTGAAATTTCCCTGTGTGAAATATGAGATATTATGACACGGAGCATCCGAAGCGGGGTCCAGAGTATAGAACTCATCATCATACTTCAGTGCGCTTTGTATCAACATTCTTCCCAGCTGTCCGCCTCCCAGAATTCCTATTTTCATTTTTTATTTTTATTAGATTTACTTTCTTATTGAACTTTATCAATTTTTAAATATCCAAGACCCATTGGGTTTTTCTGATCTTCCACATTAGATTTGGTAAGAACGATGGAATATTTTTCTTTCATATGTACGGGAAGAATATCATTCACGTTGAAAATATCATCAATATCAACACCGTGTTTATCATCAATATGACTTACTGCACCTTCAAATCCCATGGTCTGATAAAATTCAGTACCTCTTGCTCTCTTTACAATCTCTCCCATAGACTGCCCTACCATAAGGTGCTGCTCATGAAATTCTTCAAAGAAACCAGGCTTATAACCTCCCAAATTCAGGAAATACAGCTGTTCTTCAGAAGATTTTTCTCCTTTTTCTACAATTTTCACTTCATAGCCGTCTGCAAACTTCACTTCCTGATGGCAGTCGATATGAATTTTACCTTCTGCTTCCTTCCAAAAGGCTTTCATCTCAGGAACCAGATCTTTAAGGCTTTCAGCAATTCCGAAAAAAACATCGTGCTGTTCAATGTTTCTACCTTTGGGTGTAGCCCCAAGGATAACATAAAATAACTTCATTTCATTTTTCATGCATACAAAAATACGTTAAATTTATCTTTTTCAAATGTTTGGCAGACTACCACAATAATTTTATATTTGTAACATTAATTGTAGTATGTCAGAAATCATCATACTCTTCCTTGGTGCTATTTCCGCAGGCCTTTTAGGATCACTTACAGGATTAGGGGGAGGAGTAATTATCATTCCATTATTAACGCTAGGTTTTGGTGTTCCAATGCACTATGCTATCGGTGCTTCGCTTATTTCAGTAATCGGAACTTCTTCCGGTGCGGCTGTAGCTTTTGTAAAAGAAGGCTTTACAAACATGAGAATCGGTATGTTTCTCGAAATAGCCACCACGGCAGGTGCTGTAATTGGGGCTCTTGTCTCGGGAATGCTTAATCCTAATACCATCGGAATTATTTTTGCAAGTATCCTTCTTTTAACGGTTATTTTAAATCTTAAAGGAAAACCTGATCACCAGGAACCTTTAATAAAAGGAAGCCTGGAAGAAAAACTTAAACTTTACGGAACATTTCCTGATAAAGGTGTTTTAAAAAATTATTCTGCAAGAAACACGGTTCCTGGATTTTTAATGATGATGTTTGCAGGAGCAATGTCTGGTCTTTTAGGAATAGGTTCCGGAGCATTGAAAGTATTGGCAATGGATAATATGATGAAGCTGCCATTCAAAGTATCTACTACAACGAGTAACTTTATGATTGGGGTAACGGCAGTAGCCAGTGCACTGATCTATTTCCAGAGAGGTGAAATTATCCCTGTAATCGTAGCACCTGTATTGATAGGTGTAGTAATAGGAAGTTTCATTGGTTCTAAGACACTGATGGCATCCAAAACAAAGAAGCTTAAAGTATTTTTTGCGATTGTGATTACTCTTCTGTCTATTTATATGATGTATAACGGTATCAACAAAAGTTTCAGATAATGAAAAAGAATTTTACAGATGTAGATCTGAACCGTTCGGTAGGAAATCTTCTGAGACTGGGAGTTATTTTATCGGTAGCTACCTCATTGATAGGTTTTGTAAAGCTTTTCATTGAAGGTTTTGAAATGCCCAAGAAATACAGCAGCCTAAATGTAGGTACCTCATCTGAAAAAGTATGGGGCCATTTTTGGAGCTCGTTGTGCGAGGGGCAAGGTTCTGCTATTATTCAGTTGGGAATTCTTTTGTTGATCTTCACCCCTTTGATGAGAATTGTTTTTGCTCTGATAGGTTACCTAAAAGAAAAAGACTACGTGTATGTAGTCATTTCTTCTATTGTCTTAACCATTATGGCGGTAAGCTTTTTTGCAGGATACGCGCACTAATTATTACATTTCATAAAACTCCAACGGCAATTGATCCGGATCTTGGGTAAAGAAAAACTCTTTGCCTGTAAACTCGTCTATGCGTATTTCTTCACAATTTAGACCTTTTCCTATCAACTCATTTCGCTTTTCGGTTACATTGTCAACGGAGAATGCAAGATGCCTTAAACCGCAAGCTTCCGGACGCGACGGACGTTGAGGCGGATCTGGAAAGGAAAATAATTCAATCACATAATGATCTCCGATAGCAAGATCCAGCTTATAAGACTGTCTTTCTTCACGGTACACTTCCCGGATGATGTTCAGGTTTAAAACCTCGGTATAAAATTTCTTTGAAACGGCATAATCTGAACAGATAATGGCAATATGGTGAATCTTCATTGTTTAAAATTCTTTAAGTCGTTGTAATATAAGGTTTTTATAAATCTTATTAAGTTTGTTATCTACCTGAATACTGTCCAGATTCTTTTCAACCTGTATAGAATGTACGATAATTCTACTATATTGTTTAGGAGCACGCCCAATATCACCCCAAATGGAAAGTTGTATGTTTCTGACAATGGATCCAGATCCTATTTCCATTTGATCAATTTTATAATCATGGCTTTCCTGAATTCTCTGATTTAAAAGTGTTTTTAAAGAATCATTATTATATTTGAAGATATCTCCTTCATGGTTAAGATTTTGTGCATTCATTCTTCCTACCCTTAATATCAGATATTCAGACTGACTGATAATTCTGGCCGAATCTTTACGGATATCTATATTTCTCTTTTTAAATTCTTCCATAATTTCAGCTTGGGTCTTTTTGATCTCAATAGAAAGATTCTCAAACTTTACATTTCCCGAATATCTATTGTATTGTCGATATGCTGCTGGTGGTGAAGTCGACATCAAAATAAATATAGTAGGACACAAGACAATAACAGGACTCAGTTTTTTACTGCTGAAAGTATTGATATATTTTTCGTTCTTAATAAGAAAGTAAGGAACCGGAAGTAAGGCCAACACCAACAAATCTGTGTAATCTACCACCCTGTGAATCGCTATTGGCGTGATGCCATTATAAAACTCAATGAACGGCTCTGAGAAAGGAGACTTCCAAAAAGCAAATACTGCCCCTGCTACAAAGACAGAATTGTATTTCAACCTAGGAATCAGATAAGTTAAAAGCATCGGTAACAAAATAATCCCTACAACATCGGATAATTTACCTGTAAACCAGCTTGTATAATGTAGTTTAAAAAAATGGTCATTACAAAACAAGATGACCACACATAGTAAGAAAACCGGATTTAAGATCAGATTTTTGTTTCTCATTTATTGTATTTCTTTACAGTTATCCTTTCTTCTCGTATCAATAATATACTGGATTTTCCATTCATTATTCTGCTTCACCAACTGAAAACTATTAGCCCCACAATGTGATAATTTTCCTTTTAAATAAAAAGAATAAGGAGTAAATACACTTGCAAGGTTTCCGTCTGTATGAATGGCTTCTATGATAATTCGTTCATCCAGATCTCCTTTTGTAAATTGAGAAACTGAAGCAATGAAATCCTGTACGCTGTCATTTTTTACGGTTCCATCTTTTGTTACAGTTTGGAGAACAGCGTTTTCTGCAAAGGCTGATTTTACCAATTCAGAATCTGCATTTTTCATTCCAAGGAATAGGTTATGGATAGGTTTTTCAATATCTTTATTCTGCTGACCGAAACATGAAATACTGATCAAAACAAGAAATACAATTATTTTATTCATAGTATATATTTAGATAGTTAAAAATAGATAAAATAAAATTTAAACTGATTAACAAATTTTAAAATTCATTTTCCTTAAATTGTGGTCAAAATTATTTCAGAGCTTTTATATGTGGATTATTTATCTGACTTTGGTCATACTTCTTCTGGTCATGACAATACTACCCAAAATACAGCATTCGCACTGGATATTCCGGGTTCCGGAATTTGCTAAAATACAGCTTACCTATCTTATTTTTTTTACTTTTCTATTAGGCCTTTTTACTGATTCTAAAGAACATTTATGGTACTATCAGGGGCTTCTGTTGGTCATGTTTGTTCATCACAGCCAAACTCTTATCAAATATACCCGTTTCTATCCTGTAAAAAAACATAGGGAGCGTCACAAATCTTCTGATAAACTACATTTTATTTCAGCCAATGTCTATCAGTTCAATAAAGACTACGAAAAATTCATCACGCTTGTTAAAAAGCATCATCCTGATTTTTTCATGACTATGGAAAGTAATGGTGACTGGGAAAAGGCAATGAGACCTTTAGAAAAAGAATATAGTTACCAGCATAAAGTGACTCTTGAGAACACCTACGGTATGCATTTTTATTCCAAAATTGAAATCAAAGAAACAAAGACTCACTATTTTGTTGCTGATGATATTCCGAGTATTGAGGTACATATGAAAACAGCTGATGGTTTTTCTTTTGTTTTCTTTGGAGTTCATCCACCGCCGCCAAGTCCTACAGAAGAAGAAACATCAAAGGAAAGGGATGGCGATCTTCTAAGTACTGCCAAATGTTTAAAAGACATTAAAAAACCTGTGATTGTGGTAGGAGACTTTAATAATGTTGCATGGTCAAGATCATCTGTACTTTTCAGAAAAACAAGTCATCTGATAGATCCGAGAATTGGGCATTCTTTTGTTTCTACCTTTCATGCAAAGTACCGTCTTTTAAGGTTTCCTATCGATCTGATGTTTCATAGTGAAGATATTTTTATTAAACAGCTGAAAACATTGGAAAATTTTGGTTCAGACCATCTTCCGGTCTACTGCGAATTTTTTATAGACCATCACAATGATGAACAGGAAGAATTGATTGAAACAGCCACTTCAGAAGAGAAAGCAGAAGCAGAAATCATGATAGAGGAAGGAAAGAAAGAAGATGGCGAACGGGAAGCCGTTGTTATTGAAGATTAATAAAAAAGTGGGCTAAAGCCCACTCTTGTCATTATTATTTTATCAGAAACCAAAGGGCAACCCCCAGTTAATAGTTCTGTTCCATCCCCAACTGCCTACCTCAGAAGTTACTGTATATTCGCCAAAAAGCATAATTAGCAAGACAATGGTAATAACCGCAATAAGGATATAAAATTTCTTCTTTTTCATATTAGAACTTCATAATATCCTTCACTACTCCATTTTTCTGAGTGTGCTGTAATAATTCAGCTTGTATGAAGGTTTTTATCTGTTCTTCAGTGCCATTATTAGGGAACAGAAGGTGAACGTTGGCTCCTGCATCTAAAGTAAAGAATAAAGGGTGTCCTGTTTCTCTCCTGAAATCCCAGATCTTATTGATGACTTCCAAAGTACCGGTTTTCATCAGAATGAAAGCAGGTTCACTCATCATCATCATAGCGTGAAGAGTAAGAGCTTCATGTTCTACCAGTTGAATGAAACGCTCCATATTTCCGCTTTTCAGAATTTCTTTCATGGGAACAAAGTTCTCTCTGGCTTCCTGAAATCTTCTCTCCGCATAAGGATTGGTATTCATTAAACCGTGTCCTACTGTTGAAGAAACACTTTTCTGCCCTTCATGAATTAACAAAACCCAGTCATTAAAATTCTTGAAAACCTCATGAATTTCAGAATCCGGATAAGGCACAGCAAACAAATCTGAACTTCCTTCTACTTCGTCGGTATCACCCCAAACAATAAGCCCGTTATATAAACTTCTGCATGCGCTTCCACTTCCTAACCTTGCTAAAAAAGAAGCTTTTCTTAAAGATTCTTCTTCAGAAATTTTACCTGAAAACGCTTCATCTAACTTCATAAGACATTTTGCAATAGCTCCAAATCCAGAAGCTGAACTGGCAATTCCTGAACTGTGAGGAAATGTATTTTCTGTTCTGATGATGTATTTTCCTTTTAAAATCCAGGGAAGGTATTGTTCTATATTTCTAAAATATTTTTCAATTTTTTCGGCAAATTTCAATTCTTCGTTTCCAGCCAAAAAGGTCTGAACAGAGAAATTTTCACTGGCTACAAATTCCATTGACGTATTTGTTTTACAATGGTTTAATGTATAACTAATACTCGGGTTCGCAGGAATTTGATCTTTGTATTTTCCCCAATACTTAATCAAAGCTATATTGGACGGACAGCTTTCTGAAACGGTCTGTGTATGAATATTGTAATTTTCTTTTCCTAAAAATTCTTGTGTTGTCATCGTTTAATTTAAGTCATTATTTTTAACCACCCCGTCAAAAATTTGTTGAATTTTCATGTATTCAGTTGTAATATACCTGAAAAAGAGGGAATTAAATTCAGGATTAAATAGAGATTTTCGCTGTATTTTTAGTACATTTTCTCTATAATATCCGCATATTTTTTGATAACCACGTTTCTTTTGACTTTCAGTGTAGGCGTAATTTCTCCGGTATTGATGTCAAATTCAGCAGGCATTAAGGTGAATTTCTTCACTTTCTCATAATCTGCCAGGTGGTTTTGTAATTCTTTTATTTTTTCTTTATAAAGACTAATAATCTTATCGTTTTTCACCATCTCTTCCCAACTAGTGAAAGAAATATTGTTCTTTTTAATATAGTCTTGCAGGAATTCAAAGTTAGGAACAATCAAAGCTGAAACAAACTGTCTTCCTTCTGCAATAAGCATAATCTGCTGGATAAAATTATTGTTGGTAAGAAGATTTTCAATTTGTTGCGGAGCAATATATTTTCCGTTGGAAGTCTTCATCAGATCTTTGATTCGGTCTGTGATAATAAGGTTTCCTTTCTCATCAAATTTTCCGGCATCTCCGGTTTTGAACCAGCCATCTTCTGTAAAAACTTTTTGGGTTTCCTCAGGCTTGTTGTAATATCCCTTCATAATTCCGTTTCCTTTGGCTTGAATTTCGTCGTTTTCTCCGATACGAAGTTCTACTCCCGGTAAAGGTTTTCCACTGGTTGCGTGCTCAAAGTGTGTTAATGGAAACAAAGTCAGTGTCGCAGTTGTTTCTGTTAATCCATACCCTACTGTTACGTGAATTCCTACGGATTCAAAGAATCTGGTCACTTCAGGCGAAAGAGATGCTCCTCCGCAAGGCAAAAACCAAAGTCGCCCTCCCATTCTTTCTTTAATCTTACTAAAGACAAGAGTATCGGCAACAGACTCCTTTAGTTTTAATCCAAAAGGAATTGGTCTTTCATTTCTTCTTAATTCGGCAGTTTCCCATCCTGTTTTTAAAGCCCAGTCAAAGATTTTTTTCTTTAAAGATGATCCCTCTTCTGCTTTTTCAAGTACTCCGGCATATACTTTTTGGAAAAATCTCGGAACCGCACACATCGTGGTTGGTTTTACTTCTTCCAATGCTTTTGCTACATTTTTAGGATCTTCAAGGAAGTATACTCTTGCACCTCCGTACAGACAAAGCAAACTCCAGCTTCTTTCAAAAACATGGCTTAAAGGTAAAAAGGCCAGTGAAAGTTCTTCTTCAAAATTTTTAAACTTAAAAAATTCAAAATGAGAGTCAAATGCTTTAATGAAATTTCCATGGGTAAGCATTACACCTTTAGGAATTCCAGTAGTTCCGGAAGTATAGATCAACGTGGCTGTATCTTCGTATTCTCTTTTACAGATTTCGAATTTCGGGGAAGCTTTTGCAATAAAATCTTCCAGATAAAAGCTATTGAATTCTTTCTTGATCCAGACTGCTTTTTTAGAAACAATAATGGTATCAAGGTTATTTTCTTCTTTTTGCAAAAATTCAAGACAAGCATCATACTGCATCTGATTACCTACCAGAACTGCTTTAGCCCCGGAATCGTTGATGATATGCTCTGCCTGTTCTGCATTGTTGGTAGAGTAAATAGGGACCGTAATGGCACCGATAGACATTGAAGCCAGATCAAAAATCATCCATTCAGAGGAATTGTCTGAATAAATGGCTACTCGGTCGTTTTCCTGAACTCCTGCATTTATAAGGGCATTGGCTGTTTTAAAAATAATCTCACTGAATTTTTTCCAGCTCAACTCTTTCCAGGCCGCCTCTTTCTTTTTAAAACCAATGGCAGATTTTATAGGATGTTTTTCTACATTTTTAAGGATAATTGCCTCGGCAAGATTCATTTCTTCAACTTTTTGTCGTTAATATAATTATTCAGGTGAAAGTCGATGCTTTCTTTTACGGGAATAAACTGATAGTTCAGTTTTTCTTTGACTTTGTGATTGGAAATGGTGTTGAATGAAGATATGGCTTCAATATTGGATTTGGTAACCATCTTCAGTTTCGGAATCAGCCATCCGAAAAGGGTATTGGCAATTCTTCCGATATTCAATAGAGACTGGGATAAGATTCTGGCATCTTTAAGCCCGAGTCTGGTTCTTACCTGTCTGGCAAGATCTGCATATCTGTTGTTCTCTGAAACGATGATAAAACGTTCTCCGAAAATATTGTTTTCCATCAGTTCGATGGCTGTTTTGGCAACGTCTCTTACGTCTACATAAGCAGAACCTCCTGAAAAAGTAAAACTATTATCTTCAAAGGTAGAGAAAAGTTCACCACTGCTTTGCGTCCAGTTTCCGCTTCCTACGATCATGCCGGGATTGATGATCACTACATTCAGACCTTCGGCAGAGGCTCTCCAGGCTTCCATTTCTGATAAATGTTTGGAAATAGCATATGCAGAATGTTCCAATTTCGGGTTGAAATCGGAATCTTCGTCGAGTTCTCCTTTTTCATTGAAATTATCGAGAACGGCAACAGAGCTTACATGCAGGAATTTTTTCACCTCTGAACCTTCGCAGGCATACAAAAGATTTTCTGTACCGTTGATATTGGTACGGTACATTTCTTTTTCATCTTTGGGATGGAAACTTACTTTTGCGGCACAGTGATAAACCTCATCTACTCCGTTCAAAGCATCTTTCAGAGAATCAATATCCTCAAAATCTACATTCATCCATTCAATTTTATTGAAAAAATCATCGGGATGATCTGTATAAAAGCTGTATGAATGCTTTACTTCGTTTATATTGCTGCCAGGTCTTTTGGAAGCACGTACTTGTTTGCCTCTTTTAAGAAGCTCCAATACAATTATTCTGCCCAAAATTCCGGTAGCACCCGTTACAAAAACCATTAATTATTTTACTTGATTGCTGACTAAAATATAACAATATTTTCGATCCGGCAATTCTTCAGATTCCGGTGAAGGATCGTTTGAAAAACTGCTTTTGCAAATTTGCGATTTTTAAAGCATAATTCAGCCCATTTTAACCAATATTATCATTCTGATGACAGGTTTCAAGGTTTATTTTCATTACTGATGTTGTATGATTCTGGATTTGCCTTTGTATTTCTGATTCAGGTTTTCAATGAGATCCATTGTAGGCTCCGACAGGATGTAAGCTCCTTTTACTTTTTGGGATGCTTTGTTGTATAGATAAACGAATTGGAAGGGGTCTTCAATATGTTTGACAAGCTGTTTTTTATAGCCCCCTTTTTCAATAATATCTGCCATATAATACCCTGGAATATGTCCGCTGGTATTCCAGCTGTTGAAAAGTTTATTAAGTTTCAGGGTTGACCTATCCAAAGATTTTATGGATAGAAGGGAATCAATATGCTTTATGGTCTTGTAACCATCGGTTATAAAACTTTCGGGATAACCACGTTGGAATTCCAGAAGTTTTACAGCGTCTTCACCCTGATATCTTTTATCAATAAGGTCAGCAGAACCTTCGTTTAGAATTCTCTGCAGCAAACTGACAATCACAGCGTCTTCTTTTTCTACATCGAAATCCATGCGTGGTCTGAGGATATGATGAAATTCATGACCACCCAGTGTTCCAGGTTTGTTATAATCATTAAAGTAAGCTGCCATAAGGGTATAAATGAGCCATCCGTTTTCAACATGAGCATCATTATGAATTGGTATAATGGTTATTTTGTACTCAGGAGCGGTGGTATGATTTTTTTTAGGCAGCATAGTATAGGTGTACTGATAGCACGAAGCAAGGTAATCTTTAGGATTATTCTTCAAAGTATTGAGGTACGTTTTCATTTTATCTTCGTTCTCCTTATACTGGTTTACGATATAAGTCCACCAATTGTTGGTAGGCTCTTTCAATCTTTGCTGTAATTTGCTGTTGTTTTTAGGCATGTAAACCACCTCCATTATTTTTCGGTAGTTTTCCAGATAAGTACTATCTACGCCCTGATCTTTTAGATAAACCTGTATGGCTTTATTTTTTAGAAAATTTTTCCAGGTCTGTTGATCTAATGGCTGGTCTTTTTTCAGATTTTCAGTGATCTTGAAATATTCCCAGCAAGCACTGTCATCAATGGTTTGAGAATATGCACTGGTTGAAAATATAAGAAATATTAAGAGGAAAGATTTGATCATATACCGTATTATAATTTATGGATGTAAATTTAAATAAATAATTCATTCACCAAAATTCATTTAAAATTAAACCACAATAATACAAAATCCTTAAACGATTTATTTTTTAAATCATTTAAGGATTTTTATAGTATAAAAAGGATTATATTTTTTTTAAGCCATCACCTCATTATTTCTTCTTGGAGCTTTATCGCAAAGTAGGTCTGCAATACTTTTAGAAATAAGGTTTTCTTCTGTAAGATTATCCAGCCAGAAGAACTCTCCTGCTGCGTTGATCTCAATGAAGTAATATTCGTCTTCCGGAGAAACAATCATGTCTATTGCACCATAATCTACATTGTATACGTCCAGAAGTTCCAGAAGTTTTTCTTCCACATCTCTTGGAAGTTCTGTCCGGGTCCATTTATCAAGCAGGTTGACACCGTCTTTTCTCCAGTCTATTTTAGCATCTTCCGATTGCTGAGAATCGATTTCGAAAGCATAAACATCTCTTCCGACAATCGTAATACGAAGTTCTTTCTTTTTCTGAATCATTCTCTGGAACTGCATCGGGCAATATAACAGTGAATCCAGTTCTTCCAGTTTGTCTTCGCTTACCACGTTTGTAAATACTACATTCTCTACTCCATCTTCGTAAATAGCAAAACCGGTCTGCATTTTAGCCACCACATTCTGATGTTTCAGGATGAATTTTCTTGCTTCATCAGGGTTGTTGGTAAGGCAGGTATCTGGAATGGTAAGCCCTATTTTGTCAGCAATCTTCAATTGCTCTTCTTTACTGTCCAATCTTCTGTAAACACTTGGTTTTCCTAAAGAATAAGCATCAACAGATTCAAAGAATCCGAAAAGAGTATTTCGGATCTCCCCCATGGCTGCTCCGTAAAACTTATTATCCATTTCTTCTTTTAATCCTTTTCCGATATTGTAAGCTCTTCTGTACCAAATGGCTGAAATATCATCCAGGCGGTGTTTTGCCTCAGGAGTTTCAAGGATACTGATCCATTCTCCATCCTGAAAAACAGTGGAAAGTTTATTGTGTAAAGGATATACGTCTACATCAAAACGGATAACTTCACAGTTGTTTTTTCCGATATATTCTGTTACTTTTTCTATTGAAAAATTATCGGCAGTATGGGTAATAATTAAAATTTTATTCATGGGAATTTATTCTTTTGATAAGGTTGTCGGCAATTTTTTCTGCAATGGGAAAGCCTAATTCTTTTTGCAGCATTCCCCATTCTCCCTGCGGGTTTACTTCCAGGAAGTGATAGCTTCCATCTTTCCCTCTGATCATATCAATGGCACCTATATAAAGTCCCATTTCTTTCATCATTGCGGTAAGATTTTCTTTAATATTCTCAGGCAATTCGTAAGCAGACCAGAAATGATCCGCATGAGCTACTCTCCAGTCCGGGTTTTCACTGTTATTGATTTTTCCTACGAAGAAATCGCCGTCTACGTAAACGATTCTCAGTTCATATTCTTTATCAATATAAGGTTGAAAAATCATTGGACAGTACGCAATATCTGAAAGATGCTCCAGAGAATCTTCCTCAATAATTGTTGTAGAGATCAGGTTTTCTCCCGTCATTGTTTTTGCTACTGTACCGTGAAGTTTGGCGATTGCCTTTCCCTGGCAGTATTGATGAAAAAAGGAGGTTATTTTCTTTTCATCGTTGGAAAAAATGGTTTTGGGAACTGTGAGATTATTTTTCTGTGCTATCTTCAGCTGAAACATTTTGTTTCCATCCACTTTTTTTTCGTTTTCATAAGGGTTGATCCACGGAACATCTTCTAAAACTGTCATAAAGTTGTATCGAAGGCTTCCATACTCTCCCAGAAAAATCTTTTCATAATCTTCGTCAAGTTCTTCCGGAGTATTGATCTTCCATGCTTTTCTGTGCCATACCCCTTTGATATTGTCAGAATGAACCGTATTTCCTGATTCATCTGTTAATTCAAATGAATCTTCATTCACGCTGATCTTTTGCAGATGGTTCAGGCGATCGGAATTCAGTCTAAAATAAGGTATATTTTGGGAAGTAAGGTATTCGAAAAACAGATCGATATTATAAAAATCCTGTGAATGGGTAATGCAAAGAATCATTTGCCGGTGGTATTAAAAAGGGAAACTTAAACATTAAGTTTCCCTTATAATTATTATAAAATTATTATATTCTATGTAGTCTTACAATGGAAGCGTTATAGAATCATCATCTCCATCTGAAGGATATTTTAGCGTATGCATCATGTCCATTTGTGGAGAAGTTACATCATCCGCTTTAGGTTTTGTGATAACATCCTGCTGAATAAGAGTGATGTCTCCACCTCCTTTTACCGTTTCAGGATCTTTAAGCTGCTTCTCTAAAAATGAAGCGAAAAACGGCTTCTTTTTTGAATCTTTGTTTTTCATAATGTTTAGTTTTTGGTTTGATATAATGATTTGATTCGTTTTTCAAGCATCTACTCTACTTCCAAAACATGGTCATCACCGTCTGAAGGATATTTCAGCGTCACATTATCATTGTTTGGTCTGGTAATACTGTCTTCAAGAGCCGCAGTAGTAATATGGTCTCTGATAGGTGAAGTTACAGTATCGGTAAGCAATGAAGTGGAAGTTCCTCCTTTGATGGTTTCAGGATCTTTGATTTGCTTTTCCAGGAATGTTGCAAAAAATGGCTTTTTCTTTGAATTCTTGTTTTCCATACTCTTATTTTTTTGACTTGATTGCTTTTGTTTTGTTTTTATACATCTAAAACATGATCGTCACCATCTGAAGGATATTTCAGCGTAACGTTTACATTATCATTTATTTGTGTAGTAACAACAGTATCCTCAAGTGAAGTAGTAATAATATGATCTTTAATAGGAGAAGTAGCAGTACCTCCACCTTTTACTGTTTCAGGATCTTTGATCTGTTTTTCTAAGAATGTTGCGAAAAAAGGCTTTTTCTTTGAATTCTTGTTTTCCATAAGTTAATAGTTTTATCTTTTTGATAAAACCAAAGTACAAAAAAATTCAACTCATGGAGAAATAAAGGCAAATTTTAAGAAAACTTTAACATAAAATAAAAAATCAAAGAATAAAATTAACCCAAACCAAGAAATTGCTTAACAACCACTGCGAAGTCAACAGGATTCTCAGCTTGTACCCAGTGTCCTGCATTTTTTACGGTAACCACTTTCGCTTTAGAAAACTGCTGCTTGATACCGAATTCATCCTGTGGCAAAATATAATTGGATTTCTCACCAGCTATAAATAATGTATCGCCTTCAAAAACTCCAAATTTTATAGCATTGGAAACAAATTCTGTATATTTTTCTGATAACGTTTTAAGATTGAATCTCCAGTTCAGCTTTTTATTGTCATCCCAATACAGGTTTTTTGCCAGAAACTGAATGGTAGATTTTTCAGGAATATATTGACTTAAAACAGCTTCTACTTCGTTTCTGGAACCCACAGTATTAAAATCTACAGTTTCCAAAGCCTTTATAATTCCCTGATGATGTGGTGGATAAGCTTTTGGGGAAATGTCTACAACAATCAGTTTTTCAACTCTTTCAGGATATTTTATTGCGAATTGCATTACTGCTTTCCCCCCTAAAGAATGTCCTAAAACATGCGCTTTCTGAATTCCGTAATGATCCATATATTGGGCAATATCATCTGCCAGATCATCGTGAGACATACTGTCGGAATGAAAACTTCTTCCGTGGTTTCTGAGATCAATAAGATGTACGGGAAGATATTCTCCCAGATCTTTTCCAAAGCTTCCCCAATTGTCAAGCATTCCAAACAGTCCGTGGAATACTAAAAGTGGCGTAACGGTTAAGTTTTCGCCGAATATTTTTGAATTTAAGATTTCCATTTTTTCTTACAATTAAATGTGAGAAGACGGAAACTAGACCATAAAGTTCTTTATAGTTCCTACATTATAAATACTATAAAGGGCTAAACATGAAGTTTTATTACTAACTTCTCATCTAATTTCCGGCTTCTTAATGTATTACCATTTTGCCAGTCTCTTCAAATAGGCCTGTACTGTATTTTCCAACCCCATATAAAGTGCTTCAGAAACTAAAGCATGACCAATTGATACTTCCAACAAATTAGGAATAGTATCTGCAAAATATTTTAAGTTTTCTAAGCTTAGATCGTGTCCGGCGTTGATTCCCAGTCCGGCATTGGCTGCAGCCACAGCGGTATCAAAATAAGGCTTTATTGCGGCTTCCTTATTGCTCAGATAATTCTTTGCATAAGCTTCTGTATAAAGCTCTATTCTGTCTGCACCAGTTTGAGCAGCATATTCTACCAACTCAGGTATAGGATCTAAAAAGACAGAAGTACGGATTCCTGCTTTTTTAAATTCTGAAATAATTTCTGTAAGGTAATCCAAATGTTTTTTGGTATCCCAACCAGCGTTTGAAGTAATGGCATCGTCTGCATCCGGAACCAATGTCACCTGCTCAGGTTTTACGTCCAACACCATATCAATAAAACTTTGATGAGGATTTCCTTCGATATTAAATTCTGTGGTAACCAAAGGTTTCAGATCATAGACATCTTTTCTCGTGATATGTCTTTCGTCAGGTCTTGGGTGAATCGTAATTCCCTGTCCGCCAAATTCCTGAATTTTTACAGCGGCTTCAGTAACACTTGGTGTTTCACCTCCTCTTGCATTTCTTAACGTCGCAATTTTATTAATGTTTACGCTTAGTTTTGTCATTTTATATTTAAGATGTTAGATATGAGATGTCAGAAGATGGAAAAACACAGCAGGAACTCAATCCTGACTCTGTATTTGTGTAATCTTCTACATTCATAATCATTTAATAGTTTTATTACAATTTATTTTAAAAAAGCTGAAATTTTCAGCTTCCTCTTTAGATCTCCAGTTACTCTATACTTTAACACTTACCTGCATTACCTGAAGTTCAAATTCTTTGGATGCAACCAACAGATGATCGAATATATCTGCCTGAATCTGCTCAAATCGTTCCCACTTCGAATCATTGGCAAAACAATAAATCTCCAAAGGAAGTCCTTGCGGAGTAATATCCAGCTGACGCACCATTCTTGTACCGTTTTTATCTACATCCGGGTCATTTTCTATATATTTTTGGGCATAATATCGGAATACTCCAATATTGGTAAGCTGTCTTCCGTTTACAACAATATCATTGTGTTCAAGGCTTTCTTTTTCTTTTTTAATCTCTGAAGTTCTTTCCTCAAGATATTCTGAAATAAGGTTGATTTCCTTTAAACGTTCAATATCTTCATCCGTTAAAAATTTAAAGGAATTAATATTAAAATAGATAGATTTTTTGATTCTTCGGGTATTGGATTCCGACATAACCTGCATATTTTTGATCTCCGTTGTCATCAGATCATAAGTAGGAATGGTGGAAACCGTTTTGTCAAAATTGGTAATTTTTGTGGTAAGAAGGTTGATTTCTGTGATATTTCCTTCAATTGTATATTTTGGAATACTTACCCAATCGCCAACTTTCAGGTTTTTGGAAGTCGCTACATGAAGCCCGGTGACAAATCCTAAAATAGTATCTCTGAAAACGAGTACCAAAACAGCAGTTATCGCCCCTAAACTTCCTACAATGGTCGTTCCTTTAATTCCGAAAATCACACAAATTCCCAAAACAGTAAAGATAAAAAGTCCCAATATTTTTACCGTTTCCGAAATGGCATTAAGAGCCATAATCTTATAAAAATCCTGTTTTATACTGAAATAATTTCTAAACGCACTCAGCGATCTGTAAAGCATTCCAGCCAAAATAAGAACCAACCCTAAATTAACACACCTGATAATAAAAATTGTTGTTTTTGGTAATGCATTTTCGGGAAAAATAGAACCTTGTATAGCTCCCACTACAATCAACGCGGCAAAATGAGCAACAGAATTGGTGATCCTGGACTGATACACCGATTTAAGTATCGGAAATTTTTCTTCGTTATGAAATAATCTGAAAACAGAATTGATCAAAAATTTAAAAATAAAATCCGTCACAAGAAACAGGACAAGAAGTAGACTGAGCTTTACAATGATATGAAAAACCCAATCCAAACCAGTCGGCGAAATCCTGGTGATATAAATATAAAGCTGTTCACTCAGCTCCTGTATAAAGTTCTTGGTTTCTTGTAACTGGTCATTCATTACAGCAAATTTATGAAATTAAGAATCATGATTTTACTATTCACAATCAATTTTCATCCCAAAAAGCATTCCTCTTAAAATATTTGATGAAAATTCTTCCAACAGCGGAAGGCCTTTCAAACTTCATCAGAAATGAAAATTGGAAAGAAAATTTTATTTCTCCATTTCCAGAGTGGCTTTTTATAAGGTCACTTTTTATATATTGCATTATATTTTTTTGTAAAGAATGGATACAACAATTATTAATATATTCTGCCTTATTCTGCTGTTTATCGGAATATTGGGAACGTTCCTGCCTATTTTGCCAGGTCTGTTGCTGAGTATTTGCGGGCTTCTGATATATAAATTCGGGACAGATGCAGATCTTTCGATGATCTATATCTGGGCTTTTGGGGCTCTTACTCTGGCATCTGTTATTTTAAGCTATGTAATTCCTGCTAAAACGAATAGAAAGTACGGAGGAACACGCTGGGGAAGCATCGGATCTGTCGTAGGAACCATTGTCGGTATTTTTATCCCTATTCCTTTAGGCTTTCTTATAGGAATGTTTGCCGGAGTCTTTATTGGTGAAATGCTTCATGACAGCAAAGATATGAACAAAGCCCTTCAGTCTACCAAAGGAGCCTTAATAGGATTCATCTATAGTACAGGATTCAGTTTTGTAGTAGGTGTGGCAATGTTTTTGGTAGTATTATTGAATATGTTTAGTATCATTAAATAAAAATATAAGAAACTATGTTCCATAAAACCATTATCCTTAGCCTTGCAATATTTGCACTAACGGGATGCAATGCCCAAAAGAAGGCTAAAGCGGATACAAAAAAATCCATTGATATGTCTCAATCTGCAAAAAAGACCCATCTACCTGATCAGAAAGGCTCCCTTATCTACTTCAATGAGGGTGAAAATAAATTTTTGAGAGAATACCAGATGAATGTAACTTTTAAAGGTATTTCTGAAGACAACCGCTGCCCAGAAGGTGTTAATTGTATTATGGCTGGTGCTGCTATTGCCCAGATTGAAGTAATGGGAACTTCTACCAGACCTACTATACTAAGTCTTGCCAGTACAGATTATCCCGGAAGAGATTACAGACAGTCGGCCAATTTTAACGGATATATGATTACATTGCAGGAAGTAACTCCTTATCCTCAACAACAAGAAGGGGCCAAAGCTTTAAACGGAAAATACAAAATCGGAATTACCATCAAAAAAGCACAGTAAAACCTTCCCATTCTACCACGAAATTGGTTTCTTCCCTTTGGAAACCAAATACTCGTTAATTTTGGAGAAAGGTTTGCTTCCGAAGAATCCTCTATACACAGAGAATGGTGACGGATGTGCAGATTTCAGGATAAAATGCTTAGTCGGATCTATGAATTCGGCTTTTTTTTGTGCAAAAGCTCCCCATAATACAAAGACTACATTTTCTTTTTTATCAGAAATTTCTTTGATAATAAAATTGGTTAATTTTTCCCATCCCAAATCTTTGTGTGAATTAGGAGTATGAGCACGAACCGTTAGAGTAGCATTCAGCAATAGAACACCCTGTTTTCCCCAGTCATCAAGTTCTTTAGAGGTTCTTTCAATACCAAGGTCATCTTTCAGCTCAATAAAGATATTTTTAAGGGATGGAGGTGCTGTCACCTGCTCAGAAACAGAAAAACACAACCCATTAGCCTGAAAATCATTATGATATGGATCCTGACCAATAATTACTACTTCAATATCATCAAAAGCAGTGAGTTCCAATGCTCTGAAAATCTGATTTTTGGGTGGAAAAACTTTTGTTGTTGCATATTCATTTTTCACTTTTTCCCAAAGGGTTTTGAAGTATTGGGTGCTTTTTATAGGTGCTAAAATTTCTGTCCAGGTCATGATGCAAAAATAATTAATATTCAAACAAAAGCACAAGTTATACTTTAAATATCTTCAGTTTTCTTTCTATCAGAACGTAAGAGAGGTAAGACAGCAGTATAGATAAAGCAATCAGAATCAAGCTATTCAAATTCTCAGAACTGAACAAAACAATATTCTGTTTCTTGATTATATAATGGATGATATATAATGAATAAGAAATATTGCCTAAAAAATGAATGATAGGACTCCCCAAAAATAATTGAATATAATTTTTCTCCCCCGTATACAGCTGTTTTATAATTATTGCAGATAATAAAGGAATAAAAACCAGCCCTCTTACCGTAAATAACAGTAATGCCAACGAAATACCCAACGAAAGATAGATCAGCAAATTTTCTTTTATTTTAAACTTTGGCAACAAGGCGATTCCAATCCCCAATAAATACGAAGCAATTGTTCTTGCTAATGAATTGAGACCATACGGAATATCCAGATATCTTTGTGATTTTCCCATCTCCATAGGAATATCTGATCCAATAAACATTTCAGGAAGATGCGGTAAAATAACTCTCAATACCAAACCTGCTATAATCAGGATTTCGCCACGGATCTTCAATCGTATTATCAGATAAAGCATGAGTGGAAATAACAAGTAACAGATCCATTCTGTACTTAAAGACCAATAGACGACGTTCAGTAAATAATTAGGATTAAAAAAGCACTGTACCAATCCGGCATTAATAAAAAATGCGGCCCACGAGCTTTTTTCTATGAAAAGAATAATAAAAACAATGGATATACCATAAACAGGATAAATACGATTGACTCTTTTCTTGTAAAAACTCAAAACTCCTTTAGAATTCAAAATTCTGAATTTTTCGGAATAGGAAACCGTAAGCAGAAAAGCACTCAAAACAAAAAATACATCAACAGCAAGATAGCCGTTTCCTACTGTTTTAAGAAGAAAATCACTTTTCAAGTGGGCAAAAAAATGAAAACAGACCACCCATAGTGCCACCACTCCACGAAGACCGGTTAATGATTTTACTTCACTTTTCATATAAAATTCCAATCGCTGATAAAGATAAAAAACACCTCTTAGCTTTTGTATTCATCATTACCCGACAATCTTTTTAAACTGAAAATAATATTATCTGGAAACCCTTCATCTTCTTTTCCTTCTTCCAAAATAAAATCATGTTTTAATAGAAGCCCTTTCGAGTTCTCATTAAATTTATGGGTAATTCCTACAATTTCATGTAAATGCAATTCATTAAATCCGTAATCTAAAACCGCTTTCAAAGCTTCGGACATTATTCCCTGTCTGTGATATTCGGGCAACAATTCATAACCGACTTCTGCCGTTTTCCGATCCTCAGAAAAATTCCAAAGACAAATCGTTCCGATAAGATTCCACTGATCTTTCAAGGAAATTCCCAAATAGATTGTTTGATTATTTTTAGTTCTTTCTTTAATGGTTAAGATAAACTGAAGTGCATCATAATTATTTTTGGGTGAATTTCTTCGCACAAACTTATTGATCACTTCATTGCCCCGAATCCGCAAAATATCCTCGGTAAAGCTTTCATCAATTTCTTTTAAAATCAATCTCGGTGTTTCCAATTTCATCTGATTGTGTATTAATAGTAGTGTAAAGCTGTAGATTACAATCTCCTCAACCTACATTTTTTTAGATAAACAAATAAAGTCGGGTTCTCGAAGAACGTGTTTCTTCATAATCAAATGATTCTACTTTAGAAGCACTGCTCTTTTTTACGATTTCTTTTCTGGGACCATCATTTTGCTGGCTGAGATCAATGATTCTCTTTTCTTCTTTATCTCTGAAATTCTTTACTATAGATTTTTTATTTTTCCTGAGAACCGTTCTTTTTTCTATTTTTTTCCCTCCATGTTTTTTAACCTGAGCCTGGGCTCCTGCCGATAGAAAAAGGAGAATAATGAATAATTGTTTCATGGATAGTATTTGTAAATCGCTCAAATATACGGAATAATCAAAATTCTCACTAAATTTGCAGTGTGTATATAGATAAAGAAGATTTAGACGAATTAGAGTTTCCGCAATTGCTCGCGGAAATCTCCCCATTTGCGTATTCTCCGAAAACAAGAGAAAAAATTCTTCAACTTCGTCCAATGGATATAGACGAGGCGGAACTTTCTTTAAAAAAAACGTCAGAATATCTGTCGAGTTTTGAAAGTTCAAATGCGATTCCGTTTGATGAATATGAAGATATCGAAAGTGAGCTGAAACTGATGCTGATCGAAAATTACCGCTTAGAAAACAATGCTTTCATCAAAATCAAATCCATCACGGAACAGATCGGAAAACTGCAAAAGTTCTTTCCCTCTATGCCGGAAACCTTCCCTACTTTAATGGGTGAAGCTTCGGTACTGGAATTCAGAAAAGAGATTATTGAGAAAGTAGATAAAGTTTTCAACCGTTTTGGAGAAGTAAAAAGTGAAGCTTCTCCAGCTTTAAAGGGTTTGAGAACAGAAATCCAACTTGCCAAAAAAGCCATTCAGGAAAATTTCAACCGCGCCCTTACCACGTATGGACAGAGTGACTTTTTGGATGATATCCGGGAAACAATTATTGACGATCAGAGGGTTCTGGCTGTAAAATCAGGATTTAAAAAAAGAGTTCCGGGACGAACCTTAGGAATTTCAAAAACTGGTTCTATCACGTATATCCAGCCCGACAGCGTTGTAAAGCATTACTTCAAGCTTCGTGAAAATGAAGAGGAGGAGAAAAAAGAAATTGACAAAGTTCTTAGAAAACTGACTGCTGAACTGGCCGAGTTTCAACCTCAGCTTTGGAGGTATCAGGTCTATATTTTTGACCTTGATCTCACCAGAGCGAAAGCCAAGTTTGCAGACCAGATTAATGGTGTTCTTCCGAAAATTAACCGTCATAAGACCTTAAGGCTGAAGGATGCCTTTCACCCTTTATTATGGCTTAGAAATAAGGTAGAGAATAAGACCATTCATCCACAAACTCTTGCTTTAACGGAACATAACAGAATTATATGTATTTCCGGACCGAATGCCGGTGGAAAGTCTATTACGTTGAAAACTGTTGGTTTGTTACAGCTGATGATTCAAAGTGGTATTCTGGTCCCTGTTCATCCAAAATCTGAGATGTTTTTCTTTGAGAAGATCATGACCGATATCGGTGATAATCAATCCATTGAAAACCATTTATCCACCTATTCATCAAGATTGAAGAAAATGTCAGGAATTATCCGTGAGGCAGATTCTGACACGCTCTTACTGATTGATGAATTTGGAACAGGTTCTGATCCTGAATTGGGAGGTGCTTTGGCGGAAAGCTTCATGGAGTTTTTCTATGACAAAAAGAGTTTTGCCATTATTACCACTCACTACACCAATATAAAACTGGTTATAGAGCAGCTTCCTAATGCCCAAAATGCGGCTATGCTTTTCAATGAGGAAACGCTGGAACCCATGTACAAGCTGGAAGTAGGACAAGCAGGAAGTTCCTTTACTTTTGAAGTGGCGGAAAAGAACAAAATTCCAAGATTTATTATCCATTCTGCGAAGAAAAAAGTAGAGCATGATATTGTGAATCTGGATAAAACCATTGTAAAACTGCAACAGGAAAAGTTTGAAGTTGAAAAACTGAAATCTGATCTTGCCGAAAGAAAAGAATCTGTAGAAGATAAGCGTGATAACCTTCAGAAACTGAATGATCAGCTTCAGCAAAAGCTTTTCAATTTCCAGAAACTGTATGAAGAGGAACATCGCAAACTTCAGTTTGGAAACAAAATTGAGGCTTTCATAGACAGCTATACCAAAGGAAAATCCAGAAAGGACGTTGTGAAAGACTTTGTAAAACTTCTGGAACAGGAAAAATTCAGAAAAATTGGAGCTGACAAAGATGAATCCAAACGCCTTCAGGTGGTTAAAAGAAAGATCACTCAACAGCTGAAAAAAGAGGAAGTCATCGAAAAAATTGCAGAAACCAATGAAAAACTGGAAGAGCAACGCAAAACAGACCGTGCGATCTGGATGAAAGTAGGGCAGCGCGTTCGTATTACAGGAAGCACCAGTGTAGGAACGATTGAAAAAATCTCCAGAAACAAGGTGATTGTGAACTACGGAACTTTCAAAACGACCATTGATTCGGATGAGTTAGAAAGAATTTAACACATTGAAAAAAATCAATTAAAATTGATTCGCAAATAGGAAGAGAGTACCTTATAAGTACTCTCTTTTTTTATCATTTAGGTAACATAAATATTAGACGTCTCTTATTTTTTAATAAATTTCAAACGGGTTGTATTCTCCTTATTCTTTAACTGAATATAATAAATCCCTTTAGATAAGTGCTGCAGATTTACCTGATGGTTTGAAACTTTCCCCTCACCTACTTTCTGGCCAACTGCATTGTAAATTTCGAAATTCACAGCATCTGAGATTCCTGAAATATTTAAAACGTCTGAAGCCGGATTAGGATAAATTTCCGGCTGATGAAATTTTCCAGGCTCTTGTACTGCAAGAAGGGGATCTAAAAAATCTACTCCATAATCTTCGACTTCTCCATAGGTAAAGGTGCCACAAGCACTACCTGGCAAAGTTTGACTGGAAATGACACGCATTACAACACCACATCCGCCAATAACCGAACTGGGTAATATCGGATAGCCGGGAACAGAAAATACAGACTGAGAGGTTTGCGTAACGTTATTGGCAATCATCATTCTTTCACTGGATTCAAAAACACCGTTTCCGTTAAAATCAATCCACGCTGTTACAGTGGTTGTACCCGGAGTTCCTATCCATGTATGAGTTACAGAAATATTATTTCCCATACTTCCTACGTTCAATTTTATCCTACGGTTGGGATCGGTTCTGTAATCTGTATAATTGGACGCTCCGGAATTACTTACCATAGGATTCGAAATTCCCGTTGAGTTTACTGTAACATTTGAAATATGCAACAACCCCGAATCTGTAAATGCAGCACTGCAATAATTGAGTGAAGTATAGAAAGTAACAGAAGATGACATATCTCCAGAAGCGTTATCCATTACCTGTACCATGTAAGCTGTACAAGCTTGAAGATTGGTAAGATCAAAACTGTTGGCATTCATTACTGGTATAGAGAGCCATGAACCCGCACTAACAGGTTTAATTCTTATGGTAAAATTTGAAGAACCGGGAATAGGATCCCAGCTTACCTTTGCTGAAGTCGTGGTGATATTAGAAACCAATACATTAGTGGGAACAATAAATACATTTTTGATCATTATTGTTTCCTCAACATTTTTAGATTGATACGTAGAAATAGCTCCCAATAAAAGCAAGGAACCCAAAAGTAGTTTTTTGGTCATAATTATTAGTTTAAAAAAAATTGATAAAAAATAGCATAAATTCCTATAACAATAGTTTATTTTTATTAAATATTTTAATTATTCCATTCAAAACATGAAACAGCTTACCATCCTTTGGATTTTTTATAAAAAACTTATCATTCCCTCTGTTCTTTTTTCTTTGCTATTTTCATTGCTGTCTCCTTTTAAAGTAGAAACTTTTGGACTGAGTTTTCTTTTACTTCTTCCAATGCTTCATTATTTTATATATGAAGTAAGGCTTAAAAATGAGTATCTGTTCTACTATCATTTTGGATTTTCAAAATTGTTTCTTTGGGGATTTACTTTATCTTTCAGTCTAATCGTAAAAACTATAATGGCATTTGTATGAGCAGACTCCATATTGACAGTATTACCAAATCTTTCAATGATCAAAAAATACTGCAGGATATCTATCTAGAGTGTAAAGTTGGAAATATAGCCGGTATACTGGGAAGAAACGGTTCCGGAAAATCTACTCTTCTTAAAATTATTTCCGGCGTTCTTGGAAGTGATACCCAGTTTATAAAATGGAATGATCAGGTATTGAGAAATATCTCCGACCGAAAAAACAGAATTGCTTATCTGCCACAACATTCTTTTCTACCTAAAAGTGAAAAATTAACAAAACTGATTCATCTTTTCTGTAACCGGGAATATGCGGATCAACTTCTGCATTCTCAACTTCTTTCACCATTTCTGAATGAAAAACCCAGAAATTTGTCTTCCGGAGAACTGAGAATGATCGAAGTAATGCTTCTCACCTATTCCCAAGCTGATTTTGTATTGCTGGATGAGCCCTTTAACAGTCTTTCTCCCAAGATTATTGATGAATTAAAAGCGATCATCCGTTCACAGGCAAAAAACAAAGGATTCATTATCTCTGATCATCATTATCAGGATGTGGTAGATATCGCGGATAAAATATATCTGCTTTCTAGTGGATATTTAAAGCCCATACAAAACTTACAGGAACTCCGTCAATATAATTATCTTCCGAACAGCATTTAATTTATATATTTGAAGGATCAAAAAATTTTCATGATGACTTTCATAAACAAAGCATTTTATCTGTCCGCTTTCAGTATTTTTTCTTTAGCTTTTGTTAAAGGCCAGAATAAAGTTCCTTTTGGAGTGGTAAAAGCAGAAGAAGGATATGCCAATGTACGTGTACATAAGGATAATTACAGAAAAATCGTAGATAAGATCCGTATGCGTAAAGGAGATGTTTTTGTTTATGTAAAACCAGCTCCCGGAGAAACAGAATGGATCTGGATCAAATATCCTGAAAAGCAGGATGACGATAAACCTTTTGTACGTTATGAAACTCTTGATAAAGAAGGAATGGTAAATAAAGAGCGTATTGCTTATATTGATCAGCTTCCTGCTTATACTCCTTCCAAATCTAAAAACGGAAGGTCACTTATTTTCACAGACAATTCTGACCCGAAGATCCCAACAGCTCAAAGAAGCAAAGTCGTTATTGACGTCTACCCTTCCAACGCCGGATATCGTAAAAAGGAAAAAGATGCTGAAGGAAAACTTCTTACTATTGATAAAGTAAAACCATGGGGAATTGGCAATGATCTTCCTGAAGGGATGACGGAAATCAAATCTATCAGAGTACAGCAACCGGGAAGAGGTTCTGTCTTTGTAAGAGAAGCCATTAAAAATATGTTCCAGCCTACAATGGATTTTGAGAATGTTGGGGTAACAGCTCTTGATAATGATAACATTTTTCTTTACATGATCAATGGTACAGGAGAGAACAGATACACAACTCTTTGGACCATCAAAAAAGGAAGAGTAATCAGTCAGATTATTTATCATAATCCGGAATAAATTCATTATTTTTGCACCCGAAAAAGTGTAACGCTTATTCATCATAGAAATTGGTTTTGCCTAACCGCAAATTAAAAGGGAACCGTGTGAAAATCACGGACTGTCGCGCAACTGTAAGTAACTGTAATCTTTATCAAAGATCCACTGTGCGGGGCATGGGAAGGAGATAAAAGATGTTACAAGTCAGGAGACCTGCCTATTTCTTAAACAAAAAACTTTCGCGATCTGAAGTTTGTTGATCTGATGGATTGTTTCAGGGATTTCTAAGATTCCTGTCATTATTCTGTTGTTTTGATACAATTTCATTTCGCTTTAATTAATAATGAAATATGACGACAGAAGAAAGAATTGAAACATCCGAAACAAGAATCTTTAAAGCGGTTTTTCCTAACACAACCAACCATTATGATACTCTTTTCGGAGGTACAGCAATGCAGCTGATGGATGAAGTTGCCTTCATCACAGCTACCCGTTTTGCAAGAAAAAGAGTGGTAACGGTAAGCAGCGACAAGATCGATTTTAAAAAGCCGATTCCTGCTGGAACTATTGTAGAGCTGATCGGAAAAGTTTCTTACGTTGGAAAAACCAGTATGAAAGTTAATGTGGAAATTTTTACAGAACAAATGTATTCTTATGAAAGAGAGAAAGCAATTGTAGGAGATTTCACTTTCGTAGCTATTGACGAATTCAAAAAACCAATCCAAATACTATAAATTTGATTTTTTTGCCATAATTATTCCAGAAGTTGACAGTTTTCTCTACGGTTTCCAGAGTACAGCTTTAGATTTCCAGAATTTTTATGGCATTTGGTTTTTGATTAATTCTTTTATCAAATTGAAGAATTATTCTATATATTTTGTATAAAAAAACACTGCCCAGATACTGAGCAATGTTTATATATAATTCTTATTTCGCCACTTTTTCCGTTTCCAGACTTCTGGCCAACAATACATCAAAAGCTTCTCCCATTTCATCAGATGCTCTTTTGATTGCGTTTTCAAGCATATTTCTGATTTGTTTTTCTGTAACTCCAGCTTCTGTCCAGCTTTTTCCCGAAGTATGAGAATTTAGGATAAACGGCATAATTCTGTCGATAGAACATGCAAATATGGCATCAGTAGTTTTTTCTTCTTCAAATTCAAGCCATAAATTGAAAAAATCTGTTCGCAACGGCTCATCAAGGATTCCGAAAATCTTCTGTGCAGAAATTTTTTCCCTTTCGAATTTACCTACCATTGCTTTTTCGTCAAAAAGGAAAGTATCACCGGCTTCTATTTCTACCAGATCGTGGATTGAAAGCATTCTTATTACTCTCAACAGATCGATATTTTCTCTGTTTTTGGCATACGGATAAAGGATTTGCGCCAAAATAACAATCTGCCAGGAATGTTCTGCAGTGTTTTCTCTTCTGGAGTCGTCGGCATTATAATTTCTTCGCTGTACATTCTTCAAAGCATCTACTGCCAGAATAAAATCAATCTCTTTCTGAATCTTCATCTTACTTTTCTTTATTATATTCTTCTAATGAGTATACCTTCTTTCTGGTTACCCATTTATCTTTTATTTTTTCTTTGATGGTTACTTTTACCCGATCTTCTTCCGTTTTGTCTTCTTCTTTTACCAGAACCTTATCCAGTCCTTTATTAGGAATAACGGTATATTCTATGGTAAAAATATTGCAGCATCCCGATTTTCCGTAAGAAATGAGGCGTTTGCGTTGAGAATCTACATCAAACATATCCAAAGCATTGGAGGCTAATTCTGTAAGCTCTTTACTTTTTACAAAACTTAACTGGGTACTATTGAACACATATACATCATAAGACGCACCGTTATAGTTTCCTCTATTGCCGTTTCGTATTGCGATATCTTCGGTACCGTCAAAATTAAAATCATTGATGACAATAGGACTTTCTTCCTTCGTTAATGAATTCATTTTTCCCGATAAGAGTTTTCTGTTCTCAGCGAGATAAACAATCAAATCATCAGAAGTAAATGTCTGAACTTTGGTGTTCTTATTATCAAATAATTCTACGGTTCCTTTGCCGCCACAACGTCCATCCATGCAATCTTCTATCTGAACAACGGCACTGTAATTCTTGGAGGCATCTTTAATTTCAAACTGATATTGCGCAAAACACAGGGGGCCCAGAAGCATAAAAGCTGAAAAATGCCTATACTTATTTAAAATATTCATAGTAATAGTAAATGATTTAGGTGTTTTTTAATTGACAACAAAAATACGAATCATAATAAGGATCACAAAATGCTATGGAAGTAATTGATATTAAATCGCCGATAACGCATAATCACCTATTGAAGTATTATTTTTTTATTAAATACAATAATCTTTATGATTTTGACACCTGAAATAGAATTAAAATTTAAAAGAATGGAAGGTTTTTCATATTTCTCAAGATCCTTTAAAAATCTTAGTAAAATTTATAATACTGATTATCAAATATTTAAATAAGTTATTTTTAAAATTACACTACTTTGTATTGCATAATACCATTTTATTTACATATCTTTGTAATGTAAAATTAGAATAGGCTCAACTAGCTAGGAGCATTTTTCTAAAAATATAACTAATTAACAAAACGTATCAAAGATGAATACTGAAAATACCAAAGCGCAAATGCGAAAAGGAATTCTGGAATTCTGTATTCTAAGTCTCATCAATAATCGCGAAATGTATGTTTCTGATCTGATTGATGAACTGAAAAAAGGAAAACTGGATGTAGTGGAAGGGACCCTCTACCCTCTTCTTACAAGGCTTAAAAACGGAGAATTTCTCTCTTACCGATGGGAAGAATCTACAGGAGGACCACCCAGAAAATACTATCAGATTACAGAAAAAGGAAAACTTTTCCTGGATGAACTTCTCAACACGTGGAACGAACTGACAGCCTCAGTAAACCAAATCACCCAACAAAATTAAAAAACAAAGCTATGAACAAGACACTCTCAATAGGACTCGCAGGTTTTTCTTTTACAATAGAAGAACACGCATATATAAAGCTCAGCGATTACCTGAATGCTCTGAGAAGCTCACTGGAAGCTTCTGAAGCAGATGAGGTAATGCATGACATAGAAATAAGAATGGTGGAGATCTTCAGAGATTCTCTGGGAAAACGTGAAGTGATTAACGATACCGATGTAGAAAAGGTAATTGCACAGATCGGAAGCCCTGAGAAAATCGAAGAACAGGAAGAGGCTTATTTTTCTGAAAAAACAACAAACAGAAGCAGCAATTCCCATAACGAGTATACAGACAAAAAACAACTGTTCCGTGATCCTGAAAAGCAAAAAATTGCAGGAGTATGTGCCGGGCTGGCTCAGTATGTAGGAATGGATATCACAGGGATGAGAGCCATCTGGCTAGGGGTATTTCTGTTAGGAATTTTCACCCAGGCTATCTCTTCTTCATTAATTGGGCTTCTTTATGTTATCCTTTGGATCGTACTTCCAAAAGCGGAAACAGCAGCCGATTTTTTGAAAATGAAGGGAAAGCCTATGAACTTCGATAACCTGAAGAACGAATCTAATAAACTGGTTCAGTTTGCCAACGAATCTACTCAGAGAGTTGGAGAAATCTACACCGAAAACAAACCATACATCAACAATGCCGGGAGCGGAATCTGGAATGTATTCAAATATGTAGTAGGTGTATTATTTGTACTGGCAGCTGTAGGAAGTATTATTGGAATCTTCGTGATCTTCGGACTGTTCGGAACAGGAGCAGATTTTCCTGGAGCCAATAAAATAGAATTCTATATGGGCGAAAACGGACTTGATAAAATATTAGTAGCCATGATGGTATTAGGAAGCTTAATTCCTGCAATTATCTTCAGTTTACTAAGTATCAAAATCTTTTCCCCAAAAACAAAACTTAGAAATATAGGTTGGGTTCTAGGAGGTATCTTCCTTTTATTGATCGGACTTGGTGCTTATTTCGGAGTAAGTATGGCTAAAAAAGAGCTTAAATATCAGGGCAGCAAAGAAGATACTGAGAATGTAGCAATCAATACAACTTCTGATACTCTTTATGTAGACGTAAAGCAAGTTAATATCCCGCAAAGCTACAAAGCGTATGATGACAATCTTTATTCAGACAAACAGTATGTTTACAAAAAAGATTATGACGTTAACTTAAATGTAACAAGAAAAGCGGACGTAAAAACGCCTTACCTTATCATCAAAAAAGAAGGAGAAGGTTACAATGTTCCTCTTCAGCTTACAGTTCCAGTAGAAATTGTCAACAACAAAGTAATGTTCCCTAATTTCATCAAATATCCTTACGATCAGAGATTCAGAAGCTACAGAGTTGAGTATGAATTGGTCATTCCTCAAAAGACCGTAGTAATTCCTGTAAACAAAGACAGATTCAACCTGGATGGTGATCTTGATGGTGATGGAATGGATGATGACACTGAAACTTCAAATAGTGATAATAACGATATCAGAATTGAAAAGAATAAGATTACGGTAAACGGAGCAACCTTCGAATACAATTCAGACGATAAAGACAGTGTGATCGTAAACGGTAAAAAAGTTCCAAGTAATCAGGCAAAGAAAGTAATTGATTCTGTAGCGTCCAACATCAAGAAAATCAACAAAGATGTGGACATCAAAATCAAAGACGGAAAAAACGAAATTTCCATACAAACTAAATAATTAACTTCAGAGAGTGGTAGAAGGTGTGAATGGAAGGCAACCGTTTGAAATTCACACCCTTCTTCTCTCAGAAAAGTGAAAAAAAACATCATATTTAGTTTTCTATATGGAAAAAAAGTTTTAATTTCGTAGAGTTAAAATTTAATAACCAACCAACCAAAAAACACAGCCTTATCATGATACAATTAGCAATGGAATTCGTAATGAAAATCGTAGATTTAATTAGCGGTTTGTTTTAAGAGCGATAATATTTCAATATATTTGTAAAGTATAACCAAAGTTTGGTTATACTTTTTTGTTTTTAATCCAAGAATCTATGAAAAAGCTGATAGGCAAACTGATGTTAAAATTAATAGGCTGGAAAGTCGTTCTGCAGGGCGATGTCAACAGTCTGAACAGATGTATCCTCGTGGTTGCACCACATACCCACAATATGGAGTACATTTTAGGAAATTTCGCCTACTGGTCTCTGAATAAACCTCTGAAAATTATCATCAAAGATGCTCACACCAAAGCCTGGTACGGAAGTATTGTAAAAGGACTTGGAGGCATTGGTATAGACAGAAGCCAGAAAAATGACCTTGTTAATTTTGTAGCCAATCAATTCGCGAAAGAAGATTTCAGCCTTGTGATTACTCCGGAAGGGACAAGAAGCTGGGTTCCAAAATGGAGAAAAGGATTTTATCATATGGCATTGGCAGCAAAAGTTCCCATTGTACTGGCTGCAGGTGATTTTAAAAGAAATATCGTTTATCTGGGGTATACCATTCCTTATGAAAGAATAGCATCGGTTCCTTTTTCAGAAATTATGCAGGAAATTCAGGAGTATTATATTAAAAATGATATTGTTCCTAAAGTTCCGGAAAACTGGAATCCTAATATTATGGGAACAGGTAATGAATAGATAGAAGCTCGTGTACATTATTTAGCTTAACGATCTATTAAAAACCATTAATCAATTTATCTATTAAAAAATGAAAGGTAAGACAAAAGAAGAAATATTAGCATTTATTAATGACTGGGGTGGAGAAACGCTGGCAAAAGCAATGGAGATCAAATTTATTGATGTAGATCTCGAAAATGAAACCCTTACTGCTACCATGCCTGTTCTTCCAAGAACACACCAGCCTTTTGGTATTATGCACGGAGGAGCAAGTTGTGTACTGGCAGAAACTTTAGGTTCAAGCCTGTCTAATATTTTTATTGACGGTGAAAAATATTATGGAGTGGGAACCAATATCAACTCCAATCACCTGAGAAGTAAAAAAGACGGAATCGTAACCGCTACTGCCCGATTCATTAGAAAAGGAAAAACAATGCACGTATCTGAGATTGAAATTCGCGATGAAAAGGGAACGTTGATCAATCATACGACAATGACCAATGCTATTATTCACAAATAGAACCGAATAATTATTGATACAAAATATAAAGCTCGAATTAAAATTGAGCTTTTTTTTATCTACTTACTTCAATATGGTTGAATTTTAATCTCAAAAAACAGCTCTTTTAATTTTGACATCTTTAAGACTAATAATACCTTTGCAGAAAGGAAAATTAATGGCAGAATTTCTTATGTGATTTCCGGTCGGTAATTTTCAAAATCCATTCATAACTCATGATTTATTTCAAACTTCCTTTCGATGAAAGACTGCTGTCTGTAGATCAAAAAAACAATAAAAGTGCTGTCAATTTTCATTCATATAATGGTCTTTCGACAATCAGTTTCAACGGAGATATTTTTGAAATTGATCCTATTAAATTTAAGAACACATCGATCACCAACGAAGAGCTGACAGAGAATACAGCCAATTATACAGCAGAAAGTAAGGAAGAATATTGTAATACTCTGCAACAAGTGATTGCCGTAATCAAAGAAAATGATTTACCTAAGCTAGTTTATTCAAGAAGAAAGATTTTTACAGATTTTACGACCATCGATTATAAAGAAAGTTTTAAGAATCTTTGTGAAACGTATCCAAATGCATTCAGGTATCTGTTTAACGATGGTGAAAATGCCTGGATGGGAGCTTTTTCTGAGGTATTGGGTAAGTTTAACAAAGGTACTCATGAGTTTGAAACGATGGCCCTGGCTGGAACTCTTCCTGTTGCTGAAGAATGGTCTGAAAAAGAAATCGAAGAACAGAAGCCTGTCACAAATTATATTTACAATATCCTTAAAAACTACTCAAATCAGATAGAGCAATCGGAGACATACGATCATATTTCCGGAAATATAAAGCATTTGAGAACTGATTTTAAAACAGCAATAAAGCCCGAAGATCTTGATCGTATTATTAAAGATCTGCACCCTACTCCAGCAGTTTGCGGAATTCCGAAAGATTTTTGTAATGAGAATATCCGTAAGTATGAAAAATACCCAAGAGAGCTGTATGCAGGCTATATTACAATAGAAACTGAAGAAAGTATTCTATATTTTGTCAATCTTCGCTGTGCCAGACTTTATAAAAATGCAGTACATCTATTTGTAGGTGGTGGGATTACGGCTCAAAGCAATCCTGAAAAAGAATGGATTGAAACGGAATTAAAGTCTGAGGCTGTGTTAAAGAATCTGGTCATTTATTAGGCTTCTTTTTTGACCACAGATTTCGCGGATTTTCACAGATGATTGCGTAGATATTGTATCGCTTTTTATATGGTTTGAATGATTGTTTTACTACTCAATTAAACTTACTTTAAAATTTCATTAGACATCACAAAAAAGCCTCTTTCATTGGAAAGAGGCTATATTTATAAATCAATATTCTAATTATTTTCTGGCACCGATTCTACTCCATGTATCCATAACGAAAAGAAGAAGAAGCCCAAGCGCTGCAGCTGATGCTGAAAATACAAATCTCAAATTGTCTTCGTCGCCCAGAATATCATTCTGCCAATTGATAGCATAAAGGTTGATAGCGATGAACACGATAAATACTACTAGAAATACTTTATAAAACTTCTGCATGATACTTAAAAATTAATATAATTCTGCACCAATTGAGCAAAATTTGCGGTGAATAATTTAATTGAAATTGCCAAAAGGATAATTCCGAAAACTTTCTGAAGAATCATAAGGGTAGCATCCCCAATTTTTCGTTCTAACCACTTCGCAGATTTCAGGACCAAATATACGAAAATTGTATTAAGAATGATTCCACAAATAATATTAATATCATGGAATTCAGCTCTCAGGGATAATGCTGTAGTAAGTGTTCCGGCACCCGCAACCAGCGGAAATGCGATGGGAACGATGGATGCAGCCTTTGCTTCGGTCGTTTTATTAATTTCAATTCCTAAAATCATTTCCAAGGCTATGACAAAAATCACAAAAGCACCGGCAATAGCAAAGGAGTTCACATCTACTCCTATCAGCTTAAGAATTTTGTTTCCTACGAAAAGAAAAACAATCATAATAGCTCCGGCAGTGATGGAAGCCTTCCCAGCTTCTATCTTTCCAAATTTCTGCTGAAGACTTACAATAATAGGAACTGAGCCGATAATATCGATAACGGCAAAAAGAACCATAAAGCTGGTTACAATCTGTTTAATGGAGAAACCCTCTAAAATTTCCATCTCTTTGTAATTAAAAATTTCGCAAAAATATGAAAATAAACTGATTATTTACTAATTTGTGAATACAAATTAACAATTGTTTTCAAAAGTTCTTCCAGACCATGTTCAGATTTTATAGGAGCATATTTCTCCATCTGAATTTTTCTTTGCAAATTACCGTAGTCTTCTGCAATTGAAGAACCTCTGTGATTTTCAAGAAAAGCCTTAAACTCTGCAACAGAGCCTTGCTCATACTGGTTTCTCACTTCCTGATCCAATTCATCCAATGTGGTAAAGAACTTTTCATACTCGCTGTTATCTTTGAGATTTTCAAGATAACCGAAATAATCGTTGATATCCGTTTTCATCGATTCTCTTAGCTCTTTTTCAGTTTCAGCCACTGATCCTAAGGGTTTTGATGGTACGGTTTCTCTAATTAATTTACGTTTTTTTTGCCAAGTCTTAAATAACAGATATGTTACAAATAAGCCTAAAAGAATGGCAATATTGGTTAAAAGAATATTCCAGTGGAATTTACTTTTCTCTTTTACTTTTAATGAGGTTGTTTTTAAAACAGGTGTATTAACGGTTTCCAGTAAATTGTTGGTGTATTCATTTACCTTTTCTACTGTGGAACGGGATTCCAAGATCTGATCATGAGAGAAAGCATTCAATGCTAATGTTTTCTGGCCAAGATCTACATATTCTCTGTTTTCAGGGTTAAAAAAGGCAAACTGCTCCGTTTTGATGGATATAGCTCCGGATTTGTTCGGAATGACTACATAGTTTGCTAAAATTTCTCCTTTCATACCGGTTGTTCCCGGAGAAACATGGGAAGAAATCTTAGGAGCGAAAACCTCATAATCGGGAGATGCGGCAATTTTAGGAAGTTCCATATCCGGTAAATTACCTTCACCAGAAACTTTCACCACCACATTCATAGGTTTTTTTGCTTCCGGTTTTTCTTTAGAGGCATTATAAACATTTACGTTAAAATTCCCAACAGCATTCTTAAAACACTCAGGGGCTCCCTCCGGAAGTTTTCTTACCGTAAGTTTTACTTTATTGGAAACAATTTTATTTTTATTGGAATAAGAGCTTACAGAGGCCGATACTGCAGGAACTTCTACATAGCCTGCTTCATTAGGAAATACCATAAATACGGCAAGTACCTGAGACGGCATATTGCCATAACCTGAAGGATCTATTTCGGATTTGTTGAAATTAACAGGGTGTACATTGATATTATCCTGCTGAGGGAGACGGATATCTTTCACCTTTCTCAGATTATCCATATTTCTGGAATACACTTTCAGAACAGCAATGGTCGGCTGATCCTGATAAATATCCCTATCCTCAATTTCCATGTTCAGATATACATCATTGGAAACATTACTGGCTAAGGACCTTTTATCTACAATATCTTTAATGGTAACCTCAAAAGGTTCTGTTTTGTAAATTCTGTTATTGACCGTAACAAGTACCGAACCAATTTTGATCTTCCCTTTTTTCTTAGGTTCAAGGGCTATTCTGGAAACTTTTTGGGTAACAAGTGTATTGGTAGCGGGATCAATAACGGTATTGGTAACGGAACCGCTTCCTATGATATTAAATTTTGAAAGGTCAGGAAGCTGGAATTTAGTTTGCTGTTCAAGGTCTGTTCCGTTCAGCTCCAGCACAATGGTAAGGTTTACGATATCTTTTCCACCATATTCGGCTTTATCTGCATCCAGGGAAAGGTTTACCTGTCCATAAGTAATTACGGAAGCTAGAGTAAGCAATATGTATATCAATTTGTGCTGCATCACCAATCTTTCTCGTTGCTTTCAGGCATCGAATAAGAATTTTTGTTTAAAATTCTTCTGGCGGTTTCTTTTTCTTTTTCGTTTATTTTATCTAAGATCGCATTTTCAAGGTTCTTTGGCATCTTGCCTTCATCTTTCTGATTCTGCTGATGGTCGTTGCCCTGGTCACTTTTACCTTGGTTC
Organism: Chryseobacterium sp. Mn2064; assembly: GCF_049319685.1. Taxonomy (NCBI): domain Bacteria; kingdom Pseudomonadati; phylum Bacteroidota; class Flavobacteriia; order Flavobacteriales; family Weeksellaceae; genus Chryseobacterium; species Chryseobacterium sp. Mn2064. The sequence goes on from NZ_JBMOUE010000002.1 coordinate 950,021, forward strand.
TTCTGGCCATTGCCCTGATCCTGTCTTTGGTCTTTATCACCTTTTTGATCTTCGCCTTTGTTCTGATCATTTCCGCCGCCACCGTCTTTTCCTGAGTTGCTCTGTTGGTTGCTCTGCTTTTCTTTTTCCTTCAGTTTGGCAATTTCATAATTTTTTCTTGTTGCCTCGCTGTAAGGATTTTGTTTCAGGGCTTTTTTATAATAATCCGCCGCTTTTTCCGGCTGGTTCATCTGCATATAAGTATTCCCAAGATTATGAAGAGCTGCTGTTTTATCGGGAAGAGTCTGGGAAAGTTTTTCGGCTTTTTCAAACTCTGCCTTTGCATCTTCATACTTTTTACTTTTATACAAAGCATTTCCCATATTATAATGAGCTGTAAAATCTTTATCATTACTTTTTACAGCTTCCATATATTTTGAGGATGCTCCATCATAGTCTTTACCGTCAAATTTCTGATTTCCTTCATGAACTAAAGTTCGGTAGTTTTCCTGCCCAAACAAAAAGCCTGAGAATGAGAAAGAAAGAATAAACGATAAAAAAATGATTTTAGTATTCATCACTTGCAAAATTATTCCTTTATATGTTAAGAAAGAGAGTTTTATTTGTTAAAATTGGGTTAAAGTACTTGTAGAATTTCTTCTATAGAATGAAAAAAAACTACACATTGAAGTCTTTTTTAGGATTAAAAATATAAATTAAAAAGAAGAAAAGAATTGAAATTGCTAAAAAATACTGGTAATAATGTTTTGCATTCTGTGATTTCACCAGTGTTTCAGTGCCTGATGACTTTCTATTAACCGCTTCTAAAATCCTATCTGGAGCTTCATTGATATTGTTTCCGTCAATATATGTTCCGCCTGTAGATTCTGCCATTTTTTTCAAAGCTTCTGTCTGTCTTTTTGAGATTACTGTTCCTCCAGTGATATCTGTCTTATAGCCCATAAGCTGTCCGTATACATACTCCGGAACCGGTGCTCCTTCATCACTACCAACACCCACCGAAGTAATACTTATTCCTTCTCTGTTGGCAAGTCGTATGGCAGCATTATCGTTACCTTCATTATCTTCACCATCGCTCAGTAATATTACTTTCCTGGAACCTTTGCTTACATTCTTAAATTTCTCAGCTGCAGCCTGCATTCCTTTCAGAAAATCAGTTCCCTGGATCTGCATAGAATTCGTTTCAATACCGCTGATATAGGTTTCTGCGGAATTATAATCGGTAGTAAGCGGCATAATCGACGTAGCCTGCCCTGCAAATATGACAATCCCAACTTTATCGTTCTTCATTTTACGCATTGTTCCCAACATTAAGTTTTTCGCCTCAGCGAGACGACTGGGATCAATATCTTCCGCATTCATAGAATTGGAAACATCGAGCATAAAAATGACATTATTTAGTTTCTGATTGGTTTTCACTTCTTCAGAGCCATTCAAAAGGTCGATAATTGAAAAGATTAGAAAAAGGGTTCCAAGCAGATATAATGTGGGAAAAAGCTTCGTAAATCCCGAACTTTTTTCAAACAGAGTATCGTGAAACTGACTGGCTGCAAAAATTTCTCTCTTCTTCTTTCTCCATTTCAGGAAACGAATCAGAAAAGAGGCTAACAGCGGCAGAAGCAACAGTAAAAACAAATACCAATAATTACCTAAAGACCAACTCATCAGCTTAAAATTTTATAAAACACCCATCTTAACAATGCATCCAACACCAGCATTCCCAATGCAATCCAAAGGAATATTTTGAAATATTCATCATAATTATACAGTTTTGAAACCTTCACATCAGATTTTTCCAATTGATTGATCTCATCATAAATTCCTTCAAGACTGCTGTTCGAAGTTGCTCTGAAATACTTCCCTCCGGTTGTCTGTGCGATCTCCCGTAAGGTATTCTCGTCAATTGTCACTTCAGCTTCAGTGAAAATAAGCTCTCCGAAAATATCCTGTGAAGTAGGCATCAATGCATAACCATTGGTTCCTATTCCTATTGCGTATACTTTTATATTATTATTTTTAGCCAGCTCGGCTGCGATTTGTGGAGGAATGGCATTCTGAATATTGCTCACTCCATCTGTCATCAGAATCACAACTTTACTTTTGGCTTTGCTTTTAATTAAATGATTAACAGCTACGGAAAGACCTTCTCCGATAGCGGTACCCGGTTCAAGACCTTCAGAATTAAGATTCTTAATTTCATCAATCACTACCTGATGATCTGACGTAACGGGAACTTTCGTAAAAGCTTCTGCAGCATACGCGACAACTCCTATTCTATCGTTCGGTCTTTTCTGAACAAATTTTACAGCAATATCTTTCAGTGCAGTAATACGGTCCGGATTCAAATCTTTGGCCAACATACTCAACGAAACGTCTATTGAAAGCATAATATCAACACCTTTGGTATCGTCTCTGTCCTGAGAAACGGTAAAGGTTCTTGGTCTGGCCATTGCAATAATTAAGGCAGAAAGAATGATGTACTTTGATATTTTCAATACAAAAAGTACCCCTCGGATTCCACTGCTGTCGTCCATATTTTTAATAGTAGGTACTTTTACTCCTTTTGTTTTCCGTTTTCCTGCATCTTTTATAAAAAGAGGGATAAACAGAAGAAAAAGCAGTAGGAACCACGGACTATAAAACTCAAAATTAAGCATCCTTTCTCAAGTTTTCAAATTCTAGATCTTTGGATGATCTTTTCACAAAGTCTCTGATATTGGCGAAGTCTTTCTCCATTGTTTCCTGATCCGGAAATGTTTTGGCAAATTTCACCAAATCTCCTCTTAAAAAGACGTCTTCCACTATTTTTTCATTATCCTGAGAGATGGTATTATTTCTTTTCATGACTTCAATAAGGTCATCGGTAAGAAGTACATCTGCCGGAAGGTTGTATTGTCTGGAAATAAAGTTCCTGGAAATATCAATCAGTTCTACATAGAAAGAACGGAAATTGCCTCCTTCAATATATTTTTTCTTCTTAAGCGAATCCAACTCCTTCAATGTCTGATTGGTAGCCACAACCGGTGAGCTTTTTACTTTCTTTCCCCATTTCAGAATTATAATGACTGCAACAATAAGGGCTATAACGGCCAATGCTGCCAGCACGTAAAATTTATAAAGTTCCCAATAATCTGTAGGGGCAAGTTTTACCTCCTTATTTTTCATGATATCATTAATCTGATCGGCTTTTTGAGCCGTATTGATAACATCTATTTCGTAAGGAATGGTTTTAAGAACTTTATCGCCTACTTTAAATTCAAGTTCGGGAATGGTGAATTTACCTTCTTCGAAAACAGCAAATTCTATTGTTCTTTCATAAGAATTGGCATTCTGTCCGATACTGTCTTTTGTTTCTTCGAAATGAAAGGGCAGCAATTCGTTTTTCGGAGCAGAGGTTACCGGCTGTTCATGAAGGTTATCAATCTTTATAACAAGACGGTTTACTTCGCCTAGTGCAAGGGTTTTCTTTTCTACGTTGGAAGACAGCATCTGTGAAAAAGCATTCGCACAGATCAGAAAAGATAATATTAAAAGTATTTTTTTCAATGTTAAAATAATAAAGGCTTACCGCCTGATGTTTTTTATAACGGATTGAAATCCGAAGTTACTTTTTCTGAAAGTAATTATACAATAATTTTGAATAATCCGACCCGGTATTAATATTCATAAAACTGGCCGAACTGTTGGCAAAATCTTCCTCCAGAGCTCTTAATTTTTGTTTCTGGGCTTCTGCAAAGGTATATCTCCACCTTGCACTGGAAGTATTAGCCCATATTTGTTTTCCTGTTTCGGCATCATACAAAAGGGTGTAGCCTACATCAGGAATTTCGTTATCTTTTTCATCATAAATCCTCATTCCAAGCAGCTGATGCTTTTTGGAGGCCACTCTCAACATTTTGGAATCATATTCTTCTTCAAAATCTGAAAACAGAAAAACCAGTGATTTCCTTTTGAATATACCCATCATATACTCCAGAGCTTTATCTATTTTGGATTCAGCCGGAACATAATCTGCAGTCAGAATATTACTGATAATGGATAAAATGTGTTTTCTTCCTTTTTGTGGAGGGATTACCTTATATACTTTATCTGCAAACAGAATCAACCCTACTTTATCATTATTTCCAGCCGCTGAAAATCCTAAACTGGCAGCAATTTCTGCAACATATTCTCGCTTGAGCTGAACTTTTGTCCCATAATCCATGGATGCCGATATGTCTACCAGAATCATCATGGTGAGCTCTCTTTCTTCTTCCATTACTTTAACGAAAGGTTCACGGAAGCGCGCTGTTTTGTTCCAGTCGATTCTTCGGATCTCATCACCAAACTGATAGGGGCGTACTTCGGAAAAAGTCATCCCCTGCCCTTTGAAGGCACTGTGATATTGCCCCATCAAAGCAGCCTCCGTCTTTTTTCTGGTCCGGATTTCTATCTGCTTTACTTTTTTTACAATATCTTTTATCTGCATAGATGTTTAAAATTCAAAATTTTGAGTTAATTGAATGATTAGATTCGGGTTAATCTTTAAACTCGATGGAAACATTCAACCATTCATCATCAAATTTCGGACTGTACTTTTTATAAAAATTGATAGCAGGTTCATTCCAGTTCAAAACCTGAAATACCATTCCGCTATAATCGTTATTTTTCCCATGTTCCAATGTAGCATCGAAGAGTTTTTTACCAATCTGCATTCCTCTCATTCTTTCCGTCACTACAAGATCTTCAAGGTACAGTCTTCTTCCTTTCCATGTTGAATATCTGTCATAGTACAATGATATTCCCACAATTTCATTATCCACTTCTGCTACAAATGCTCCCCAAACAGGAGATTTCCCAAAGCCATCTTCGGTAAACTGCTGTAGTGTTACCGTAACTTCGTGCAAAGCTTTTTCATATTCAGCCAGTTCCTTAATAAGCTCCAGCATAGCACTGCAATCTTCCTGAACTGCTCTTCTGATCATTACTTCATTCATTATTAGGGTGCCTGGATTTTTGCTAAAATTCTGTTGATGATTTCTTCTGTTGAAATTTCCTCTGCTTCTGCCTCAAATGTTAATCCCATTCTGTGTCTCAATACATCTTTAGCCAATGCTTTTACGTCTTCAGGAATTACAAAAGCTCTGCCTTTTAAGAATGCATATGCTCTTGAAGCAATCGCAAGGTTAATAGAAGCTCTTGGGGAAGCCCCGAAGCTGATGTAATTTTTCAATTCCGACAGTCCGTAATTCTCTGGATAACGGGTTGCAAAAACCATATCAAGGATATACTTTTCAATTTTCTCATCCAGATAGATCTGATTGATCAGTTCTTTGGCATCTACAATATCCTGAAGGGAAATCACCGGTTTCACCGTTGGCTGATGTGAAGTGGAAACCATTCTCATCACCTGTCTTTCATCTTCAAAAGCAGGGTAATCTATGGTACATTTCAACATAAAACGGTCGCTTTGCGCTTCCGGCAACAAGTAAGTTCCCTCCTGATCAATCGGGTTTTGAGTGGCCAGTACTAAAAACGGTTTTGGAAGTTTCATCGTTTCGTCACCAATAGTCACCTGCTTTTCCTGCATTACCTCCAAAAGAGCCGACTGTACTTTTGCCGGAGCACGGTTGATCTCATCTGCCAATACAAAGTTGGCAAATACAGGTCCTTTTTTGATAGAGAAATCATTATCTTTGATATTAAAAATCATGGTTCCTACTACGTCTGCAGGAAGCAGATCGGGCGTAAACTGAATTCTGGAAAAATCTCCATGAACGGCATCTGCTAAGGTTTTTATTGCCAAAGTTTTAGCCAGTCCTGGTACTCCTTCAAGAAGAACATGACCGTTCCCTAAAAGTCCTACCAAAAGGCGGTCTACCATATATTCCTGTCCAATAATAACTTTGTTGATTTCCTGTCTCAGAAGAGAAAATAAGTAGTTTTTTTCTTTTACTTTTTCCGTCAATTGGCGGATATCTTCAGCTTGATATATCTCTGACATAGCTTGATTTAAAATAAGTGGTAAATTTCTGATAAATACTTGCACTAATCAACACAATAAATGCTATTTTTGAGTTAAAGTTTGTTAAATATTCCAGTATCAATGCAAGGTTCAGAATATCTGAGGCCTTAAAACTCAATACGATTATCAGAATTTTTCATAAAAATATATAAAATTCACTTGAATCCTCTGCTCAAAAATTGTCATTTCCAGTTTATTAAACTATTTTTGGAGATTAAAAAATCTGCAAAATGAATTATCATTTTCAAGCACACAGACAGGTAAGAAAAAATCTTCTGGAGATCCTTCAGAACACCTCTCATGAGGATCTTCTTCTGATTCCTGACGGTTTCAACAACAATATTTACTGGAATATTGCACATACTGTTGCCACCCAACAGCTGCTGCATTATTACCTAAGCGGAAACACTTTCCGTATTGATAAATATTGGATTGAAACTTATAAGAAGGGTACATTACCGAATTTAAATGTTCAGAAATCCGAAGTGGAAGATCTGGAATTTCTCCTTACAGAAACTTCGAAAATCCTGATGAAAGATTATGACAGTGATTTCTTTTCAGATTATACCCCTTATACGACCAGCTTCGGAATGGACCTGAAAAGCATTCAGGACGCCATTATCTTCAACAATATGCATGAAAGTCTTCACTATGGTTATGTGATGGCGCAAAAAAGAGCGATTCTGGGAGAAGAAGGAAGGTAGTGAATTTTCTATGCAAGTCAATGATATCATGGGAACACGAATTCGCCAGATCGACTTATAAAGTAAAATTCACATTGTACAATTCACTATTTAAATTAATAAAATGACAGATAAAAAAGACGATTTTATTTTCGGGCTGCGTCCCGTAATTGAAGCAATTGAAGCGGGAAAAACGATTGACAAGATCTTTGTGCAAAATGCACTTCAAGGTCCTATTTATGCTGAACTGAAAGCAATTTTGGCTAAAAATAAAATCCGTCCCAATTATGTTCCGGTTGAAAAACTGAACCGTTTTACAAGAAAAAACCACCAGGGAGTGGTTGCTTTTATCTCGGATGTTCCGTTTCATAAAGTGGAGGATATTGTTCCACAGTTATTCGAAGAAGGGAAAACACCTTTCTTATTGATTCTGGACAGACTGACGGATGTAAGAAACTTCGGGGCTATCTGCAGAACCGCAGAATGTGTAGGTATTGATGCTATTATTATCCCTGAAAAAGGAGCAGCACCTATCAATTCTGATGCTATAAAAACATCTGCCGGAGCAATCTATAATATTAAAATCTGTAAAGAAAATAACCTGGCACACGCTGTAGATTTCCTTCAACAAAGTGGAATTTCAGTATATGCAGCCAGTGAAAAAGCTCAGAAACTGATCTATGATGTCAACTTAACAGAACCATGTGCTATCGTGATGGGAAATGAAGAAACTGGAATTTCTAAAGAAGTTCTGCATCACGCTGACGAAAAAATAAAACTTCCTATTGAAGGAAAAACACAATCACTAAACGTTTCTGTAGCCTGTGGAGCCATTCTATATGAGGCAGTACGACAGAAAATGACCGTGATACCCAATCCTTAAAACCATGAAAATACAAAACCTTTTACCATTATTTTTTGCCCCATTCGTATTGAATGCCCAGACAAAAAATATAGCTACAGACAACCGTCAGGTTACAGAACTTGATAAGATGGTTCAGAAAGAAGCAATGGCCTATATGCAAAATCCTGCCCGCGTAGGAATTTCAATAGGTATCATTAAAGATGGTAAAAGTTATTTTTATAATTACGGAACCACGGAAATCGGAAAATCTGATCTTCCTACTTCCAAAAGTCTTTATGAGATTGCATCCATCAGCAAAACATTTACAGGAACACTTCTGGCTCATGCTTTAATAGACGGAAAAATTAAAATGGATGATGATATCCGGAAATATATAAACGGAAATTATCCTAACCTTGAATTTGAAAAGCAACCGGTCACAATCGGTAATCTTACCAATCATTCATCAGGGTTGCCTCAGTTTTTACCGGATCAGTCGGAAACGTTCAAGAAACCGATGGACTCTGTTGCGATGGCATTGGCTAATTTTTATAAAAATTATTCAAAAAAGAAGTTTGATGAAGATCTTCATCAGGCCAAAATAGATTTTGTTCCGGGAACACAATATAGATATTCCAATGTAGGAACACAGATTGCCGGAGATATTCTGGAGAATGTATATCATAAAAGCTATGGAGAACTGCTTTCAGAATACATCACAAAGCCTCTGAAAATGAACCAAACCATTGTTGGTACGAATTCTGTACATCTACTGACCTGTTATAACGATAAAGGAAAGGTGATGCCAAAGAATTTTACAACAATATTTGCCCCGGCTGGCGGAATTCTGTCCACAACAGGAGATCTGGTGAAATATATGCAGTATCATTTGAATGAAAGTGATAATTATGTAAACGTTTCCCACACTCCTCTTGTAAAAGCGGATGAAGATGGAGATGCTATTGGCCTGTATTGGAGAGTGCATACCTATAAAGACGGAACCAAAACAGTGTATCATACCGGAGGTACATTTGGGTTTTCAAGCGTACTTCAGATTTATCCTTCCCAAAATATGGGAGTGGTAATATTGTCCAATGAATCAGATGGGGAATCTCAGGGAAAACTGTATAATATTGCCGAAAATATATTAAGAAACAGTAGTAAAAAATAAACTTAAAAAAATCGAATGAAGAACATTGCAGCGCTTGCGCTTATATCATCTATAGCTCTTGTATCTTGTAAAAAAGAAACAGCAAAAATAACTAAAGTAGATCCTAAAACAGGGAAAACAGTAACAGTAGAAGTTCCGGCTGATTCTGTGGCAAAAGTAACAGCAAACCCCGCTATCAAAGATTCTGCAGGAATTGTAACGCAGTCTTTCAAACTTGAAAAAGGGAAAACTTACCCGCTTACAACGTATCAGAGAGATGTAAAGACGATGACAGATCCTCAGGGAAAATCGATCACTGCAACCAGCGAATCTACAGATGAAATGAACTTCGTGGTAAATGATGTTAAAGGAAATGTATATGATATGACCCTTAATCTTGTTGCTAAACGAAGCTCTCAGTCTGCACAGGGAAAAACAGTTGTTGTAGATACTAAACTTCCGATCCCTAAAGAAGACGAGCTTAAAATGATCTGGAATGTAAACAAAGCGCTTACCGGTAATAAGCTTGCCATGAAAATGGATACCAAAGGGAATGTAATTTCCATCACAGGTTTTGATGCTGTTTATACTAAAGTATTGAACGCTGTAGGAACTATGATCAAAGATGCTAATGAAAAAGCAAATGTTGTAGCAAGTCTTAAACAATCTTTCAACGAAAAAGTACTGAAAGATCAGTTCCATAAAAACTTAACTATTCTTCCTAAAAAAGGTGTAAAAATAGGTGAAAAATGGACGACTTCTGAAAATGCAGACCCAAGCGGTGCTGTAAAAGTAACATCCAACTATGTTTTAAAGAGCCTAGGAAACGGAACTGCAGAAATTTCAGTAACCGGAGGTATTCCTAAGAAAACAGAAAAGAAAGCTCAAGGTCCTATTACCCATAGCCTTAGCAGCGAATTGGTTCAGAACGGAACCATTAAGTTTGACGAAAGCACAGGATGGATTACAACACAGAATATTAATGTGAAAACTACACAGATTGAAAGTATTACAGACGGAAAACAAACTCAGTCTATGAAAAGTATTTCCAATTCTTCTGTAATGGTAAATCCTTCTGCTAAATAATTGAAGCAAATACCTTTGAAGGAAAAAATGTTATAGAGTCTGAGACTTTCAAGTAATCTGAAAAATCTCGGACTTTGGCATCTGCACCCTTCAACTTTAAATTTTAACATTATGAAATACATTCTTGAGTTAGTACTCACTGCTATTATCATATTCTTTGTCTGGAATATTCTGAAAAGAATCTTCTTTAAGACATTTTACAGTTACCGTTTTAATAACAATAATCAAAACAACGGTCAGCAGGACATACACAACGCTAACAAGAATAACAAGCAGAACCTCAACTGGGATGCAGAAACTGTAGACTATGAAGAGGTGAAAGAGAGTAAGGACAAAAGGTAAAAATTCCAAGAAATAAAAGATAATAACCAGCACATGGCAAAAAATAAAAACTTAATCTATATTGCAGCTTCATTAGTAGTATTTATAGTTTTAGCATTTTTATATTCAACTCCTGTATTTACAGGGAAACAGCTTTTCCAGCATGATATCGTACAATACCGCGGAGGAGCAAAAGAACTGCTCGACTATAGAGCTAATACCGGAAATGAAACGTATTGGAGTGACTCCATGTTTGGAGGAATGCCGACCTATCAGATGGGAAGCCAGTTTAAAGGTGATATCATCAAAAAGATCGACAGCAATCTGAATTTTCTGCCAAGACCGGTCAATTATCTATTCTTGCTTTTTGCAGGTTTTTTCCTTTTAGGAATAGTCGTGGTAAGAAACTGGAAGTATGCCCTTCTTGGTGCTACTTTCTTTGGACTTTCCACCTACTTCTATATTATTATTGCAGCCGGACATAACGGAAAAGTAAATACCATCGAGTATTTCGCTCCTTTATTGGCCGGAATTTTATTGGTTTATATCCGAAAACAATATATCTGGGGATTTATTGTCACAACCCTTTTTATGGGATTACAGATCGCTGCCAATCACCCGCAGATGACGTATTATCTGTTTCTGGCATTAGGATTCTTATTCCTTTCTGAATTGATCAGAGCCATTCAGAAAAAGACTCCAATGAAACATTTTCTGATCTCATCAGGAATTATTGCGGCATCATGCATTATCGGAGTTGGAATGAATTCACAGAGAATTATGGCCAATTCGGAATATGTAAAAGAAACCGTGCGTGGAAAGCAAATCTTAACCAACGACAGCCATACTTCCGGAAAATCAGGGATGGATAAGGAAAGTATGCTAATGTGGAGCTACGGACAACTTGAAACCTTAAACCTCTTCATCCCAAGATTAATGGGTGGAGGAAGCCAGGAACCGGAAGGAAAAGTAATGATGAACAAAGTTCAGGAACTTGTTCAGGAAAATGTAGGATCACAGGCTGAGATGGACAGGATTTCAAAAGGATTCAGCGGAATGACCTATTGGGGAGACCAGCCGGGAACCTCGGGGCCTGCTTATCAGGGAGCTATTGTATGTTTTCTTGCTCTGTTAGGCTTCTTCTTTGCATGGAAGAAATACCGTTACTGGATCTTGGGAGCCTCTGTTCTTACAATTTTACTGGCTTGGGGAAGCAACTTCATGCCTTTATCTGATTTCTTTATAGATTATGTTCCTTTTTACAATAAATTCAGAGCTCCTTCTTCCATCTTAGTAGTTGTAGAATTATTATTCCCTCTGATTGCTATTATAGGAATATACAGATTCTTCACCGACGAAAAACTGTCAGAAGAATACAAACAGAAAACTCTGATGTACATAAGTGGCGGAACATTAGGTTTGCTATTAATTCTTTTACTCTTCGGAAAATCATTATTAGGATTTGCCACGGAAGGTGAAAAAACATACTTCCCTCCTTTCCTTCTAGATTATCTTGTAGATGAAAGATATAAACTATTTAGAATAGATGCGATAAAAGCATTTATTTATGTTGCCATTGCCGCCGCAGCGTTATTCTTAAGTTTAAAGAAAAAACTAAGCCAGAATATTGCCTTGATCATTATCGGAGTGGTAAGTTTATTCGACCTTTGGACGGTAAATAAGCGTTATCTGAATGATGAAAACTATGTAGATAAAATCTTTGCAGAAAATCCTTTCCAGACGGAAAGTTCAGATCTGTTGGCAGAAAAAGTTCAGGGAAATCCTAATTTGGAATCCATTCTTGCCAATGTGAACATCAATAAAACGTTAGAAACGATTGCTGACAAAGACAAAAACCATTACAGAATTTACAATCAGACTTTAGGAGTAACCAGTGAGACAAATACTTCTTATTTCAAGGCTTCTATCGGGGGGTATCACGCTGTAAAATTAAGAAGATATGATGACGTTCTGAATGAATATATCAATAACATCGACAGTGTAAAAACACCCAAAATATTAAACTTACTGAACGCTAAATACATGGTGTTCGGAGGTCCGGATCAGCCACAGGTTGTTCCTAACCCAAAAGCCAATGGAAATGCATGGTTTGTAAGTGACTTGAAGTTTGTAGACACTCCTAATGAAGAAATTAAATCTATTGGAGTTGTTGATAATAAAAAGACCGCAGTTATAGCCTCTTCAGATAAGTCGTATTTCACCAACAAACCTGTTCAGGCAGATTCAACAGCATTCATCACTCTTACTCAGTATCAGCCTAATGAGCTGGAGTTCAAATCTCAGTCGAAAACGCCGCAATTGGCTGTATTTTCTGAAGTATACTATCCTCATGGATGGAAAGTGTTGGTTGATGAAAAAGAAGTTCCTTACATCAAAGCTGATTACCTTCTTCGTGCAGTACACGTTCCGGCAGGAAATCACCATATCAGAATGGTTTTCGAACCTGAAGTGATTGAAAAAGGAAAATGGATTTCTCTTCTTTCATTTGGATTATTTATTGCTTTAGCAGCATTTGGAATTTTCTGGATGAACAAAAACAGAAAGAAAGCAGACTTAGTTGAGCAAAAAGCTTAAAATAACTATTGCATTATCTCATTCTGAATGAAGCATAGTGTAACGAAGAATCACAAAGACCATTTAAGCTAAGAAAATGGAACAGAAGAAAATACTGATTATCACCTATTACTGGCCTCCTGCGGGAGGTCCTGGTGTTCAAAGATGGCTGAAGTTTGCCAAATATCTCCCCGATTTTGGTTGGAAACCCATCATTTATACTCCGGAAAATCCAAGCTATCCTTTAATAGATGAAACCCTGATGAAGGATGTTCCTGAAAATATTGAGATGGTAAGAACCAAAATATGGGAACCTTATCAATTGGCGGAAAAACTGAACAAAAGCAATAAAAAGTTTAAAGCAGGACAGTTTGATGTAGGAAAAAACCAAAGCTGGAAATCTAAACTTTCGATCTGGATAAGAGGGAATTTTTTCATTCCTGATGCGAGAGTTTTCTGGGTTAAACCATCTATTCAGTTTTTAGAAAAATACCTGAAAGAAAATAAAATAGATACGATTGTTACTTCTGGCCCGCCACACTCTCTACATTTGATTGGATTGGGACTGAAGGATAAACTGCCTCACCTGAAATGGATTGCTGATTTTCGTGATCCCTGGACTGAGATTTCGTATTATAAACATTTGAAATTAACCAAAAGCTCAGACAACAAACACCGAAAACTTGAAAGTGCTGTTTTCAAAAATGCAGATATTACTCTTGCAACAAGCTATACCGATGCTGAAAACTTCCGCAAAGCAGGAGCCAATGCTTTTTGCATCACCAATGGGTTTGACGAAAGTGATTCCGGAGAGAAAGTAACAGGACAGAAAAATCAAAATTTCACATTGAGTTATATTGGCGTTTTAGAGCAACTCAGAAACCCCGAAAATCTTTGGAAAGCACTTCATGAACTGATTCAGGAGAATCATGATTTTGCTTCGAATTTTAAATTGAAATTTGTGGGAAGAATTGATGACAAGATTTTACAATTTATTGAAAGTTCTAATCTAAAAAATCATATTCTGAACCTAGGTTATCTTTCTCATGGAAAAGCCGTAGAAGAAATGCAGAATTCAGAAATGCTTCTGATTACCAATTTCCCAAACGAGTCTTCAAAAGGAATCATTCCCGGAAAAATATTTGAATATTTGGCTTCAGGAAAACAAATTCTGTCGTTTGGTCCGGATCAGGCTGATGTAGCAAAAATTTTGGAAGAAACTAAGGCGGGGAAACATTTCAGTTATCATGATACAGAAACAGTAAAAACATTTATCCTCGAAAAATTTAATCTTTGGAAAAGTGGAAATCTACAGGAAAACACTCAACATATTGAACAGTTTTCAAGGAAAAACCTCACCCAACAACTTACAGAAATACTATAAAAAAAGCGGAAATTCATACTTTCCGCTCTTTTTTTAACATCTATATTGTCCATTGGTCATTTACCACTGCAATCAAATAATATTTGCCCTGAAATTCTTCAAATACAAACCGAAGTGTCTTCCAGTCCATTTCTCCAGATTTTTCAGTGCCTTTACTGTAGTTTTCGGTAAAATCATGTTTAGGATAAATCTCCTTTAAATTATTCAGGGAATTACCTCCTCCTAAAAATGTATCCAAAGCATATTGTGATAGGGTAAAATCTTTTGAAAACACCCATTTTCCAAGATAATCATTAATGGTCGCCTTATAAGGATCACCCGAACCATCATGAGCGCCCCACGTAAATAACGTTTTAGTAGGAAGATACTGTTCAAACTCCGCTTTAGAAAAATGCTTATCCTCTTTCAAATCTACAAAAGCATACATCGAAAAACGAATTCCTTTTTCAGGATGAATGTATGAAGCAAATGTTTTATAATCTTTATTTTTTAAAGCTTGTAAAAGTTCATCATTCGTTTTTTTAAGAGCCGACTCTTTTTCTGCTTTATTTTTAACAGTATTTGCCGCATTCTCTGATTTGGCTTGTGCCATGGAATCGATCTCGTTGGGGACAGGTTTGTGAACTTCCTTCTTGCAGGCGATCATCAAGGTAACCACTGCCAGGGAAGTAATCATTTTTTTCATAGTTTCAATTTTGTATTGGATAAAAATACCAAAACCAATGCCAGAGATTTTGAAACTAATGAATAATAGGTGTTTAAGTATATCCTTTTCTAAACGCATTTTTTTAGTAAACATTGATGATTTTAGCAAACAAAGGCAGATAAATCTGCTACGCAAAACAATACATTTTATCAAATCATCTTGCCAATTCTCCATTTGCTTTCCTTCAATACATCATTATGAATTGTCTCTTTGCGATAAAAAGTAAAGCATCATTCCAGTATATTTTTTTAAGAAAATCATTTTTAAATTCTATTGAGATAACCTTCAATATCTAATGATCAAGCTCTATTTTCTATAAATTACATCGTACCTTTGTTAGATGGAAATTTTTGATATTCTTATTATCGGAGCCGGGCCTATTGGTTTAAACTGTGCCATTGAAGCTCAAAAAAACAACCTGAAATATGTAATTATAGAAAAAGGAACCATTGTCAATTCACTGTACAATTATCCTTTATATATGCGGTTCTTTTCTACTGCAGAAAAACTGGAAATAGACGGTACACCTTTCATCTCCACGGCTCCCAAACCTGGAAGACAAGATGCATTGGAATATTATCAGGGAATTGCAAGACAGAAAGAACTTAATATTCATCTTTATGAAAGGGTTTTAAACGTCTCAAAAAACAGCGAAATCTTTGAAATTAAAACTACGAAAGCTGACTATAAGGCTAAAAATGTAGTTATAGCTACAGGATTTTACGATATTCCTAACCTTATGAATATTCCTGGAGAAGATCTTCCGAAAGTCAAACATTACTATACTGAACCTTATCCTTATGCCCGACAGAAAATAGTTGTCGTGGGATCTAGCAATTCTGCGGTGGATGCAGCTCTGGAAACCTACAGAAAAGGAGCTGAAGTTACCATGATTGTTCGCCATTCCGAAATCTCAAAAAGTGTAAAATACTGGGTAAAACCTGACATTGAAAATAGAATTGCAGAAGGAACGATCACCGCTCACTTCAATGCTGAAATGCTTGAGGTAAAAGAAAACACGGTGATTTTCAAAGATAAAGATGGCAAGCTTCATGAAATCGAAAATGATTTTTTACTGGCTATGACAGGTTATCTTCCCGATTTTGATTTTCTGAAGAATTCAGGAATTGAACTGAATGGGGACTGCCTGAATCCGTTATATCATCCTGAAACAATGGAGACCAATGTTCCCAATCTGTATCTTGCAGGAGTAGTATGTGGCGGAAAAGATACTCACCTGTGGTTCATAGAAAACTCCAGGGTTCATGCCAATATGATCATTCATAATATTATGGCTAAAAATATTCTTTAACAGATTACAGCAGTCTGTAATATCAAATTTAAACCCCAGCCGATAAAACGACTGGGGTTTTGTATTCATATAAATGGTAAGCAGATCTATTTATACTATCTCTTCTTCCACTTTATTTTTATCTTTAAGCATCCACGGAATGATAAAGTAAAAGCCAACAGCAATGGCAGCTCCCAATACTCCGGTACCGATCCATAAAACATCAAAGCCTAGTTTTTCTGCAATCAGAGTTCCAATATAAGGTGTGATAATAAATGCTATGGAAATAGACATTCCGTTCAGCCCCATATAAGCTCCTTTATTGTTTTTACCCGAACGTAAAGCGGTAATGGTAGACATAAAAGGAAGTGTCCATATTTCTCCTATACAAAGTATTGTCATGGAAAGGAATAGAACAACAATGCTATAATCAAAAGCAAGCATTGCATACGAAATACCATATAAGAAAGTTCCGATAGCCATGGTGAAAGCTAGGGTAAAATACTTTTCTGCCAGCTGTACAAATCCCATTTCCAGCAATACAATCAAAATACCACTATAGGCGAGAATATATCCTATATTCTGCTGACTTAAGTGGGCTGTATCTTTATAAAAAATAGTCAGTATACTAAATAACTGAAAAAAACATATCGCAAACAGCATACAGAAAATACTGTATATCAAAAATTTTCCATCCCTGTAAGGAGAGCTTTCTTTTTTTACGGCTATGGCTTCTTTTACTTTTTTCGCTGCCTGTTTAGCTCTTTTTGTACGGTCTTTGAAAAACCAGATATACATCAGCCCAGCCAATAAAGCCGCCAAAGCATTACTATAAAACAAAAATTCATAAGAAATAGCAGATAAAATTCCTCCTAGTGCCGGTCCTATAGAAAATCCTAAATTAACGGCCATACGATTCAGGGAAAAAGCCCGGGTAATATTCTCGGGTTTGGCATATTTCGTAATAGCCACCGAGTTCGCCGGCCGAAAAGTTTCACTTACAATACTTTGAGCCAGAATAATCCCTGCCAATCCTGCTTCTGTAGTAAATAAAGGAATAAGGCAGAATAAAGGCACACTGAAAAGTAAGCTTAGACTTTGTACTCTGTATTCACCAATTTTATCGGTGATCATCCCTCCCAGCCAGGAACCAATCACTGAACCTATTCCAAAAAAGCTCAGTACAATTCCGGAATTTTCTATACTAAAATGTAAATGATTTGTCATATATACTCCCAAGAAAGGAAGCACCATAGAACCCGCCCTGTTGATCAGCATTACCAACGCCAGCATC
The DNA here is from genome assembly GCF_049319685.1 of Chryseobacterium sp. Mn2064. NCBI lineage: Bacteria > Pseudomonadati > Bacteroidota > Flavobacteriia > Flavobacteriales > Weeksellaceae > Chryseobacterium > Chryseobacterium sp. Mn2064. The sequence goes on from NZ_JBMOUE010000002.1 coordinate 967,358, forward strand.
CAACACTCCTGCGAGAGTCCTTTGAAAGAACTCGTATATAAGTTAATAAGTTTCACGATAATATTTTGGGGGAATTTGAAAGCACAAAGGTAGATAAAAATAAAGCAAAAGCCTTTATTTAAACCATTTTTTATCAATAACCTCTATACAATCAAACCATTATCTGTATCCTGAAAAAACCAATTCTTTTTAAAATATACAATGTACAAACATTTATAAAATTCGTAAATTGCAGTAACAACAATACTTTTCAGCCTTAAATAACTGAAATACACAATAAAATATTAATCAACACAAAAGAATGGTGACTTACGAAAATTTACACGACACTTTATCTTTTTACAATATTGACTGCCGGCAGTCTTATTATATCTCCTCCGGCAAACCAATTTTTGATTTTCCTAAAGCTCCTTTCAGAATGGATTATTATGCACTGTGCATTTGTACAGCCGGAGAAATAACCATTGAAATAGACAGACAGAAATATAAAGTGGATACCGACAGTTTTCTCATTGCTGCTCCTTCTACCATCGTAAAGTTCCTCAAAACCAGCGAAGACTTTATGATGAAGCTACTGTTCTTCGATAAAAATTTTCTGATCAAAAATATTTCCAATCCTTTTATCATTGAAAAAATGAATCTTTTCTCTCAAGGTTCATATAGTATTATAAAAACCACTCCCAAAAACTCATCTTTACTTCAGAATTTGCTTGATTATCTAAAAAAGAAGTCCAGAAAACAGGGAAAATTTACCGAAGAGATTATCCGAACCATCATCTTCAACCTCCTTCTTGAAACGGCAGAGATTGTAGAAAAAGAAAATGGTGCTCATCCTGAAAAAGAGGAAGGAAAAAAGGACCTTTACCTGAAGTTCAGTAAACTGATTCGGGAGAATATAAGAGGACAGAGAACAGTTCAGTTTTATGCGGATCAGCTTTGTATTTCCAACAAATACCTTATTGATATCATTAAAAAAGCTTGCGGAAAAACGCCTCACGAAGTGATAGACGAAACCCTATTGAAGGAAGCTTATATGATGCTTGGAAATCCCGATATCACTATTTCAGAAATTGCCTTTGAGCTTCAGTTCAATTCGGCGTCGGCCTTCGGGCGTTTTTTCAAAAAACACACTTCTCTCTCTCCTTCAGAATACAGAATAAAAGAAAATATCCAGTCCTGAGAATTTGGGGACAGTAATTCTGACATTAGGGATATATACTGCTTTGTGAATAGAGGTACCTTTATACTGTTAATTAAAAACAATAAACAATGAGTACGATCAATTCAAAATTCGACAAAGTTTTAAATGCCTCTGACCAGTTTGGGAAAGTAAACCACGAACCGGATTCAAGTAAAGAAGTTCAGATTAACACCCCTGAAAAAACAATGCCTTTTTCCGACCAGATCGGAAACTATCAACGCAATAAAGGAATTCCCTTACAATCTTACGAGAACAGTAAAATTTATATTGTTGGAAGCGGAATTGCGGGAATGTCCGCAGCGTATTATTTCATCCGTGATGGCCGTGTTCCCGGCAAAAACATTATATTCCTGGATCAGCTTAATGTTGAGGGAGGATCTCTTGATGGAGCCGGTAATGCAACAGACGGCTACATCATCCGAGGAGGACGAGAAATGGATATGACCTATGAAAATTTATGGGATATGTTCCAGGACATCCCTGCTTTAGAGCTCCCTGCGCCTTACAGCGTATTGGACGAATACCGTCTTGTGAATGATAATGACCCTAACTATTCAAAGGCAAGATTGATTCACAATCAAGGACAAATCAAGGATTTCAGTAAATTCGGCCTCGAGAAAAAAGACCAGCTGGCGATTGTCAAACTTTTATTAAAGAAAAAAGAAGAACTTGATGATCTTAGTATTGAAGATTATTTCTCAGAATCATTCCTTAACAGTAATTTCTGGTTTTTCTGGCGCTCTATGTTTGCCTTTGAAAACTGGCACAGCTTACTGGAACTGAAATTATATATGCACAGATTCCTTCATGCGATTGACGGGATGAAAGATTTTTCATGTCTTGTATTCCCAAAATACAACCAGTACGACACTTATGTTACCCCTTTAAAAAACTTTTTAATTGAAAAAGGAGTACAGATTCAGTTCAATACCTTGGTTAAAGATCTTGATATTCATATCAACACCGAAGGAAAAAAAGTAGAAGGAATTATCACGGAACAAGATGGTGAGGAAGTAAGAATTCCTGTTGGAAAGGATGATTACGTGATCGTTACTACCGGATCTATGACAGAAAGCACATTCTATGGAAATAACGATACCGTTCCGGAAGTTACTATAGACAATAACAGTGCAGGACAAAGTGCAGGATGGAAACTGTGGAAAAACCTTGCTGCCAAATCTGAAGTATTCGGGAAACCGGAAAAATTCTGTAGCCATATTGAAAAATCTTCATGGGAATCTGCTACATTAACCTGCCGACCTTCTGCCTTCACCGAAAAACTGAAAGAGCTGTGTGTAAACGATCCTTATTCAGGAAGAACAGCTACTGGTGGTATTATTACTATTACAGACTCCAACTGGGTAATGAGTTTTACCTGTAACAGACAGCCACACTTCCCTACTCAGCCGGACGATATTCTTGTGGTATGGGTATATGCCTTACTAATGGATAAAGAAGGTAATTATATTAAAAAAACAATGCCTCAGTGTACAGGAAATGAAATCCTTGCAGAGTTATCTTATCACCTTGATATCATAGATCAGCTGGATAATGTTGTAGATAATACCATTGTACGTACTGCTTTTATGCCTTACATCACTTCGATGTTTATGCCTAGAGCGCAAGGTGACCGTCCAAGAGTCGTTCCTGAAGGATGTAGCAATTTAGGCCTAGTAGGGCAGTTTGTAGAAACCAATAATGATGTTGTATTCACCATGGAAAGTTCTGTAAGAACAGCCAGAATAGCCGTATACAATCTCCTTAACCTCAACAAACAGGTTCCGGATATCAACCCGCTGCAGTATGACATCAGACATTTACTGAAAGCCACTCAAGCTCTTAATGACTATAAACCGTTCCTTGGAGAAGGGATATTAAGAAAAATATTAAAAGGAAGCTATTTCGAACATATTTTGGTTGACCGCCCTGAACAGAAAGAAGAACATGAATCTTTCATCATGGAGCAGATTGGCAGATTCCAGGAATGGGTAAAAGGAGTAAAAGGTTAGAATAACAATTTGTATAATCAGTTGTTTTACAAGTAAACTATAATGTTATTATGAGGTATATTTTAACGCAAAGAAAAAGTTCATAGTGCTTTATTTAAGGAAAGCAAAGTGAGAATCAACAAGTTGATTTGATGAAGCATACGGCTTTGCGCAGCAGATTTATCTGCCTTTGTTTACTAAAAATATTCAATATATAATAAAAAGCTTTACGTCTAAAAAATAAGGTATAGATTACTTTTAAAACAACATATTTCACCATAAAAATAAATCTCATGGATTTTAAAAACATAACGATAGCCGGAAGTGGCGTATTAGGATATCAGATCGCCTTCCAGACAGCCTATCACGGATTCAAAGTTACCGTATATGATATCAATGATGAAGTATTGGAAAAAGCCAAAGGAAAGCTTACTGCTTTAAGTGATGCCTACAAACAGGATTTGAATGCTACTCAGGAACAGTTGGATACTACGTTGAAAAACCTCAGCTATTCATCTGATCTTGCCGAAGCAGTAAAAGATGCAGATCTTCTGATAGAGGCCGTTCCAGAAAATCCTGACATTAAAATCGAATTTTACCATAAACTCGCAAAAGTAGCTCCAGAAAAAACGGTGTTTGCCACCAACTCTTCAACGCTCCTTCCCAGTCAGTTTGCAGAAGCCACAGGAAGACCAGAAAAATTTGTAGCACTTCACTTCGCCAATGAAATCTGGAAACACAATACGGGAGAAGTTATGCGACACCCCGGAACATTACAGGAGGTATTTGATTCTGTAATCAGTTTTGCAAAAGCCATCGGAATGGTAGCACTTCCTATTTACAAAGAACAGCCCGGATATATTGTCAATTCACTACTTGTCCCCTTATTAGGAGCAGCAGTTAACTTGTGGATTGATGAAGTAGCAGATATTGAAACCATCGATAAAACATGGATGGTGGCTACCGGAGCGCCTACAGGTCCTTTTGGGATTCTGGATGTTGTAGGAATTACCACAGCGTATAATATCAATAAAATGGAAGCCGAAGAAACCCAAGATCCATTAAAGATCAAAGCAGTTGAAAAGTTAAAAGAAGAATACCTTGATAAAGGAAAACTTGGTGTTCTGACTGGTGAAGGGTTTTATAAATACCCCAACCCGGCTTATAAAGACAAAGATTTTCTGAAATAGAGTATTAAAATTCAGATTTTAAACTATTAAAAAAAGCAGGACTTCAATGAAGCCCTGCTTTTTATATTATGTACCCTGAAAATTATTCAGGTTTATAAGAATCCTTTAGTGTTACGGTACGGTTAAATACCAATGTATCCTCTGTAGAGTCCTGATCTTTTGTAAAGTAACCTATTCTCTGGAACTGCAATGGCTCACCTATAGCAACCTCTTTAAGGTTTGGCTCAGCAAAACCTTTTACGGTAGTTACAGATTCAGGGTTGATGAAATTTAAGAAATCAACATCTTTCTCAGCATCCGGCTGCTCTACTGTAAACAGCTGGTTGTAGATTCTTACCTCTACCGGAATAGCGTGCTTTGCAGATACCCAGTGTAAAGTTCCTTTTACTTTTCTTAAACTTTCTTCTGTTCCGCTTCCTGACTTGCTCTTTTCATCGTAAGTAGCATAAATGGTAGTGATTTCACCATTTTCATCTTTTTCTACTCTTTCTGCTTTAATGATATAAGCAGACTTCAGACGAACTTCGCCTCCCAGTTTCAATCGGAAGAATTTATTGTTAGCCTCCTCTTTGAAATCCTCACGCTCAATATACAGTTCTCTTGAGAAAGGAATTTCTCTTGTCCCCGCGTTTTCCTGTTCCGGATTGTTCTCAGTCTCCAACCATTCTTCTTTATCTTCAGGATAGTTTTCGATGACCAGTTTTACCGGATCTACAACAGCCATTACACGCTTAGCTACTTTATTCAGGTCTTCACGTACACAGAAGTCAAGCAACTGGATTTCGATCAGGTTTTCTCTCTTTGCAACCCCTACTTTTTCAATAAAGTTTCTGATTGCTGTCGGTGTGAAACCTTTTCTTCTCATCCCTGAAATAGTAGGCATTCTAGGATCATCCCATCCTGTTACCACTCCTTCAGCAACCAATCGCTGAAGTTTTCTTTTGGAAGTAATCATATAGGAAACATTCATCCTCGCAAATTCTCTTTGCTTGTTTTTCACTTTTCCTTCTTCGTATACCTGATCCAAATACCAGTTGTATAAAGGTCTGTGATTTTCAAACTCTAAAGAACACAGCGAGTGTGAAATTTGTTCAATATAATCAGATTCCCCATGAGCCCAGTCGTACATTGGATAAATCTTCCAGGCTGTACCTGTTCTGTGGTGAGGTTTATTCAAAATTCTGTACATAACAGGATCACGCATATTCATGTTTGGCGAAACCATGTCAATTTTTGCACGAAGAGACATTGAACCACTTTCAAATTCTCCGTTTTTCATCCTTTCGAATAAATCTAACGATTCTTCAACAGGACGGTTTCTGTAGGGAGATTCTATTCCTGGTTCTGCAGGATTTTTTCTTTGTTCAGTAATCACTTCAGACGGCTGCTCATCTACATAAGCTTTTCCTTCTTTAATTAATTGAACGGCCCAATCGTAAAGCTGCTGGAAGTAATCGGATGCGTACAAAACTTTATCCCACTTGAAACCTAACCATTCAACATCTTTCATGATAGAATCTACGAATTCCTGCTCTTCTTTTTCAGGGTTCGTATCGTCGAAACGAAGGTTTACGGGAGCGTTGTATTTTTCTCCCAAACCAAAGTTGATGCAGATCGCTTTTGTGTGTCCTACATGCAGATAACCATTGGGTTCAGGGGGAAAACGGAAACGGATTTCTTCTCTTTTCAGTCCGTTTGCCAAATCATCTTCAATAATTTGCTCAATAAAATTGAGGGATTTTTTTTCTTCTTCCATTAAACTAGCTTTTATTTTTTAGCAAAAAAAGTTATACAAAGTTACGGAAAAATAAGTGTTTGTGAAAGTGATAATTTAAAAGCCTTACGTATTGTTATTCAGTATTTTTCATTAATTTAGGGAAAGCTAAAACCATTTTATCAAATTAAGAATCATGGCCGTTTATATCGTAAGCAACCGGAAAATTGTGCGTCATAAAGACGAAAAAGTAGATTCTTTTTCCAATGATGAATACTCCATTCCTAATTTTAGGATTGCCAAATGTAATTTTGAAGATTACAAGGAGCCTTCTGCACAAGCCAAAAAGAAAAAAGATTACACCAATCGTAATATACTGGATTACAAGCTTTTTTCAGAACCGGAAAAACAAGGCTACGAAAATGTGTTGGAAGTTCTTTTGAACGAAAAGGGACTTAAAAAATCTTCCCTTACAGCCAACAACCTCGGTGGAACCCAGAGAATGTTCTATGAGCTGTACAAAAATATGTCGTCTACCAAAGATCGAAGTGATGTATTAATTTTTATTCACGGGTATGCTTACACTTTCGATGATGAATTAAAAGCAATTCTGGATCTTAAGAAGATATTCATCGATAATCCAGCTTCTCCTGTAGAACATATTTTATTTGTAAGCTGGCCGGCTTCCAGCAGTATTGTTCCACTCACTTATTTTGATGATAAAGCTTCCAGTATCAATTCCGGAAATTCTCTTCTGAGGCTTTTCTACTTTTACACTCAGTTTTTAAAAGATATTTTTTCCAATCGCGATCTCGCTCCGTGCAACCAAAGAATTCATCTGATGGCCCATTCTATGGGAAACCGGGTTCTTCAAAGTATGCTTTACAGCTTCAAAAGAGAAAATATTATGAGAGTAATTGATCAGGTTCTGCTATTGAATGCTGATGTGAGTTATAAGGTGTTTGAGGATTCAGAAGATTCTTTCAACAAACTTCCTCTTCTGGCCAACAGAATTTCTGTGTATCTGAACAGACAGGATGTTATTCTGGGGATTTCTCAATTCACCAAGAATATACTTACCCCAAGATTGGGTAAAAATGGCCCTAGCGACATCATTCAATATAAAGATACAGTTTCTATTATCGACTGTACTTTTGTGAAGGACGATCTTCTTAGCGGCCTTAGGTTTGACGTAGGAAATCATTGGGGATATCTTTCGAGTTCGCAGGTTCAAAACGATATATTTCAGAATTTATACGGAGTAGACCGAAACCTTATTTCGAATAGAATAAAGGAGAGTGAAAATATTTTCACCATTGCATCTCACTGATTTATTAAGAAAATATTACAGAAATTAACTCTGTGTTAAAGTTGTAGCGGGCTTTTCAGAATGGCATAGAGATTGCCAATTCATAGCATAGAGAATTACAATTTTTTATTATGGAAAAAATTAAAAAGAGGTTTTCTTATTTCTTAGATTATATAAAGAAAGCCATTTTCGTAAAAGATGTGATTTAACTGAATTTTTAATCCTGTAAACAGAAAAACTATCCGATCCAATCATTATTTTATTCTTTACATACAATCAAATTTAAATCTAAAATTCCTACAAAAATGCGGGAACTTTGCTATGAGATGTAAAGACCGCTAATAGAAAATTTTTATTCAAACTCGCTATAAAATATAAAAACAGGACTCACATAAAGCCCTGTTTTTTATTTATTGAATATAATAGATTTAAAACAAACACATTTACTTTAATCAATAATTATTGATTTATTTTGCGTATCTGACAAAACTTTTCGATATTTACTTTCCAATCAATTAAAATATTCATTATGAAAAATCTACAAAAAATCAAAAGAGACAAATTAAAGACCATCAAAGGTGGAAGACCACCTCTTGGATGCAACAACTGGAATCCTGCTGCCATGTGCTGCAGATCCTGGGCTACTGATTATTGTGGGCAAGCTACTTGTCCAAATTCACCGGCCCCATCATGTTAATCTAATTTTCTCAATTATATTTTGAACCATAGCAACTCATTCCTGAGCTCTAAATCGGATTCAAAATTATTGACGAACAAAGCTCCAGTGCCTAAACCTTGAGGCATTGGACTTTTTTTTGTGAATGTATACTGGGCAATAGCATTCAGTCCTATATTACTTTCCAATGCAGAGGTAATCCACCAGCCTATGTTCTGTTTTTCGGCAAGAGATATCCATTCATCAGATCCTGAAAATCCGCCCACCAAGGCAGGTTTCAAAATAATATATTGTGGATTTATTGCTTTTAATAACTTTTCTTTCTCTACAGGATCTGTAATTCCGATCAGTTCTTCATCTAAGGCAATTGGAGTAGGTGTCTGGGCACACAGTTCTGCCATATCAGCCCAATTTCCAGCTTTTATAGGTTGTTCAATAGAGTGAATATTCAGATCTGCCAACTGTTGTAAAACAATCACTGCTTCATCTTTGCTGAATCCTCCATTGGCATCCACCCGTAATTCCAGCTGGTCTTTAGAAAATTTCTGTCTTAGTTCCTGTAGAATAACATGTTCTGATTTCCAGTCGACTCCGATCTTCAGTTTAATACAGTGAAATCCTTTTTCCAGTTTATCCTGGATCTGCTCTTCCATGTATCCTACATCTCCCATCCAAATCAGTCCATTGATGGTAATGGCTGCTTTCCCTTCTGTAAATTCACTTGGAAAATAAAGACTGTCACCATATTTTAAATTCTGAACTGCCTGTTCATAACCAAACCATAGGGAAGGAAATTCTTTCAGTTCTTCTTTTAAATATTCTGGTTCTTTACCAATATTTTCACAAAGCCATTTCAGTTTATCTTCATAATCTGGTCTGTCATCAAAACTCAGGCCTCTGAAAATAGCACATTCCCCTATTCCTTTTCTTCCGTTGTCCGAAATTTCAAAAATAAAGGTCTCTTTATCAAGCAAAACGCCGCGAGATGTTCCACTCGGGCGTTTGAATTCTAATAAATATTTTAAATACGTCGCTTTCATTTATTTCACGCTGTCAATACGCATAAATTCCTCTGCTTTCTCCACCATATTAATACTTCCACAGAAAAACGGAATTCTTTGGTGAAGTTCTGTAGGTTCTACTTCCAGAATTCTTCTGAATCCGTCTGTTGCTTTACCTCCAGCCTGCTCTGCAAGGAATGCCATTGGATTGCATTCATACAGTAATCTTAGCTTTCCGTTCGGAGCCTGTGAATAAGAAGGATAAATATAAATTCCTCCTTTCAGCATATTTCTATGGAAGTCTGCTACCAAAGAGCCAATATATCTGGAAGTGTAAGGACGGTCTCCTTCTTCCATCTGACAGTATTTAAGATAATTTTTTACACCTTGAGGGAATTTAATATAGTTTCCTTCGTTGATGGAATAGATTTTACCTGTTTTTGGGAAAGTCATATTTGGATGAGAGAGATAATAAGTACCTAAAGATGGATCCAATGTAAACCCGTTCACACCATTTCCTGTTGTATACACAATCATGGTAGAAGATCCGTAAATAACATATCCTGCCGCAATCTGATTAATTCCTTTCTGTAAAAAGTCTTCCAGCTGTACCGGAGTTCCTGGTTCTGTAACTCTTCTGTAAATAGAGAAAATAGTTCCCACAGAAACATTTACATCAATATTGGAAGATCCATCCAAAGGATCAATAAGTACTACATATTTGCTTAGATGACCATTTTCACCGCATTTGATATCGATAAAATCATCATTTTCCTCAGAAGCTATACCACAAACAACCTCTCTCTGAGACAAAGCCGTAATAAAAATTTCATTAGCGATGACATCAAGCTTCTGCTGCTCTTCTCCCTGAACGTTTTGGTTTCCTGCAGCTCCTGTTATATCTACAATTCCGGCTTTATTTACTTCTCGGTTTACCACTTTCGAAGCCAATCTTATTGCACTCAGAAGACGAGAGAATTCACCTGTGGAATACTGAAAATCGTCCTGCTTATCAATAAGAAATTCTCCTAAAGTCTGTAATGGTTGATTTGACATATTTTTCTTTTTACGTTTTGCCCAAATTTCGGAAAATTTATTGCATTAAGAAAATTTAATTAAAAAAGACTTTAATCATTGTTTTTCAATACAATACAATCGTAACTTGACTTAACATCACAGAATTTCAGAATATGACAGTACCCAATTTGTTATCACAAACAGATGAAAAATTCAGTTTATTTCATGAATTCCTTATTTTAAGGAAATCTTAATTCTATCATCGCAATAGGCTATTTCATATCTCGTTGTAAATTTATAATTTTGACGTCCGTAAAAAACTCATGTAATTTTTTATCTAACAATTTTATTTTTAACAATTTAATGAAAATTTTCAAGTTTGGTGGAGCGTCTGTAAAAGACGCCGAAAGTGTGAAAAACGTGTCTATGGTTCTAAAAAGCCAGGGATTTGCCAAATGTTTGCTGGTAATTTCAGCAATGGGCAAAACGACCAATGAGTTGGAAAAAGTTGTAGAACTTTATTTCAAAAAGGATAACTATCAAACTGAGATTGAGAAGATAAAACGAAAACACATTGAGATTGCGGAAGGACTTTTTCCTGAAAATCATGCCGTTTTTGCTGAAATCAATCTTTTTTTTGATGATATTGATTCTTTTCTAAGAAGAAATAAATCTCCTAATTACAACTTTGTGTATGACCAAGTGGTAAGCTGCGGGGAAATGATTTCCACAAAGATTGTGAGCGAATATTTGAATGAAATCCAATTTACCAATCAGTGGCTTGATGCCCGAGATTATGTCAAAACGGATAATTCGTACAGAGAAGGTACGGTAGACTGGGCAAGAACGGAAGAATTTATTTCCAATCTGAATCCTGAAATCTGCTATGTAACGCAGGGATTCATTGGTTCTGACGACAATAATTTTACGGTGACGTTAGGAAGAGAGGGTTCTGACTACTCTGCGGCTATTTTTGCTTACTGCTTAAATGCTGATGCTATGACGATATGGAAAGATGTTCCTGGAGTAATGACAGGAGATCCAAGAAAATTCGAAGATGTATCTCTTCTCTCCAATATTTCCTATGAAGAAGCCATTGAAATGGCATATTATGGAGCAAGTGTTATTCACCCGAAAACATTACAGCCATTACAGCAAAAAAATATTCCTTTCTATGTAAAATCTTTCGTAGATCCTACCAAAGAAGGAACAAAAGTAGGTGCATCTGACCAAAACCAACAGGAGGAATCTTATATTTTAAAAGAAAACCAGGCATTGCTGAAAATCTCAACAAGAGACTTTTCTTTCATTGCTGAAGATCATATGAGCCTAATTTTTGGATATTTATCAAAATATAAAATCAAGGTTTCTCTGATGCAGAATTCTGCAATCTCACTGGCACTGTGCCTTGAGGATAAATTTAATCACATTGAAGAGCTTAACGAAGAACTTCAAAAAATTTTTAAAACCGAAGCAATTAAAAATGTATCTTTATTCACAGTAAGAAATGCGAAGATGGATCACATTGACAAATTTTACCATGAAAAAAATGTATTGTTGGAACAAATTTCCAAGAATACTCTTCAAATGGTAACACAATAATAATAATTGCGACTAAACACACATGAGTTTAATTTCGAAAAACGATCTAATCCAAGCTTCCGGCTTAAGTAAAATCGGGTTCCTCAAGAATCCGATAGCATCCGCTGTAATGAGCATTGCCAAAATAAACGAAGTAAACAAATTATACGATAAACTAAAAGACAAGGAAGGCAAAGACTTTTTCGACTCATTTGTGAGAGAGAGAAACTTAAGCTATGTAGCTTTTGAAGAAGACCTGGCAAAAATTCCGAAAACAGGACCGTTTGTATTGGTTTCCAATCATCCCCTGGGTGCTATTGACGGGATTTTGATGTGCAAGGTCTTATCCGAGGTTCGTCCGGATTTCAAGGTAATGGGTAATTTCCTTTTGGAGAAGATAAAGCCTATGGAACCGTATGTAATTGCAGTAAACCCTTTTGAAGGTAGAAAAGAAGCTTACAGCAGCTCTTCAGGAATGCGTGAAACTCTCAAGCATTTGCAAAACGGAGGCTGTGTAGGTATTTTCCCGGCAGGAGAAGTTTCCAATAAAAACAATCCTTACGGAGAAATTCTAGATAAAGAATGGGAAAAAACGGCACTTAAGCTTATCAGAATGGCTAAAGTGCCGGTAGTTCCTATGTATTTCCATGCTAAGAACAGCCGACTTTTTTATCAGGTAGCTAAACTTCACCCGAATTTACAAACCCTAATGTTGCCTGCTGAAATGATGAATGATAGAGAAAAGCCTATCAGGATCAGAATTGGGCGTCCCATTACAGTAAAGGCTATGGATGAGATGGAAACCATTGAAGAATTGGGAGAGTTTTTGAAACGTAAGGTGTATATGATGAAATCTTACTATGAAAAAAGAAAATCTCTTGCTCAAAGCATTAATCTTCAGAATCTGTCTGTAAAATTTCCTCTACTGAAGGAAGAAAATATCGTTCAGAATATCATTGATGAGACTCCGGTTGAAGACATTATAAAAGATGTTGACAAGCTTAGGGGAACAGATAAAATGTTATTCAGTAACGGAAATTATGAGATTTACTTTACGACTTACGAAGAAATTCCATCCATCATGAGGGAAATCGGACGTCAGAGAGAGCTTACTTTCCGTGCAGTAGGTGAAGGAAGCAACCTTCCGTTTGACCTTGATGAGTACGATAAGCATTACCATCATCTATTCCTTTGGGATAACGCCGAGAAAAAACTGGCCGGAGCCTACAGAATGGCATTAGGTAGAGAGGTGATGAAGAAGTATGGCATCAAAGGATTCTATACAAGCTCTTTATTTGAGTTCGAGCAGGACATTCATCCTTTCTTTAAAAAGGTGATCGAAATGGGTCGTGCCTACATCTGCCAGGAATATCAGCAGAAACCTCTTCCACTCTTCCTTTTATGGAGAGGAATTGTACATGTATGTCTGAGAAACCCTGATCATAAATTCCTTATGGGAGGTGTAAGTATTTCCAATAAGTTTTCTGAGTTCTCAAAGTCTCTGATGATCGAGTTTATGCGTTCCAATTATTTTGATTCTGCAGTGGCTCAGTATATCACTCCGAGAAATGAGTATAAGGTAAAACTTCGGGACAGGGATAAAAATATCTTCTTTGAAGAAATGGAATCTGATCTGAACAAGCTGGATAAGATCATTGATGATCTTGAACCTGAATTAAGGCTTCCTGTTTTGATCAAGAAATACATTAAACAGAATGCGAAAGTAATTGCCTTCAACGTAGATCCGAACTTCAATGATGCAATTGACGGATTAATGTATATCCGAATCAGTGATCTTCCGGAAAACACGATCAAACCGGTATTGGAAGAGATGAGTGAACAAATCCGAAAGGAGCAGGAAAATAATCAGACTGATAATCAATAACTTTTTGGTGTTTTCATAAAAAAGTACGATGAATACTTGCTTTGTATAGTAAAACGTACTACTTTTGCATCACTTTAAAACAACGAAGTAATAAACAACAACATAATGGTTTCTTAGCTCAGTTGGTAGAGCAATGGATTGAAAATCCATGTGTCCCTGGTTCGATTCCTGGAGAAACCACTTGAAAACCTCTAATTTTTTAGAGGTTTTTTTGTTTTTAGATTTGTTACTCAGAAATGATTGAAAGCCTTCTTAGCATCATTTCCTGCTCTGTGCTGATTTTTAATCTTCTCATGGTAATTTTTCTCCCTGTTAATCTTACTCTTAGCGATAAAAAGAGACTAACAGACATTAAAAAAACAAAAACATCGGTAATAATTCAAAAAATTATATTACTTTTGCATCACTTTAAAAACAACGAAGTAAGTCAAACAACAATATAATGGTTTCTTAGCTCAGTTGGTAGAGCAATGGATTGAAAATCCATGTGTCCCTGGTTCGATTCCTGGAGAAACCACAACATTCACGAGTGAAAATGCTCAAAGCCCCTTCAATAGGGGCTTTTTTGTTATTCATAGCTGATTGTTTGTAGTATTCTGAAGTATTCTTTCCCAAGATTTATTCCCCCTATAATTCCCCCTGCCAAAACCAAAGGGGAAATTTTGTAACCAAATTCTTGTTTTAGGCTAAATATGACAAGGGCTTGAACTTCTAAAATTTGATAATTTTAATGAAGCGAACTACCCTATTCCAGAATTTCAATAATTTCGATTTTCGGCACTTCTTTTTCTGATTAATATTCAATATAAAAAATTTCCCCCTGTAAAATCCAAGGGGGAATTTTCATAATACCTCTATTTTAAACATAATATGATGTTGGCGTATAATTACCCTGTAAAATCAGAATTTCCAATTTTGAGGTATATATCGACAAGGGATTTTTAAGAATTCTCCCAAATTGTAATTTTTCCATTTTCTCATAAAACAACCAACTAGTTGATTTTCATCAATTTAATTTTGATTATTGTAAACAATTCTCTATCTTCGCTCCTTTTTTAATTTTTAGGAGAGTTAATGTAAATGAAAGCAAGAAAAATTCTTGTGTAAATATTAAAATTTAAAAAAATGAAAAAAGAATTTTCTATTTTAATCATCCTAAGAAAGGATAAAAAAGGAGTTGACGGAAAATACCCGCTTAATGTTCAGGTTAGATTACATTCTAAAGTAATGAAGCTTCCAACCAAACAAAGGCTATTTGCTGAAGAATGGAACAATAAAACTAAAACGTGTATTGGTAAAGGTTTTGGAGAGCTAAATGTCCGTTTAAAAGATATTACTTTGGAGCTAGAAAAATTTTGCTTGAATAAGCTTAACAATAAGCAGACTTTAACGCTCGAAAATATTAAAGACTTCTACAATGGCGTTAATCTTAACTGTTTCTATACGGTATTTGATAAAATGCTCGCAATAAAATCCAAAAAAATTAAAGAGCCTACCCTATATAAGTATAATTTGCTTAGAAAATATCTTAAAGAGTTTAAAAAACGTATTGATGTTGCTGAAATAAATTTAATGTTTATCGAAGATTTTGAAGCTTTTTTAAGAAAGAAAAACGACGGTATATATGGAATCGCTAATCATCACAAGAATCTGGATGCTATCATTAATTTAGCCATCAAACATAAGCTAATGATAGAAAACCCTTACATCAACAAGGAATATAAAGAAAAATCCGAATGTTTAGTTTTTCTTACTCCAGACGAACTTGAAAGTTTCGTTAAAATAAAAGTAAACCCTAACTCTGGGATGAGATTAACTAAAGATAGATTCATATTTGCCTCCTTAACAGGATTAAGACATTCTGATGTTAATACATTAAAGATGAAAGATATTGATTTTAAAGCAAAAATCATTACTAAAAAACAAGTTAAAACGGATAACGATGTTAAAATACCTTTGAATACGAGAGCTTTTGTAATGGCTAAACAATATGGTAAAGGAAAGGACAAGGATGAACTTCTATTCCCTACCGTAACCAATCAGAATGATAATTCCAGATTAAAAACTCTTGCGGAAGCTATCAAATTAAATAAAAACCTGACCTTCCATGTTTCGAGGCATACCTTCGGAACGATGATGGTTAATTATTATAATGTTCCGATAACAATTGTTAAAGAAATGATGGGACATACCGATATAAGTATTACGGCTAATTATGCTAATGTTAATACGGATATGATGAAAGAAGCCATGAAGAACAAATTTAAGTTTTAATTGTCTCAGATTTTAATAGGGTAACTGCATCTTTAGATAATTGAATTTTTATTTTTAGACGTAGTTACCCTAAAATTTTAGCTATCTTTGTAAAAGATAAAAATATGAAATTATAAGAATAAAATATTATTAAAATAAAATAGAAATACCGCATTTAGCGAACTAACTCCTGTAATCGAAAAGTCGAAATTTTAAGTGGTACGGGAAAGGTTTGGCAAATGCTCGGGTTTAGGCTCGGGCGTTGCTTTACTTTGTACCACAGGGCTTCGACTCCCTCGATTACGAGTAAAGATTAACGCTTCGAGCTTTTTTTATGTTTATGGGTTTCCGTAAAAAATATTGAGAGTTGAAGCGTATAATTGAACTTAAAAAAATTATACTATGAAAAAAACATTCTTATTTGTAGACCTATTATTCTTCTGGTTTACCTCTCATAAAACTAATTCTGAAATAAATGGAATTAGCAAAATAAAATCATTTGTGAACTCACTTCTTCAGAAATCCTCAATTAAAAAATATAATTATGAGTGATTTCTCTTTACTGGTTCGGATAAAATACGATGCCTTAGATTCAGAACAAAAAAGAATGTTTGATGAAGAATATAAGCGCAGGAAAAAAACCTTTGAAGACGATTATAACAGCGACCTTGCTTTAGAAATATTACGGGATATTTCGATGATGTTTCCTGATGAGAGTCGTGATTCAAGAGATAAAGATGTTGCTAAAAAGAGTGTAAACGACCTTTACATCACTCAAAAAGCTCAATCAGGAGAAAGTTATTCTTTTTATATAATCGTTGGTATAATCATATTGTTTAGCGTTTCTGCTTTTTTCTTAAAGCCTGATCGGGCTAAAATGCAGAATGCTATTGTTGATAAAATCTTACTACAAAAACCTCAGATTTTTAAAACGATGAAAAACTTCTTTTTAGGAGAAGAAATGACGGAGAAATATTCCCAAAACTTTATTTCCAATACTCTTTCTAAAAAAGGATATTCCAATCTTGGGATATATGAGGAAGATTTTGTTTTAGTAAGAAAACTAGACTATCGTAACGAGGATTCCAAAGAAAACCTAATCACAGCTTACGGTTTTTTAGGATTTACAAAAGTCCTTTTCAGTGATGAAAATCTTGCAGAAGATAACTTCAGCAACAAACAAAATAAAAGTGGCAAAGATCACAATACTCAAAGAGTTGATATAACAAGGGTTGAAAGTTATAAACCTAGCAAGGGATATAATTATTATGAAGAACAATCTAAAATGAGAGAAAAAAATAAAGTATCCCAGAATTCTGAAGCTGAAACTAACGTTCCCAATCAGCAGGGAGATTCAATACAAATCAATTAATCATGAAAAAATTAATAACATCCATTGCATTCATTAGTTATTTTCTGGTTTTTAGTCAGAAAAATATCAATGAGGAACTTGCAGAAGCTGAAAAGTATACCAATCAAATAATAGAAAATAATCCCGATAAAATTTCACATTATTATAAATTGGATAATGGCATTCTTAAAAGATACTATCCCGATAACGATAACAATGAAGACGCTGTTAATGAGATACTGATGTCATACAAAATCATAAAAAAAAATAATAAAATAATTTACATTAGTAAATCTGATAACTTTTGGGGAGGCATAGGAGATTGGTACAATGCTCAAGATTTCTATTTTGATAACAATGGAATTCTATTAGGAGCAGTAAAAAAAGAGGAATGGTTTTTAGAAAATAAATGTGCTCAACAAATTAAATTTAGAGGTATATACCTTAATTATGGAAACCCCAAACTGGATAGAAAAGATAAATTTTATAATGAAAATGATAAAGAAATAAATCTTGATTCATCTAACTGTAAAAGTAGCAAAAAGAAGGTATTAGAAATTATTGAAGAAATGGATAAAATTGCATTCAGAGATTTGGAAGGTTTCATGAAAGCGGAAAAAATTAAATACTATCGGACTGATAAAAATGAGGCTAAAACGAAGAAAAATGTTGATAAAAACGATAAGGCAACCGAAAATGCAGGTGATCCTTTGGGTGGTGATGGTAACGGTAATAGCAAAGTGGGAATTGACCGAAAATTGATAGGTTATATTCCTGGAACAATGGGAAGAGGAGGGGTACAACCTTCTCATATTTGTACGGCAAGCGGTTCTATTACTATTACCTATACCGTAGATAAAGCAGGGAATGTAGTTTCTGCCAGAAGATCGGGAGGGGTTTCAGATTCTTGCATTGTATCAACATCAATCGGTTGGATCAAGAAATATGTAAAGGCTGAAAAAGCCGATGTAAGTTCTACGGGCACTTATAAAATTACATTTTAATGCTCTCTTCAAGGGCGTATTCATAATTGCATTCGGAAATTTAGTGGGTTGTGAGGGCTGAAAGAATCAAATATTACAAATAAGGTTTGAAAGGAAAATAAAACAAGTCGAAAGCAAGTAAAAGCATGATATGTTTTACTGAAATAACAAGTAATACAGAAGTGAAAATATAAGTCAGAATACAAGAAGAAGCAAGTAAGGGTTATCTGAAAAGGCTCTATGAAGCCCGAAAGAGGAAAAGCCCTGATACTAGGAAAAATTGCACCTTTTAAGCCTGTCGGAGATTGAGCAATACAAGTAAAAAGCTTTAGAAATGCCGAAAATTAGCTCTAAAGATCACTTTGAGTAGAAAGTAACGTTTCCGATTTTTAATTGGTTTCTTGCTTATCAGAACTATTAAAAATAAGATATAACACGACAAGTTTTGGCGCATTACCCTATTAGCTTTGTGAAAAACTTATACAGGTTATATGTTTCACTACTCGTAGAAAAATTTGTAAATTGCGGAAAACGCAAAATAACTTAAAAACTAATATTCATGATGAAAAAACTTTACGTTTTTCTCCTATTATATTTAAGTATGGCGAGTGTCGGTCAAATTCCGAGCTTCCCTACTCCACAAGCAAGTAGTTTAGGTAATTATTCCAATAATAATTATGGAAGCATTACAAACGGTAGGAGTGCCCAAAGGAACTATGAGCCGTCTTTACCAAGCTCCTATCAAAAATCCCCAAATACAGTTCAGCAAAATAATGTTTATGGATTAAATACAAGACCACAAAATGATGCTGTAATGCGTGAGATAGAACAGGATATGGCAGAAGTTCGGGAAATGCAATTTCGTAAATGGGTAGAGGACGGCAGAAATATGTCGTATGACTTACCGCCATTATCGGGAAAAGCAGGAACAAAAGCCTATTACGATGCTTTTAACAAGATTTCTGGAATGGATTCTGAAAACTACTCACTAGCTGATGTCAATTTTACCGTAGAAAATGCTTTTTATGATAATAAGCAGGATATAACCAAATTCAAAGCAGGAATCCAGAAAACGGCAAAGCAACTTTTGCAGAAAATGAAGGAAATGAAACAAGATACGGAAAGCAATGTTTCTAAAAACCTGATGTTATTCGAGTATTTTTCTAAGGATATGACTTTAGGAGGAAAAGTTCACGAAGCCTTTGAATATGATTTTAAAGATTATATGGGTGAAAAAGATTATTCCAAAATGTTTGTTTCTAAACTCCTCAAAACAGGCTCAGGGCAATGCCATTCAATGCCTTTATACTATTTGATGTTAGCTGAAGAAATGAATACAGAAACTTATTTATCGTTAGCTCCCAATCATTCTTATATCCGTTTTGTAGATGATGAAGGAAAATTGAGAAATATAGAGCTTACCAATGGTATGTTCCCTACTGATAATGCATTTTTAGAATCGGGATATATTAAATCAGAAGCCTTGCAGAATAAAATTTATATGGAAAACCTTTCTAAAAAAGAATTATTGGGAATGGCTTATTTTGATTTAGCGAGGGGATATGTACATAAGTTCGGGTATGATGAATTTGTAAATAAGGTAATAGATAAAGCATTGGAGCTTTATCCTAATGGAATTGCTCCTAATATGGAAAAAGCAAATGTAGATCGGGCAAGATTAATTTCTGTATTACAACGATTAGGTATTGACCCTGATGATAAAAGAGATTTGGAGAAAGCTGGGTATTTTCCAAAAGCTGTTGAACAGTTTAAAGAGCTCAACGAGCAGTTCAATACTATTGATAATTTAGGATATGCAGAAATGCCTGCTTCTGCTTATGAATCATGGTTAGCAGGTCTTAAAACCGAAAAGAACAAACAGGAAAGCGAAGCATTGGCAGAAAGAATGCGTTTGTATCAACTTCAAAAGCAAAAGGAAAGACAAGAACAAGAAAATTTGAAAAAAGCGCAGGAAAAGAAAAAGCAGGAACAAAAACCAAGATATTTTCCAATTGATCCTAATAAACTATAAAGAAAAAATGAATAATTTTAAAAATCATAAAAACAAATGACTATGAAAAGAATATTACTGATTGTTTTTGCAGTGATAGCTGGATTCACACAGGCGCAAGTGAAGAAAAAAAATCAAACAACTCAGAAACTCAAAACCGAAAAGAAATGGGTAAATCCTGTAAAGCTAACAAAGGAAGAACGTAGCCGTCCTTATATGGATGAAGTTTTGAAAACTAAAGATTCATTAACTCCAAAGGAAGCAGAGAGACGAAGAAAAAATATTGCTATTGGAAATCCGTTTGCTAAATATGGGGTTTATCCCAAGATTGCTACCCTCAGTAAAGGAAAGTATCTGGAATTTCACGATACTGATAGTATTGTAGTGATTGGCTCGGTAAGGTTTAATACTAAAAGAAACAATATCATTGAAGTAAGGGAAGTTGATTTATCTGATCCTGATGCTCAGCCTATTGGTGATACTCATGGACGCTGGATGAGTCCAGACCCTTTGAGCGAAGAGTTTCCTGATTGGTCGCCTTATAATTATGCATTTAATAATCCATTAAAATTTACCGATCCAACAGGAATGGCTCCTGAAACTGACTTTATTGATATTTTTTCAGGTAAAAAAACTCATATTGAAGATGGCAAAGATCAAACAATAGCTGCAACTACCCATGAAATTAATAAGGCTAAAAGTAATTTTGATAACAATAAAACAGCTTATTTTAAGGATCTTGCCAAAAAAGAAAATTCCGAAGCTAATCTAAATCTTACGTCAAAAGAATTTGATTTTTTAGCGCAAACACTGTATGCAGAAAGTACAGGAGGTTTTCAAGAAACATGGGGAATTTTAGACGTTCTTAAAAATAGAGCATCAAATGAGGGAAATAATTTAATGGATCAATTATCAGATGAATCTCCTTATGGAGTTTACGGAGTAAGAAAAACTGATTCTGGTTCACAAAGTGGATATAAATATTCTTACTCTAATGAAACTGGACCCGACGCAGATCTTAAACGTAATAATGTTCATAAAGCTATTGCTTATGGAATTATTAGCAAAGCGGATATTACCAATGGAGGAACCCACTGGGATGGAGTAGATTTTAAATCAGGAGGTGGACATAGAGCCAGATATTTGCAAGGGTATTTATTTACAAACCCTTCACATGATTTATTTGGGCAAGGAAATTATAAAGCAAACGGTGCCTATAAGTTTCAATCTACAAATGCTATAGGAAATACAACTTTTTCAAAATATATAAATCCAGGTAAGAGATGGTACATTTCAAAATAATTATTCAATTCCTATTATTATCAGTTATTGTCATTTGTTGCAATACAAAAAGTATTTCAGAGGAACTACATATTAATCCAAATAATGCATTAAAGATTGAAGAATATGAAAAGCAATTTTGTTTTGGAAAGATATATAGATTGGTTAACAAAAGTCCTTTAAAAAGTACGAAATACTATAAAGTCGATACAATAAAAGTATATGAATTTTTGGAAAATAATAGAAATGAGCAGGCAGTAAGTAAATTTCAAGATTTTGTATCTTATACAACAGATACAAATTTTTATTTATTACTAAATGAAAAACAAAATGTTATAATTGCTATTGGTAAGGCTTCTGGCGCATCTGCTTTAGGTGCTGATTATTGGAACTATTTATGTTATTCAATTCCAGACAAAAAAGAAATAAAATTTGGTTCTTTGATTAATAGCCCTTTTTCTTTATTTCCTTCAAATAACATTCTTAATTATATTGAAGTTATGGATAATATTCCAAGACCTGCAAATGGCGAGATCATTAATTTGAATTATACTCCGCTCATAATTGATTCTTATAATTTAGATAAACAACAACTATCACACATGGAAATGAATTGTAATCAATAATTTGGTATGGATAAAAAATTGAAAGACATTTACATTTTCCTATTTATTTTAGCTTCTGCATTTTTACCAGCTCAAGAAAATCACTTTTATACTGATGCTTACCAAACCATTGATAATATGTTGAATGATAAAGAGCAATACAGTTTCAAAACTGCTGTTTTCAGTGTAGAAAATGCTTATTATCAGGGGAAATTAGATACAGAAGAATTAAACCGTAAAATCAAATTTTTAGCTAATTTCTGCAATCAGCTTGTTACTAACAGAAAGCTTAACTATACTGAAAGAGATCAGGAAAAAGTTAGCAGGTATGCTGCCGTCTATACGGTAATGTGTCAGACTACGCCAGTGATTATAAAAAATGATACTGTAAAGTACAAGCCATTTACTTATGACTTTGAAGATGTATTCGGTCATAAAGAACTATCTAACCTGTTTGTATCAAAATTATTAGATACCCAGAAAGGTAATTGTAATTCAATGCCCTATCTATACAAAATCTTAGCAGAAGAATTAGGAGTTGATGCCAATTTAGCACTTGCACCAAACCATGTTTATATCAAGCATAATATCAAATCTATCGGTTGGTATAATACTGAGCTTACAAGTGGTATATTTCCGATTGATGCTTGGCTATCAGCTTCGGGGTTCATTCATTTAGATGCTATTAAAAACGGTGTGTTTATGAAAGCCCTGAACAATAAGGAAAGCCTTGCGTTACTATTGGTAGATTTAGCAAATGCTTATAACCGAAGTTTTCCCGATAATGACGGAAGTTTTGCTTTGAAATGCGCAGAAACAGCAATCCAGATTCATCCATATTTAGCTAATGCTTTATTATTACAAGCTGAAACCCATACAAAACAATTTCAAAAATTAATGAAAGAGCAGAATACAAAGGATATTCAGGCTACATTAAGCAATCCAAAAGCTAAAGAACTGTTTGATCTGATGAATAAGGAATATACTCACATTCACAAAATAGGCTATCGTAGTATGCCTGAAGAAATGTATTTGGATTGGTTGGTTTCTTTGAAAACTGAGAGAGTAAAGTATGAGGATACGAGACTACAAAAATAATAACTATTGGGAGAGTGAATTTTAATTTTTCGAGATAACCAAAAAAACTTTCAGGGCATATTTAGATTTATTAAAATTCTATGAAACTAAAGAAATCATGGATGAATATCCAAATTAGAGCCTGACTTTTGAAAGAATCACTCAAATCTTGATTAAAGAATTTAAGAATGAATTGATATAACATAATTTCAACTAAAGAGATTCTAAAAATCAATGGGTTTCATTCTCTAAATCCATCGATTGATAAATCCATAATAGAAATTTATCCTTTAGGAAAAGTTAAAAATTAATCTCAACAAACGATAATATGAATAAAGAATCAATGGGTTTTCCTGAACAAGAAAGAATAATTGAACAGATATTAAAGACTGTTGAATTAGAAACTGGCGTTAATAGATCAGATTTTATTTCTAACTCAAGAAAAGAAATTTATTTGGAAGCAAGGAAAAAGGCAACAAAGCTTTTAATTGTAGAAGCTCAGTTGTCAGATGATGGAATTGCAAAGGTATTGGGGGTTTCAAAAAGTACTGCAAATACTTATAGAAATAGTCTTGGTTTTCATCGTAGATATTAAAAACAATGACATTTAATCTTGAAGAGAAAGAATTATATCAAAATTTAGTTCTTGCCGAAAAATTTCTATTTAAATCTCCAAAGATTAAGTTTGAAAGAACTTTAATTTGGAGAAAACAGTATTTTAAAAATGTTGCTGGCATATATGCAATCTTTGAAAAGAATAAAATAATATATATTGGAGAAACAGGAAATTTATATAAAAGAATGTCTGATATAACCAAAACTGTTAATCATACATTCAGAAAGCACATAGGTAAATCAAAATTTGGAGGTATTAAATCCAGTAAAAAATATGATCCTGAAATAGAAGAAATGCTTGACAAATATTTTGATGAAGAATTGTATATTACTTTTATTGAAATCAATTTTGGAAGGCTGGAAATAGAAACGTATTTAATAGATAAATATCAAACACAAATTATAAACTCAGAGAAAAAAAGAAAATTTAAGTTTAATTACGATTTGATTGCTGAAGTTGAGAAATGCATTGATATATAAAAGTTTATAACTTGAATTATTTCAAATGGCAATTTTTGAAACAAATCATTTTGGAAAACCAATTCAAAAGCTAAAGAATAACCATAAAATTATATTATAACACCATCACAAATTAAGGATTATGGGAAAACAAAAATTCTATGTTGTCTGGAAAGGGCACAAAACAGGAGTATTTGATAGTTGGGAAGAATGTAAAGAACAAACAAATGGATTTCCTAATGCCGAATTCAAATCTTTTCAAACCAGAGAACTAGCAGAAAAAGCTTTCAATAGTGATAGTAAGGAATTTGTAGGCATTAAAATTTTTGAACCAACATTAAGCAAAGAAGAATTAGCCCTCATTGGTGATCCTATTGAAGAAAGTATTTCTGTTGACGGAGCTTGTAATGTAGTAACAGGAATAGTTGAATATCAGGGTGTCGATACCAAGACTAAAAAGGTTTTATTTAAGCAGGGACCATTTGAAGGAGGAACTAATAATATTGGGGAATTTCTTGCTATTGTTCATGGGTTGGCTTATTGTAAGAAAAAAAATATAAATATTCCTATTTATTCTGATAGTAAAAATGCTATGTCTTGGGTAAAAAATAAAAAAGTCAGAACCAGTCAGGAAAAGAATGATAAAAATACAGAACTTTTTGATTTAATTGATAGAGCTGTCAAGTGGTTAGAAAATAATGAGTATTCTAATAAAATTCTAAAATGGGAAACAAAAGCTTGGGGTGAAAACCCTGCTGACTTTGGAAGAAAATAAACTTTTACGGAAACCCGTATTACATTTTCAGTATTTTTTTAATTTTTACACTTTACAAAAAATTAAAAAGTTATTTATTATTGGAGTGGTGAGATTTCTTTTCTGTAGATGCGCTTATCTATCTTATAATCTAAAAACTTAAACCATGAAAAGAGAAAAAACAGAATTTAAAATACTTGAGGCTTACCATGGAGATTCTATCTTGATTAAAACTTATGATAAAGATTTTAATGAGTTCATAATTTTAATAGATGGTGGAACTGCGACAACATTTCGTTATAGTTTAAAGAAAGAACTAAATAATATTTCTAAAATAGACTTATTAATACTTACTCATATTGATAGTGATCACATTGGTGGTCTTATACATTTATTTACTAGTAAATTGATTGAAAAAATTGAAATAGTAGAAATTTGGTTTAACCACCCTGAAATTTTAAGGAGAGGAAAAGGCTCTAATATAAGTGTTGGACAAAGTGAAAGCTTTTTAGACCTTCTAAAACGTGTAAAACCCTATACTAATATCCTTTCGATAGATAAATCGATGAAAGAAATTGATAAAAATGGTATAGTATTCACAATCCTATCTCCAACAAATGAAATTTTATCCCATTTTGAAAATGTCTATGAAGATGAATTAAAAAAGGCTAAGGAAAAGACTAAGGAAAAAAAAATATCTGCTAAAAAAAATAATTATGATGAATCTCTGGTTTCCTTATCTAAAAATGATTACATACCATTAAAATCTGTTAAAGATGACATATTTAATTCATCTTCTATTGCCTTTATCTTACAAACATTAGACTTAAAATTTCTATTATTAGCAGATTCTAGACCTGAAGTAATAGAGGAATGTCTTGGAGAATTAGGATATACTGTAAATGATAAATTAGATGTTGATTATGTTAAAATATCTCATCATGGTAGTAAAAATAATACTTCTCAATCTTTATTAAGCCTTATTAATTGTTCTGAATACATTATATCTACAAATGGAGGAACTTCAGACCATCATTTGCCTGATAGAGAAACTATTGCTAGAATAGTCCATAATAAATCTCGTAATAAAGAAAAAAAACTATATTTATATTTCAATTATCCTGTAGAAGTTATTACTAGAAAAATCGGAAATTTTATATCAGAAGAGGATTTAAATAACGGAAACTGGATTTTTCAAAATAAAAATGAATTTTGATAATGTATAATATAATTGAAAAAACTTGTGTTAGAATACAGTATGGAGAAGATAATATAGGTTCAGGAGTCTTAATTGCTGATAATGAAACCTTCTATGTTTTAACGGCTGCACATTGTTTAGGAGATGAGGACGTAGAAATTGAAAAAGAAAATATTGTTATAAAAAAGCAGTTTGATTACGCTTCTGAGTTTAATAATATTTCTGTCAAAGATATAGTAGATATTGATTTTGATAAAGATTATTGTCTTATTGAAATTGACTTTGATGATGAAGAAAAACTGCTTAACTCTTACAAATTTGGAAAAGGCTTTATAAAAGATTTAGGGGTTAAATTTTGCGGTTACCAAAACATTAATTTAAACCAATATCGTCCTTTTGACGCTAAAATTGTAACTGTAAGTGATATACATCATAAATTTAAAATTAAATTAATTGAGAATACTTTTGATCAAGCAGGTGAAATCGGATATAATATAGCCAAAGGACTTTCTGGTAGTGGGGTATTCATTTTTCAGCATAATACTCCATTCTTAATAGGAATATTAAATTCTGTATTGGAAGATCAAGCTTGGAATGATGATATTGAGTGTTGCTCAATAGCTCACTTAGAAAAATACTTTACAGAATATGTTAATTTATCTGATATAGAGCAATTAAAAAAGTGGGAAGAAAATATAGAGAAAGAACGGACAAAACAAGAAATAGAATCTTTTAAAGAGTTGCGGTCAGAGTTTTTTGATAATCTTTATCGCAAGAATACAATTTTATACCCAGACAAAGATGTAGATAGAATAACTAGTGAAAACATTAAACAGTTTATATCTATTGAAGAAAATATAAAGACTTTAGAGAATAGCTTTCCCGAAATATTTATTGATTTTAAAAGATTAGTTAAAAAGCAGATTTCAACTGTTACAAATGACTATTCAAGAACTGTAAGTAATTCTAATGAAGCAAAAAACCAAAAATTAGAATTACAAAAATTTCTAGAAGATAAAATCGAAAAACAAATTCCTAAATTTTATTCTTTTGACTTATCCGAATATCAAGTTCTTCAATGGTTAGGTATCTGTACTTTAAATTTTATTGAAAATGATTAACATTCATATTGACGAAAAACCCATATCTGTTTCTATTAGATATAATGCATATTATAAGCTTGTTTTATTATTGGCTATTATATACTATTGTGGGTTTTCAAAAAAAACATCCTTAATAGTAATTCATATTGTTTTTTGGGGATTAAGAAATGATGAAAATTTTGATATCCTACTGCAATTAAAAAAACAAGAGAGAAGCACTTTAGTTCCTTGGGCATTTGAGCATGGAATGGATAATATTTTGTCTATTGGATTAGCGAATGGATTAATAGCAAAAACAAAAATAACTGATGATTTAACATTTTCTATTACTGAAAATGGGGTAAAACTTTTAAAAACTATTTACGATAATAAATACTTTTCAGAAGATTTGGAAAAAATTAAATCCTTAAAGGTTCTGCCAAAGGCAAAAATTGAAAGAGCTAATCAAAATTGGAATTTATTTTAAGATGATAAAAATTAATAAACTAAGAACCGAACTACAAACTAATCTAAGTAATGATATAGATGATCTATATGGATTTTCATTTAATTTTACTGAAGGACTAAATATTATTGCTGGCCCAAACTCTCGAGGTAAATCAACAATAAATTCTTGTATTTATTATGCTTTAGGAATGGAAGAGCTATTAGGTGCTCATAATGATAAAGCACTTGACAAAGCATTAAAAGAAGAGTTTGAAATTAATATTAGTGAGGATGAAAAGCAGACACATCATGTTATTTTTTCTCGAGTTTTACTTGAAATAGAAAATAGTAACCAGCAAAGAGTGACTCTTGAAAGAATAATTGTTTCTGATACAGATAAAAAGAAAAATTCAAATATCTATGTGTACAATACGGATTTAGAAGGATATTTAAGCAGTGAACAACCAATTGAAGTCGATTTGTTTTATGTTAATCAAAGAGGGAATAATGAAGATGCTAATGGTTTTTATAAATGGCTAGCTGAATTTATAGGGATTGAACTTCCAATGGTTAGTAATTCATCAAGAACAGATAATTATAGTCCACTATATCTTCAAACAATCTTTAGTTCATTATTTATTGAACAAACAAAGGGTTGGTCTGAATTTCTTGCTACAATGCCATATTTTGGAATTACAAAACCAAAAGAAAAAGTTGTAGAATATATACTAAATTTAAATTCGCTGAATAATTCTACTAATAAAGATATTTTACTAAAAAACAAAAGTCAAATTATTGAAAAATGGGATAGAAAAATACGAAATATAAAATATCTCTCTGCCCAAAATAATTCTATTTTAATTAATATTCCTGATGAAATAACAACATTACGAAGTGATATAAATAAAATAAATATTTTATTCACTAAATCTGAAACTGAAAAAATAGAAATTAATCAATTTTTAGAGGAAAAGTCGTTACAAATAAGAAGTTTTGAAGGAATATCTTTAGCAAAGGTAGGAGAAAATAAAGAAGAATTAATAAACGCCTACAGAGAGGAGAAAGAAAATTATAATTCTTTAAAGAATCATATAAATAATTTTAGAGATAAATTAAATATAGAGGTTCAACAAAGAAATAATTTAGAAAAGTATCTAATTCAAATAGATAAAGAAATAAAGGATAGTCTAAATCTGATCAAAGTATTCGATGAAGATATTATAAACAAAAAGAATTTCAATTCTTGTCCTACCTGTACACAAGAAATACCTACTGATTTAATTTCATCAAAACAGATCAAGATACCACAATTAAGTATTGAAGAAAATACTAATTTTTTAAAGGGTCAAAAAAGTATTGTAACAATTTCATTAAAGAACCTAGAGGAAAGTATCGAAGAGAAAGGTATTCTTCTCAATTATTATATAAATACTTTGCGTAATAAGGAGGAAATTATAAAAAAAATATCTAATGATTTAATTGCAGACGATAGAGCCTTTTCTGAATCTGATGCATTAAAAAGAGTTCAATTAGAAAATGAATATAAAATAGTTTCTTCTATTCGAGATTCTTTTAACGAAATCAAAGAAGAATTAATTGAAATCTCAAATCAATACAATGATGTTTTAAAAGACATAAATGATTTATCTGGTGAAGAAGAAAGAGACAAAAATATTTTAGATGATTTTGAGAATTATTATAAAGATTTGTTATATGCTTTTAAATATGACAGTAACGAAAAATATAAGATTTCAATAAATAGGAAAGAACCTTTTAAATATTTCCCTGTATATAAAAGCTACAAAGATGACAAGCTACCTCAATCAATAAGAATTAATTCTTCCGCTTCAGATTTTGTAAGAAATATATGGGCTTACAGTATAGCATTATTAGGAGGTGAAAATCATCCAGGAATATTGTTATTTGATGAACCTGGGCAACATAGAACAAACCTATTAAGTTTAAAAGCCATGTTTGAAATTTGCTCTAATATAGATTTTGGTCAAATTATAATATTTACATCAACAGAAAGGAAATTAAATGATAATGAGCCAATGGATGTAGAATATGTTGTTTCTAAAATTCCAACAGAGAAGTATAATTTAATCTTATTACCTGAAACAAATAAAGTAATTCAATCTTTAAACTAAACTTTCCATTTGTAACTTTTTATACTTTTGAAAAGCAATTATTCCGATTTTGGGGTATATATCGAAAGGCGATTTTATGATCGCCTTTTTTCATGTGAAATTTTTATTACTGATAATTAATACGTTACATTTTTTGAATAATTTTACAAACATAAAATGACTATTTTCTATTTTCCAGAGAGTTTATGTTACTGAACATAAAAAATGTATTATGACAGAAAACATAAAACCACTTATCAAGCGTTGTTTACGACTACAAGAACGAATTGAAGAATTGGAAATAACCATTCGAGACATCACATTTAATGATATTATCAGCCGTGATGAATTTTTAAAAAAGTACAGCCTTAATAGTAAAACTTTTGATAAATATAGAAAAACTGGACTGAAAGCTTACCAACCCGTAAGAAATGGGAAAATATTTGTAAGTTTAAAAGAATTTGAAAAATTCCTAAAAAAGAAATAATAATGCTTGATGTTTTAAAATTCGATATAGATAATTTAAGAATGGATGAAAATATTCTTAAAACAAAATTTAAAAAAAGAGAATATCCAAAGTTTACAAAATATAAATACAAATTTTATGATTCCGAGTTATTTAGTGATGGAAAAAAAAATACTGAAGAAGAAGCTGATCCTAATAAATCAAAGTCATATAAACAAAGTCATCATTACATTTATTTTGTAATAAAAAATGGACAAAAAGAAGGGAAATTATACTTTAAACAGAATATCCGAAGAAATTGGATTGATTATAAAATAGTAGCAGGTAAAAAAGGGATTGAATATACCGACATTATTCCTCGTAAGCCTTTAATGCCTAGAGTTATGGCTGACTTATCATACTACAACTTTATTAAAATCATAGAATTATATGCTGAGGAGTTAGATATACCTATAAATAGACTATGGGGTGCTAATGTTACACAGGTTGAGCTTGGAGTAAACTTGAAATTTTCTACCAGAATCAAAACTAAAAATGGTTTTGAAAGAATGAGCTTACAAGGTATGCTTTCCTCTTTTGGAACTTTAAAGAATGTTCCTGAGAAAGATACTTACGGTCGAAGCGGAGTACGTTTCAAAGCAGACGCTTTTGAAATAAGCATTTACGATAAATTGAAAAGAATAATTTTTACAAAAGAAATTTTTAAAAATAAAAAGGAGAGCGTAAAGGTTCAAAGACGAAAAAAAATCAACAAAATCAATCATTTTATCCGATATGAATTAAGGGTAAAAGAAGTAAGTTCCTTCAGAAGGGAGAGCTTTGCGGGTAAGTTAGATACCCTGAAGAATATTAAAGATAATTGGGACATTATTTTAGATTCGCTCTTTGGTACTACTGATGATATTGATTTTGTGGATTTTTTATCCCCAGAAATAGAAAATGATCTTATTTTATCTCAATTAGACAGTAAAGCTAAAGGTCTTTTTTATGATTATTTAATTTATCAGGGAGTAAAAAAAATTGGCTATACAGAATTTATCAGGGACATTATTCCTCTTGTAAATAGTAAAACCAGAAAAGAGTTTCAAGCTGAAGTCGATAAAAGTTATGACAAATTCAGGAATAAAAATCACTATAATACTTCTTATGAAAAAATGTTCTTGGATACTCTTAACAAAAGACTGGACTCATTAAAAATAAAACCTTTATTATATAAGACCTCTATCTATACCTCATAATAAGAATATATACCTAAGACTATAAACTACTAAATACTAAGGAAGGTTATATACTTAGGGCGAAATTTTTGTTTTGGGAATTGCAGGACTATTGATTGTTTAAATTTAGAAATCTTTAAATAATAAACCGATCACCCTGCAAAAACTATCATCTGAAATGAGCTTGATTAATAAGGCAAATTCCTGCCGTTTTTCGCCTGAAGTATAAATTTACTATTTCAGAATTTGAATTGAAATTTGATTAGTAAAAAATCGAATCTGAAAAGGGGAGTTTCCCTAAACTTACTATCTCTGAAGTTTTACGAAGCTCCTACTCTTTCAGCATAATGATAAACCCCGTAAGCTCTTTTGGTAAAGCTTTAGAAACGGGCTCAATTTGATTTTTAGTATAAACTTACCTTTAAGGATTATTAATTGATTTTCGCCTTATTAATCGAACTTACATTTTATATTTAAAATAATATTTTATGAAAAAAATTAGTGAATTGTCGATAGCAGACTTAAAAGCTGCTCATGATTTTGTAAAAACGTCCTTAGATTCTTTAAAGAAGATAGAAAAAGATATGGACGAAGAAGAGATCACCTCAGAACGTATTAAAGCTTCTGAAAGACTAAGTAGATTGGAAAATTATTTATATCATGAACTTCTCGATAGGGTTATATCTTTAGATGTTTGAAATTAAATCCAATTTTACATATTTCTTATTTTTCAATCAGTGTTTTCGATTATAATTTACGTTATTGAATACTTGAATTAATTATAAATAATTTTAGTTTACTTTGGTTAAAAAATACATAAATTTCCCCTATAATTCCCCCTTCTGGAAATCGACCCACGATAAACCCACTATTTAAAGGAAAGTTTACAAAATCCGTGGGTTCTGGAGAAACCACAGAAGTTAAACACAATTTAACTTAATCAATCAAAAAATCCCTTTTAAACAATGTTTAGAAGGGATTTTTGTTTTAGTGATGTTTACTATTGTTTCATCAAATTTAGTCCTTTTTTGTCCCTTTGTTGTCCCTGAGGACAATTTAAAAAGATTTTCAACTGTATCACAGACTAATTTTGAAACAAAAATAGAACTATGAACATTGCATTTTTTTTAAAAGAGCCTACAAAGGCAACCGAAACAATGGTGTACGTCTCAGCAACCTTAAAAGGTCAGAGACTGAAACGCTCCACAGGGGTAAAAGTAAAACCCTCACAATGGACGGGGACAAAAGTGAGACAACTAGCTCCCGAATCAGCAACTAAAAATCTGAAAATTGAAAACACTGTTAAAATCTTAAAAGAGATTGAGCGGGAGTATTTATTGAAGGAACAGCCCCTATCTAAAGAAATTTTAGAAAAAGAGTTTGAACACAAGATTACCCCCGTCAACACAACAACTGCTAGAAAAAAAGACGTATTAAGCGTTTTTAATGAATTTATTGATGCTAGAAAACAATCTGTATCAGAAAATACTATTAAGACCTATAAAACGTGTAAAAACCATCTTCAAACGTTTTCAGCTGAAATGAAATTTGATATGTCATTTCAAAACATTACGCTTAACTTCTATGATGAGTTATTGGCATATTTCATTGAAAAAAACTTCTACAACTCTACTATTGGAAAATATGTAACAATACTTAAAACATTTATGAATTGGGCAGGAGAAAGACGATTTCATAATAATATGGAATTTAAAAAGTTCTTAGTTTTTAAAGATGATTCTGAAAAAATAAAGCTTACTCCTGAAATAGTAGAAAAATTGAGAACAACTGATTTCGAAGATGATTATAGTAACATCGTAAGGGATATTTTCATTTTTAGCTCCTATACAGGTTTGAGATTTGTTGATATTCAAAACATGAGACCAGAAGACGTTACAGAAGATTTTTTACGATTACATATCAAAAAAGCTAAAGAAATGCTTGATATACCTTTATTAGATGTACCAAAAGAAATAATCAAAGCTCATACAGAACGCTATGGTAGGCTAAAAATACCTACTAATCAATTCTGTAATAGAGAAATTAAAAAACTTTTTGAAACGATTGGTTTTGATGATAAGATACGGTTTGTAAAATATTCAGGTAAAAATGAGATTACAGTAGAAAAAAATGCTCACGATTATTTAACAATGCATTATGGAAGGGTATTTTTCATTACAAACTCGTTGATTAATGGTATGAATGAAGAGTTCATCAGAGAAATTACAGGTCATAAAGATTACAAATCTTTCAAAAAATATGTTCAGTTTTCCCGTGAAATGGTAGCTGACAGTTTACATTCTGCATGGAAAAAATAAAATCCTATTTTATTGATAAATTCTTATTTTATCAATAAATGGAATAACAAAAATATTCATATAAATATTTTAAGAGCCTGACTATTACAATTCTGTAAATCAGGCTCTTTTTTCATAAATTATCCATGTAGCTAAAAATTGTGGAATTTTATTATTTTGAAAAAATCAACAGGCAACTAAATTAAGTACCATTTTAGATATATAAATAATAAAGAGAGACACCAGCCCCAATAGTATAAATAGCTCCTTTTTTGCCTACTTTTTGATTTATCGATAGTGATAATTTCATTTTCTTTGAGTGGTCAACCCTCGTCACATCAGATATTATTTTTGACTTTCTGAACAGTCCCAATACTGACCGAACAGATTTTAGCCGTATCTCTGATAGAATTTCCCTTCTTTAGGCTCTTAATTACTTCTTTATACTTGAAAAGGAAGTCTTCAATGCTCTCCGTAGAGCCTTTCTCACGTCCTTTATAGATTCCTTTAGCCTTTGCGAGTGCAATTCCCTCACGTTGACGCTCTAAAATAGTTTCTCGTTCCATTTCTGCAATATTTGCCATAACAGAAATAATAAGTTTGAATGCTTGATTCTCCCTTCCTTTGATTAAGCTTTCTATTCCAAGATTATCTACTTTGAGAATAACGCCTTTTTCTTTGAAAAATTCCAGAGTTGTTAATATGTCATAGAGATTACGTCCTAACCTGTCAATAGAACTCACAGAAACGTAATTAATTCCGCCGTCCTCAATAGCTTTTATGAGTTCCTTTCCCTGTTCTCTATCCTTAAAAGAAGTAGAACCGCTAACAACATCAATAAAAACCTTTTCGTCTTTTGCTTGTCGCTCCTCCTGTCTTGCCGTATTCTGTGCCCCTGTTGAAACTCTTATATATCTTGCTTTCATAATTGTAAATTGTTATAAAGCACCCTGCATTTAAGCAAGGTGCAAAGATTAATATTGTAATTAGTTTCGGAAATAATACCCATTAGAACTCATATAGTCGTACATCAAATGTCTAGCGGTTGCTTCCCAATCAATGTATATGTAAGAGGGCAAGTTTTCAGGAATTGAACCCTCCTGTTCTAAAGTAGTCTGCGCAAAATCCTCGTCCGAACTGTACTCGCCATAATAAGAATCTGAAAGACTCTCTAATAGGTCGCTTACCTCCTTATGATAGTAACTCATGCACTCTGCATAGGCTTCTATAACCTCGAAATCATAATCTGAAGTGTCGATTTGATCGGCTATCTCATAAATGTCTGCTGAAAGATGACATTCGCTGATTAGCTTTTGTTTGATAAAGAACTCCGAACATTCATAATCCTGAATCATAAATTCGGGGTCGTCTTCGTCTCGGTGAAGTTCCTGCATAGCCTGTAAAAGCTCGTCATAATTTGAATAATCTGAAAGGTTTAACCATTCACCATAGATTGACCCTTCATTGTACTTTTTGTACGTGCCGACATAGATACTGAAAGTATCAAGACAATTTGTTAACTTTGCCATTGTAGATAAGTTTTAATTAGCGTTAGAATTTTTTACACCTCCCCATTCAATATTAGTAGTATTGATGGGGTTTTTTGTTGGTTTATTGTAGTCGAAAACTGTGCCAAATGTGCAAATTTTAGGGTACTTTTGAATGAAACAGAAGAAATATTTTAAACCTGTACAAAATTCTCTCAAACCTGTTCTAACTTTGAATTGTAGTCTAAAAATGTTCAAAAAAAAATGCTAAGGTTTTTAGACCGCCTGAAAACTTTTGACCGACTTTCCAAAGGTGGGGGGTACTATCAAAAACTTGCCCTATGGTGGGGCGCTTTTGTTTAGATACCTATTCTATCGAGAGATATTATACAAGATTTATAAATATATTTGTAAAAAGCATCATCAGATGAAGTATATCGAAAAGCACAAAACCTTAATAATTCTATTAGTTTTTCTTGTAGCATTTAGAAGTTTGTTAATTCCACTCTATCAAAAATTTTTTGTTGATAATTTTTTGGTATATGCAGACAGTTCACTATTGATGGATTGCATCTTTGCTTTGCTTTTTATCTTCTGCATAATCTGGACAGTTTCTAAAATACAAAAGGGATTTTTTGTAAAACAAGAAAACCTAATTTATCCTACTATCGGCCTTATTGCCTATACAATAACTAGAATAAATTATAGTGGTTCTTTGACTTCTTTCAAAAATTTTGATGTGGTAAAATATTTTGATTTTGTATGTATTATTTGCTTAGTTCCTTTTGCGTTAATCCTTGCTTTACCAAAACCTATTTCCAATAATCAAGATGATAAACTATATGATGACAATCCTATTGATAAGAGTGATAATGATATTTTAGGAAGGAAACCCAAAGCAATTCAGATTGCTCGATTGCTAAAAAATAACAAAACAAAAAGTTCAACTGCTATTGGAATTGTGGGGAAATGGGGTGATGGTAAGTCCTCGTTTATGAATTTAATTGAAGAAAATCTCAAGAATGACAACAAATTTATAACTGTACAATTTAATAGTTGGCTTAATATTTCAGTTAAATCTATTATACAAGATTTTTTTAACACCGTTGAAAAAGAAGTTGCTCCTTATAGTTTTGATATTTCTAAAGAGATTAAAAAATATGGCAGTAAGGTTTTATCAGTAAATAAAAACACTACAACTGAGACAATTCTAAATGCTGTTAATTTAATACCCGAAAACAGTCTTTCAGATGATTTTGATAGGCTTAATAGGCTTTTAAATAAATTGAATAAAAAGGTTATTGTTTTTTTTGATGATTTAGACAGACTACAGCCTAATGAGGTATTTGAAGTTCTAAAATTAATCAGAAACACCGCATCATTTGATGTTTTCAACTACATTGTAGGGTACGATAAAGAATATATTAATGAAGCACTTAAAAATAATCAAATCCCAAACCCCGAAAAATACTGTGAAAAAATATTTTTAAAAGAGTTTCCATTAGCTCCAATAACACAGAAAGACATTAATAAGTACATACAAACAAGAATTGCAGAATTTTTACCAGCAAAGCAAGATGAAATAAAAGAGGTATTTTCAGACATCAGCTTGCACTTAAACTACTATCAAGGAAATATTTTTGATTCTATTAAGAATATTAGAAATGCTAAAAGATATTTAAGCGAACTTCGTGTAAGTATAGAAGGAATAGAAAATGAAGTTGATTTAAAAGATTTTATGTTAGTTAAACTCTTAAAATTCTCATATTATGAAGTTTACCGATTGCTATTTGACAAACAACAATTTATTGACAATCGAGGTAATGAAGGTTACAATGGAAATGAAAGGTTTAACAGCTATA
This sequence comes from Chryseobacterium sp. Mn2064, assembly GCF_049319685.1. Taxonomy (NCBI): domain Bacteria; kingdom Pseudomonadati; phylum Bacteroidota; class Flavobacteriia; order Flavobacteriales; family Weeksellaceae; genus Chryseobacterium; species Chryseobacterium sp. Mn2064. Next base: position 1,004,494 of record NZ_JBMOUE010000002.1, read on the forward strand.
AGTTGAGACAAAAAGAGAAAGATAAAAACAGTTTACCTTTCTCAATAGGAAAATCATTTAATAGTTCAATATTAAAGGAAGAAATCGAAAAAATTGGAATTTATAATACTACGGAAATTCAAACAATTGGCATTATCTGTAGTAAAATCTTTAAAGATAATTACAGAAGCAAGGATACTACATCACTATCTTTAGCCTATGGTCAAAACTATTACAAATACTTTAATGATGAAATTGATGATACAAACTTTTTAAAGGGTGATTTTTCTATTTTCATCACTTCGGACTTCTCAAAAATGGTAAGAATTGTTGATAAAGCAAAATCCGAAGATAAGCTACGTGCTTTAATGCTATTTATTTACAAATTGAACATTACCGAAGATTTATCTATAAAAAGCCAATATGAAAACTTTGTGAAAATTTTATTTTATATTGCCAATTTAGATTCAGATGGAAGGCAGAGATACTTTGGTGTAGACCACGATTTCCTCTATAATACAACAAATAATTATAATAATCGGATCGTATCTAAGTTTAGATATGGCAGTGAGGAAGAACTAAAAGTGTTTTTACAATCAATATTTTATCAAGAAAAACAGTACTATGATTTTGAACCCAACTATTTAAAATCTATATATGATTATCATGGCACAAGTGATTCTCTCAAAATCCCATTTACTAAGGATGGAATAATAGAATATCTAATTTTTTGTTTTAATCATAACAATAAACTAATAGAATCTATTGATTCCGTTTTTTGGGATTGTTATAAATTATGTTTTATTAAGGATTGGATTAAAGCAAATTCAAACAGTTATAGTGGGTACACGAAATTCATTGAGCCTAACAAAGAAAAATTTCTATTTGAAGTTATTCCACAATATTTAGATGATTATTTGGTGCATATAGTTACACCACAAGACTGGTATGGAGAAGAGAAAAATAATTTTAAGGTTGGGATCTCAAATAACTCACCAATTGGATTATTTGGCTCAATTCAAGGGCTTATAAATTATCTTGAATCTGACAAACTGAAACAAAAACTTTCTGAATATCCTTCAGAATTTATCACGGAGTTTCTATCTTTTGCAAAAGAAGTAGAAATTAAAAAGGATTTAATTGATTTTAATTTTACTTATCATCCTATGAAACAGAAACTTGAAAAATCAATAAGAAGTTATGACTAATTCAAGAAGTATAAAGTTTGCTAAAGATAAAATCACAGGAGAATATTTAGAAGCCGACAAAATCTTCGATATTAGAAAAGTTGGTTTTGATTATAGATTAAAATATAATCGAGATGAAATTCAGCCATATTGTGTTGAATGTGGAGAAAAGTTAATAATTTCCTCGAGCAAATACCAAAATATTCATTTTAAGCATTCTGAATCGGATGTGCCTTGTATTTTAAAAGAAAATCTTTCACAAGAAGAAAAAGAAATTTTTTCTCGTATTAATTATGCTAAAGAATCGGAAAGACATATCTATTTAAAAAATTCAATTGGAGCAATGCTTTTAACCTCCAAAAATGTTTCCAATGTAAGAATAGACGACCACTTTATCTATGATGGCTATGAAAAAAGAAGACCTGACATTTATTATGAGTTTTTAGATAAAAAAATTGTTTTTGAGATTCAACTTTCACTTCTTTCTCAAAAATATATTTTAAGCAGATATGATTTTTACAAAAAAAAGGGAATTTACTTAATATGGTTGTTAGATGATTTGAACATTGTAGAAGGTACTTCTCAAATGGAAAGAGACATCAAATATTTATCTTCTCATCAGAATTACTTTAAATTTGATGAAAGTTCAGATAGTTTCTATCTTGAGTGCAAGTACAAATCGACTCAATTATCATCTTGGAATGAATTTTATGATGAATGGAATACTGTTAGAATAGATCTAAATTGTCTAAATTTTGACAATATTAACAATGAGGTATTTTTCTATGATTTCGGTAAGCAAAAATCACTAATTGAAGAAATTCAGAGAAAAAACCTCATTGAAGAACAAAACCGTAAAAAAGAGGAGGAAAAAAAGAAGCGTTTAAAACAAATTCAATGGAAAGTTAATGCAATCTGCAATGAAATTAGAGAAACCAGAAATAGTTTAGTGAAAAATTTCAGTATTATCAAAAATAAACTCTTTGACTTTGATTATGAAGAACTTAGCCAGTTGAATAAAAAATTATCAATTGATTCAAAATTTGCACTTCAACGATGGCTAAAGTCGGCAGATAACGAGAGCTTTAACTTTCTCAAGTTCATCTTTGAAAATTACGATTTTGTTTATGATATTAACATCGTAGACCTCGAAGGAAATACTGTTTTAGATATTCTTTTCAAAAGAAAGGATTTGAAAAACAAAGACTTAATATTTGAACTCATTGTCAAACGTGGATATAAAATCAATGATAGAGACGAAAAACACTTATTTGATTTTTGGAAAGATTATCCCGAGGTTGCTGAAAACATTATCATGCTTTCCAATTTCGCGAAAAAATTTGAAGATCCATTTCTTAGGGGTTATTTATTCCAGTTTAAAAACATAATAAGAATTATTGAATCAGCAAAACAGGGAAAAATTATTGGATATGCTTACAAAGATAATGAGTGGATAAAATTTGCTAATAATGCTCTAAATTCAAATGCCAAATATTGGGAGTATATAGAAATTGCATTTAAGCATTATGGATTATATGAGAAATTAATTCTCTTAGATAAAAAAGGATCTTTTCGGAATAAGCTGAACCAATATTATGCAATACCTGAAAAAACGGATCATAGTTTTAAATGGATTTTTAATGAATTGTACCCTGAATTAGCGAAACCCTAAAAAAGATTTTGAAAATCTATTTTAAGTAAAGGCACAAAATTTGTAGTTTTGCGCAAAGACATCAACGAAAAATAATAAGTGTAAAGCTTATTGCTTTGTTAGAAAAATTTGGCGATTTTGAAAACACACGGAGCAAAAGTTAGACACCCACCCCTATGGCGTGGGCGTTCTGCTTCTGTGTGTAGGTTACGCCAAATACCTTCTAACAAAGTTTGAATAGCTCACGCTTTGTTATTTTATAATACATTATAAAATGGGGTATCTACACAAAATCATTGAATTAGAAAAACAAAAGAATTTTCAAGAAATTGCTACAACTCTTTTCATGGAAGCCGAAATCAGTTATAACCAGACTGAATGGAGCGAGAAAAAACCAAACATGAAATACTGGGAGTTTGTAAGCAAAACAAAGCACCTTCTTAACAAGGACTTCCATAAAAATCTCATGTTCGGAGATTTAAAACCCAATCCACACTTGATAAATGCCTACAAAATGATTGGCGGAAAAGGTGATGTTGTATTTTGGAGAGAAGACAAATATCCCCTTGACGGAGCAATAGCACGTCTCATGTTTACCCCGACAATTTACATTTACGCAAAAGAATGTTGCGAAGTATTTGAAGAAAAGATAGGTAATAAGCCTTTATTTATGAGCGGTTTAACTCCACAGGGAGTTGTTAACAAATACAATTCTGAAAAAAACACATTCAAATCCCCTGCAAACTACACAAACAACAGCTCACAAAGTGGCTGTATGGGAGTTCTATTGCTAATAATGGGAATTGTAAGCCTACTAATATTACAAATTAACCTTTAAAACAATTAAATATTATGAAAAAATTGATTTTTACTTTAATGTTCGTATTACCAACTCTTTATTTCGCACAGGAAGACAAGCCGAAAGAGCTACAAACCACAAAAGAGTGCGATTTACCGAAAGATTTCAAAGAGCCACTTAAAAACAACCGTCTCAAAAAGTTTGTAGCGATTGATAATGGAGTTAGTGAAAAGGAAGTAATCATTATCCGAGCGCAAAACGGTTTTGGAAGTGGTATTTATACGGTTTGTGTTAAACAACAACCTATTCAGTATCAAAAAATGGGAACGGTATTTATGCGTGAGGGGAAAAACCCATTTAATAACGCAAAATGATATTGCAACTACAAGCGCAAACAAGTTGTTTTCCAGCAATCAAGTTTAAACCATACAGCATTTGGGATGATGTGTCGCTTATTTTGATGATGGTTTCAATTCTTATTCTGTACATGGGTTGTGCTTATTACTTTATGAAAGTTTTGAAATTCATCATCAATGTAATAAAAAAACATTTCAAAAGGGAAAAATGCTAAATACTTCAAAACCTGTTATAACACGACAGGTTTTGACGCTTTATAGTCATAGCTTTGCAGGGATAATTCAAAATATGGGGAAAATACCTATTTGATAATTACCTGATTTGATATAAATTGTCACCATAAAACAACAAATGCCATGCGAAAAATTTATTTTACCGCTGTCTCATTATGTATATGCCAGTTAGTAGTTTCCCAAATCCCTAACTTGCCAGATATTTCCAGACCACAAACAAGTGGTTTAGGTAATTATTACAATAATAATTATGGAAGTCCGACAGCCCGTAAAAGCTACACACCAACCATGCCCAGCCATTCACGTTCCGTACAGTCCAATGATTATGATACACGGGTAAATTCAAGGAACAATGCAATTATGCAGGATATAGAACGGGATATAGCAGAAGTTCGACAAGCAGAATTCAGGCGTTGGGTAGAAAACGGCAGAAATATGCCTTTTGATTTGCCCTCACTCTCAGGAAAAGCAGGAACACAATCGTACTATGATGCCTATAACAAGCTCACAGCGATGGATTCCGAAAATTACTCATTAGGAGATGTCAATTTCACCGTAGAAAATGCTTTTTATGATAACAAGCAAGATTTGAAAAGTTTCAAGTCTGGAATCCAAAAAACTGCCAAACAATTATTGCAGAAAATGAAAGAACGCAAACAGGACACAGAAAGTAATGTTTCCAAGAACCTGATGCTGTTTGAATACTTTTCCAAAGATATGAATCTGGGAGGAACAACCCACAAAGCCTTTGAGTATGATTTCAAGGATTATATGGGTGAAAAGGATTGGAGCAAGATGTTTGTATCAAAACTCCTAAAAACTGGTTCAGGGCAGTGCCACTCATTGCCACAATATTACCTGATGCTGGCAGAAGCTATGGGAGCAGAAGCCTATTTGTCATTAGCTCCGAACCACTCCTATGTTCGGTTTATGGATGATGAAATGCAGTACAGAAACATCGAACTTACCAATGGAATGTTTTCTACTGATACCTCATTGCTTGAATCTGGCTACATCAAATCCGAAGCTTTACAGAGTAAAATCTACATGGATAACCTCACTAAAAAAGAACTTCTGGGAATGGCATATTTTGATTTGGCAAGAGGATATGTCCGCAAGTTCGGTTATGATGAATTTGTAAACAAGGTCATAGACAAGGCATTGGAACTCTATCCCAACGGAATTGCTCCAAATATGGAAAAGGCAAATGTGGAGCAGGTAAGGTTGCTGTCTGGATTAAAAAGATTGGGAATCAATCCTGACGATAAAAGAGATATTGAGAGAGCGAGTTATTTTCCCAGAGCCAATGAACTGTTTCAACAGCTTCAAGAGCAAGACAAGAAGATTGATGAACTTGGCTATACTGAAATGCCTGCATATGCTTACGAATCATGGCTGGCAGGTTTGAAGACAGAAAAGAACAAACAGGAAAGCGAGGCACTTTTACAAAAAATACACCTGTACCAACTGCAAAAGCAAAAGGAAAGACAGGAGCAAGAAACAGTGAAAAAGGCACAGGAAAAGAAAAAACAGGACACAAAACCAAAATATATTCCCATAGATCCCAATAAATTATGATGAAAAGATTTTTACAAATCAGAAACTTGTTCCTTGCAGCCTTACTTATTGCATGGCTGGGTTCAGGAACTGTCAAGGCACAAAACAATCAGTTCTACAATGATTCCTACCAGACCATTGACAATATGCTGAATAATAAACAGCCCTACAGCTTCAAAGAAGCCGTTTTTAGCGTGGAAAATGCATATTATCAGGGTAAGTTAGACGTTGACAAATTAAACGAAGAAATAGGCTTTTTAAAGAACTTCGCAAACTCAATTTTAAAGAGCCGAGATCTAACTTATAAAGAATCTGACAAAGACAAGGTAAGTAAATACGCAACAGTGTATTCCATTATGTGCCAAACACTTCCAATTGCATACAAGGACACTGTAATACAGTACAAACCGTTTTCTTATGATTTTACAGATGTGTTCGGACATAATGATATTAGCAACCTGTTCGTTTCAAAACTATTAGCAACGAAAAAAGGTAATTGTAATTCAATGCCGTATCTGTATAAAATTTTAGCTGAAGAAATCGGAGTAGATGCAAATTTGGCGTTAGCACCGAATCACGTTTACATCAAACATAACATCAAAGCAGGAGGTTGGTTTAATACAGAGCTTACAAGCGGTATATTTCCCATTGATGCGTGGCTGACAGCTTCGGGTTACATTCATTTGGATGCCATTAAAAATGGTGTGTTTATGAAAGCCTTGAACAATAAGGAAAGTTTGGCACTATGCTTATTTGATTTAGCACAGGCATACAACCGAAGTTTCCCGAATAATGACGGAGAATTTGTTTTGAAAACGGTCAACAGAGCCTTAGAGGTTTATCCGAATTTCGCCAAAGCATTGATATTAAGAGCTGAAACTCACAAAGAACAGTTTGAAAAGCTTATGGATAGGCATAACCTGAAAACAGATAATGCTGAAAACTTGAAACTCGTACAACAACAAGACCCAAAAGCCAAAGAACTGTTTGAATTGATGAACAAAGAATACGGACATATTTATGAAATAGGTTACAGGCAGATGCCCGAAGAAATGTATTTAGATTGGCTCGTGTCACTGAAAACTGAAAGAGAAAAATTTGAAAACAAAAAATTATTAGATAACTTTACAAAATAACCAAATGAGAAAAATTTTATTAATTGTCTTTGCCATATTTGTAGGATTTTTACAGGCACAGACAAAGAAACAGACCACCACAAAGCAGAAAACAGAAAAGAAATGGGTAAATCCTGTTAAACTGTCAAAAGAAGAGCGTAGCCGTCCGTATATGGATGAAGTTTTGAAAACTCGAGATTCATTAACACCGCAGGAAGCAGAAAGACGTAGAAAAAATATTGCTGTCGGAAATCCTTTTGCAAAGTATGGAGTTTATCCGAAAATTGCAACCCTTAGCAAAGGAAAGTATCTGGAATTTCATGATATGGATAGTATTGTGAGTATTGGTTCAGTACGATTCAACAGAAAGACGAAATCTATCACAGAGTTTAGAGAAATTGATTTGAGCGACCCTGATGCACAGCCGTATTTAGATACAGCAGGACGTTGGATAAGCCCTGATCCACTTAGTGAAGAATTTCCGAGCTGGTCTCCGTATAATTATGCATTTAATAATCCGCTGAAATTTGTTGATCCAGATGGTAGAGCACCAGAAGAGGTAAACGGATGTTGTTGGTGGCTTAGACTAATGCCATTATTTGAGGAATCATCTATCAAGCCAACTGTTATTGAAACACTTACTAAAACAGGTGAGGCTGGAACTAAGCAGAGCGAAGCAGTTACCAAAGCTCAACAAGAACATTTTAATTTTGGTAGATATGTTGAAGAAAAGCAACTTGCTGAAATGGGAAAGGAAAAAAACACTCAGACTTTTGAATTTACAGACCCTAAAACAGGAAAGACAGGAAAAACAATTCCTGATGCTATGACAGATAAAGGAGGAACAATTGAAGTAAAGCATGTAGTAAAACAATCCTTTACAAAACAGCTAAGAGGGCAACTCGAAGTTTCAAAAGCGAATGGGCAGGAAGCATTATTAAAACTTAATGAATCAGCAGAAATTACTAAGCCACTTAAAAATTCAGGAATTAATATTCAGAGATATACCCCACCTCCAAGACCGAAAATGGATAATATTAAAGTTACCCCTGCTCCTGCTCCAAAACTGATTCCAGTTCCAAAACCTAAAAACCCATGTGCAGGTATTCCAGGTTGTGCATAATTTAAAATTTATTATATTTAAAAATGAATAATGTTGATAGATTGCTTGAAGCAATTAAAGAACAGGCTGAAAAGTTCTTACTTGAAAATGGTGAATTTGCTCCATATGCCACATATGTTAGAGCAAACGGAAATCTTACTTATATTTCCGCTTACTCAGAATCAACTGATTCAAAAGAAATGTATGATATTTTGGTAGCGGGCGCTTATGACGATTTGAAAGATGAAGATGTGCGGGTTTATGCGATTGCTATGGACGGGAAATATCAGGAAAAAGATGTCTTAGTTATTGAGTTTATCCTTTCACCTGAACAAATTTATCAACAAATCTATCCTTATATAGTAGAAGATAAAAAAGTAATATTTGGAGAGAATTTATTCAAGAAATCATGAAAACTAACCCATATTTGACTTTTAAAGATAATGAACTAGCAAAATCGAAAATTTTAGCCAGAGAGCTTAATATTTCTGGAAATGACTTCATTACCATTCAAAATTGGTTTGACTTATTACTTTTGAAGCATGAAGAAGCAACTAGTGATAAGGAGCTACAATTAAAAACGGAAAAAGAGTTGGAAACCCAATTCAACGAATTGATTTCTTCTGAAATTGAAAGGAAAAGCTACAAATACATCCTCCCTAAATTATTGAATTATAATAATGAATTTAATGGTGCATTTTTAAGATCACTTTATGTAGCAAGATTAGGAGCTTTACTTGAAAACAATCTAATTCCTAAATTTGTAAATGACAAGATGATTGTATATTCACCAGAAGATTTCTTTCATGTTACAATGTATCTAAAAGATAATTACTTTGTTTCTCCCAATAGTAATTTTTTGGAAGACACTTTAAAGATAGAACATGTTCGTAGTATTTTTAAGCAGGCTACAACTAAAGTTAAATTTGAAACTTTGAGGAACATACTGCATATCATATATCAGAAAAGTTTTCATCATGATATTGTTTGTTTCAAAAAGATTCTAAAATTAGTGTCTGAAGCTGATATAGAATTAATTGATTATTTGAAGAAATTTCAAGTAGAGAATAAGCAAGGATGCTATAAGATTATTAATGGCATCTTGAATTTAGACTTAGCAGAGGACAAGTGGGATGATTTTCTGATTAAAGTTCAACTCATTAATTTTTTAGATACAGCCAGAAATGCTAATCCAACACCAAGTTGGAACAAGAAAATTCAAGAACTATCCGTAACTGTTGGTAACGATAAACTTTTACAAACTGCAAATGCCGTTTTAGAGAATGAAAATTGTAAAATCCATGAGTTTGATTACGGTGCGCAATGGAGTGATGATGTAGCAAAAAGATTTTTAAAATCTGCACAATGGATAAAAAGATTTTGTCATGAATAACAGTGCAAAAATTGAAGAAAACAAGCTTTATGAATACAACCTATACAAAGCTGAAAATACCTTGTGGTACTTCAATAACCTGATTAAAAGTAGTTGTAAGGATTACACAGCAGTAAAATTCATGGATTCTAATGTGTATGTATGGTTGGAAAATGTCAAAATTGAAGGAGATTATTATATTGGAGAATTGGCAGAAAATGGCAACACTCAAAAAGTTCCAATAAATGATGCCATAGATTGGGTGATTATTGAAAATGGACGATTGATTGGCGGATATACAATAAGGCATTACAGAAATACTCTTGATGATGAAGCAAAAATGAACTTTGATATTGATTTTGGAGTAAAAATTGATGATGGAAATGATTTTTTTAAACCAGATTTGACAACACCCGAAGGCGCAATTATCAAGATTGAGAATTATTATACAGAACAAAATTTGGAAGGTGTAATTTCCTGTAAAGATTTTGAAAAGGAAGCCGAAAATTTACTAGGAGAAAGAGGAGCAATCATTACCGAAGAGATAAAAAATAAAATAGCGGAAGCATTAAAATCGTCTTTGATTGAAACTTATCAATCAAATGAGTTTCCATATTTCGAAAACATAAAAAGGTGTTTTACTCTATTAGAAGAAAAAGAGGATCAGCGATTAATTGAAGAAAAAGTTATCTTGCAAAACGGAAATTTTACATTCAACAATTTATGGGTATGGCAATCTAAAGAAGGAGATTGGAAAGTTTTGAATCTCGTAGAATAAATACAATTTTAACGAATAACAAACATAGACTATTAAAAATGATAGACCTCATAAGAATACTTGAAGAGCCATTTAAACAAATAGGTGCTATTATTAAGCAGAATACAGCATTAAAAAGATATTGTATTGTTATGCTAATATTTTTTGGACTCACTACATTTGGAATTTTAATCTATTCAAATGTATTTGTACATGTATCTGATGTAGAAGAGTATAATTTCTTAATTAATGGCTTATTGCCCTTTTTTGCAGTCCCATTTGGATTGCTACTTTTCATTCTGTATTTCTCTATTGCTACACCGACACCAAGCAAAGAAGAACAAGAAATCATTAAAATTAATGTTGAAAGGGAAGAAATAAAAACAAAAATTGAGAGCAAAAATCAATTAGAAATATTTGACACAATCCAACTAAGCCTTAATCAGCTAAATGAATACTATACAATTAATAAAGCTCAAGCTAAAAGCAGCTTTAATTGGAGTATTTTAGCAATTGTTTTGGGATTAACTCTAATTATTGCTGGAATTATTTTGTTCTACACTAATACAAATCCAAATATCAACATTACAATTTTAACAGGAATAGCAGGAATTTTATTAGAATTTATTGGTGGGGCTTATTTCATTATGTATAAGAAAAGTTTGGAACAGGTTAATTTCTTCTTTGCTCAGTTAATCAAAGTACAAGATACAATGCTATCAATAAATTTAGCAAATAAGGTTGAGGATGATAGTAAAAAAACTGAAATGACAGAGAAAATAATTGTTTCACTACTTGAAAGAAGTTTGAAATAAAATGAAAAGTAAACAGGCTCAAAACAAGGTAAATCGTGTTGTATAATTGTATTAATTAAATTTTATCAAAATGAAATTGAACATTAACTACAACGGGGCGATTTTTGAAGCTTACGTTACAAAGGAAAAATATTCCTACATTTTCAGACTGCAAAGATGCGGTGGTTTTATTGAATATTATGAGCCGTTTGGCTTCGGCAGGTTTAAATGTTCTATCCAATGTAGGTTAAAACATTACAAGGATTTTAAAAAAAGAATTTTTAACGGCAATTCTACTCCGAAAAAGTTTAAACCCATCAATTCTTTAACTTAGTACAAAACAGAAACAGGCTTGTTTTAAGCCTGTTTTCATGTTATTTACTTAGTTTATAGCTTTTGCAAAGTCTTATTATTGGCAATCTTCCCAATGTTCAGCGTCCTTGCTTAGGCAAGACTTATTAATTTCAAGTTTCTCAAACTGTTCTCTACTCCATTCATCAAATAAAAAATATCGGAGTTTTTTTTCAATTTTCTTAAATGTGACATTAGAGTAAGGGTTAATATTTATTGTAACATTAATTTTGTTTTCTGATTCTTCTTCAACACAAACATCAGCCACTACTTTAGAGTCTTTATATACCCATATCTGCTCTTCACAGTCCATTTCAAAATACAAGCCTTTAGCTTCATTCCTTAACCTTTCTTCCAATTCACGTTGATAGGTGACTTGTGCGAGTAATAATTCCTGTTCAAATTTTTTAAAATCAAATGTTTTCATAGTTTTCTTGTTCGTTTTTTCGTTTTTAACCTGAGTTTTTTTGTTGAGATTTTTCATAATAAAATTGATTTTTAATTTATTGTTATACATTTTGTTAATTAAAGTTTGGACATGACAATACCATCCTAAGTTTTTATTTAGGACGTATTTTGGATTACATTTTATGTTATCTGATTATAAATTCAAATAATTCTAACTTGAATTATTTGGATTTTTAGGAAAGATTAAATTTTTCATTTTATAATATTTTAAATTGGTTTCTAAAATTTTAATTTTTCTTATAAAAGCAAAAACACTACCTCGTTTAACTGAGATAGTGCTTAATTGCTTTGATTTTAAAAACATCAAAAATCATGCCAAAAACACAAACTGAACCAATATTAACATAGCATTGCAAAGTGCGCTAAAAACCACCTTAAAATACCCTATAAAAACTTTAGTAGAAATACAATATTTAATCAATTGAAATCCTCGGCACATTCCCGAAATTATTGTAAAATACAGATTCAATTTGCTCAGTCACAACAGGAATATTTTCTTCTGTAGTAGCAATGCAGTCGTGAACGCTAAAAACAGGAATCTTTCTCTTATGATTTTTGATAAGCGGCTTAGCCACTTGGTCAATCATAAGGCTACCTTCTAAATCAAAAAGTGATTTTGCTACTGCTTTATAATTTTGTCTTTTCTTGGTGGTTAGAATATCCCATAGTATCGGAAATTTCTCAGCAAACACTTGTTGAACCTCTGTAAATTGGCTAATCATTCCGAATAGCATCATGATAAATAGTTGTTTGGCTAAAGCTCTGTCATGCTCATAACTTTCAACGTATCTTTTATCAAGATAACTCATAAACATATCAGACCATTTTTCAGCGTACTTTTCTTTCAAAGGCTCAATAAATATATCATAGACCGTTCCTTCAATACATAAATTTTTGAAGTCTTCAATCTCCCTATCCATGAGGGTTTTCAAGTCTTCTGAACACATATAAATAGAAAGACTAGATTGTAGACGACTTACTCTCTTGGAGGTCATTCTAATGTTGATAACACTGAAAAGATTAGAAAGAAGATATGGTACACAATTCTTCAAATCAATTTCAATTAGTTTTCCCCCTTTGTAGATAAGGTTTTGTCTGATTTCCTTATTGAGATAAGAAAATGAAGTGTATAGCCTTCCTTTTGTTTTATAATCTTTTTTTCCTGTTTTCTTATTGTTCGAGCTTGTTTTATTTCTAGAAAATATATAATCTCCATTCATGAATTGAGCCATCTTTTTCAAAGCCATAAGGTAGCTACTGTAAGACTTCAAATCACTTTTAATTGGTTCTCCATGTGACTTTTTTAAAGGATAATTAGCTAACTCAAAATATCTCTCAAATAAATCGTTTTCAGTTTTATCGCTATCAATAGCAAAATCGGTATTAACAAAAAAATCACTCAATGGCTTTTCATATTTCTTCGTATAGCTTGAATTGAACTTTTTATTTTGATGTTTATGAACCCCTTTCATTTGAATCACTTCTACAATGATTCTTGAATAACGATATGGAACAACCAAGCCATAGCCAAAGCAAGTTTTCTCTTGATAGGGGGTTCGATAGATTATTTTTTCATCCCTCAAAAGTTCAATGTATTTTGAATAGTCTGTACCGATTGTTTCAACCCAATAATTTCGCGATAAAAAACTTTGATTAAAATAATTTACAACCTCAGTATTTCCATTGAAAGCAACAGATTTAAAGACGATTGAATGTAAAATAAATTTAACAATATTCATGTCAAATTTTTCAATCTTCTCTTTACCTGAAAGTTCGATATGTTCGTAATTGACTGAGCTTGGCAAAAGTGTCATCATTTCATTGTTTTTAATACTTTGTGTCATTTTTTATATAATTTTGTGTCCTTAAACCATTACAGGAATAAGGAAAGGTTAATAATTGACTTCTAGCAATAGCAACAACCCACACAGGTGTTGCCAATGCTTAAAATCGTTCAATAAAATTTTAGGTATTTGTAGGAAGGTGCAGAAAAAGAAAATCTTCTTTTAATATATTACTTTTTTTCTTTCTCTTTTAATTGATAAAATTACCGCTTACTCTGTTTTTTTAGAATTATAAATATAATTCAAGACATCACTTTTCCTGTAAATAGGACTTTTACCAGACTTACCAACAGGCTTTAATAAACCTTTTTTGTCCCAAAGCCAAATAGTTGTTCTTTTCTTTTTAGTAAGTTCGCAGACCTCAGAGATTAAAAGATGTTCATCTTTTTCTGATTCCGCAGAATCTTTGTCTTTACCTTCTAATTTTGAAATTAATAAATCTAATTTCTCGTCTGTTTTGTTTTCTGACGGAAAGGCACTCACTAATTGAGTGATAATTTCCAAGAATTTTTCTTGTTTCATAATGTTTTATTTAAAATTATGATACAAAAATACTTTAGTGAATTATCCTTAATCAATGCCTGTACCTAAATAGGGACAAAAAAGGGACTCAAAAAAATTAAATTAGATATTTAACCTCTTTTTTGGGAGGCTTACAATCTCTCATTAAAGTTTTTTGAATAGTATCTTTTTTAAACTTTTTGTAATCTTCTTCATCATAAAACATAAAGTTTTTAATTATCCATTCCGAAACCTGCTCTTTACTATCAGCAATTAGATGACCTTCATCATAACGTTGTTTAAGAAAATACACAAGCATATTAGAACCGCCTCTGAAAGTAATTTCTTTAACTACATTAGTCAATTCACCAAAAATTAGTTTTCTAAAAGATTCGTTAAATTCTTCGGGAATATATGGAGAGAGTGAATCAAATACATTTTCTGGATAAAGAAATTTTAGTGGTTCTTGGCTTTTAGTAACTTTTTTAGTAGTTGGCTGTTTATTATCTAAAAAATCAGGATAATCAAACCTTAGATTCATCGCTAATTTTGTAATGTTATCTTTATAATTTGCAAGTATTTCCAATTTTGAATAATATTCATTTGCTAATTTTTCCAGTCTCTTATTTATAAAGCTATTATCAGACATTCGGAGCTCAACAACTTTAAGGTGAAATTCATTTTTTACGTAAATGTATTTTATATAGTTTTCTAACATTTCAAATTGAAGAGAAAAGTAATTTTGAATTTTTTGCATAGCATTACTTTCAGATAAATCAGGAATTATCTTACTGTAATCATCTAAAAATCCTACTGTAATCTCTTCTTTTTCACTTCGATGTTCATTTTTTCTACCATAGTACCAATAATAAATACGGGAAACATAGGCAAAATAGTTATATGATAGCAGTTTACTGTGATAGAATAGGTTTTGAAACTTTTCAGGTAAATCTGGATTTTTAAAATATTGATAATCTAATTCTATAAACTGTTCGTAGTTGTAGTAAGATTCTTTGAGTTTATCCCAAAAAATCATTTCCATCTTATCGGGATTTTCTGTGTACAATTCTTCAAATGCTGTCTTAATATCAAATGGAAACTGTTCTTTATTGATTGAATAGATGGATTCTAGAAGAGAAATATCTTCATCGAAACTTTCAGGACTTGACATTAAAATATTTTGAAACCTATATCGAAGTTCATTAAGAAAATTGTAAAAATTGTTTATCTTTGCTTTCATAGTTTACTAAACAGGGTTAAACAAATATCGGCAAAAAAGATTTTATTTATTATTTTTGTCTCTTCTTTGTCCCTTCCACAAGTAAACAAAGTTTTAAATCATTGAAAATCAGAATAAAGGGATATTCCTGGAGAAACCACTTGAAAACCTCTAATTTATTTAGAGGTTTTTTTGTTTGTATATCTCGCCCTGAAAAAAATTAATATTTTCAACTCTCCCAATAACTCCTACTCCACTCTCCATTCCTTTAAGGCAATAATTGATAATAAGGATTTAATAAAAATGTCTATATTTGATAGTATCTTTTTATCTAGATTCAAGGATATAAGATCAAAAAACACAAAGACATTATGAAAAAAAACGCCTCCAATTCTGACAGGATTTCGGAGAACCATATTTCAGGCATCCATCGCGTGGTGAAGCTGGATATGGTAATCAATGGAAAACCCGTCAGCCACTTCAAGCATTTTCGCTTACAGCAAAGCACCAGAAGACATCATTATTTTGAACTTATTTTAGCGCATGATTCTTTAGCAGAAGTGCAGAATCACAATCTTGAAGAAGCCAGACAATTTTTAGGAAAACGCCTGACCATAACTTTCAGATATAAAGAGTATGAAAACGAAAGTCCCGAAAGAACTTTTGCCGGAGTAATTACCAAAATAGCATTCAGTCAGGAAAAAATGACTTTGGGAAACATTGTCCTCAAAGGACAGAGTCCTACTATTCTGATGGATGCGGCCCCTCATACCCAAAGCTTTGGGGGAGAGCAGGCAGTGAATACCAGTATCATTGCCGATAAAATAATTAAAGAAGCACTCGGATCAGAAAAATTCGATTTCAGAGTAGAAACGCAGAACAAAAGCTATATCAATTACAGTGCGCAATACTGTGAAACCCACTACAACTATCTCACAAGAATTGCAGAAGCATATGGAGAACAATTCTATTATGATGGAGAAATTCTTCATTTTGGGAAACTTCCACCTAGTGAGAAGCCTATCCAACTCATTGAAGGAAGTAATGTCACTGATACAACAATAGAACTAAAAGCAGTGCACACTAAACCTGAATATTTTGCTTACAATAGCAGCAGCCATTCTAAAATGCTAGGTGTGGATCATAACATCAAACACCTAGGAGATTTATCTGCAAAATCATATGAACTGAATCATGAAATTTTTAAAACCCGATCGCTGGTCCCTGCTCCTATCAATGCCAATATGTTTTTGGATGTTGATGACTCCCAGAAAAGTGCCAGAGGAAGTATTGCTGTAGAAGTTTTCACCGTTTCAGGGAAGACTACTGTTCCGTTTTTATATCCCGGTTGTGTTGTTGACCTATCCATGAGAAAACCTGATAGTAGCCATACTGCACATTTTACTACGCTTATGATTACAGAAGCTAATCATGAGATTGATGCTAGAGGCTATTACACTGGAAGCTTTGAAGCTATTGCAGAGGGAACAGGTTTTATGCCTAAGCCTGATTTCATAACACCAAAAGCGGAGCCTCAAATTGCAACTGTCATATCCAATGTTGATCCTCTAAATCAGGGAAGAATAAAGGTTCGATTTGATTGGCAGGTAAATGACACCACTCATTTTATAAGAATGATGAGTCCGGATGCTGGAGGAACAGATGCGGTAAGTCAAAACAGAGGATTTGTTGCCATACCGGAAGTAGGAGATCAGGTAATGGTAGGTTTTGAATATCATCATCCAGATTTTCCTTTTGCCATGGGAGGCATGTTTCATGGTAAAGTAGGTTTAGGCGGTGGTGGTGATAATCATCTTAAATCCATACAGACCCGCAGCGGTATCAAAGTTTTAATGAATGATGCGCAAAGAAGCGTCACCATTGAAGATCCAAGTGGCAATGTTTATTTTATGGATGGACAAGGGAATATCAATGTTACCGCTCCTAATAAAATAACGATGAATGCTACAAATGTTGAAATTAATGCCAACAATAATTTTGATATTAACGTTGGTAATAATATGACCTCAACAGTGGGAAATACGGTGCTAATGAATTATCTTCAGAAGACGTTAATGAATACTCCTGTTATGCTTCAGACTGTATCTGAGTTATTCCACGCTCAGGCAACAAAAACGATTATCAATACAGAAAATGAATTATTTATTCAGGCAAAGGAAGCTAATGTAGCGGGAACCCAAAAACTATTTATACATTCTGATCAGAATACAATTGTAAATAGTAAGGGGGTTATTGATATGCATGGTAAGCGGGGGAATAATCAGACAAATAAACCTCAAAATTATAAATATATTCCTGTTTATGTAGATGAAAGATGCTTAGTAAGTTTTAGACCCAAAAATGATTGGGAAGGAAAAGGATATGGTTTTGACTGGATTAGAGTTGGAGATACAAAAATTGCAGGAGATATAAATTATGGAAATAGAATAGGGAAATATCGAGATAGTAATGGGGCTCTACGACAATTATATGATAATGATCCCAATCTTTCTCCTGTAAGTTTTTTCGTCAATGACAAAACTGAGTTTGTTAAATTAATGTCATTATTTAACCCTCATGTCTACACCATAAAAAATAAAAAAGGTAAAAAAATAAAGATTAATTATTGTGTTCCTTGGCTAAGTCTATATCCTCAAGTAACAATTAAAAACATTAAACAAAGTAATGGGAAAATTGTTCCAAAAGAGTTTGTCACAACATATAAAAACACTGCAGCTAGGTTACGAGTAATCATTGATATAAAAAAGAAGCCCGAAAAATTAACATTAGAATATGAAAATAAGTTTTTCAACATAACCCATGCTCCTTTTCCTTTAACGATAAGAAAGCATGAATTAGAAATGAACATTACCTGTCTGAAAGAATTTGCCACAGACCAATCTATTAAGGTTATTGCAACTTATAAAGATTCTCAAGGTAAAGAAGAATTATCTTTAGCAGGTAAATTAAAAGTTGCAAAAAATAAAAATAGATATAAAGCCAAAATTGTTTTTATTGAAGTATGGACAAATATTGGCAATGGTATCAAAAAAGCACAACCAACTGGTCGAGATACTGAGCTTACACAATACATGAACCAAGCATTAATAAATCCACATTTTGAAAATAAATTAGCATTAAAATTCCATGAAGATGTTGATTCAATAACGAAACAAAAACATAATCGCAAAACTAATTTTAATAACACGCTTGTTATTGTTGGTTCAAATGCAAAAAAGAGAATTGAAAACGGATGGTCTGACGAAATTTACAATTTTCTAAATAATGAGCTTTATAAAAAATATGATAAAACAAAGAATTATAGAGATTATTATAAAATTTATTTTATAAATGAATCAGCAGGTGGCTTATATGGTATTGGACGAAGTGTAGATAAAGATTTGAGAACAATTATAGTTTACGCAAAGGGATTCAATGACAGCACTGTGGCTCATGAAACTTTACATTCTTTAGGTTTATATCATAGCTTTGATAATGACGGAGAATTTACTCTTGAACAAAATATTACTGATAATATAATGGACTATTCTGATATGGCAACTCCTCCTGTACCTGTTATTAGCATTTATCATTGGCAATGGAAAAAAGCACAAAAAAGATGTGAAAAAGAATAATTTGTTTAAAAAATAATAATATTTATAAATAAAATGAAAAACCTAATTTATATAATCTTACTATTCCTATTTTTTTCTTGCGAAGGACAAAATAAAAAAGAAAGTACCCAAGATAAATCCAATATACTGCACCCTATAAAACATTCAACTATGCGTACACAAAACAATTATAAAAATCTTATTAATGATAAAGTAGAATATTTTGACATAAAATATTTTGACAATCATAAAGATGAAGCAGAAAATTTAATTTACATAGACAAATTCGGTGCAGAAATAAAAATATTTGGAGATAAAGAAAGTGGATACTTTAATGACACAACTCCCAAAAACTCTTTATTTACAATTCATAAAGAATATAATTATAAGGGAGTTATTCGTCAAAAATGGGTAAATTTCAAAAATGGCATTGGAGCTGTAGGTATCAAATATGAGTTTGATGATTCTGAAAAACTTATTAAACAAATAGATACAGACAAAGATTTTAAAATAACACCTGACGATATTATCAATTATTGTAACAAAAATAATATTGATTTACATAATGAATATACTTCAATAAGTCGAGGAGTTAATGATATAATTAAAAAAAGCACTTGGGAAATAGAATATAGAGGAAAATATGACGGTAAATATGGTGCAAGTATAATAATTGAGCTCGATGGTAATACTGGTGAGCTTCAAAAGGTAACTTGCATCAATGGCAAGCATAACGATTCTGTTGAAATTCTATATAAAAAAAAATAATCTTCTAATGCCACAAAAAATCACTGATACCGCTCAATTATCATGTAACCAAGGAACAATGCCAAGTAATCTAAGTGTTACAAGCCAGAACTTCTCAACCGCAGAAGGAAAATATATTGCCACTGAACACGATAAGCAAGCGAATGTAAACATAAAACCTTTCGGACAATGTAAATTAAAACCTACTATTGGAAGATACTTACCTTGTTTACCTGTTCCAACGGCTTGGCAAAAGACAACAGAAAAAGATACAATCAACAATTATAAAATTATCACTGAGGATTCTTTCTGTATATGTAATATTGGTGGTAAAATTGAAATAACAGATAAAGGGCACAGTGAAAAACATGAAATTTTATAGTTCTCATCAATTAAAATCAGGCTGTTCTCATCCTTAAAATAAAAAGCACAATCCAATTGATTGTGCTTGCTTTTTTTATGAAGTAATATTTACTCAGAATCATGTTCAATAATTGCCTGTACCCTCATCAAACTATCTTTTAAATCGGGAAGCCCGTAATAGTTATTCTTTTGAAATACTGAAACAATATTTCTATCTTTTACAACACTGTTATAAAGCACACTCTCGGCATTCCATACAGCATTTCCTGAATTAATACCGGCAAAATCCAAGTAAAAAGGATCGACTGTATTGCCTATATAAGCGAGTATTTTATATTTTTCATCCGATGTAAAACTAGAATTATCTTTTAAAGCATATCCAAAATTTTCTAAGGCAGTCAAAAGTCTGTTTTCATCTGATTTTGTATGATCTTTTATATACTTCAACAATTCTGTTCTTATCTCTAATTCTCCTTTACAATTTTTAGTAAAAATAATATCACCAATGTCGGAAGAGGTTTGATAATCTGCAAGATAATCATTCATGGTAAGGTCATTGAATTTGGACTCTTTTGTATATCCAAAGATTTTTACAATTGACTTTACAAATCTTTTATCGTTCTCTACCATCCATTCTACATAAGATTTATTATTATTGAATAAATAACTATTTCTAGCAACAATGGTTTTAATATTTTGTTTTCTTATATTTTTTAAATTGGCAATATCTTTCCAATAATATAGGTTGATATCGGCTGGGGCCCTATTATACTTAGCTTCTTTTTCATATTGTGACATTTCAGCATTTTTGGTATAATCAAATACTTCCGGAATACTGTATAAATCCGATATGAAAAGTCCATTTTTAAAAATATAAGTGCTGTAAGGATCTACATCTGTCGTATTCGAATTTTTAAAAAATTGAAAATCTCTCGAGCACTTGTCTTCAAAATTGAGATGCAAATATTTAGAGTCCGACTTAGGATCAATTATTCTTTTGAAGACTGTATTAACTTTACTAATAAACTCTTCTCTGCTTGGTTTTTGATATCCATTACCTTCTAATTCTTTTGATATAATTGATTCAGTTGCCTCTAAATCTCTTAATGAAAAAGTATAAGTGGCATAATCTGTTTCATTTTTCTCTCCGCTTACACCTGCTGATAATTGTGACTTAAGTACAGGAAGAAAAGATGCTTCCTTACTCCATGCTATATTTTGTGAATGCAATAGGTTCAATATTAATATAGCTAAGGAAATTATAATCTTTTTTGTCATTATTGTGTTTTAAAATAAAAGCACAGTTAGATTCAACTGTGCTTTACATATTATTTCTTTGGATGTTTTTTTCTCCATTCCGTTATATTCATCGGTTGATTATCAGGGCCGCATGTTCCATTGTACTCACATTCGTCAACGAAATATTCATCATAGTCTGCATTATCCCACCATTCTTTAAATTTAGGAAGATTAAAATAATTATTTTTCTGTAAAATTTCTCTGGAACTGCCTCCCAAAAAGAAGCGCAGTCTGCCCATCATTCTGGTCCCGTCATTATAAGAAGCATTATACTTATACTGTTCTGCAAAATAAGCCAGATTAGCCATTATTTTTACTTTTTCAGTTTCTGTTAAAACTTTTGATTCAGGATTATCATTGTTATCCAAATATTCTAAATAGGATTTAATATGATCAAGGATAAAACGGTTTTCGGATGAATCATTAGGTACATACAGTTTTTGAAATATTTTAAAAGTATTGGCGTGAAGCCTTACACTTTCATCACAGTCTTTTATCCAAAAGAGTTTGCCATAATCAGATGGATCATTTTTATCAAATACTGTTCTTTCAATAACCCATTTGAGAAGTTCAGGATCTTGAGTATATCCAAACGTTTTCACTAAGCTTTCCATGAAATACTGATCATTAAGAGTAAGCCATTTGTATTGTGCTTTGTTGTCATTAAAAAGATACAGATTTCGGGCAATTAATGTTTGTATATTCTTTTTTCTCTGTTCTTTCAGGTTTGTAATATCTTTCCATAAGTATTTCTTAACTTCATTTCCCGTTGCATCTTTATAATTTTTGGAACCAGAGTTTTCTTCCTGAGCGGTTTCAGCATATGTTTTCTGATAATCAATAATCGTTGGAAGAGGATAAAGATCCGTAATAAAATTCTGATTTTTAACGACGAATGTTCCATTATTCTCTGCATTATTTGGAATATAATTCAAAGCTTTATCACACTTATCAATAAAATTGATATAAAGAAATTTACTTGTTGAGTTTTTATCAATGATACGATTAAAAATCTGTTGTATTTTATTACTGAATTCTTCATTATTAATGATTTTGTAACCATTATCCAAAAGCAATTGATTGAGTATTGGAGCTGTTACTTCCAAATCTTTTTCAGAATACTGATATGGATTGTCAAAAGAAGGTTTTCCGTATTCTAATTGTTTTTTTAGCATCGCATTAACATCTTTATTAAATTGTAGACCCGCTGAGCTTTCGGTAACAGCAACAGTATTATTGCTGTTATCTTCTTTTTTATTCTGGCACGATACCAAAACTGAAGAAATAAAAAGCAGGCTCATTAAAATTCTATGTTTCATTTTCTCTTTTTGATTTTAAAGTTCTGATCCTTTTGCACCAGGATTCCCTTTATATTCCGGTAAGTTATAATCTGCATCTGTAATCTCATAATTGTTTGGAACCATGTACGCAAAATAGTCAGAAATATCATAAGCTACGCAATATAATTTCTGTGACTGATTTCCGCCCAATATAACAACTTTATTTCCTTTTTTACCCGCAACAAAACCAACATGCCCCCCTCCGGATCTAGTTTTTACAGCAATTGCTCCGTAAACAGGTTTCTTCAAGTCTTTACCTTCGGCCCAGGTTGCCCATTTTAATGCTCTTACGGCATCATATCCCTTATCAGTCGTCACCCCTTCATATCCGTAATGCTTCATAATCCAATTGACAAATGCTGCACACCACGCTATATCCTCTTCATTTTTTGTACCATTTTTCATTTGAGTTTCATAAGGTGTTCCATCAAAAAACTTCTGAATTTCTTTATTGGTTCCAGTTTCTACAAGGTTCTTAGCTTCTTCTTTCCAAACCAGCTCCATCCACGGAGCTCTACCTTCAAGATTTGGCATAGCTACGGCCTCTCCATCACATACTTTTTTATCATATTTAAACCATGTTTTTAATTTTCCTAAAGCTTTTTTACGGCCTTCCCATCCAATAGGAGGTTTTTCTAATCGGTCACCAGGAGAATAACCGTTCAAAATTTTTCCTTGTAAGAAAAAATACTTCTCCTCTTCATCCTCCATTAAAATTCCAAGCTCTGTAAGACTTTTCCCTAAACCTTTACTGAAATAGGTACGTTTCCATTCAAGGGTCTCTGTCAGTTCTTTGGAATAAGTTTTTTTAGGATCCAGATTCCATAAAGGGACTTTTTTGAAATTAAATATCCACCCGCCTACATCCACGGCATTGTGTAAATCTTTAGAAATAATATCTGCATTATCGCCAAGAAATTTATTCTCATCAGCATACTTGTCCCTCCCATAGTTTTTGTAGGGTCCTGGACTATTATAATATCCCGTTCCATCATCAATTCCTGTGATCTGGAGTATACCTCGTCCTTTATATGTACTCTGGCTGGATAAATATTTACTTTTTTCTTCTTTACTCTGCACAAAGAAGCCTGTTTCTTCTGAGACATTGGCTAAGAATGACATTTTCTGCATACAACGATTAATTCCATTGCTTGCAAACATAGCATTTACTTCTGCTGTTAAACTTTTAATGGTTTTATCAGTAATATCGCAACTTTCTTTTATCCCTTTCCAAATTTCAGTACCTCCAGTCATTGTTTTAATGAGGTCTTCCATTTCTTTCTCGGTAAATCCTCGGTTGCAATAACATGTTTTCTGCTTTCGAACCTCTGCCATTTCCACGATAACAGGTGTCACATCATTATCAATAACTTCCGGCGTTTCTTTTTGGGATACTTTCAGACAACCGCTTTCATAGAAAATAAACTGCTTTCTCAATTCTAACATTTCCTGTTGAGTAAATGCCGTTCCATCTTTCTTCTTTGCATAAATTCCCAGTTTTTCCATATCTTCTGTCCGAACCACATCTGCAGGTAGCGTACTATTAATTGTAAACTGGCTTTTTTCTATTTTCCAGACTTTCTTTTTGGGATCGGCAGGATCCTCAACCTGGCGGGAAACCTGTGCTATATAGTAATCGAAGTTTTTAGGTGGGTTTTTCCATTCTTCTTTTGGAGTGAAAGAAACTTCCAGTAGTCCGTCTTTCCCTACTTTTTCTTCGTTATAACTCTGTTTGCTTTCGTGGGTATACGTGATGTGATCTTTTTCATTCATCCCTTCTTTAGGAATCTCTTTCAGTACATCAATTTTAAGTGTTTCTTCCGTCATATTAACGGTATGTACCCAAAGTTTATGGGTTTTTCCATAGAAGGTCTGCATACGCTGAATATCCTTTCCATCCTCAGTGGAAAACATGATGGAAACGATCTTCTTTTCTGAAGTGATGACTAATTCTTCATTGGTATCCAACACTTCCAGATAGGTTGTGGTTCCGTCTACAACTACCGGACGAGTTCCCTGGATAGCAATAGCAGATGGCAAAACAATATCTGTAGATGAACCTGCCTGTAGTTCCACAGTAAATATTAAGCGGTAAGAAGGATTGGGATTTTCCGTTGTTTTTGGAATAGCCGCTTCCATTTTTTTCTTATAATCATCATTGGCGGTGATCATAAAGGAAGCTTTTCCTTCATTATTAAGGGTTACACTTTTTTCCTCCAGCATATATTTATCTTTCTCCTTATAGAAATCATCACCCTCTCCTTTTACCCAAACTTTCACTTTGAGAGTCTGATTCTGAAGACCGTCGATTTCTAAAAAGCCGTATGTTTCTTCTCCAAATCCCGTTTCGGTACGTTTAACGCCTGTTCCATAGGCCCAGAGTGCTCTTTTTACAGAAGGTTCGGATACTTTTATTTTGGCTTCAATCTTTTTGTTGTCGGTGTAATCTCCTGTTAAATAGGCTGAAATTGTATATTCACCCAACTCATTAAAGGTAAGTGTTCCATCTCCGTTATCGGTAACATTTTGGGGGACTTCTGTTTTTATGGCTTCATTTCCGGCAAGAGTGGCAATTCTTGCAGTGGTAGTATATTTTACTTTTGTTCCTTTGGGGATATTGCCCGCCGGAAGGGTAAATTTATCGATAACATTCTTAATGACTTCAAAATTAAAGCAATCGGAGCCTGAAAAAGCGGGTTGTTTTCCACTTCCTAATGGGTTAGCATAGGCTTCCAGGGTATATTTGCCAAAATATTGGCTGCTATTAAGACCAGCATCATTATAAAGTAATTCTGAAACTTTCTTATTGATAGTTCCAGTTCTGAATGATGGTGAACCTTCAAATGCAATGAGTCTGCCGGTTCCTTCTTTTTTAAGATACCAATGTACAGAAGTTCCTGACGGCATATAATTAACATTGAATTTGGAAGCTTTCACATTCAGTATATCGCTAAACCTCAGCAGGCCAGCAGTTCCTGTAACGCCCATTACTCCTAGAGAATTTTCTATTGTAACGGTGACAGATTCCGGTTTTGGATCAGTGGGATCTGTAAATGCTTCAATGGTATAGGTTCCTGCATTTTTAAAAATGAGGACTACTTTCCCGGCTACATTACTTACCTCAACAAGATGGGAAGCCGTTGCACCTGTAGAACTGTTATATAATACCGTTGTCCCCTGTTTCACCTTCCATTCAGCCTTTTTTGCAATAGGATTGAAAATGCTTCTGTTCAGAATTTTTAACTGGTCAGCACTTGAGGTAAGTTTTAGTTCTACGGAAAGTGGAAAAGGAATATTTACTAAAGTTGAGGTACCTGGAGCTACAATTTTTTTAACAAAGTCTTTAACAACTTCTATGATGATGGAGCAATTCTTATCGCCAGGTTTCTTTCCATATGCTTCAATATGGTATTTTCCTTCTTCAAGACCATCAAAGATCTTACTCATAGATTGGTTAAAAACACTTCCTAGACCAATGAAGGTTTTGATTTTATCTTTGGTTCCATCCCCTTTAAAGAGAGCCCAGATAATTTTCGTGGCATCTCCTTTGAATTGCGCAGTAAGAGAGAGATTATCCATTGCTACCGGACTCATCAACGAACTGAATAAGCCTCCTGCCATCTGAACATAATAATACGTTTCTGTTGGCTTAGCAACAGAGAAAGGAAATGTCATAGAAATAGAAGCAACAGACGTTGTAGAAGTGGAAGCAGAAGATGTAGACCATTGTGGAGAGGTGTTAGCGACTGAAAATTCATCAGCTTCTTTTACATCAATCTGTGAAACATTATTGGCCTGCCCGGTGGTAGCAAAGGCTATGGTTCCTGGAACTCCGTACCCTGGACAATTTCCTGTAGAAACATCCAACAGGATTTTCATGCTTTTGTTGAATTCTACATTTTCGTAATAGTCTTTGTATTTAATACTACATTTTCCTTTGCATGGATATGTTTTACCATCTGATCCTTTACAGTTCCCAAAACCGTTTCCACTTCCGAAGCTTTCTGCTTTATCATCCAGATAGGTAGCTACAGGCTTACTTTGAGCAAAGTATTTGTTTTTGCCTAATTTCTTCTTCTGGCTTTTCACTTCCATCGGAACGGCTGTTCCGCTAGAATTGTTAGTTACGGAACTGCTACAGTAGGCAGTGGCTCCTTCTATGATGATGTATCCTTTGTCCGCCATGTCATTTGTTCATAAGATTAAGTCATTGTGATCGTTTCCCGGTATACTGTTTTTTCTCCGTCGGATATTATAAATTCAGCTTTTTTACTGGAATACTGCTTTTTTCGGGAGTTGTATTCCATTTTAATCTGTAGTTGTATCTGATACTGTCCCAGTTGGTACAGGTATTTTTTATCTAATTCTTCTTTTATGGATTCAGGAGCTTTCATTTCGGAGACAAATAAGGCTTCAAAACCGTATTCTCTTTGTTCTGCACTGATGGTTCCCGGGCATTCTACATCTCCAATTCCTTTGATATTCCATACCATAGATTCATGAGTTTTCTCGCCATTGTCCACATAATAAGGGGCAAACAGCAATACATTCCAGAAGGGTTCTTTTAATTTGTTTTGATAGAAAAGATTTTCATCTTCTAAGGTTGCCAGATATTGGTTTCTGAATACTTCACTATTTTCATATTTTTCCTGAAGACCAGATGTTTTTTGTTTCCAGCTTTCGATATTTTTATGATGAGCTGCTGCTTTCAGAAAGTTACCTTTTCCATCTACTTTTATTTCCAGCGGATAAGAACTCTGCTCCAGAATGTGCAGAATTTCCATAAATTTATTCTCGGAAGGAAAAGCGTTTTCATCCACTTTTTCTATTGTCCAGGTTTTGGTATTTTCTCCAACTCCAGCTTCCTGTATGGTGATCCTGAACGAAGAATGAAATCCCTTCATTTCTCCAAATTGTACTTCGAGGAAGTTTTCTACCTGATAGGTATGAGTTCCCGATGGGTATTTCTGAAAAGGTTTAACTCTCGTTTCTACCATACTGATTGTTATTATTGTCGATTATCTGACCGTCTCCAATTAAAATCTAAAACTATTTTCTTACGTACTGAAAGGAAACTCCGTTGGGATTGTATAGTTTGCAACAGAAAACAAGTTGATATTTATAAAACTTGGGATCTAATTTTATTTTATCAATTTCCTGTACGATCTTCATCGATTTCTTTTGAACGGAATCTGCCGAAATCCCACAAAAATCTTTGCTGTACAGATATAATGTATATGTTGCCGTATCTTGTTTGATTTCTCTTTCGTATGCGGGTGTTCGTTCAATTTCCTGTACGTTATATTCTTTCTTTATTTTTTGTATTAATTCTTTATCTCCTAATGTTTTAATGGCAGGAGGTGTTGAAAAATAACTTAACCATGAAACGGCAAAAAAACTCATTACAAAATATAATACAACGCATACTGCGATTCCGCCGAGAAGCCACTTTACTGTTTTACTCATCATCCTTTATAGTTTTTCATATTCATTTTTTGCATACTCATGATAGGTCTGTTTATTCTTATAGATTTTTATAAACTGTTTATTATGTTTGGAACCGCTTCCTTTATAAAGATTTACTTTCATAGAGATTGTGGTGGCCGGCCCCAAACCATCTGAAGGTATCCGCTGAGAAACTGTTTCCGTACGGCTGAATGACAGGTTGATCGTTTCCAGATCTTCAAACCAATCCCATACATATCCTTCCAGTTTTGTATTGGCGTGGCCGTACTGATCATGGCCAGGGTTTTGTATCAATCCTGCAAACTGAACTCCTCCAATATAATCTCTGTCATTAAGGTTTTTGTACATCAGAACAGGGTCCCAACTAATGTCAAGCTGATAGGTTCTGTCCGGATAATTGGCAGAAAATCCTGAGTTATCAGCCGGTGACAGGTGTACTACCTTTTCTATGTTTAATTTTTTCTCTTTCAATACACTGATCACTCCTTCTGCAAAGGCACCGCCCATGCTATGGGAAACCAACATTATTCTTCGGGAGTCTTCAAAAACAGCCTTATAAAATTTTGACTGTTTGTTGCTGAATCTTGAGACAGCAAATTCTCTACCGTTAGCATATCTTTTATTTCCGCTACTGAAGGCTGTATCAGCTCCATTTAAAAAGTATACTTCAGAATCGTTTCCAAAATACTGAATTGCTTTTGATCTGAGAGTTGTTCCCCAATATCCTTCTAAAGATTTTCCGTCAGAAAAATTTAAGACATCTTTTTGCAGCCAGCTTACGTTCCAGTATCCATTTACAAAAATGATAATCGGAGGTAAGATTTTAAAGGAAACTTCTGCTTTTACATTGGGATCCGGTGCTTTAAAAAAGGCATATACCTTCAATTTTTTGATATTTCTATCTCTTGGAACGGTGTAAGATATTTTTTCTTCGCCCGTTACCTGTGAAGCATTGGCCAATGGGGTATCATCATATTGAATGGCCCATTTCAGACTTTTAAGCTCTGCTTTGGTTGGAGTTCTGCTATATTGGGTGGCTTTAAAGTAATAGCCAACTCCTTTTTTTATTATTTTAATTTCTTTTGTACATGCAAAATCTTCATAGCACTTTACGGCTTTTACCAGTAATGGCTGTGTTTCTTTTTTTCCTTGGTATTCATCAAACTTCTTTCCTCCTTTTTTCCCGTAAAAGGTATTTTCCTGGGGTGATTTAAAGTCCAGAGTACCTTTGGAAGCATCTTTCATGATGTGTTCCGCTTCCTTATAGGATTTTCCAAAAACATTTCTTACAATATTTCCGCCTTCGCCTGCCATGTTACTGCATTTTTACCTGTTTGCCACTATTGATAAGCACTTCCTTCGCACTTTCTACGTTGATCGCGTCTTTGGTACTGATATAGGATCCGGCTTCCATATTCTCTGTGATATTTTTGGCCATGGAACTCCTTCCTACTTCAGCGGTTTCAATGATATTGCTGGCTGTAAGGTTGTAATCGTCATTGGCTGTTTCTGTAATATCTTCTCCGGCCATAATGTTTACATTTCTCTGAGCAGAGGCAATGATATTTTTACCGGCATTGATCTGAACATTTTCACCGGCCGTAAAGGTTATATTCTTTGGTGCATTCACCGTGATATTTCCTTCTCCGTCCATGAGATAAGTATTTCCACTCGGGTCTTCAATAAATATGCTTCCTTCCTGATCATTAAAGATCACTTTGTTTCCACTTCTGGTCTGGATAGACTTAATATGGTTGTTGATGCTTCCTCCTAAAGCAACCTGACCATGAAACATCCCTCCCATGGCAAAAGGAAAATCAGGATGATGGTATTCAAAACCTACCATAACCTGGTCTCCAACTTCAGGAACGGCTACAAATCCCCTGTTCTGAGTAATCATGTCGGTTCCTCCCGCATCCGGGCTCATCATTCTGATAAAATGAGTCGTATCCGGTTTTTTCTGCCAGTCAAACTGTACCTGAATACGTCCCTGATTAAGTGGATCTGTATTTGAAATAACTGTAGCAACCTGTGGCTCAGCTTTAGGATATATAAAATCGGGTTTCGGCATAAATCCGGTTCCATCTGCAATAGCTTCAAAATTCCCTGTGTAATAGCCTCTCGCGTTCACTTCATGAGAAACTTCTGTAATGGTAATTTTGGTAAAGTAAGAGGTTTGATTGCTATCCGGTTTTCGCATTTCAATATCAGCAAGGCATCCAGGATATAAAAACGGAACTGTTGTTTTCCCTGAAACGGTGAAAACTTCTACTGCTGCGCTCCCTGCTGCACTTTTCTGAGAATCATTCACATCCATGAACATATTGGCATTGATGGGAACGGGAGAAAGGGAGCGGGTTTTAAAAATATTATTATTCAGTTCGTACGCTTTCGAAGAGATTTCTCCAATATGTCTGATGTTATTTCCGGAGCCTTCCATTTTCGTATGACTGCTGCTGTTGTATCCAAAAAATTCAGGATTGGTATGAACGGCATTCAATTCTACCTGAACATCGGTTGCATTGCTTCCGTATACAAGACGGATTGGTTTTTCGGAAGGAGGAAGTTTTCCAAAGTGAAGAACTTCTCCATCATAATAAAACTGTTCTCCATACGCTTCAGCGGTTCTTGCGAGATAGTTGTAATGCGTCTCGTTATATTGTGAACTATAATTGATATAGCTTTTATTCTGTGTTTCTACTCTGAAATCAAATTTCTCTGATCCGAGGGCTTCTTTAATTATTTTGTCAGCAATAATACTGGTATTCACAGCCTGATCTCCCCCAAAACTCTGCGTATGGGGAGCGGCATCCATCAAAATGGTAGGACTCTGCCCTTTGAGTACAATATTTCCCAGGCTCATTTTTTCCTGGCTAAAGGCTGCTTTGGTGATTACTCCTACAAAAGTTCTTTCGGGACTTTCACTTTCGTAATCTTTATATTTAAAAACAATAGTGATGCGCTTACCCAGAAACTGGCGTGCCTGTTCCAAAGTGTGGTTCTGAGCTTCTCCCAGAGAGTCATGAGCAAGGATCAGTTCAAAGTTGTGGTGGCGTCTTGCACTTTGCTGAAGACGGAAATGCTTGAAGTGTTTGATAATTTTACCTTCAATCACAATATCCAATTTCACTACACGGTTGATTCCCGGAATATGATTCTCAGAAATCTTATCGGAATTCGAAGCATTTTTATTCATAATAATATAAGGTGCTTTCTAATTTCTTAAAAAAATAAATAACTGCTTTTGAGCAAAAACTCTTGTTGTACAAAACCTATCTTTCGGAGGAATTGTACAAAATAAGTAAGGGGGAAAAGGCAGAAAAGTATCCTGAACGGAGTACAAATCTGCCTGATATTTAATTTCTGAATAGTATTATGAAGGCCATGCTCCGTCATAAGAAGAATTACCCAGGTCAATCTGCTCAGCACTTACGATAAAAGTAATATACATACTGTTTTCGTCTACTGCATCGAAATCTACCTCATGCTGAATCACATATCCGTTACTCCACTTAAGAGTCGTTAAGGTTCCTTCTTCATGAGATTTGTTGAACGTTACCTCACCTACTGTAGGTTTGTACTTTCCATTCAGAAGGCTTTCCAGAATGTCTGATTTTTCTGTAGCTTCTACTGTAATTTTGATAAGAGCGTTGGAAGGGTCGGATGCCACTCGCCCAGATACATCTGTAGATCTGGATACGCTGTAGTTTAACTTTAATAGCTTCTGTCCTTCTCCGTTGTTGAATTTTAAAATTCCT
This sequence comes from Chryseobacterium sp. Mn2064, assembly GCF_049319685.1. NCBI lineage: Bacteria > Pseudomonadati > Bacteroidota > Flavobacteriia > Flavobacteriales > Weeksellaceae > Chryseobacterium > Chryseobacterium sp. Mn2064. Next base: position 1,036,367 of record NZ_JBMOUE010000002.1, read on the forward strand.
CTTGAATTTCTCTCTGCCATAATTTGTAAATTTTAATGATTAATAAGTTATGATTAAATGTTTTTCTATATCACCAAATATAGATGTATTTATAAATTGAAAATGAAATTTTATATTAAATTTAAAAAAGTGTCGTAATTCTACTACTAACACTTGTTAGGTAAAAACTAACACTATAAATCAACCACTTACAGGTTTAACAATTTTTTATCTTTATAATTCTATTTTAAAAATCCATTCAGTTTTTTTTATAAATGACTTATCTTTTAATACTCAGTATAATTGATCTGTGATTTTTTTATTCTGAGAAATGATTGCGGAGAATCTTGAAAAAAGAATACAACAAAAAGTTTTTCCATAATTGCAATACATTTCTTATTAAAAACAAAATTTATAAACAATTGAATTACAAAATATTGACCATTACAACAGCCATCAATACTGGATTTTTTGAAAAAACTTCTTCAAAAACTTGCGTGATATTACAAAATGTTATACTTTTGCATCACTTTAAAACAACGAAGTAATAAACAACAACATAATGGTTTCTTAGCTCAGTTGGTAGAGCAATGGATTGAAAATCCATGTGTCCCTGGTTCGATTCCTGGAGAAACCACTTTAAAACCTCTAATTTATTTAGAGGTTTTTTTGTTTTGTACTAAAAGCTTACTCTTTTCTTCATTTCATATCTTCTCTTTTTTAAATCTATAACATATAAATCCTACTACTGTCAAAATTAATGCCCAACCAAGTGAAAGCACAATCAATGTACCTGATGTGATTACCTGGACGCCTTTACCCGCTACATGCAAGTATTGTAGAATTACATAAGTATATGGAAAAACAACACTATAATAGCTAGATAATACCGAAAGAGCCGCTACCCATAATAAAAATCCAGAACCCACTGCTACCAGAAAGTTTCTATTAAGAATACTAATAATATACTGTACTATAACAACAGGCAACAGACACACAAAATATTTCAGATCATCAGAAAGAAAAAGAAGGACTCGATTTATCGAAAAAAAGGACATAGGAGTCCCTGTAATGAGGGCAGGTAAAAATCCTGACAGAATTACACCAATGGTAAATAATAAAATAAATTGAATCATCATGATAAGAATGATCAAAAGTTTCGAAAAATAAATAGTACTATAGCCTAGTGGTAAAGTGTGCCATTGCTTCCATGCATTATTTCTATATTCAAGCTGTGTCATCAATGCTGTAAACAATATAGCTCCAAGTGGCAGAAAAAAGATCGCCATAGATTCCCATGCACTAACCCATAGCTTATCCCAAAACAAAGGATCACTGTAGATGTTCTTTAACTGATCATACCTGATTAATCTTGCAGCAATGATAATGATGGGTGTAAAACACGCTCCTATTATAATAATTCGGGATGCAAGACTCCCTTTTCTTTTTAACCATTCGCTTTCTAAGGCGTGTATAAATATTCGATTCATGATATATTGTTTATAATGTCCATAAATGTTTGTTCAAAATTTTCTTTGTCGGCTACTATTTGATAAACCTCAATATCATTATTCACCAAAATTCTGTTGATTTCAGCAACATGAGTATTGCTAAGATGTCCTGAAATAACTTTTTGATCAATAATTTTGCTTGAAGAATCTAACCTTTTCAATATTTCCTGGGTTTTGATAGGATTAGAGGTCATAAAAGTGATTTGTTTTTGGGCTTTTTCCTGCATACGCTCAATAGAATCCTGAAATAACAGCTTCCCTTCGTGGATAATACCTACATCTGTCGCTACAAGTTCTATCTCTGAAAGTAGATGAGAGGATATAAAAATTGAAATTCCTTCCTGCCGGTTTAAGGAGAGAAATAAATCTCTTATTTCAATGATCCCATTAGGATCAAGCCCATTAGTTGGTTCATCCAGAATTAGTAATGAAGGTTCATGTACGAGTGACGAGGCAATTCCCAACCTTTGTTTCATACCCAGGGAGAATTTTCCTACAGGCTTTGAGCCCGTCTTTCCGAGGCCAGTAATTTCTAAAGCCCTTTGTAAGGATGAATGAGGTGACTGATAAATCTTATTCAATACCTCAAGATTTTCACTAGCGCTTAAATGAGCATAAAATGACGGATATTCAATCAGTGATCCGATTTTACGAAGCATCCGAATCCTATCTTTGTCTGGCTGCTCACCTAAAATCAGAATATCTCCTGACTGTTTTTCAAGAAGGCCTAGAAGAAGACGCATAGTAGTTGTCTTCCCCGCGCCGTTGGCACCGAGAAAGCCGTAAATGCTTTGTTCCGGAACCCGTAAGTTGGCTCCCGAGAGAACAGAGTCCGTTGTGGAATACCTGTAAGAAAGGTCTTTTGTTTCAATGCAGTACATACTTTTTTTTAACGCAAAAGTATATTGCTGTACAGTTGAAAACTACTTAAAACATGTTTTGAGTAGTTATTTTAAGTAAATTCCTTGGGTGTTTTTCCTGTCATTTTTTTAAAAACACGTTGAAAAGTGGCTAAGGAATTGAAACCTGCATCATAGGCCACAGCAGCAATTGTAAGATTACGCTCTCTGTAATCTTCCAGCAATCTTTTGGCTTCTTCAACACGATAGCTATTAATATAATCTCTAAAGTTTTTTTGCATCGTACTATTCAACACAGTAGAAATTGTTCTGGCAGGAATGTTGATTTCAGCAGCCAATGATTGTAAAGTAAGTTCAGGATCCAGATACAGTTTCTTTTCTTCAAAAGCTACTTTAAGCTTTGCAAGACAATCTTCAATAACAGAATTTGGCAGCAAATCTTCAGTTTTTATTTCAGTAGAAAATACAGGAATAGGAATTACAGGTTTAAAATAAGAGATCACCAGAACCCAGTAGCTTATTAAATAAACAATCATATCTGTTTTCAAAAACGGAAGTGTTAATGAAAATATTCCTGTCGTCAAAATGATTATATCGGCCACCACTGTATATGCCGCCAAATATAGAACTGAACGGGTAAGCAATGGAAATCTTATCCATTTTTTCAATCTTATCGTTATTAGCAATGGCAGAAACCAAACGATGGTAAAGATCCGAAAAACAGAAGTCCATAATACAGCCTCATTGGGATACTGCTTTACGATCAGAAAGAAAATCATCAAGGATATAACCGAATAAAATAAAAGAACTGAATTATATATACGTTTCCGTCCCGGGAGCCGGTATCTTATAAAATAAGTACTGATATATGCTATCAAGCAGCTCTCCGATATCGTCAGAAAAAGGTTAATGAAAACAGAATGATTACAACCGGTAGCCAGTCTATATTTAGTCATCCCAGCGAAAGTAAGCACTCCGAGAATCAAGGATAAAGACCGGATATTTCTTTTTTTGCGTAACTGTGTAAAGTAAATAAGAATAATCGTAAATACCGAAATAGTTATACACAATAGAAATAATTGTGGATTGTATTGCGTAAAAAACATAAAATACTGTATTTTAATTTTACTAACGTCAAAAAAAATTTGGCTTAAAGTTATTTATTTTAAACCATTCATTTATAATTTGCATTATATTCTAAGAATCAGAATATTTTTTCGTCCAAACAGAATTCTTTTTTATCTTTCAAGATCACATAATTCCTGAAGATCATAAAGCAAAGTAATAAACAACCTTCCCTATAAAAGGACAGATCTATTTTTAAAACAATATTTAAAGGGTATTTTTTGATAAAACAATCAAGTATTCAGCCAGTGTAAACATTCAGCAATCTGCATTTTACTGATAAAAACCTCAGCATTCACTTCCGGTTCCGGAGAAAGCCTCAATTCCACTTTCTGACTGGAATGTTTAATAATCTCTGTAACCGCTTCTTTGTTGATGATAAACTTACGGTTTATTTTAAAGAAAACAGTAGGGCTTAGCTTCTGAATAATATCTTTAATGGTATCATCATAAATATAAGTATGATGATCTTTAGTCGTTAGGAAAAGGTACTTTCCTGAGGCAAAAAAATAAGCCGTGTTGTGCTCGTCTATGGATTTAAGTTTGTTCCCTTCTCTTACCATGAAACGTTTCATCACATCGGAGTTGCCCTGTTGTAATGAGGAAATTGATTTTAAGGTAGGTTCCGGATCGAAGTTATTCCGTATTGAAATAAACTTTTGCAAAGCCTTATGCAAATCTTCTTCCTCAAAAGGCTTCAGAAGATAATCTATGGTAAAGTGTTTGAAAACCTGCATTGCATATTCATCGAAAGCGGTGATAAATATAATTGGAGTAAAAAGCTCTACGTGTTCAAAAATTTCAAGACTCATCCCATCTCCAAGATGAATATCCATAAAAAGGAGATCCGCCGATTGGGTTTCAAAGAAATCTATTGCCTGCTTTTTGGAGCGAAGTACCACTATCTCAGTAACGGGAACGATGGTCTGCTTATCCAAAAGATCTTTCAGATAGTTAACAGCCAGCAATTCGTCTTCTATAATGGCAATTCTCATAACGGTACAAAAGTACAAAAAAACCGCTAGAACGATCAAGCTCTAGCGGTTTCAAGGGTTGTTAATATAAATGTCTTATAAATTAGGATTATTTTTCTTTGCACTCATCGGGAATTCAATGGTATATCTTACATCGTTCTGTTGAAGAATATAATTCTGACCGTTCACCGTGTGCGTTATTTGTATCTGATTAGCTCTTCTTAAATCGAACCAACGCTGACCTTCCAATGCAAATTCTCTCACTCTTTCATCCAGAATAAAATTCATGAAATCTGCTGCATTCATTGGATTTACCTGATTTTGAATAGAAACATATCCATCCGACGTGTATCTGTTCTTTAAAACGGTAAGAAGTGTCTGTTTTGCTTCATCAAGTCTATTCAATTTTAATAAAGCTTCAGATTTTATAAAATACAGCTCAGATGTTCTGAAAGAGATTCTGAAATCTGAACTTCCGCCTTTGATTACTTTATATTTACTTCCATTCTTTTCAAAAGAAAGCCCAAATCGTTTATCTGTAGTGCTGTTAAATTTCGAAAGCAATTCTGTAGAAGCAAAAGATAAATTCTGCACAGAGCTGTTAAACGCATTATCCAATGCCAAAATAGATTCTACCGAAGCATAATGATTAGGTGCCGTACTTGTTGTATTCAGATTGCTGATGTCGCTTTTTATAGCTAGTGCCTGATCTGAGTAACTAACGGCTTTATTCCAATCTCCTTCATAAAGAGCTGTTCTCGCTTCAAGCGCCAGTAATGCTACTTTAGAAAATCTGTAATTAAGACCTGCAGCCTGCTTCTGCTCTACCATAAGTCCTTCTGCTTTGGCAATATCTGCATGAACCTGATTATAAACTTCCTGTACGGTAGAAGGTTTCAATACCTGTTCAAGATCAATATCAAGGGTAATCGGAACTCCTCTGTCTGTAGAAGCGGTAGCATTATTGTAAGGTTTTCCGTAAAGGTTTACCATATCAAAATACGTGTAGGCACGCAATGCATAAGCTTCTGCCAAAATCTGCTGTTTTTCTGGAGATTCCGGCATCGTTTTCGTTCCTTCGTTGATGATCTGATTCAGGTAAAATACCACCGAATAAAAACTCACCCATGGAAACTCAGTGGTTGCCTGGTCGGTATTGGAATCTTTCCACATCGCAATTTCTCGGTAAGAAACGAAATCACTTGTATTTTCGTCGATATTCAGCTCATCGGTACGAAGTGCCACAAGAGATCTGTGGGAAGGATATTTTGAATAGGCAGATGTAAGTACCTGTCTGTAATCTTCAACCGTTTTAGGAATTACTTTTCCTTCCGGCTGTATATCTAAAAATCTATCGCACCCGATGCTTGTAAAGCTGATGACAGCCAGTGCCACAAATGTTGTTATTTTTCTCATTTTTTTCAAGTTTTAAAAAGAAACATTAAATCCTACGGTAACAGACTTTGTAATAGGCTGTGCATAGATATTACCATATGTTTCTGGATCAAAATATCCTTTGTACCCATTGCTGAATACAAACAGGTTACGTCCTTCAACACTTAATCTCAATGCACTGATACCCATTGGAGCCGTGAATTCTTTAGGAAGTGTATATCCTAATCTGATGCTGCTGATTCTCACATAGCTGATTTCTTTCGCCCATACATCTAATAAGCTGTACGCATTGGAACGGTTACCAGTAAACCATTTATTAGCCATCCATCCATCTGGGTTAGCATCCATATCTGGACTTGTGATTCCAGGAAGGGTATTTCCTGCTTCGTATACATCTCTGGTATAGTTTCTGCCTCTATCAAACTCAGATCCACGGTAAGAAGGGGTTCTCATCACTGTCTGCTTCAGGTTGAATGTTGCAGAAATTGTAAGATCAAAGTTACGTACCTTAAATGTGTTGATAATACCTCCTGTGAACTTCGGATCTCTGTCACCAATATAGGTAAACATATTTCTCAATTCTGCATTGGAAAGTTTAGTATCTACAAGCTGTCCTGGAAGGAAGTCTGCATATACATCATATAACTTAAAGAAGTCTGCTGCAGATATTTTTTCGTTTCCTTTCCAGAATAATGGGTTTCCATGCTCATCCATTCCTGCAGTTTTTAAAGCAAAAACGGCATTTACCGGAAGACCTTCTCTTGAAGGAAGCAAAGCATTGTCACGAGGCTGCTCGCTCAATACTCTACTCTTGTTGTGAGCAAAGTTGATCGTGGTACTCCATTTGAAATTCTCTTTATCGATATTTCTTGTGGATAGAGCCAATTCAAAACCTTTGTTGGTTAAGCTTCCCCAGTTCATCATCGTATATTCGAAACCGGTTTCAAGCGGAGTTTCTTTCATACTGATCATATCTGTTCCTTTTCTGCTGTAGATATCAGCGGTAAGGTTGATACGGTTTTTGAACATTCCCAAATCGATACCAAAGTTGACGTTCGTTGTTTTTTCCCAACGAAGTTTGTCGTTTGGAGGACTGATTACGTTGATGATACTTTCTTTTGTTCCCGGAAGGATGGTAGCGTCACTGTATTCTCCGATAAAGAATGGTGACGTGTTACGGTCGATATTCCCCTGAAGACCATATGAAGCTCTCAATCTAAGGTTGGAAACAGCTTCTACATTCTTCATGAAATTCTCTCTGGATACCAACCATGAACCTGAAACAGCCCAAATCGGAAGATATTTATACTTTTTGTTAACTCCGAACAGGTTGGTTCCGTCATATCTTACACTTCCGAAGAAGGTATATTTCTGATCATAAGTATAAGAAGCCGTAGCAAACATCGAAGCATACGCATTCTCTACAGGTGGCATTTCACGGTATGTTTCGTACTTTCTCTCTGCTGCAAAACTTGAGGTTGGAAACACAATTGCCGTTGCTCTTCTTGTTGTAGGATCGTATCCAAAAGCTCTTGTGATCGTTGTATTATCTTCTGTCTTACGGATTTCTGTTCCTGCCATCAAATCTATTTCATGTACGGAATTGATCTTCGTACTGTACATCCCCTGTAGCTTCCAGTTGTATTGGAAGAAATCGTTGCTCCAGTTCTGCTTTATAGCACCATCGGGTAAGAAATAATGGTACCCTCCGTCTTTATAGTAACGGGTTCCTTCTCTCATCTTTCTGGTAAAGTAGGTATTCTGAGCCGCATATTTTTCCGTTGCATTGGTATCATACTGAATCCCCAACTGCGAAGTAAATCTAAGGCTTTTAGATGCTTTATATTCTAAATCCAAGATGGCTTTTAGGGAATGGTTTTTCAGATTATACCTTGTATTTTCTCTTTCTTCAAGGAAATTGAAAGGAATATATCGGTCATCAAAACCATCAATATCTCTGTCATATCTGTAGCTTCCGTCTGCATTATAAGGAGTCAGATAAGGGTTGGCATTTCTCGAATAATTAACAGGGCTGATATTGGCATCGGCATCTGTAATGAATGAATCTCTCTCACTTTGAGTTCCGAAAACGGAGATCCCAGCATTTAACTTATCGCTTAGCTTATAATTGTTCTTCAGGGTAAGGTTATAACGTTTAAAACCTGTACCAATGGTTGTTCCCTCTTCATCATAATATCCAAGTGAGAAATAGTAATCGGAACGATCGCTACCTCCTGAAATACTTACTCCATACTGCTTATTGATTGCATTTCTATACAAGAGCTTACCCCAATCTGTATTGCTGTTTCTTAGGCCATCAATTTGTTGACGCGTCAAAAGGCTGATTGCATCCAAACCTCCAGTTCTGAAAGCATCCAGCTGGTTGTTTTTCATCAGAATTCTCATCACTTCGCCTTTATCATCACGGTAAGTAAGATCTGCACGTTTAGCAAGCATTAGTTCCAGGTCTACTTTTTCGGAGGCATTCAGAAGGTTCAGTTTTCCAAAATCCGGACGGGAAGTAATGAAGGTATCTGCTGAAAAGTTCATTTTCATGGTTCCTTTCTTCCCTTTTTTCGTTGTGATGGAAATTACCCCGTTTGCTGCTCTAGCTCCATAGATTGCTGTTGCTGCAGCATCCTTTAAGATGGTAATATCTTCAATATCATTAGGGTTCAGTCCTGCGATAGAGAAGTTCTGAAGCTGGTCGATATTATCTTTATCTGTAAAATTAGGGACATCATTCCCTTCTAAAGGAAGTCCGTCAATTACCCATAGCGGATCCTGAGGACCGGAAAGTGAAGCCGTACCTCTGATTCTGATCTTTGCAGGGCTTCCCGGCGCTCCTGTTTCTGGAGTAACCGCTACCCCAGCAATCTGTCCTGCCAACATCTGATCGATACTTGCTACCCCTGCCTGGTTAATGTTATCCATCTTAACCGTAGAAACTGCTGAGGTCTGCTTACGTTTTTCAATCTTCTGATATCCAGTAATAATTACTTCCTGGATTTTATTTTTATCAGTAACTTCAGGAACTAATCGTATTGTATAATTGGTCTGCCCTTCATTAATCTGAATGGTTCTTGATTCATATCCCGGGTAGCTTACCAATACCGATTTGGTATCTGCCGGTATTTCAAGGATGAATTTTCCGTCCTTATCGGTCACTGTACCTACTGATACACTTTCAATAACTCCTTCTAATTCGGTTTTTGTAGAAACAGACTGTGTTTCTATCTTTATAGATGCACCGGTAATGATGTGAGACGAGTTCCCGTCTTCAATTCTTCCGGTGATGGTTTTCTTTTGCTGGGCTAACGCTATGTTGGCAGCTAAAAGAGGTAAAAGTATTAGAGTTTTTTTCATAGCGGATTATTTATTTAAAGCCTCTTCAATGCGAATAATTAAGTCTGTGTAATGAGCTCTGGAAGCATCATCTCCCTTGTATCTGGTTCTGTTCAGCAGGTCCAGTACTTTCTGTAGTTCCGCTCTCTTATAAGTGGTTACTTCAGACACTCTTTTCATGGATGAATAATTGATATTTCTGATTTCTCTTTCTTCTCCGTGGAAGTTACAGATGAGCGGCATATTTAGGGTATTATCTACTTTCAAGCCTTTCACTGCTGTTTTTTCGAACAGTTTATTCACAGAAACGATAAGGGCATCCACATAGTTCTTCTGGGTCATCCTTTCAAGAATAGTCAGGGTTCCTTTTTTATTGAAAATAGCGCCTCTTACCTGGTCAAAAAGGTTTTCTACCGTATATATCTTCTCTTTTGACCCTGAAACTTCGTGCTTTAATTCATTTTCAAGTAACCTAAGCAATCTGTCATCCATAAACAGGGAATAGATATTGGCATACTGCATTCCTCTGGCTAATGTATATGGAGTCTGCTCAAATGGACCCATTGGAGAGTTTTTAACAGGATAAGTTTTTTCTGAAATCGGATTAAAGAATAACCATTCCGGAAGATTAATTGCATTTTTAACCAGATAATCTACCGCTCTTTTCTGAGTGTCAGCAGATACCGCCTCATACGCTTTCTTTTTGTTTCCGAAATTGGTATTATTCAGGTAAATCCCTCCTACATTCGCCATCACATGACCTGTATACAAATCCCATTGACCAATTACTCCCAGATATAACTTTCCTGCATCTGTATAATCTTTACCGTCTTCATAGGTCCATTTTAAAAGATTATCTACCACTATTTTCAGATTTTTCAATCCATATTCGCTGGCTTTCATCGCATCGTCACCCAGATCTTCAGACTGTGAGCGTGGATCAATAGTCTCCAAAGAGCTTTGCTGCTCACCATAGAAATACAAAGGATCATCCTCATGTTTTTCTATTAAATTTCTAAGGGCTTTCTTCTCTGAAAACTCATCAGGATACCAACGATAACCCCACTCTATAGCATATTTATCATAAATTCCGATTTTAGGAGTAATTGCGGTAACTCCGTCTTCGGGCTGAGCCACGTAATTGTAACGGGCGTAATCCATAATAGAAGGAGCTGTACCTCCCATCTTATCGGTAAACTCTTTTGAACGAAGCGATTCTACAGGGAATGCGAAAGAAGATCCCATGTTATGCTTCAATCCGAAAGTATGTCCTACTTCATGAGATGACACGAATCTGATCGCCTCTCCCATGTATTCATCGCTGAATTTATTTCCTCTTGCTCTTGGATCTATTGGCCCAATCTGAATTCTCATCCATTCCTGAAGAGAAGTCATTACATTATGCCACCAGATAATATCGGCTTCAATAATTTCTCCACTTCTAGGGTCTACGACGGAAGGTCCCATTGCATTCGATTTAGGAGAAGCCGCATAGGTAATCACAGAATACCTTACATCATCAATATCGAAGTCTTCATCTTTCTCATCCGGCATTTTTGCAATCACCGCATTTTTAAAACCAGCCTGTTCGAAGGCAGCCTGCCAGTCATATACCCCAGCAATTATTTTCTCACGCCATTGTTTTGGAGTGGAAGGGTCTATATAATAAACAATCTGCTTCTTCGGCTCTACTAATTCTCCTCTCAGATATTTTTCTTTGTCTTCGTCTTTCGGCTCCAGATTCCATCTAGTAATGAAGAATTTTTCGTCCATCTTCTGCTGACGGTCGTTAAACGCCCAGTGTTTTTCACTGAAGAAACCTACTCTCGCATCAGAAAGTCTTGGTTTCATAGGTGTTTTGGACAATAGCACAAGGTTGGTTGTCACTCCAAGTGTTACAGGCAAGTCTACTCCACCTTCGTTCACAGAAGTAGTAAGCTGGGACTTTACCACAAGATTCTGAGGGAAAGTTTTTACGCCTTCAATGTAAGAAAGGTTTGATTTTACTGAACCTCCCAAGCCAACATTGGCAAGAACATCATTAAAGCTTTTCTGATTTCCGTCGAAAACCTTGTTCACTTTAATTGCTACCGCCGTAGAATCACTGTTTTGAGCTTCAATATCAAAAACTTCAATCACAGATTCTGAAAAGTTATCTTTTACAGATTTTGTGATCGCATCATTTTTAGGAGATGACACTTTTACGTCTGAGGTTTTCACCCAAACTTTTTTGGCTACATTATCGCGGTGAAAAGAAATGATCTTGTTTTCATAGTTCATTCCTTTGTTCAGCCCCGCCTCATTTACCTGCATCGGTACCTGAGACAGTTTATTGACTACCAAAAACTGGCGACCCATCAAACTGTCCGGAATCTCAAAATAAAGATCTGTTTTTACCTGAATGGTATTAAAAAGTCCCTTTTTATAAGTTCCTTTTTTAATCAGGTCTTCAATCTTTTTGGTTTTCTTTGATGATGAAACCTCAGTCTTATCAGCTTTGTCTTTGTTGACTTTTACAGTATCCTTTTTCTGAGCCATCGCCATAGGTGAGGCTACGGCCAGTCCTAAATACAGTGCCAGCCTGTAATTCTTCATTAAAATAGTCCGATTCATTCCAAATAGTAAATATCTTAGTTTCAGCCAGCAAAGCTATAGGTATAGTGAATTATTATATAATATTAGGGAGTGAGAGGCTAGTTTTCGGGAGTGAATGGATTTTTATTTTCACGTTAATAATGGCAAAAAACATACATAATATTCACCATCTACAGATATATTTAGAGAATTAATCCTAAAATATTCATAAATTTGATTCAAATATTCAATTCCAAACTTTTCACCCTGTACTGATTCCGTTTTTGGCTGTAAGGTATTTTTTACGGTAATTCCGTTTTCATCCACAATAATGATAATTTCCAAAGGCTGATCTATCGTTGCAATATTGTGCTTTATAGCATTTTCCGTAACAATTTGAAGAGACAGGTAAGGAATTCTTTTTTCTAAACTTTTCTCATCATTGATGATCAGTTGAAAGTTGATCTCTTCATCAAAACGACTTTTCAAAAGATCCATATACTTCTGAATAAAACTGATCTCCTGCGATACCGGGACAATATTTTCCTTTGGCGGTACAATAAGATATCGGTAAATCTTAGAAAGATTCATCGTAAACTTCTGTGCATTCTCCTTATTGATGCCAATTAACATATAAAGAGAGTTCAAGGAGTTGAAAAGGAAGTGCGGATTGATATTGTTTTTAAGCTGCTGAAGCTGGGTAATCACTTCGGCTTTATGCATTTTTTCATTCTCAATCAATAACAAATTTTTCTCAGACTGAATCTTTTCCTTTTCCCTGTATGCAATATTTGCAGATCTCTGAAACAGAATAAAAACAGCTACAATCAGAAGCAGTGCTGCCAGAAAGATAAACGTTGTATAGGCTTTTACTTTATACACATTCTCATCGATAATAAAATTAACGTGGTTTACCACTGTATATCCTTCAAAGTTATCAGTCTTCAAAGGTTTTATAAAACGGGTAACTTCTACTCCTAAATATTCGGAAATTGCTGTACTTTGCGTATAGCCTGCTTTTAATGCACTACATAAGGTATCTTTTGGTTTGATATCGGTAAATTCAAAAACATTCTTTCCCAGGTATTTTTTTTCAGGATGGGTAATGCACACTCCTTCTTTGGTAAAAACATAGGCATAAGTATTGGACGTTTTATCTACATTGATGAAATACTGGTGCAGATCATCCAAACTCACTGTAGAACCGTAATAAAGCATATTTTTATCGGGCATAGCCAGAGAATCATAGCTCATCCAGTACATACTGTCTTTCCGGGTAATCAGAAAATCTTTAAAATGCCCGGATCCATTGTTTTTTAAAGTAATGGCTTTTTCTGTATTTCCGGATTTTTTGAAAATATCAGACAACGGACTGTTGCTTTCCGATTTCCCAGTCTTGCTGTTATCGTAGTAATACCAGCTGTAGGGCAGTAGATTTCGTTTTTTATTCAGTTCATTTAAAACAGAAGAATAGTCTTTATAGTTTTTCAGACCATCTTTTTGAATCAGAGCACGAAGCAAATATTGGTAATCTTCAATGTTTCTGAATTCATTTTCTATAGATTCATATTTTCGAAAAAAGGTTCTTTTGGCAAAATCTTCTGTATTTTTTCTACTGTCGCGGGTGATTAAAAAACTCAAAACAGCAAATGCTACCACGGCAATTAAGCAGGCAGATAAAGCGGCAATATAAATGGATTTTTGAGATAAGGTATGTTTAAAATTAATATTCAATTCTTCTAAATTATGATTCCTTCTACAGATAAATTATTAATTTGCAAAGATATAACAAAGAATTCAGGACCGTAAAGTGAAATAAAATTACAATTGAAAAATTTTAATATTTCTTTTAAATACGTGAAAAAAATACATGAAACAATTAGAAAAGATTCCTACTTGGGTTTTATTTCTCTTTCGAAATATTTTTTCCTCAAAAAATTCGTTTATTATCTGTAAGCGGTATTAATCATTAAAAAGACAGCAAGATTAAACTCTTAAAATTAGTTAATAAATAATGCAAGTGGCAGATTCAACGTTTTATATTTTGAAAATTAATTATCTTCGCCTATAAATCTTATTTGAAAATGAAGAAGATCATCTCCGGGATATCTATAATTTGTTCTATTGCCATCTCAGCTCAAGAGAGTATTCAGTTTCAGGAGCTGCCTTTCAAAGATATTATTGCAAAAGCTAAAAAAGAAAAGAAATTGGTTTTCATTGATGCATATGCTGCCTGGTGTGGCCCATGTAAAATGATGGAAAAAAATGTTTTCACTCAGAAATCGGTAAGTGATTATTACAACACCAATTTTGTGAATGCAAGATTTGATATGGAAAAAGGAGAAGGCCGAGAGATTGCTTCGAAATTTGGAGTCCGCTCTTACCCTACTTATCTTTTCCTGAATGGTGAAGGAGAAATTGTATCCAGAAACACCGGGTATATGGAGGAAGGTCTTTTTGTAGCAATGGCACAGGACATCAATTCTCCGGGGAATAAAAAGGGATCTCTTAAAGACCGTTTTGCCAGTGGAGAAAAAGATCCGGAATTCCTGTTGAATGTTATGAAGCTTAATGCCAATTCAGACTACGAATTTGCCAAAAAAGCTTCTGAAAGATATTTTCAAAATAAGAAAAAAACAGAAGAACTTACCAAAGATGAAATCGGGTTTCTTCTATACTTCATAAAATCATCGGAAGACAACAATTACAGTGTTTTTACTTCCAGAAAAGCGGAAATTGTAAAGTATCTGCCTGAAGACACTTACAATGAATTCGATGCGCAGCTAAAGCTGGCAAAAGTTGTAGAACAGTCTATAGATGATAAAAACAAAAAAATCAACGAAGATTATTTTCTGAAAACAGCAGAGCCATTGGTGGGAAAACAAGCTGCTATTACAAAGCTCAATCAAACCAAGCTAAGTTATTATGAGCAGAATGGCAATTTTCCAGAATATGAAAAAGCTGCAGTAGATTATTATAAGAATGCAGATTCTTTTGATCCTACTGAACTTTTAAGAGCTGCCTGGGTATTTGCAGACCATGTAAAAACACCGGCTTCTTTAAAGAAAGCAACAGAGTGGGCAGAAAAATCTGTAATGAGAGGAGAAACTTCAGAAAACACTTATATTCTTGCTAAGCTTTATTACCTGACCGGAAATAATGAAACAGCAAAAAACTATGCTGAGATGTCTAAAAATATGGCAACTCAGACCAATCAGGATTCTAAACTGGCAGATGACTTATTAAAGCAGATAAAATAGACATAACAAAACAGGATGAAATATAAATTATTAGCAGGCATTTTAGCGTTTCTGTCTGCAGGAACTCTAAGTGCTCAGGAACAGGAACAAACTCAGAATAAGAGTTTATATGTAAAAGGAAATGCTTTATTTATTCCGCTAGGAATTTTAAATGTAGGAGTAGAAAAACAGTTAAGTGCAAAATATACACTTCAGGGAGATGCTTTTGTTTCACCATGGAAATCTTTTGCAGGCCATGAATTGCAGTTTTATTCAGTATCTGCTGAAGGAAGATATTATTTCAATGAGGCTTTTAAACACTGGTATGTAGGAGCCAATCTTTCTGTCGCTGCATACAGAGCTTCAAAATGGAATTATTGGAATAATGAGGTAAGTCAAAAGGATGATGGAGAATTCATTGTCAATTCCAACCTTTACCAAAAGGGATATTCTATCATGTTGGGAGTTACCGGTGGATATCAATTTCAATTATCAGATCGCTGGAATCTTGACATTTATGCCACTGTAGGAACTTCACAAAGTTTTTACAAAGGATATGACAGAACAACGGGAAGACGCTACGACGCTGCCGAAAAATTTAACAAAAGTGGAGAAATTATCCCTTACAGAGGAGGTGTAATGGTATCTTACAAATTTAAATAGTACAATGAAACTATTCGGAAAAAATCATATTATCATTTCAGCGATCACTTTTGTGATTCTTTTTCTAATGAACTATATAGGAAATGATCTTCCTGATAAATTGCAAAGAGCTTTACTGACTGCCTTTGCAGGTGTGGTAGGTTTAACCGTCGGGCTTTTTATTTTGAATAAAGGCAAGAACGATAAAACCCCACCTCAAAATTTTGACTAATTAGTCTTCATAAACCACATATTGGGTTCTGATCTTCTCAAAATTTTCAAGATCCTTTTTCCATGAAGCTTTGATTTCCGGAATTGATTTTCCTGCGATAATTTGTTTTCTCAGTTCATCAGTTCCGGACAAGGTATCAAACCACAAATTTTTCAAAAAGAAATCCTGTTGCGGATTTTTATAATTCTTATAGGCCTTGATTACCCATTCAAGGTTTAATTCTCTTAAATCTTTAGGATAGTTGGAAAGGTTTTCTCCATAGCATAATTTCCCGTTCAGAAAAGGATCTTTGGCGCCATAACTTGGTTTTGGAGTAAACTGATAAGGAAGATTTTCTGTCCATGGAGATCCATAGATCTGAAAAGGAAGATCTGTTCCTCTTCCTACAGAAACCTGCGTACCTTCGAAAAAACAAAGGCTTGGGTACAGATTGATGGCTTTATCGTTTGGTAAATTTGGAGAAGGCTTATCCAATATGGCGTAACGTTGTTTCTTATGGTAATTCTTCATCGGAACCAGCGTATATTTTGCCTGTACTCCATTTTTCAGCCATTTCTCGCCATTTACCATTTTCCCGTACTCTCCTATTGTAAGACCGTAAACTACCGGTACTTCATGCATTCCTACAAAGCTGCTCCATTTTTTGCGCAACACCGGTCCGTCAGTATACCCATCATGAGGATTAGGACGGTCTAATACTATTACTTCCACATTATTTTCAGCACCGGCTTCCATTAAATAAGTTAAGGTAGAAATATAAGTATAGAATCTCACTCCTACATCCTGAATATCAAAAACAACGATATCAATTCCTGCCAACTGTTCCGGTTTAGGCTTCTTGTTGCTGGCGTATAATGAAATAATAGGAATTCCGGTTTTCACATCTACTCCATTCTTCACTTTTGCTCCTGCATCAGCATCTCCTCTAAAACCATGTTCCGGGGCAAAAATAGCTTTGATATTCACTCCATTTTTCACTAAAAAATCTACCAGATGAGTTCTGTCACTCATCAAACCTGTCTGATTGGTTACCACACCAATGGTTTTCCCTTTTAATAGCGGTAAATAAACCTCAGGCTGATCTGCCCCGGTTTTAAAATCCGGTTGAACTTGAGTTTGAGAATAATATTGATTGAATACTCCTAAAAAAATTAGGCAAATCAGAAGTAAATTTTTAATTTTGAAATCTAAATTCATAAGCTTGAAATTTCCTTTATATTTCTCTAGAAAAATAGCATTTTCCAAAGATAACAAAAATAACCTTTCTAGGGTTATCATCTTCATTGGCAGGCTTTCTGTAGCATTAGGGATCATTGTTTCCCTGATTACTGTAGCCACCGGTTTTGGTTCCAAGAAAGCTATCAAAGAGAGACTTGCAGATTTCAGTGGTCATATTACGGTAAGATCTACGCGCTCCAACTCTTCTTATAATACTTCTGTTCTGGATAATCAGGGACTGAATATTGCTAAGATCAAAGAGCTTCCCGATGTGGAAAGTGTTCAAAAGTATGTAACGGTTACCGGGATTATGCGTAATGAACATAATTTCGCCGGGATTATATTTAAAGGAATCGGAAAAGATTTTGACAGCTTAAGATTTAAAAAATTCCTTATTGCCGGTACAACTCCAAAAGTGACGGAGAAGGGTTTTAACAATGATGTGGTTATTTCTCAAAAAGTAGCCAACGACCTGCATCTTAAACTTAAAGACAGTATCGTTACCGTATTTTTAAAGGCAGATCAGAAACCGCTTTACCGTAAGTTCCGGGTGATTGGTATTTACAAAACAGACATCAAACTTATTGATGAACAGTTTGTTATCGGAGGAATCAATCATGCAAGAAAAATTCAGGATATGAAACCTGATGAAATAGGCGGAATTGATATCTTCCTGAAAGACGTTAACGATATTGATACTGATTTCCCTCAAATTGAAAAACTGATCGGCTATAAAAACTACGCTGAAAAGGCCACTGAAAAATTTCCACAAATCACAGACTGGATCAGTATTTTTGACACCAATATTGCACTGATCATCATCATCATGCTGATTGTTGTGGTGATCAATATTATCATGGTTCTTCTGATCCTTATTATAGAAAGAACCAACTCTATTGGTTTACTTAAGACATTAGGTGCGAGCAATTCTCAAATCCGCGCTACTTTCATCAATTACACTCTTATCATTATGATTCCGGGGTTACTGTATGGAAACGCGATCGGGCTAGGGCTTATACTCATTCAAAAATTCTTTGGAGTGATTAAACTTAATCCGGAAAATTATTATGTGAGTACAGTTCCTGTAGATCTTAATCCTATTGCTATCATTTCTATTTCGGCAGGAATTCTGGTTATTTCCGGCTTGGCTTTAATTATTCCAAGTTATCTGATCAGTAAGATTTCTCCAGTGAAAGCTATTAAATATAACTAATGTAATCAACGATCCCCTATAAGTAGGCATTGATTTTCCATTATTTCAATATTACTTATATATTATCATTATTGCACCGACAGTGCAACTCATTTAAAAGCGCTATCTTTGCTGCGCTTATAAGACATTTATGAAATACGCAAAAAATATTCTCGAAACTATAGGTAATACACCGCTGGTAAAACTTAACAAAGTACTTGGGGAAGATTTCCCGGCATTAGTTTTAGCAAAAGTAGAAACATTCAATCCCGGAAACTCTGTAAAGGACAGAATGGCTCTTAAAATGATAGAAGATGCTGAGAAAGACGGCAGATTAAAACCTGGAGGAACCATCATTGAAGGAACTTCCGGAAATACAGGAATGGGATTGGCACTTGCTGCCATCATCAAAGGCTATAAATGTATTTTTGTAACCAATTCCAAACAATCAAAAGAAAAATGTGATATTCTTCGTGCAGTAGGTGCTGAGGTAATTGTATGCCCTACTGACGTAAAACCTACTGACCCTCGTTCTTATTATTCAGTTTCTAAAAGACTGGCTAAAGAAACAGAAAACGGTTGGTATGTAAACCAGTACGACAATTTATCCAACAGAGCGGCTCATTACGAGTCTACTGCTCCTGAGATCTGGGAACAGACTGAAGGAAACCTTACCCACTTTGTTGTAGGTGCAGGAACAGGAGGTACAATTACAGGATGTGGAACATTCTTCAAGGAAAAAAATCCGAACATCAAAGTAATTGGTGTAGATACTTATGGGTCTATCCTTAAAGAATTCCATGAAACTGGGGAACTTCACTATGACCATGCTTATACTTACATTACAGAAGGAATTGGTGAAGATATCATTCCTGAAAACTACGATATGTCAGTAATTGATCATTTTGAAAAAGTTACCGATAAGGATGGTGCCATCTATGCAAGAAAACTGGCAAAAGAAGAAGGAATTTTCTGTGGATATTCTGCAGGAAGTGCTATCGCTTCATTGATACAGATGAAAGATCAGTTCACGAAAGACGATGTTATTGTTGTTTTACTTCACGATCACGGCTCAAGATATGTAGGAAAAATCTACAATGATGAGTGGATGAAGGAAATGGGCTGGCTGGAAGAAAATAAAGAAGCTTAATACAAGAATGTTCAAAGCGCTTATAAAGGCGATTAATGAATTTTCACAATCATAAAAAAACGGAGCAAACTATTTTTGCTCCGTTTTTTTATTGTTTAATATTTTCTTTAGCGATTTTTTTCAGAAGATTATATTCTTTTTCACTCATTGATTTTTTGGGAAACATATAATTATATTTTCCTTCAAGAGAAATAAATTCAGCGGAGCTGTCAAAGTATTCGAAATCTTTCCACTCGCTGGTTTCTTTTTCTCCGTCAATATTTACTGTAAAAAAGTTCTGATCAAATCTGATCTCATATATCTTACAATTTTCTAGCTTATTCAGATAATGGTTGACCTGTTTTTTCCATCTGGAAACTTTATTGATGCTTACCGATAGAAATACCGCACAAAGCAAAAATATAAAACTCAGAAAATACAGTACCCCTACACTATCCTTACTCAAGATGTCTTTCAATAGAAAAGCAATTCCTAAAATGACAACGGCTACAATAGTTGTAATGGTTTTACTTTTGGTTGTAGGTGAAAAAAGCAGACTGCCTTGGTTTCCACTAAAATAAATATCTTCAAAAATCTTTCTGTCTGTTTTCAGGGTAATCACTTTTTCCTCACTCATAATAGGGGTGGCTTTAAAAAGCTACAAAACTAAACTAAATATCTTCATATTGATCACTTATGGCAGAAAGTTTATTCATTAATTCCCGGTTTCTTTTATTCAGGGCATCCAGTTTTTTCAGCATATTGTGAATGACTTCCAAGCCGGGAAGGTTAACCTCCAGGTCATAATGCCAATTGGCAAATTTTTCCAGATCAGGCAAGTCCTCGTACATCAGATAATGAATATCATTTTCAATCTGTATATGAAGCAAACCATAGTCTACCAGCTCATCAAAAAAAGTGATCTCTATATTATAAATTTTTACGAGTTCTTCCCGTGATATTCTTTCACTCATCGCTTAGGAATTTTTTAATTGTTCAAAAAGTTCTTTCTGCTTTTCTGTAAGATTGGTCGGCAGTTTCACTTCATACGTCACAAAAAGGTCTCCGTGTTCACCTTCTTTTTTATAAACGGGAAATCCTTTTCCTTTAAGCCTTACGGTCATTCCGGTTTGGGTTTCCGGTTTTACTTTAAGATGTACACTTCCTTCTAAAGTATTGACTTTTACCTCGCCTCCTAAAATAGCTGTGTAAAGATCAATGATCACTTTAGTTTTAAGATCATCTCCTATTCTTTCAAAATCCGGATCCGCAGGAATATTGAAGGTAATATACAGATCTCCGCTAGGTCCTCCGTTGACTCCTGGATTTCCATGGCCTTTCAGCTTAATCTGCTGTCCGTCATAAACACCTGCTGGAATTGTAATTCTTACTTTTTTTCCATTGATTTCAAATGTCTGAGGATGTGTTTTTGCAGCGTCTCTTAAATTTAAACTCAGTTCCGCCTGTACATCCTGTCCTTTGAATTTTCCAGAAGCCCGTCCCCTAGAACTTTTGCCAAAACCTCCTCCGGCACCACCAAACATACTTTGGAAGAAATCTGAGAAATCTTCTCCTTCCCCAAAATCTGCACCGGAGAATCCTCCGTTGGAATATTGTTGCTGCTGTTGATATTGTCTTTGCTGTTGCTGCGCTTTTTCATACTCTTCACCATGCTTCCAGTTTTCCCCATATTTATCGTATTTAGAGCGATTTTCCGGATTGCTGAGCACTTCATTGGCTTCGTTCAGCTCTTTGAATTTTTTCTCTGACTCTTTATCGTCAGGATTAAGATCAGGATGATGTTTTCTGGCCAGTTTTCGATAGGCCTTTTTAATCTCATCCTGTGTTGCGCTTTTATCTACGCCTAAAATTTTATAGTAATCTATATAAGCCATAGAAACGATGTTTACCCAAATTTATGAAATTTAGGTGTGAAAATTGCATAATGAAGTGTTAAAAATAAACCTATCTTTGATAAAAATAACCCCATGAAAGAGGTATTGAAAAACTATTCCGGAATTATATTTTTGCTTCTGGGAATTACCGCTGGAAGCATCATAGGAATTGTAGCTCCGGGCATTGTAGAGTATATTAAACCATTGGGGGATATTTTCCTCAATCTTCTTTTTGTAAGTGTAGTACCTCTTGTATTTTTTGCAGTGTCCAACTCTATTGCCTCTTTGGAACAACAATCGAAGTTTGGAAGAATTATTCTTGTGATGGCACTTACCTTTTTATTCTTTATTCTAACGGCTGCAATTTTTACCATTTGTGCGGTTTATCTTTTTCCTGTCTCAGGAATTTCTGGAAGCTCGGAAATCATCAACGAAGCAGCAGATAATGAAACCTGGGGCAACAGAATTGTAAGTTTCTTCACTGTAGGAGAATTTACAGAGCTCTTCTCCCGAAGAAATATGCTGGCATTATTGGTATTTGCTTTTCTTACAGGATTTGCGGCTAGAAAAACAGGAGAAAAAGGGCAACCATTCAGGATTTTTATTGCTTCCGGATATGAAGTAATGAAAGAACTTCTTTTATTGGTCATGAAACTGGCTCCCATTGGTTTAGGCGCTTACTTTGCTTATCAGGTATCTACTCTCGGGCCTCAGCTTTTTGGGTTTTACGCAAAACCTTTAGGATTGTATTATGTTGCCGGAGTTGTTTACTTTTTGGTTTTCTTTTCTATTTATGCTTTTATGGCCAATGGGCAGAAAGGCGTTAAAAGTTTTTGGACCAATGCGATTTATCCGACTCTTACCGCGATAAGCACGTGTAGCAGTTTTGCAACAATGCCTGCCAACTTACAGGCTGCCTCCAAAATCGGGATTCCGAATTCTATTGCCAATCTGGTAATTCCTATTGGAACGACTTTGCATAAAAACGGTTCTTCTATGTCATCAATTATTAAAATCTATGTTGCCTTTTTAATTATCGGAAGAGATTTTTTTGATCCTGCCAACCTACTTTTAGCACTTGGAATTACTGTATTTGTGAGCATTGTGGCTGGGGGAATTCCCAACGGAGGATATATTGGTGAAATGCTGATGATCTCTGTTTACAAATTACCACAGGAAGCCATTCCTGCTGTGATGATCATTGGAACGTTGGTAGACCCTTTGGCAACAGTTTTAAATGCCGTAGGTGATATTGTCGCCGCCATGTTTGTGAACCGGTTTGTGAAAGTCTGATTGAAGTTTACCTATTCCTTTTAACCATGAACTCATTTTTCAAAAGCATTGGTTTGTATAAAAAACTCAATATTGAACTGAATATCGATATCCATGAGCTTAGACAAAGGCTCTTGAAAATAACCTATAAAACCAACAAAACATTTATATCATTCGAAAAAGATGCTGCAATTCCTTCACGGTTTGAATATCGTGGAATGGTTGAAGACAACAGTTTTACCATTAAAAGAAGATCGAGAATATTTGATATGAACAGATCAAACCCTGTGTTCCATGGAACGATTTCTGATAAAAGCGGGAAATCACTGGTTGCGGTAGAGTTTTTCCCTTCTGGGCTTCAGATCTTTAACTGGGTAGCTATCCTATGTTTTTGTTCAGTAATAGCCTTTGCCAGTTTACAAGATAATAAGGACAATATTATAGTGGCAATAGTAGCTTCAGCCGTGGCTGTCTCCCAATATTTTATTTTAAAAAGAGGAATTTCAAGAGGAAGATATGAATTTGAAAGGGAATTAATTTATATTGCCCAAAAGCCATAAATACGTATGTTATTCGCTCCGCTTTACAGGTTCCAGGTTTTCATATTCTTCTGGCGTAAACAATCTGTAATGAACTTTAAAAGTCTTTCCTAAAGGAGTTTCCAGTGAGAAACCTCCCGGACCAAATCCATCGGTAACATCCAGCAGAAAATGTGAGTATTTCCAGTATTCAAAAAGGTCGCGGTCTATCCAAAACTCATGTCCGTTGATTGTTCCAATCATGGCATCATTCATTCGAGGGAAAAAACCGCCTTTTTCAAAACATTGTGGCTGGGTGCCTTCGCAGCATCCTCCAGCCTGATAAAACATAAGCGGGCCATATTTATCTTCAAGCTCCTGAATCACTTCAAGGGCTTTTTCTGTCGCAGAGAGTCTTGATATTGTAGCGTTCATATTATTATTTTTAAGATGATAAAGATAAAAAGATCCCGGTAAAATAAATTTTAACCGGGATCAGCAATACATCCTTAATTTAGTTTGATCCGGCAATATCCAAAACGATTCTGCCGTCAATTTGTCCTTTTTTCATTTTATCGAAAACATCATTAATGTCTTCCAGTTTTGCTGCGGTTACAGTAGCCTTTACAAGTCCTTCATTAGCAAAGTCTAGTGCTTCCTGCATATCTTTTCTGGTTCCTACGATAGATCCTCTTACCGTAATTCTCTTTAAAACAGTTTCAAAGATCGGCAGTTCGAATGAACCTGGAGGAAGCCCGTTAAGAGCAATAGTTCCCTTTCTTCTCAGTACATCTATTCCCTGTTTGAAAGCAATAGGTGAAACGGCCGTAATAAGCGCACCATGCATTCCTCCAACTTCTTTATGTAAGTATTCTCCAGGGTCGGTATTTTTAGCATTTACTACGAGATCTGCTCCTAATTTCTTAGCCAGATCAAGTTTATCATCCGCTACGTCAATTGCTGCCACATGCATTCCCATCGCTTTAGCATACTGAACGGCTACGTGTCCCAATCCACCAATCCCTGAAATGGCCACCCATTCTCCCGGTTTTGTTTCGGTTTCTTTTAATCCTTTATAAACGGTAACTCCGGCACATAGAATGGGAGCAATCTCTAAAAAGTTAACGTCAGACTTTAAATGTCCCACATATCTGGAATCTGCAATTACGTATTCTGCAAAACCACCATCTACACTATATCCGCCATTCTTCTGAGCTTCACAAAGGGTTTCCCATCCTGTAATACAGTAATCACAGCATCCGCAGGCACTGTACAACCATGGAACACCTACTGCATCTCCTTCTTTCACAAAAGCTTCTGGTCCGCAAGCTACCACAATTCCTACTCCTTCATGTCCCGGAATAAGCGGCATCTTCGGTTTCGCCGGCCAGTCGCCATCCACTGCGTGAAGGTCTGTATGGCAAACACCACAGGCAATCACTTTTACAAGGACTTCATATCTTCCGGGTTCTCTTACTGGAACTTCTTCTATTTTCAGGGGTTGGCCATAGCCTTGGACTACCGCCGCTTTCATTGTTTTTGGAATCATATTTTCGTTTTTGAGTTGGGTTTTACAGCCCATCTGTTTATTTATTTACAGATTGACCATTTAAAGATTGGTAATTAGTGTTGTTTAGAAGCAAAGAATCCGAAACCCGATATTCCTTTGCGTGAGGGATAGGAAGGGCGGCGAGGAACGAGCCGGTGCGCAATGTAATGAAGCACCGAAACGAAGTGCAGCCCTGGATAGCCCGACCGATTTGCCCTGGAAAAAACCAAGGCAAGCGGGCACGTCCTAAAATTAATAATTAAAAGAATCCTAATTTGTTTTTGTTGTAGGATATCAACATGTTTTTGGTCTGACGGTAGTGGTCCAGCATCATTTTATGGTTTTCTCTTCCGATTCCTGACTGCTTGTATCCGCCAAATGGAGCTCCTGCCGGATAGGAATGGTACTGGTTTACCCAAACTCTTCCTGCTTCGATCTGACGTGGAACATTATACAGCTGATGAGCATCTCTCGTCCATACTCCTGCTCCAAGTCCATAGATGGTATCGTTCGCAATTTTGATCGCTTCTTCCTCATCTTTAAAGGTGGTGAAAGCCAGTACAGGGCCGAAAATCTCTTCCTGAAATATTCTCATTCTATTATTTCCCTTGAAAATAGTAGGCTGAATATAGAATCCTTCGTCAAGATCTTCTCCAAGATTGTTGACATCTCCTCCCACCAATACTTCAGCTCCTTCTTCTTTTCCTAGTTGAATATAGGAAAGAATTTTATCCTTCTGAATCTGTGAAGCCTGCGCTCCCATCATGACTGTTTTGTCTAATGGATTTCCCACTTTAATAGCTTTTACTCTTTCTATCACTTTTTCGATGAACGCATCTGCAATATCTTCCTGAACCAGCAATCTTGAAGGACAGGTACAGATCTCTCCCTGATTAAGGGCAAAAAGAACAGCTCCTTCAATGGCTTTATCTAAAAATTCGTCATCTGCAGCCATTACTGAACTGAAGAAAACGTTTGGTGATTTCCCTCCCAATTCCAATGTTACCGGAATAATATTTTCTGTGGCGTACTGCATCACAAGACGTCCTGTAGCTGTGGAACCTGTAAAAGCTGCTTTTGCTACTTTAGGATTGGTTACTAAAGGTCGCCCTAGTTCTGCGCCAAAACCATTGACAATATTCACAACTCCGGCTGGTAATAGATCTCCAATGAGTTCCATCATTATCATAATAGAAACTGGTGTACTTTCTGCAGGTTTTAAAACTACACAATTTCCTGCTGCCAATGCGGGTGCCAATTTCCATACAGCCATAAGAATAGGGAAATTCCAAGGGATAATCTGTGCAATAACTCCCAGAGGTTCGTGTACGATAAGAGACACGGTGTCTTTATCCAGTTCGTTATGGGAACCTTCTTCTGCACGAATCACAGATGCGAAATATCTGAAATGATCTATGGCTAAAGGCATATCTGCAGCCAAGGTTTCTCTTACAGCCTTACCGTTATCTATTGTTTCTACGGTAGCCAAATATTCCAGGTTCTGCTCTATTCTGTCTGCAATTTTATTCAGAATGATGCTTCTTTCTGTGGAAGATGTATTTTTCCAGGTCTGAAAAGCTTTTTCGGCAGCATTTACGGCCAGTTCCAAATCTTCTTTGGAGGAGTGGGCCACCTGTGTAAATATTTTTCCGTCTACGGGAGAAACAACATCAAAATACTGTCCTTTAACGGGGGGTGTAAATTTTCCGTCAATATAATTATCATATTTGCTTTTGAACTCCGGGCGCTGTAATAGAGTTGCTGATCTAGGTTCTGTAAGAGTGCTCATATTAGTATTGTTTTAATTTTTTCGATAATGCCAAATTACAGGTACACCCAAAAAAACAATAGCACAATCGTATAAAAAAGGTGGAAAATAGTACACATCGTTAATTTTATAATTTTCTTAACAGCAACGTAGAGCCAAATTTTCTATATTTGAGTAACGTGTTTCTTTAAAAATTTTAGAAATGAATAACAATAGTCATATTTTATTAAATACTCCGGAATTACGAAAGGAAAACCAGCTATTGAGTCTTGTTGAAAACCAGACAAAATTCACTCTAAACAACTGTGAATTTAGCATTTATGAAACACACAAAGCCGCTTTTGACGTTAAGCTTCATTTTGAAAATATTGCATTTACAGCCATGCTTCGTGGAAAAAAACACATGAAACTGGATAATAAAACCAGCTATTTCGATTATTTTCCAGGGGAAAGTATTTTGGTGGCACCAGGGGAAACCATGGTTATCGATTTTCCTGATGCAGACGAAACCCCCACACAATGCATTTCTTTAAGCTTAAATCCTGATTTTATAGAAGATTCTCTCAATTATTTAAACTATCATCTCCCCAAAGTAGATGATGCCTCACAATGGAATATCCAACTGGATGAATATTTTCTTTTTAACAATAAAGCGTTAGCATCCGCCACCAATAATATTATGAGAATTGCAATGGATGATAATTCTCAGAAAGATATTATGGCCGATTTTGCATTAAAGGAGCTTCTCATCAGACTCATGCAGACGCAGGCAAGGAGTATGGTGGAAAAAAATATTGTAAAAAACAGATCAAGAATAGGATTTGTAGTAGATTATATAAGAAGGAATTTGCACCAGAAACTTTCTATAGACAGTATTGCCAAGTTGGCTTATGTAAGTAAATCTAACTTCTTTAAAATGTTTAAGGACGAGTTTGGGACCTCTCCGAATGATTTTATTCTTCAGGAGAGAATTAATAAAGCTAAAGAACTGCTTGCAGGGCAGAATAGCATTAAAGAAACTGCTTACCAGACAGGATTTTCGGATACGAATTATTTTACCCGAGTGTTTAAGCAATTGGTAGGGGTAACCCCTAAAAGTTATCAAAACGGAATAGGATATTTTGAATAAGTCAAAATTTATTATAATAGAAAAAAAGCCCCTGAAGCAAAACTTCAGGGGTTATTTAATTAATCAGGATTAGTATCCGTCATTTTGTGTCATATTCGGGTTTGCCGACATTTCTTTAATAGGAATAGGTAAAGTATATCTATAGTCCCCATTCTTAAGATTTTCAACAGCAATAATATCATCGGTAACATTTCTGTCCATTGATACATTTGCAGAAGCAGCTAATCTCTTTAAGTCAAGAAAACGATGTCCTTCAAGAGCTAATTCTACTCTACGCTCTTTCAAAATATCAGCATATGCTGATTGAGCTGTAGAATAAGTAGGAGTTACCG
The DNA here is from genome assembly GCF_049319685.1 of Chryseobacterium sp. Mn2064. Taxonomy (NCBI): domain Bacteria; kingdom Pseudomonadati; phylum Bacteroidota; class Flavobacteriia; order Flavobacteriales; family Weeksellaceae; genus Chryseobacterium; species Chryseobacterium sp. Mn2064. The sequence goes on from NZ_JBMOUE010000002.1 coordinate 1,064,245, forward strand.
CTTTTCCATCATAATTTCTTGCTACTCTTACTTGCTGAATCAGATTCTGAGCTGTAGAAAGATTTCCAGCTGATGCTTCAGCTTCCGCTAAAATAAAATACATTTCAGACAGTCTGAAAACTTTAACATCATTTCTGGTAGCTGTACTCGTTTTACCAGGATATTTATCGATTACCAAACCATCATTTCTTGTAGTTCCTCCTGTTACAGTAGCATAATTAGGATTAGGCTTTGAAGTTGGATCTACATAAGCATACTTTCTGATATCTCCCGGAATATTCTGGAATAAGTTATACAGGTTTCTTCCCCAGAACCACATTGGAGAACCATTAAGCGTAGACTGGTTTGTATTCCATTTTGAACCGATACTTCCTCCTGCTCCCAACGGAAGTCTATTTAGAGAGAAAAGAATTTCTCCTTTTGCAGAATCATTCCAAAGGTTTCTGTATGGGTTGAAAGAAGATGCAACGCCATAAAATGCCGTATTCCAAGCTGTATTACCTATAGGCTGAAATTTTGTAGGATCAGCAGGATCAATTAAAATAGAACTAGGTGTTGCTACAGTAAGACTCAGTCCTGAATTTGAGATAACGTCCTGAGAATACTGTTTTGCTAAAGGCATATTTCCTCTATACAAATTAAAACGAGCAGTCAAAGCATTTACAAAACTTTTATCCGCAAAATATCTTGCTCCCTGATCAGCTACTGTAGAATACGTTAAGATACTTCTAGCATAATCCAAATCAGCATTGATAAAATCATATATATCCTGATTTTTAACTCTTGGTAATTGTGCTTCTGTTGAAGGAACATCTTTCACAAGCATTACTCCCAAAGCGTTAGGATTCTTCATATCGCTAGAGAAATAAGCTTCCAGCTGTACATAGCAGTATGCTCTGATTGCTCTTGCTTGTGCTAAAATCTTATTATAGTCATCTTTCTCCTTAGTAGTCACAGGAGTAATTTTCTTTGCTCCTTCAAGTAATCTGTTAACTCTGTTGATAACTCTATAGTTATTCAACCAAATTCCGTCACTTGCAGCCGTACCTACAGTCCCTCCCGTGATAACAGGGCTTGCAGCATCAAGAAAAAATCTGTGTAATGAATATTCCTGTCCTCCACTACCTGAACCTGGCTTTACCTCATCTGTAAACACAGCTGTAAAGTAAATCTCATCCATTGGGTCAAGCTGAGCATAAACAGATCCATTAAGTACTTCTCCTAAATTGGAAACACTTGTATATAGATCCTGTTCCTGTAATTCACCTGCCTGCTTGATATCAAGTGCATCCTGGCAGCTGTTTAATGTGAAAGCTGCAGATGATAAAGTTGCTACAACTAATATTGTATTTATAATTCTTTTCATAATTTTTCTCTATTAAAAATCAACATTTAAACCTACCGATACGGTTTTTGGGTTAGGGTACACATTTAGTGAATACGAAGTAATTGGCTCCGGATCAAATCCTTTCCATTTCGTCCAAGTATAAAGATTCTCTGCCTGAACAAATACTTTAATACCTTTTACCGGTAGTTTACCTAATTGATTTTTGCTAAAATTATATCCAATAGAAATATTTTTAAGTCTGATAAAGTCTGATCTGTGCAAGAATCTGTCTGAAGAACCTAAAGTTAGGTTTTTAGCAGTCAGTGAAGGCACATCAGTATCTCTATTTTGAGGAGTCCATGCGTTTAACAGATCAGCAGAAAGGTTTCTTGTAGAAACTGCATTTGGATCAAACACCCAAGATTCAAGGTTATCATAGATCCATCCTCCCTGTTGGAAAGAGAATAATGTATCTAGGAACCAACCTTTATGTTGGAAATTGAATCCAAACCCTCCTGTAAATTTCGCAAATCTTGATTTTCCAGTTAATCTTCTATCTGCAGAAGTTGGAGCTTCAGTAACGTTTCCGTTTTTATCCAAGAACTGTAGGTTTCCGTTATCTGGATTCACCCCAATATATGGATACAATTGATACTGTCCTGCAGGACCACCAATAGCATTCACTACATCACCCGCTAAGTTTTCGCTACCCATTGATACAATTTTATTAGAATTATATGCTGCGTTTGCGAAAATAGATAGTTTTGTATTTTCAGTTTTGATCGCGTTGTATCTGATTAACCCTTCAATCCCTTTATTATCAAGAACTCCGTCGTTTCCTCTGATTGAGTAAACACCCGTAGATGAAGATTTTTGAAGATCGTTAAACATTCTGGTTGTTCTTTTCTGGTAATAATCAACACTACCTTCAATCAATCCTTTGTAGTTATAATCTAAACCAATATTGCTTTGTTTAACTTGCTCCCACTTTAAGAAAGGGTTGGATAGGTTAACAAAGTTATATCCCAACATATTTTGATACCCTGAGAAACCATTGTAAAGATCAAGGAAATTATTTGGAAGTAAAGCTAACGGGTTTTGATTATCGGCAGCAATTCCTAAGTTCTGGTTACCTGTAGTACCAATGGAAGCTCTTAACTTAAGCAATCTGAAACCAGAATTTGCCATAAAGTTTTCTTTGTCGATATTCCATCTTGCAGCTACGGACCAGAAAGTTTCCCATCTGTTTGTAGGAAGGAAACGATAAGATCCATCTCTTCTTACAACTCCACTTATTCCATACTTATCTTTATAATCATAGTCTAATGTTCCGAAATAAGCCAATGTACCTGCAGTAATTTTTGACGCAGATACTGATGGTCTGTAGATATTTGGAGTATCAGGGTTGAATGGAATATATCCTGTTCCTCCACCAAATTCCCACTGTAATGGATTCAGACCATTCTGTCTCTGGAAAGTTGAACTTACGTGAGCTTTGATATAATCCATATAAGCTGCAGCAGAAATCGTATGATCACCGAAAGATTTATTGAATGAAATATTGGTAATAGAGTTGAAAGTTAGATCTTGTGTTGTTGTAAAATCTTCGTTTCCTCCATACTTAGATCCATCCCCATTAGCCACACTTAAAGAAAGATATCCTAGTGGTGATCTTGCAAAAATTCTCTGATATTCTTTATATTCAATACCTGTTCTATTTCCAACGCTTAGGTAATCTGTAATCTTATAGTTTACGTTGGCATTAGCAGAAATACTTAATTCAGTAAATCTGTTTCTAATTCCTCCATTAATGTTATCCTGAAGAATCCATTGTCTGTTATTAGCAGCATCTGTACCAATAGCGTTAAATAGCTCTTGTCCGTTTGCATATGGAGAAGGTGCGATATAAGGTCTTGAAAGTACTCCACCAAATAATGGATTCTGAAGAGTGTTGTTAGAAATTCCACTATTCGTCTCATCATCTAACTGATTTCTTTTAGAGTATCCTAAACCAATGATAGAACCAAAAGTTAACTTTCCGTTTTTAGATTTACCATTAAGATTATTTCTTAATGTAAATCTCTTAAAATCGGTAGATCTTACAGTTCCTTCACTATCCAAATAACCCAAAGAGAAGAAATTATTAATATTTTCTCCACCTCCGGTGATCGCTAAGTTATGTTGCTGAGAGATACCAATACGAGTAAACTGTTTGTTCCAGTCTGTATTGATTCCCCAATTATCAATTTCCTGTTGTGTTAAAGTTCCACCTTTACCAGTTCCTAAACTCTTTTGAAGTTGTAGCAACTGTTGTCCGTTTGACATATTGTAATCACCCGTAGGCATCTTACTGAAAGACGTTAATGCGTCATAAGAAACCTTTAATCCGGAATTAAACTTCCCTCCTTTTGTTGTAATTACAACAACTCCGTTTGCAGCTCTGTTACCGTAGATAGCTGTTGCCTGAGCATCTTTTAGGATACTGAAAGTATCAATATCATAAGTGTTCAGGTTTCTAAACTGAGAACCCGAAGTAATTACTCCATCTATTACGTATAAAGGATCTGTAGAACCGTTCAGAGAGCTCATACCTCTAATTAAGATATTGAACTTTCCTGAACCTGGAGAACCAGAAGCGGAATTCACTACAATACCCGGAGCGGTTCCCTGAATTGAGTTCAGCACCGAAATATTCGGTCTGTTTTCCAGCGTTTCCGAACCTACTGTTACGGAAGAAGTTGTAGTTTTAGCTTTTGTAGCTGTTTTACTATATCCTAAAACAACTACTTCCTCAATTTTAGTCTCCTTGTCCTTACCGTTCTTAGAGTCCTTTTCTTGAGCAAATACAGCCTGTCCTGTAAAAAACAAGACTCCAGCTGTTAAAACACGCAGTTTCACATTCATATTAACAAATTTTAATATATTGAATTGACAAATATGTTAATAAATATCAAAAACATCAATCCCCCAAAAGCTAAAAGAAGCGCATCAGAAAAGGATATTCTCATCAATACCCGATAATTTTTATAGAAAATCTTCGATAATTTTTAAAACTTTAAAAAAAAATAAAGCATTTCAAATATTATGAGAATTTTAACAAATATTAAAATTAAAATTAAAATACACCATTTGGTGTCATGAAGTAAAAAATATAAACTAAAACAAGATGTTTACGTGAAAATTATACGCAAAATACATGCTTATTTTAAGAAAAAAATGATGAATTAATTGTGTTTTTTCTCTCAAATACTGCTAAGAATGACATGATAAAAAACAGTAAACCTTCCTTACAATAAAGTATTAGCAGATCAAAACAGAAAAAAATTATCTAAAATTTGATTTTAAATTAAAAATACATAAAAGTCAACATGATAATATTTTATACCACAAAGATTAAAAATCAACAAAAAAAGCATCCCAAAATCTGGAATGCTTTTTATAATCATAGAATAAAATATTACTAGTTCTGATAACTATAATATCTTGCTCCTATCAAAACAGGATTATCCGTCTCAATTGAGATAAGCCCGAAACCTTTATAGTTTTTGTTTACAGATTCTTCAAGTTGTTTTCTATGAAGTTTTTCATAGGTTTCAAAATCGATAGCGGTACGGTGATTAATATTTTCAAACAAATTCCACTTTTCAACAACTTTTTTCCAGTTTTCAGAAACCTTTCCAGCAAAAACTTTAGATTTCGATCCGCTTCCATATCCTACAAACCCAATTTCTTTTCCGGTAAGCTCTTCATTTTCGTTCAAAGAAGTCTGAAGCCCGGAAAGAAGTGCCATAAAAATAGAAGCAGTATACATATTTCCTATTTCAGAAGAAGCTCTTTGAGTCTTTTCTATCTTATCATTGATCAGCTTCAGATAATTTTCAGATTTTGCGACTGCTTTTTGTTCTTCCTGGGTTTCATATGGCAGTCCGTTTTCAAGGCTGTATATTTCAGTAAACACTCTTTTTCCATGGAAAGCATACGGAAGGTGGAAGATGATATATTTCCAGTTTTCATAAGGTTTATCCTGCGCAATGACCTCTTTATAATGATGATATGCCTCTCTGATTCTATCCTGATAACATTGATTGGAATACTGTCCGTCAAAAACAGGCTCATCTGTAAAGATTTCAATTCTGTCCGGATAAGCTTCTGGAACATCCTTCAGGTCTACTTTTTTATATTGTCTTCTTGGTTTGAAAAAATCGAAAACACTTTCCGAAGCTACTCCCCAGTTATTTTCAATTTCAAGAAGATCAGGTTTTGAAGAGATCAATAAAGCAACAGCTCCACCTCCCTGAGTATATTCTCCTGAAGAAGCCAATTCATATTTTGCATAATCGCTGGCAATCACAACAGCTTTTTTATCTGGGTTTACCCTTACAAAATCTAAGGCATTATGAAGAGCATCCACTCCGCCTACACATGCAAAAGTCATATCCAGAACATCACAGTTTTTAAAGCTTCTCGCTCCAAATTCCCCCTCCAACACTTTTTCTACCATCTGTACGGCATAAGAAGCAGTAGGTTTTGCTGCATCTACAGCACTTTCGGTTCCCAGGTAAACTCTTGCAATTTCTTTTGGATTGATATTATAATCTTTTATAAGTCTCAACAATGCTTCTGCTGCAAATGTAGCGGCGTCTTCATGAACATCCGAAAGCCCCATTTTATGTAACCCTAATCCTTTTTCCAGCTTTGCCGGTTCTATTCCTCTTTTTTCTGCTAAATCCTTAATCTCCAAGTATAAAGAAGGCACATAATAGCTTGCCGCTTCAATTCCAAAACTCATAATTTTCTAAATTTTAAACGAATTTATGAAAGATAATGCAAAAAACAGTGATAAAAAATAGTAATTTTTATCATATTATTAAAAACCAATTGTAAAGCCCATATCACTTACAAAACACCAACAGTTTATAGTTCATGAAAGGAATTATCTGGCAGGAAATCATAAAACTCGATATACTTATATACCGTTATTCTGTCGCAAAGTTTTAATTTTTGGAACGACTGATTGTAAGAGAGCAAAGAATAGACTCAACTTCGTTGATTCGTTGAAGCTTTTTGATGAGTATTTCATTTTCAGTCATAAAAAACCCGGCCAATTGGCCGGGTTTCCTTTATTTATAATTTTCAATAGCTTTATTTAGTACATCAATTTGTTTATTGATACTTGCTGCACTTTGAGGATTCTGTCTCAGTAGTTCCATTTTCTTACTTAAACCATCTTTGAGAATCTGTAGCATCATCATTTTAGCCTGAGGATTATTAGCCATTTCATTTTTTGCATATCCTGCTATTTTTGTAATGCTTTCCGTAGCCTTCAGGTTATCTGAACTCATGATCCAGTTGAAACCATCTTCTGCAACTTTCCCTAATTCCGGATTCTGGAATTTGATGAACGGATAGAAAGCAGCCAGTGGCGTAATATTTGTCATCTGAGAAGTCACTTTATTCTTCACAATAATTGGAAGCATTTGCGCGCGAAGTTCGTCTGAGGCACCATCAAGATCAATTTTATCCGCCAGAGCACTTGCTTTTGAAGGATCAATTGTAAGAAGAGCACTTACAGAATTAGCTTTTACGGCATTCGAAACAGCATTTACTCCTTTTTCAAAGATTGGAAGATATTTTTTGTCTTTCGTTTTAGCCAAAGCAGCAATTGCTGAAGCCTGAACTAAGGTTTTCGGATCATTTGTTGCCAGTTTTTCTACTTCACCGCCCAAGGTTTTCATTTGTTCAGCATTGGTAAGGTCTATCATTCCCAAAGCTTTCATTCTTACTCTAAAGAAAGGATCTTTCAGTGCTGCTGCTAGCAATTTTACTGCTACAGGACTTTTTCCAATCTGATCTTTTATTCCGTTTAGAGCCGTATATCTGCTTTTAAATTCTTTGGAATTGGTAAATTGCAATAAGTTCTGTTCAGGAGTCTTTGTTTCTGTAATTTCAGCTACTAAAACGCCGTCTGCATTGATATTCAATAAATCCGGTGTTTTTGAAACATCAAAACTGAATGTATTTTTAGCTTCTGCATTTACCCAAACATTATACCTTTTTGGTTTTCCGTTATCGTATACATCAATAGCCAAAGGAAATTCGAAAGGCTGATCCTGCGTTTGATTGATCGTTACAGAAACCTGCTTTTTCACAGGTTCAAAAGTAGAAGTGTAATTGATTTTCGGGTTTCCACTTCCAAAATACCATTGATTGAAGAACCAGTTCAGGTCTTTCCCTGAAACTTTTTCAAAGGATAACCTTAATTGGTGCGCTTCTGCGTTTTGATATTCATAGGTTTTCAGGTAATCATTCATTCCTGCAAAGAAGGCATCATCACCAAGATAGTTTCTCAGCATGTTCAAAATTCCTCCTCCTTTCTGATAGGTTACAAGATCAAAAACATCTTCACGGGAATCATAGTTGAATCTTACCAGGTTTTTCTTAAAATCCCCTGGATTATGAATATACATATTAACATCAGTCATCAAATGATAGTCTGCCTGATCTTTTCCATACTTATGTTCATTCCAAAGGTATTCTGAATAATTGGCAAAAGATTCATTCACGGTAAGATTACTCCAGCTTTCTGCTGTCACCAAGTCTCCAAACCAATGATGGAATAGCTCGTGAGCAATGGTATCTTCCCATTTATTCTCATCAATAAGCTGTCCCGGTTTTTGAAGAACATCACTTCCATGAAGCGTTGCCGTAGTGTTTTCCATTGCCCCACTCACATAATTTCTCCCTGAAATCTGCGCATATTTCACCCAAGGATAATCATAATTCATTTTCTTCGAGAAAAAATCAATCATTTCCGGGGTATTTCCGTAGATCTGTTTAGCGTAAGGTTCGTATTCTTTTTCTACGTAATAGTCAACCGGAATATTCTTCCATTTGTCTTTTACGATCGCATATTCTCCTACTCCCATGAAGAAAAGGTAAGTAGAATGTCTTTTATCCATCACCCAGTGGTCTGTTCTCAGGCCTTTTGATTCTTTTTGAGATTCTTTTAAAACTCCGTTTGAAAGAGTAACGTATTTATCAGGAACGGTCATGTAGATTTCCTGGGTTGTTTTCTGATTGGGTTTATCAATAGTTGGGAACCATGCGGAAGAAGATTCTGTTTCTCCTTGAGTCCAGATCTGTGTTGGAAGATCAGGATCTGTTCCCTGTGCATTGATGAAATAAAGTCCTTTTGCATCATTAATTGCCATACTTCCCTCCTGCTTTACTTCGTTCGGGCGAGAGGTGTATTTGATGTAAACTGTATAATCCTGATTTTTCTGATATGTTTTATCAAGGGTAATTGTCAGGACGTCGTTTTTATAATCGTATTTTAGCGGTGATTTTTTCCCGTTATTATCAAGAGCCACTTCATGAATCAGCATTCCTTTTGCGTCAAGAGTCAGTTCGTTGGTAGGGTAAAAATAAGGTGAAGCGTTAAGCCATTCTTCTCCATTCATCTGTTCTTTTTGGTAATCAAAATTCACTTTCAGCTTGGTGTGCTTCAGTTCCGTTACTTTGGTATGAGTAGCTCTGTATACTTTGTCTCTTCCAGAAGTTTCGGTTTGCGCTGTGACTTTTGCGGAAAAGAAGATTCCCAGTACAGCAATTGATAAAATGGCCTTTTTCATCTGTCTACTTTATTATTTTTTTGAATTATTTCTTTATTATTATATCAAAAATATCATTTACAAGTGTTTCATAATCTCCTTTTTTAAGCTGTTCTTTTGTTTTTGCAAAAGCTTTTTTGAGTTCACTTTCCGGGTTTTCATCATCTACAATTTCTGCAGAAGCCACACCTTTCAGCTGAAGAATTGCATTTTTCAAGACTTCAATGTCTATGTTGTTTTCGATATTTATTTTTAAATATTTCATGATGTATTCTGTGATAAGGATTTGATTTTTCATGACCGTTTTCTCCATTCATTTTCAAAATTAAAATAACAACGGTTCTTCTTTCAAATGTAAAACTTATTTCAGAAACAATTGCTAAAAGAAAGGGTGTTTCAGGTTTTTGTATTACAAATCTTTGAATAAAAGATTATTTTGAGCGGTTCATTTTACCGTTTTTATATTGAAATAGTATGGTACAGTCTTTTTGTGTTTCCACATTATACACATGAATCTTTTGCGGATCTATACCGTTTACCTTACACAGCATAGGGCTCTCCCAACTTTTGTAGAAAAGAGGTTCTCTTAATGTAAGGTTCGGATTGGTTTTTATTTCGTTAAAAACATCATAATCTACACAGACATTTCCGGCTTTAATATTATTTTCTTTGAGCGCTACACTCAACTTACTGAATATCTCATTATTGAACTTACTTGCATAGATCCATGAGCTTTTTACACTTATATTGGTGATTATGAAAAGAAAGGCAATACCAGCAAAAAAGACACTGATGGTTCTGCTTTGCCAACTCATCTTAAGAGACAGATAAATCACGCCAAAAATGATGAATAAAGTATAGAAAAGTCTTATTGCACCAAGGTTTCGGTTTTCAAATCCGAAAAGTGTTGGAATATAGGAGGAGAAGAAATAGATACTGAGTCCTATTAATATACAGATGAAGGAAATAATCATTAGTTTTTTATAATCCTGTTCTTTTCCTTTAAAGTCATAATTGGAGAATATTTTATATACTACTGATGGAATTGCTAATGACAAAGCTATTTCGAAGATATTCATTCTTCTCACGTTCAGTATTCCTTTATATATTCCTTCAAAAAAATCTCTAAAAAACATCTTCACAGCACACATTACCACAAAAACGACTCTTTTATATTCAAATATTTTGCTTACTTCATCTCTTTGGTAAGAGTGCACAAATATACTGGGTTGGATGATCTTTCTGAAAATAAAAATTGTTCCTAATGTAAGAATAGCAAATATAATTCTGTCCTTATTTTCTTTGATAAGAAACAAGGGAAGAAGCAGTAAAGGAAGAAAAATTTCATAACTGAAAACAGAAGCGATAAAAAACAGCGAACTTATTAATATACTTTTCCTTATATAGGCATAGTAAATGCTTAATGCAAAAAAAATAGTCGCCAGATTTGAATTGAGCATAATTGTTGAAAACTGAATGCTTGTTCCTATCAGAGAACACGAATACAGCAAAGTCATAAGGCCCGCCAATTCTTTTGACAAAATCTTACTGCCCACCCAATATATTGCCATCAGTGAAAGTGGAAAAAAGAGCATTCCCAGAAAGTAAACGGAGTCATTATTCCTTGAAAGAAATGTCAAGGTCCCTGTTACAATCCCAGACACAGGTCTGGCAGCCATTATTTGGGAATCGAGAAAAGTATAGAGATAACTGAAATAGGAAGCGGGAACGGATTCTAATACATAAAAGCCGGCCAAATCATCTGTAAGTATTGCTCTCTCCTGAAAAACAGACAAAAAAACGTAGAAGCTATAAACAACTACTAGAATATTTAAAAACAGCAGATAATTATTGCCTATTTTTTCTTTCATATTATTTTTTCAAAACTTGTGACAGAAATTGATCTTCTGGTAGGGTCAAAAATAATAGAAATATTGTAATTACAAAACAATTCCAGCAATATATCTCTGAAGTTAAATTGCTACCGGAGCTTTAATGCCTGGATGCGGATCGTAGTTTTCCAATGTAAAATCTTCAAAGTTAAAATCAAAAATATCTTTGATCTCAGGATTCAGCTTCATCGTTGGAAGTGGTCTTGGTTCTCTTGAAAGCTGCCTGTTTACCTGTTCAAAATGGTTGTTGTAGATATGAACATCTCCAAAACTATGAACATAATCACCTACTTCAAGATCACAAACCTGGGCTACCATCATCAATAGTAAAGCATAGCTGGCAATATTAAACGGTACTCCAAGGAAAACATCAGCACTTCTCTGATACAGTTGAAGAGAAAGTTTACCATCTGCCACATAAAACTGGAATAATGCATGACACGGGGCAAGTGCCATGTTTGGAATTTCAGCAACGTTCCATGCCGAAACAATCAATCTTCTGGAATCCGGGTTCTTTTTGATTTGGTCGATCACTTCGGCAATCTGATCTACTATTTTACCGTCAGCTCCCTGCCAGCTTCTCCATTGCGCACCATATACAGGCCCAAGTTCACCCTGTTCGTTGGCCCATTCATCCCAAATACTTACTCCATTATCCTTTAGATATTTGATATTGGTGTCTCCTTTCAAAAACCACAGCAATTCATAAATAATGGATTTTAAATGCACCTTTTTAGTAGTTACCAAAGGAAAACCTTTTGACAGGTCATATCTAAGCTGATATCCGAAAACACTTCTGGTTCCGGTACCGGTTCTGTCGGTTTTATCGGTTCCGTTGTCTAGGATATGTTGTAAAAGATCCAGGTAATTTTGCATTTTGAAAGGAATTTTATGCCCCAAATTTAGTAAAAAGCATTAAAAAAAGCACTCACTTTCATGAATGCTTTTTATAAGTAGTATATCATTTTTCTATTAACCGGCTGGCTACCTGTCGTATAGATTTAATAATAATTTTACCAGATCGTTTCTATATTTTGCTGAACGGTATTGATTGTAAAAGATTCTCCCGCTTTTTTTCCATACATCATTTTTACCAAAGGAGATTCTGCGGAAACGGTCATGATTTTCTGATTTTCCCATACAATTTCTCCCAATGAAGCAGAAACATAGAATATTCCTTTATTGGTTTTTACTAATGCTCCGTTTTGAACTTTTTCAGACGGATCGGCTGTGATTTTCTGCAAAACAGATTGTTGGTTCAACGTCTCATTAAGCTGCCGCTGAAGATTATTGATCTCCTGCTGAAGCATCTCTCTTCCGGTTTCATATTTGTCTCCCATGGAGCTTTTGGTATCGTTATTAGAAGCTCTCGTTTCTGCAATCAGATTTTCAAAATACTGGATCTTTTCTGTAATTTTTGTATTGATTGTATTTAATATCTCCTGTTTGTTCATTGTCATGATCGTTGTTTTATAATGAATGGTAGAAACCACCCCGTCAAAATCATAAATTTTGACACCCCTCCAGCGGAGGGGAATTGAGTACCTTTAAAGACTAGTTATTAAGACTTTACAGTTCCAGTCAGAATTTCAAAGGTTTTACTGCTTATTTTTCAAATACGGCATAGTCTGAAACTTTGAAGCTGAAATCTTTTCCGTTGTTGAAATCTCTTCTGGTTTTATCAAAAACATTTCTGAAGGTTCCTGATACGTGCTCATCTTCTATTGAAAAGTTCACAGATTCTTTTGACATATTCAGGACAACCAATACTTCATCTTTTCCATTTTTTCTTACGTAAGCCAGAATTTTATCATTGGCTGTTGTATTGAGTAGATAGGTCGTTACATTGGGGTCTCCGCCTCTTAAAGCTGGGTTGGAAGATTTTAAGTCTAATAATGTTTTATAAAAATCAGCAACCTGATACGTATTGGTCCATTTAATGACATCTTTTTCGAAAAACTCAAGTCTTTTCATATTGGGAAGCTCCTGCCCTGAATACAATAACGGTACTCCGTTCCATGTTGCAGAGAATACCGCCATAGGTTTTGTAATGACTCCGTATTTTTCGTATTCTGTTCCATTCCATGAATTTTCATCGTGATTTGCAGTAAACCACGCTCTCATAGAAGCATCTCCGATATTGGAATATTGCACCAGCAAATCCTTAAGCTCCTGAAGAGGTTCATTTTTCTTGTAATAATCGGCAGACTTATGCATCCACTTCCAGGAATAGCTGGCATCAAAAACTTTTCCATACTCCGGGCTTTCCAGTTCGTCAAATTCTCCCAGCCAGAAAAGAGGTTTTACTTTTTCCACTTCCGGACGGGCCTGTTCCCAGAAATCTACTTCTACCCATGAAGCCAGGTCGCATCTGAAACCATCGATATCTGTTTCCTGTATCCAAAACTTCATGGCATCGATCATCGCATGACGCATTTCCTGGTTTTTATAATCCAGTTCGATGATATCATCCATTCCTGAAGCAATATGAAATTGTCCGTCCGCATCCTTCAAATAAAATTCGGGATGTGTTTTGGTCCAGACATGATCCCAGCCGGTATGGTTGGCAACCCAGTCGATAATGACTTTAAAACCTAATCGGTGTGCTTCATTCACCATATCTTTAAAATCCTGCAGGGTTCCGAACTCCGGATTGACAGAGGTGTAATCTGCGGCTGCATAAGGACTACCCAAACTACCTTTTTTCTTCAGTTGAGCGATGGGCGTAATAGGCATAAACCAAAGGGTTTTAACTCCCATAGATTTCAGTCGGGGCATTTCTTTGGCAAAAGCCCTGAAGGTTCCTTCCTGAGTATATTGTCTGATATTTACTTCGTAGATATTGGTGGTGTGTTTCCATTCTTTTGGCAATACTGTCATCTTCTTTGTATTTTTTTGAGTGGTACAGGAAACAATTCCCAGACCAATTATGGCTAATAAAATTAATTTTCTCATTAATCTATTTTTAACAAAAATAAGGATTGTTTTTTGGGTGAAAAGGGGAAATTGTAAAAAGGTAAACCTGCTGATGGGTTATTTATTGAAAAGACAAAAAAAGCCCCGGATTAAAATCCAGGGCTATATATTGTATTGATTATCTTTCATCGTCGTTGTCATCCTCATCATCAAAGACATCATCGTTGTAGTCTTCTTCTTCCTCATCATCGAAATTGTCATCATCCTCGTCTGAGAAATTTCCTCCAGCTCCGAAATCATCATCGAACCCGAATTCATCGTCTGCCAAAGGCATTGCTGATTTCTTTTTGCTGCCTCCTGCACTTCCGTTCTTGCTTGGTGCCTTCAAAGGGACATTTCCAAACCTGTATACGGTGATTGGGTAGTTTACGCCTTTGGTCTCATCAATTACTTCTATAAGCTCACAGAAGAATTCCCAAAGATCTAAAAGCCCATACTGGAACTGTGCTTTGTCACCTACACTTTCAAAAGCCTCATCAATGTAAACGTCTGACATAATCTCACCGTCACCATCATCGCTCATATCTTCCAACGGAACACTTTTTACTATCGTTCCGTCATCTTCTAACAGATTAAAAGTAGAAAGCTCATCTCCCTGCAGACTGAATGCACTTTTAATTCCTAAATGTAAGTTCCATAATGTTTGTTTTCCTTTAACTTCAATATCACGGAAAATATCCTCTTTCGCATCTAATATTACGCGGATTTTGTAAACCATATCAGTTTCTTAAATTACTTTTTTGCCTTTATAATTATGATAAATCTCTGTTGCAAATATATAATAAATGAGAGGTGACAAAAAAATATTTGAGGATTTTTTAAAATATTTTTTTTTCTTACATTTTGCCGAACTTATTTACTTTTTTCAAGCATAAAACTGAATTTTGTTCCTTCAAGATAAACACTCTCCACTGTAATGTTTTCGTTGTGAGCTTCAAGGATGTGCTTTACGATCGCTAAACCTAATCCGGAACCGCCTTCTCTTCTGCTTCGGCTTGTTTCTACCCGGTAGAATCTTTCAAAGATTCTTGGAAGAATTTCAGATTTTATCCCCATCCCGTTATCGATGACTTCTATCAAAACTTTATTTTTCAAGATGCTGGTTTTTACAATGACTTTTGCTTCCTGTCTGTTAGCGTAATGAATTGCATTGGAAATCAAATTAATAAAAACCTGGGAAATTTTCTGCTTATCAGCTTCAACAAAAATCTGCGGATGAAGGGTCTGAATCTGTAATGTTGTATTTCTTTTCTCGGCCTCAAGGTCAAGAAGGTCAAAAATTTCCTTTATCAGAAGATTGACATCAAATTTTGAAACGGTAAGGTTGATTTCGCCTGCTTCCAGCCTGTTGATCATATCAAGGTCGGTAACAATGGCAATAAGTCTTTCGACAGATTTATCTATTCTTTCGAGGTATTTGTCTCTGATGGTAAGATTGTCTACTCCCCCGTCTCTAAGGGTTTCTACATATCCCTGAATAGAAAAAAGAGGGGTTTTGAGCTCATGGGAAACGTTTCCGATGTATTCTTTACGGTAGCTTTCCATTTCCTTCATCATATCAATTTCCGTTGCTCTCTGCTGGTTGAGATCCGAGAATCTTTCTCCCAGTTCTTTAATGGTGATATTTTCATCATTATCCTGAACCATTTCCTGAGGAAGAATACCGGAAAGTCCTCTTACCTGCTTCTTTCCGTAATAGTTGAAAAGAAGTTCAAGAACCACATAGTTGATAATAAATATGAGGATTACACAGATCAGAAGACCGGTCTTGAATAAAGGGGTCTCCTGATAGATATCTTTTAGTGAATCAAAAATGATGACTAAAAAAAGCATCACCAATGTCAGTAGACAAGAGGCAACAAGGGTAAGTCTGTAAAATTTCAATTTTACAAAATTTTAAGGATTGAACGTAAAGTTAGAACTTTTTTATGATTAAACGATCAGTTTATAACCAATACCTTTTAAAGTCTGAATGGTATTGATTCCTAATTTTTCTCTTAATCTTCTGATGTGAACATCAATAGTTCTTTCTCCTACAATCACATCATTCCCCCAAACTTTCTCCAGAATTTCTTCTCTTTTGAAAACTTTTTCAGTATTGGAAGCCAATAGATACAGTAAATCAAACTCTTTTTTAGGTAAAAGAAATTGCTGCCCGCTTTTGGAAACTCTGAAATTGTCTTTATCAATAACAAGATCACCAATTTCAATAAGTTTAGCGTTATCAGAAACCTGAGAGGTTAGCTGTAATAAGGCGTTTACTTTAGAAATAAGGATTTTCGGTTTGATCAGTTTTACCACGTAGTCATTAGCACCTGCCTGGAAACCTGCCAATTGAGAAAACTCTTCGCTTCTTGCGGAAAGAAAAACGATAAGTGTTTTTTGAAGTTCTTTCACTTTACGAAGTTCCTGACAGGTTTCGATACCATCTTTTTCAGGCATCATTACATCTAACAGGATAAGATCGGGGATAATTTCCTTTGCTTTCTCTATACCTTCGTTACCATTAGTAGCGGTATAAATATCATAACCTTCTTTTTCTAAATTGTAAGACAGAATCTCTAAAATGTCCAGTTCATCGTCTATTAAAAGAATTTTTTTGCTCATCTTCTAGTTTAAGAATTCCCACAAAAATAGCTATTTTCATTGGTCTTCGTTATTATGTTATGTTAACTAATTATTAAAAAACATATTGTTAATTTTAAATTAAAAAATCAACAATAAAAACACTTAATAAATACATATTAAACAAATATACTAAATATTTCATAAAATAAAAACAAAAAACGCATCGGTAAAAAATGAATTTCACGCCCTTTCAATAGATCTTATCTATTAACACAAACTTCACAATTAATTAAAATTCTCCTAAAGTTTTCTTAAAATCTTAGCCTTTATTTTGCCCTTGAAAAAGAAGTAAAAGAAGTAATAATGAAAAAACAACTCCACAAGAGCATTGTGCTACTTGCCTTGTTTTCTGCTGGCTATGCGTTTGCACAAAGTCAGATTCTGGAAGGTAGGGTATTGGACGAGAAAGACAATACTCCTATACAAGGTGTAAAGGTAAAAGTAAATGATCAGGAAGTAACCACTGACATTTCCGGATACTACTCTATCAACTTATCACCCGGCACCAATTACATTATAACAGTAAGTTCTAATGGATACAACAAAAAAGAGATTAGTGAAGTTATTGTAAAAAATGACAGTAATACTCATCTTGATATTGTGTTGGACAAGCCAACTACCAAAGAAAAAGAAATTGAGGGAGTTGTCATCAGATCAAACGCCAGAAAAGAAACCATCGCTTCTACTATCGGATTACAAAAGAATGCCGGTGTAGTTTCTCAGGTTATCGGGGTTGAAGCCATTAAAAGAAGCCCGGACAGAAACACCGGAGAAGTTCTGAAAAGAGTTTCGGGAGTGAGTTTGTTCGATGGAAAATACATTGTTGTAAGAGGTTTATCTGACCGTTACAACCAGGCAATGTTAAATGGTATTCAGCTTTCCAGTACGGAGCCAGACCGCAAAACATTCTCTTTTGACCTTTTTCCAGCGAACGTTATCGAAACACTAGTGATCAACAAAACCTTTATTCCTGAATATACAGGTGAATGGGGAGGTGGATTGATCCAGGTAAATACAAAAGATATTCCCAATAAAGATTTCCTGAATGTACAGGTAGGTGTTGGAGGCAACACGGCTACTATGGGCCAGGAATTCTATATGCAGAAAGGCGGAAAATGGGACTTTTTAGGTATTGATGACGGTACCCGAAAGCTTCCTACCAATATGCCTGCTAAAAACGCTTTCAGTATTTTAACAGAAGCTCAGAAAACTGAAATTGGTAAAGGATACACAAAGAATTTAGGATATAATACTGTAGGATATCCTGAAAACATCAGCTTACAATTGGACGGAGGTTTCAATACAAAACTTTTCGGAAAGGATTTAGGAGTAATTGCAGTGTTAAATTACAGTAATAATAAAAGAAGAACAGAGTCTACCAACCGTTTCTTTACCATCAACAATCAACTTGCAGATACCAACTTTGACTATTTTACTGAAAAGTATAGCAATGATGTGATCCTGGGAGGGATGTTGAATCTTTCTTTAAAGTTTAACAACAACAATAAAATTTCCCTAAAGAATATCATCACCAGCAATACGGTGAACCATATGTCTTTCAGAACCGGAAAGGATTTCGAATTTGATCCTATCAACGGAACCAACATTATGGCAAGGGAAATAGGTTTCAAACAAACTACTTTCTATAACTCTACCATTAATGGTACTCACAAAATAGATGCTCTGGGCGGATTTACCGTGAACTGGTACGGAAGTTTCGGGATCCTGGATCAGTATATTCCATTGTTACAGCGTTTGCAGTATAACCAATATACAAACTTGGATGGAAGCCCTTATCTGGCACTGATCTCTAATGGTCTTTCTCAGAAATCCGGGAGTGTTTTCTACTCTACACTAAGCGACTATTTATATAATGCCGGTGGGGATATTTCCAAAACATTCACCATGTTCGGTCAAAAACAGACCATCAAAGGTGGGTATTTATTCCAGGTAAAAGACAGAATTTACAACTCAAGACCTTTCTCTGTAAGGCTTGAAAAATATAATCAGGGATTACTTTCTCAGCCATTTGAGACTATTTTTAATCCAAACAACTTCGGAAACGACGGAAGATTTACATTTGATGAAATCGCCGGAGATCAGTACCGATATATCGCCAACACGATCCTTAATGCAGGATATTTACAGTTTGACAACAACTTTACACCATGGTTAAGAGCTGTTTGGGGATTAAGAGTTGAGAATTTTGACCAGTTAGTGGGAAGCACAAAAAGAAGTGATGACCGTTTTGTAAATACACGAGTAACCGACTTCTTACCAGCCTTAAACTTAACATTCAAGGTAAATCCTAAAATGAACATTCGTCTTGCAGGTTCTCAAACTGTGGTAAGACCGGAATTCAGAGAGGTTTCTCCTTTGGCATATTATGATTTCGATCTGGGAGCTACTGTTATTGGTAACAAATCTATTGAAAGAACGAAAATTACAAGTGCCGACCTTCGTTGGGAATTCTATCCAAGAAACGGAGAGATCGTTTCCGTGGCAGGTTTCTATAAAAACTTCAAAAAGCCGATCGAGTTGTACTTTAACCAATCAGGGGTAGGTACAAGTAACACGTTCAACTATCTTAACGTAGATAAGGCGGATGCTTATGGACTGGAGGTTGAATTCAGAAAAAAGCTTGACTTTACAAGTGCTCTGAAAAACTTCACTTTAGGTGGAAACTTCGCATTGATCAAGAACAGAGTAACGGATGAAGCTACAAAGATTGACAGACCAATGCAGGGGCAGTCTCCGTACACCATCAACTTAAGTCTTCAGTATGATGCTGAGAAAAGCGGATGGAGCTCTACGGTACTTTTCAACATGATCGGAAGAAGAATCCTTTATGTAGGAAACGATCAGGTTCCACCAATCTGGGAAGCACCAAGACCTTTACTTGACTTTCAGGTAGCTAAGAAAATCTGGAAAAACAAAGGAGAAATCAAGCTTAATGTTTCTGATATCCTGAACCGTCGTGCTAAATTCTACCATGACCTGAACGACAATGGCAAATATGACGGCAAAGATGCTCTTGCTATTGAAAGACTTACAGGAACCAATATCAGCTTAACACTGGGATACAGTTTTTAATTCACTCAACAAATAATCTAATAAAAATAATTTAATTCTTTATAACATGAAAAAGTTCGTTTTATATTCTTTAATGCTTGGCGCTATAGTATCAACTACCGCTTGTAGAAATATAGAAGAAGATGGACCTACCATCATCCAAAATGGAGGTAACGGAAACGGAGAAACTGAAAATCTTATTCTTTCAGGAAAAATCACATCAAATCTTACCCTTAAAGCTAATAAAATTTATAAACTAAGAGGATTAGTATATGTAACAAACGGAGCTACTTTAACCATCGAGCCTGGTACAAAAATCGTAGGTGAGGCAGATAAAAACGGTGCTCTTATCATTACAAAGGGAAGCAAAATAATGGCAGAAGGAACTGCTGCTAACCCTATTATCTTCACATCTGAAAAACCAAGCCCTAAAAGAGGTGACTGGGCAGGTGTTGTGATCTTAGGAAATGCTCCTACCAACGCATCTTTTGGGGGTGTAAACGGTGTTGGAGAAATTGAAGGAGGAATCAACAACTCTGAGGGTCTTGGACTTTACGGAGGAACGAATGCTGCTGATAACAGTGGTATCTTAAAATATGTAAGAATTGAATATGCAGGATACGCTTTCTTACCAGACAAAGAGATCAACGGACTTACATTCGGAGGAGTTGGTAACGGTACTACAGTAGATTATGTAGAAGTTGCTTATGCTAACGATGACAGCTTCGAGTGGTTCGGAGGTACCGTAAACTGTTCTCACCTTATTTCTTACAAAGGTCTTGATGACGATTTCGATACGGATAACGGTTTCTCAGGAAATGTACAGTTCGGTATTGCAGTAAGAGATCCTCAGGTAGCTGACGTTTCAGGTTCTAACGCATTTGAGTCTGATAATGATGCAAACGGTTCTCCTCTACTGCCTCAAACATCTGCTACATTCTCGAACATGACGATCATCGGGCCAATCAACTCTGCGGCTCCTGGATCAATCAACTCATTATTCCAGAATGCATTACAGATCAGAAGAAACTCTACTATCTCTGTATTCAACTCAGCGTTCACAGGGTTCCCTGTAGGTTTATTCATTGATGCTACTAAAGGAACACCAACAGATAACAATATCGTAGGAAACAAATTGTTCTTCGAGAATAATATTTTAGCAGGAAACACAACTCCTTTAAAATTCGGACCGTCTACTTCTACGCCAACAAGTTATACCATCAACGATCTTACAAGCTGGTATAATGCTAAAGGAAATACCATCCTTGCTTCTACAGCAGACTTGAAACTTGCCGGTGCTTGGGCTCCTGCAGGAACTACGCCAAACTTTACGCCTTCTGCGGGATCTCCATTATTAACAGGTGGAATATTCACCAATGCTAAACTAAGCACTTGGTTCAAGAAAGTAACGTACAGAGGTGCTGTTGCAGATGCTAATGACACTTGGTATGCTGGATGGACCAACTTTAACTTGTAATATTTTACATCAATATAGTAGTTAGATTTCATTTCAAATCAAAAGCCTTCGGAACTCTTTCTGAAGGCTTTTTGTATATAATCGTCCCAAGCAGGAATGTTCAATATTAATAAGTGTTTACATTGAATAAATTTCCACCATAAATTCCATCACCATCCTACTCACTATTCGCCTTCCAACTGAGGATGAATTCAACATTTCTCATATTCATATTTACCATTGATCTCTACAAATAACTAAAACAAGTTGAATTTTTTAAATCTTAATTACAAAAAAACAGCCATCAAAAACACGATGACTGCTTCACAAAAAACAAGGGTATAAAAATATATACGTTTCAATTAATTTCTCAGGAACAAATTCCCGTTATGCATCAAACCTTTTATCTCAGACATTCTGGAAACAGCTTCCGCCGAACATGAAGCATCTGCAAG
This sequence comes from Chryseobacterium sp. Mn2064, assembly GCF_049319685.1. Lineage (NCBI taxonomy): Bacteria > Pseudomonadati > Bacteroidota > Flavobacteriia > Flavobacteriales > Weeksellaceae > Chryseobacterium > Chryseobacterium sp. Mn2064. Next base: position 1,085,661 of record NZ_JBMOUE010000002.1, read on the forward strand.
AACCACTGCTGCTTCATCACCAGCTTTAGGCCACTGTTGGTTCCCTTTCTCATCCAAAGGAAGTGTACTTTGAGTCGCAAACTGTAACGCTCTGGATAATGCCAATTCTGTAGCATAACCATACAATTCGGCAATCAGATTAGCTTTCTGAAGCATACTTCCCGATCCGAACGTACTCCAGTAATCCTGTACATTATCATTTCCTATCAATACATTCACTCCATATTTTTTCAAAGTCGGAATAGGCATAATGGTTTTGTTAAATGGTACCGAAGAAGCAATTCCAACCTTTCCTGCTGCCAGTCTTTCCGCAATCTTTTCTGTTTCTTTAGGCGAAAGATGAGCCAAAGCAAAAGCATGACTTACAAATGTTTTTCCCTGAAGAGCAGGATTTTCAATCGCTTTATCAATCAGGTAATTGATGGTTTTCATCCCGGACTCTCCTACTTCATGAAGGTGAATATCAATTCCTTTATGATGGTCCAGGGCAAGCTGTACTGTAAAATCCATGACTTTCTCAATGCTTCCATCAATGCTTAACGGATCCAATCCGCCAATAAGGCTTACACTTTTAAGCTGAGCGGCTTCTTTCATTAAAGGAACCGTTTCTGTATAATAAACTCCATGCTGCGGAAAAGCAACCAGTTCTGCTTTAAAGGAATCTTTTTTATTTTCGAGAGCCTGCTCAAGGTGTTCAAGAGACTTCAAGCCTGAAGTCGGGTCAATATTGAAATGTGTTCGGGCAAAATGAGTCCCGTAATGTTGCTGTAAACTGATAAGCTGCTCTGCTCTTTCTACGGATGTTTCCAACAGTTTGGGAATAATTTCCTGTTCATAGGCAATCATATCTTTTACTGTTCTTCTTTTCGGAGAAAGTGCCTGCCACGGAAGTCCATATAATGTTTTATCCAAATGAATGTGCATATCCCGAAAAGCAGGAAGCATAAGATACCCTTTTGCATCTATTGCATGGGAAGAAGGATCGTTGGCTTTTATCATCTTTATCTTTCCATCTTCAATTTCGATACTAAAAAGGTCTGTTTTTGTACCGATTACCTCTTCATTCTCGTATTCAAAACCTGTTTCCAGGCGGACATTTTTCAGGGTATATTTTCCTTTTGCAGCTGATTGATAAGGGAATTGCATGATTTTACTTTTTTAACCCTACAAAATTACATCGGCTTCATCAGAAAACCGGTGTATCAATTATGTCTTGTTTTGTATAAATTATTCCTTGAACTGGGAAGGAGTCATCCCAGTCTGCGCTTTAAAGAATTTTGAAAAGCTCGCATGATCATAGAAACCGAGATCGTACACAATATCTTTCACCGACATTTCAGAAACTTTTAAAAGACGTTTTGCTTCCAGTAAAATACGATCCTGAATAAGCGATGAAGCGGAAGCATTAAGATTTTTTTTACAGACAATATTCAGATAATTAGCAGAAATATTCAGCTTATTCGCATAAAAGGAGACCGATCTTTCTGTTTTGAAATGTTGATCAATAAGTTGTAGAAATTTTGAAATGATAGGGTTTGAGTTGTAGACTTCAAAATCTTTAAAAGCTCCTTCCATCGTTTTACTTACCAATAAACCTATGATCTCGCTACGTTTCTGAATAAGCTCCCAAAACACATTCTCTCCATTCAGTTCTTTCTGAATAGCCTGAAATTCATATAGGAACACCTCAAACTCATCTTTAGAAAGGTTAATAACAGGGTGATTCTGATAATAAGAAGCGGAAAATCTTAATGAAGGCAAAAAACTTTCGAACCAATCTCTACTGATCATCAATTGATATCCCACAGTTTCTTTTTCAATGACCCACTGATGAACCTGATCCGGAAAAACAAGATGAATCTGGAAGTCTTTCACCTGATATTCTGTAAAATCTATGGTATGTGAACCTACTCCATGCTCAAAAAGATTGATGATAAAAAAGTCATGTTTATGAGGATCATCAATAGAACGTGCACCATGAAGTTCATTGAACAGCAAATGGCAGCCTTTCAGCTGATTTTCATTAAACTCATGAATTCCTAAAACCGGAAAATGTTCTGTATGATAGCTCACGCAACCTGTATTTCTTCTAAAATTAATAAAATTTATGAGAAAAAAATAAAATAACCACAAAAGAAATTACGATTCCCTTTGTGGCTAAAAAACACTCACTAAATTATATTTCGTTTTGAAAAATCAAAAAAGGTATCGTTCCAAGAATCCGAATTTCAAAAGAAATACGAAAGCTTTCACCGTTATGAATCTCCAATTAAAAAACAACATTTCCCTGATGTACCAGCGACTTGACTTCAGAAATTCTTGATACAGCCTCTGCTGAACAGCTTGCATCGATCAGAACAAAATCTGCCTGATCACCCGACTTAGGCCACTGCTGAGTTCCTTTGTCATCCAACGGAAGTATATTTCCTGTTGCCAATTTCAAACTTCTTGACAGCATCAATTCGGTGGAGTACCCATATAACTGCGCCATCAGATTGGCTTTCTGAAGTACGCTTCCGGTTCCAAAGGTATTCCAGTGATCTACAATGCTGTCGTTACCGGTTAAAACCGTTACATTATGTTTGTATAATGTGGGAATTGGCATAATCATTCTTCCAAAAGGAATGGTGGAAACAATTCCGATCTGTGCTTCTCCTAATTTTTCGGCTATTTCTTCCTGCTTTGCGGCTTCCAGTTTGGCCAGTATAAAACAGTGGCTCAAATACGTTTTTCCTTTTAATGCAGGATTTTCATTTACCTTTTTAATCAGATATTCTACTGTTTTCAATCCGGAATCGGCAGTTTCATGCAAATGAATATCGATCCCTTTTTTGTTATCTAAAGCCAGCTGAACGGTAAAATCCACTACTTTTTCAATATCACCATCTATATTGAAAGGGTCTACTCCACCAATAAAATCGATATCCATGGTTGCAGCCTCTTTAAGATAAGGTACTGAATCTGTATAAAATACACCATGTTGCGGGAATGCTACCAATTCTGCTCCAAATCCTTTCTTTTTATTATCTAAAGCCTTTTGAAGATTTTTTAAAGACTGCAGTTTGGAAGTTGGTTCAATATTCACATGACTTCTTGCAAAGGAGGTTCCTTTTGATTGCAGTAATTCAATCATTTTCTCGGCTTTGGATGTTGAGTTTTTCAACATTTCAGGGAGAATTTTCTTCTCCAGCTCGATCATTCCTTTTACCCCTCCGGTTCTTTTTCTCACGGCTTGCCAATGATCTCCATAAAAGGTTTTATCCAGGTGAATATGCATGTCTTTAAATGCAGGCAGCATCAAAAGTCCTTTTGCATCTATTGCTTTGGAATTAGGCTGATTAGGAGCTATCTTAGTAATCTTTCCGTTTTCAATTTCTATATAAAACAGATCAGTTTTGGTAGAAGCTACTTCTCCTTCATCGTAGGTAAAACCGGTTTCAAGGCGAACGTTTTTAAGGCTTAGCTTTCCTTTTGCCAGACTATTTTTCTCTTCAAAAAATGGGGATGCTGTCATGATACTGGGTATTAAAGTAAGCCCCGCCATTGCCAATGCTGAATTTCTTATAAAATCCTTGCGGGATAGGGTATTGTCTGAAGTCTTCATTTCCAATCTATTTATGACAAAATTATAAAGTTCCGCCATCAATAAAGTGTATGGTTTATTACAAAATCTGTATGATTTATAGTTTAACCTGATGATGAGTCAGATCGTTCTGATTGGTGTTCCGTTTTTGCCAAGAGAAACTTTTCAACATCCTTTTTATTTTGCATAAAAAAACCGGATCAAAAATCCGGTCTTATTCTATTTACAGGTTAGAATATTCAAATTTTCTTACCGCTTCAAGCGTCATATCAATTTCTTTATCCTTGATCGCATCACTGATGAAATACGTTTCATATCCGCTTGGTGGAAGATAGACTCCATTTTGCAGCATTTGATGGAAGAAATTGTTGAACAATGCATGGTTAGCTTCCTGAGCTTCATCAAAATTAGAAACTCTGTTGATGTGGAAAAACACCGACATCATTGAACCTTTTCTGTTGATTTTATGAGCGATTCCTTTTTCATTTAAAATTTTCCCGATTTCAAAATCTAAGGTTTCTGTCGTCTTGCTTAATCTGTTGAAGAATTCAGGATCGTTTTTAATCAGTTGAAGTGTTTTTAACCCAGCTCTCATGGCCAAAGGGTTACCGCTTAACGTACCTGCCTGATATACACCTCCTTTTGGCGCCAGGTGATCCATAATTTCGTTTCTTCCTGCAAAAGCCCCTACTGGAAGTCCTCCTCCGATTACTTTTCCGTAAGTCACTAAATCTGCTTTTACGTTGAAAAGCTCCTGAGCTCCTCCAAATGCCAATCTGAAACCGGTCATTACTTCATCAAAGATTAATAAAGCTCCGTTTTCGTCACAGATTTTTCTTAAGTTCTGTAAGAAGTCGTTTTCAGGTAAAACACATCCCATATTTCCTGCAACAGGCTCTATAATTACCGCAGCAATCTCTCCCTGATTATGACGGAACAAGTCTTCAACTTGCTCAAAATCATTATAACGAGCCAATAACGTATCTTTTGCTGTTCCTGCTGTTACTCCCGGAGAATTGGGATTTCCAAAAGTTGCCGCACCGCTACCTGCCTTGATCAGGAAAGAATCTGAATGCCCATGATAACATCCTTCAAATTTCACAATTTTATCTCTTCCTGTATACCCTCTTGCCAGTCTGATGGCACTCATACAAGCTTCTGTTCCTGAAGAAACCATTCTGATTTGGTCTATATTCGGAACATTTTCAATAATAAATTTGGCAATTTCTGTCTCCAGTTCTGTTGGAGCTCCGAAAGAGAATCCTTTTTCTGCCTGGATTTTAAGCTCTTCCAATACTTCAGGATGTGTATGCCCTAAGATAGCAGGCCCCCAAGAATTGATATAATCGATGTAGGTATTATCGTCTGCATCGGTAAGGTAAGCTCCTTTTGCCGATTTCATAAAAACAGGCACTCCTCCTACGGATTTGAATGCTCTTACCGGTGAGTTTACTCCTCCCGGAATGTATTTGTAGGCTTCATCAAATAAAGCCGAACTTCTTTGATACTTCATATATAATATAAAAATTGAGAGGTAGGCCGATTATGTATAATAACCTGTTCTCAACAAAATTAGTTTCGAGGTTTTTTGTCTATTAAGTAAATCAGTTGCCCTGCAGATGGCTGTTGTCCTTCATCCATTCTGTTTTTAGCATATAATTTATTTAATTTAATTCCGAATTTCTGAGCAATATCATGCATATCTTCCCCAGATTCGGCTTTATAAGTGGCTGTATTTCCTGTAGAGTTTTTAGATTCAAGGAAGACGATATCATTTTTCTTCAACGTTTCATTGTCCAGCTCGTTCCATTTCATCAGTCGGCTTTCGCTAACTTTAAATTTGTTGGCAATGAATTTTATATCGGTATCTTCAGGAATTACGACATATTTCAAACCGTCATTAGGGTGGCTTTTGATAAGAATAGAGTTAAGAATTTCCGCTTTCGTTTTGATTCTTTCCACTCTTTTCTGCTGCTGAGCATAAGAGGTCTGTTTGTAAGGAACTTCTACGGTAACCGGTTCTTTTACTTTTCTTCCCGCTTTAGACGGTTCCAGCTGTGCCATGAAAGTTCTGTCGTCTTTCAGATCCGGATACATTTTAAGAACGGCATACAATACTTCATTAGAATTGGTATTGTCGTATTCGTATAATTTATACTTTTCAATTTTAGTGATCAGAATGGACGCATAACGTGGATTGGTTGCATATCCCGCTTTTTTCAGTCCCGTGGCCCATGCTCTGTAATCTTTCATATCCAGTTTAAAAAGATTGGCGTAATACTTTCTGGTGGATAAGAATATAGAGTGATCTTCGTAAGACTGTCTTGGATCTTCATAGACACGGAAGCACTCATTGGGAGCATCATCTGTGTGTTTCATTGTTTTCCCCGTCCAATCTTCTTTACATTTGATTCCGAAATGGTTTTTACCTTCCAGTGCCAGTCTGCTTTGCCCTCCCCCTGTTTCCAGAAGTCCCTGGGCAAGAGTAATAGAAGCCGGAATTTTATATTTTTCCATTTCTTCTACTGCATACTTTGCAAATTTCTGAATGTACTGATCTTCGGTTGCCCAACTTTGGGCTGAAAATTTTGATAAAACTAAAAGGCTTATGGATAGAAAAAGTCTTTTCATGTTTTTCAATTTTACTTATATAATTAAATTTCTATTCTGTTTTTCTAAAAGCAGATTAGCTCCTTCAATCCCCTGCAAACCGCCTGTATGAAAGCACAAAATCCTGCTGTTTTCAGGAAAATAATCTTCATCAATCAGTTCAAAAACTTTCTTCATCATCTTTCCTGTATAAATCGGTTCTAAAGGGATATTGTATTTCTCTTTAAAATCATTGATAAAATGGATATTTTCATCACTTATTTTACCATAACCACCAAAACTTGAATCTATTAGATTAAAGTTCTGTTTCAAAGTTAATTCAAAAATTTTACTTTCCAGTGAAGCATCATCAACGGCTTTAAATCCTATAACTTTCTGATTATCTTCACAAAACTTTGAAATCCCTGCAACGGTTCCTCCGGTTCCGACTGCGGTGCAAAGATAGTCAAAATCTTTTGTTTGTTCATTGAGCATCATTTTCACCCCTGCTACAGCCTCATCATTGGTGCCTCCCTCCGGAACCACTAAAGCCTGCGGGAACTCATCCTGAAGGAATTCCGTCAGTTTTTCTTTATGCCGATATTCTTCGCGGGTGACAAATTTCAGGTTCATTCCGTTTCTTTTCGCAAAAACTAATGTTGGGTTATCGCGCCATTTATGCTCCAGTTCTTCTCCTCTTATGATTCCCAATGTTGGAACGCCCGCCAGATTTCCTACTGCAGAAACAGCCGCAATATGATTGGAAAATGCGCCGCCAAAAGTAATGATATAAGGTTTCTCAGGATTTCCCTCCAAATAACGGTTGATATTATAGAAAAGCTTCCAGTATTTGTTTCCTGAAATTTGAGGGTGGATAAGGTCTTCTCTTTTAATGAAAAGTCTTACATTTTTATGAATAGGAATTTCCTGAATGGGAATAGGTTCTGTAGGAAGTTGTAATAGCATTCTGATTTTTTGAACTACTGAAGGTTTATTCTTTGCAAAAGTAGAAAAAGATTTGATGTTGCGAAGGGTTTCTTTTTTGACCGCAGATGACGCAGATTTTCGCAGATGATTGGTTTTGAGATTATGCTTTCTTAGATTGGAATAAAATTATATGTATTTTGGGTTATTGGATCACTGATAAATTTTATTCTTATGTATATTATATATAGAATATTGAAATTCATAAAGCTGTATGCAAATTTTACAATGAGAGACACACAATTTATGATATTAAAAATATTTTCTAAAGTTCCAGAATTTTCTTTTTTTGAGATAATTAAGATTATTTTCATTAGTGTAAGCTTCTCTTTCAAATGAGATTCTCCTGTAAGCAAGATCACCGTTTTTAAGCTTAAAAACCCAGTAATAATACTCGATTACATAGAATAGGTAGAAGAAAATAATGAGCATTTCCAGCTGTTGGCGCAAATGGATCTTTTCGTGATTGATAAGTATATTATTTTCCTTATCTTCGGGTCTCCTAATGAAGATAAAGGGAAAAAGAGCAATGCCGTTAATTTTTAATTTTTTTAAAGGCTTTTGGCATACAATTATCATATAACAAATATAAAAAGTTTTTTGACTTGCATTTAACTTATGGCCCATTATGATATCAAAGAAGGTGAAGACTTTTACTATAATGAACAGGGGTACAAGGTTTTTACAGAAAAGTTCCATCTGAAAAGAGGTTATTGCTGTAAAAGCGGCTGCAGACACTGTCCTTACGGGTACGATAAAAAGACTGATACATTCATTAAAAGTGATAAAAAAAATAAATAAAATGAAAAAATATATTTTTATTTTGTTGGCATCTGCTACACTGGGATTAACTTCTTGTAGCCCTTTTCAGATACGCTCAGATTATGCTGAAACAGCCAATTTCAATTCTTACAAAACATATAAGATTAGAATTGATGATCTAAAACTGAATGATATTGATAAAGACAGAGTTTTGAATGAACTGTCGAGACAGCTTCAAAGTAAAGGACTTCAATCCGGAGAAAACCCTGATCTGATTATCAACGTAAAAGCAAACCATAAGAAAATTACCGACATCAATACAACTTCTCCTTACGGAATGTGGGGCTGGGGTGGCCCATTCGGATGGGGTGTTGGTATGAACAGAACATGGACGAGCAACTACAACGAAGGAGCCCTTATTGTGGATCTGATTGATGCTAAAACCAATAAGTTGGTATGGCAGGGTATCGGAAGTGGTATATCTGTAGATTCTCCAAAATCTAAACAAAGACAGATTCCTGAAATCATGGCCGAAATTATGAAAAATTATCCGCCACAGCCACAGAAGAAATAAGATTTAAATCATCCATTATATAGCCGGTACATTTTTTTGTATCGGCTTTTTTATTGAAGACCATAACTCTAGTATTCATAATGCATCATCCACCGTTTATTTTTCACCTATTATTGAATGGGTTGCATTTAAAATTAACAATAATGTAATTTCTTATTGATAAAAATGTAGTATTCTTGCTGAAACTTGTATTGACATGAAAAAAATCATCTTATTTTCAGTATTTGCTGGATTGGCCCATGCACAGGCTCCTGCAGGATACTACAATGCCGCCAACGGATTGAGTGGCGCGGCGTTGAAAACGGCATTAAGCACGATTATCACAAACGGTCACCAGGACAAAGGGTACAATGGATTGTGGACAGCTTATAAAACAACAGATATTGATCGGGACTATGAAAATGACGGTTCTATTCTTGATATTTATTCTGAAAAACCAATAGGCGCAGATCCTTATAAGTACACTCCCGGAACCAATCAGTGTGGAACGTATTCCACTGAAGGAAACTGCTACAACAGAGAGCACGTCATTCCCCAAAGTTTCTTCAATGAAGCATCACCAATGGTGGCTGATATTCACTTTATCCGAGCAACTGACGGGAAGGTCAACGGAATGAGAAGCAACTATCCTTACGGTAAAGTGGGAAGTGCTACTTTTACTTCTAAAAACGGATCAAAACTGGGTTCTTCTGCTTCTTCAGGATATTCGGGAACTGTTTTTGAACCGATTGATGAGTTTAAAGGTGATGTAGCCCGTATGATTTTCTATTTTGTAACGCGCTACCAAAGTAAATTATCTTCTTTTTCTTCAGGAAATATGTTGGGAAGCTCTACTTTCCCGGGATTACAGACATGGGAGCTTAATGTTCTTCTTGCCTGGCATAATCAGGATCCTGTTTCTCCGGCAGAGATCAAAAGAAATAATGCTTCTTACACCTATCAGGGAAACAGAAATCCTTTTATCGATAACCCAAACTATGTAAATCTTATCTGGGGATCTGGTACGGGCAATACAGGAACTACTCCAACCACTCCTACTAATCCTTCAAGCAGCTGTGCGAATGAAAATTTTGAAAATATTCCTGCTTCCAGTGCTTCTTATGATAACAAAACATGGAGCAACGGCGGGATTTCATGGACGGCTACAGATGCAAGAACAGATCAAACGGTTAATAACAGAGCAATTACCATAAGAAATGGTTCTTTAACTTCTGGAAATTCCGGTAATGGAATCGGTTCTTTAACAGTAACAACGCAGCTTAAGTTTTCAGGAACTAATGGAACTTTTGATGTAAAAGTGAATGGAACAAAAGTTGGAACTATTCCGTACAGTACTTCTGCCACTACAACAACGATCAGTAATATTAATATTTCAGGAAATGTATCGGTAAGCCTGGTGAACAGCTCATCAAGTAACAGGGTTGCTGTTGATGATCTTTCATGGACCTGCTACTCGGGTTCTTCAGCAAGACAAGCTCAGAACTCTGCTCAGGAATTGGCTGCCCCTAGCTTTATGATTTCTCCTAACCCGGTAACCAACCAGGAAATTTTTGTAAAGGGAGATATTAAGAATGTTAAAAAAGCGGAGATTTATAACTTCCAGGGGAAAGTTCTTCAGAGTATTGATCAGCCTTTCAGAAATGGAAACTCTATCAGAACCGGAAACCTCGGTCAGGGAGTCTATATTTTAAAACTGGACCAGGCAACGTTACAGTTTTTAGTAAAATAATTGTAAAAAAGTATATAACAAAGGTTGGTTTCTATTACAGAGACCAACCTTTTTAGTTTATTAGAGTTGTAATTGATCTTTTCTTTAACTGCTGATCATATATAGTATCACTGATCCTTCAACCATTCCGAAGATATTTTATCTGCATCCGGATATCCTGAATCTTTAAGAAATTCTTCCCATTCTTTATCTTTGAAAACAAACAGATTGCAACGGGATTCATCGGGTTTATTTTCTATTTCAGTTTCACAGTAATAATAGATAAGATCATTGCTTTTCCAAATAGAAACTTCCTGGCGGAATTTATTGGGTGATTTAATGATTTCACCGTCTTTGCCTTCAGGTTCAAAACTTTCCCTTATGGTATCAAAAATAGGAGTATGAAGGGTTTTATTTAGATTTTCGATAAGTGCTTTCTGTTCTTTTTCGGTATAAATATCAAGCTGATACATTCCCAATTCATCATTCTTTTCGTTGGCGAGAGCTCCGATTTCGGGGTTTACATTTCCATAATGCAAAACCACTTTATTGGTGTTTTTACTGTTTCTACCGTCTAGGCTTATTCCGTTAAAGTGCAGTAATTTTTCTGATGAAAAGGCCAGCCTGTCATTTCCTACAAGAGTACCCTCATCCGTTGTTATGGTATCACTGGCAGCCATTGCTCCTGCAGATTTTAAGATATTATTGATATTCTTACCGATATGAAGCGCTGCAAGGTTAAAGGGCTCTGTCTGGATGCTGTTCTGAACTTCGTTATGAGCGTCACAGGTTTTCTTTTTGTGCTGGCCACAGGATACCAATCCCGCCAAAATGATTGGCATGAGGAGATATTTCGTTTTTTTTATGCTTTTGTTCATATCCGGTTCTGATCACAAATCAGGACAATTTTAAAGTAAGATTCACCAATTCTTTTGATGTTAAATTAAAGAATAATTTTTTTTCAAGTTAATACAATAAAAGCTGCCTTCCCATTTTGAAAAGCAGCTTATTCATTTATATCACACTTAGCTTATCTCCTTTTTTCTTTTTCTGAAACAAAAAGTCCAGATATACTTTCTCATCAGGTTTTTTTTTATTTTTCAGTCTGATGATTCCTTCTTTATCTGCTTTATTGAGGATAGAAACCAGTTTTCCATATCCCTGAAATTCCAGATAAAATGTCTCTTCAAATAATGGTTCTATTTCATATTCATCATTCTGTAAGAGCTTTAAGAATTCGTTGCTTCTGGCAGCTTTTTCAGCAGCTCCATAATAAAGAGTCTGTGAGGTAAGTTCTTCCCGATCTTTGATCAGCTGAAGGAACTTTTCTTTATCTTTATTTTTAATGATTTCATAAATCTTTCTATATTCTGCTATAACCTCATCTTTCAGTTTTTTATCATCTTCAAATTCTTTCTTCAGATTAACAGAATTTCTCCATCCTACAAGATCAAAAGGTACGTCTGCTTCGAAGGTAGAACGCCATTCATAAACAGGAAGTCCTTTAAGTGGTAAAGCTATTTTGGGCTCATAGCGGGCTTCTACATACCCTGGTTTTCCGTACTCTCCTTTTTCTGCTGCCCAATATTCTTTCTGCTGATCAAGGAAAATACCTTCTGCTCCATTCATAGCAGGGTTGTAGGTTACTTTTTTAAGGTCTGGATAAGGATAATGGAAAAAGATCAGATTTAAACCTCCGGCATCTCCAAAGACATTCTGGCCCAATGCAGGATACATTCTCACTTTCACTTCATGAGTTCCGCTGGTTAGCAAAAGCGGGTTGATCTCATGAGCGCCTATTGCCCCGCCCTGGTGTTGTGAAGCTTCTCCTTTAAAATTATACAACAGCACATCGTCTACATATACTTCAAATTGTATGCTCTGGCTGTGAATATCAATGGAATTGACTCTTTTTTCGTTGACAATTCTGTCTTTTTTAATCGGGTATTCTTTATCTTTTTCGTTGTCTGTACTCATTTTGTCTCGTTGTTTCCAAAAGTTTTCATTTTTCTTAACCTCATTGATGGTTTCCTGTGATATGGATTGATTACAGGAAGCCATTATCAGAAATACACTTAAAAAAAGTATTTTTTTCATTATGTTAAATAGAATTTGGGTAGATCATCAATGTCCGCTTTAAGGAAAGGATCGTTTTCGTTACCAAATTTTCGGGTTGTTTTTATTCCACGGATCACGATTTCTACTTCAAAGGTAACAATCAATCCTGAGAATCCTACAAATGGTTTTACATAAAGGCCTTTCTTTTCTTCCGAATCTATGGAGAGTTTGGCAGAGAAATAAGCATCAAACTGCCCCGTTACATTAATCTCTATTAAAGGTTTTGCAGAAAATCCTTTCAAGACGACTGACGCACTTACTTTAAGCAGTATTTTAAGGCCTAATTTTGCTCCCAGATCGAGATTCCCTCCTTTTATTCCACCATTGAGGGTATTAATTTCCAAGGCTTTAAAATCTACACTGAACTGTCCGTAAAATTTGGCTTCTAATGTGATTCCTCCGTTGGCAAGAGCAAGTGTTCCCTGCAATCCGGCTACGAAAGCGGCCACAAAAGGGTGCATTCTGCTTCCTACAGCTAATAGATCGATCACAAAATTGGCTCCTACCAGTGGATCTGCTTTAAAATTTAAAGTTCCTACCGTGGAAATCTGTTTATCATAATCGCCTGCACCTCTTTCCAGATACCAGCTTACGGAGGTACTCAAGGAAGGAGATTCCACTTCAAACATAAAGGGAGGTTTGCTGGAGCTTTTCATCACGGCACCGCCTAAAGTACCTTTCACACGGTCTGCTATTTCTTTATATCTGATAAAAATCCCAAGGATTCTTCTTAATTTTTCGGCGAATTCACCACCATAGTCAGTCTTTTGTGCTCCACCATCCCATTCAGCCTGAAGTTTTAATCCGAATTTGGTCAGCATTTCAGGGCTGTTTTTCAGTCTGGCGGATTCTTTCCCTGAAGAAACTGCTTTAGACTGAGCTTTTCTCATCTCACGCGTGATGTCTTTCACATCGTCAGGAAGGGGATTCTGTCTGCTGTATTCAGGGAGATTTCCGTGAGTGTAGGCTGCTGCATTTGAAAAGTTAAATGAGAACTCAAGGGTCCATTTGATATCCGGATAGGCTTTAATTAAAACAGGAGTCGTCTTTTCACTACTGAAATATCTGCAGCTGTGAACATGCAGGTGAAACTGATTGGGGTTGGTTGCCATTGGCCATATATAGGCTAACGGAGCAGCATTAAATCTGGATAAATTAGAATATACCTTGTAAGGGAAGGAAGGTTTGTCGAAAGTCTGCCTGGTATCTCCACTGTCAATCGTCTGTCCTACATCTACCATGTATATTTCCTTCTTGTGTTTATTTTTGCTGTCTCTGAAGCAAATTTTGGTATCAAAACCGACTACATCTATGATGAGTTCTTTCTTGGTAGAAACGGTAGGTGCTACCACTTCATAGCTAATGGTTTGGGCATTATGGGCATTGAATACAAAAGAGATGTCTACTCTTCTGTTATTCTCATAGCTTTCTTCGTTTCGGTACTTGATATTATCTCTTCCCATTTTATCATCGGTAGGATCTACTTCTCCTTTTCCGGAAGCGGTTATCCTGCTTCTGTCCAGCCCGCCATCTCCGAAGAACTTTTTAACAACATCCGCCCTTCTCTGTGATAAGCTTTTATTATAGTTTTGCTTACCTATCACGCAGGCGTAACCACTTAAGCTGATCGTTGCGCCTTTATGCTCTAAAAGAAATTTTAAAATATTGTTCAGTACTGCTTCACCATCTTTATCAATGATCGTAGAATCGAATTTAAAGAAAATAGTTCTTTGAATATGTTCCTGAGGAGCACTGATGTTTTTTAAGCCTTTACCATTATCGAATACATCAACGGTGGTATTATCGGCTTTCCCTTCTTTCTTTCCGGTTTCTGTAATCTTGATAAATTCAAATTTACAGGGCTCGTATCGTACAGTGCTTACGTCCGGCTTGTATACTTTTGTAGGAGTCTGATTTTGGCTTACATTAACGTTGGTAGAGCTAACCTTATTTTTTACATTCAGATAAATGGCATGAAGATCGTCTCCCAGATTATCTTTAATGTATGTTTTGGAAGCGTCATCCTTTACTTTAATATAAAATTCTTCTACATCGGTAATGCGATTCACGGCAGCCATCCATGCATAAGTATTATCTATTTTAAGATTCACCTCGCCATCTATTACCTGAACGTTATTATAGACAAAGATCTTTTTGTCATCTTTGGCCAATTGCTGGTTCCAAAGTTCTATGGTAAGAATATTTCCATTAAGGCCTTCGGTAAGCAAGTTCAGATAAACGGTTTGTCCGTAGGCGATATATTTGTCTTTTTTGTTGTTTTTAATACTGTTGCTGCTCCCTCTTTGGAGCGTCCATTTACTACTGATAATTTTAGGTTCACACCAACCTTTTACATACAGTCCGGTCGCATTTTTTTTATCTCTTACTCCTGAAAGACTGGCTTCTATATAATAATGATAGCTTCCACAAATTCTTTTGGGAATCATAAGTTTATAACCGTTAGCTGAGGGCAGCTGCGCAACGATCACCTGTTTATCACTGCTCTGTCTCATCCATATCAGTTCTTTCTTTTTGTCTTCTGCGGTAGTTCCCGGCAACCAGTCATCCACTCCAAAATACACCCACTGATCTGGTTTTATGGTAATTCTCTGTCCTAAAACCGACATTTTAGGATAGTAAAGTCCTTTTGTAATTTTTATTTTTTTAACGCCTTTCGCCATTGTATTTTCATTTAAATTACATCATCTTCTCCACCGTGTGAAGGTGCTTCATTATAGATTGATTCTGTATCTACCAAAGGGTTGATCTGCTGTTGTACATCTTTATCTGAATTCTTAAAATTCTGCTGACTGGCTTCTGCCCTCTGACCATGATCTATGATTTCAATGCATGGAGTTCCTGCTATGGCGCAAATAGCTTTGCTGTCTTCAACAATCATAAAGCCACCATTACTGAGCTGTACTTTGTCGTAAAAATTCTGCCATTCTGTAACCATAATCTTACATGGCGGCGGCGGACTTCCTTGTTTTGTACAGTTTCCAAAGGTATTTTTTTCAAAGGTGGAACCTCCTGTTTCTTTTGTTGTTACGATGAGTTTTTTTGAAGCACTTTTATCATTGGCATATTCTTTCTGATGGGTAAGTACTTTGAGTTTGTCCGGAGCCTGCCCGAACTGACATTTGCACATGGCTCCCTGTACTACAATATGTTTTTCTGCCATGGTTACTGGTCTTTATTTGAAACAAAAATTCTGGTCAGGAAATCATTTCCAAATTCCAGACGGATGAAGGATGTATTTATTTTAAAGGTAACTACCGTAAGTGCTGTGGAAGAACTTTCCCCCGTATCTACCGTTGTCTGATAAAGCTGAGCATTGTATTTTGCAAATTTTGCTTTGCATTCTGAGGGTGAACTTTCATTAAAAACAAGCCCATAAGGTAAGCCAGCTACTTTTTTATCGCCATAGTATTGCAATGCGTAATATTCCTGGCCATCATTCAGTTTTGTAAGGATCAGATTAAAAACCTCATCGATGTCCCAACTGGCATATGTTCCGTTTTTACAGTCTTTACATTCCAATTCATTGGGTTGTATCTGTAAAAGTTTTGTGATGACATCTCGAGTCGTGGGCAGAGGAATAAACTGTTTCTTATTGAATAAGTTTTGTAGTTTTTTTGAAGCTACTTTTTCAATAGCGTTTCTTTTTTCAAAATCGACTGCGGGGTCTGCTGTTCCTTCTACAATATTCACAATCATATCATCCGAGTTTTCTATGGCCTTTGATTCTTTACCATTCAAAAGAAATTCTTTGATCTCCTGCTCCACTTTTCCTGTAGATTTTGTGAGTTTTGTATCTACCTCCTTTTGGGAAAAACGGTCGGGAACTACTCTTTCAAGGAAAATACTGACTTTGGTACTTTTTTTAGAAATTTTATCAAACGTGATCTTCCAGTTGGCCTGTTCTATGAATTGTTTCGGCTTGGCTCCTTTTTTCAATGCCAAATGGAGATAGGGATTTTGAATATTTTTATCGTATTTCAGATTATAAAGATCTATTGTGGTAGAAAAATTATCATCGTCGGCCGCTGCTGCTTTAGGGTCATCATTCGTAAATTCATTTTTGAAACTAAAAATAATGTTCTGTAAGGCTTCTATATCTTGAGGTACTGTAAATTCGACTTTCTGCCCAAAAGACAGACTGAAGCTCAGCAGTAAGGTGAGTGTGATAATATGTTGTTGTAATGTAAATTTCATTTTGCTTTGGTTTTTTTATTTTTTAAACAGCGGCAATCGCTACTGATATTTTCTTTTTTTCCTTCAACATGATGGAGCATTCCAGATACAGGGATTCCGGGAGTAAAGTTTTCCCGTTCAGATAATACTGGATTCTGAAATCTCCGTTTTCGTTCATGATTGGATTTTCTTCTATAATGAGTGAAAAGGGTGATCTAGAGATAAAATCGTGTGTTGTTCTTTCATCATATAATTTGCCTTTGCCTTCAATATTTACCAGATCATATTCGTTCTTCAGAGGGTCAACTTCTATCTGAATTTTATAATGGGGTTCTATCGGATTATTGACTATTGGAAAGGTTTCTGCTCTTTCAATCTCGAAGGCAGATCCAAAACTTTGATAAATTCCCAGAAATAAGGTTCTGATGAGATAGTCATTTTTAAGATAAAGGTCTATGGTGTCCGGTTCTTCTATTATTTGCTCGATCTTTTGGCAATACTCATCTACAATTTCACCATCAAATTCCTTATATACTTCATCTTTAACCGCAGGCCATCTTTCTTTAAAAACACTGAGGTTCTCCACTCCGTTAAATTTTCCCTGTTCGTTGACGCTAATCTGTAAGGGATATAGAACTTTGGAAGTTTTGAAAGCCAGCATATCTGCTATTTCGTTAATCTCTTCTTCATTCAGATACAGGTTGGAAATTCGGTCTATTTCAAAAAAGTGCAGATTGTTTTCATGCTTTACCCAACGTACTGACACCTCATATTTTAATTCATTGTGATGATCTCCTGTTTCCATATTGATGATCACTCCATATTTATAGGACGAGTGAGAGGGCTGGAAAATCAGACTGTTTCCTCTTCCGAATTTTACCAAAAGATTTTTATCTGCAACTGCCGTTCTCGGAATAAATATTTCTTTTTGTACGGTAAGTTCTATCAGGATCATATCTTTTACAGGGCACAGGTTATTATGAAATAACTTTAAAGCATCTGTATCCAGATGGTAGAGCGCTGCTATGGTTTTTAGGGTTTCGTCTTTCTGAATGATGTGTTTGTTATACTTCTGCATGATCTTATTGTATTACTCTACAGTAATATTCTTATTCCTGATATTTCCAGAAATTATCCAAATCTATTTTTTTTATAAAAACTTCTTTATTTTCCTGTTTAAAAATCAACTGTCTGCCACTCAAATCTCCATTCATTTTCAGTATAATTTCTACCGGCTTAGTTTTGTCAACATTTTTAAATAATTCAAACATTTCCTCTTCATCTGCATATTTTACTTCAAACACATATTTTTCTCCGTTCGAATTTGAAAATAAAAAAGAAAAGTATCTTGGTACAGCTCTTAATTTAAATTGATTGTCATTGAGTGTAGCGCCGAATAATGTTTCCATTTCCCCATTAAACATTTCTATGATGACATGCTCCAGTTTATAATTGGAAATATCAATTTCCGGTTTCCATATATATTTTTCACGATATGTATCCCATATCCCATATGGAATTCCTTTTTTCTTTAGATTTTCATAGGCCTCGGGTACGGAGCTACTGATATCAAAAAAAGCATCACGCGAAATGGTGGGATTTCCAGGGACATAATCTGCCATGCTGATCTCTGTTTCTTTAGCCTGAAACCTGGCGATTTCAACCTGCTGATCGCCTCCGTACATCCAAACTACAACCACACCTCCGGGAGCGCATCCTGTAATAATATAGGAGTAGTTCTCTTTTTCTCCGGAGCGCCAATTTATCATTCCTTTATTAAAAAGTTCTTTTATTTTTTCTACCGGCAAATCCCAACTTCCTTTATAGAATTTCCTTTCCATAAAAGAAGCCCAGCTAATTTCCAATTTTACGGGAATTGCTTTTGCATCTTTTCCCTGTATGTGTGTGGAACCAATATGCCCCCACGTTTCATTAGAAATTCCTGAAGACGGTATATATACTGTGCTTCCATCTTCCAAAAACAATGTTCCTTTATAGATATTCATAGGATACATTTTGGGAGAGCTTTCTGTAGGAAGCCATTCATATTTATTCATATTTTTCTGACAAGAGATTAGGAGATATTGAAATATCAGTAAGTAGGTCAATAATTTTTTCATATCTCAGCAATTATTGCATTGTATTATTTTAATTAAAATTTGTTCTATGAGGAAGAGCAAAATAAATGACTATCCAAACGACAATTATCACCAAATTTGTCATCATTTTATTTTTATCCTTTTGTCTGAAAAATGCTTCTATTAAAAGGTAAATAAGGCCTATTAAGAATAAAAACAGCGGCAATAGATCTATATTATACCTTTGTCTTTTAAAATTATTTTCAGCAAACATTAAAAAAAACACGAGGTAAGGCAGCAATGGAATTATAAATCTTGTTATTGTATATTTTATCATATTTTTATGAATTAGGTGCAATTCTACGCCATCTGGTTACTTTCAGGTTTTTTTTATCTAACGTATAATTGGGTCTGTAACCAATTTCCCCGAATCTTGAGTTCCAGTGAATATAACGGTTTCGTAAATCCATTAGCATATTATGATCATTCACAATGGTGTTGAATTTTTCCGTTGTCATTTTTTTCTGTTCCCACTGCTTTCTAAAGACTTCAATCTCTTTATTTGTATAATAAGACATTTTGGGTTTGGTTCCTTTGATATATTCCTGAAGCCGGGTCTTTACTTTGGTTAAATCCAGAGGATAATATTTGTTTTCTGCTCCGTTAGGTATTTTATAGTTTTCGGCTATTTTTGCTAAGTTAAAAGTTCCTCCATACGTTTCATTAATCATCTCGGTAAGGAGTTGCAATGTAACAAAACTATATCTATTGCTAATGCCTTGTCTATTGATGTGGGTTTCGTGCCATGAGTTCGGGGCGACTACTTCGCTTCTCTTAAACCATCCCTGTTCAATAAGATCATTTAAATCATTATTCAAAATTTTGTCATAGTCTGAATCACTTAATCCATCTCCCCATGTATTGTCAAGATCCATGATTTGTCTGTCCAATTCTTTCATGTTATGGGTATAACATCCTCCAACATCTGAATGTACCCCAGGCAGAAAGAAGTCGCTTCCGCCTGCATTTCTGGTGAGGGTAAGCATAAAGTTTTCTCTATGTTCATCTGATGCGCAGAAATGGATAATTTTCTTAGCCTTCAATGTATTTAAATGTAATTCCTCAACATCATTACTAAAATCAGGACTTATCGTTTTATTGGTGGCATTGGGATCATAGGAAGAAACGGTATCATATAATCCTAATACCCGAACGGCAATAGTTTCAATATTTATTTTCTGTTCCTGGAGTTTCAAGCCCAAATGTCCTCTGCCCGGAAGTTCTTTCAAGGCGGTATAGTAGCCATCGCTATCCGTTGGAACAGCTTTGGCGCCTTGTACAGGTGGCACATAAGAAAGCGGATAGTATTTTGATTTGTTTATTTCATATACAAAATTTCTTGCCGCTGCTGCCCCTCTGCTAAATCCAAAAACATCCAGGGCTAGGGTATTTACACGTTTGTCTTTCTTCAGTTCAATTACTTTCTTCACAATCTCTTCACAGCCCTTTCTCACTTTGGCACGGATTCCCATACTACCGGCTCCAAAGGCAACTCCAAGATGGTCTGTAAGATCATCACTATCTGCTTTAAGATTTTCGGTTCCTATTCCTTCTATATATATTTTTGTAACATAATCTTCTGTATTGTACCAATATTCTTTTCTTGCAACATTGGATAAATCATTTTCATAGCTATCATCATCTTTATTAGAATATTTATCGTACTTCTTTTTTTCTTCTTCTGTTCTCTTATAATCAGGTTCATTTCCTCCTGCTTTGGTATTACTTCTGTTATTTTGTGTTCCGTCAAAAAAAATACCTATTCTAATATTTATCTCTCCTTTTGGTGGTGGAGGTGGTGAATAATTTCCAAAAACAATATTCGACATGTGCTCCTGTTTATTTTATATTACCTGTTGATCCATCTGTTTTACGGATATCTTTTACCGTTCTTTTCTATGATGGATACTTTTGCATTGGTTGCTTTACTTATTTCCCTGAGAAACGATTTTCTTATTACTAGCTAAAACCAAATTTTCTTTTTGTGCTTCTACATTGATTTTCTTTGCTATTTTCTCCACCTTTTTTCCTACACTCAGATGATAGGAAGCTTTAACAGTGATTGTAATATTGGTTGCTGTTTTTATAATAGCCATATCAGAACAATTTAGATTTTTCCGCACTGTTGAATTCTACAATTTTTCCGCTTTGCATCGTCATGTTTTCCATTTCGCTGAACATGGATATTTCACCAGCTATTTCATGAGAGGTTTCAGATTGTCTTTTGAATTCTTTTTCTATCATTTCGGTTCTTGTGTCAGAAGATTCCATGATGTCTCCTGAGGCAGTAAGTCTCATATCTTTTCCGGCAATAGATACAATATCTTCATTGGCTGTACTGGTAATACTTGCTCCTGCTCCTACTGATATTTCTTTTCCTGCTGTAATGCTTATGTTTTCACCTGCATTCAATGTAAAGTTTTTGGGAGCGGTCATGCTGATATTTCCTTTACCGTCCATAAAATATTTATTTCCGCTAGGGTCAAGAATGGTAACACTTCCTTCTTCGTCATTCATAAGAACTCTTATTCCGCTCCTTGTCTGTATAGATTTCAAATGGTTGTTCACTCCGCCTCCTAAAGCGATTCCGCCATGGAACATTCCTCCCATTACAAAAGGTCTGTCTGGATGACTGTGAACGAAATTAACCATTACCTGATCTCCAACTTCCGGAATAGCAACGTATCCTCTATTTTGGGTAATCTGATCGGTTCCTCCTGCATCGGGGCTCATCATACGGATGAAGTGAGTACTATCATTAGTCTGCCAGTCAAATCTCACCTGTATTCTTCCCTGGCCTTCCGGATCTGTATTGGAAATTACGGTTGCTGTCTGTGGCTCTGCTTTAGGAACAGTAAAATCCGGTTTGGGTAAAAACCCGGTGTCTGCAGCAATTCCCATAAAGCTTCCGGTATAATGCCCTCTGGTATCAATCTCATGTTCCGATTCTGTAATCATAATTTTGGTAAAGTATGATGTTTCATTAGAATCAGTTTTCCGCATCTGTACATCTGCTACACAGCCTGGATGCAGAAATGGAACGGTTGTATTTCCAGAAATAGAAAAGACATTAACCGCTTCGCTTCCTGATGCACTTTTTTGTGAGTATTCTACATCAAGATGGGTGTTTGCTTTAATAGGAGCGACCTGTAAAGCTGGCGTTTTATAAATAGAATCGTTGTGACTGTATGCTGTTTTGGCAAGATCTCCAACATGCTGAATAGGTGTTGAACCTGAAATCAGTTTTTCATCTTTATTGCTGTTGTACCCGTAGAACTGTGGTCTGGTGTGTACGGCTTTCAATTCTACTTTGATGTCATGGGCACTGCTTCCATACGTTAGCGTGATAGGTTTGTTCTGAGGGGGGAGTTTTCCGAAGTGAAGAACCTCACCGTCATAATAAAACTGTTCGCCATAAGCTTCAGCCATTCTTGCCAGATAGTTGTAATGGGTTTCATCATACTGACTGCTGTAAATGATTTGGGAATAGTTGTTGGCATCCACCCTGATGTCAAAACGGCTTTTATCAATTCCCTGTTTGAGAACATCTTCTGCAATAATTCCTATATTCACAGGTTGAGAACCTCCAAAACTTTGGATATGCGGAGCGCCATCAAGAAGGATAGTTGGGCTGTACCCAGTCAGGATAATATTTCCAAGGCTCATCTGTTCCTGGCTGAAACCTACTCCTGTAATTACCCCTACAAAAGTTCTCTCAGGACTGTTGTCTATATCTTTATATGAAATAACAGCTGTAAGACGTTTCCCAAGGAATTTATTAGCTTCTTCAAGAGAGTGAGTTTGCCTGTCGCCAAGCGTATCGTGTGCTAAGGTAAGCGTAAATTCGTGATGACGTACAGTGCTTTGTTTAAGCTTAAAGTGTTTATAATATTTGATAATTTTCCCTTCAATCACGAGAGAAAGTTTTACCAATCTGTTGATTCCTGTATGGTGATTTTCAGATACACCATCTGCATTCTGGGTAGGCCGGAAGGATGTTGTTCTTGATTTTTCAGGATTATTTGACATATTTTGTGGTGAGCTGTTTAATTATTCAATAAAACGGGATTTTTTTAAAACAGACAAAAAATTCTTAAGATTTGGGTATCATAAAGGGTAAAAAAGACCGTCTTATAAGGACAGTCTTTTTATATCTTACTCCTGAAGGCTTAGCTTAAAGGCCAAAGTCCGTCATAAGATGAATTTCCGTATGTAATGCTTTCTGCGCTTATAATAAAGCTGATCAGCATATTATTGCTGTCTATAGCATCGAAGTCTACTTCATGCTGAATCACATATCCGTTTTCCCACTTCAAAGAGATCAGTGTTCCTTCTTCATGAGATTTGTTGAAGTTGATTTCTCCGTTGGTCGGTTTATATTTACTGTTAAGTAAACTTTCCAGAATGTCGGATTTTTCTGTTGCTTCTATTGTTACTTTAATCAGTGCATTTGACGGATCTGAAGCGACACGTCCTGAAACGTCTGTAGATCTTGATACGCTGTAATTCATTTTCAACAGCTTTTGAGCTTCACCTCCATTGAATTTTAAGATTCCTCTTGAATTTCCTGCCATATTCTTACATTTTAATCTTTAGTGATTACTCCCGTATAAAAGGTTTGAATAACAAAGATAGACTTCGCGTTCTAATTGAAAAAGTTTTTAAACAAGAGTTTCAGAAATTGTAGTAGTTCTACGACAATTTCCAGCCAGAAACGATATTTTGATTATTTTTTTCTTTAAAAAATCCATTTTTACAGAAATAAATACTGATAATCAATGTTTTAATAATTAAAAACTCAGTCTTCCTAAAAAGTATTTTGTATCATACAATGAAGGATGTAAGGACTTAAGTCAATGTAAAATAATACATTATAAATAAAAAGTACACTTAAGATTTTTGAAAATCATTGATTTCACGTCTTAAGTGTACTTCTCTACGAGATTTATCTTTAATCTATCCAGTCAAATTCAGAAATTAATCAGAGAAAATCCGACTAGTAATGTTTGTAAATATAGCTAACGATTATAATAATAAGATTGATGGCAACCAGACTCATTAAAAAGGTTCCGTATTTTCTTTTTTTGTCAATAAAACTTAAACCAAGGGTAAAAAAAAACAATAATAAAGTATACACTGCCGGATACATATGAAAAGCTTCAGAAAACTTTCCCTCAAAAACGAGGACTATAGCTCTCTGTGCTCCGCATCCAAGACATTCCACACCCAGAAATTTTTTAATGGGACAGGTTAGCATAAAGTCTTCAATATTCATTTTTACCGGGTTAGATTATTCGGAAGTTATGATGATATTCTTGCTCTGGTATACTGATGCGGGAAAAAGCAGTCTTCCTTCATCTCAAACGAGCCCTGAACGGCAATATAAGGGTTTCTCAAAATTTCACGGGCTATAAAGATAAGATCAGCCTCACCTCTCTGAAGAATTTCCTCTGCCTGTTCCACTTCAGTAATTAAACCAACAGCTCCTGTTCTTACGTCTGCCTCATTCTTTACCTGTGAAGATAAAGGAACCTGGTAACCGTTGAAAACAGATATTTTGGCACCATGAATATTTCCTCCGCTTGATATATCTACCAAATCCACTGCATGTTCTTTTAAAATTTTTGCCAATGCTACACTGCTTTGTATATCCCAACCATTCTCAGCATATTCAGTACCGGAAATTCTTACAAAAAGGGCTGTGTTTTCATTAAGCTCTTCATTCACTGCCTCTACAATTTCCAATAGTAATCGAATTCGGTTTTCAAAACTTCCGCCGTATTCATCTGTTCTGATATTGGAAAGTGGTGATAAAAACTGGTGAATAAGATAACCGTGAGCGCCATGAAGTTCAATAATATCAAAGCCTGCGTCTACTGCCCTCCTCGCTGCTTTTTTAAAATCCTGAACCAATTCTTTCACCTCATCTGTACTTAATACATGAGGAATTCTTTCTGAGGGATGATAAGGAATGGGGCTTGGAGCAACTGTTTCCCAGCCTTCTTCTAGGGAGATCTGGAGATTATTCCATGTGGAACCTTTTCTTCCGGCATGTGCCAACTGAATTCCTATTTTACTTTCCGAGTGATGATGAACAAATTCTACAATCCGCTGGAGTTTTTCAGCCTGCTCATCATTCCAGATTCCCATACAATGGTTGGTAATTCTTCCTCTGGGTTCTATTCCTGTAGCTTCTACCATCAGTAATCCGGTTCCCCCTTGCGCTCGGCTTCCGTAATGTACGAAATGAAAGTCGTTAGCTAGTCCGTTTTCACATGAATACATGCACATAGGAGACATTACCCATCTGTTTTTTAGCTCTACATTTCTGAATTTTATTGGTGTATATAACATTTTCTTCTTTTAAAAATTGAACTTTATTATTGGAGAATAAAATATTGCCCACCTCATTAAAAAGAACTACTTTTACCCCCCTTTTTTAGTGTACAATATATGAAAAAAGACATACAGATCAGTTACGAATATTTTAAGAATAGCAGCGAACTGACCGATATAGAAAAAAAACTATTCGAAAAAGCCAAAGAGGCTCGCGAAAATGCTTATGCACCCTATTCTCAGTTTTTTGTAGGATGCTCGGTGTTGTTGGAAAACGGAGAAATATATTCCGGAAACAATCAGGAAAATGCAGCATTTCCTTCAGGGCTCTGTGCGGAAAGAACAACATTGTTTTGGGTGGCCGCTAATTTTCCCAATGTGAAGGTAAAAAAGATCTTCGTAGTAGGAGGTCCTAAAAAATTCCATGAGAAAAACCCGCCTATTCCTCCTTGTGGAGCCTGCCGACAAAGTTTAATAGAGTATGAAACGAAGCAAAATGAAAACATCGACCTTTATTTTTCAAGTATGAACGAGGAGGTGGTAAAAGTGCATGCGGTAAAAGATCTGCTTCCGTTTTATTTTGATTCAACGTTCTTGTAAAAGGATATTTCAAAACGGCCAGTGAGATTGGTAATTGTAAAGTTTAATATTTAGCTTTTGCTGTGATATTATAGAATCTGTTTATTAATCTCTCAGGGGGTTATGGATGGTAATTAGTTTAAAACCTGTAGAATTTCTGCAGGTTTTTATTTTTCTAGAATATTATATTGTTTGTTGATGGGTTACAATTTCTTTTTTGACCGCAGATGACACAGATTTTCACAGATGACTGAGGATATTTTTTTAAACTTATCTATTCCCGATCTGGTTATAATCAAAATATTTTGTCTCTGGTTCAAAATAAAAAAGCTGCCTCTATTAGAAACAGCCTTGTTTTATTTTTTATTCTTCAGATTCTACATCCTCATCTTCATCATCTTCGTATTGCTCCAGATAATACGTAAAGCTAAAGTCTTCAACTTCTTCTTCGGCATCTTCCAGAGTAGTCAGCAGGTCTTCAAAAATTTCCAACTGATCTACTGTCATATTAACGAATTCCAGGTGAAGCGGCATTTCTAAGTTCCCGGTAACGGTATCGAAAAGTGCATCAAGATTGTCTCCGAAATTTTCAGGAAGCTGAATTTTTTCCTTTAATTGGGTGTAGAAATCTTCATAATCACCTATGTCTGTAAAATCTATATATACTGTCTTCATATTGAACTAAATTTCCAATTTTTATTGATTAAAAAAGTTTTGCATTTTTTGCAGAAGTCTGTTTCCTCATTAGTTGGATTTTTACCTTCTGCATTTCTCATAAAACATGTTTTTTCAGGGCAATGTGGTAGCCCTTGTGTATGCCTTAATTCATGGATGGCAATTTTATAAAATAGCTCATGATGATATCCTATTGCTTTTCAAAACTTTTATAGTGGTTTTTGGTAAGATATACATCACCGTTTTCTGTATAAATGATACGGTCTGCATTTCTTCCTCCACAATGATAATTTACATCTGCCTCAAAATATTTTTCACCATCCGGAAGTCTTCCTTCTCTGTTCCCAAATTTGTCTCCACCAATAGCTTTGCCAGGAACAGCCTCGCAAAGATTTCCTTTTGAGGGATCCCAACCCTGACGTCTGGCCTCATTTTTTGTAATGTAATAGTCGGGTAAATGATGATTCTTTTTCACATAGTTTATTACGGTTCCTTCTTTTGTCAATTCCTCGATAGAGTTCTGTCCTTCAAAGTTACCGGAGCCATATTGGTTTTCTGTGGAAGTACTTCCATAGTGTACCGTTTCTGTTTTTGCAGGATTTTTATCTGCAATAAAATTCTTGTAGATATACATTACAGACATTCCGAAAAGAAGTCCTAAACATATAAAAAAGACGGATCTTATTTTACCATTCATAATAACTTGAATTAATGTAACAATTTACCGATAAGATAATGTAAGTATATCAAAATAACAGAATATTGATAAGCTGTTTCATCATTATATAGCTACATTATATGATTTTATTCACTTCTCCAATCTTCCGGAATATCACAAACAGGGATAGGATCCATTTTATGTTTTGCTGCTTTGTGCATTCTGTCGAAAATAAGGAACACTTCTTTGTCTCTTCCTTCATAGTCTTCTGCTGTTTTGGTACCATATTCTTTCTGGATTTTTTCCAGTTCCGGGTAAGTAGCTCCAATCTGCTGTTCATCTGTTCTGTCTACATCCCAAAGCCCATCAGTTGGAATGGCTTCCTGAATACTTTTAATCAGGTTAAGTCCTTTGGCAAGAGTGTACACTTCAGTTTTATAAAGGTCTGCAATAGGAGAAACATCGACTCCACCGTCGCCATATTTTGTATAAAATCCAATTCCGAAATCTTCCACTTTGTTTCCTGTTCCGCATACCAGAAGACCGTTCAGCTGCCCGTAATAATAAAGGGTAAGCATTCTAAGACGTGATCTTGTATTGGCAAAAGCCAGTTTTTCGTTAGGATAAAGATCATCTTTTACATCAAATGTTTTGTAAAGTTCCTCAAAAGCGGGAGTAAGATCTACAGACATTATTTCTACGTTGGAAAATCTTGATTTCAAATCATTCATATGATCCTTTGCGCGGTCTACCTGATCAGCTTTCTGGCGTATTGGCATTTCAATAAGTAAAGTTTTCAGCCCGGTCATTGCTGCCAGCGTAGAAACCACTCCTGAATCTACTCCTCCTGAAACCCCTATTACATATCCGTTTACCCTTGCTTTTGTGGCATAATCTTTTAACCAGCTTACTATATGATCTATTACTTTTTGTGTCTGCATTATTATATTTTTTTAGTCTATTCCAAATTCTTTGGGATATTTTACCATCCCTTTTTTATTTTTTAATCCGTCTTTTATCAGTTCTATAGCCATGCCATTCTCTTCGGGAATTTCAAACGGAAAAGAAATTCCAAAATTACTGGTTTTTTCGTAACCAAACCGTGGATAATATTTTTCATGCCCAATAAGGATTACAGATTGATATCCTAACTCTTTGGCAATACGGTGACCTTCTCGGATCAACTGACCTCCAAGTCCCTGATTCTGAAATTCAGGTTTCACGGAAACAGGAGCTAATGCCAGAGACTCAAACGATTCTGAACCATTTACAATCTGTATTCTTGTAAACAGAATATGTCCTGCAATTTTACCATTTTCGTCTTCTGCAACCAATGACAGTTCGGGAATAAAGGCTTCAGATTTTCTTAGCTTTTCAACCAGAAAATGTTCCTGATGGTCACTATGTTCCATATCTCTGAATGCTTCTTCCGTCAGTTCAAAAACCTGCCTGTAATCTTTTTCGTCTTCCTGTCTTATTGTCATCATTTATTGTACATATTTTTCGCGATTTACCTCATACCAGAAACAAATACCGTCTGGTTCTTCAAATTCGCCTGTTTTTTCAAATCCTAATTTCTTTAGTATATAATTAGAAGCATCATGTTCAGAATGAGCATAGGCATAGATTGTATCTGCTTTCAGTTCGTTAAAACCATAGTCAAGAGAAGCAATTCCGGATTCTACGGCATAGCCTTTTCCCCAGGCTTCCTGCACAAAACGGTATCCCAGTTCTAAAACATTTTGATAGCCGTTTACTTCTTTAGTTAATAATTTCAATCCGCTCCATCCTACCATGGTTCCGGTTTCCTTTTCTACAACGGCCAGCCTTCCTACTCCATTTTCTTCATATTGTTTCTGGATCATTTTGATCATTTCCTTAGACTCATTGATATCCGTAAGCGGTGGTACACCTATATATTTCATCACTTCTGGATCAGAATCCATCTTAAACATCTGCTCAACATCAGTATCTTCCAGCTTTCTTAAAATCAATCTTTTTGTTTCTATTTTCATCTTATTATTTGTTTATTAGTTTTTGAAAACAGCCATTCCAACCCGTATTCTTTCTTTATTTTCAAACAAATTTCGGTGAATGACTTTATTTATTTTTTACTTAAAATTTTAAAATTCCTGCTTACACAAAAAAGATGATTAAAATAAAACCGGGAGCTGTAAATATTTTAATTTTCATCATGAATTGTCTATTTAATCCTTATTTTTGTAAACTTAAATTCCATGTAAAAATAATGAAGATTTTTAGATATATTGCGCTTTCTTCTATTTTAGTTGCAGGACTTCAATCTTGCAAAAAAGAACCTGAAAATCAATGGAAGGTAGAAATAAAAACCGCTGCCGAAAAAGTTGAAATAACAGACATTTCAAAGGAATTCTATAATCCCGGTGTTCCGTTGGATCAATTTAAAGCCAAATTCCCATGGTTTCAAGGAAGTGTTTCAGATGCAGATTTCGGAAAAAGAAGAGGAGATGCAGAGGAAATAAAAATCTATAAAGAGGCTATTGGAAAAATAGATCAGGCCAAATTACAAAAAGAGCTTGGAGACTTATTTTCGCATATCAAACATTATTTCCCACAGTTTAAAACGCCAAAAGTATATTTGTTTTCATCGGCCTTACAGATGGTTCAGGATCCTATTTTTTATGATCAGAAAGGGAATCTTCTGTTTATAGATGTTACAGGTTTTATGGGGGACGGAAATCCAAATTATAAAGGGCTGGAATTATATTTCCAAAAATCCATGAATCCTCAAAACATTGTTCCTAAGGTTTCCCAATTATTTGCCGAAAGTATCGTAACAGAATCTTCTGAACACCAGAAATTTATTGATCAGATTATTTTAAACGGAAAAGTAATGATTCTTCAGGATGCATTTCTTCCCGACTTCCCCGATTATCTGAAAATGAATTATACCCAAAAACAATATGAATGGGCAACCAGTAACGAAGCGAACATCTGGAATTACTTTGTAGAAAGCAATCTGATTTTCGGAGATGATCCGAGACTTGGTGAACGGTTTATTTCTCCGGGGCCATTCTCAAAGTTTTATACGGAAATTGACAATGAATCTTCACCGCAAATCGGAATTTTTACGGGATGGCAGGTTTGTAAAGCTTACCTTAAGGAAAAACCCGAAACCAAACTTACTGATTTCCTGAAAATGGATGCTACAAGCATATTCAATCAGTCCGGTTATAAACCGAAACTTAAATAATAGAAAATTTAGAATTTAGAAAAATAGAAAAAATGAGAAAGACTCAGATTACGATAGATGTAGAGCTTGATGAAAATCATGTCCCGGAAAGTATTACCTGGAATGCTCAGGATGGAGGAATTGAAAAGGAAGAAACAAAAGCAACCATGATCTCTGTATGGGATGAAAAAACAATGGAAGCTTTAAGAATCGACCTTTGGACAAAAGAAATGCCTGTAGACCAAATGAAGATGTTTATCCACCAGATTTTAATATCTTTAGGAAACACCTATCAAAGAGCAACAGGTGAAGAAGATGTGGCACAGTGGATGGAACAGATCGCTGAAGAATTTGCTGTAAAATCTGCTATCAAGTAAAAAATGGTATAAGCAAAGGGCAATAAGCGGTAAGCTTTTTGTATTCAGCTTAAAGCAATTTTAATAAAAAACAACCAGCTTAAGCAATATTTACGATAGTCTGTTGCTTAATGCTAAAGCAAAAAATTATGAATTTTAATACAAAAGTAATTCACGGAGGTCAGCACCACGAGTCTGCTACAGGATCTGTAAATGTTCCTGTATTTTTAACCTCTACATTTGCACAAAAGAGCCCGGGAGTACATTCCGGATATGAATATTCAAGAGCTGCCAACCCTACAAGACAGGCATTGGAAGATTCTTTAGCAAGTATTGAAAATGGAGCGAGAGGATTAGCTTTCGGTTCTGGTCTTGCTGCGATCGACTGTGTTTTGAAATTATTAAACCCAGGCGATGAAGTAGTTGCTGTAGATGATCTTTATGGAGGAACTTACAGAATGTTCACAAGACTTTTTGAAAAATATCAGCTGAAATTTACTTTCGTGAATTTTGATGATGTTTCTAAAATTGCAGACGTTATTACAGATAAAACAAAGCTGATCTGGGTAGAAACACCTACAAACCCATTGATGAAGCTGGTAGACATCAAAGCAGTGGTAGAAATTGCCAAAGGAAAAGATATTTTAGTAGCTGTAGATAATACTTTTGCTACTCCTTATATTCAGAGACCGATTGATTTGGGAGCTGATATTGTAATGCACTCTGCCACGAAATATTTAGGAGGTCACTCAGATGTTATTGCTGGAGCTCTTATTGCTAAAGATGCTGAATTAGGAGAAAAACTTCACTTCATTCAGTTTGCCAGCGGTGGTATTTTAGGTCCACACGATTCTTATCTTGTATTGAGAGGAATCAAGACTTTGGCTTTAAGAATGCAGAGACATTCTGACAATGGTCTTGCAGTAGCCCAATACCTTGAGAAACATCCTGCAGTAGATAAAGTAATTTATCCCGGATTGGAATCTCACCCTCAGTATGACCTTGCAAAATCTCAAATGAAGGAAGCTGGAGGAATGGTTTCATTCACTTTCAAATCTGGTAAGAAAGAAGATGCCATCAAATTCTTAGAAAAAGTAAGAGTATTTACCTTAGCCGAATCTTTAGGAGGTGTAGAATCTTTAGCCAACCACCCGGCTTTAATGACACATGCTTCAATTCCTGCTGAAAAACGTGCAGAACTGGGAATTACCGATGACTTAGTTCGTTTAAGTGTAGGTATTGAAGATGCAGAAGATCTTATTGCAGATCTTGAGAAAGCTTTTTCTTAATAAACAATAAACTGAAATGAGAAGGGTATTTTATCCTTCTCATTTTATTATCACCAAAAACAGACATGAAAAACACAAGAAAAGCAATTGCTTCCGACTTACCTCAATTGGCACAGCTGTTTGACGAATACAGAATATTCTACCATAAAGAATCTGACCTTGCTGCCGCAGAGACTTTTCTGAAAGAAAGAATCGAAAATGGTGATTCCGAAATTTTTGTTACTGAGGAAAATGGAAAACTGACAGGTTTTGTACAGTTATATCCTATTTTTTCATCCACAAGAATGCAGCGTTACTGGCTGTTGAACGATCTCTATGTCAATACAAATTATAGAGGAAAAGGATATTCTAAGGCGTTGATTGAAGAATCCAAAGAGCTGTGCAGGGCTTCAAAAGCCTGTGGAATTCTGCTCGAAACAGGAAAAAGTAATGATGTTGGCAATCAATTGTATCCATCTTGCGGCTTTGAGCTTTACAATTCTGTGAATTTTTATGAATGGAGCAATTCATAAAACACTAGTTACAACTTATAACACACAAAAAAACATGACAGATTTCCAAAAATATATTCAAAGATATTTAGATTTGATCCCTTCTGAAAACTGGTTAGAAGAACTGCAAAAGTCAGAAGATAAAACCATCGGTATCTACTCCAACCTTACTGAAGAGCAGTCTAAATTTGCTTATGCAGAAGGAAAATGGACATTAAAAGGAGTACTTCTTCACTTATCTGATACGGAAAGGGTTTTTCAATACAGAATATTGGCTTTTGCCAGAGGAGAAAAAAGCAATCTTCCCGGCTTTGATGAAAACGAATACGCTGAAAAGTCGTTTGCCGATACAAGATCGTTAGAATCTTTGTTGGACGAATATAAACTGGTAAGAAAATCTTCTCAAATATTATTGAAAACCCTTCAGCCCTCAGCATTACAAAACACCGGTATTGCCAACGGGAATGAGGTTTCTGTAGAAACTATAGGAAAACTTATTGTAGGACACAATTATCACCACCTGAACATTATTGAGGAAAGATATTTATTGAAACTGGGATGGATGTAAAGTTTTGGCTAAAGCCAAAGGATTTTTTCCTTAATTTTTAAATGGGCTAAAGCCCATTTCTATTGAATTTGATAAAGTGTGTTGGTATTATAATATTAAGCATATTATATTTAATAGCTTATATTGAATTCATTAAAAATAATGTTGCTATTTTATACGTACAAATTATATCCATATCGAAATGTAATTTATATTAAATTTCACAAGCACTACATCATTACTTTAATCAATTAACACATTACGATAAAAACATCAATAGAAACGGGCTTTAGCCCGTTTTTCATTGATAGAAATCCTCCATTGGCTTTAGCCAAAACGTAATTTAAAAATATTATATATTTGATAAAAACAACACAAATGTCATTTATCAAAGTTTATATCCATATTGTTTTTTCAACAAGAAACAGAGCTCCAATTCTTAACACATTCGATATACGAATAAAGGTTTGGAAACATATTAAAGAATACGCTACAGAGAAAGGAATCTTTTTAGATATGATTAATGGATATTCGGATCATTGCCACTGTTTAATTTCTCTTGGAGCCAATCAGAATATTGAAAAAACTGTTCAATTATTAAAAGGTGAATCTTCTTATTGGATTAATAAAAACAAACTTACAAAAGAAAAATTTGCCTGGCAGGATGAGTATTTTGCGGTTTCGGTTTCTGAATCAATCGTAGACTCTGTAAGGAATTATATTAAAAATCAGGAAAAACATCATCAGAAAAAAAGTTATACTGATGAATATAAAGAGTTTATTGAAAAATATAATTTTAAAATATAGGTTTTAGCTAAAGCCGAAATTTATTTTTTATTTTTTTGTTTAATTGGAAAAATGACAACATCATTATTGAATAATATTTTATAGTATCCATTAATGGGACTGGGCTAAAGCTCACTTAAAAATAATCTCTGCTCTTCATTGGTTTTAGCCAAAACTTATAAAACCAAGAACATATTTATATCTCATTTTTTTGCCCAAATTTCATATATTTTCTACCTTTATCAACTGTTTTAGAATTCAAGAAAAATTATGGAAAACATTATTGAAATATTAAAATCCGGCGGCACAATTCTTTACCCTACCGATACCATCTGGGGAATCGGTTGTGATGCTACCAATATAGAGGCTGTCAATAAAATTTTTGACATTAAGAAGCGTGAGAAAAATAAATCGATGATCATTCTTGTTGAATCTGAAAAAAGGCTTCAGGATCTGGTAGATGTTCCGGAAATGGCCTGGGAAATTATTGATCTTAGCGAAAAACCGGTAACCATTGTATATGAAAATCCAAGAGGGCTTCCTAAAGAACTTCTTGCTGAAGATGGCAGTATTGGTATCCGATTGGTAAAAAATGATTTTTGTAAAAGATTGATTTCAAAGCTGAATAAACCATTAGTTTCAACATCTGCGAACTTCAGTGGCGAAAAGAGTCCGTTGAAATTTTCAGACATTTCTGAAGAGATGATCAGCCTTGTAGACTACGCGGTGGAAGAAGACAGAGAAAAAGTTTCAAAATACTCAGGTTCTTCGGTAATCAAAATATGGGCAGATAACAGGATTAAAGTTCTTAGAGAATAATAATACAGAGATAATTCGTATTTTTTAGGGTCTTGGCGGTATATATCGGCAGGATTTCTTTTTTTTAATTTTATCTTTGCAAACTCATCTCATAAAATATACTGTATGAATCATCAAGAATTTGCTCAGGTATGGGTAGATGCCTGGAACTCTCATGATTTGGAGGATATCCTCTCCCATTATTCTGAAGATATTGAGATTACAACTCCAATGATAGCCCTTGCTACAGGAGGTAAAGAAAGTTCTTTACAAGGGAAAGCATCTATTCGGAAATATTGGCAAAAGGCCCTGGATAAATTTCCGGATCTTCATTTTGAGTTGATTCATACCACGGCAGGAGTAAATTCTGTAGCATTATTTTATAAGTCGATCATGGATAAACATGCCATTGAGGTTATGTTTTTTAATGAAGAAGGGAAAATTAATAAAATGTATGCCCATTATGATGAATGAGCTGCATGGTAGAAACAGACACTATTATTAACGATGAAAATTAATCTTACTCAAAATAAGAATTTAAAACTATTTAAAATCATTTCTGAAGCGGCAGAAAGGAATAATCAGTCCGTATATATTGTGGGCGGATATGTTCGTGATCTTCTGATGAAAAGAAAAGCTTCCACCGATATTGACTTTGTAACGGAACAAAGCGGTATTGAGCTGGCTCAGAATGTTGCTCAGGATATTGATCCTAAATTAAAGGTTTCCGTTTTCAAAACGTATGGAACAGCTATGATCAAGTATAAAGATCTTGAGTTGGAATTTGTTGGCGCAAGAAAAGAAAGCTACACAGAAAACAGCCGAAAGCCAGAAGTAGAAGGCGGAAGTCTGGAAGATGACCAGAAAAGAAGAGATTTCACCATCAATGCCATGGCGATTTCTTTAAATCATCATAATTTCGGAGAACTCATCGACCCGTTTAATGGGATTGAAGATCTTGAAAAAGAAATTTTAAGAACGCCATTAGAACCTGCTCAAACTTATTCTGACGATCCGTTGAGAATGATGAGAGCTGTACGTTTTGCTTCTACATTAAGCTTTACGATTGAAGAAAATTCTTTGAACGCCATCAAACAGGAAGCCGAAAGAATCAAAATTGTATCTATGGAAAGAATAATGGTGGAGTTCAACAAAATCATGCTTTCTGCAAAACCTTCTGTAGGCTTAAGCTTAATGGAAAAAACAGGCCTTCTGAAACTGATTATCCCTGAACTTCTAGAATTGAAAGGGGTGGAAGAAGTGGAAGGACAGACTCACAAAGATAACTTCTATCATACTCTTGAAGTCGTAGACAATATTTCATTGAATACGGACAATCTTTGGCTTCGTTGGGCTGCATTACTTCATGACATAGGAAAAGCTCCAACCAAAAAATTTGTAGAAGGTACAGGCTGGACATTCCACGGTCATGAATTTTTAGGTTCAAAAATGGTAAAAACTCTTTTTCAGAGGTTAAAACTGCCTTTAGGAAGTGATATGAAGTACGTGCAAAAAATGGTAAAATTATCTTCCCGTCCTATCGCTCTGATTACAGATGATGCTTCAGATTCTGCACTAAGAAGACTTTTATTTGATGCCGGAGAAAATCTTGAAGATCTATTTACCCTTTGTAAAGCAGATATTACCACTAAAAATTCTAAAAAGCAGGAGAAATTCAAAAGAAACTTTGAATATGTAGCGGTAAAAATTAAAGAAGTTGAAGAAAAAGATCAGGTAAGAAACTTCCAACCTCCGATCACAGGAGAAGAGATTATGGAAATGTTTAATCTTAAACCAGGCCGTGAGATCGGAATTTTAAAAGAAAAGGTAAAAGAAGCCATTCTTGAAGGCGAAATTCCCAATGAAAAAGAAGAAGCGACCAAATTTGTGATTGCTGAAGCAGAAAAACTGGGATTAACATTATAATCCTATTAGAGATAATACAAAGCCCGGCGGGATCTTCGATCCCGCCGGGCTTATTTTATTAACACCTTTCTATAAAAACAAACCCGGGCGGTTTCGAAGAAACCGCCCGGACAAAAAACACAAATGATGAAAAAAAATAAAAAATTATATTTTCATATGCTGTTTAGTGCATTATGGATTTACATAGGCTCCATTGGCTCCTAGACCTCCTGTTTTGAAAGAATAGATCTTGCTTCCATTCGCTGCAGAATATACCGTCATTTCACTTTCTGCCCCAAATTTTTTAACATCAGAAGTAAAGATTCTTCCATCAACAACATTAAAGCCGTATAACGTAAAGCCAATATCTGCTCCATCTGAAGTTGTTAATAAAGCAGTGGTAGGAACAGTAGGAGTGGCTACACTTGTAGCATATACTTTAGCTCCTGAGCTGAAATAGAATTTACCATTATCGATCTGAAGATTCGTAGCATTAGGAATTCCTGTTAAAGTAATAACAGGTGTAATAGTACCCGTGCTGGAAATCTTATAGATATAAGAATCTGTAGTTGTTGAAGAAATAGTATATACATTCGTATTATCTGACACAATTCTGTTGATATCACCATTCGGAACAGTGATCGGCGTCATAGTATCAGTCGCTGTATTGATATAAGTTACTTTATTTCCTGATCCAAATGTAGCATTCTGTACAAATACATTTCCTCCGGCTTGTACAACAGTATCTATATTTTCAGTAAAATCGGTTTTCTTCACCAATGAAAGGTCAGAAATTTTATATTTTGTTACACTTTTAGCGCCTGAAGAAAAATTCATATTAGCAACATAAATAAATCCGTTCGCAAAGGTAATCCCTCTTGGGTTGTTGATCTGGTCTGTGATGGTCCCTAATTTCTTAAAAGTATAACGATCTACTACTACAATTTTATTAGAATTGTTCATCACAAGATATGCCTTGTTTCCGTCCAGACCAATTGTCTGAAGAACATCTCCCAAAATCTCATTATTGTTATTATAAGCATAGATATTATACTGCATCAGACCTAAATCTCTTGTAATGAACATTACGTTAGCTCCATAAGAGGTAAACTTTCCTTCATTGGAAATTAAATATCCATTCTGGTAAGTGATAGGTGATATTTCTATGCTATCATCATTGCTACACGAAATGTTAAATAATAGTACAAATGCAAATAGTACTGTTAAAATTCTAGTTACTCTCATAATATATTAATTTTAGTTTTTAAAAATTAATCGCTGCATATACTCCATAATTTCTTTTAGGTAAAGGATAAAAAGAAACCGTTTTGTAATAAGTGTTTGTTATATTATTCACTTTAACACCTAGAGTATATTTCTTTGAAACTGTTGCTGAAATTCCTGTATTTAATATAAAATAAGGATCTATTGCCGTATCTCTTTTTTCATCTGTTCCTGTATAAGTAAGGCCGTTTACAAGTGCCTGAGCATACAATTTGATAAAACCATATTCATAATCCAAATTGGCTGTTCCACGGTGCATTGGAATATATGCTAATTGTTTCTTAGATTCCTTATCAATTGATTTGGTATAATAATATCCTGCACTTACTCCTATTTTATGGTTCCCAAATTGTTTATTAAAAGACAGCTGAGACTCCAATCCGTAAGACTCTGTTTTGTTGACATTAAAAGCCTGCCAATATCCCAGAGCTGTTGGCATCCATACAATAAGATCAGTTCCTTCCAAAAAGTAAGGAGACACATTCAGTTTAAAACTTCCTGCTTTAAATTCATGGTTCATGTCTATCTGAACAGATGTTTCCGGTCTCAGATCTTTATTTCCTCCCGGTTCGTAATAGATATCATTAAATGAGGGATATCTGAAATTTTTAGACAAATTGATTCCTACATTATACCATTTTGAAGTGTTCCATTTTCCGGAAAATGAGTACAAAACCGGAGAATTGATATCTTCTACGAAATCTTTTTTGAATCCACCTTCAAAGCGCAGATCCTTCGTTGCAAAATACCTCAATAAGGCAGAAACAGAGCCTATATTTCTGCTTACATCTGTTATTCCGCTTTTGTAACCTTCTCCTTTATTCACCTGAAATTCTCCAATAAGGTTCACATTCCATTTTGAATTCAGGAAATAATTGAAATCATTTTTTATAATATAATTCTTCCCTGTACCACCACTGGATTTAGGAAGATTTAAATCTCCATAATACTGGAAATTCTCCTCGGTATATGCTGCTTTGAATGCGTTGCTGAATTTTGCTTTATTCCAGTCCCAGGCAATGAGACTTCTTACACTTTGCGTTTTATACTTTGTCTTTGTTGCTGTTTCTTCGTATACTGGGTAATGCTGCGAAGAGTCAAAAAACTGACTTTGCCACGATACCTTGTGCTCGTTGGTTATTTTATAGGAAGCCCCTACGTTGAAGGATGTATTGTAATAGTTTCCGTTTCTGTTGATGTAGTTCAGATCACTTACTTTATAATCGTTTTCACTTACAGAATAATTTCCTGAAGCTTTAAAGCTGAACTTATCATTGCTGTAAGAACCTTTAAGAAAGTTATTAAAAGTATTAAAAGAAGCAACTTCTGAAAATAATGAACCATGGAACCCTTTATTAAAATCCAGGGTATTATTCATATGAATACTCCCGCCCACTGCTCCACTTCCGTAGATGACACTTCCACCACCTGCTTTTATTCCAATCTGATCATATCCGAACAAAGGCATATTGTTGATATCTCCCTGTCCTAAAAAATTAGAATTGATATTAATTCCGTTCCATACAAAGGCGGTCTGCTGTGCAGTAGTTCCCCTGAAAGACGGTGAAGAAACAGCACCACGGCCATTTTCCTTAATATAAACCTGGGACTGAAACCTCAGCAGTTCGGAAAGATTGGTGGAATTTTTCTCAGTATCTTCGGGAGAAATAGTTTTCACAGGATGGAAGAGCTTCACTCTATTCATCTGATTATCGAAGATGTAAATCGTATCAATAACTTTCTCTTGCCCGAAAAGAAAACAGCCATACGATGAAAAAAGCAGTACTAAAGATCTTTTTATATCCATATTAATTCACTTTTCCTCCGAAAGCAATATTTTTTTATGATTATCATTCTGGCAGGTCTCCTGACTTTCGCATTCTGCACCTTCCCGTGGTATACAGTGGTTGTTTGCAGAAACTTTTGTTGCGATTTACAGTTGCGGGGACAGTCCGGGAGTTACACCCGATTCCCTTTTCATTCCAATATACTGGAAACCAAATTTCTTGCAAAGATAGCTTTTTATATCTATTGGCCAAAGGCCCTGAGATCCTGATCAATACTTTTATTATCCCTTCATTCCGTCTCAACATCATATAGAAAAATGGCTGTTTTCAATATCGAAAACAGCCATGTAAAATCCCACTTTTACTATTGATGATATGAATTAAAACTATATCCGAATTTATTTTTTAATGAATTTATAAGATTCCATTGTTCCCTCTTTCAAAGAATACTGAAGGATATAATTTCCTTTAGATAAAGATGAAACATCAATCTGATTATGGACAGAAGTGAAAGTTTTCACGATTTGCCCTACCATATTATAGATTGTTGCTTTTTCAATTTTCTCTGTTCCTCTGATGTATAAAATATCTGAAACAGGATTTGGATAGATGCCTGCAACAGCTTTCTCTTTAACAATATCATTCACAGATAAAAACTCTGAAAGATCAAGGTAAAACCCAACAATCTGATTGGAAGCATTAGTACCAACCCCTGCTATCTTCTTTCCATCCTGAGAAATTGCCAAAGGAAGTCCCATAGTAACACCGTTGGTTGCTATTCCTAATGATGTGGCATAATCGTTCAGATTAATACGACCTCCGGCCTGAGTCCAGATAAAGCCTTCCCCTGACATTGGAGGAGCCCCAAATGCTCTGTAAAAACCGATCACGGTAGATCCGTCCGCCGAAATTCCAGTCGCTCCTCCTTTAAAACTGAATGAAGCATTAGGATGCGTGATATAGGTAAGTCCGGTCACTGTATTCCATACGTAAGGATTAGGAGTTGCCGCTCCTATTATTGTATTTCCGTCTACAGAAACACCTCCTGCTTCTCCTACATTATTGCCATTGTTATCTGT
Organism: Chryseobacterium sp. Mn2064; assembly: GCF_049319685.1. Taxonomy (NCBI): domain Bacteria; kingdom Pseudomonadati; phylum Bacteroidota; class Flavobacteriia; order Flavobacteriales; family Weeksellaceae; genus Chryseobacterium; species Chryseobacterium sp. Mn2064. The sequence continues at coordinate 1,126,092 of NZ_JBMOUE010000002.1, forward strand.
AATAAAACTTTCTACTCCATCTATCCATTTAGCACCGCTTCTTGTTCCTGTTGCCTCATCCTGCCATCCCACAACTACTGTCCCTGCAGCATTTATTGCATTTGCTCTGGAGCTTCTTCCAGTAACCATACTGCCTAAATCGATGACTCCGCTTACCGCATCCCACTTTACGGCATGAGCATTGGCTGCCGTAAGGTATCCTAAACCTACAATGGTATTTCCATCTATCGACATTCCCCAAGTAGAACTTACACTACCATCCCAGCCTGTTGGAACAAGACCGCCTCTGTTCGTCCAGGTAGAATTGGTAATATCATACGTTGATATTTCATTAAAACCCGTAGCAGAATTTGTAATCGTAGATGCTATTTTGGTTCCGTCATTAGAAACTACGGTTTTTCCTGAGGCCGGATATCCGTTTGATATGGAACCGATCTGCACCAATCCACCAGCAGCAGACCATTTAAATATAGCGCCCGCACTGGTATGCATACTTACAACACCATTATTGGATACTGCCCCTACATTATAATTACCAAGTCCCATTACAGTAAGCTGAGCTTCTGCCATCCCACCTTTTAAGAAGAAACAGAACGCTACTACTTTTATTGACATTTTGTAAAAGTTTTTCATATATTGTTATATTTAGTATTTTGATTTAGCGAAAACAATATTAATATTATATTTACCTAACAAAAAGAAATTGACTTTCACAATTCGTGAATTTTAAAAGAATTTAAATTTTAAAAACCTAATAATCAAACATATAACAAAACCTCATTTTGAAGATGGATTTCATGAAAATCATTCAAAAAAACACAAAAAACAATTTATTATTTATAGACGCAATTGAAAATAAGGGGAAAATTCTACTGTTGATACTCGCATTTTGGTCTGTTACTATGAATGGGCAGCTAAGCCAGGACTTCAGTATTTTATCAGATAAAGCGTTTCAGAAGCTCTACCAAAACTCAGACGAATGCATCAGCTATGCTCAGGGAATACTTGTAAATGATCAGGATTCAGAGCACCAGATCGTACTTCAGAACATCATTTCTCAGGCTTTTGCGATGAAAGGAGATTATGTACAGTCTGTGAATACGTTCTCACAAAAAGAAGATTCCGACCAGAACCGGAAGCTTTCTTACTTTATGCAGGTCTTCAGTGCTTATAATCTTGCAGATCAGTACCAAAACCTTGGGCTGTACAATCAGTCAAAAAAAATTATAACCAACCTTCTTTCGGAGCAGAAACTCCTCAAAAGCAGTGATCTTAAACTCAGGATTACCACCGCAAAACTCTATCAGCTGCAAGCCCTGAATTTTGGAATTAATAAAGATTATTCTTCAGCCTTAAAAGACCTTGACAAAAGTGATCGGTATCTGGATCATCATAATGAAGAAAATAAAATAATTGCGATGGAAAACAGGATTTTCCGTTCTTTTTATTGGATGAAGCAAAACAGACTGTCTGAATATAAAGTACTGATAGAAAATATCATCCAAGAACTTAACAATCAGAAAAGTCAGCCGTTTTTGCTGGGTTTGGCCTATGAAAATATTTCCCAGTATTATTTTTTGAAACAGGATTACAAAACAGCTATTCAGCAGTTGGAAATCGGGCTTTCATTGGTGGAAGACCTTCCTTTCAATAATCTGAAAATTAAATTGTACGAATCATTATCCAGAAATTATTTTGCGCTTCATGATGATACAAAATACCATCAATACTACAAATTATACAATGATTTGAAAACAAAAACGGATTCCAGCACAAAAGAAGGAATACGTTATATTGTAAAGCTTGTAGAAAATAATCAGAACAAAAGCATTGAATTTCAAAAGCAAACCTCGCTTAGAACCCTACTCCCTTTAATGATCTTTTTGTCCCTTATCGTTATAGGATTGCTTGTTTATTTTATTGTCGAAAAAAATAAAAATAAGGACTTAAAGAAACAATTCGATTTCTTTGAAAGACAGAATATAAAACCGCCTTCAATCCCTATTGTATCTAAAAACTCTTCTGATCCTGAAAAAATTACAACAAAAGAGCCTGGAGCTCCCAGAATATCAAAGGAAAAGGAAGATGAAATTCTACAAAAACTTGAAGAATTTGAACTGTCAGACCGATATCTTAATAAAAGCATGTCACTATCGATGCTTTCTTCACAGATGGAAGTGAATACAAAATACCTGTCTGAAATTATCAATAATAATAAGGAAAAAAACTTCAATGGTTACATTAACAAACTAAGAATCAACCACATTGCTCAGCTATTAAAGAATGACCCTACTTTCCTCAATTATAAAGTAAGCTATCTTGCGGAATATGCAGGTTTTTCATCACACAGCGCATTCACAACGGTTTTCAAATCGGTTACCGGAATGTCTCCCAACACTTATATTCAGGAAATCAGTAAAAGCAAAACCTTATGAATATCTTTTTTAAAATACTGTTCCTGGTTCTATTACCCTTTTTTACCATAAAAGCTCAGAATATCTCAGATAGTGCTCTGATCAGAAAAGCCCGTCTTCAAATTTATGACAATCCCGACCGTACCATTGCCATTGGAAAACAGCTCTTAAAAAAAGAGCATACCATCAAAACTACTATTGATATTTATATGCTGCTTTCTACGGCTAATATTGCCAAGAGAAACTTTGATGAATCTTTAAAATATATTTTAAAAGCTAAAGAACTTTCACAGAAAACCAACGACACCAAAAGCCAGGTAAGCGTCCTTATTGCCGCTGCTATACAGTATCAACAAATGGAACTATTCAGCAAGAGCCTTGAAACATTGAATGAAGCTGCTCTCTATCTGAAAAAATTACCTGAACATAGTTCTGAAAAATATGGTGAAACAGCCAGAAGCTATGCCATCAGAGGAATGATCTATAAAAGCCAGTCCAATTCTGAGATTGCTCTGGAAAAGTTTTTGATTTCGATACAGAATTTTGAAAAAGTACCTTTAAAAAGAACCGCTTACTCCAATATGAGTGTGGTTTATTATAATATTGGCTACTGCTATCTTAATCTCAATCAAATTGACAAAGCCCAACAGTCGTTTTTACAGTCGATAGATTATGCCCACAGAAATCATGCTAAAAGTCTGGAAGCATTCGCCCTGAAAGGAATGGCAGAACTCTACAAACAACAGCACAAAAATAAGGCAGCGCTGGATTTTTTGACAAAAGCTGAGGCTCTTTCTAAAAATACGGGAGATATTACCCTGAATGAAGGAATCTACAAAGAAATGGCAGACAATTATCTGGCTATTGGGAAACAGGATTCTTTCCAGCTATATAACAAAAAGTTTTTTGAAATGCGCTTTCAGAGAAAGCAAAACGAATTGGTTTCTATCAATCATGTCATCAATGAACATAATAAAGAAACTCTTGTCAAAGGTGAAGCGCTAAAATCTTACTACAACAATATCCAAATGATCTCTATGATCATAGGGAGTATTCTTATCACTCTTCTCTCCTATTGCATCATCAAAATAAGAAAGCAGAATAAAATGTTCCAAAAAAGAATACAGCACATCATCAGAAATTCCTGATTAGCTTACAATAAAAAAACATTCCGGGTTGCGGAATGTTTTTTTTATGATGTATAAAATGTTCTATTTATTTACCAATAACTTCAGTAATAGGGTTTCCTACATTTCCACTCGGGAACTGAATTTTCAGTAATGAAGAAACGGTAGGAGCAATATCGGTCATGTTATATGCCTTATTGCTTTCTCCTTGTTTCACGCCCCAACCCATAAAGATTAATGGAATGTGAGAATCGTAAGAATTCCATACACTGTGGGTAGTTCCTGTTTTAGAATATGGAGGAAGCATAGAGTCGTGAGAGATCAATTGAATATCACCACTTCTCTGTCTGTTGATTCCGTTGATAATTCTTTGTTTGATAGGCTCCGGAATGCTTGACTCCTGAACTTTATCTACAGAAACAGCATATAGAACTGTTGGATCTTTTTCCAGCTCTTTCACGGCGAAGTTTCTTACATCATCCAGTTCAAGCTTACTGTCTGCCAATACTTTTCTATCGAAATAGATCTGATAATTATCAATCGCATTAATCAGTTTATCAGCTCCGAATTTCTCTTTCAGCTTTTGATTAAGGTTTTTCTCTGCTCCTTCACCAAAGAAACCAGTCGGGATCTTATGTTCTTTCAGAAATCCTACAGAGTGTGCGCCACCATGGTCCGCAGAAAGGAAAACAGTATATTCCCCTTTACCTACTTTTGAATCCAGATATTTGAAGAATTCTGCCAAATCCTGATCTAATCTGATGTAAACATCTTCTACTTCAATAGAATTAGGTCCGAATTTATGTCCTGCATAATCCGTTGAAGCCAGATTGATGGCCAAGAAGTCTGTAATATTATCTCCACCCAGTTTTTCACCTTCCACAGAAGCCTCTGCCAATTTCAATGTCAAAGTATTTCCGAAAGGGGTGTAACGGATATTATCTCTTTTAGCCTGGTAATCCGCTGCTAAATTACTGTACGGGAACGTAGGCGTTTTCGCACTTCCCAACAGTCCTTCCCATGGTGAGTTGTCTGGAGCACTTTCTGTATACTCGTTGATTGGAAGTAATGTATTCCAACCGTTTGCTACCAATTTTTCCGGTAAATTCTGAGAGTTGAATGATTTTACCCATTGAGGAAGATCATTCATATACCATGTACTGGTAATGAAGTTTCCGGTGCTGTCATCAAACCAGAAAGCTCCGTTTGGAGTGTGTCCCGCCGGAAGAATAGAAGCACGGTCTTTCAAAGAAACTCCTACTACTTTTCCCTGGAAGTTGGTTGCCAGTCTTAGCTCGTCGGTAACCGTTGTAGACCAAAGGTTCTTCGGAGAGTGGCTTCCGGTTTTAGCATTTGTAGTTCCTACAGGCTGAACGCTTTCATCTGCAGTACAGTATACTCCTTTACCCGTTTCCTTGTCTGTCCAGTCGTTCCCTGCAATCCCGTGAATGGCCGGAACAGAACCTGTATAGATACACGTATGCCCTAGCGCGGTAATCGTAGGAACATAAGGAATATGCACGTTATTCAAAGAATATCCGGTATTCAAAAGCCTTTTGAAACCATCATTTCCATACTTACCGTAAAAACGGTATAAATAATCCCAACGCATCTGATCTACGACTAAACCTACTACCAGTTTCGGTCTTTCCAGTTGGGTATTTTTGTTCTTCTGCGCATTAATTGTAATTACGGACAGGAAAGTAGCTGCCGCAATTGAAATGTTCCTAAGCATCCAAGTAAATTTTTATTGGATACAAATTTAAGGGTTTTGAAAGTTTTGAAGTGTGAAATTTTATTTAAATTTGAGTTTTATGCAATTCATCAATCCAACAAACCATGATTTTAGGTGTATATTGGTATTTCAAATTTCCGGAAGATTTATATCATTTTAAGTTTTTTAATTTCTTTAAAGGCTATGGGGGTCATGCCGACAACGATGCTGAGCTGATTGCAAGAGTTCAGGTTGATCATATTGAAAACGTTATTTCGAAACTGGAAACCCTCAAAACCCAATTCAAAAGTACTTACCTACAACTTAGCAGCAATGAAAATCAGTTGATCATCAGTTTAGGAGATCATCTTTTGTTTGACTATTATTTTCAATTTGCTCTGGAAATAGAAAAACTACTCATCCTTGAAAAGGCAGTACCATTGGATTCTAATGTATCTTTTAAACCTATTTCCAATACGCTGTACCGCCCGGAAAAAGAAGCTTTTGAAAGTATAGAACACCGTTTTATTCAAATGGTTGGTTCCAGTTTTAAAAAGCACAATGCGGAAAATTATTCGATAAGAATTGACTGTAATCTGCCTTTACATGATAAAAAAAACCTGATCAGAGATGTAGCTGAAATCTGCAGGGAAGAGAATCTCCATGTATTTTATTATCACGATTGTGATTTCAAAGATCATTGTAATCTCATGCTGTTTTTTACCAATGGCAGACAACAAAACGATTCTGTTCAACAGGTTCACATTAATGCTTTCGGGAGTAAAATAAGACAGCTCACAGAAAAATATTCACAGCTTAACTTCGGTCATCTTGAAGGTCTCACCTACTATCCACGCAATGGTACTTATGTAGAACTGATGATAGATGAAGAGTATATTATAGCACCATAAAACCATTTAAATTCAATAATTAGTATTAAAACAGACAGTATGATCAAATTCAAATATGTTATTTTATATGTAGAAGATGTAGAAAAATCTATGAATTTTTATAAGAATACATTCAACACCGAGATCAAATTCATCACTCCCGAAAAAGATTACGGAGAACTGATTACCGGAGAAACAACCTTATCATTTGCCTCCATAAGCTTAGCCAGCTCCAATATAAAGGAAGGCTTTTTAGCGTCAAAAGAAAGTGCTAAACCTTTCGGAATAGAACTGGGATTTGTAACGGATGATGTAAAAGCTTTGGTAGAAAAATCCATTGAAAACGGAGCTGTTCTTTACGAAGATATTACAGTAAAACCATGGGGACAAACAACAGCTTATATCAAGGATCTGGATCAATATCTGGTAGAAATCTGTACAGAAATTCAATGATTCAAAAACTGCATTGTGGAAATAAGAAAACTAGAAAAACTATCCATTGATCCCAGCCTGCATTGGGGCCATAATGGCTATGTAACAGAGAAGATCTATTCGGTTTCATCCATTGAGTTTGCAGGTTCTTTTGAATTTATTTTAAAAGAAAAATCTTTACCATACAGCAAAACATGGAAAAACAGTCCTGAGGAACTGGAAGAACTTAACAGTCTCATTGAAAAAGGAAATTCTTTTGGTGCTTATAAAGATGACAAACTGGCTGGCTGGATCATCAGTGAGCATAGAGTATGGAACAACAGTTTTTATATTGAAAATATTCTGGTAGACGAAAAATACAGAAGAGAAGGAATTGGAATCATGCTGATCAAAAACATCATTAAAGAAGCCAGAAAATTGAATTGCAGAGTCATTGAGCTTGAAACCCAGAACACCAACTACCCTGCGATTCAGTTTTACAGAAGAATGGGGTTCAACATTACTGGTCTAAATACGAGACTCTACAATCATTCCGAAGAAATTGCTCTTTTCATGACCTTAGATCTGGACTAGCTATTAGGGACGAAAATTCTCATTGAAAGCGAAAGAATAAAAGTTCATAAAGGATTAAAGATCAACTCGTCATCCAAACAACTCTCAATTAAACACTTGCAAGTGTCTTAAGATTTTTTTACATTAGTAATCAGCAAATTAAAAATCATTTACTATGAAAAATTTAAAAAAATTAAAAAGAAGGCAACTCGTGTTGATCAGCGGCGGTGACAGTGCATATGCCATTTGTACTGCCGACGGATATTGTCCTCCGGTACCAGGTTCATATTATTGTAGTAATGGTACCTGCTACACCTCCTCCGGAGGGGGCAATGGCGGAGGAGGTAACCCTGGAGGCGGCGGTGGCGGCTTCTGTAATGAGCCTATGCGTTTCTGCCAGGAATGGGAAACAGGATGTGGCTGTGTTTATGGATAAAAAAAATATTGTTAGATACATGGGGCGGTTTTATGACCGCTCTTTTTATTTCAGGTAGAAAGATGCATATTTGCAACAAAACTAATCCCAGAGAACTTATGGTAAGAACAATCTATAGCATCGCTGCATTGTCTGTATTCTCAGTAATAAATGCCCAGCAGAAAACATTTAAATGTAAGGAAGTACATGATGCTGTTAAGCTGATCGATGAAGAAAAATATGATCAGGCTATTCTTATTTTGAGAGATTGTGAGAAAAAAGATCCGAAAGATTACACTTACCCTTACGAAATCGCCTTAGCTTATACCCGAAAAACAGACTACAAAAACGCCATCTCCGAACTGGAAAAAATAAAAACGTCCCCAGATATCAATGACTATTATTATGCACTTCTTGGCAATACGTATGATGAGTCCGGCAATACTGCTCAGGCCATACAAGCTTATGATGAAGGATTAAAAAAATTTCCTGCTTCCGGAAGATTACACCTCGAAAAAGGCATCGCTCTGGAATCTCAGGGCAAACTTAAAGACGCTGTAGAACTCTATGAAAAGGGAATAAAAGCAGAACCAATGTATCCCTCAAATTACTATAGAGTTTCTCAATTATATCTGAATTCTAAAGATGTTTTATATGGTCTTATCTATGGTGAAATCTTTCTAAACCTTGAGCGAACCACTTCCCGATCTCAGAAAATGAGTGAACTGCTATATGATACTTATAAAAAAGCGGTACACTTCAATGCTGAAAACACAAGTATTGATTTTTGTGAAGCTGTAATAGATGCTGAAAAGTATAATAAAAATAAAACAATCCCATTCTGTATTACTTTCGCGGCCAACTTCGCGCTGGCTTCTATAGGTCAAAAAGAAATTAATCTGGAAACTTTATCTTCAATCAGAAGGAAATTTATAGAAGAATATTTTAAGAAAGATAATTACCCTCCCAATATATTATTAAGCTATCATAAAATGATGGAAGACCAACATGTATTCAATGCTTACAATCATTACATTTTTCAGATAGGAGATCAAAACGCTTTTAAAGAATGGCAAACCCAGAATACAACAGAATATGACAAATTTGTAGATTGGTATACTAAAGACGCGAATCTTCTTAAAATAAACAAAGACAATGTGTATCTGTCTGATCAGGTAAGAATCAGATAAATAAAAACTTTGACTTCAAAATATAAAAATGAAGCATTCTATTAAAAAACAATCTACACAAATCTAACTCCTAGTTAGACCATTTCATTAATTTCGCAGAAAAAAGAGACTTACAATACGTATGGATACTAAAAAAAGTGTTCTGGAAAAAATGTCCAGTCAGGAACTTGAAAAATATATTAAACCGGGATCTGAATTTGTACCACAGGCCGTTCAGTTTGCATATGAAATTCTACAAGCAAGAGGCAGAAAATTTTCTGATGAAGAATTGACAGATATTACCTCCAGAACAACAGACATCAATAAAGAGAAAACAATCGTCATACACCCCAATCATACCAGAGCTTCTCAAATCATGTATTTGTGTGGGGCATTAGGAATTGGAAGCATAATCTTAAATTATGAACAGTTCAGTTCCGGAATGGCTATTTTCATTGGAATGGCAACCTTAGCGTTTATTTTTGGAATGGGATATCTTATAGGTAAAGGCAATGAAATAGCGAAATATATTCTTATTGTCACTTTTATACTGGGGCTTTTCGGTATTCCTTCCATGCTGGCTAATCTGGCTTTTTATCCTCTGTTGGGAATTATCAGTATTATACAGACTCTTCTGCAGCTTTGGATCATCATTCTTCTGATCAGGATTCCGAAGAACAAGGTAGCATAAAAGACCAAAATAAGTCTTAGAAGTTCATCAATAACTCAGATTTTCGATTATAAGTAAAGAACAGGTGACCTTATGATGACCTGTTCTTTTTCATTGATACTAATGAATTTCTACTGGTCACAAAAATTAATATTGTATTGCAATTTTACCTGTTGCTCCTTTTTCAAGATGATGAAAGGCTGATTTTGCCTCTTCAAATGGATATACCTGATCTATGATGGGATGTATTTGATAATTTTGAAGCGCTTGGTTCATACGAGAAAACATTTCTTTAGACCCTACTTCTATTCCCTGCATTCTGATTTGTCTGGACATGATTTTTACAGTATCCAGTTCTGCACTCAAGCCGCCGATCAAACCAATAACAGCAATAGTACCGTCGAGAGCAATTACATTCATAGACCGGTTAATATTACTTCCTCCTACCACTTCCACAATATGATCTACCCCTCTTCCAGCGGTAATCTCCATAATATTCTTTTCCCAAGCCGGAACCTGACGATAATTGATAAGATGTTTAACTCCCATCTTTTTACCCAAAGCCAGCTTCTCATCACTACTCGATAATAAAATTACTTCAGCACCAGCCATTAAAGCAAACTGAGCAGAAAATAAAGAAACCCCTCCCGTACCCTGAATAAGCACGATACTCCCCGGTTTAAGATCTCCTTTTTCAATCACGCCATGCCAGGCAGTAAGTCCCGCACACGGTAACGTTGCAGCTTCCTCATCACTTAAAAAGTCTGGAACCTTAATCACTTCGCTTTCATTAAATACAGCGTATTCCTGTAACAGACCATCTGTTTTTGCTCCCCCAAGAGAGCCACCAACCTTTTCATCAGTCAGCTTTCCATCTATCCATTTGGGTAAAAATAATCCGGCAACCCTGTCATTAACAGTTAAACTAGTGACCTCACTTCCCTTTTCTACAACAACACCTACTCCATCAGAAACCGGAACTCTCCCCACCGGAGGTTTCCAGGAAGAATAACCTGTTACCACCATCAGATCTCTATAATTGAGAGAATTCGCCTTCATTTTCACTAATACCTGATTGGGCAAAAGCTTTGGATAAGAGGTATCCACCAGCTCCAGAGAAGATATACTGTAATCTTTGCTTACCTGATATGCTTTCATTGTACTTATTTTAAAATTGTTAAACTATAAACTAAAAGCCGTAATTTTATGATACAAATGTATGGTGAAAAGAGTACAGGAAATAATCTACAGCCCATTGTGAGCTACTAATAAATAAATGAGTATGAGTAAAAAAAAGCTGAGTTCTACCAATACGATCAACGAACATTACCTGGATGACAGATGTACCCTGAACAAAGTATTAAAGATCATTGGCAAACGATGGGTTGCGGAAGTATTGCTATTGATCACTCATGATGTTTCCCGATTCTCCCAATTGAAAGAAACGTTAGTAGGAATTTCAGATAACGTACTCTCTTCAGTCCTCAACGAATTGGTAAAATCGAATCTGATCACCAAGAAAATATTCAACGAAGTTCCTCTAAAAGTAGAATATCATATTACACCAAGCGGATCGGAGCTAACAAAAGTGATGCACCAGCTCTGCAGTTGGGGGAAAGATAACATACCTTATGAAGTCAGAATACTTCCGGGATCTATGAAATAAAAATGAGCTTCTTTAATAGCCTATATACTTAGAAGAAAAATGACGAAAGTCTTGTTTTACCATTCCTAGATATATTTGAGCGCGGCCGTAGGCCGCGCTCAAATATATCCCCATTACCAAAGATTTATAAAATACCTCTATTCTTTATATAACAACCTTTAAGCACTTCATAAAGTGTCTCTACCCGCTTCTTACCCCCTTATAGCCACTACAATAAGTACCTATAACCACTTTCATAACGGGCTCCAACCCCTTCATGAATGGCCTATCACCAGTTTCATAAGTACCTAATGCCCCTTATCATAGAGGCTACCCCCCCTTTGCCAACTACCTCTACCCTGTTAGATAACTGGGTCTACCCCCTTAGGTAAGGGGGTATAGAAAGCTATAAAATAGATGTAAACATTTATTTTCTATGATTTAGAGAATATATATCATTCTCAGGATTATTTTAGGTATTACCTGTACGATGTCTTCTTATGTTCCTTAATCCTTTCACTATTATTTTTTATAATTAAAATTAAATCTTAAAACCAGTTAATCATTAAAATTTAAAATCTCCATCCACCTCTCTTACTGCATGAACAGCTCCACCAGTAAGTGTTATGTTTACGATTTTTCTACTTCATTTCCTCCGATGATTGCAGGAAATTCCTCCTATTTATATTATTAATCAAAAAAAATAGAATACTACGACATGTTTTGTCGCATCACATATCTAGCTTTGTGTAATAAAATGTAAATTATAATATGAATAATAAAAGATGAGAATTTTTTATTAAATCTCATTCATGTGATTTTCGAGCATTAAAAATCATTAAATTTACCATGTTTTAATAAAGCTAATTACTAACTCAAAAAATAAGGATGAAAAAATTCTATCTCGGTGCATTTACTTTATGCACGGCCTTAGGTATTTCTGCTCAGGAGGTTGTATGGCAAAAAGATATCAAATCCTCAACGCAGGATTTTCTAAGCCAGGTGACCACCACAATTGATCAGCAGTACCTCATTACAGGAAGCTCTATTCAGAGTAACAAACTTCAACAGGGAAGTAAGCAGAACAATGGTTACGATTTCCATCTCATCAAACTGAACCAGCAAGGAGAAGAGGCTTGGGAAAAGTATTTTTCAGGAAATAATCATGACTATTTATCGGCTACGGTAACCACTCAGGATGGCGGTTTTCTCTTAGCCGGAACGTCTTATTCAGAAAAAGGGTTGGATAAAAAGGATGATTCTAAAGGTGGTTCAGATATCTGGCTGATCAGAATCAATGAATTTGGTGAGGAATTGTGGCAGAAAACACTCGGAACCTCTTCTGATGAAGAAGCGAGGTCTGTTATTCAAACGACAGATTTAGGATTTTTTGTAGCCGGAAATGTTCAGAACTCTTCCAAAGGATATGGTTCCAAAGATGTCTGGATCAGCAGAATCGATAAAGACGGAAAAGAACTTTCACAACTTATTTTAGGCGGAAAAGGCTTAGATGAAGTGGAGAAAATGATTCCTACAAAAGATGGAGGTGCTTTACTGGGAATCTACTCAAGAAGTGGAATTGTTAAAACAAATACCCCACCATCCACAAGCACAACTCCTTCCTCGCCTGAAAAATCTGCTACCCGCAACCTAACTTCTTCAACCTCCAAACAAAGTGACAACTTTGGAGAAGGTGACTATTGGATTGTCAAATTAGACAAAAATGGAAAAGTAGAATGGGATAAGAACTTTGGAGGAAAAGGAGACGATCACATCAGAACATTGGCTTTAACATCTAATGGATTTATTGTCGGAGGAGAATCAAGATCAGAAAGATCCGGAAACAAAACGGTGGGAATTGAAGAAGGCACCGATCTATGGCTGATTTCATTAAACGAAAGAGGTGAAGAGCAGTGGCAGAAATCTTACAATTTCAAAAACAGAGATCTTCTGATGAGCATGAGTGTACTTCATTCAGCAGATGATAAATCTTCCAAAGGTATTTTATTGGGCGGTTATACTCAGGCCGAAGGAAGAATAGAAAAAGACGATGAAACCTTCTGGATGCTTTATTTAGATGAGAATGGTAATGAACAGTGGAGAAAGCATATCACCGGAGAATCTAGAAAAAGAGAAGAAAGGTTAGCTGACTTAAAACTAAACAGAGATGGCTCCATTATTCTGGCCGGAACCAGCGCTGAGGAACTTGGAAAAGAAAACTGGAAGATCGTAAAGCTTGGAGACAAGCAGGTTGATAAGCTGATCGAGAAACAAGACATTAAGATTTATCCTAACCCAGTATCCGACTATGCTTATGTAGAAATCGGCTTTGATTTCAAGGAAGCTGATATTGTACTATATGATATGGGTGGAAGACAGCTTCAGAATATAAAAACCAAGAATAAGATCACCAAGATTAATACCCAGGGATTGGTACAGGGCGCTTATTTAGTGGTCATCAAAACAGATACGAACAAAACAGCAAATGCTAAACTTATCAAAAAATAAACCAGATGAAGAAAAATAGATTTAAAATCATTCTTTTATTATCATTTTTTAATTTTTCTCAATACCAGTCACAAACAAACATATCAGAGAAACAAATATATAATATTGCGACTCCGGAAGTAGCAACTATGATGAGATATGTGGATTTTCCAGAATCTGATTTTATAGGAAAAACAAATATTTCAGTACCGATTTATGATATTAATTTTGGAAATCTTAAGATTCCTATTGGTCTTTCTTATAATACAAAAGGTAACAAGGCTTCTGATATAGCAACTTCTGTAGGATTAGGCTGGAATTTAAATGCCGGTGGAAACTTAACTGTGAAGATCAATGATATGAATGATCTTACAGAAAATTATGCATTCTATAGTGATGGAGGGGGATTTGAGCCAGAACAAACTTATGCTTGGCATCGTCAAACAAAGGGGTACTTATCTACAGATTATCCACAAGCCCTTAGCGATACACAGGTATCTTCTTCCCAGTTATGTATTAATACTAGAATATGGAGTAGTGATGATAGAAATATAGATACTGCGCCTGATTTCTACTATCTTAATGTACCTGGATTGAATGATAAATTTTATCTTACTAGAATTAACGATTCACAGGTAAAAGCTAATTTTTTCACCTCAAATGCAAAACTTAATAACAATCTGAACTTTACAATTAAGACAACTTGTTCTGGTCTTGAAAGTGCGGCTTGGGGAAATCAGGGGGCTGCTACAGTTTTTTATCAACCGGATAAATTTGAAATTACTGGCGAAAATGGATACATCTACACATTTAATGATAATGATGCTTCAATTATATGGGAATATCCTTTAGATTTATCTAGTCATAACACCCAACAAGTTAATAACTGGTATCTTACTAAAATCAAAGATCCATTTTCAGGAAAAGAAATTAATTTTGAATATGAAAGCTTCACCAACACTTATGATCACTTATCTTTATTATCGTTATTTAATTATTTTGACTTTGGAAGCTATGCCACCTCATATCTGAGTACTACAAGACCAGGACGTGATTTAACGCTGGGCAGAGTTGCTAATAGATTAGTATCATCAAGATTGGTTCCTAAAAGATTAAAAAGAATCACAACGGATGAAGAGGTCTTAGATTTCAATTATGACATCATAAGGCTTGATTATGGAGGGAATGCATTGAGTGGTGTCTTAGTAAAAAACAAAAATGGTAATATTGTTAAGCAATATAATTTTACGTATTCATATTTCGATAATGGGACTTGTTCAGCAGGAGCTTATGAATGCAAAAGGCTGAGACTTGAAACCATGAATGATTCTTCATTGGGAAAATATTCTTTTTATTATGACAACAATGTATTTCCCCCAAGAAATACCTCTAAGGTAGATTTTTTAGGTTATTTTAACAATAATAGCTCTAATATAACCTTTTCAAAAACCGATTATCATCCGTTTGACTTTAATTATTATCCAATAACAAAGACTTATTTTTATCCTGAGTTAGCCAAAGATAATATTTTTCCATTTCAACTAAGAAATAAGGTAGCTAATAAAATTTCCAATGTAATCGACCGAACTCCTTCTACAGTATCTCAATTAGGTTTATTAAAAAAAATGGTATACCCGACTGGAGGTTCTCTAGATCTGAGTTATGAGAATGATGATTTTATGTATGAAGGAGAAAAATATATATTAGGAAGTACAAGGGTTAATTCTATGAAATTATACGATTCTCAGAATATCGTAAGTAAAGAAATAAAATACAAGTATATCAATGCAGATAATACTTCTTCCGGACAAATAAATTTTATAAAACCCCCTGAAGAAACTTCGACATCAGAAATTTTATCAGGTATTGGGTTTAATACAGATGCTGTAATAGGTTATTCCAGAATTATTGAAGAAACTGCAGGAAAAGGATATGTTGAAAAGAAATATACCAACTTTAATGACTATCCTGATCAATTTATGCAACCTGATCAAAATATTACCAATCAAGAGCATAAGAATTTTTTGAAGTTTATGAAGTTTCCAAGTTCCTATGTACAATCATTTGATGACAGAAGAGGAAAATTACTATCAGTAAATTATTATAAAGAAGGACAAACTACGCCATTAAAAAAAGAAGAATACACTTATGACTATCAAATTAAAACTTCTTTGAAAATTACTAAACCGTTTTATTTCGTAAATGGCCTCAGTTATGATGAGTTTTCTGCCTCTAACTATTTATTAACCTATTTTAATACTATTAAAAATAGTACAAAGGAGGAGCTTTTTTCAGGAAGTTCAGTAAAAGAAGAAAATAATTTTAGTTACGATGGAGCAAGACTAATTTCCAAAAAAACGATAAGTGGAGGAGATACGACAGAAGAATTTTATAGAAATGCCAAAGATAAAAGTATCCAGAAACTTATTAATGCTAATATTTTAGATATTCCTGTAGAGGTTGAGAAAAGAAAAAATGGGAAGTTATTCTCTAAAGAAGAATTTAAATATGATCATAATTACACCCTATCGCCAAGTTCTTTAGTATCTACTGATTTAGGTAATAATGCTCCTAATACAGAAGCTACTTATGAATATGGTTTTAATGGAAATTTAGCACAATATACTACAAAAGATGGAACTTCTACGGTAATTATCTGGGGCTATAATCAAACCTTACCTATTGCTAAAATTAAGAATATAAAATATACAGATATTAATTGGGATTTCGTATATACTGTTCTTCTGGAAGCTTATGAGATAGATGCTGCGGCAGGTGCTAACAATGATGAATCTAATTTATTGGATGTTTTAAATATTTTTAGAAACAGTTTATCCAATTACGAAATCACTACCTATACCTATGATCCATTAATTGGGGTGAGAAGTATCACTCCTCCCTCAGGAGTTAGGGAAAACTATATCTATGATTCTGCAGGTAGACTTCAGAAAGTCATTGACATGAACGGTAAAGTGTTGAAGGAAATTAAATACAACTATAAAAACTAACAACTGATGAAAAAAATAGTAATATCAATCAATACCCTATTACTGATGGGTATTGTAAAATCACAGGTGCAATTACCCTCTGGGTTGAGTAGCAGCGCGGCAGAAAACTATATTTACACCCGTACTTATCTTGAACCTGTGACTGCAAGCAGCTCAACGGCAAAACAAATAGGAACTGTACAATATTTTGATGGGTTGGGAAGGCCCAAACAAATTGTTAATATAAAGGCTTCCCCTCTGGGAAAAGATGTTGTAGTTCCTGTTGAGTATGATGATTTTGGAAGACAGGTTAAAGATTACCTTCCTATCCCTCAGGGAAGTACCTTGAACGGAGCAATTATCCCTAACCCTCAGGCTAACCTAAGCAGTACCCCTTACGGGCAGGAAAAGATCTATTCAGAAAAGGGATTGGAAAACTCTCCTTTAGACAGGATTCAGCAACAGATCCAGGTGGGGACAGATTGGGCTACAAAGCCAGTAAAGTTTGATTATAACACCAATCTTTTCAATGAAGTATATCAGTATGTTACCACTACGACATGGCCTGGTGAGGCAACTAAAAGTACGTTAGGCTTATCATCCAACGGGACTTACCCACCTAACCAACTCTACAAAAACAGTGTCAAAGATGAGGATGGTAATGAAACGGTAGAATTTAAAAACGGACAGGGACAGACCTTGCTGGTAAGAAAAATCATGAGTACCACTCTTCAGGTTGATACCTATTATGTATATAATGAATACAATCAGCTGGCCTTTGTGATTCCTCCCAATGCGGTGCATAAACCATTTACCGATGAACTACTCAATAATCTGTGCTATCAGTACCGTTATGACGGAAGAGGCAGACTTGTAGAAAAGAAGCTTCCGGGTAAAGGCTGGGAATATATGGTGTATGATAAGACCGACCGCCTTATCCTGACCCAAGATGCAGTAATGGCTACAAAGAATAAATGGTTGATGACCAAATATGATGCCTTAGGAAGAGTTATATATACAGGATTCATCGCTACAACAGAGAAAAGAGCTTATCTGCAGAACCTTATTAAAGACTTGACGATTACCGAATCCCGCGATACAGCAGGCTTTACAAAAAATGGAATTAATATTTACTATACCAATATCAATTTCGCAATGGACACAGAATCTATCGTAAGTGTCAATTACTATGATAACTACCCTGGATACGATTTCAATCCTGCATTTCCTGTCAATACTCCTGAGGTGACGGTTTTAACAGGCACTCCCACTTCAGATGGCAGAAGTACCAAAGGGCTTCCTGTCATGAGTTTTGTAAAGAATGTTGAAGACGATAGCTGGACCAAGAATTATACCTATTATGATCAAAAAGCACGGGTAATAGGTAGTCATTCTATCAATTATCTGGGCGGTTATACCCGAACCGAATCCAAACTTGATTTTACCGGTACCCCTCTACAGGTTATTACCAAACACAAGCGCTTAAATATCGATTCTGAAAGGCTGATCACTGAAACATTTGAATATGATCATCAAAACAGACTATTGGTTCATAAGCACCAGATAGACAATAATCCTGTTGAATATCTTGCTCAAAACAAATATAATGAGATCTCTCAGCTAGAATCTAAAAAGGTAGGAGGATTTGCTGCTGCAACTCCTCTTCAGCAAATCGATTATCAATACAATATCCGTGGCTGGATGACCAAAATCAATGATCCTTCCAATTTAGGAAGTGATCTGTTTGGATATAAGATCAACTATAACCAGGTAGAAGGCCTTGAAATTCCCAACTCAGATTACTCTTCTTTGCAGGTAAAACCAAGATATAATGGAAATATCGCAGAAACAGCGTGGAAAACCTCTACAGATCCCAATGGCCATCTTCGAAGATATGGGTATTCGTATGATACAATGAACAGACTTGTGGGTGGTTTTTATCAAAAAGATACCAACCCATCGGGAAAAGAATACAATGAACTTTTCACTTATGATCTGAACGGAAATATTCTGAATCTGATAAGAACCCAGGAAGTACTTCCCGGAAACAGCACTGCTTTAGCTGTTGATAATCTTGTTTATAGCTATACCGGAAACCGACTTGATAAAGTATATGATGCCTACCTGAACCCTTCCGGCTATCCTGTAGGAGGTAACCCTATTACTTATGACAGCAACGGAAGTATGATTTCTCATCCGGATAAAGGAATTTCTTCCATACAATACAATGATCTGAATTTGCCTAAACAGGTTACCCAAAGTTCCAATACCATCAACTATTTCTACAGAGCAGATGGTGTTAAGATTAAAAAATCCGGGACGGGTATTTCTGCCACAGACTATCAGGATGGTTTTCAATACACGGATGGAAGCTTAAAGTTTGTTCCTACCTCTGAGGGATATTTTAATTTTGAGAATAATAAGTATATTTACAATTACACCGATCACTTAGGAAATGTGAGATTGAGTTACTTCAATAATGGAAGCAGCATAGAAGTTCTGGAAGAAAACAATTACTATCCATTTGGATTGAAGCATGAAGGATATACTCCTTTAGTGGGTAATCCATCATATCAATACAAGTACAATGGCAAGGAACTCCAAGAGACAGGGATGTATGATTATGGAGCAAGGTTCTATATGCCTGATATTGGAAGATGGGGCGTGGTAGATCCACTGGCTGAACAAATGCGTCGTCATAGTCCTTACAATTATGCGTTTAATAATCCGATAAGATTTATTGATCCTGATGGTAGAGCTCCTCTTACTGATTACTATAATTTGAAAGGGCTACTCACAAAACATGTTGAAGATGGTAAAACGGATAAGAAAATAGTGTTAACTACTAGTAAAAAGGAAGCTGATACAGATGCTGCAATAAACAATGGCCATGTTGTTAATCAGATAACTAATGACCAGATTAAACAGATCGATGACATATATGCTTTTGGTAAAACAGACAAAACAGGTACTGAGAAAGGGTTTTATTTTGGGCAGAATGGAAAATCATCAAAAACTGTAACAGGTGAAAAGACTGGAGAAGTAGGACCAAAAGCATGGGCAGAAGCTAAAAAAGATTTACGAGACAAAGGTGATACTCTTGCTTCTGATGCGCACTTACACCCTCTTGATTATGACAGTGAAGGTAATGTGGTTGCTTACGGAAACCCAACACCTTCAATGGGAGCAGGCAAAGATACAGATCCTAAAAACATGCAGGGAAATCAGCCATCTATGGTTTTGGGGTGGACGGAAATCCCAGGATCATTGCCTCCAGGTCAAAAAGGAGGAACACCTTCTCCTAATACATATTCTCCTACAGTAGGATTTTATAATTCAGGAGGTTCTATTATTACAATAGATTATTCAGCCTTTAAAAAAGCAATGGAAAAAGTAAATAAATAATTATGAAATATTCAATCTGTGTTTTATTGGTTTTATTGATGAGTTCTTGTGCATCTTATATAGATGTGCCAAAAAATAGTATCAATAATAATAGTATGATATTCGATTATGGTAGCAATGAAAATAAACTTAAATATATTAATAAAGTTAATGCTTCAGCTGATCACGACATATACTACACAACGCACTTTTCAATAACGCTATCTAAAAATATTGTTAACTGGAATGTAAGAAGTAATAATTTTTTCTTTGAATATGATGACAAGCAGATATTTTATATTTACTCTTCTTATAAAAATGAAGGACAGGAATCTGAGAATTGGGAATTAAAAGATATTGATTATAATGAAGTTTTAAAATATATAGGAGAATATTGGGATGAAAGAAAATATAACGAAAATTATCTCTATGAAGGACATAATGGAAGAGTATCGAAGTTATACACAAATGGAAAATATAAAATATTGTTTTATAATATAAAAACTGAAAATCTTCAAACATTTATTGAGAGCGCAAAAACATTTAATACAAACTTATAAACCTGTCTCCCGCACGATTGCATCGTGTGGTGGATAATAAGTAATAAGTAACCTTGTATTTTATGAGGTTACTTATAATTATAAGTACAACGGCAAAGAACTGCAAGAGACTGGTATGTATGATTACGGTGCAAGAATGTATATGCTGGATTTAGGAAGATGGGGTGTTGTGGACCCGCTGGCAGAGAAGATGACAAGACATAGTCCCTTTAACTACGACTTCAATAATCCTATTCGTTTTATAGATCCAGATGGCAGAAAGCCCGAATGGATAGTAGGTACAGATGGCAAAAAAGTTGATGTTAATCTTGTGAATGGTAAGATAATTTTAGGAGGTAATGCATCAAAAGACTTGCAACGCCTCATTTTCATGGCAAATGATTCTGGTAGCTCAAAAGCTATTTCTAAATTTATGAGTATTGCAAATAATGAGACTAAAGTTAACTATCAAATAAAATCAGGAAAAGTTGATAATGGTCTGTTAGGCTTACATCAAGCACACGATGCAAATGGTAAAGCTCTAAACTGGAATGATAAAACAAATACTTGGGATGGTAAAGCTGAATATATAAAAGATTCAAAAGGAAATTTTGTCTATAAAGAAGCTACTATTACTGTTTTTGAGGGTAATTTCACAAAAGGTGAAGTAGATGCTGCAAATGTTACCGGAGCTAAGAATTTTACGAAAAATGATGCGATGGCGGTGACAACTGCACATGAAAATGAACACGATCTAAATAAAGATGATATTAGTAGTATTAAGAATCGTTCAGAAGGCATAGCCAATTCTAGAGACCCTGAAGCTGCAGCAACAAAAGTAGAAATAGAAACAGCTGTACAAATTGGTATAAAAAGAGATCCTGATAATGCGGAAAAAATATTAAACTCTAACTAAGAATTAGTTTTAAATGAATAAACTGACATGTATATTTTTATTTATGATTATTTGTTGCAAAGCTCAGACAAATACCAATAGTAATGATTATCAAAATATGAGAGATGTGATAGACAAATATATTTTAGGGACGGTATATTACGAAACTTTAAAGGAAAATGGAATTCGTTCCAAATTTTATATTACAAATTTTTCTTCTAATAAAATGGAAACAATAGAATCAAACTCTTTAAAAAAGCAATTGCTGCTAAATGATGGAGTTTATATCTTTTATATAAAAGATATTAGATATGCATATACTCATATTTATATAAAAGATAATGGGAAGGTAAAAATATTTGAATCAATTAACTGTCCTGCAGATAACTTAAAAATAAGACAAGCTGTAACTTATATTGAAAATAATTTGGAGAATGAGAATAAAGAAAATATAATTGATAATATTTCTAATTATTCAAAGCATATAAAATATTTTAAAATTGATCCTCAGTCTAAATTTAATTGTTTTTAAAAGCTAATTGAACAAAATCTCTTGTTTTTATTTGGACTTAGTTAAATACCTTCGCTCTCCCTCGCTACCCGATTGTATCGTATGGTGAAGTAATAATAAAAACCACTGCTATTGAAGCGGTGGTTTTGTATTGTAGAAATATATATTGAAAAAATAATAAGTACATTTACAATTACACCGATCACTTAGCAAATGTGAGATTGAGTTACTTCAATAATGGAAGTGGCATAGAAGTTCTGGAAGAGAATAATTACTATCCATTTGGACTGAAGCATGAAGGGTATACTCCTTTAGTTGGAAATCCAGTGTATCAATACAAGTACAACGGCAAGGAGCTTCAGACTGAAACGGGAATGTATGATTACGGTGCAAGAATGTATATGCCGGATTTAGGTAGATGGGGAGTGGTAGATATATTAGCAGAAAAGATGAGAAGGTGGTCTCCTTATAATTACGCATTTGATAATCCTATTAGATTTATCGATCCAGATGGAAGAGCGCCTTTTGGAGATTTCTTTGGCTCTAATGGTAAATATTTGGGAAGTGATGGAGTTAAAGATGGCAAAATTTATATCAGCCAAGGAAATAAGGGTAATTTCTTGACAGCAGGTAAAAAAGAAGTTGCGGGAGGAATCCGTTCGTTAGCAGCAATTTCTACCGCTTTAAAAATGACAAATGCCCCTTCTAATCATAATATTAGTCCTGATTCTAAAGGCGGATTTCACGAAGTTAGAGCAGATATTGATTTATCAAGTAATAGAACTACCTATACAACAGGAGGAAAAACTACTGTTGATGGAGGCTTTGCTAAAGGAGAAGTTACGAGTATTGATATTACAGTTCAGCATGGTATTAAAAACGATATAAAAACTGATATTGGATTGCATACTCACCCAACAGAAACAATTGTAGAAAATGGAGGAAAAGATACTTATACACATGTTGCATTTGAACCATCGGAAGCTGATAAAGTAGATTTTGCTACACGGGAAACAAGTATTATTGCAGGTAATTTAGAAAGAAATCCCGTATATATTAATCCTGACGGTTCTGCTCAGAATCCTAATAATAAACAAGGAGCGGTTTTTTATGATAGTAAAGCTAAAGAAACTTTAAGAATAGAATCATCGACTGTAAACAAAATATTATCAAATTATGAAAATGGTCAGATTAAACCTTGATAGAATATTATTCTTGTTGTTGTTGTTTGTCTCAACAACAATTTATAGCCAAAAAGTTAATTTAATAATTTTTATAAATGATGAAATTATGACGAGTTCTATTGGTTTAGAATTTCATAATAAAACGTCGGCAGGAAAATATGAATATATTTATTCTCCAGGAAGGGAGATTGATATTTCTACTAATGATGTATTTAAAGAAAATATGATATTACAATTTGATGCATATAGTGATAAAAAAGATCCAACTAAACTTTATAATTATAAGATGCTTTTAAAAAAAGAGCTATTTCATGATACATCTTTTTTAATTATAAGGATATACAATCTTGATGTAAAAAAATACAAAAAGATATTTTGCAGATCTAAAGAATCATATGTAGTAGATTTTCATAAAAGTAGTCTTTATATAAATACAAGCAGATGTAAGTAAATAACCCCGCTCTGCGAAGTTTGTAACTTCGTAGTGGATAATAAAAACAAACTCGCAAAATAGACTGCCCCCAAAAAGTTAGACACTTTTTAGGGGCAGTCTAAATTAAATTTGCGGGAGTTTTTTACATTATCGATTGTGATTTAGTTTGCTTAAGGAAAGCATCAAGGAGAGCGAAGACATGTTGTCTGTCGTTCTCTTTTAGCTTTTGTATATCTAAAATCTTAGAAACAATAGTTTTATCCAATAGAATTAGCCCGCTTCGTTTTGTGCTTTAATGTTGAAAATAATAAGTACAATTACACCGATCAATTAGGAAATGTGAGATTGAGTTACTTCAATAATGGAAGCAGCATAGAAGTTCTGGAAGAAAACAATTACTATCCATTTGGATTGAAGCATGAAGGGTATACTCCTTTAGTGGGAAATCCGGCGTATCAATATAAGTACAATGGCAAGGAGCTTCAAACTGAAACGGGGATGTATGACTACGGAGCTAGGATGTATATGCCGGATTTTGGTGTGCTGATTTAGCTCAGATTTACTGACTGAAGAATATCACAGATGATCACTATATAACTATGTTATGAATAATCCTTTTAGATTTATTGACCTCGGATGATAGAGAAGTTCTTAGAGATTATTAATGAGGAAACGAATGGGAGATCTTCGGCCGATGAAAACCTAAGGTTTTATAGGGAGTAAGCTACAAAATATCATATATTTAATTACAAACCTACAAATGCTTTTTAATGAGATTCTTTTTTATAATATTTCTATTATTTACCGATTGGATTTTAGCTCAGGATTTAGAAATAGAAATTCCTGATAAAAGAATAGAATTAACATCAGAAAATAGAGTTAATTTATGTTATAAAATTAAAAATAACTCAACAAAATACTATAAAGTTTTGGCAGATTCTACAGGCTTTAGTACTGGCGAAAACGAAGCTATTGATGAACCTTTTCTTGGTTTATTAAATATCAGAATATTTGATGGGAAAAATCTATTATATCCTACGTCAGGCTTTTACGGCTATCAAAAGAACGCAAGACAAATTAGTACATCTACGCAAGAACTAATAAAGTTTAAAGAATTACACCAATTAAATTTCAAACATGATTATGAGCTGAGCATTTATCATGATATATATAAAAGAATTGTAAATATCCCTCCAAAAGGAAACGTGAATTTATGTACTAAAATTGGTTTGCCCATTTATCGATCTGCTACAGATGATGGATCTTTATTCTATGATATAAAAAATCAAAAAGAGTATAATCTTCAGCTCCATTTAAATATTCCTTCGCAAATGGTAAGGAAATATACTAAAATTTTAAATAAAGAGCCAGAAAAGTATAAAATTTTCTCGGGAGAGATTAGTTCAAATAAGGTCAATATCATTTTAGTTGATAAGTAAATTAAAAACAATTTAATCGCTCAATAATTAATTCGGTAGGTTTAAATTTTTGGTGGATTAAACCTAAAATACAGAGAATCTTTAGTAATTATTAAAAAGTACTTTAAGAAGAAAATTTTCAAAGCGTAATTCTGTCAAATCAAGCTTCACATCTCATTGTTCCATAGTAAAAGTGGCTTACAATAGAATTTTATAATGATTACCCGCCAAAAATGTAAAGTTATTTATACCTTAATGGTTCGAATGTGCTTCGGACTTCCTTCGAGACTTCTTCGGAAAAAGAATCATTTTTCCGAAGCTCATCCGAAGGACACTCGAACAACGATCGAAGAAAGTGGGTCTTAAACTTGTCAAAACCGGTCATTATTTTCAGGAGTGATTGACTTTTGAAAATTGCTTCATATATTCGTTCAGGTAATCAAAAAATATAGTAAAATGGCAAGAATAGCAAAAGAAAACAAAACAGGCCGTTTCCCAATTGAAACGGCCTGTTTTTTATTTATTGTAACCTGCTTTAAAGCCGGTTAATCATTAAAACTTAAGATCTCCATTCACTTCTCTTACTGCATTAGCAGCTTCAGCGAATTTCAATTGCTCTTCAGCAGTCAAAGTTACGTTTACGATTTTTTCTACTCCGTTTGCTCCGATAATAGCAGGAACTCCTAAGCAGATATCGTTTTGTCCGTATTCTCCTTCCAACATTAAAGAACAAGGGATCATTTTCTTCTGATCACAAGCAATAGCCTGAACCATTACAGAAACAGCTGCACCTGGAGCATACCAAGCAGAAGTTCCTAATAATTTAGTAAGAGTAGCCCCTCCTACTTTAGTTTCTTCAATAACGTATTTTTGTTGCTCTTCATCAAGGAATTCTGTTACAGGAACTCCGTTTCTTGTCGCTTTGCTCAATAATGGAAGCATCCCTGTATCACTGTGAGCAGCGATTACCATACCGTCTACATCAGAAATTGGAGATTCTAATGCCTCAGCCAATCTGTATTTGAATCTTGCAGAGTCTAATGCACCACCCATTCCGATGATTTTGTGCTTAGGAAGACCTGATGTTTTGTGAACAAGGTAAGCCATAGTATCCATTGGGTTAGAAACCACGATGATGATTACTTCTGGAGAATGTTTTACTAAGTTTTCAGTAACTTCTTTTACGATACCCGCATTGATACCGATCAATTCTTCTCTTGTCATTCCAGGTTTTCTTGGAATTCCTGAAGTGATTACTGCTACATGAGAACCTGCAGTTTTGCTGTAATCTCCTGTTGTACCGGTAATTTTTGTATCGAATCCGTTAAGAGAAGCTGTCTGCATCAAATCCATTGCTTTACCTTCAGCAAATCCTTCTTTAATGTCTACCAAAACTACTTCTGAACAGAAGTTCTTCATTGCGATGTATTCTGCACAGCTTGCACCTACAGCGCCTGCACCTACTACAGTTACTTTCATATTGTTACTTTTTAAATTATTTTTTGTTAGTTAAGTTTAAATTTGAAACTCCCCAAATTTAACAATTCCTGAAAAAATGCGCAATTTTTCAGGAATTTAATTAGAATTAAAATAAATTAGTTCACGTTCAATAAAAACGTATAGAGTTTTTTCGCACCGGAAAGCACTTCATTGTAGTTTTCTTCCGCTACTTCAGTATCCAGAACCTCTTTGAAATTCTTCCACATCGGCCCTGTATTTTCCTGATAGCAACCGAAAAAGTTAAACGTAACCTCATCAAAACCTTCCGTTTTAGAAAGCTGCTTAGCGATTACGTTTCCACCCAGAGTAGAACCCTCGATGACATACATGGCTCCCAAAGCTTCATGTTCGTTATTGAATTCCAGAGTATGAGAAGCGGTTTGATTTTCCAGAGAAAGACTTTGAAGATCTTTTTCAATAAGAGAAAGTTTCTTTCTTTCCTCCAACTGAAGTTTTTCCGCATATTTATCAGAAAGATTGTTGAATATTTTATCCTCACTGTGCAAAAGCATCAGATAGTTGGTATGGATGATCTTTTTATAATCCTCCAGCGTGAAAGTTTTATTAAAAATCTTTTCGGAATTAAAAAGTTTTTCTGCCGCGTCGTGATATTCTGCTGTATTCTGTTTAAGATATTCTGATACCATAAAATAACGTTTTAAAAGTTTCTCAAATGTAAGGCTTTTTGAACGTTAAAATGAAAGAAGTTCCCTCTTTATTGCTTTCGTACGTTACATTTCCTCCTATTCTGGTCATGATACGATGTACAATAGACAACCCTACCCCATTTCCTTTAAATTTCTTGGCATTGTCCATTCTATTGAAGATTTTGAACATTTTATCTTTCTCTTCTTCAGGAATACCAATTCCATTATCGGAAATACGGTAAATAATAGTCTGACCATCTTCTGTGCCTTCAATTTCCACTTTTGGACTCTCTTTATGAGAAGAATATTTTACGGCATTATTGATGATATTAAGAAATACCTGATGAAGCATGGTTTTATCCGCCAATACATCCGGGCATTCTTTAATGATGATTTCACTTTCAGGGCTTCCGTATGTCATCTTGGCATTTTCAGAAATTTTCTGAATGGTACTCCCTGTTTTCAGACTTTCAAGCTGTACTTCGCTATATTTGGCTCTACTGAGTTGTAACACGTCGTGCATCATTTCAGCCATACTGTCAATTTCTTCAATAATGGTATTGATCTTATTTTTACTCTTCTCAGCATCTGCTCCGAGATT
The DNA here is from genome assembly GCF_049319685.1 of Chryseobacterium sp. Mn2064. Lineage (NCBI taxonomy): Bacteria > Pseudomonadati > Bacteroidota > Flavobacteriia > Flavobacteriales > Weeksellaceae > Chryseobacterium > Chryseobacterium sp. Mn2064. The sequence goes on from NZ_JBMOUE010000002.1 coordinate 1,153,706, forward strand.
TCCCAAAAGCATCTGTGCATTGAGTTTCATCACCGTTAAGGGGGTTCCCAGATCATGAGAAATGGTATAAGAAAAACTGTCAAGCTCCTCGTTTACTTTTTTAAGCTCGTCATTCAGCCTTTTGATGGCGTTATAATTTTTATGGGAAGTTTCCAGAATCAAATCTCTCACGGCCTGCACAGCGCTTACACTGCGGGAGTTCCATCTTTTGGAATATCCTTTAATGTTTTCTGTAAAAATCCTGAAAGACGTTCTGGGTGAGATCATCTTTTTTTCTTCTCCGTTTTGAGAAAATACTTCTACTTTTTTTTCAGGATTACCGGCCCAGTTGATGTGTTCATCAAATTCTTTACGGAACCAGATCAGCATTTCATTTTTTTCCCTTTCAATAAAGTAGATGGCAATTCCGGCAGCGTTTTTAGAAAGATCAAGCTCTTCACCATGATCTTTAAGAAAGCTTCTGCTTACATAGATATTCTCTTGGGTATTCTCAAGCGCCCATTTTACAATGTTGGAGATGCTTTCAGGTTCCGGTGTACTTCCGGATGTTACCATATTGTCATAGGAAATGATCGCCATTCCATCAGCTTCCGGCAAGTTTCTAAGTTCTGTTTTGCTCTCAATAAGAGAATCAAACAGATTATTATTTTTTAAAAAGCCTGTTTTTAGTTGAGATACTCTTTCATTTAGCTCCAAACGGTAATTCAGTTCACTTTTAGACTTAAAGGATGAATAGGCATTAGCTGCAAGAGCCGTAAAAATTCCCGCCTGTACTCTATCTTCAAGATCAATATGCTTCGGTTCAATATTCTGGCATGTTACCAGTCCCCAAAGATGATCGTCCATAATGATAGACACACTGAAACTGGAAGCTGCCCCAGAATTTTTAAGATACTGCCCGTGAACAGGAGACATTCCCCTTGAAGCGGAAAAAGTAAGATCTATCTCTTCATGAGATTTACTTACAATAGGAACCGTATCTGCATATACATTACTGAAAATCCTTTTTCTTTTCTTAAGATAAAGGTCTCTGGCCTGCTTGGGAATATCAGATTCCGGATAATGAAGTCCCAGAAAGCTTTCCATGTCTTCATTTTTTTTCTCTGCAATTACTTTTCCGGAGCCATCCATCATGAATTTGTAAACCATCATCCGGTCATAATTCACCACTTTTGCCAAGGTTTCCAGAAGGTGATTCCAGAGTTCCTTTTCGTTATCGATGATATAGAAATTGTCGTATTTATTAGAGATGCGTTTATTAGGATTGATCAGAACTTCTTCAAACTCCAGAAATATATGAGACTCGCTTTTGAAAACGGAAAAATGGTATTCTTTTCCATTGATAAAAATTTTGTCGAAATAGGTCTCATTCTTCCGTCTTGTAAATCTATCTAATGAGGTATAGATCTCCGAATCAATAATACTCTGAAAGCTTTCCGGAAAATCCGTAATCTTTCTCCCGAAAAGTTCATCTGAACTCTCGATATTAAAAATATCCGAGATATTCCTGCTAAAAAAAGTAATGGTACGGGATTCCCCATCAATGCCAATCAAATAACCAAAACTTTGAATAGAACCCGGAATATGGATAGGTTCTTCATGGCATTCTATAAAATTCATATGTCTTTTCAGTCTATCTATCAAATATAGGCTTTTTTTGAAAGATTTTTTAATTTGTGGTACTTAATTTTAAAGTGTCCGCCAGCAGTCATCTGCAATAGATTTCAGGAAATTAGAGGGCAAAAAACCTTTTGAAATATTCTCCATTTTCACCCCTTTTTAATGTGATATTTCTAAAATATACAAAAAATTTTCCAATAATGAGGTTTTTCATGTATTAACCATGATTCATAACATGAATTACACATAATTAACCTTAATTATTATGTTATTTAAACAAATTTTTCTAAATTTATATCACCAAATAATGAATATGAAGCGAAATTCATTGAATTATTCACAATGATTTCAATATAAATTTTAAATTCAAATAATACTACTATGAAAAAGTTCCCATTATTTCTATTTTCTCTGGTCCTCTCTGTAGGATTATGGAATCCATCCGAAGCCTGTACAAGAGTGGTTTACAAAGGACCCCAAAACACTGTTATTACCGCCCGTTCTATGGATTGGCGTGATGAGATCCCAGCCAACTTATGGGTATTGCCAAAAGGTATAGACCGAAACGGGCAAACCGGGCCAAAATCTGTAAAATGGACCTCCAAGTATGGAAGCATTATCAGTTCTTCATGGGACATTGCTTCTGCAGACGGTATGAATGAAAAAGGTTTGGTAGCCAATCTTCTTTGGTTGGGTGAATCTCAATATCCTAAATTCGATGGAAAAGGAAGTAAAAAGGGAATTGCCATTTCTTTATGGGCACAGTATTATCTTGATAATTTTGCTACAGTAAAAGAAGCGGTAGAATACTCAAGAAAAGAGCCATTTGTTATTGTAAGCGATTATATTCCGGGAACGGAAAGATTTACCACAGTACACCTTTCGATCTCAGATGCTTCAGGAGATAATGCCGTATTTGAATATATCAACGGAAAGCTTGTCATTCACCACGATCAGTCTTATACCGTCATGACCAACTCTCCTGTTTTTGAGGAACAGCTTGCCCTCAACAATTACTGGAAAGGCATTCCGGGAACAGTGATGCTTCCGGGAACCAACCGCGCAGCAGACCGCTTTGTACGAGCTTCTTATTACATCAATGCTATTCCTCAAACAGCCGACATCCGTACTGCTGTGGCCAGTGTTTTCGGCGTGATCAGAAATTGTTCGGTACCTTACGGAATTACCTCTGCAACAGAGCCTAATATCTCTTCTACCAGATGGAGATCTGTATCCGACCAAAAGAATCTGGTCTACTATTTTGAAACCGTTTTCACTCCAAACACTTTCTGGGTAAACCTTAATGATTTTGACCTGAGTGCTAAAGGAAAAGTGATGAAGCTGGATTTAAGCAATTATCGCACTTATAACGGTAAAACCAATACAGATTTTAAAGAATCTGCACCCTTCACCTTCTTAGGACTCAACTAAAGATAGATACTGTAAAAACGACTTATCAACACTCAAAACATTTCAGTGGTCTGTTGAACCTGTAAAAATAAGACCTATTCAACAGTTTCGTTAACTAAAATCTATTTAGATTGAGACCATTGAATGTTTTTTCTATGCCATAATTCCCAACGGGAAATAAACCAAAAATAGACAGGAGAAGTTGGTTATATAACTTCAGAAGAAGTGTTTTATAATGAAGTTTTCACAAAGAAGGCAGACTTCAAGACATTAAAAAAATAAACAAAAAGATATGGACTTTTTTTCACTCAAAAAGAAAAGCCTGGCTCTGTGCTTGCTAGCCTTTGGGTTATCAGCCAATGCTCAGATACAGGATTCTCTAAAAGCCCAGCCTCCTCAACAGGAAGAAGACAATGTAAAATATCCGCAACTCCAGATCAAAGGCCTCTTCCAGGCACGTTATCTGGTTGGGATGAGTAAAGATGTAGATGTAAACGGGCTTCATCATTCTGACGGTTCCGGAACGGACAATAATTTCATGCTCAAATACATGAGAGTTCAGCTAAGGGCTCAGATCAGTAAGCGTACTGAAGTTGTTGTTTTGGCCAACCTTGCCGATTTTAAAAACGATCCTAAAAGCAGAGTCCTCGAAAACGCTTATCTGAAGTATACTTTCAATCCTAAACTTGCTATTACGGTAGGGCAATTCAGACCTTGGTTCGGTATTGAAGAAACGTATCCTATTGATATCATCAAATCGTTAGACTGGTCTAACCAATACACTGAATTCGGAAAATTAGGCTGGACGAGCTTCCAGATCGGAATGTCTGCTACAGGGCAGCTACAGCTAGGAGAAATACCTTTCCAATACGCGGTTTCTGTAGTGAATGGAAATGGAAAAAACCAGATTAATGATAACGATAACGGAAAACAGTATTCTACCCGACTGGTCTTCGGATTATCCCAGAAATATAGCTTCAATGTAGGTTTAAACGGAGGTATAGGAGAAGTTTTCAGCAAAAAGGTATATGCTTTAGGAGTAGATTTAAGTTCTTTAGTAAAATTTGATCCGAAATGGAGTCTTGATATGCAACTTGAAGCCAAGCAGGCAACCAATCACGTTCTATACAATTCCATTGCTCCGGAATTACGACCGGAGAATCCCGATCAGTACCTGACTCGTGGTATCTATTTTCTCCCTAATCTAAGATACGAGATCAATCATAAAAACCTCAGTGCCTTCGAACTATCCTGCCGTTACGAATATCTTGATACCAACTTCAGAATGGATTCTAACCCCAGACAGACCATTACCCCAATGTTCGGTTTGGAATTCCTGAAAAACTATGGTGCAAGAATTCAGCTGGGGGTACAGTTCGACCGCTACAAACATCAGGTAGAAAACACTTCTCAATACAATAATAATCTATTCATTGTACAGGTACAGAGTAGATTTTAGTCCCAATAAATAATTACGATTATGAAAGAAATTAATATTAAAAACGTAGCGATCACATTTGCCGTTGCGTTGATTATATGGTTCATTCCCGCTCCGAAAGGGGTTGCCGAAAATGCCTGGCATTTATTTGCCATCTTTGCAGCCACCATTTTAGGAATCATTCTTAAAGCGGCTCCTATGGGAACGATGTGTATGATGGCCATTGGCTTTACAGCCCTTACACAGGTTGTTGCTCCTGGAGATGCAGGAAAATCTATTACCAAAGCGCTGTCAGGTTTTGGAGATAAAGTAATCTGGCTGATTGGGATTTCATTCTTTATTGCCAGAGGATTCATTAAAACAGGTCTTGGAAACCGTATTGCTTTTTTATTCATTAGAGTTTTTGGTAAAAGTTCATTAGGACTTGCCTATGGATTGGGACTTGCAGATGTTTGTCTTGCCCCTGCCATTCCGAGTAATACGGCAAGAGGTGGAGGAATCATCTACCCTATCATGAAATCTATGGCCATCAGTTTTGATTCCGTTCCTGAAAAACCAGAAACTCACAGAAAACTTGGTTCGTTTTTAACATTGAACAGCTATTATATGAACCTCATCGCATCCTCTATGTTCCTTACCGGAACTGCCAGTAATCCGATGTGTCAGAAATTCGCCGCTAACCTTGGTATTGATATTACATGGATGTCCTGGGCCGCAGCAGGTTTTTTACCAGGTGCTGTAGCTTTCTTTGTTGTTCCTTTGGTTCTTTATAAATTATATCCGCCTGAATTGAAAAAAACAGGAGATGCTCCTAAAATGGCTACTCAAAAGCTGAAAGAAATGGGCCCTATTTCAAGAAACGAATGGCTAATGCTTTTGGCATTCTTCATTCTTTTGGGACTTTGGATTTTTGGGGGCGCTCTTTCTATTGATGCCACTACTACAGCTTTCATTGGATTAACACTTTTATTATTAACCTCTGTGCTAACGTGGGAAGATGTAAAAGGAGAAAAAGGAGCTTGGGATACTATCGTTTGGTTTGCCGTGCTTGTCATGATGGCAAGTTCTTTAAACGAACTGGGATTCATTGGCTGGTTCAGTGATCTTATCAAAGTTAAAATTGGTGGATTAAGCTGGCAGGTTGCTTTCCCTGTTATTATTCTGGTTTACTTCTTCAGTCACTATATTTTCGCAAGTGCTACAGCTCACGTAGCTGCAATGTATGCAGCATTATTGAGTGTAGGAGTTTCTTTAGGAATTCCACCTATGCTATTGGCTATGATGCTTGGTTTTATGGGTTCCATTTATGGAGTACTTACACACTACGGCCACGGCCCGGCTCCGGTATTCTTCGGAAGTGGGTACGTTGATCTTAAAGCATGGTGGCTAAGAGGTCTTGAAATAGGGATTGTACTACTGGTCATTTATATGGTTGTAGGAGGATTATGGATGAAAATCTTAGGATATTATTAATCATTAAATCGAAAATATGTTATCAACATTGTCAAGAAAAATGCTGATGTGCCTTACAGGACTCTTTTTGGGCTTCTTCCTGTTGATTCATTTCCTTGGAAATCTTCAGCTTTTTCTCCCCCAGGAGCAGGCTCATCTCCAGTTCAATGCCTATTCGCATTTCTTATCAGGAAATATTATTATCAAAATAGTTTCTTATGTTTTATATGCCAGTATTCTTCTCCATGCACTGGACGGACTGATTATTACTTTAAAAAATAAAAAATCAGGCGGTGATTACAGAACAGACGGACGTGGAAGAGCCAGTAAATGGGCTTCCAGAAATATGGGAATTCTCGGAACATTGATCTTAATCTTTCTTATAATCCATTTTCAGAATTTCTGGTATATCTACAAATTCGGAAATCCGCCTTTGGATGAAAATGGAAATAAAGACCTCTATATTTTGGTGGTGAATGTTTTCAAAGAATGGTGGTATGTAATCATTTACATTCTCTCTATGATTGCTTTATGCTATCACCTGATTCATGGGATACACAGTGCAGTAAGAACACTAGGACTCTATCATCCGAAGTTCGTCAAATGGTTTAAAGCCATCGGAACGGCCTATTCAATCATTATCTGTGTAGGTTTTGCATTGATGCCGGTATATGTATTCTTTACTTATCATTAAACAGAACGATCATGATTTTAGATTCAAAAATACCACAAGGCCCATTAGAACATAAATGGGATAACTATAAAAAGAAAGCCAGACTGGTAAACCCTGCCAATCGCAAAAAACTGGACGTCATTGTTGTAGGAACAGGGCTCGCCGGAAGTTCCATCGCTGCTTCTTTAGGAGAAATGGGATACAACGTAAAATCGTTCTGCTTTCAAGACAGCCCAAGAAGAGCACACTCTGTGGCCGCACAAGGAGGAGTAAATGCTGCTAAAAATTATAAAAATGATGGCGACAGTGTTTACAGAATGTTTGTCGACACCTTGAAAGGAGGAGACTTCAGAGCCCGGGAAGCGAATGTATACCGTATGGCAGAATGTTCTTTACACCTCATCGACCAAGCCGTTGCACAGGGCGTTCCATTTGGTCGAGAATATGGTGGTTATCTCAACAACCGTTCATTTGGTGGGGTTCAGGTAAGCCGTACTTTTTATGCAAGAGGGCAAACCGGACAGCAATTGCTTTTGGGAGCCTATCAAGCTTTAATGAGACAGGTTGGAAAAGGTTCCGTACAATTGTTTTCGAGGCATGAAATGCTCGATTTGGTAACCATTGAAGGTAAAGCCAGAGGAATAATCGTAAGGAATTTAGACACCGGAGAAATTGAAAGACACGCCGCTCACGCTGTTATATTGGCAACAGGTGGTTATGGAAAAATCTATTACCTTTCAACATTAGCGATGGGCTGTAACGGTTCTGCTATCTGGAGGGCTCATAAAAAAGGGGCTTTAATGGCTTCCCCAAGTTGGATTCAGGTACACCCTACCTCACTTCCGCAGTCCGGAGATTATCAGTCAAAGCTTACCTTAATGTCCGAGTCATTACGGAATGACGGAAGAATATGGGTTCCTTTGAAACATGATGAAAACAGGGCTCCCAATGATATTCCTGAAAACGAAAGAGATTATTATCTGGAAAGAAGATATCCTGCTTTTGGAAATCTTGCGCCAAGAGATATTTCTTCCCGTGCTGCCAAAGAAAGAATTGATGCCGGTTTTGGAATCGGTCCATTGAAAAACGCAGTCTATCTTGATTTCTCAAAAGCAATTAAAGAGCAGGGAAAAGATAAGATCAAAGAGAAATACGGAAATTTATTCGATATGTATCTTAAAATTACAGGATACGACGCTTATAAAGAACCGATGATGATCTCTCCATCTGCCCACTTCTCTATGGGGGGCCTTTGGGTAGATTATGAACTGATGACTACCGTTCCCGGATTATTTGCATTGGGTGAGGCCAACTTTGCCGACCATGGAGCCAACAGATTGGGAGCTAACTCTCTTTTGCAGGCTTCCGTAGATGGTTATTTTATTGCTCCTTATACGATTGCCAATTATCTGGCTGATGAAATTCACACCGGAAAAATATCTTCGGATTCACCGGAATTTGAGCAGGCTGAAAACGCAGTTAAAGATCAGATACAGCAGTTTATCCATATTCAAGGAACCAAAACCGTTGATTATTTCCACAAAACTTTAGGAAAGTTATTATACGATTACTGTGGCTTGGCCAGAAATGAAGAAGGATTGAAATATGCCATTCAGGAGATCAGAAAACTGAAACAGGAATTCTACAAAGACGTAAGGGTTTCCGGACAGGGAGATAAAATGAATACCGAACTGGAAAAAGCAGGCAGAGTTGCCGATTATTTTGAAATCGGAGAATTGATGTGCTACGATGCTTTAACCCGTAATGAATCTTGCGGTGCCCACTTCCGGGAAGAATATCAGACTCCGGACGGGGAAGCAATGAGAAATGATGCTGAATATCAATTTATCTCTGCTTGGGCATGGACAGGTGAAAACGGAGAACCTGAACTGATCAGGGAACCTTTAACCTTTGAAGAAATCCAGCCAACGGTAAGAAGTTACAAATAAAAAACAGAAAATTATGGATTTACACCTTAAGATATGGAGACAGAAAGACAGAAAAAGTGAGGGAAAACTCGTTAACTATGACCTGAAAGGATTGAATTCCCATATGTCTTTCTTAGAAATGCTGGATACTTTAAATGAAAAATTGATTGTTGAAGGCGATGAACCTGTAGAATTTGACCACGACTGCCGGGAAGGAATCTGTGGCCAGTGTGGAATGATGATCAATGGTATTGCTCATGGCCCATTAAAAAATACAACAACCTGCCAGCTTCACCTCAGATCTTTCAAAGATGGTGAAACAATTCTGATAGAGCCATTCCGGGCAGAAGCTTTTCCCGTGAAAAAAGATCTGAAGGTAGACCGGTCTGCATTCGACAGAATTATTTCTTCCGGGGGGTTTGTTTCTGTGAATACCGGCCAGGCTCCGGATGCCACGGCAATTCCGGTTACCCATCAAACTGCTGAAGAAGCTTTTGATTCTGCAGCGTGTATCGGGTGTGGTGCCTGTGTGGCAACCTGTAAAAACGGAAGTGCTGCTTTATTTACTTCTGCAAAAATCACACATATGGCGCTCCTACCTCAGGGAAAAGAAGAACGAAGCAAACGTGTACTGGATATGATTGCTCAGATGGATACCGAATTATTTGGACACTGTTCTAATACGGAAGCCTGCCAGGTGGAATGTCCTCAGGGAATTTCTGTACTGAATATTGCCAGAATGAATTTTGAATACAACCGGGCATTATTTTTCCGTAAGAAATAATTGAAACCAAGGAAGTCAAAAGATAAGTAAATAATATATTAAAAAGGGCCGATTTGTGAATCAACAAATCGGCCCTTTTAGGTTTCTAACTTTTCTTTATAGTATTACTCATTCATAATGGCTACTACTCTGGCCGGAGCTGCAGATCCACCTACAATTTTAAGGGGAAATACGCAGATTTTAAATCCGGATGGTGGTAATGCACTTAGATTGGTTAACTGTTCTATATGTAAATATTCTTTTTCTATGCCTATACGATGAGCTTCCCAGAAGAATTCGGGATCGTTCATTTCTTTAGCCTTTTGGGCCATATATTTCAATGGAAGATCCCATCCCCACTGGTCAATACCCATTACTTTTATTCCCTGATCAATAAGCCACTCTGTAGCTTCGCGACTCATCCCTGTTCCTTTCTCTACAAAATCTGAAGTTCCCATCAGTTGATCACGATCGGTACGGATAAGAACTATATTTCCTTCCTTCAGGGTAATTCCGTTTTTATCAAGGTCTTTTTTAAGATCTTCTACGGTAATGGCTACAAAATCCTCTTTGTGGGTACAGTCAATTACAATACCTTCCCCATAGCACCATTCGAGAGGAATCTGATCTATCGTTTTCGCTGGTTTTCCTTCCACGACAGGGCCATAATGCCATGGAGCATCAATATGTGTTGTTGCATGGAGCCCCATATTTTTAATGGTATCATCTGCCCAGCCAATCCAGTTCTTCGGAAAAAGCTTAGAGGGTAATTTCACAGCAAGACGGATCAGCCAGTGCGATTTTCGGTGTGCCTTATGTTTTATTTTCACCCGCATAAACCATGGGTCCCCTGCATTATATTGAATAGGTTTCGTTAAATCGACAATTGTTGGTTTCATATATGATGTAGACTAAGGTTACAAAGATAATGAATAAGACAAAAAAATAATTGAAAAGCGGTCTCAGCAGAGTAAGAAATATCGATTTCTTAACAAAACAAGATTTCAAATTCTCGAATGTTTTTAAATTATCATCTGATCAGTATACAAAAAAAGATCAGCGTCTTACTGATCTTTTTCTACTTCTATCGGGTTTTCATATTTTTTATTTTCTTCTCTTTCTTTTTGTCTTTGTCTTACCATTTCCTGACCTTTTATGATTGTCGTTCCATAACTTGCAAGTACAGCAGCAGAATTTGCTTCTGCATTTCTTAATGCTTGTTTTAATTTTTGTGGTGTTGTTTCTACAGCTTCAGTATATCTGTTTTTCTTGATGGTAACTAATTTTCCTTTTAATTTAGATGCAGGTATAGATTTTACCAGTTCAAAATCAAAATCTCCTTTATCATCTGTTATTTTGATAATGAGTCCTGGTAACCCACTAAATTTATATGGACCATAAGGCAAAGGAATTTCAGGAGAATACCATGCGATCCAGTTTCTTCCTTTAAAGGTAACTTCTGCTTTTTTGCAATTAATTGTATTGATCACTTTAGACTCATTAATAAGTTTCCAATTCTTTATTACAGGTTCTTTATAAGTAAGTAAAGACATTCCAACTAATCTAAAATATTGTATATTTTCATTAGCTTGAATAATGGTAAAAGATAAACCTGTTTTTGGAATCACTGTTCCTTTTTTCCAACCAAGAGTGATACTACCATCGGCATTCTTTGTTATTGTTCCTGAAACGGCCATTACAGAATCACCTTTAAGAGATATATCACTTGCAAAAAATGCACGGTTATTCCCTATCTGTAATGAAAATTGTTCCTCATGCTTATAATCAGTTCGTAAATCGAATTTAGCTTTTAATTGGTAAGTAAATTCACCATGAAGAGTATCCTGTATGTATGATTGTGCATAAGATAAAACACTATAAAATAAAATGAATATTAGTATTAGTTTTTTATGGTAATGCATAAAATATATTTTTCATTATAAAATTGCACTTATAGTCTTAATTTTCGCTATAAGTGCATTAATTTAAGCTAATTAGGCTAGACTATTACTAGGACCATAGTGAGAAGCTGGCTTACAATAATTTGCTTCAAGAGCTTTAACCCACGCATTTGCTTGCTCAGCTGTCCAATCTTGAGTAGTTGTAGCTTGTATTCCACAAGAAGTTTCAGCATACCAAACTTGACCTCCTTTTAATGTTTTAAGGTCTTCACGCGTTAATTTTTTAAATTTTTTCATATAATATGTTTTCAAAATTAAGTTTCAAATATATACAACCAGCGCCTATCTACAGAATGCCATTCATTATGTTAAGGAGTTGATTATCTATGAAAACATATTCTTTACTTATAAAATTTTCGTATAAAATTGAATTAATCTTATCACATACCTTGGATCAAAAAGCATTTATTAAAAAAATGTTTTTTGAAATTTTTATTTATGATAAATAATCAATTTTTAAAATCTTCTGGGAATTATAATTTTCTTAGGATCATTTTCATCATACATAATCTCAACCGTTCCCTGTTTCGGTATAGAAGAAAGATTTAAAAGACTGACCATTTTCTTGTACACAGCAATATGTTCTTTTCCCTGGAAATCTCTATAGCTTACCTGAAACATAATTTGAGGCTGGTCGTTCACAGTAAGTCCCGTCTGGCTTACACTGATGATATTGGCTTCTGCATTTCTTCCGGTAAACAAAAGATGTTCTTCTTTTTTATTTTTAAAGAAGTTTCCGAAAATAAACTGAAAAATCAATACGAAAATCAGAATCATCACTCCACTGAAAATAATAGGATGCATAAAAGTGAGAAATCTCCAGCCAAAGTCAAAAGATTCTCGGGTATAAAAATAATAATACAGACCCACCACGTAAGCCATCAGTAACAGGATAAATATCAATCTCAACATCATTCCCGAAGAACTGAATTGAGCCTGCTGACCTGCCAAAATAAAGTAAGGACTTCCCGAGGCATCAGGATTGAGAAGTACTTTAACCGTATTTCCGGTATCGAATCTTTTTTCCTTCGGTTTTGTATCATGAAACATCATCTTCTGCTCAATCTGAACATTTCTCAAATTGCCAAACGAAAGCATAATCTGAATCATATTGATATTGGATTTCGGATCATATTTCAGCAATCTGTAATCAATAATTTTAGCTTCTCTTGGGATTCCGTTTTGAAGAATAGAATGAATTTTACGTTTCTCTTTAAAAGTTCTGATAAAAAGATGATACACGAAATAAAAAAGAATATACAGCCATACAGCCAAAGAAAAACCGAGATATCCATAGCTCACAGCTAATGAATTTCTCGGTTCTGTTGTTGTTTCCGAAGTCATCACATAAATGAAGATCGGAAATGGTATACAGAAAAAAAGAATATAAACAGCCCAGAAAATGAACATAAACTTCATAACTCCTATTTTGTGATCTGCAATAAAGTTATGATATTATTATGAAATGGGCGGTTTCTTTTTTACACCTCTTTTTCGAAATAAAGTCTGTAGTATTTTCCTTTATCATCCTCTCCCATTTCGATTTTCTGTCTGTCTCCGTGGATGTAGATGTGGAAGTTTTTATCTAGTTTAATGATACTTTTGAAGTGTCTTTGCGTCTTTTTCACCGCTGCTTCACTGATTGGGAACTCTTCTGCAATATTCACCTGCATGTCCTGTTCGTAATCTGTTTTGAAGTTCACAAAACTTTCAATCACGTGTTCGTCCCCTAAAACTTCGTTCGCAAATTCATCCAACTTAAATTCTTCTTTTTCTTTGAAGAAATTGATAGATTTATTCAGGAAGTCTGCCTGATCTGCTTTAGAAACTTCAAATTCCTGAGGAAGCTGCTTCGTGATGTAGTCTTTGTATACCATCAAAGCTTCCTGCGTGTGGAAATATTCATCATCACGTTGTTTTACTTTCAGGAAATCTTCGAACCAGTAGTACATATCTCCGTTTTTGTTGTTGTCAACTACGGAAAGTACATATCCTGTGTCTTTATTATTATTGTAGATCAAAGCCGCTTTATCAATTTTCGATAATCCGATTCCCTGATCTTTTTCAATATCAAATGTTTCTTCTGAAGGATTTATTTTCAGGAAAGATTCTCTTTTCTCTGTTTTAAAGATCCCGATTTTGTCTACTCTGTCCGGGCGGTCACTTTCGTCTTCAAAAAGAACGATAAAAAGCTCTCCACTCTGAACTCTTGGGTTCTCTGCCGCTTCAAAAAGGTGTTTTGCAATATTTTCAGATTCCCAGATGAACTTGGATTTGTCATCAAAAATTTCCGATACAGCGCTGTAAACCGGATTATTTACCAGGTAAGTATCACTGTAAAAATGGAAGGTTTCTTCCGATTTAAAGGAACCTAAAAAGTAATCTTCAAGCATTTCTGCCATTCCTTCTTCAAGCTTCAATTCTTCCTGCGAAAGTGTCAGGGAATCTCCGTTGATCTTATTTCCGACTCTGTGTACGATTATTTTTGAAAACATTTTTCTGAATATTTGGACTGCAAAGATATTCATTCTTATTCTTTCTGCGAAACTTAAAAAATGTCATTTTATACGACGCTATTTTTGGCCATCCTCTGTCAGTCATTTGTGATGACAGGTAGCAGAAGTTTTTGTTCTTTATTTCCAAATTGATAAAAACCTTATCATTTTGACACGTTTTTTTACTTTCCCACCTTCAATAAAAAACAAACAAATCAATGAATATCAATCACTTAAATTAAAACCTTTTTCAACGGAACATTGTTGGCATCATCCTTTTCAAAACCTAGAAAAATGGATTTAAAAACATTAAACCGAATTGATAAGCTGAGAAGATTAAAAAGCAGAGGACCGGAAACTCCGAAATGGCTGAAACCTTATCACATGCTTTTCTTTGCATTTTTAGTCATTTTCATCTTTGGTGCCCTTATCAAAATGTTGGAACAACATTCCCATTAAAATATAATCATATGAACTATTTACAAGCCGTACAGGAGATCACAGAAGTGGTTCCCGATTTTCAGAATGAAGTAAAAGAAATCAAAATTCAGAATTCTTACAGCATCATCCGAACCTTTACTGAACGTATTAAAAATATGATCAGCCAGAATGACAGAAATCTGCTGTTCAGAAGTTTACAGAAAATGGACAAAATTTACACCGACGGAGATTCTGTCTTAAAAAATGCAGTTGAGACCACTTTTATTTATTCTCTGGACAATTTTACAGCGTTTTGCAGTGAAGAATACCGAAAAGTGATATTCAGTCACATTTCTGCCAACCTGCAAAAGGTGTATTCAAGACAGATTTACAGCCACGGCATATAAAAGTTTTGTTACATTATTTATCTGTTTCATTACAAAGTGTTTAAATTAAACAAAAATAAAAATAACTCACAATCAATAGATTATGAAAAATAAAATAAGAAAAGTTTCCGACTGGAAAACCTGGAAAACCACGAATAACAGACACAATTCCGAGATATTACTCACTCACATCGCTGTGATTGTAGGTGCATTTATTTTTGCGGCCTGTTTGTAGATTTTGGTATACATTTCGCTGCAAATAAAAGTGTTTGAAAAATTCTTAATTATGATGAAAGTAAAAATGCAAACTATTACTCAGGAAATAGCTGTTGAATACTTAAAATTTTTCTATCCGCCACTCCGAAATGAAATTGCACAATTATCTGCACAGAACAATTTTGCAGGAATTATGCAGGCTACTGTCAATTATCTAAAGAACTTATTACAGGAGTCCAAGATCAATATTATCGCACACCATATCAAACTGATGGACCTGATCTATAAGAAAGGGAATTCTTATGTAAAAGCGATGATTGAAAACCTTTTTATAAGATCTTTTGAAAGTTTCAAAAAGCACGCAAAAATCCAGCATTGGAAGCTGCTTTATCAATATATGCCTGTGAGTTTCCAAATCATTTATAATGAGCAGCAGAAACAAGATCAGATGTATTTTAGAAAGTAATAGTACAAGAAGCTGAAAAAACAAAGAAAAGCGGATCAAGGGATTGGTAAATACATTTATTCGCTTTTCTTATTTTATAGTAAGTTATTTTAATTTTAATAGCTAAAACAATATTTTTTCAACTTTATTTACTCCATTACAGGCTATTTTAGTTCCTTCTATTTCACTAATCCGTGCAAAAGCCCTATTTTTGTAAAAAGTACCGATGAAATACCCATTTTATGCTGCGTTGGTATCGTTGTTTCTAATTTCTTGCGGAAATAATGATAATACAAATGATGATCCACGACCTGTTGACAGACAGATCCATCAATTTGAATTCATAAGCTATCATATAACGGGGACTGTTCTCTACAAGGGATCGTTGGGGAGTAAATCCAATCCTGATGAATCCTATCTCAAAAACTACTGGAGTCTTTATAAAGAACCGGCCTGGAAAAAAATAAACCTAGATCTTAAAAACCATTCAATACAACTTATATCCGGTACATCTTCAAATCCTGTTTATACTATTAAAATCGTTAATGATTCTGTTTTCATTGATGATAGCAATATTCAGATGAGTTACATCGGAGATTTCAGTAATAATACTTTTATTTTAAAAAGAACGTTCAGATATGTAAAGCGTATGCCTAGGAATGATTCTGATGGATTTACTCTTAATCAGAATACATTTTTCGGAACGACTCAATATGAGAATATGTTTGGAACTGTTTTTAAAAATCCTTTGGAAATGGTAAAATCTGATGATCAGGTTCTCTGGAGTAATATTGAATATGCTTACAAAGAGTTATAATTACAATAAAATCCCCGAAATCACTGGTATTTCGGGGATTGTTTTTTGATGTGGTATGAAGTTTATTTCTTCAGAAATACATTTTGAATTGTTTGTGCTTCTTCTTTGCTTAGTTTAGATGCTTTTCCCAACTTAGCTACAAAAGTATTGACTTCTTCTGATGTAGACGGAGATCCTAAGTTTTCTCCTTTATCATTGAAAGAATTGGCAATGACTTCCCCTTTTGGGTTTAAGATCAACCAGAAAGGAAGTCCTGCATTTTCACCTTTGTATTTATTCATCAGTTCCTGACCGCCAGGATTTTCAAGGCTTTTCTTTTCTCCTCTTTCCTGAACATCTACGTAAGCGGTTACAAATCTTTTGTCGAAAATAGGCTTGGTTTCCGGAAGATCCATATTTTTCTCCATCATTTTACACCATTTGCACCATGAAGCGTGGAACACCAACAGTACATTTTTCTTCCCTGATTTAGCTTCTGTAAAAGCTTTATTTAATACAACATCTGCTTTTTCCTGTGCTATACTTAACTGAAACAGCAACAAGGCGGCAATTACAATAATTTTAGAATATTTCATTTTAATTTTTGCTTTAAAACTATACGAATGTAGGTATTTTTCTAAGACGATAGAGCTTAGAGATCTCTTTTTATGTTGAACTTTCACAGACTACTTTTTTGCAGGATTATGATGATGTTATATTTTTATATGCAAGAAGCCAGAAAATCTTCGATTTTCTGGCTTCTTGCAATTTATAAATTTACGAAAGATGTCTTTTGTGTTTATGATTTTGGTAGTTCCGGTGGACGCATTTTATATTTGTAACTGTTTAGTGTTTTTAAAAATGCGACGATATCAAAAACCTCATCGTCCGTTAAGTTCAGTTTTTCCACCATTCCCGATTTGTGTGGGAATTTGGGGTCGTTCACCTGATCTGCTTTTGGTGTTTCTCTTCCCATTCCGGCATTGTACATCATTACAATATTGGCCAGCTCAGGAAAAAGGCCGTTGTGCATATAAGGTTTATTTTCGGAAACTTCTCTTAGTGTAGGGGTTTTAAACTTTCCTACATCTGCATTGTTTTTTGTAACGATATACCTTCCCAGATCTTCATATTTTCTGCCGTAATAGGTAAGGCCAAGATTATGAAATTTTTGGTCAGAAAAATAAGGAGTATTGTGACAGTTAATACAGTTCGCTTTTGTTCTGAACAAATGCAGTCCGTTCAATTCTGAATCATTAAGGGCATCTTTTTTCCCGGAAACAAATTTATCAAATTTGGATGGAGGGCTTATGAGGGAACGCTCAAATGTAGCGACGGCTTTTGCTATTTTCTCTTCTGTCACATCTCCATTTCCGAAAGCTTTTACAAAGAAAGGTTTATATTCTTTAATTTTTCGGATATTTTTGGTGGCCATAGACATATGAAGATTCATTTCTACCGGGTTTTCGATAGGTGCTTTTACCTGTTCTTCCAAAGTTCCGGCGCGGCCGTCCCAGAATAGTGTTTTGGCATATCCGATATTCACAAGAGTGGGTGCATTTCGGGTTCCGGTTTGTCTATCGTGACCAAAGGAAACTCTGCTTCCGTCGGACCATCCGATTTCAGGGTTATGACAATTGGCGCAAGAGATCTGTCCACTTTTGGAAAGTCTCGGATCGAAAAACAACATTTTCCCCAGCTCCATCTTGTCTTCAGAATAAGGGTTATCTTTAGGATAATTCATTGGAGATAGAGGTCCAATATCCTGAAAGCCTTCTTTGGCTTCATCAAATAAATGGGGAGCCGGCCATTTGGACTGGTCTCCACTACTGTATAAGGTACGCAGTTCTTCTACGGAGTATCCCGTAGGGTTATTGTCATTAGAAGTATAACTCAATAAAGATACTATTCCGGCAATTGCCAGAAAAGCGAGATATCTGTCTTTCATTTCTTTTTTAATAATAAACATTCAGTCCTACTACAGCGACCTGATTGGCTCTTCCGTTGTAGTCGACTTTATTTTTGTATGTACTGTTCATCAGCCAAACCTGAGTAAAGCTTCCAAACAATTCATACCTGATCTTCCCTTCATCTATACGGTAACTTGCATTAAGATTAAGCCCCATCTTCGAAGTGGCATCATAAGCAAAGTCAGGCTGGGCTATTTTTGTTGCAAAGATATTCTCTTTCGTGCTTTGATAAGGCGCATAGTTGAATTCTTTTTCCAAAGGAACGTAAAGATTCTGTGTAATTCCTACTGACAGTTTGTGAAACGGCATTAAAGAAAATTCTCTTTCAAACCCCAAACGATATTGAAAGAAAGAAAGTTTTCGCTCCATTACTACCGATACATCTTTTACATGATTCTTGGCATATGCTGCGTCAAAAAGGACTTTAGAGGCTTCACTTTTATGATTAAACCAGATCAGGCTATTTTTCCAGGAAAGGTTTTTCTGTTCCAGACGATAGGTTCTGTATTCTAAAGGATAGTTGTAATTGGTATCGAGCTGATCCTGATAAGTTATGGATGAAGCCCACTTTTCCCCGTTATAATTTCCTAAGAAATTAAGATAGAAACTATGTAAGTTTGTCTTCAAACCTGAATATTTTGTATACTCTGTATGATATGCATAACTGGCATCCTGATATTCATAGACTTTATAAAATCTTTCTATGAGATTTTTATAATCGTAGCCTGCTGAAAAGTGAGTATTGGCATTGTTAAAAGCATATTCTCCACCCCAGATATAGCCTCCCATTTTATATTCGGAAGTTTTATATTGAGTATTTCCTATATACTGGTTTCCATAGCCTTCATTGTAACGGATATAAATACTGTCGTTAGCCGGTATATTTCCACCAGAAGTCACGAACATAATATTGTTGTTCTTATAGTGATGAACATAGCTCAGTTTTCCGAAAATAGAGTGCTCACGCCATTTTAATCCTAATTTTGCAAAGGCTTTATAATTGTAATTGTCTACCTGCGGTCTTGGATCGGCGTTTTGTCTGTAGGATTTGGAATACCTCCCTTCTCCGCCCATTTGTAGAATAACCGGTTTGATAGGGTTATAAGCGAACTGCCCATTCATAAAGTAGCTTTGCTTTTGCCATCTCGCTGCACGCGGTGCCCAATAGTAAGATGGGTTATAAATAAACGATGAATTGTCTGTTCTTTCATCGTTCAGGATGTAAGGAACATTGTCTTCCGTTATTTTATCTGCATGAAGTCTTCCTGATAAAGCAATTTTATTATTCAGCTTATATACTCCTTCAGACTGAAAGGTAAAATCTCCTGTTTTTTCAGCGGTCTGAACTCTTTTAAAGTTTTGCTTTGTGGTAGAAAACTGAAAGCTTGTCTGAGAAAAATCTAAAGGCTGAAAGAAAGAAATATACGGATCGTTGATTCTGATCTCCTTCTCTACAGAACTGATATTAATACTATCTAAATGAGTAGTCTGAGCATGGAAGAACTGACTGCCCAATGCAGCCAATCCTAACATACTCGTTTGAAAAATCTTTATCGTTTTTTTTCTATTATTGTGCATATCCTCTAGGGTTTGCTTTAATCGTTACAAAATCGTTCGCCGAGTTATTGGTATCCTGCAATACCACACGGCCATTAATAATTTCCTTTGTTTTACGGATTACGGAAAGTCCTGTAAACATATTTTGTCCCAATCCCACTTCATTAACAATAAAGGTTCTTGATGCGTCAATATCTGAAGGAAAATCTTTAGGTACCTTCTGCTCTTTATCGGTAATATCTACTCCATCGATGATAAATTTCTTTGGTACTTGTAAAAACAGGGTTCCGGTAGGTGCTTTAGGTGCGGCTACTTTTTTCCAAGTAGCTATTTCCGCGTCTGTAGCTCTTAGAATTCCTACTCCCAGCATTGAATTGACATTCAGGATTAAGTCATTAGAAACAATACTCCAATAGTTGATCAGCATATCCGGCACCATAATATTCTGGATATCCCACATGAAAGGTTTTTTACCATTGTTGATATTATAATCTCCCATATAGGTTTCAAAATCGGCATGGCTGAGATCCACGGTTTTAGAAGGATCCTGTATCGCAACTCCCGTCCCGTTAGTATCAGTAAAAGGTACTTTGTGGTTAATGGCTGTTTGGGCTACAATAATACTTTTTCCTGGTAAGATTGGATATTGGCTTCCGTTTCCAGGAACTTTAATTAAGATATTGGCATACACATAATCTGTATTGGCAGCAGCTCCTCCTCCGGCAGTCTGGCTCCAGTCGTACTGTCCGTTGGGTTGAGTATAATTTGTTACATTATTATTTACATTTCCTTCCAGAAATACAAGATATAAACCGTCTGCATAAATCGTCTGATCTGAGTTGTTGTGAATTTCGATAAACTGATCTCTGAAATTAGCGCCCAGTTTGGTATCAGAGCCGGCATAGTAATATTGTTTGATCACAAGATCCCCAAGGTTTCCGCTGGAAATTCTTACCAATGTAGAAGAAATATTGGCATTAACGGTTACTTTCTCCTGAAATCCTCCAAAATGCACGATTTCGTAGCTGGTATCTTCTCCCAACTGTTGTTCATATTCATTCTTTTTCAGCTGCAATTCTGCCTGAATACTGTAAGTTCCAGGTAATACGGCTGATAATACTAAATCTCCGTCAGCATTTGTCTTTCCTATAATTTTATCATTGGTAGCGGCATTCACCAAAGTAATGGTAACGTTGGCAACACCTTTGTCTGCCACAGCAGGATATTTAGAAGCATCATATTTGATATTCACTGTAAACGGAACGGGTTTAATCTCGTTGTTTCCGCCGAAATCATCATCTCTGTTGCATCCCAGCAAAACCAGAACAGGCAAGATCAGCAATATTATTAATCGTTTCATTGTTGATATTTTTAGTATTATTATTAAAATTTATAGGAAATATTGGCTCCAAAAGATGTGGAAGTAAAGTTGGGATATACATACCCTCTTTCGTTATATGCTCTTAAATTGAAAACATTGCTTACATATACGGATAGCCTAAACCCACTTAGGAAATCTTTTGTAACTCTTAAATGAACATTATGAAGAGTCTTCTTATATAAACCTGAAAGTTTCTCATCAGTTGGCTTCAAAAACAAGTTCTGATATATAGGATTGGTTCTTTCATTTTCAGGAATCATCTGTATTTCTCCATCAGCTTTAAGATAGCCTACCGGATAAATATCATTGGCACCTGTTAATCTTCTGTCTGAAAGGAAATGATCTGTTCTAAGACCTATAATAAGCCCTGCTTTCGGCAAGTGATAATCAAAACTGAAACTCGCTCTGGCCATGGAACTCTTATTTCGGCTATCATTATAAATTCCGTACTCAAAGTTTTTATCTGAAATTTCCGGGGCTTTGAATGTATACAACCCATCATCTTTACGACCTGACGTTTCTACATAACTGGCATTGAATCCAATAAATAAATTAAGCGCCTCAATCTTTTTGAAATTTGCCATAAGTTCCAACCCTTTATCTACAGATTGATAGCCATTCACGATTCGGTTCTGCAGATAATGGAACTTTTCTGTTCCAACGATTTCGAAAGTAGGAATTTGTGTTCCCACGATATTGACGTTTACTTTAGCTTTATTCATCGTCTTCAGAACACTCATTGTAGTAAAGCCGTCAAATAGTGTGTTGTAATAAGCAGTAAGGTTAAAAGATCCGAAAGGCAATTTGTAATCTACTCCAATTTCGGTTTTCCAGCTGCGTGAAGGTTTCAAATCGGAATTGTCTCCCGGCGTAACAACCGTCTGCATAATTGCTGCGGAATAATACCCCGGCAAACGATAATCTCCGAGCAGAAAATCAAAATATCTCGGAGCCGTATACAACTGATTCAAAGATGGTGCTTTGGAAGTAAGCCCCACTCCACCTCGTACGATAAGGTTTCCTATCTGATAAGATGTATTAATCCTTGGTGAGTAAGTAGAATAAGAGTTTTGAAGATCATAACGTACTCCCAGATTAGCTCTTAGGATATTTTTGTTGGCAAAAGCTTTGGTAATATTATCCTGAGCATAAAAAGCATATTGCTTGCTGGAAAACACATTATCACGATAATTATAATCTCTCATCCCATCTGAACCCTGACCTGTTGATTTAATGGTAGTAAACTGTCCTGCGGTTCCGTATCTCCCTTTTCCGAAGTTATCTCCGTATCTGAAATTGGCTCCAAAACTATATGAATGTACCCATTTTGAAGCAGTCATTTTAGTTCCGTTTATACTGAAATTGGTATAAATATTAAGAGGTTTTCCGTCTGCAAAAGCCTGATTCTCGTAACTTGGCGGTGTGTAAGGAGCGTAATAGACATCATTTACTGAAGAGTTTCCATAAGGACGGGCACCTTGATTCAGCCAGTATCTACGTTCTGTTAGCTGTGTTGCATAATTAATTCCTACATCTGCGCTTATGTTTCTGAAAAAGGGTTTACTTCCGTTTCTTGCAAAGTTGTAAGAGATATTATTTCCTAATGAAAAGCTTTTGTTATCTACATTGATAATCATTCCGTTCAAATCATCCGGATCCTTTTTCCCTTTGCTCGTGTTGCTGGAAAATGTAGCTGTAAGTTTGTTACTGAAACCATTTTTACCACGTGATGACCACAATAGATTAAAATTTGTTCTGTCATATCCTACAAGGCTTGTTCTTGGATCAGAAAGTGAATTCATGTAGCTGACAGCCACGTTAAGTGCATTATTTTTATTGAGCCCGAAACCTTTGGTAAGCCCCACCTGATAAGTCCCTTCTCTTAAAGATGCATCCAGTCTCAAAGGTGAAGCTTTAGCGATTGTATTGACTTTAATAAGGCCTGAGGTAAGATCTCCATACTTTGCATCAGGAATTCCCTGGATTACTTCAATACTTTCAATATTTTCTGTGGGAATCTCTCTTAAGTCTACTCCATAATTGGGCTGCCCGGGTGTTAAATTACCATTATTGGTATTGGTATTAAAACTTATTCCGAAAGGACCACTATTGGCAGAATTATAGCTCTGCATATTTTCGTTATTGGATAGAGTAATATCGTTTACCATCAGCTGAACTCCAAATGCCCTGTTTCCAAAGTCATCGCCGCCAGGAATATTACCAGTTCCTGTTATGGGCGAGCCGCTTGCTGTTCTGAAAACAATATTTTTAAACTGAGTATTGTCGAATTGTTGTACGTATTGCCCTGGTAATTGCTGCAAAACATCTCCGATAGAGAATGACTGTAAGTTTTGAAGGGCTTCCTGCTGAATGGAAATCTCGGAAAATTGTTTCTTTTTTGCGGTAAGCTGTACTCCTTCTATTCTAATTTCTGAAGTTCCTGGAGGTACATCTCTGTCGGGAAGAATATTCAAATTCAGTTTTTCACCCTCGTTTAAAATGATCGTTTCTTTTTTATTCTTCTCATTTCGGATAATAAGCTCACATTTTCCTTTAAAAGCTATTTTAAAGTTTTCTACAACTATCTGCTTACACTTCACAGGAGAATCATTGTTGATTATGGTTCCCCTTTTAAGCGCTCCATTATGATAAAACTCTACTTTCTGAGCAGACAAGAATCCGCCTGCCGTTAAAAAAACGGCACTCACTAATAACGATACTTTCACCTTAGAATATTTAGACCGCAAAATTAATTATAATTATTCTAAATAAAGAAAGATATTTTGAAAATATTTAAGTTATTTTTTCTTAAAACAATTGATTATACACACACAATTCCCTAGATAAAGAATAAAAAAATAAAAATAAAATTGAATTCAAAAAAAATGAGAAAATAACACACTACTTCTTACTTTATAAAAAAGAAGAACAAAATTTTAAATTAGCCAACAGTGAAACCAAGATATAGCGAATGAACTGCCATTAAAAACAATAGAATACTTTGATCTCTGAATGGTAATTTTACCTCAGGAATAAATTCAGATTATCTATTTTTATACCCAATTGATTCGGGTAATTTAAAAAGATTTATATTTCATCAAGATCACTGATTCTACCCCATCAATCGGTTCAACTTCCTGAAAGCCGGCCTTTTTATAAAAGTGTTTAGCCTGTATATTATCAAGGGATACTTCAAGAAATATTTCCAGATTACTGTATCGTCTTAAAGCTTCTTTTACGGTTTCCTGAACCAAATTCAGTCCAATATTTTTCCCTTGAAATTTCTTCTGAACATACATTTGATAGATATTCCCGATGTTGTCACTACTTTTTACAAAAGCACAAATACCAATCAGTTCATTGTCTGCAAAAACACCTTGCACAAACTTATTGAAAGTTTGATTTTCAATATCATATTCAAGGGTCAGTTTTTCAATTCCTAAACTTTCTTGATAATTTGCTGAGAATGCTTCCGGAAATTCTTTTAAGCTTTCCAGTCTAATCCTGCGATACTCTTCGCTTTCTTTCGGTAGAAGATTTCGGTACTCAATATTCATAAAAATATTTTAAACTAAGATGTGATAAATGTTTGATTTTTTATCCTACAAATTTCGGGATATTATTTAAATAACAAAAAATAAAACCCCGCGGTAAACTTTGTTTACCGCGGGGTTGATTTATAATTAAATGTTAGTGTTTACATTTATTATTTTACTTTCCAGGAAAGAACAACACTACAAATCAAATAGTTAAATTTAATTATAACAAATAAGGTACAATTACTTATAAACTTCAATTAAGATAAAAGCAAAAACAAATAAATATAAAAATGTTTTACCCGATTTAGTAGTAATATAATTGCACGAAGATTTATTGAAAAAATACTTGTACATTTTTTCAATCTTTCTAATATATATAACGAATAAACTTCATATCCAACTCAGAAAGTTGATTTGTAAATGGTACAGCTTTATTGCAGTTTAATAAATTTCTCTTTATCGTATAATGCATGATTGATTTCCTATCATATTGTCTACTATATAAAGAATATTTTTTAAAAACCTCTCTATTAATTCTATTTTTTGACCAGCCTTTTGTTTGTTGATAAAAAGCATATACCTTCTCCTTATTCCAACAAATATTGGATTTTGGATTTTGGTGCTCATGCTCTAATCCTAACGCATGTCCAAATTCATGTAGAATAAGTCTCTGAAATTTTATATTATCATTGTTAGGAAGCACAAGCTTCATAGTAGCTACATTTGCCCCAATTTTTTTTGCACCTGTTCCGATTACAGTAATTCCGTTAAATCCTCCCAACGTAAAGGATACTCTAATATCAGAATTCCCCTCATTAACACTTTTAAATTGAATGTTAGCTCCTACTGTCCATATTTTGGCTATTGCCATTATTCTTTTCTGCATAGCCACACTCCCATTTAAAAATCTCACTCTTAAAACTTTTCCTTTTGGCCAAAACTTTCCCCTTTTATTAGCTGCTTTATCCATAAGACTCAAATCCTCATCTGGTAGTAACCTTTCTAAATTATTATTTTCAACCATAGCTGAATCTTCATCAGGAGTTTCACAGAAATCCTCTATATCAGAGTCATATAAATTCATCACTGGGTTTATTTCTGAGATATTGAGATCGTCGCTCTGGCTACACCCAATAGCACTAAGTGAGCTAATAATAATAAAAGTTAATAGAAAAACATACGTTTTAATTGTAATATTCATAATCGTAAAAAATTTTTATAGTTATATCTAAAAATCAATTGAGGCAGTGTCATTATTGCTTTATGAAATTCAATCTACTTTTTTGCTTACGCTCTACATAACTATCCCCAACATTATATCTTAACTTTCGAACATCACTATTCGTCCTATCTAATTCAATAGCCCGTCTATAATCAGCGATAATTAATTTATATTTTCTTTCAATAAGCGCAGGAACAGAAATTCCTGTAACCTTTACAGTATACATCATGAAGCATATACTCTAGAGACATCTATTACCTTGCTTCATAAAAATATATGTTAATATAAAATCTAACAGAATAGCATTATACAATGCCTTATTGAATAAGGCATTATCCATTTTATTAGAAGTAAATTTGCAATCAAAGTTTAGATAAAGTAGAGTAACCATTTATTATAAGCTTACCTATTAAATATTTTCTAATAAGGAAGCTTAAATTCTAGATTTGTAGTACATTATTAAAATACAAATTCTATCATAAATTTAGCCTAAATGGAAGATTATTCTCAGTGCTAGTTTCAAATTCCCCTTCGTTTCTTAAAGCCTTTTATTACTTTTTACAAAAATACTAACAACCCTTAGCACCGAAAAAAAAAAGGAATACTTAAAAAACACTCAAAAAGTAAATCATTAAAAATAAATCAATTATAAAACACTCAACACCTAATATGGTATCAAATAGGTATATACCATTTCTTATTATAGTTTATAAAATACGAATGTTGTCAACACCTATTATTTTCAATACTTATTTTTATTGAAGTTTTTGAATATCAGAATGTCATAAAGCAGTTTTTTTAAATATGCCTTTTACAAGGAGATTTCACTAAATATTAATCTGTTCTATTATGAGATATTCTCGTTTTAAAGCTTGTTTAGGTAACTTTTATTTTACAAGACAAATCAACGGATGACATCCCTTTACTTTAAAATTTCCTTAAAAATCGAAAAGTAAGTTACAGCTATATTAGAAGAGGTAATAACTTTACATTTTATTCGCAAGACACTGTTACTGCTCCTTACGATTTTCTATTAAGCTTTCTTTTCTTACTACTTTTGTTTCTTTATAAATTTGTCAATACATGTTCTACAATAAAATCTAGAAACTATAGTTTTTGCTTCAAACTCTTTTTTCACAAATCTTGTAAATATTTATATTTACAAGTTACCAAATCTCATAACATAAGCTAAATTTTCAGAATAAGATATAATAGCTTGTACATTATCGAATTTAACATGCAGCACAAATATGATAAAATCAATTAAAGTGATCAAAAATAAAACCCCGCGGTAAACAAAGTTTACCGCGGGGTTGATTTATAATTAAATGTTAGTGTTTACATTTATTATTTTACTTCTTCGAAGTCTGCATCCTGTACATCTTCAGCTCCTGCATTACCACCAGGGTTTTGAGCCCCAGCTCCTGCATCAGCTCCCGGCTGTTGACCAGCAGCATACAATTCTTCAGAAGCGGCCATCCAAGCTGCATCTAACGCTTCAGTTTTAGCTTTTACGTCATCAACATTTTTAGCTTCGAAAGCTGTTTTCAATTCTGCGTGAGCTGCTTCAATAGCTGCTTTTTTGTCAGCAGAAAGCTTTTCACCAAATTCTTTTAATTGTTTTTCTGTCTGGAAGATCAATCCGTCTGCTTTATTGAAGATTTCAACTTCTTCTTTTCTCTTAGCATCTGCTGCAGAGTTTTCCTGAGCTTCTTTCTTCATTCTTTCGATTTCTTCGTCAGAAAGACCTGAAGAAGCCTGGATTTTGATAGACTGCTCTTTACCAGTTCCTTTATCTTTAGCAGATACGCTTAGGATCCCGTTCGCATCAATATCGAAAGTTACTTCAATTTGAGGAACTCCTCTTGGTGCTGGTGGAATATCCTGAAGATCAAATCTACCAATTTCTTTGTTGTCGTTGAACATAGATCTTTCACCTTGTCCTACTCTGATGCTTACAGCCGGCTGATTGTCAGACGCTGTAGAGAATACTTCAGATTTTTTAGTTGGGATCGTAGTGTTCGCTTCAATTAATTTAGTGAATACTGAACCCATTGTTTCAATACCTAAAGAAAGTGGAGTAACGTCTAGTAGTAATACGTCTTTTACGTCACCTGTTAATACACCTCCCTGGATTGCTGCACCAATAGCTACAACCTCATCCGGGTTAACTCCTTTAGATGGTTTTTTACCGAAGAATTTTTCTACTTCCTCCTGAATGATTGGGATTCTTGTAGAACCTCCTACCAAGATTACTTCGTCGATATCAGAAGTTGATAAACCAGCATCTTTTAATGCTTTAGCAACCGGCTCCATAGATCTTCTTACAAGATCAGCAGATAATTGCTCGAATTTAGCTTTAGTTAAAGTCTTCACTAAGTGCTTAGGACCTGTAGCTGTAGCTGTAATATATGGAAGGTTAATTTCAGTTTGTGGAGAAGAAGACAACTCGATTTTTGCTTTTTCAGCAGCTTCTTTTAGTCTTTGAAGAGCAATTGCATCAGATTTCAATTCAACACCTTCTTCAGCTTTGAACTCGTCAGCCATCCAGTTGATGATCACATCATCAAAGTCATCACCTCCTAAGTGAGTATCTCCGTTCGTAGATAATACTTCGAATACACCATCCCCTAAATCAAGGATAGAAATATCGAAAGTACCACCACCTAAGTCGTATACTGCAATTTTTTGATCTTTATGGTTTTTATCAAGACCGTAAGCTAATGCTGCAGCTGTAGGCTCGTTGATAATTCTTTCTACTTTAAGACCAGCAATTTCACCAGCTTCTTTAGTAGCTTGTCTTTGTGCATCGTTGAAGTATGCAGGAACAGTAATTACCGCTCTTGTTACTTCCTGACCAAGATAATCTTCAGCAGTTTTTTTCATTTTCTGAAGAGTCATTGCAGAAATTTCCTGTGGAGTATATTCTCTATCGTCGATTTTTACTTTTACCGTATCGTTTGGTCCTGAAACGACTTTATAAGGTACTCTTGAAACTTCAGAAGCATCATCTTTAAAGTGCGTTCCGATAAATCTTTTGATAGAGTAAACAGTTTTTGTTGGGTTGGTTACAGCCTGTCTTTTTGCAGGATCTCCTACTTTTCTTTCTCCGTCTTCTGTAAAGGCTACAATAGAAGGTGTTGTTCTTTTACCTTCTGCATTTGGGATAACAACAGGGTCTTTACCCTCC
Source organism: Chryseobacterium sp. Mn2064 (assembly GCF_049319685.1). Lineage (NCBI taxonomy): Bacteria > Pseudomonadati > Bacteroidota > Flavobacteriia > Flavobacteriales > Weeksellaceae > Chryseobacterium > Chryseobacterium sp. Mn2064. The sequence goes on from NZ_JBMOUE010000002.1 coordinate 1,182,568, forward strand.
ATAACAGCAACACAAGAGTTGGTTGTTCCTAAGTCAATTCCAATTATTTTACTCATAATATTTTATATTTTTTTCTAATTTCTAATTTAATTTACACTCTCAATTTCTCAATATCTGTACCATTCGAAGAATTGTGACAAAATGACACAATAAAAATAAAACCCCGATAAATTCGGGGTTTTGATTGGTATAATATGGAAATTTTAGACATATATGGTCTACCAATCTGCCTTATAGTGTTTCCAGTTTTCGGGAATTTTCTCTGATTTTTGATACACAAAACAGATATATTCTGATCGCGGAACTAAAAAATGATTATCTAAAAGGTATAATTTATTGCCTTCTACTTTCACACTATAAGTTCCTTTTGAAATATGACCAGCCTGATTCGCAAATTGAGTATCTATTTTCAAAGCATTATTCCTCCTGTAGATCACACCCCTCATTCCTCCTTTTTCGGGATCCGGTTGCTTCATATCAGTACTTAAAAATCTCACCCTTCCATTTTTATAAAACTGAATTTTCCGGTCTATATCTTTTCCGATATCCCTTATTTTATTGTAATCTTTATCGGCCATATAAAAATCAATCTTTTCATAAAAATAATCTGCTTCAATATCTTTGAAGATAGATTCATTAAACTGATCAATGTTCTTAAATTTTTTAACCAAAACCTTTCTGCCATTTTCAAGTTTTCTGGATTGCGCACAGGAATGTATAAAAACAGTACAAAATGCAAGTACAATGATTTTTTTGATCATAATATGAACCTATTTATGAGTGATTTTACTCTTAACATATATGATACGATATCCCTTTGTCTGAGGAGAAGGAAGAACATCGCTAATTATGGTATCGTTTCTTATTTCTAATCTTGCTGTAGATAAGAATTTTCCAGACTGTACATGTTTCATCTTAAACTGTATTTCCTGTTTTTCATTATTGATACAATACACTCCTGATAAGTTGTTTTTGGGCGATTGACGATCAAATGCCGTTACCCTTCCGTCTTTATAGAATTGAAGTCCTTTATTAGCTGTATTCAACATAACTGTATCGGATTTAGACTTAACAAAATAAGGTTTTCCCATCATTTCTGATATGATATAAACAGCAGAAGTATCAATCAACTTATAGGTTGAAGCATCATAACATGAGGAGAGCTGTTTCTGACCTGCTACCATACATCCATTACCAACAGTGAGTATTAATACTATATATTGAAATATTTTCTTCATAAAACAAAGGTTTTCTCAACACTAAATTTACAAAAACAAACTGACTACCAGTATAATTACCACCAACAAAGCAAATTAATTCACCAATCTTTAAAAATTAATCAAAGTTTAACCTAAGAAATAGGGACAGAAACTACACGAATGATTATTTTTGATAAAATATACACATTTATAATGTCATTACACTTTAATCCACGAGATATTACATGGCTTGCCTTTAATGAAAGGGTTTTACAGGAAGCTATGGACGAAAAAGTTCCTTTGCATTTAAGAATACGTTTCCTCGGAATTTTCTCCAACAATCTGGATGAATTTTTCAGAGTGCGTGTTGCCGGATTAAAGCGTGCCATGGATTTTAAGGAAAAGGTGATTGCAGAATCTTTCTACCAGCCCCCTTCCAAAATTCTTCAGAGAATTAATGAAGTCGTGATGCGACACCAGCTCAATTTCGATAAAACCTGGAAGAAAATCCAGACTGAAATGGCTGATCATAAAGTTTTTATTAAAAATTCAAAAAACCTTACGATTCAGCAGAAAGAGTTTGTAAGACAATATTTTGATGAAGTGGTAGAATCTAACGTGATTCCTATTCTACTCCACGAGAACACTCCAATGCCTTATCTGAGAGACAAAAGTCTTTATCTGGGAGTAGCCATGAGAAAAAAAGACTGGCAGTATTCCAGCAACTATGCCATCATTGAAATTCCTTCAAGATTTGTGGGAAGATTTGTCCTGTTGCCTACAGAAGATCCTGAGGAAAAAAATGTAATGCTTCTGGAAGATGTGATCACATTTAACCTTCCCCACATTTTCTCTTATTTCGGCTATGATGAATTTGCCGCCAATGCCTTTAAAGTAACAAAAGATGCGGAATTGGACTTGGATAATGACATCCGCACCAACTTTGCAGAAAAAATAGAAAAAGGGCTTAAAAACAGAAGAAAAGGAAAGCCTACCCGTTTTGTTTTTGACAAAGATATGGACAAAGCTTTGCTTGAACTCCTTATCAGAAAACTGAGCTTAACCAAAAAAGACAGCATCATCCCTGGAGGAAAAATACATAACTTTAAACATTTCATGGATTTCCCGGATGTTTTTGAAACATATGAAAGACCGGTAGAAAGAACGTCTTTTACCCACCAGGCTTTTGAACACGGTGAAAGAGTTACAGATGTTATTCTAAAAGAAGATGTACTCCTCACTTTCCCCTATCATAAATACAATCCCGTTATTGATCTTCTTCGTGAAGCAGCAATGGATCCGGATGTAAAATCTATACAAATTACGGCCTACCGACTTGCAAGCAGCTCAAAAATAATTAACGCCCTTATCTACGCTGCAAGAAATGGCAAAGAAGTAACCGTTATGCTGGAACTTCAGGCAAGGTTTGATGAAGAATCAAATCTGGAATGGAAAGATATGCTGGAACCAGAAGGAATTACAGTTCTTGTAGGTCTTCCCAACAAAAAAGTGCATGCAAAGCTTTGTGTGATCAAAAAAAGAGCGCACAACAAAACCATTCAGTATGGGTTTGTAAGCACCGGAAACTTTAATGAAAAAACAGCCAGAATATATGGTGATCATCTTCTGTTAACAGCAGATCGTGGCATTATGGCAGATATCAATAAAGTATTCAATGTCCTGAAAAAGCCAAAAGATGATTATCTTCCGGTTTTGAAAACTTGCAAAAATTTATTAGTTTGCCCCCAGTTTATGCGTGAAAAGATCGTGCATCATATTGATAAGGAAATTGAAGAAGCCAAAGCAGGAAGAAAAGCCGAAATCATTGTGAAAGCAAACTCACTGAGCGACAGATTATTGATTGAAAAACTATATGATGCCGCCACTGTAGGCGTTATTATAAAGCTTATCGTAAGAGGAATTTACTGCGCTGTAAACCAAAAAGAATTTAAAGAAAAAATAAAAGCTATCAGTATTGTAGACGAGTATCTGGAACATGCCCGAGTGATGTATTTTTACAACAAAGGAGCAGAAGATATGTACATTTCTTCCGCAGACTGGATGACCAGAAACCTTGATTACAGAATTGAAGCTGCTGCCAAAATCACAGATAAAAGCCTTAAGAAAGAATTGAAAGATATTCTTGATATTCAACTCAGAGATAATGTAAAAGCAAGAATCTTAGACAAAAGACTGAGCAATGAATATGTAAGAAACGACAAAAAAGAATGCCGATCACAAATAGAAACCTATAAATATTTAAAAGCTAAAACAAGCAAAAAATGAAGATAGCAGCGATAGACATAGGGAGTAATGCCGCCCGCCTTCTTATCAATGAAGTTAAAATTAATAATAAAAAGCCAGAATTCATCAAGCTCAATCTTCTGAGGATTCCTTTGAGATTGGGTATGGATGTATTCACCATCGGAAAAATAGGTCCCGAAAGAGAAAAAATGGTCATCGATTCCATGAAAATCTTCAGTGATCTGATGAAAATCTATAAAGTAGATCATTATAGAGCCTGTGCAACAAGTGCAATGCGCGATGCTGCCAATGGAAATGAAATTATCAGTCAGGTTCTGGAGGCGTCCGGCATCAATATTGAGATTATTTCCGGTGATGAAGAAGCTACTTTAATTTACGAAAACCATGTAGCAGAAGGGCTCGACAAAGAATTCGCCTACCTCTATATTGACGTAGGAGGAGGTTCTACAGAGCTTACTTTCTACGAAAACGGAAAAATGGTCTACGAAAGATCGTTCAATATCGGAACCATTCGTCTTCTCAACAATCTTGTCACAGTAGATAACTGGAAGGAAATGAAAGACGAAATCAAGAAAAATATTGTCAGCAAAAAACCAATTCTAGCGATCGGTTCGGGAGGGAACATCAATAAGGTATTTTCTATGAGTAAAACCAAAGACGGAAAGCCGATGTCTCTGGCTCATCTTAAAAAAGTGTATAAAGAGTTCAATGAACTTTCTGTGGAGCAAAGAATGACCAATTATAGCCTTAGAGAAGACCGAGCAGATGTTTTGGTTCATGCTTTGAATATTTTCAACAACGTCATGTCATGGTCGGATATCAATAAGATATTTGTTCCCAAAATTTCAGTAGCAGATGGATTGATTCAAAATATCTATAGCAAACTGCAGCATAAAAAATAATTTTTACATCATAATGATTTAAAACCGGACTAATATTCTGTCCGGTTTTTTTATTTTCAATTTTCTTTCTTACATTTAAAGTAAAACCTCTGTTTTATTCGTCATATAAATATCAATAGCAAAAAAATGAACCCAATCAAAATAATTATCACAGGAGTAACAGGAATGGTAGGAGAAGGTGTTTTAATGGAATGTCTGGAAAACCCCAATGTATCTGAAATCCTGAGTATCAGCAGAAAACCTTCCGGAAAAACCCATCCCAAACTGAAAGAATACCTCGTTTCCGACTTTTTGTCCATAGATATAAATGATGAAAAGCTGAAAGGCTACGACGCTTGTTTTTTCTGTGCAGGAATCAGCAGCGTGGGAATAAACGAACAGGATTATACCCAAATTACTTATGATACAACCATTCATTTTGCGAAAGCTGTATTGAATCAAAACCCGGAAATGGTATTCAACTATGTTTCCGGAGCACATACTGACAGTACAGAAAGTGGAAAGATAATGTGGGCAAGAGTAAAAGGCAGAACAGAAAACACTTTGAAAAAGATGGGCTTCAGAGGAGCTTACAATTTCAGACCCGGATTTATGAAACCTGTTGACGGACAAGCAAATGTAAAATGGTTTTTCAAACCTCTTATTTGGATTTTCCCTGTTTTTTTACCAACAAAATCACTAACTTTACACGAAGTGGGGAGAGCAATGATCAATGTTACCCAAAAAGGATACCCTACAGCAACTTTAGAAATCAGAGATATTAAAAATTTAGCGATATGAGAGATATGTTAAAAAGGATCGTTCTGGTTATTTTTGTACTCTTGCTTCTTACAGCCGTTTCAGGATATTTTTATATGCAGAAACATCCACTGGAAGGAAGCAAGACTGGAAAGATGTTGAATTTTTCCGGAAAGCCTTCAAAATAATCCAATTTCCTGAAAACACATTCGTAGAACAATTATTATTTTATCTTTTATAAGAAACAAACCTATTTTTTAAACATTTCTTAAAACTCCATTAAAGTAGTTGCTAAACAGAAAGCTCATTTTTGCATTTATCTAATAAAAGTTAAAAATGATCAACAACTACCTATTAAAAGGGTCTGTGATTGCCGCATTCTTTTTCCAAAGCGGTCTTTTCGGGCAGACACTTATTCATTACTGGAATTTTAATGACAATTCTTCCTCAGCAACGATTACAACACCTTCCTCTACAATGGTGAATGGTTCACTTTTGCCTATTGCCGGAGGAACGAGTGTTATTGATTTTGCCAACGGTACCGGGCAGAACTTTAATGTTGATAATTTAAATGCCAGAAATGGAGATCCTTCAGGGAGCCATCTGAGATTTAATAACCCTATTGGAGGTGCATTACAGTTTAATCTTCCTACAACGGGATACAATAATGTGATTGCCAAATTTACCACCAGAAGATCTGCGCAGGGAGCAGGAACCCAAACATGGTCTTATTCTATCGATGGAACCAATTTCACTCCATATCAGGTGGTAAGTCCTCAGGATGCTAATCCGCAGCTTATTACATTTGATTTTTCGACCGTTTCTGGGGTATCCAATAACCCAAATTTTAAATTAAAAGCAGAATTTTCGGCTACGGGAGGAGGAACTGGAGGTAATAACCGTTTTGACAACTTCACCGTGGATGCCACACCGGCAGGAACAGTGGACACAACGCCACCAACCGTTGCTTATCTGCCTTTAAACAATACCAATAACGCTTCCATTACAGTAAACCCTACTCTATCTTTTAATGAAAATATAAGATTGATAGATAATTCTGCCATCAATAGCTCCAATGCACAGAATTTTGTAGAGTTCAGACTTGGAAATTCTACAGGTGCACAGGTTCCTTTCACCATCACTTTCAGTAATAATGTCATTACTGTAATCCCAACCTCAACTTTGATTGCCGGACAATCATATTATCTGGCTTTGAAACCTAATACTGTTGAGGACTTTAGTGATAATGCATTAACTGCAGCCACATCTACAACATTTACAACAGCAGGAACTTCTCTTTCGTTGGAAAAGAATTTCATTAAAGTGAATGAAAATGTGGGAACTCTGGCCTTCAAAATCAATGTTGCCAATCCTTCCAATGCTACGGTTAACCTAGTGGTAAAACCGGCTCCTTACAGTACGGCAGACAGCAGCGATTTCACTTTAGCCAATCAGACAATTAATATCACCCCTTCTACAACAAGCTATACGGTTAATATTCCTATCATTGATGATACTCTGGCAGAACAGCAGGCAGAATATTTTGTGGTAAGTCTGGAAAATCCAGTGGGCGCCACTATTTCGGGAGACAATGCTGCCACCATTTATATTGTGGATAATGATAAACCTGCTCCGGCACCTTCCAACCAGATTCAGCTGAATTATATAGGAAGTTTTGATCCTTCAGGAAACAACAACAGCTCTACAGAAATTGTAGTACACGATGCTTCCACTCAAAGATTATTTACGATAAGTTCTCTTACAGATGTTTTTGATATTATTGATTTCAGCAATCCAACGACTCCTTCTGTAATAAAAACTGTAAATATGTCAGCGTATGGAGGAATCACAAGTATTGCCGTGAAAAATGGAATTATTGCCGCTGCTTCACCTAATACCAATCCTCAACAAAATGGATCAGTTGTATTTTTCGACATTAATGGAAACTTCCTTAAACAGGTTACAGTTGGAGCTTTACCGGATATGGTTACTTTTACTCCAGACGGAACGAAAGTGGTTACAGCTAATGAAGGGGAACCCAATGATGCATATACCATAGATCCTGAAGGAACCATCAGTATTATTGATATTTCAGGCGGTATTGGAAGTCTTTCACAAAGTAATGTGACAACCCTTAATTTCAATGCTTTTGATTCTCAGTTGGCTTCTTTAACGGCTACAGGTTTAAGAAAAGTAAGAACCAACAATACCCTTTCTCAGGATCTTGAGCCTGAGTATGTCACCATCAGTGCAGACAGTCAGAAAGCCTGGGTAACGCTTCAGGAAAACAATGCCATTGCAGAAGTCAATCTTGCTACCAAAACCATTACAGGAATCTGGGGACTGGGTAAAAAAGATATGAGCCTTCCAGGTAATGGGTTTGATGCTTCGGATAATAATGGAGAAGTTTTGATTGCCAACTGGCCGGTAAAAGCTTATTATATTCCTGACGCTGTACAGAATTATAAGGTAGGAAACACTCATTATATCGTAACCGCCAATGAAGGGGACGAAAAAGATCTTCCTGGATTCAGTGAAAGAACAACTGTAGGGGCCAATACTTATATTTTGGATCCTGCTATTTTCCCACAATCTGCTATTTTAAAGGCATCTTATAATCTGGGACGATTCAGAGTTTCCACAGCAACCGGGAATACAGACGGAGATTCAGATTTTGAAGAAATGGCTGCTTTGGGAGCCCGCTCATTCTCTATCTTCAACACAGATACGAAGCAAGTTGTTTATGATAGTGGTGATCAGTTTGAAAGATATATTGCCGCTAACCATCCATTAATTTTCAACGCAGATAATGAGTCTAATACAGTGAAAAGCAGAAGCCGTGCCAAGGGACCTGAGCCGGAAGGAATTGCTTTAGGAACAATTAGCGGCCAAACCTACGCTTTCATCACTTTGGAAAGAACAGGAGGTGTAATGGTGTACAACATCACAGATCCTAACAACCCTACTTTCACCGATTATAAACATTCCCGATCAACTTCTGCCTATGGTGGAGACAATGGTCCTGAAGGAATTATTTATATCGCTCCGGAAAATACGACAACCAATAAGGGCTACGTGATTATCGCCAATGAAATCAGCGGAACTTTATCGATGTATGAAGTAGCATTACCTCCTACTTTAGGTACGGGTGAAGTACAATCTGAAACAGCAACCTTTAATGTATTTCCAAATCCTGTTAACAAAGGAAATGTATTGTATTTCAACAGAAAGCAGGATTATGAGCTGTATGATATGTCCGGAAAACTAATCGGAAAAGAAAAAAATGCTTTAACAATTAATACTTCTACCCTCTCTGCAGGAGTTTATCTTGTAAAAACTTCTGAGAGACAGGTAAAAAGAGTGATTGTAAAGTAGAATATATTATTTAGTTGATTGAGAAAGCTTCGGTAATTCCGGAGCTTTTTTATTATTGAAAAATTGAGTAGTTTTAGATTCTTATAAAACCCATGAAAGCACAATTAGAAAGTATCATTCACCAAGTCTGGCAAAAGGAAAAACGAAATCTTTTTACTTTTCTTACCGGAGCAGGAATTTCCTCCGACAGTGGTATTCCTACTTACCGAGGGATTGATGGGATTTGGGTAAAAGGAACTCAGTTTCATAAGCCGGAAGAGTTTGGAACTTTACGGTATTTTAAGCAACATCCGGAGGAAGTCCTTCAATATTCTCTTTTCAGAAAAAAAATGTTTGAGGAAGCTTCTCCTAATGAAAGCCACGCTGAGCTGGCTGCTATTGAGCATCAATTACAGGACAGATTTCATTTGATCACCCAAAATATCGACAATCTTCACCGTCGTTCCGGCAACCAGAGAATGTATGAAATACACGGAAATAACCGGGAAATAAAATGTTCAAACGGATGTAAAGAAATTCTTCTTCTTCCCCAGGAAATAAAAGGAAAAGATCTGAGAGAAGATCTTACAGACCGCGATAAAGAATTATTAACCTGCACCCAGTGCGGCCATTGGATGCGTCCCAATATTCTTTGGTTTGATGAATATTATAATGAGAAAACCCATAAAAGGTTCAGCGCATTGAAAATTGCAAAAAACAGCGGAGTTCTCTTTATTGTTGGTACTTCAGGAGCTACAAATCTTCCCATTGCTATTACAGAAACAGCATTAAAATACGGTGCACTTGTAGTAGATATTAATATTGAAGACAATAATTTCACAAACTTAATCAGGAATAAAAAAAATACCTTAATCATTAGGGAAAAATCTACCGATGTGCTCACAATGATTCACGAGATTATTGATGAATTGATCCTGTAAAAGTGGAGAACAATTTTAACGATTAAAAATTGAAAATATTTTTTTATATATTTACCCCGATAGAAAAACCAAATTCACAATGAAAAATATTAGAACAATTGCCGTTCTGGCTATCTTACTGTTCACAACAGGTACAGCATTTTCTCAATCCAGAAAAACAGAGTCTGCAAAGGGAGTAGAACAAACGGATAACTCTAAAATGATAAAAGTAGAAGGAGTTGGCCATAAACTGAACTACAACCTTAAAGGGGGAAATGTAGAAGTGGAAGGGGGTGATAATACAGTAACCATCAAAGGAAGCGCCAAAAAAATTTCCGTTTCTGGGACTGGTAACAAAGTGTATATCGACAGTGTAGACAAAATTTCTATAGAAGGAGGTAACAACACCGTGTATTACCGAACTTCCGGAACAAAATCAGGAAAACCGGACGCTGCTCTTACAGGAGTGGGAAATAAGGTGGTGAAACAATAAGAATCTAAATCATTACAGTATTCTGATCATCAATAAAACCTCACAGGTTTTCATAACCTGTGAGGTTTAGTTTATATTTTCTTATTTAATTTAAACAAAAAAAGACAGCCCCTAAAACAGGCTGTCTTTAAAAAATATCTTCTATGTAGTTTTTACTCTACATTTACTACTTTTTCAATCTCCGGAGCATGTTGCTTGATCGTATTTTCAACGCCCAATTTCAGGGTTGAAAAATTCAATGAACATCCGGAACAGTTTCCCAAAAGCTTTACAAAAACCTGATTATCTTTCACATCAATAAGCTCGATGTCACCTCCGTCTTTATTCAAAAACGGTCTGATGCTTTCCAGAGCTTCCATTACTCTTGTTACTGTATCTTCGTGCGTTATGTTTGTTTCCATATTTTTTTCAGTTCAATTCGGTTTTTTCCAATGTTAATTGAAAGTTGTTATTATTTCGCTTTTGGAGAGCAACCTGCCATTGTAGAAATCTTCACAGCTTCAGTTGGAGGAAGGTTTTTGTTTCTTTCCACTAAACTTTCTACCATTTTTCTTGCCGTTTCTGTGTAGATATCTGCAATTTTAGATCCTTCCTGCAATGCAGCCGGTCTTCCTACGTCTCCTGCTTCTCTGATACTTTGGATCAAAGGAATCTCTCCCAATACAGGAATATTCAGATCTTCAGCTAAATATTGTGCTCCTTGGTTTCCAAAGATATAATATTTATTTTCAGGAAGTTCTTCCGGTGTAAAATACGCCATATTTTCGATTAATCCAAGAACCGGGATATTAATACTTTCCATTTGGAACATGGCAATCCCTTTTCTTACGTCTGCCAACGCTACGTGCTGAGGTGTACTTACAATCACAGCCCCTGTTACAGGTACTTCCTGAATGATTGATAAGTGAATATCACCTGTTCCTGGAGGAAGGTCGATCAATAAGAAATCTAATTCTCCCCATGCCGCATCTCTGATCATCTGATTCAAAGCTTTAGACGCCATCGGTCCTCTCCAAACCACAGCCTGATTAGCCCCTGAGAAATATCCTATAGAAAGCATTTTCACGCCATAGTTCTCCACAGGTTTCATTAAGCTTTTCCCGTTTACTTCTACAGAAATAGGTTTTTCACCTTCTGTATCAAACATGGTAGGAACAGACGGCCCATAAATATCGGCATCTAATAAACCTACTTTGAAACCCATTTTAGCTAATGTTACTGCCATATTTGCAGAAACTGTAGATTTTCCTACTCCTCCTTTTCCGGAAGCGATCGCAATAATATTTTGAATTCCAGGAATTTGTTTTCCTTTGATCTGACTTTGCTGAATTTCACTAGGCTCCGGTGAAGCGATTTTAAGTTTTAGATTAATATTTTCTCCAAACTCACTGGCAAAAGCCTGCTTCATAGCAGCCTCCAGTTTTTTCTTTTCGTGCATCGCTGGTGAATGAGCTGTCATGTCGATATAAACATCATCACCCATAATCTGAAGATTATTCACCAAATCGTCTACTTCTATTTCTTTAAGGAAATCCTGAACCTTTTCTTTCGTCAACATATAAATATAAATTGTTTACAAATTTACGGATTTTTTGCCTATTTAGAATAAGTAAACACAATCATAGATAAATTCTTTTGTAAACACAGATTTGCAGTATTTTATCCTTCAGAAAACAATCATCAGAAACTATCTATTTATGCCAAATTATATTGCGAAGTTTAATGAATAGAAAATAGGGTAAAATACTTTACTCATCATTAGTTCGCTCTGTTTTTTTCTTCAAATTTTATAGTACGGTCTGCTCCTTTTACTTTTTTATTTCCGAAAGTATACGTGGCTGATACATTCAATCTTCTTGCATCGTAATAATTGTTGAAAAAATGGGTTCCGGTCGTATAAAAAATACTTCCTTTACTTTTAGATTGCTTAAAAATATCTGAAACGAAGACATTAATCTGCAAATCTTTTTCCATAAAATTCATTTTCAGACCCGTTGTAAAATTCCCCAGATAATCCCAACGTACATTTCCTGAATTGGAAGGCAGTCGCATCCAGTAGTTCAGAATCAGTTGAACCGTTTTATTTTTGTTCAAAGACAGATTGTTCTGAAAATTAAACTCATAACCACTTCCCTTTCTGGATGCAGCATCGGTAGCAAAAACACTCGTCGACATATACGATAAATCTGCCGCATAATTGGCTTCCCACATTTTGAAAAAAGTGTCAGAATAATTCAGCGAAAGTCCTATACTGTTCACATTATAGAAATTGGCAAAAGTACTGGTCCTGTTCTCACCTTCAAGGCTGACAATTTGACTAAAACCGTCCAATTTTCTTTGGTAGTAAGCTGATGCCGATAACTTTCCTCTGTACACATAGGAAAATTCAATATTATGATTGAAAGACGGCTTCAAGAAAGGATTTCCGGTAGAATAAGAGTTGATATTAATATACCATCGGTAGGGATTGATTGCTCTGAAATCCGGTCTGTTGATCCTTTTGGAATAATTGAGACTGAAGGTATGATTCTGATTGCTTTTATAAGAAATATAAGCCGTTGGGAAAAACTTTCCGTAAGTGTTTTCTGTCTGCTGTCCTGAAGTTAAAGAATTTCCGTTCACCGTAGAATACTCATAGCGAAGCCCTGCTTTGGCAGACCATTTTTCATTAAAAGATTTTTCAAAGCTGATGTATGCTGCGTAATTTTTTTCATTGTATTGAAATTCGTTGCTCTTTATTGGGTCTGTAACATAATTCCCGTTCTCCAGATTCTGATAGAAAATATTTGAATTGTTATCAAAATTGGTAAACTTCACCCCGGTTTCCATTTTGGCAAACTGATATGGTAAAGTAAGATCTGCCTGCCCGGAATAAATTTTATAATCTACTTTAGATGGAGACTTAACGATAAACTGGTCTCCAGAATTTTCTTTGGTTGTAAAATCTATGACTGTTTCTGGAATATTGGAAAAATAATTACCGGTAATACTCAGTTTATTATCCTGTTTTCCAAATTTTACGTCATAATAGGAACTTATTGTATTTTGTTTTCCCGTTGCTCTGTGCTCCGAATTGGTAAGCAGCGTATTGGTATACTGATTGTTCTGAAAATAATCTGAAGTATTCACAATATCCATATTGGTATGTCCAAACCCATAATCGTAGATGAATCCAATATTCGATTTTTTACCGAGCTGATAATCAATACTTAAATTAGCTCCCAGTCCGTCCCCGAAATCCTGTCTGTTATCATTACTTTTAAGCCCGTCAAAACCTTCTATCCTATAATTTTCATAAGAATGCTTTTTATACTGAGACTGTCTGAGCTTCAATGAAGAGCGTAATCTTTCATTCTGATAATTGATTCCCGCACTGTTGGAAAACCCCGTATACGTCTGTTGTTGAAGAGTGGTTGTAAAGCTCCCACTCCATCCAAGGTTTTGATTTTTTTTCAGAACAATATTGATAATTCCACTATTTCCCTGTGCTTCGTATTTTGCGGGAGGTGTTGTAATCACTTCAATTTTCTCAATATTTTCAGATCGCAGGCTTTTAAGATAATTTACCAATTCACTTCCTGAAAGATTGAGTATTCTTTCATTAATCATGATGGCCACACCACTTTTACCGGCAATTGAAATCCCGGTATTTTCATCTACCTTTACCAACGGCGTTGTGCCCAGCGCATCGGCGCCATCCATTCCCTGCGAGGCAACAGAATTGGCAACGTTAAAAACCAACCTGTCTGCTTTTCTTTCTATTAGCTTTTTTCTGGCGGTAAGCGTAACTCCTTCAATCTGTTTTTCATTCTTTCCTTCAATAAAAAAATCTTTTTTTACTTCCCCGTTTACAGTAAATTCAGTACTGGATATTTCTGTTCCATCCTGAATCAGCTTTATATGGTAGTTTCCGTTCTCCAAAAGCTTCAGTGAGTAATTTCCTTTTTCGTCCGAAATGGCGGTCTGCCTTTGCTGATCTTTAATGGCCACTATCTCAACATAAGAAACTCCATTTCCGGTTTGAGTAATTTTTCCTGTTATACTTTGGGAAAATGCTATTACCGGCAGCAGCATGATCACAGAAAGAAATACTTTTTTCATAGTTTATTATCGTTTTTAATAAGACAATGCGTATTCTGTTTTTATTACATCCGTATGCCCCTTTTTCGATATATTCGCTGTTATAAAATTAGAATATGAAAAAAAGGCTTATTGCATTTTCTTTATTTATCACTCAGATTATTTCCGCACAAAATTATTCTCAATATGTAAATTCATTCATTGGAACCGGAGGCCACGGGCATACTTTTCCAGGTGCTATCGTTCCTTTTGGGATGGTTCAGCTTTCTCCCGACACAAGAATTGACGGAAGCTGGGATGGCTGTAGCGGATATCATTATTCAGATTCGGTGATCTATGGTTTTTCTCATACTCACCTCAACGGAACAGGAGTTTCAGATTATGGAGATATTATGCTGATGCCTACGATGGGAAATCCAAGTCTGAACAGTAAAGATTATTCTTCCCAATTTTCGCATAAAAATGAAAAAGCAACAGCCGGATTTTATTCGGTCAAATTAGATAAAAACAATATCAATGTCCGTCTTACCGCTACGCAGAGAGTAGGTTATCACGAATATATGTTCAACAATGCGGGAAAGGCCAATATCATTTTAGATCTGAACCACAGAGATCAGCTTCTGGAAGGTGAAGTAAAGATCATTGATGATAAAACGATTGAAGTATTCAGAAGAAGTGAGGCCTGGGCTAAGAATCAATACGTTTATGCCAGAATTGAGTTTTCAAAACCTATGAAAATTTCAAAAAAAGAAGTCAATGGAAAACAGGAAAGTCAACATTTTACCGGAACAAAACTGGCTTTGGCCTTTTCTGCTGAGGTTAAAAAAGGAGAAACCATCCATGTAAAAGTGTCTCTTTCTCCCACCGGATATGAAGGA